>CAWEVA010000001.1:0-124415 GCA_963812345.1 uncultured Actinomycetota bacterium
TTCTGCCCTTTTAACGAGGGGAGTCCGCCGATTGTTCCGTCTGGATCGGGTCGCCAATGACCTGCCTGCGCTTGGAACGGTGACCCACAATGGAACACGTGCGATCGGGACTGCTCACCGCCCTCCTGCCGAGCCTCGTGCTGGTGGTCGCCGGATGCTCAGCCGCGGACCAACCGGCCGCCGACCCCGATCCCCCGGCGGAGAGCCCGCAGGAACCGGCGACGAGTTCCGCGCCAGCGCCTGAACCCGAGCCCAAGGAGACCGAGACCCAGGAGCAGCCGAAGCCTTCCCCGGCGGTGTCGGTGCCCGGTCTGGCCGAGCAGCGCCACCGCGGCGACCGGCTGCGACTCGGCGCGGTACGCGAGCGGACGTCCGCCTACACGTCGTACGACATCACCTACCGCAGTCGCAGCACCACCGGTCCCCGCCAGGGCGGTGAGGAGAGCTACACGATCAGCGGTGTGCTCAACGTGCCGACGGGGCGCGGCCCGTTCCCGGCCGTCGTACTGGCCCACGGTTACATCGACCCGGCGTTCTACGTGCGCGGCCAGGGCATGACGCGCGAGCGCGGCTACCTCGCCTCGCGCGGGTTCGTCGCGCTGCACGTCGACTACCGCAACCACGCGGAGTCCGACGACGACCCGAACTACCAGAACCGGATGCGGCTGGGTTACAGCGCCGACGTGATCAACGCGGTCAAGGCGCTGCGCGCTTCCCGGGAGGTTCCCGTCGACGACGACCGGATGGCGCTGTTCGGACGGTCGATGGGCGGCGGGGTGATCCTCAAGGCACTGGTCGCCGCGCCCGGGCTGGTCCAGGCCGCGGCACCGTGGGCGTCGGTGTCCTCCCTGGAGGCCCAGAACTACCGGCAGTTCATGGCCGACGACCCCGAGGACGCCGACGTCCGGAGCGAGCTGATCCGCCGTCACGGGGCGCCGGCGCAGAACCCCGGTTTCTGGCGCCAGAACTCCTCACGCCCCTACTTCGAGGCGATCACCGAGCCGGTGCTGATGGTGCACGGAAACTTCGACGACACCTGCCCACCCCGGTGGGCCCGGGCGACGCAACAGGCCCTGGTGTCGTCGGGCGTCAACTCCCAGCTGGAGTGGTACGACGACGGACACGCGTTCGGCCCGCAGTTCTTCGCCGCGATGGACCGCACCATCCGGTTCTTCGACACCCAGCTCGGCTGAGCCGTTTCAGCCGAGCAGACAGGCTCGCTACTGCGCTCCCGGGTAGATCCGGATCCCGACCATGGACTTGTGGGCGAACCGCTCGTAGAAGCCCTCCGCCGCGTCGTCGGTGACGAGGTCCATCCGCTTCGTCCCGGTCGCCTGGAACGTCGCCACCACCAGCAGCCGGCCGATCCCGCGGCGCCGGTGGTCGGGGTGCACGGCGAGGAAGCTCAGGTGCGACTGGAGGACGCCGTCGCCGAGCGCCTGGGCCCAGCCGACGAGACGGTCGTCGTCGAGGGCGACGTACGCCGTGACGCCGGGCGCCGTGCAGACCTGACGCACCACGTCGGGGTCGGTCAGGGACGGCCACTGGACGGTCGTCGAGAGGCGGGCGATGCCTGCTGCGTCGGAGTCCTCGAACGGGCGGATGTCCACCGTGCTCATTCAGCGGACTCTAGGGCGTCGATCGGGCGACGTCAGGCCACGTTCAGGCTGACCTCGACGTTGCCGCGCACCGCGTTGGAGTACGGGCAGACCGCGTGGGCCCGCTCAACCAACGCCTTGGCGTCGGCCGGCTCGAGGGCCGGCAGGGACACCTCGAGGCTCACCGCCAGCCCGAACGCCCCGCTGTCGAGGGCGCCGAGCGAGACGTCGGCGACGACCTCGGAGTCGGAGGTGTCGGCGGCTTCGGCGCCGGCCACCAGCTTCAGGGCGGAGTGGAAGCAGGCGGCGTACCCGGCGGCGAAGAGCTGCTCGGGGTTCGTGGCGCCGCCCCGGCCACCGAGCTCGGGCGGCATCCGCACGTCGGCGGCGAGCTGTCCGTCGAGCGAGGCAATGTGTCCGTCGCGGCCGTTCCCGGAGGCGACGGCCGAGGTCGTGTAGATCGTCTTCATGCAGCAATCATATTGTGTACAATCTAATTGTGGCAAGGGTATGCTCCGTCACATGGCAAGCACCCCGCACCCACAGCTCGACCTCGACGCCCAGCTCTGCTTCCCGCTGTACGCCGCGACGCGGGCGGTGACCCGCGCCTACGGCACCCTCCTGGCCGAGACCGGGCTGACCTATCCGCAGTACCTCGCACTGCTGGCCCTGTGGGGTGCCGACGGGCCGATGACCGTGGGCGAGCTCGGAGCACGGCTGCGGCTCGACTCCGGCACCCTGACGCCACTGCTGAAGCGGCTGGAGCAGGCCGGCCACGTCACCCGCAGTCGTGATGCCGCCGACGAGCGTCGGGTCCGCGTCGAGGTCACCGACGAAGGCTGGCAGCTGCGCGACCGGGTGGCCGGGGTCCCGCTCGAGCTGTTCTCGACCCTGGGGCTGGAGCCGGGCGACGCCTCCGAGCTGCGCCGCCTGCTCGCCCGGGTGGTCGAGCGTCTCGACGCGGGCATGATTGGCTGAACCCATGACCGTTCCCACCATCACCCTCAACGACCAGACGACGATCCCTCAGCTCGGGTTCGGCGTGTTCCAGGTGCCGCCGGACCAGACGGCGAAGACGGTGCTGAACGCCTTCGAGGTGGGCTACCGCCACATCGACACCGCGCAGATGTACGAGAACGAGGCCGGCGTCGGCGAGGCCATCGCCTCCGCGGGCATCCCGCGCGACGAGCTCTACATCACCACCAAGCTCAACAACGGCTTCCACCGTCCCGACGACGCCCGGCGCTCGCTCGACGAGTCGCTGTCCCGCCTGGGCCTGGACCGCGTCGACCTGTTCCTCATCCACTGGCCGCTGCCCACCCGCTACGACGGCGACTTCGTGACGACCTGGCGGACCATGGCCGAGTTCGTCGAGGACGGCCGGGCCGCCTCGGTCGGGGTCTCCAACTTCGAGCCCCACCACCTGGACCGGATCGTGTCCGAGACCGGCGTCGTACCGGTGCTGAACCAGGTCGAGGTGCACCCGTTCTTCGGCAACGAGGACGTTCGCGCCGCGTGCGCCCGACACGGCGTGGCCGTCGAGGCGTGGGCGCCGATCGCCCGCGGCAAGGTGGCCGAGGACACCACGATCACCGGCATCGCCGACCAGCTCGGCCGTACGCCGGCCCAGGTCGCGCTCCGCTGGCACGTCCAGCGCGGCGACATCGTCTTCCCCAAGACGGTCACCCTGGAGCGGATGCAGGAGAACTTCGACATCTTCGACTTCGAGCTCTCCGACGACGACATGTCGACGATCACCGCCCTCGACCGCGGCGAGGAGGGTCGGGGCGGTCCCCATCCGGACGCGTTCGACATGATCCCCGACTGACCTGGGTGTCGACGACGCGGGAGGCTGACTTCCGGCTGCGAGACATCGCGGTCGCGGCGTACGGACCCTCGGCGGTCAGCGCGATCGGGTACGGCGCGATCATGCCCGTGCTCGCGCTGCAGGCCCGGGCCCTCGGGGCCGACGTGAGCACCGCGGCGTTCGTCGTGGCGCTGTGGCCACTCGGGATGCTCGCGACCTCGCTGCCGGCGGGCGCGATGGTCGCCCGCCTCGGGGAACGGACCACGCTGCTCGTCGCCGGGCTCGTGGACGCCGTGGCCATGGTGGGCGCCGCCCTGGCCACCACGGTGTGGCAGCTGGGCCTGTGCGTCGCCGTGAGCGGTGCCGCCTGGACGGCCTTCCTGATCGCCCGCCAGGGCTACCTCATCGACGCGGTGCCGATGCACTGGCGGGCACGGGCGATGTCGCTGCTCGGCGGGACCTTCCGGGTGGGTGTCCTGATCGGCCCGCTGATCGGCGCGGTCCTGATCTCGGTGGCGGACATCCGCGCCGTGTTCCTGCTCTCCGGCGCCACCTCGGTGGCCGCGGCGCTGCTGGCCCTGGTGATGCCCGACCTCGGCGTCGAGAGCCGTACGGCGCAACGCAAGGCCGGGCACGTATCCGTCCGGTCGGTGCTGGGCGCGCACCGGCAGACCCTGCTCACCCTGGGTGTCGCCGTGATCGTGATCGGCGCATCCCGGTCGATTCGCAGCAGCCTGCTGCCGCTGTGGGCCGACGGGATCGGCATCTCCGCCAGCACCACCTCCCTGATCTTTGCGGTCGCCGCCCTCATCGACGTCCTGTTCTTCTTCCCCGGCGGATGGCTCATGGACCGTCGCGGCCGGGCGCTGGTCGCCGTCCCCGTCGTCCTGTCGGTCGCCGCCGCCTGCTTCCTGCTCCCGCTCACCGAGACCGCGGCCGGGGTGACCGCGGTGATGGTGCTGATCGCGGTCGGCAACGGGCTCGGCGCGGGAATCGTGATGACGCTCGGCGCCGACACGGCCCCGACGGTCGGGCGCGCGCAGTACCTCGGCGGCTGGCGTCTCTGCGGCGACATCGGGAACAGCGGCGGACCCCTGCTCGTCAGCGCCGTCGCCGCGGCCGCCCCACTGGCGGCCGCGTGCCTGGTCATCGGGGTGCTAGGGCTGCTCGGGACGGGATGGGTGGGCTACTGGACCCACCGGCTCGACGTCCGCCGGTCTGAAGTCGCCTCCCCCACGACCACTCCCGCCGCCGGGTAACGCTGCGTTGTGGGCGCTTGCTGACCGGTATACCGGTCAGCAAGCTGCCCGAACGCAGCGTTACCGGCAGGGACGGTCAGCCGATTTGGACGCGGACGTCGTTGGACACCAGCCCGCTGTCGGTGTCGGTGACCCGGAACCGGCTCAGGCCACCCTGGCTGGTCTGCACGTAGGTCGCGAAGGTCTCGTCGCTGACCGAGACCGTGACCGGGAAGGCCTGCCAGGAGCCGCTGGTGAAGCGCTGGACCTGCAGGATGGCGCCCTCGCCGCCGGGGTAGACCCCGGTCAGGTCGATCTGCTCCATGGGCTCCACCGAGGTCTGGGACGCCGAGAGCGAGATCTCCTTCTTGGCCGGCTTCGGCTCCTTGGAGGACTCCCCCTGGGCGGGCTCCTGGGTCGGGGACTGGGTCTCGCCGGGGGCCAGGGTGATCAGCGGGCCGCTCGGGCCGGTCGTCTTCTCGGGCCGCGGCAGGTAGAGCGATTCCTCCGACGTGGACTGCGCGGAAGCGTCTTCGCCGCCGAGACCCAGCATCCGGGAGCCGGCGAGCGCGGCGAGCCCGGCAATCAGGCCGACGACCAGACCCACGCCCACGAGCGCGAGGAGTCCCGCGGCCACGGGGTGCTTCTCGCTGTCGGGCAGGCCACGGTCGGGCACGTGCGGCTCACTCCCCTGCTCTCGGGATCGGATTCCCCCACATTCTCCCTGACGGACCGACCCGGCACCAATCCCGACGACGCGTGGACAGGATCGCGGTCAGCGCGGCTCGCAGATCACCACCGGGATCTCCCGGTCCGTCCACGACTGGTAGTTGTCGTAGTCGGCGTACGTCTCGACCAGTCGGGGCCAGAGCGCGGCGCGCTCCTCGGGGGAGGCGGTGCGTGCCCGCACCGGGCGTACGTCGCCGCGGATCTGCACCTGCGTGTCCGGATGGGCCATCAGGTTGCGGTACCACTGCGGGTCCTTGGCCATCCCGCCGGTCGAGGCGACGACCACGACATTCGGGCCGTCGAGGAGGTAGAGCAGCGGGCTGGTGTAGGTCCGGCCGGACTTCTTGCCGACGTGGTCGAGCAGGAGCACCGGCGCGGGCTTGCGCAGGGCGGACCCGACCCGAAACTTCGCCCCGATCCGTCCCTTCGTCGCCCGGTAGGCCCACACGTGGGCGCGGCCGGCGTACTTCATCACCCGCTGGGTCATGGGTGACTCCAGCCCCTTGGGGCGCGCCTTCGGCTCGGCCATCACAGCCCTCGCTTCCAGACGAGCTCCTCGACCAGGCGGCGGCTGCGCCATCCGGCTGGCGTACGCACCATCTCGTGATGGTAGATCCCGCCCAGCTCGACCAGCGTCTCGGCGCCGTCGCTGGTCGCCAGCATCATCGGGTTGTGGAAGTACGCCGCCACGTCGGCGACATGCACCTCGTCGGGCGCCGCGTCCCGGTGCCGCACGTCGACCTGGCCGAGGGTGTGCATCCGCTTCGGGAATATCGGGAGGTTCTCGGCCAGCCACGCCTTCACGTCGGCGAAGGACCCCTCGATGCCGCCGCTCTGCGTGTAGTCGATGTCGGCGTCCTCGGTGAACACCTCGTCGAGGCGGTCCCACTCACCGGTGTCGATGGCGCGGGTGTAGCGGATCAGCACCTCTTCGATCGCGAGCCGCTCGGTCATCTGCTCAAGGTCCACGAGACCACTCTTCCAGAAAACTGGAACACGTTCTAGAGTCGTGGTTCCGGTAAGCGCCAATCTCCGAAGGGGTCACCGTGCGTTTCACTTACGCCGAAGCCATGACGCAGGCGAGTTTCTATGCCCCGTTGGCCCAGGCCGCGGAGGCGGCCGGCTACACCAGCATGACCGTGGCCGACAGCCTGATCTACCCGAAGGAGTCGGACTCGACCTACCCCTACACCGACACCGGCGACCGGGAGTTCCTCGAGGACAAGGAGTTCGTCGAGACGATGACCCTGGTGACCCACCTCGCGGCGAAGACCGAGACCTTGCGGTTCACCCCGTTCGTGCTCAAGCTGCCGGTCCGCCCGCCGGTGCTGGTCGCCAAGCAGGCTGCCTCGATCGCCTTCCTCTCCGGCAACCGGCTCGGCCTCGGCGTGGGGCTCTCCCCCTGGCCCGAGGACTTCGAGGCCCTCGGGGTGCCGTGGGAGCGGCGCGGCAAGCGGATGGACGAGTGCATCGACATCCTGCGCGGGCTGACGACAGGTGACTACTTCGGGTACGACGGCGAGTTCTACTCGTTCCCGCCGCTGAAGCAGAGCCCCGCCCCGACCCAGCCGATCCCGCTCCTGGTCGGTGGCCACAGCGACGCGGCCCTGCGTCGCGCGGTGCTCAAGGGCGACGGGTGGATGCACGCCGGCGGCGACGGCGAGGAGCTGGACCGGCTGCTCGCCCGCCTGGCCGAGATCCGCAAGGCCGAGGGCGACGAGCGCGACGACTTCGAGGTGCACGTGATCTCCTACGACGCCTACGACCCCGACGGCGTACAGCGGCTGGCCGACAAGGGCGTCACCGACTGCATCGTGGGCTTCCGGGTGCCCTACATCAAGGGCCCGGACACCGAGCCGCTGGAGAAGAAGGTGGAGCACCTCGAGTCGTACGCCGAGTCCGTGATCGCCAAGGTGGACGGATGAGCGACCACCTCACCAGGCCGTTCACCGACGCGGTCGCCGAAGCGGAGGAGCTGATCCGCGGGGCGGAGTTCATCCGCACCGAGACCGACCTCGACGAGGGCTACACCTACCTCGCCGGTCGGATCCGGGCGTCGCTCCAGATGGCCTTCGACCACGACCTCGAGCGTCCGGTGCTGATCAACTCGACCCACCAGTTCGCCCGGCAGGGCCTCGACAATCCCGACGCGCTCTACTGGTCGGCGTACCTCACCGAGGACGCGGAGTACGTCGTCCGCGGGCGGCGCGGGACCACGGCCGACCTGTCCTTCCAGGTCATGGGAGGCACCTACTCCGCCGACAGCGCACCGGAGTCGCTCGCGGCCTTCGACGACCGGGAGCTCGACGTGGCACCGGACGGCACCTTCGAGTGGCGGTTCGGGCCGCTGCCCGGCGCGAAGACCCTCATCGTGCGCGAGGTCTACAACGACTGGGACACCGAGGAGCGCGGGTCGCTCTGGATCGAGCGGACCGACCGGGTCGGCAGGCCGGCCACCCCTCCGACGCGGCAGCGGCTGGCGAAGAAGTACGAGATCGCCGGCAAGCTGCTGACCGGGTCGATCCAGACCTGGTTCGCCTTCCCGCAGTTCTTCCAGTACCAGGAGCCGGTCAACACCCTGACCGTTCCGAAGCCGACGCCCGGCGGGCTGGCCTCGCAGATGTCGTCGATCGGCCACTACGAGCTCGACGAGGACGAGGCAATGGTCGTGACCGTGCCCGAGTGCACCGACTGCGCCTACCAGGCGATCCAGGTCGGGTCGGACTGGTACGCCTCCACCGACTACGAGACGCACCAGACCTCGCTCACCAAGGCTCAGTCCGCGGTCGACCCCGACGGGGTGTTGCGCTACGTGATCTCGGCGCAGAACCCCGGCATCGCCAACTGGCTCGAGACCACCGGCCACCCCACCGGACCGATCATGCTGCGCTGGCAGCGCCTGGAGCGCGACCTCTCGGAGACGGACGGACCCACCGTCGAGGTGGTGCCGTTCGACGAGCTTCCGTCCCGCCTGCCGCACTACGCCGCCACGCAGATAGGTCCGTCCGAGTACGAGGCCCGGATCGCCGCCCGCCAACGCGCTGTGGCCCGAAGGATGCTGTCATGAGTCTTGATACGGGCGCTGCGCGCCCTACTCGACCACCGAAACTCCTCGAGGACAAGGTGGTCGTGCTCTCCGGCGTCGGGCCCGGCCTGGGGCGTGCCCTGGGCGAGGAGGCGGCCCGGATGGGCGCCGACCTGGTCCTGGTCAGCCGGACCGAGAAGCGGCTGGAGAAGATGGCCGAGGTGGTGCGCTCGCACGGCCGGAAGGCGCTCGTCGTGCCCACCGACATCACCGACGAGGACGCCCGCAAGCGCCTGGTCGAGGCCGCGCTCGACGAGTTCGGCCGGGTCGACTGCCTGATCAACAACGCGTTCGGGATCCCGCCGATGGACCCCCTCACCACCCTCGACCTGCAAGGGCTGCGCGACGCCAACGAGACCAACGTGTTCGCACCGTTGCGGCTGTCCGCGCTGTTCGCCGACGCGCTCGCGGCCTCGCCGAACGGGTCGGTGATCATGCTCAACTCGTGCGTCGTCTACAGCTCGCAGCCCGAGTACTCCGGTTACAAGCTGTCCAAGGGGGCGCTGGCCCACCTCGCCTCCTCGCTGGCGACCGAGCTCGGGCCGCGCGGGATCCGGGTCAACAGCGTCGCGCCGTCGTACATCTACGAGGACGTGAACAAGGCGTACTTCGACTGGCTGGCATCCGAGAATGGCGTCACCCACGAGGACATCTACCGCGAGAAGGCCGAGCCCACCGACCTGAAGCGGCTGGCGACGCCGGACGAGGTCGCCAGGGCAGCGCTGTTCCTGGCGTCCGACCTCGCCAGTGCGGTGACCGGGATCGTGCTCAACGTCGACTGCGGCGAGTTCCACGACAACTGACATGACGCACCCGAGAGACGACATCGGCTCGTACGACGACATCGCCGCCGCGGCGGTGCGCACGACGAGCCTTGACGACTTCGGCGGTACCGCCCATGAGGAGGGGCTGCGGCTGCTGGTCGACGACCTGGCCTCAGCCGAGGCAGGTCTGACCCCGCTCGGCAACGGCTTCCACCGGCGCGAGGTGAAGAGCGCGCTGGTGGGCCGGCTGCTCACCCAGCTGCGGTTCACCGAGCGCCCCGAGCACGCCGACGTACCGGTCGAGCGGCCGATCTTCGTGGTCGGCCTTCCGCGCACCGGCACCACCGCGCTGCACCGCCTCCTGCACGCCGACCCGCGTCACCAGGGGCTCGAGCTGTGGCTGACCGAGTACCCACAGCCACGGCCACCGCGGGAGACCTGGGAGCAGGACCCGATCTTCGCCGCCATGCAGGCTGCGTTCTCCGAGCACCACATCGAGAACCCCGAGTTCATGGGGATCCACTACATGGATGCGACGTCGGTCGAGGAGTGCTGGCGGCTGCTGCGGCAGACGGGGAAGTCGATCAGCTACGAGTCGCTGGCCAACGTCCCGCGCTACTCCGCCTGGCTGGCCGAGCAGGACTGGACCGACGCGTACGAGCGGCACCGAGCCAACCTCCAGCTGATCGGTCTCAACGACCCCGAGAAGCGCTGGGTGCTGAAGAATCCCTCCCACCTCGTTGCCCTCGACGCACTGATGACCGTCTACCCGGACGCGCTCGTCGTGGTCACCCACCGCGACCCGGTCGTCTCGATCGCGTCGGCCTGCTCGCTGTCCGTGGAGGCCACGGCAGGCACCTCCACGACGTTCGTCGGCGAGACCGTCGGTCGCACGCAGCTCGACATGCTGTCCCGGTCCTGGCGGACGTTCACCAAGGCCCGCGCGGCGTACGACCAGGCACAGTTCGTCGACGTCGACTACCGCGAGTTCGTGGCCGACACCGTAGGGACCACGCGCAAGGTGTACGACGCCTTCGACCTCGACTGGACGCCGGAGGTCGACGCGGCAGTGACCGCGCTCGACGCCGAGTCCCGCAGCGGTGGCAAGCGGCCGAAGCACGCCTACTCGCTCGACGACTACGGCCTGACCGAGGCCGAGGTCCGGTCGGCGTTCTGAGGTCCGATCCGGATAGTCCCCGAACTTTGGGTTGTGGAAGCGCACTCGCAACAACCAAAGGTTCGGGGACTATCGAGATGCCACGATCGAATCAGGCCTCGGCGGCGGCCGCCCGGGCAGCCCGCTCCGCCTCGGCGTGCGGGTCGGTGCGCTCGTCGTAGGACCAGAAGTCGCGCAGGATGCCAGCGGTGATCGCGACCCCGGCGACGCAGGCGAACCCGCCGCTGGCGATCGCACCGCGAACGGTCCACAGGTCGGCGGTGATGCCGGCCCGCACCTGGCCGCCGAGTGGGCCCAGGGAGTAGGACAGCATCTCGATGCCGGCCAGCCGGCCGCGCATGTTCTCCGGGATGGTCTGGTTCCACACGGTGCTCCGGAAGACGGCCGAGATCATGTCGGCGGCCCCGGCGAACATCAGGAACACGAGCACCAGCCAGATGCTCGGCATCAGCCCGGCCACGCCCACGCAGGCGCCGTACGCCGCCGCGGCGATCACGATCGCGCGACCGTGGTGGTGGACCCGCGAGGTCCAGCCGCTGAGCGCCGTGGCCAGAAGGGCCCCCACGGTCTCGGCCGAGTAGAGCAGCCCGAGCACCTCCGGCCGAGCGAAGATCTCCTCGGCCATCGCGGGGAAGAGCACGACCGGCATCGCCAGCAACATGGCGGCGATGTCGACGAGGTAGGTGCCGAGCAGGTCGCGACGCGAGAGCGCATAGGTCAGCCCCTGCCGGATGCCGGACAGGCTCGGCGGGGTGGTCTCCGCGCGGTGCGGGTAGGGACGCATCGCGACGAAGAGCATCGTCGCGACGACCAGACCGCAGATGTCGACCAGGAAGCACCAGCCGATGCCGACGTAGGCGACCAGCAGCCCGCCGACCATCGGTCCGACCAGGACGCCCACCTGCATGCCGAAGCTGGTCAGGCTGTTGGCGGCCACGATCTGGTCGTGCCGTACGGTCCGCGGCATCAGCGCCTCGCGGGACGGCCGCTGCATGGACGAGGACGCAGCCAGCAGGCCCGCGAAGACGAAGATCAGCGGGACGCTCGGGTCGTCACGGAACGCGTTGACGGCGAGTACGCCGGTGAACACCGCCTGGGCGACGCCGGTCAGGATCAGCAGCCTGCGACGGTCGACGTGGTCGGCCAGGGCACCGCCGTACAGGCCGAAGACGACCAGCGGCACGAGCTCGACCAGGCCGATCGCGCCGACCGCGAAGTTGGAGCCGGTGATCGTGTAGATCTGGTAAGGGATGGCGACGTACGACACCATCGCGCCGAAGTAGAACACCGTGCCGGCCGCGAACAGCAGCCGGAAGTCACGGGAGTCGCGCAGGGGCGTCACGTCCATGCGCATCGCGCGCAGTCGGTCTCGCCAGCTCACAAGGTGCAATCGTCGCATCCAGGTCGGCGTCACCGCCACGGGATTAGCCGACGCGGTCGACCCGCAGCCGCACGCGGTCCACGCTCGTAGTCGACGCGGATCTTCCGCCGGCCGTTCGCTCCGTAGGGAGGCGAGACAACGCGGTCGAATGCATCGTCCGCGTCCTTGCGGCCCTCGCTCGTGAGGAACGCTCAGAACGGTGTCCGACCGGAGGCATGTACGCCGGGTCCCGCTCGACCACCAGGCTTACCGGCCAGGTCACGCGGACCCGCGGCGCGCACCCGGCCGCGTCCTGCCGGAGTCGAGGTCGGGTCCATGAGCGTGCCCGGTGGCCAGCTGGCGGAACTTCCCGCCCACGTCGAGGCGGGAGCCGGACCAGAGGGCCAGCACGTTCCCCTCGTTGCGGAACGGTCCCGGGACCGCCAGGTCGTCCCCACCGGTCAGCAGGAAGCCGTTCGGGCCGATCCCGTCAAGCGTCGCCAGCCCGTCGCCGAACGACGGCGCCGGGACCGTAGAGGATCATCTCCGCGTCGATGGTCGTGACCGCCTGCAGGTCGAGCGTGGCGCTCGGGCCAGGCCGACCACTGCCCCTCGCCGAGCGTGCCGTCATCAGCCAGAGGTGCTCGGCGCCAGGTTTGGGACCGAGAGCGTCCCGGAGATCGCCACAATGTTGCCCGTCACCTCGGCCCCGGTCAGGGACGCGGTGCCGCTCGGTCCGAGATCAGACTGCAGCTGGCCTTTCACGGCCACGTCACCGGCGATCGACGCGCCGTCCCCGAGCGTGGTGGTACCGGTGAGCCCAAGCCGGCCACCGTCGGCGGTTTCGAACTTTCCGTGGATCCGCGGACTGTCCGCGAGCACCTGGCCAGTGACGTCCACGCTCCCCTCGATGACGGCCTGGTCCAGAGCCAGAGGCGGGTCACCATCCACATTAGAACCGAGGTAGAGAGAGCCCGTGGGATCGGCGCGGAAGGTGCCCGTGGACGCAGAGGGCGAGTCCGCGCGCGGGCCGAGATAGATGAAGCCAGTGCCGCTGTCCACGGTTCCCTCGTTCACGAAGGGCGCAGACAACCACGCCCCGCTGCCCTCATCGGCCAGGAGCTGCCCTTCCGGGTGGATGATCTCGACCCCTGGATCGGTGCCCGCGAAGTCCACCGGACCGCCGCCATCCACCGCCCGATGAACGCCGTGCACGTCAAGCCGAGCGTCGTCCTCGAGGAACAGCTCGCCCCTCTGGGCCAGCTCCCCGAAAACTTGCATATGGGCCTGGTCCTGCAGGGCTGCTTCCCCGATCTCGACGACCTCCCCGGCGGGGACGGTGACCGTGAGCGAGTCACCGATCCGTGCCGCGGCGAGAGTGCCGTCGGTCAGCACGAGCTCGCCGCCGCCCAAGAATGTGGGGGCGCGATTCTCGGACGGTTCGAAATCAACGAGGGTCGAGTCCGCCACCGGAACGGTGTTGCCGTCAGGCACGGTGATGTGGTCGACCCACGTGACCTGGTCGAGCCGGGCCCCCGTCCGCAGCTCGGTGTAGGCCACGTTGAATAGTCCTGGCCCGGAGGCCCCGGTGAAGGTCCCGGTCGAGAACTCGTCGGGTCCTGCCTCGGGGCCGGCGCCGAACATCATAAGTTCCTGACCGGCCGTGACCGTGACCTCGCCGTGGTTGGCGAAACCGCCCTGCACGGTGGCATGCGAGTCCGATGCGTCGAGTGTCAACGAACCGGTGTCGGTGATGGTGAAGAGACCTGGCTCATCCGAGCCAAAGGTGTCGACGCCAAAGGAGTCGATGGTCGCGCCGTCCGCCAGCACCGCGTCTCCGCGCACGTTGAGCCGCGAGCCGTCCCACACATACAGGTCGCCGTCCACGACCGCGCCCGGGGACAGCTCGACGACCGCGGAGCCCAGGAGCGTCAGCCAGGGCCCCCCGATGCTGCCCGTCACCGTCGTGGTCCCAGGACCGATCAGCTCACCTACGTCACCCACGAGCTCCGCGACGTCGAAGCTGGTCCCGACCGTCAGCGTGCCGATCAGAGTCACGGTCGCGCCGTCGGCGTCGATCACGTCGGCCGCGGCATCGGTCGTGAACGTGACGAGCGGACCCTCGACTCCACCCGGGATGCAGACGACGCTCGTGGCGGTCGGCACCTCGTTGGTCCAGTTCGCCGAATCGGCCCACGACGTCGACCCACCCTCGGTTGCCGGACCGACCCACGTCGTGTCCGGGGCCTCGCAGCCGGTGGCCGCGTCCGCCGGGGTGGCCGCAAGACCCACCAGCGTGGTCGAGACAAGAAGGAGCCCAGCCGCGTGAGTGACACGCATCCTCATCGATCCCCTAGCCGACCCGGTCCACCCACAGGCGGACGCGGTCCGGCTCGTAGAGCACGCGGAGCTTTCGTGACCCGTACTTCGGCGAGACCACTCCGTCGAAGGCGTCGTGAGGATCGACGCGACCGTTGCTCGTGAGGAACGTCAGGATGGTGTCCACCGGAGGGGTGTACGACGGCTCCCGGTCGACCACCAGGCCACCGGCGAGATCCCGCCGGCCTTCGGCGCGAACTCGGCCGATCCCGGCGGAGTCGACCTCGACGATGAGGGCTCCGGTGGTCAGCTGATGGAATTTCCCGCCTACGTCGAGGCGCGAGCCGGGCGAGAGCCGCACGTTGCCCTCGTTGCGCAAGGGTCCGGCTACCGCCAGGTCGGCGCCGCCGAGGAGCTTCAGCTTGCCGTTCGGACCGTTGTCCAGAGTCGCCAGATCCCCAATGAATGCCTCAGGGCCCCTTAGTGTCAGCTTCGTTTCGTCCTGGAGGAACAGGTCGCCGATCTGGGCCAGCTCCCCGAACACCTTGAGATGGACCCGGTCCTCGACAATTTCGTTCCCTCCCATCGTGAGGGTTTCCCCTGCGGGGACGGTCACGGTGAGAGAGCCACCGATCCGGGCGTCGGCGACGGTGCCGTCGGTCACCACGAGCTCACCGTCGCCATGGATCGAAGGCGCCGGATCGTCGGGGAAGCCGACCAGACTGGAGGACGCCACAGTGGCGGTGTTGCCCGCTGGCACCGTGATGTGGTCGACCAAGGTCGCGTCGTCGATGCGAGCCCCGTCGCGCAGCTCGGTGCCGGACACGTTGAAGAATGCCCCCGGTGCCCCGGTGAAGCTGCCGGTGGAGAACTGGTCCGGACTCGCATCCTCCGGCGCCGCGCCCAGCATCATCAGCCCCTGGCCCGCCGCGACCGTGACCTCGCCGTGGTTGGCGAAACCGCCCTGCACGGTGGCGTTAGAGTCCCCGGCCTCCAGTGTCAACGAACCGGTGTTGGTGATGGTGAAGAGACCGGGATCCTCGCTGAAGGAGTCGACGGTCGCACCGTTCCCCAGGACGGCGTCTCCGCGCACATTGAGCCGCGAGCCGTCCCACACCTGCAGGTCGCCGTCCACGACCGCGCCCGGGGACAGTTCGACGACCGCGGACCCCAGCAGCGTCAGCATGGAGCCCCCGATGCTGTCCGTCACGGTCGTGGTCGCGGGACCGATCAGCTCGCCCACCTCACCCACGAGCACCCCGACGTCGAAGCTGGTCCCGACGGTGAGTTCCCGCCACAGCGTCACCGTGGCGCCGCGGGCGTCGATGACGTCGGCCGTGGCATCGGCCGAGGTGACCTCCGGCCCGGGAATGTCACTGGGGATGCAGACGACGCTGGTGGCGGTGGGTACGCCGGCGGTCCAGTTCGTCGGCTCGGCCCACGACACCGACCCGCCCTCGGTCGCCGGACCGACCCAGGTGGTGTCCGGGGCGTCGCAGCCGGTGGCCGCCTCCGCCGGCGTGGCCGCAAGACCCACCAGCGTGGTCGAGACAAGAAGGAGCCCCGCTCCGAGAATGACGTGCACCGTGATCGATCCCCCCATGGCCCGAGAATTTCCCGGCCATGCTGCCACCGTCAGCCTCCCGGCGAGGCGAAACGGTAAAAACCGTCAGCGCGCCGTCACGCGGATCCGGGCACCTCCCCGCGGCACGCTGGTGATGTTGCGGACCCTCGGCTCTTCGGCTGCCACGGCCTGCACGTCGTACGCCGAAAGCACCTCGCGCAGGATCGCGACACCCTCCATCAGGGAGAACCCGGCGCCGATGCACCGGCGTACGCCGCCGCCGAACGGGATCCAGGTGTTGGTGGGTGGGTTCTGGCCGAGGAAGCGCTCGGGCCGGAACACGTCGGGGTCCTGGTGGTTGTCGGGGCGGCTGTGGCTGATCAGGATGGACGGACCGACGGTGGTGCCGGCCGGGAGGTCGAGGCCGCCGACGGTCGCGGGCTTCATCAGGGTGCGCGCCACCATCGCGATGACCGGGTGCAGCCGCATCGACTCCTTGAGCACGGCCTCGAGCCAGGCGTCGTCGCCGCTGGTCGCGGCCTCCCGAGTCCGGCGCAGCTGATCTTCGTCGCGGCCGACCTCGTACAGCGTCCAGGCCAGGGCGCTGGCCGTGGTCTCGTGCCCGGCGAGCAGCAGCGTGACGAGCTGGTCGCGCAGCTCCTGGTCGGTCAGTGCGTCGTCGCCCTCCTGGGCCAGGATCAGCCGGGAGAGAACGTCGGTGCGGTCGGCCAGGTCGGGAGCCTGCCGGCGTTCGGCGATCTCGGCGTACATCAGCCGGTCCAGCTCGCGCTGGTTCTGCACCGTCCCCTTCCACGGGCCGAACTTCTGCAGCCACGGAAAGCCCCAGGCGAGCAGGATCGCCGGGTTGACGTCGACGGTCTTGCGGACCCGGGGGCGCAGCTCGGCCAGCCGCTCCTCGTCGGTGACCCCGAAGACCACCCGGAGGATGACCTCGAGGGTGAGCGCGTTCATCCGGTCCAGCGCCCGGAACTCCGAGCCCGGCTGCCAACGGCCGACCTCGGCCCTCGCCAGCTCGGTCACCAGCGACTCGTAGGTGCGCAGCGCGTGACCGTTGAACGCCGGCATCAGCAGCTTGCGGGCCCGCTGGTGCTCGCGGGAGTCCTGCAGGAGCAGCGAGTGCTCGCCCATGATCGGCCCGAGGATCGCGTTGCCCTTGCCGGCGTGGAAGACCTCGGGGTCGCCGGCGAAGATCTCCTTCACGTGCTCCGGACGGGTGAACAGCACCAGTGGGCGACCGCGGGGGATCATCCGCACGGTGAAGACGTCGCCGTACTTCCGGTGCGCCCACGGCACGAACCGGTGCCGGAAGCGGAGCAGGCCCGCGCTCTGGGCAAGGGCCGGCCACTTCGGGCCGGGTGGCAGCTTGCTCGTGTCGACCGGCGCCGGGACGTCACCTCCGAACGGACGCAACATCCGCTCGAAGCGTTCCTCGGTCAGCGCGTTCACTCGGTCGTCGGTGGCGGTCATGGGAGCCTCACGTCGGGTACGCCGGACTTGCATACTACGAGTACGTCGACGTGCCGGCCAGTGCCGTCTCGCGCCGGCGAGGAGTGAGTCCGGCCCTTGCCCTACGGCTGGTGCTGCACGACGACTACATGCGGATCCGAGTCGAGTGTCGCGTATCCGAGGTGGTCGGCATACGGCGACCCCGTGCCCGTGTAATGGCTCGACATGGACGCGTCGGAGACGAACACGAGCAGGTCGTACCGGCCGGCTGGTGTGCCTTGAGGAAGCGTGAGGTCGCCTGCCCAGATGCCGTCCGCCCCGCTTCCGCTGGTGAGCACGAGGTCGGCGCGATCGAACTCCGGTGCGCCAAGTTCCTGGGTTCCGGGTACGAGGACCGCAGTGACGGCGGTGACACCCTCACTCGCGGCGTCAAGAGCGTGCACCTGCACGTGTGTCGTGGCCTCCGCCGAGAGCGTGTCGACCTGGCTTGGCGTCAGGGTGACCGCCTCCACCGACGGCCGAGTGGTGTTGCCAACTCCCAGGACGCTCAGCCGTCCGGCACCTTCCGGGAACTGCTGCGGCTCTGGACCGGCGGAACCGCTCGCCATGTAGAGCGGATAGGCATCGGGGCCCATGAAGCGAACCCCGGAGTCGGTCTGGGCGAAGTCGGTGGCGTAGGCCTGCACGTTGTAGTCACCACCCGGTGATCCCTTTGGAA
This sequence comes from uncultured Actinomycetota bacterium, assembly GCA_963812345.1. Lineage (GTDB taxonomy): Bacteria > Actinomycetota > Actinomycetes > Propionibacteriales > Nocardioidaceae > Nocardioides. The sequence continues at coordinate 17,827 of CAWEVA010000001.1, forward strand.
GGCGCAGGACTGTGGTGTAGACGCCATTGCGGGTGGTGCCGCTCGTCCTCGGGACCGATTCGGTGCAGACCACGTCGTCGTACATGGGCTTCGCAAGCTCGTGGGTCAGCCGGGCCAGGCAGAGGTCGACACGCTCCACGCCGGAGAGGTTGTCGGTGGCGCGGACGCTCACCTCGACGTTGGCGGCACTCGTCCGTACGTCGACGGGACCCTGGTCGAGCGGAGCCAGCAAGGTCATCCTGGGTGTCTGGGTGTCCGGATTCGCGTCGGTGATCCGCAGGGTTGCGGAGCTGGTCTCGTCGAAGATCCGGCGGTCCAGTCGATCGCGGACGATCACGGTAGGTCTGAGCTCGGCGGGCCTGGTGTAGCGGGACACCTCGAAGGTGGTCTCCCACCAACCGTCACGGTCGTCGCCGGAGGTCGGCATTGCAGGCGGTCCGAGGAGCTGGACCGAGTGGTCGGCGCTGTGCAGCTGCACCTGCACGTCCTCGATCCCGGTGTCGTCGGTTGCGTGGACACTGATCGTCACCGGCGCCGAGGCGTCGGTCACGTCGACGGTGTCGGGAGAGATTCGGGTCTCGAGGACCACCGGTGGAGCCTCGTCGTACCGGCAGCGGACGCTCTCGTCGGCCGCATCCACGACGCACATGTTGGTGCCGGCCCCACCATCCAGGTCGTCCACACCGCCGTCGCCCTCGAGGAAGTCGTCACCGATCTGGCCGTCCACCTCGTCGGGACCGTCGCCACCCGTGAACTCGTCGTCACCTGACTGGCCGCTGAGATCGTCCGCGCCGGCACCACCCGCAATGGAGTCGTTGCCACCCTGGCCGGCGACCTCGTCGTTGAGTGGGCCTCCGTCGATGCGGTCGCCGTCGTCACCGCCTCGAATGATGTCTGCCCCACCAGCGCCGACGATTACGTCTACGCCGTCCGAGCCCAAGATGCTGTCGCTTCCGTCACCGCCGTCCAGGCGGTCCGCGCCAGCCGCTCCCAGGACGCGGTCGTCGCCGGGTCCGGCGAACACCCGGTCCGCACCCCCGCTGGCATCGACGAGATCGTTCCCACCCATGGCCCGGATGTCGTCATCGCCCCCGAGCCCACAGATCACGTCGCGGTCAGAAGTGCCCACGAGCAGGTCCGAACCAGCAGACCCGATCACGGTGCAGCGGACCCCGGTGGAAGTTGTCATCAGCGCCTCGGCAGGTGCAGCGAGAACGTTTCCGCAGGCCAGAACCGAGACAACGGTGGCGACGCGGACGGTGCGGGAAAGGCGCACGGAAACTCCCGGGAACAACGGACCGGCCCCACGCCGGCCAAGGGAGTATGACAGGCAAGCCGACGGGTCGGGGACCGAATGCACGGATCTCCCGACGGGACGCCGACTGAGGTCCCGAGTCAGCGTCGGTGGATGCCGACCACGGTGTGCTCGGGGATCGGGTTGTCCCGCTCGGCCTTGCAGGTGAGCCGCTGCGGCTTCTCGCTCCAGGCGGAGTGGACCTCGACGACGTACTCGACCCCTCCGGCCACGAACACCGCCTCGGTGTCGACCCCCTCCGTGTGCCGGGAGTCGAGGCGCAGAGCGCCCTCCCGGGTCTCCCCGAGATGTCGACGGAGCCCGATCTCCGCAGCCTGGACCGGGGTGGGGAAGCCCGAGCGGCCGCGGAGGTGGTCAAGGTCGAGCTCGCCGGCCAGATGCCCACCAGCGACGGCGACCGCGGCGGCTGGGTCGAGCCGCCCGTAGTAGAGCCCGTGCGGCAGCACCAGGACGTTGCCCGCGAACCGGTCGCCCCCGATGTGCGAGACCTCCCACGTCTCCTCCGGGTGGGCCACGCTGAGCGCAGTCACGACGGGCCGGCCGAGCTCGGCGCAGCAGGCATCGTGTCGGCCGTGCGTGCAGACGCAGAACAGCGACTCCTCGTGCGGCGTCAGGGACGTCGGGTGGCCCGCCCGCAGGTCGAAGAAGTCGAGGTCGAGCACGTCGGCCGGGTTGCCGACGGTGCCGCGCTCGATCCAGGGGCGGTAGGGGTGGGCGTGGGCGGCGAACACGGTGGTCCCGTCACCGGCCGGGCGGCGACCGGTGCGCCGGATCAGCAGCACCCGGATCCGCGCCTCGTGCGCGCGCCGCCGCAGCTCCGCGCCCAGCCCGTCGGGAAGCCGCGCGTCGCGGAGCGCGTCCTCGCCCCAGGAGCCGGGGTGCTCGATGAGGAGGTACGCGCGGACGGTCGACGCCGTCCCCGCGATCGTCTCGTCGCGCAGGTCGCTGGTGCGGGCGCAGCGGAAGGCCGGCTCGCCCGGGATCGGGGCGGTCACCTGACGACCCCGAGCAACCCTTCGCGGATCAGTCGACGGCACAGCACGAGTCGGCTCTCCGGGTCGAGCTGCTCGTGCAGGTCGGCCGGCCGCAGCTCGGTACGGGCCCGGATCTCCTCGAGGGCAGGCTCGAGCCACGCCGGCACATCGAGGGAGCGGTCGCCGAGGAGGATCTCGAGCCGGTCACCGTGGGGGAGAAGGACACACGGGTGGCCAGGGCGCCTCCGGAGCAGGGTCGAGTCGTCGATCTCGCTCGCGTCGAGGACGTCGCGCAGCCCTCCGTCGAGCCGGGAGCCGCGGCCGGTCAGGAAGCGGCGTACCTCCGCCTCGACGGCGGCGGTGGCGTCGAGACGGCGTACGTCGTCGGCGACCTGCTCCAGCCGACGGGCGAGCTCGCCGGCGAGCGGGCCACGGTCCTCGAGGAAGCCACCGGGGAGGTGCTCCTCGGGCACCTTGTCGACGACCTGCTGCACGGTGCGCTCGACGAGCCCCTGCCAGGTCAGCTGGTTGATGCCGATGGTGACGTGCAGCGACACGGTCTCCTGGGCGCGGGCGGCGTGGGGCGTGCCGGTGGGGAGGTAGAGGCACAGGCCCGGCTCGAGGACGACCTCCTCGACGCCGTCGGGAGCGTGCACCTCCCAGAGCTTGGAGCCCGCGGTCTGGAAGACGAACACGTCGTGGGTGTCGTCGTGGACGGCGAAGCCCTGCGAGTCCGGCGGGGTCAGGTAGGCGTTCGCCTGGCACGGGTGGCCGAGCTCGAGCTCGAGCTCCGCGGTCAGGCGGGTGAGTGGCGGCCAGTAGCGGTGCAGGCCCTGGAAGACGATGGTGGCGCCGTCGTCGAACGCGGCCAGGGCCTTGCGGGCGTCGACGAGCCCGGTGAGCGGCTGGCCGGCGAGCGTCGCCCGGCGGGTGAACGACGACTCCGGCTGGACCGCGCCCTCCCGCGCCAGCCGGATCGACGGGGTGCGGATCGCGCTCGACGTGAGCAGGTGGTCGGCGTCGTCGAGGTCGAGCAGCCCGACGAGGTCGTCCGGGTCGCCCCGGTGCAGGTGCACGCGGGACGCCCAGACCTTGTCGAGGAAGGTCTGGGCGTCACCGCTGAGCAGGTCGAGAGCGCTCAGGACGCATCTCCGTCGGTGCCGTCGGTCCCGTCGGCGTCCGTGCCGTCGGCGTCGGTGCCGTCGGCGTCCGTGCCGTCGGCGTCCGTGCCGTCGGCGTCCGTGCCGTCGGCGTCGGTGGTGTCGCCGTCGGTGCTGTCGGTCGCGTCGCCGTCGGTCCCGTCGGCGTCACCGCCACCCAGGCCTTCCTGCGGCGCCCCGGCGGGGCTGGTGGTCATGTCGTCGTCGCCCAGGGGCTCCTCGGGGGTCATCCATTCCTCCTGCTGTTTTGGTTGGTTCGATACTGCCGCGAGTCTTCTCCGGCAGGGGTCGCGGGGCAAGCCCCGGGCCCAGCGCTGACGTACCCACACACGGGCCGGTCACCCGAACGGGTCAGTCGAGCAGGCCCCGCCGACGCGCGATCGCGGCGGCCTCGGTCCGTCCGGAGGCTCCGAGCTTGGCCAGGATGTTGGAGACGTGGACGCTCACGGTCTTCGTGCTGATGAACAGCTGGCGGCCGATCTCGCCGTTGGACCGCCCCTCGGCCACCAGCCCCAGGATCTCCTGCTCACGCGGAGTGAGCGAGTCCGGGGCGCTGGCTCCCCGGGTCGGCGCGCTGCCGATCGCACGCAGGTCCTCGAGCAGGGGGTTGGCCCCCAGCTCGTGGGCGGTCGCCCGGGCCAGGTCGCCGAGCTCGCGCGCGGCGGCGGTGTCGCCGGCGGCACGCTGGATGCCCGCCAGCACTGCCCGCACTCGCGCCAGCTCGTAGACGTCCCCGAACTCCTCGGTGAGCGAGACCGCCTCCTGCCAGGTCGTGACGAGTACGTCGAGCGGGGGCGGATCGACCCCCGCGAGCCACTGCACGCGGAGCGTCTCTGCGTCCAGCCTCTTGAACCACGCTCGACCCTCGGGACCCCACGACTCCGAAGGGTCGGTGTACCGCTCGAGGACGGTGTGCCCGTCGGAGCGCAGCCGCGCGGCATGATCGACGTACGTTGGCCGTTCGGCGGCCGGGAGCTGCGGCATCACCCGGGCCAGCTCGCCGATCGCCACGGCCGCGAGCCGGATCCGGGCGCTGAACCACGGGTGCCAGATCCGGGTGATGGTCTCCACCGCGTCGTCGTACGACGACAGCACCGCGGCCGCGTCTCCACGCCGGCCGGCGAGCTCCATCTCCATCGGGCTGGTGTGGATGGGGAGCAGGCCTTCCTTGTGCCAGTAGCGGCGCAGGTCCGGCAGCAGGTCGGCGATGTCCTCGCCGCGAGCCAGCGACACGGTCGCCCGCAGGGTGTCGAGCAATGCCCTGGCCAGCGGCGGCGGCTCTTGACCGGCGACGTCGGTGAGCTCCAGGACCGCGTCCCAGTCGCCCCGGGTCCGGTGGACCCAGGCCAGTTGCCAGCGGGCGTCGAACGACCACGGCGCCCAGGGGATCCCCGCCGTCAGACCACGGTCGATGGCGCTGCGGAACCACCGCTCGGTCTCGGCGAACTCCGCCCAGTCCTGGTAGGAGCGACCGAGCAACACCCGTCCGCGCAGCTCCGCCTCGATCGCGCCGGCCGCCTCCGCCCGGGCCACCGCCTCGGTGAGGGCGACCCGCAGCCCCTCCTTCGGCCCCGTCCGCTTGAGCCCGCTCAGGGTGGTGATCGCGTCGGAGGCGAGCTCCGTCAGGTCGAGCTTCTCGGCCAGCTCCAGCGCCTCGAGCCCGGCCGTCTGTGCCTCGTGGTCGCGCCCAAAGGCCGACAGGACCCGCGCGTGCAGTGCGAGGACCTTGGCGCGCAGCTGTGGGAAGCCCTCGGGCACCAGCGCCAACGCCTCGGCCGACACCGCGGCCGGGTCCTCCTGCGTCTCGGTCATCACCAGGGCGTCGGCCCGGGCAGCCAGCATCCGGGCCCGGCACTCCGACGCGGCGTCGGCGGGCAGCCGGTCGAGCTGCTCCCGGGCCAGGGCCGCCCCCCGGATCGGGTGCCCGCTGGCCGTCAGCGACTCGACCGCCTTGACCACCAGCTTGGAGATGTCGACCTCGCGAGCGCGCTCCGGATCGGCCAGCAGCTCCAGCGCCTGCTGGTAGTGGTGCGCGGCCTCGTCGGGTCCGCCGACGGCCCTCGCTTCGTCACCGGCCCGGATGGATGCGGTCAGAGCAGTGGTCAGATCGAGGGCGAGCCGCGCATGCCGGGCGAGCTCGGCCGCCGTACCAGTTGCGGCACCGCTGCTCAGCGCCTCGGCGTACGCCGCGTGCAGGCGAACCCGCTCGCCGGGGAGCAGGTCGTCGTACACCGCCTCGCCGAGCAGTGCGTGACGGAAGGCGTAGCCACGCTCGTGGGCGATCAGGACGTTCGTCTCCACCGCACTGCGGAGGCCGGCGTCGAGGTCGCCGGCGTCGAGCCCACCAGCCGCGGCGAGCATCTCGTGGGATACCCGCCGCCCCGCGACGCTCGCGGCCCGCGCCACCTGGCGGGCGGTCTCGTCGAGCCGGTCGAGGCGTACGAGGAGCACGTCGGCCAGCTCGGCCGGGACCCAGCGCCCCGGCCCGGCCGCGGCCCCGACGAGCTCCTCGACGAAGAACGCGTTGCCCTCGGCGCGGACGACGATGTCGGCGACCTCCTCGGCCGCGAGCGGTGCGGGGTGGAGCTCGGAGATGAGGGTGCGGACGTCGGACGCCTCCAGAGGCTGGAGCTGCAGGCGCTCGACGCCGCCGATCCTGGACCACTCCGCGACCTGGGCGCGGAGCGGGTGGCGGCGGTGCAGGTCGTCGGAGCGGTACGACGCGACCACCGCCACCGGGCCCACGAAAGGCCGGGAGAACAGGAAGCTGAGCATGTCGCGGGTCGACTGGTCGGCCCAGTGCGTGTCCTCGACGACCAGCAGGACGGGTGCCTTCTCCGCGGCCTCCTCGAGCAGTCCGTGCACGGCCTCGAACAGGTCGGCCCGGTCCAGCGACGACGGCTCGCCCTCCTCGTGGGAGGAGAGGACCCGTCGTCCCGGCTGGAGCCTGGTCAGGGCGGGGTGGACCCCGGTGGCGGTGTCGACGACGTCGGGCAGGGCGGTGGCCATCCGGCCGAGCACCTCGGAGAACGGGAGGTACGGCAGCGCGCTGTCACCGAAGTCGAGACAGTGTCCGGCGAACACCTGCCAGCCGTCGGCGTTGGCCAGGTCGCGCAGCTCGGTGAGCAGCCGGGTCTTGCCGACCCCGGCGTCACCGGAGAGCAGGACGGCGCGCGGTTCGCCGTCGGCATCCTCGTCCGGACGCGGACGGACGCCGAGCAAGGAGGCGATCTCCGTCAGCTCGGCGTCCCGTCCGACAAGGGTTCTGCTGGGGTGTCCGGGCACGGCATCCATCATGTCGCGAACGGCCGCTCCCAGGATCACCGGGCGTGATCCACGGCCTCGGCCGAACGGCGTCCCCGCCGGACACGGGTGTGGCGGCGGTGGCCCGCCAGACCGGACTTGAGCCGGTCCGTGCGGTAGTCGAGCTCGGACTTCAGGAAGGTGAGCTTCGGGTCGTACATCTCGGCTCCTCGGTTTGTTGGTGAGTCGAGATTCGCCCTCTGAGGTAGGCCCGCACATCGGGCAAGTGCCTTATTCCTGCGTACGTGGCGCCAAGCTGCCCGAGGTGACCCGCCCGAAAGTTTCGGGCGGGTCAGCGTTCAGAGCGGGCGGCCGGCCCGCCAGACCCCGGCGACGAGGGGTACGCCGGGGCGGTAGGCGAGGTGCACGTGGGTCGGTGCGTCGAGCAGCACCAGGTCGGCCCGACGGCCGGGGACCAGCGCGCCGACGTCGTCGCGACCCAGCGCCTCGGCGCCACGCTGGGTGGCGGCGTGGACGGCCTCGGCCGGCGTCATCCCCATCTCCCGGACCGCTAGCGCGATGCACAGCGGGATCGAGCTGGTGAAGCAGCTGCCCGGGTTGCAGTCGCTCGCGAGCGCGACCCGCACGCCGGCGTCGAGCAGCCGGCGGGCATCCGGATAGGGCTGCCGGGTCGAGAACTCGACCCCGGGCAGCAACGTGGCGATGGTGCCGGAGTCGCGCAGCGCGTCGACGTCCGCGTCCTCCAGGTAGGTGCAGTGGTCGACGGCGAGCAGGCCGAGCTCCGTGGCCAGCCTGACGCCCGGACCGGGACCCAGCTGGTTGGCGTGCAGCCGCCCCTGCAGCCCGGCGGCCCGACCCGCCTCGAGGACGGCACGCGCCTGGTCGCCGTCGAACGCCCCGCGTTCGCAGAACGCGTCGATCCACCTCGCGTGCGGGCGGGCGGCCTCCAGCATCGGGCCGGTGACCAGCTCGACGTAGGCGGCCGGGTCGGTGCCGTCGGGTACGACGTGCGCGCCGAGGAACGTGGTCTCGTCGGTGAACTGGCGGGCGACCGCGAGGCTGCGGGCCTCGTCCTTCGTGGTCAGGCCGTAGCCGCTCTTGATCTCGAGAGTGGTCGTGCCCTGCCGGTTCATCTCCTGCACCAGTCGCGCCACGTGGCTGGTGAGCTGCTCGTCGGTCGCTTCGCGGGTGGCGGCGACGGTGGTGCGGATGCCCCCCGCGGCGTAGGGCTCGCCCGCCATCCGGGCCGCGAACTCCCCCGCCCGGTCGCCGGCGAAGACCAGGTGGCTGTGGCTGTCGACGAAGCCGGGGAGCACGGCGCGCCCCCCGGCGTCGTACGCCTCGTCGGCCTGAGGTGCGTCCACCGCGGGGCCCACCCAGGCGATGGTGCCGCCCTCGACCACGAGCGCGGCGTCCTCGACGATGCCGAGCAGGCCGTGGCGGCCGGGGTCGTTGGTGACCAGCTCGCCGATGTGGTGGATGAGGGTGCTGGTCACGACCACACCTTCCCGATGGCCTCGTCGAGCTCGCGCCCGATCTCGTCGCGGTCACCCTTCCGGACGACGATCCGCCCGTCGACCATCACCTGCGTGACGTCCTCCGCGGTGGCGGCGAAGACGACGCTGCTCTCGTCGCGGCCCGTGCCCGCGGTCCGCGGGCTGGCCGGATCGATGGTGACCAGGTCGGCCCGCTGGCCGACGGCGATGGCGCCGGCGTCGTCCCACCCGAGGCTGCGGTGTCCCGTGGTCGTGGCTGCGTTGAGCAGCTCCGGAGCCGACCAGTGCCCGCGCTGTTGGGTCGCCAGCCGCTCGTCGAGCTCGACCGCGCGCATCTCCTCGAACAGGTCGATCACGGCATGGCTGTCGCTGCCGAGGGTGAGCGGGGCCCCGGCCACGTGGAGCCTCCGGCTGGGACCGACGCCGTCGCCCAGGTCCCGCTCGGTGGTCGGGCAGAAGCAGGCATGGGTGCCGGTGCTGCCGAGCAGCCGGATGTCCCCCTCGGTCAGGTGGGTGGCATGGATCGCGCTGGTCCGCGGCCCGAGGACGCCGTGGAGCGCGAGCACCTCGGTGGGGGTGCGGGAGTACACCGCCATGCAGGCCTGGTTCTCCGCCAGCTGCTCGGAGACGTGGACGTGCAAGGGCTTCGCGCCGCCCGCCCACTCCGCAACAGTCGGCAGCTGCTCGCCCGGCACCGCCCGCACCGAGTGGACGGCCGCTCCGACCACCACACCGCCCGAGCGCCCCTCGTTGGTCGAGTAGCGAGCGTCAGCGAGCGTGTCGAGACCGGAGACCCTCTCCGACCAGGCGCCCGCGTCCCGGTCGGCGTACCTGACCTGCACGCCCTGGGGCGGGTCGCCGAAGCCCGAGCTGAGGTAGCAGGTGTCCAGCAGGGTGATCCGGATCCCCGCCTCACGGGCCGCCTCGACCAGGGCCAGACCCATGGCGTTGGGGTCGTCGTACGGCGTCCCGTCCGGCTGATGGTGCAGGTAGTGGAACTCGCCGACACTGGTGATGCCGGCCGCGACCATCTCGCGGTAGGTCGCGCGCGCCAGCTCGTGGTAACCGTCGGGGTCGAGACGCCCGGCGACGTCGTACATCTGGTCGCGCCAGGTCCAGAACGACCCCCGCTCACGCTGGGTGCGTCCCCGCAGGGCGCGGTGGAACGCGTGGCTGTGGCAGTTCGCGAGACCCGGGATCGTGAGCCCGGCGAGGCGTTCCCCGGACTGCGCGCCGGCGGTCACGGAGGTGAAGCGGCCGTCCTCGATCTCCACGAGTACGTCGTCCTGGACGGACCCGTCGACCCAGGCCCGCTCGAGCAGGAGGGAGGTCACGACGAGAGCCGTTCGAGGGTGTCGGCCAGAGCCGAGACGCCGACCAGGCAGTCGGCCATCTCGGCGTGCTCGTCCGGCGAGTGCGACACCCCGGTGGGGTTGCGGACGAACAGCATCGCGGCGGGGATCCCGGCCGCGGACAGGATGCCCGCGTCGTGCCCGGCCATGGTCGGGATGATCGGCCAGTCGCCGCCCTCGTGGTCGCCCGCGATCCGGCGCGCCAGGACCGGGTCGAAGGCAACGGCGCCGGAGACGGACTCGGCGGTGACCGCGAGCGTCGTACCGTCCCGGTCCGCGCGCTCCCCACCCTGCTTCTCGATGGCCGCGACGAGCGCGGCCAGCCCGTCGTCGGTCTCGCACCGCGCGTCCAGCCACGCCGTCACCCGCGACGGCACGGCGTTGGTGCCGTTGGGGAAGACGTCGACCCGCCCGAAGGTGGCTCGCTCGCCTGCGAGCCGGGCCTGCTTGTTCGCGGCCAGGGCGGTCATGGCATAGGTGAGCATCGGGTCGCGGCGGTCCTCCATCCGGGTGGTGCCGGCGTGGTTGGCCTGCCCGGCGAAGTCGAAGCGGTAGCGCCCGTGCGGCCCGATCTCGCTGCCGACGCCGATCGCGGCGCCGCGGTCGACCAGGTCCCTGCCCTGCTCGACGTGCAGCTCGACGAAGCACTCGACCCGGTCGTGGAGTCCCCACGACTTGTCGCCGTCGTCGGGCGACATGCCGGCCGCGCCGAGGGCGTCGGGCAGGAAGACGCCGTCGCGGTCCCGCAGCTCCCGTGCCGCCGACCAGTCCATCGCCCCGGCGGCGAGTCTCGAGCCCAGGCAGGCGAGGCCGAACCGCGACCCCTCCTCCTCCGCGAAGACGCTCACCCCGATCGGCTTCGCCGGGACGAACCCGCGCTCGCGCAGCACGTCGATCGCGGCCAGCCCCGACACGACGCCGAGCGGCCCGTCGTACGCCCCGCCGTCGAGAACCGAGTCGAGGTGCGACCCGGTGAGCACGCCCTTTCTCGATAGTCCCCGAATCTTGGGTTGCTCCGCGGACGGATCGACAACCGAAGATTCGGACGGACTATCCCCTCCACCCGGTCCCACCAGGCCACGATGTTGCCGAGGTCGTCGGACTCCACCCTCAACCCACGGGAGGTCGCCTGCTCCACGAACCACGCCCGCAGCTCGGTCTCGGCGGACTCGTAGGGCTGCCGGAAGTAGCCGCCGCTCGACGACGACCGCCCGACCGGCGCGAGGTCGCGCCACATCTGCTCAAAGGACAAGATCGGCTCCATGGAGTTCAGGGACGTGGTGCGCCGGCGGCGCATGGTCAGGAAGTACGACGACCGGCCGGTCGACCCGGCAGCGGTGGACCGGATGCTGGAGCACGCCGTGCACGCGCCGAGCGCCGGCTTCAGCCAGGGCTGGGCGTTCCTGCTCATCGACAGTCCGGACGACCTGGACCGGTTCTGGCGTGCCACCACACCCGAGGAGGCGGAGGAGAGCATGAGCGGCTGGCTCGCCGGGATGCGCACCGCCCCGGTCGTGATCGTGCCGCTGTCCCACAAGGACGCCTACCTCGACCGCTACGCCGAGCCGGACAAGGGCTGGACCGACCGCGACGAGTCCCGCTGGCCGGTCCCCTACTGGCACATCGACACCGGCATGGCCACGCTGCTGATCCTGCAGACCGCGGTCGACGAGGGGCTCGGCGCCTGCTTCTTCGGCATCACGCCGGACCGCATCGACACGTTCCGCGAGGAGTTCGGCATCCCTCGCGACCACACCCCCATCGGCGCGATCGCCGTCGGCCACCGGGCGCAGGATCCCGGCAGCGCGGGCTCCGCGGCGCGACGGCCGCGTCGTACTCCCGCCGAGGTGGTCCACCACGGACGCTGGGGCGGGAAGGGCTGACACCCTCCAAGTCCAGCGGTCGGCAGGGCACTGGTCAACGACCCACCCCGGACGGTCCTCTCGCATCCGAGACTCGGACTATCGTGTTGGCGAGGTGAGATGGACATGACGGAGAAGCAGCCGGAGCGTCCCGATCGCGAACGGGACGTCCGCACCGGCCGGGCGGCAGCCCGCAACCGCATGCAGGACCAGGCGCGGTACGTCGACCTGACGATCCAGCAGGCCATGGCCCGCGGCGACTTCGACAACCTGCCCGGTGCCGGCAAGCCGATCCGGGGGCTCGGCACCGAGCACGACCCCGACTGGTGGGTCAAGCAGCTGATCGAGCGGGAGAAGATCACCGGCGTCCTCCCGCCCGCTCTGCAGCTCCGCAAGGACGACGCCGAGCTCGACGCCCGCCTCGACACGCTCCACACCGCGGCCGAGGTCCGCGAGGAGGTCGAGGAGTTCAACGCCCGGGTGATCAAGGCCCGCTACACCCCGGTCGACGGACCGCCTCTGATCACCCAGCCCCGCGACGTCGACGCGGAGGTGGAGGCCTGGCGGACGAGACGGTCCGCGCAGCGGGCCCGGCCGCAGTCACCGACCGGCGAAGCCGCCGCCGCAGAAACGCCGCCGGCGCGGCTGGTTCCGCCGTTAGATCGGTCATACCCGGCCGGCCGCGGGCCGCGATAGGTTCCGCGCATGCGCAGTGCCAAGGACTTCTTCCGCCCCCTCGCAGTCGGCGCCCCCGACCCGCTCACCCAGATCCCGGCCAGGCCGAGCCGGGCGATCCACTTCTTCGACCCGAGCAACGAGAAGATGGCGGCCAAGGTCCCGCAGATGGTGGGCAAGGTCGACGTACTCCTCGGCAACCTCGAGGACGCGGTCAAGGCCGACAACAAGGAGGCCGCCCGCGCCGGCCTGGTCAAGATCGCGCAGGAGACAGAGTTCGCCCCCACCCAGCTCTGGACCCGCATCAACGCGCTCGACAGCCCGTGGGTGCTGGACGACCTGACGACGCTGGTCACCGAGATCGGCGACAAGCTCGACGTGATCATGGTGCCGAAGGTGCAGGGCGCCGAGGACATCCAGTACGTCGACCGGTTGCTCGCCCAGCTCGAGGCCAAGGCGCAGCTCCAGCGGCCGATCCTGGTCCACGCCATCCTCGAGACCGCCCGCGGCATGGTCAACGTCGAGGAGATCTGCGGTGCCTCACCACGGATGCAGGGTCTCTCCCTCGGCCCGGCCGACCTCGCCGCCGACCGCCGGATGAAGACCACCCGGGTCGGCGGCGGACACCCCGGCTACCTCGTCCGCCAGGACCCCACCCGCAACGCCGACAACGTGGAGTCCGGGGACCGCAAGACCTACCAGCAGGACCTCTGGCACTACACGATCGCCCGGATGGTCGATGCCTGCGCGATGCACGGGATCTACCCCTACTACGGGCCGTTCGGCGACATCTCCGACGTGACCGCCTGCGAGGACCAGTTCCGCAACGCCTTCCTGCTCGGCTGCGTCGGCGCGTGGAGCCTGCACCCCAAGCAGATCGAGATCGCCAACCGGGTGTTCAGTCCCAGCGTCGAGGACATCCGGCACGCCCGCCGCGTGGTCGCGGCGATGGGCGACGGCACAGGAGCGGTGATGCTCGACGGCAAGATGGAGGACGACGCCTCCCTCAAGCAGTGCCTGGTGCTGGTCGAGCTCGCCGAGCAGCTGGCGGCGATCGACCCCGAGCTGAAGAAGCAGTACGACGCGATCGAGGACGACCATGAGCGCCGACTTCCGTCCCCGCCGCTCCGTCCTCTACATGCCCTCCTCCAACGAGCGCGCCCTCGAGAAGGCGAAGTCGATCCCCTGCGACGGGCTGATCCTCGACCTCGAGGACGCCGTTGCTCCCGACGCCAAGCCCGCCGCCCGCGAGGCGGCGTGCGCCGCTGCGGCGTCGGGTGACTACGGCAAGCGGGAGCTGACGATCCGGGTCAACGGCGCCGACACCGAGTGGCACGCCGACGACCTGAAGGCGGCCTGTGCGGCCGGACCGGACGCGATCGTGGTCCCCAAGGTCGACAGCGTCGACGCGGTGCTCGAGCTGGTCGAGGCGATGGACGGCCACGGCGCCCCCGAGCACACCAAGCTGTGGGCGATGGTCGAGACGCCGTACGCGATGCTGCACGCCGAGGAGATCGCCGCGGCCGCCGAGCGGCTGACCGTGCTGGTGATGGGCACCAACGACCTGGCCAAGGAGCTCTACGCCGAGCACGTCCCGGGCCGTCAGCCGCTCCTGGCCGGGCTCGGCATCGCCCTGCTGGCCGCGCGGGCCACCGGGAAGGCGATCCTCGACGGGGTCTACAACGACGTGAAGGACGCCGACGGGTTCCTCGCGGAGTGCCGGCAGGGCCGCGAGATGGGGTTCGACGGCAAGACGCTGATCCACCCCGGCCAGGTCGACGGCGCCAACGAGGCGTTCGCCCCGAGCGAGCGGAGCCGTCGAGGACGCCCGCGGCATCCTGCAGGCCTGGGAGGACGGCAAGGGCTCGGGGGTCGTCACCTACAACGGCCGGATGATCGAGAACCTCCACGTGGAGTCGGCCCGGCGGACGCTCAGCATCCACGAGGCGATCTCCTCAATGAGTGCCTGACCGCGCGGGTCCTCACTTGGCCGGGAAGTGCCTCACTTCCACACCCTGCGGCGGGGTGGTGGAGAACGTGGACGCATCGATCTGGGGATTGGGGTCGACCTGGTCCGCGACGACCCGCCCCGCCTGGAGCACCAGGCCGGTGGTCCGGTCGACCCACATCTGACGCGCCGTCACCATCTCGGCGCGGGATCGTCCGCAGCGGTAGCCGACCGCGGTACGCCCCAGGATCGACCGGGTGCCGAGCCGCTGGGCATCAGGGCACGCCTCGGCCAGTCTCGCGCTGCCCGGGAGGAGCACCCACGAGCGCACGTAGTCGTAGAACAAGCCGCCGACATCGTCCGGGGAGTCGTAGACCTGGTAGGGGTCCTTGAAGTCGGTGAGGTGCGCAAAGAGCCGATCTCCGTCGTAGATCACGAGCCAGTGCGTGGGTGGGTCGTCCTCGAGGATGTCCCACTCGAAGCGGATGAGGTCCGGCCCGGCCGTCGTCACCCGCACCCGAGGAAGTCCGATCTCGCCCTCGGGCAGCGTGTAGTGCGCGCTGATCGCCTGGCCGGCCCTGCTGCGGCTCAGCACGACGGGAGTCCCCGACGGTGGCCTGACGTTCGGTCCCGCAGCTCGCCAGCGCGAGCACGCAGAGGCAGGACGTCGTGAGCGAGACTCTGGTACGTCGGCTGATCCTGGTGGGCATGACTCAGAGTGCGCCCCGACCAGACAGCGGGCTACCTACTCGGGTCCCGATCGGAGTCGGCTTCGTCCACCCCCAGTACCGGCTCCACCCGTGGATGTGGCGTGGGACATCACAGCTGGTCGAGCAGCCCGTCGCGCAGCGCAGCCGCCAGGGTCGGCGTCAGGGGCAGTCGCGGGATCAGCGTCGCCTGGAAGGCGTGGTAGGTGTCCGGCTTGCCCTTCCAGACCGTGTCACTGGGCCGGTTCCGTGCGTCGAGCTCGTGGCGCCAGGAGCCCCGCTCCGGGTCGAGGAACACCTCGGCGATGTGGTCCCACCAGGTCGCGTACCACGCGCCGTACGCCGGTTCGCCGGTCGCCGCGTGCAGCGCGGCGGCCGTGGCCGTGGCCTCCGCCGCGACCCAGTGCATCCGCTCCCGCACCACGGGCTCGCCGTCCCAGTCCACGGTGTAGACGAACCCGTCCGCGCCGTCGGCCGCCCAGCCCTCGCGGACCGAGGCGTCGAACAGCTCGACCGCGTCGTCGAGGAGCCAGTCCGGGGCCGAGGAGCCGAGCGCGGCCCGCAGGTGCAGCGCCAGCCTGGCCCACTCGAGCCAGTGGCCGATCGTCGCGCCGTACGGGCGGAACGGGTGGGCCGGGGTGTCGCGGTTGTAGTCCAGCAGCGGGGTCCACTGCTCGTCGAAGTGCTCCGGCAGCCGCCACTCGTGGCCGCGCCCGAGGTCGTGCACCACCCGGGTCACGATCCGCAGCGCCTTGTCCAGCAGGCTGCGGTCGCCCGGTGGCGTCGGCCGCGGCGAGGAGCGCCTCGACCGTGTGCATGTTGGCGTTCACACCGCGGTAGGCGTCCAGCGTCGAGAACGACTCGTCCCACTCCTCGACGACCATGCCGTGCTCGTCGTCCCAGAACCGGGTGAGCAGCACCTCGAGGGCCTCGTCGAGCAGGGCGGCGGCGCCGGGGCGGCCCGCGCAGGTCGCGCTCGCGGCCGCGAGGACCACGAACGCGTGCGGGTAGGCGCTCTTCTCGCGACCGGTCGGCCCGGCGGCGTCGACCGCGGCGTACCAGCCCCCGTGTACGGGGTCCCGGAAGCGTCCCGCCAGGGCGCGGAGACCGTGGTCGACCAGGGTCCCGCAGCCGGGCCGGCCCATCAGGTGGCCGAGCGCGAACACGTGCGTCATCCGGCAGGTGATCCAGAGCTCGACCGGCCGGTCGAGCTCGGGACGCCCCGCCACGTCGAGCCAGGCGAACCCCCCGGCCGGGTGTCGGGAGGCCCGGCTGAAGTCGAGCAACCGGTCCCCCTCGGCCTCCAGCCAGCGCCCGTGGGCCGCGGTGGCGAGCCAGGGGGTCCCGTCGGTCATCAGGAGCCCAGCGCGGAGTAGCGGTCGCCGACCCGGTACGTCGCGACCCCGAGGGTCGAGTCACTCTGGCCGTAGTAGGCGAACCAGGTGTCCTTGAAGAACACCAGGCCCTCCACGAACGTCACGTTGGACACCAGGCCGTGGGTGTCCTCGTAGGTCGACGGCTCGAGCCACGGCCGCTTCATCTCCGCCAGGATCGTGGTCGGCTCGGCCGGGTCGAAGAGCAGCTGGCCGCAGGTGTAGCGGACCGACCCGTCCGGGTTCTTCACCGCGGCGTTGTGCAGCAGCAGGATCAGCCCGTTGTCGGTGATGATCGGCTGCGGACCCACCTCGACCAGGAACTCACCGAACGTGCCCGGCCCGGTGGGGACCATCAGCGGCTCGTCGTTGGAGCACGGCTTCCAGGTGATCAGGTCGTCGGACCACGCGTGGTAGATCGAGCCCTCGCCGAAGTACATGAGGTAGCGGCCGTCGATCGGGACCGGCAGGATGGCGCCGGCCTTGCTCCACGGCGCGTCCTTCCCGTTGCCCTGCGGCAGGAACGTGTTGAACTCCGGGAACAGCGGGCCGTGCTTGGTCCACGTGAACAGGTCCGTGGAGGTGGCCAGGCAGAGCTGGGCGGACGTGCCGTCCCAGCCGGTGTAGGTCATGTAGTAGGTGCCGTCGATCTCGCTGACCCGCGGGTCCTCCGCGCCGGACTCCTCGTAGGGCTCGGTCGGCGACAGCACGGGCTCCGGGTGCCGGTCGAAGTTGATGCCGTCCTCGCTGGTGGCGAGACCGACGTGCGAGACGATGTCGTCGGCGTGGGCGCGGTAGAGCAGGACGACCTTGCCGTCCTTCACCACGGCGGCCGGGTTGTAGACGCTCGCGGACTCCCAGCCGTCGCCCTGCGGCTTCATGATCGGGTTCTGCCCGTAGGGCCGGAACGGTCCGAGCGGGAACTCTGCGTGGGGGTTGACCTGTAGGGACATGTCTCCTCGTTCTCTCATCGTGGAAGGCTGGGATCGCGGTCGGGGGTCAGCGACGGACCAGGGCGAACCCTCCGGCGGGCACCGTCACGGTGACCGTCTGGGCCGTGCTGACCGAGGACGCGACCGGACGGCCGCTGCCGTCGAAGGTCTGCACCCGCGCCGGACCGGTGCCGGCGACGCGCACCTGGGTGCGCTCGGAGGTGGTCGAGGCGCTGCGCAGCAGCGCGGTGCCGTGGCCGTCACCGGCCAGCACCAGGCGCGACACGAGCGGTTCGAGCATGACCGCATCCAGGGCGGCCGGGTCGCCGTCGCCGGTCGCGGTGGTGGCGGACAGCCGCGTCGCCCCGGCGGGCAGCGTCACCGGCAGGGTCACCGGCAGCAGCGCTCCCGGGGCCGGGGAGTCGCCCTGCGCGCCGATCTCGCCCGGATGCGACACGGCCGAGGAGCTGCTGGTCCTCCCGGAAGGTGGTGACCGCAGCGCTGCCGGGCCGCAGGTCGAACACCGGCAGCACCAGCGAGCGGGGGTGGTCCGGGAGCGCCAGCGTCGTGGAGCCGCCGTCGCCGAGGGCGGCGTACCCCGAGCCGCTGAAGAGCGACTCGCCGGTCCACAGCGAGGGCGGCACGGTGGCCGAGGCGTCGCCGGCCAGGCTGCCGTCCTCCGCCTCGAGGGTGAGCGGTCCCTTGCCGGTTCACGATGCCGTTGGTCCGCGCGAGCTCGGCGACGGCAGGGTGCTGGTCGAGCGCGATCATCGAGAGCAGCCCGTGGATCGTGGACTCGGCTCCGGAGTTGCGGTTGATCTGTGCCGGAGGGGGAGATCCCGTCGAAGGTCCGGCCGGTGGCGGGGTCGTACATCGGCTCGTCCGGCGGGGTTGGCGCCGAAGTACCACGCCGCCACGATCCCGGCCAGGCCGGACGCGGCGTCCGTGGTCGCGCCGGCGGCGTCGGCGGTGGCGAGCAGCGACTGCAGCCGCGAGTCGGCGCCGTAGGCGATCTGCGAGGCGTCACCGCGGGTCGGCAGCCGGCCGTTGTCGGCGCCGCCCGACGTCAGGAGCCACGGGTCGAAGGTGAACGAGTCGCTCACCGCTCCGTCGGCCAGAGCGGGCTCCCCGAGCACGACCGAGGCGCCGGCGAGCGCGGCCGGTGCATTGCCGCCCCAGGCGTGCCAGACCGAACGGGACTCCGCCCAGGGACGGACCGAGCCCATCGGCCAGTGCCGGGCGTCGCCGCCGTGCAGCTCCGCGATGCCCTCGCTCAGTCGTGACAGCGCCGTCCGGGCCTCGGCAGAGCCGCCTGCGGCGACGTACGCCGAGAGCCCGAGCACCGCCTCGGCCGTGGCGTCGGCGCCGTTCGCGATCAGCCAGGCGGGGGCCGGCTCGCCGTCGATGTCGAGGTGCTCGCCGTACCGGTCCAGGACCTGCCGGTCGACCGCGTCGACCGCGAGGTCGAGCCGCTCCGCGAGGAAGGTCGCGAACTCGGGGTCGGCCTGCTCGAAGGCGGCGTAGCCCTCACCGAGCGCCCAGATCGTGCGGGCCAGCCAGTACGACGCGTCGCTGTCGGAGGGGTCGGGCAGCTCCATCGGCTCGGCGCTGGGGTTCAGGGTGCCGTCGGGCTGCATCCACAGCACCACGTTGCCGGCGTTCGGGCCGCTCGCGGTCTGCAGGTAGGTCAGGCCGCGCAGCATCTGGTACGCCGCGTCCCGGCTGTCGGTCGAGCCGGTCGCCTGCCAGTGCCGCAGGTAGACGACCGCGGCGCGGCTCACGTCGTCGGCGTTGAACGCGCCCTGGCTCCAGGTGTCGGTCGCGGCGTCGTAGGACCCGCCGCCGACATGCCGGAAGCTCCCGTCCGGGTTCGGTTCGGCGTAGGTCCAGAGCGTGCCGATCTCCGGCTCCTCCGCGAGCCGGTACGTCGTGTGCCCGTCCTGGTCGGGCGGGGAGACCGGCACCGAGAGCCAGTCGAGGTGGTCCAGGTTGGTGAGCGCCCCGGCGACCGCCCCCTGCTGGGGCGTGGTCGCGGTGGAGGTGTTGACGGTCGCCGCTGACGGCAACGCGGTCGACGTGACCGCCAGACCGGTCAGCACGGCCACGGCGAGCGCGACACGGTTGCGCCACCGGCGGTGGCCGGAGGAGTGGTTCATCGGGCGGCTGATCACTGGTGCCTCATCACTGGTGCCTCATCGGGGGAAGGGTCATCGGGCAGGGACAGGTGTGGAGGAGAGCGGCTCGGCTCTCCCGTGCTGGGCGGCGCGGGTGGCTGCGGTGGCCACCGCGACGGCCGCGGCGCCCTCCGCGACGCCGCTGCAGGGTGCACCGCCGTCGGCGATGCGGGCGACGAGGTCGGCCATCGCGGCGCGCACGCTCTCGGCGTACGCCTCCGGCTTGGCGTCGTGCCCGCCGAGCGTGAGCTCGACGCGGACGTGGTGCGGCAGATCGCGGGTGAGTCCCCGGGCTCGCACGCGGGACGGCGCGGCGTTCGGTTGGCTGGAGACCCGGATCCCGGCCTCGGGGCCGGGGCGGAAGCCGTCGACGTGGAGCAGCTCGTCGGTCCGGGCGGGCAGCCCTTCCGCGACGAGCAGGCCGGCGTCGTCGGTCCACGCGTCGATCACGGCGCGGACAGGGATCCAGCCCTCGACCCGGACCTCGGCCGCCCCGCAGTCCAACCGCATCAGCTGGCGCTCGCACCGGTGCGCGTGGGTGAACGAGTGGGTGTGCGTGGCCAACGTGTCGCCGTGCGCGACGGTGGCCGAGACCAGGTCCACCGGTCCGTCCGGGCGGCGGGCGGCCATGGCCTGCACGGAGGTGGCTGCGCCGTCGATCAGCATCGCGGCGGCGTCGAAGAAGTGCACCCCGTGCTCGACGAAGATCCCACCGCTGCGGGCCTCGTCCCAGAACCAGTGGTCAGGGTCGAGGTCCTGGTCGCTGGCGTCGTTCTCGAAGCAGAAGCGCTGGACCGGACCGAGCAGGGAGCCGCGCAGCCGGCTCAGCGCGCGCAGCAGCGGGTTGTAGCGCAGCACGTGGTCGACGACCAGCACCCTGCCGGTGCGCTCGACGGTGGCCACGAGGTCGCGGGCCTCGGCGTCGTCGAGGGCGAGCGGCTTCTCGACGAAGACGTGCTTGCCCGCCTCGAGCGCGGCCCGGGCGATGGCTGCGTGGCTGTCGGGGGTGGTGGCCACGACCACCACGTCGACGGCGGCGTCGGTCAGCAGGTCGGTCCACGGCTCGGCCACCCGCGCACCGTGGGCGTCCGCCAGTCGGCGCGCGGCCTCCGGGCGGACGTCGGCGACGGACCGCACGGTGACACCCGGCAGCGAGGCGGTGGCCCCGACGAGGAACGTGGCGAAGCCACCCGCCCCGACGATCCCGAGGCCGATCCCCGGAGCCCGTGGAGGTTCCGTCGGTCATCCCTTGACGCCCGACCCGAGGTCGGAGGCGGTGAAGTGCTTCTGGAACGCGACGAAGAGCGCCACGGCGGGAACCGAGAGCACCACCGCGCCGGCGAGAATGGCGCCGTACGGGTTCGCGGCTCGCCCGGCCACGTTGCTGATGTAGTTGGCGAGCGAGACCGCGAGTGGCTGCATGTCGGCCTCCTTGGTGACGAGGAAGGGCCAGAGGAACTCGTTCCAGGGACCGATGAAGGTGAGCAGGCATCGCGGTGAGCAGGGCCGGGCGGACCAGCGGCAGCGCAATCGACCACAGGATCCGCAGCTCGCTGGCGCCGTCGAGCGCGGGCGGCCGCGAACAGCTCCTCGGGCAGCTGCAGGAAGAACTGCCGGAAGATGAACACCGCCGTGGAGTTGATCGCGAACGGCGACGATCATCCCGAGGTAGGAGTCGGCCAGCCCGTAGGTGCGCACGATCATCACGTAGATCGGGATGATCAGGAGCTGGAACGGGATGGTCTGCACCAGCAGCATGACGGCGAAGAGGGTGCCCCGCCCGCGGTAGTGCAGCCGCGCCAGCGCATAGCCGGCCAGCACCCCGAAGACGACCGTCCCGAGCAGGACGCCGCCGGTGAAGATGCCTGAGTTGACCAGCGACTGGAGCAGGTCCACCCGCTCGTTGATCGCGGTGTAGTTGTCCAGCGTGAACCCGCCGGTGGGGAACGCGCCCGCAGCGAGGTGTCGGGCTCCTCCTGCAGCGAGCTGACCACCATGTAGTAGAAGGGGAAGACGAACAGCAGGGCGCCGCCGAACAGCACCAGGTATCGCAGGATGCGGTTCATGTCAGTCCCTCTCCACGACTTTCCGGGTGACCAGGGCGATCAGCAGCACGCCGATCACGAGGATCACGCCGATCGCGGCGGCGGTGTCGGGGTTCCCCTGCTCGATGCCCTTCTGGTACATCACCAGCACCGGTGAGGTCGAGGCGCCGTTGGGCCCGCCGCCGTTGGTGAGCAGGTAGGGCTCGGTGAACAGGTTGGCGCCGGTGATCGTGGCCAGGATCAGCACCAGCGTGGTGGCGGGCCGCACCCCGGGGACGGTCACGTGCCAGAACGCCTGACCCGTCCCGCGCCGTCGACTGGCGGCGGACTCGTAGAGCTCCTTCGGCACGTTCTGCAGCGCCGCGAGGTAGAGCAGGACGAAGAAGCCGAGCTGCTTCCAGGTCACGAAGAGCGCGATCACCGGCATCGCCAGGGTGCTGTTCACCAGCCACGACGGGTCCGGCGCCAGCGGGCCGAGAACCTGGTTGACCATGCCGCCCTGGCTGAAGAGGAACAGCCACACCGCCACCAGGGCGACGCTGGCGGTCACGTAGGGGGCGAAGTAGGCGACCCGCAGGAAGGTCCGGCCCCGGATGGCGCCGTTGAGCGCGGCGGCCAGGACCAGGGCGAGCACGACGGTCAGCGGCACGTTGATGAGGAGGAACTCGACCACGTTGAGGAACGACTCCCTGCACGTCCGGGTCGCCGAGGACGGTCTGGTAGTTCTCCAGCCCGACGAACGGCCGCTCCACCTCCACGCCGGGGGCGGCGAAGAAGTAGTCGTGGAAGCTCATCCACACCGCCAGCCCGAGGGGGTAGGCGAACACGACGACGAGGAACACCGCGTAGGGCGCGGAGAACACGATGCCCCAGGGGCTGGCGGCCCAGGAGGGCCGCCAGCCTCGAGCGGGAGCGTGCCGGACGCGTCCGGTCCACGGTCTCGGTCATCGTCGGATCCGGCTCAGGACTGGCTGGCGAGGTCCGTGGTCTCGTCGGCTGCGTCCGAGAGCGACTCGTCGACCGACGTCTTGCCGAAGATCACCGACGTCGGAGTACGCGTCACGGAACGTCTGCCAGATCTCGATCGAGTTGGCGCACGTTGGGCACCTCGACGGTGCGCGAGGCCTGGTCGGCGAAGGCGACGTACTCCGGGTTCTCCTTGAAGTAGTCCGGGTAGGTGCCCTGCAGGTCGCTGCGCAGCGGCATCTGGCCGGTCATCTCCAGCAGCTTGCCGTCCTGCTCCTCGCTGGTCGCGAACTTCAGGACCTCCCAGGCGGTGCCCTGGTTCTCGCACGCCGAGTAGAGCCCGATGTTCTTCGCATCGGAGAACGTGTAGGTCTCCTCCGGGCTGGTGCCGGACGAGGTCGGGACGGGAGCGGCGCCCCAGTCGACCGACTCGCCGTAGACCGCGATCGCCCAGGGGCCGACGATCGCCATCGCCGCCTTCTGGTCGGCGAAGGAGTCGCCGTTGTAGACCTCCTGCTGCGCGAGACCCTCGTCGTACATGGTCTGCCAGAACTCCGCGACGGCCATGCCCTCCTCGGAGTCGAAGGTCGCCTCGTCGTCCTCGATCAGCTGCTGGCCGCCGGTCTCGGCGGCGAACATCGGGTAGAAGTCGAACCAGGACTGGAAGAACTCGCTGGTCGGTGCCGGCCAGATGGCGGCCTGGGCGGCCCCGCTGTCGACGATCTTGCGGCTGGTCTCGAGGAACTCGTCGTACGTGGCCAGCGGCGGGTTCTCCGGGTCGATCCCGGCCTTCTTCATGAGGTCCTTGTTGTAGAAGATCATCACCGGGTTCGACTTCCAGGGGATCTGGTAGTACTGCCCGTCCGGCGACTTGTACTGCTCGGCCACGTCACCGCTGCGCGACTCGACGTAGTCGGTGCCGCCCTCGAAGTCGTCCAGGGCGACCAGGCCGCCCTGCTTCTGGAACTGCGGCACGGCCGCGGGGGAGGTGTTGAACACCAGGCAGGGCGCGTTGCCGGCGGTGATCGCGGCGCCGATGACCTCCTCGGAGGTCTGCCCGGCGGGGATCTCCTGGGCGGTGACCTCCTCGTCGGGGTGCTCGGCGTTCCACTCCTTGACCATCGCCTTGCCCCAGGCGATCTCCTCGGGGTTGTTCGACAGCCACACCTTGATCGGGCCGGTGGCCGAGGTGGCGCCTTCGGAGTCCCCGGAGTCACCCCCGCACGCGGCGGTCATGCCAAGCGCCAGCATGGTCAGTAATGCGGTAGCGACCTTCGATCTCATCTGTTTCTCCATTCGTGTGCTGCGGGTCGGGCTGTGTGGTTCAGGGGGTGGGTTGGGGAACGGGGCCGCTGGAACCGCGGACGACCAGCCGCGGCAGCGGGAGCTGGACGTCGGTGGCGGGACGCTGGTCGATCAGCTCGAGCAGCCGCACTGCGGCGGCCCGCCCCCAGCCGATGACGTCGCTGCACACCGTGGTCAGCGGGGGCTGGAGGTGGGCGGCGAGCTCGGTGTCCTCGTAGCCCGTCACGGACAGGTCGCCGGGAACGTCGATGCCGCGTCCGGCGGCGACGGCAAGACCCGCGATTGCCATGAGGTCGTTGGCGTAGACGATCGCGGTCGGCGGGTCGGCCAGGTCCAGCAGCTTCCGGGTGGCGGCCGACCCACCCTCGGCGGAGAAGTCGGCCTCGACGCAGGGGCCCTCCGGAAGGTTCGCCGCCTGCAGGGCGGCCGCCCACGCCACGCGTCGGGACCGGCCGTGCACCATCCGGCTCGGGCCGGACACGTGCGCGATCCGGGTGTGCCCCTGGGCCAGGAGATGCTCGACGGCGGCGACGATCCCGGGGCCGTCATCGACACCGACGGAAGGCCAGAAGGCCTCCGGCAGTGCGGGGCCCACGATCACAGCGGGGAGTCCCAGCTCCGCGAGGAGCGCAGGACGCTGGTCGTCGACGTGGAGGTCGGTGACGAAGACGCCGTCGACCCTGCCCTCGTCGCTCAGCCGGCGGTAGCTCTGCTGCTCGCCCTCGTGCTCGGGCACGACCTGGAGCAGCAGCGCGTAGCCGTGGCGGGACAGCTCGCTCTCCACGCCCGCGATGAAGGACGGAAAGAACGGGTCCGCCCGCAGGGTCTCGGGCGGCCGCGCCATCACCAGCCCCACGGCGAGCGCCCGGGAGACCGAGAGGGCGCGGGCGCGGGAGCTCGGAGTCCAGCCCATGTCGCGGGCGACCGCGAGAATCCGGGCCCTGGTCTCCGGGGCGAGGCCCGTGCGGTTGTTGAACGCGAAGGAGACGGCCCCCTTGGAGACGCCCGAGGCCCGAGCGACGTCGTTGATGGTGGGCCGGGGCACGCTCCACCTAAACCGGTTTAGTAATGGCCTGTCAAGGGTGCCGACCGAAACGAGTTCCGAACCGTGACCTGCGCGGCCGACGCCTCACTCGCCGTACGTCGCGCTCTCCCCGGAGGAGTCTGTGACCTCGACGGTCCCGTGACCGAGCTCGAAGGACACGGCAGGCACCGCGTCGCCGACGTCCGCTTCCTGACCGCGCCAACCGGCCGCGCCCTCCACAAGCCAGACGGTCGAGGACCAGGCCGACCGGTCCGCACCCTCGACCACGGACACGTCGAAGTTCACGTAGTCCTCCCCGACCCGGAACCGCGCCGGCAGCTCATCGGGATCGATCTCGAAGGCATAGTCCCCGTCGTCGCCGGTCGTGACCGCCGGGACGTCGTACGCCGTGGACTCACCGGTCGCGCCCAGGTCCTCGATCACCAGGGAGACCTCGGCTCCCGTGACCGGGTCGCCGTCCCGGAGGACCTGTCCGTGCACGAACAGGTCGCCCGCAGCGGGTCCGGACACGACACGCGACCCCGGGGACGACGCGCAGGCACTCTGGAGCAGGGAGCAACCGGTCAGGACCACGACCGAGACCGTCGCAGCGCCGGGTCTGGTACTCCGCATTTCGTCTAGCCTTCCGCCCCCATGAACGGACCGCACGAGCGTAGCGGTGACGCACCCGAACCTCTACGGACAGCGCGGCGCCCTGCTCAGAAGGGCGGGCAACTCCTCCTCCGCGCCGGGCTCGGCGTCGAGGTCGGAAGAAGCGGGGTCCTTGGGCGAGGCAATCACCGCTGGACCGGGGAGAACAGGCGGCCCCGGGCGACGTTCGCCTCGTGGCGGGACCCCTCGACCAACTCGCCGCGCATCGCGTACCCGAACCGACAGGGATCGCAACTCACATACAACCTCGGCGCCCTGGGGCATGGGCATCACCCGCTGCATCGACTCGGCGTGGTTTGCGAACTAGTCCCATCGTCCGATTGAGAGGTGTACCTGGGCGCCACGACATTGGTCCGTAGGCACCCGAGGGGGTGCCCCCGAGCATCGGAGGGAGGGTGGCTCGGGATACGCACCACAGACTTCCCCAGGTCGCCTCGCCTACGCCCCCTAGAGCGAGGTCCGTACGAGAGGGGCGGCGGCACAGAGGGCGCCACCGCCCCTCTCGTCATGTCCGGGACGAAAACCGATGGGCCGTTGTCGGTGCCCCGCGCAAGGATGGTCCGGTGAGCACGACGTCGGGAGCCGGCCTGCGCGACTTCTGGGCCGGCCTGCCCACCGAGGGCCGCTGGATGCTGTCGACGGTGGCGATCCAGACGCTCGGCCGGGGGCTGACCCTGCCGTTCACGATCATCTACCTCCACGAGGTGCGCGGCATCTCGCTCGACCTCGCCGGCGCGCTGATGGCGTTCATCGCGATCGTCGCGCTCGCCGTCACCGGTCCCGGCGGAGCGCTGACCGACCGCCTGGGAGCGCGCTGGATGCTGCTGTGCTCGACTGCCTCCCAGCTCGTCGGGTGCGTGATCCTCGCCTTCGCGACCACACCGGTCGCGGTGGCGGTGGCGTTCGCGTTCCTGGGGTTCAACTTCGGGGTCGCGTGGCCGGCGTTCAACGCCTTGATCGCCTCGGTCGTGAGCGGGCCGGCCCGCTTGCAGTACTTCGGTATCAACTTCGCCCTGGTCAACCTCGGCATCGGCGTCGGCGGGATCATCGGCGGGATCTACGCCGACGTGGGCGAGCCGACGACGTTCACCGTCATCTTCCTTGCCGACGCGGCGAGCATGCTCGTTCCGATCGGCCTGCTGCTCGGCCCGCTGCGTCACGTCCACGGCCGGGCGGAGCCGGCGTCCGACGCCGATGCCAGGGCCGGCTCCTACCTCACCATCCTCCGTGAGCCGGCCGTGGTGTGGATGACCCTGCTGACCTTCCTCGCGGTGTTCGTCGGCTACGGCCAGCTCGAGGCCGGCTTCCCGGCGTACGCCCGGCAGTTCAGCCTGACCTCCACCGAGGTCATCGGCTTCGCGTTCGCAGTCAACACCGCGGTGATCGTGCTGCTGCAGTTCCTGGTCCTGCGCCGCATCGTCGGCCATCGACGGACCCGCATCTTGCTGGTCATGGCGGCCCTGTGGGCCGTCTCCTGGCTGTTCCTCGGCGCCACCGCCCTGACGCCCGGCGGCGCCCTGGCCGCCTCCGGCGTCCTCGCCTTCACCGCCGTCTTCGCCCTCGGCGAGACCCTGCTGCAACCGACGGTGCCGGCGATCGTCAACGACCTGGCGCCCGACCACCTCCGGGGCCGCTACAACGCGGTCAACGCCGGGGCCTTCCAGGCGGGGGCGATCGCGGGTCCCGTGGTCGCGGGCCTGCTGCTCGACCGCGTCCTGCCGGCCGTGTTCATCGCCCTGCTGGTCGGATGCTGCGCGGCCATGGCGGCCCTGGCCATGGTGGTCGAACGCTCGATCACGCCCGCGGTCAACGGCATCGAGCAGCCGGTGCCGGTCACCGCCGACCCGGTCACCGCGGAGACGTCGATCCCCGACTGACCCCGGGCCGTCAGCCCTCGGCCCTCGCAGGCTCGGTCCGAGCGGACTCGGACATCGGCACCTGCACCCCGCGCTCGGCGGCGACCTCGGCCGCCCGCTCGTAGCCGGCGTCAACGTGCCGGATCACGCCCATGCCCGGGTCGTTGGTGAGCACCCGCTCGATCTTCTGGGCGGCGAGGGGAGTGCCGTCGGCGACGCACACCTGGCCGGCGTGGATGGAACGGCCCATGCCCACGCCACCGCCGTGGTGGATCGACACCCACGACGCACCCGAGGCGGTGTTGACCAGGGCGTTGAGCAGGGCCCAGTCGGCGATCGCGTCGGAGCCGTCGAGCATCGCTTCGGTCTCGCGGTACGGCGACGCGACCGACCCGCAGTCGAGGTGGTCCCGGCCGATCACGACCGGCGCCTTCAGCTCTCCGGAGGCCACCATCTCGTTGAACTTGAGCCCGGCGAGGTGCCGCTCGCCGTACCCCAGCCAGCAGATCCGGGCCGGCAGGCCCTGGAACTGCACCCGCTCGCCGGCCATGGTGATCCACTTCCGCAGCCGCTCGTTGTCGGGGAACAGCTCGAGGATCGCTCGGTCAGTCGCGGCGATGTCGGCGGGGTCGCCCGACAGCGCGGCCCAGCGGAACGGGCCCTTGCCCTCGCAGAACAGCGGCCGGATGTACGCCGGCACGAAGCCGGGGAACTCGAAGGCCCGGTCGTAGCCGCCCTTCCTGGCCTCGTCGCGGATCGAGTTGCCGTAGTCGAACACCTCGGCCCCACGGTCCTGGAACTCCACCATCGCCCGCACGTGCGCGGCCATCGACTCCTGGGCCCGCTTCGTGAAGCCGACGGGATCGTCCGTCCGCTCGCGCTCCCAGTCCTCGAAGGCGGTGCTCACCGGCAGGTAGAACAACGGGTCGTGCGCCGAGGTCTGGTCGGTGACGATGTCGACGGGTGCGTCCATCTCCAGCAGCGCCGGCAGCATCTCCGCGGCGTTGCCCAGCACGCCGATCGACAGCGGTCGGCGCTCGTCGCGCGCAGCGATCGCCATCTCCACGGCCTCCTCCAGCGAGGACGCCTGCACGTCGAGGTAGCGGTGATCGATCCGGCGCTGGATCCGGGACTGGTCGCACTCGACGCAGATCACGACGCCCTCGTTCATGGTGACCGCGAGCGGCTGCGCGCCGCCCATGCCGCCGAGTCCGGCGGTGACGGTGATGGTGCCCGCCAGCGTGCCGTCGAATCTCTTGTCGGCCACCGCGGCGAAGGTCTCGAACGTGCCCTGCAGGATCCCCTGGGTCCCGATGTAGATCCACGAGCCGGCCGTCATCTGGCCGTACATCGTCAGCCCGAGCTCCTCCAGCCGTCGGAACTCCTCCCAGTTGGCCCAGTCGCCGACCAGGTTGGAGTTGGCGATCAGCACCCGCGGCGCCCACTCGTGGGTCTTCATCACCCCGACCGGCTTCCCGGACTGGACGAGCATGGTCTCGTCGTCCTCCAGGGAGCGCAGGGTCGCGACCAGGGCGTCGTACGCCTCCCAGCTGCGCGCGGCCTTGCCGGTGCCGCCGTAGACCACGAGGTCCTCGGGACGCTCGGCGTTCTCCGGGTCGAGGTTGTTCATCAGCATCCGCAGCGGGGCTTCGGTCTGCCAGGACTTCGCGGACAGCTCCGTGCCGGTTGCGGCGTGGATGGGCAGGCGGGGATTCGTGCTCACGACAGTTCTCCGATCACTTCTTCGACGGCAGCGAGGACGGCACCCGAGCCGACCAGCTCGACGGCGGCCTCGATCTCGGGCGAGAGGTGGCGGTCAGGTCCGGGTCCCTCGATCCCCGACGACCGCAGAAGTCGTACGACGGCCCGCGAGGCCGGCGCGGGCTGGAGCGGCGCGCGAAGGTCGAGCGCGCGGGCGGCGGTGAGGATCTCGATGGCCACCACCCGGGTCAGCCCGTCGACCGAGCGGCGCAGCTTGCGGGCGGCCGACCAGCCCATCGAGACGTGGTCCTCCTGCATCGCGCTGGAGGGGATCGAGTCGACCGAGGCGGGCACGGCGAGCCGCTTGAGCTCGGAGACGATCGCGGCCTGGGTGTACTGGGCGATCATGTGCCCGCTGTCGACGCCCGGGTCGTCGGCGAGGAACGGCGGAAGCCCGTGGTTGCGGGCCTTGTCGAGGAACCGGTCGGTGCGCCGCTCCGAGATCGAGGCGGCGTCGGCGGCGACGATGGCCAGGAAGTCCAGGACGTAGGCGACCGGCGCTCCGTGGAAGTTGCCGTTCGACTCGACCCGCCCCTCCTCGGCCAGCACCACCGGGTTGTCCACGGCCGACGCCAGCTCGCGACCGGCCACGACCGCGGCGTGCTCGACGGTGTCGCGTGCCGCGCCGTGCACCTGCGGCGAGCAGCGCAGCGAGTACGCGTCCTGGACCCGGTTGCAGTCCGGGCCGCGGTGCGAGGCGACCACGCCGGAGTCGGCAAGGATCGCGGTGAGGTTGGCCGCCGAGAGCGCCTGTCCCGGATGCGGGCGGATCGCCTGCAGCTCGGGCGCGAAGACCCGGTCGGTCGCGAGCTGGGCCTCCACCGACATGGCCGCGGCGACGTCGGCCGCCTGCAGCAGGCGGCGCAGGTCGTGGATCGCCAGCACCAGCATCCCCAGCATCCCGTCGGTGCCGTTGATCAGCGCGAGCCCCTCCTTGGCGGCGAGCTCGACCGGGGCGAGCCCGGCCGTGGCCAGGGCGTCGGCGGCGTCCACGAGCGACCCCGACGCATCGCGCACCTGGCCCTCACCCATCAGCGCGAGCGCGCACTGAGCGAGCGGCGCGAGGTCGCCGGAACAGCCGAGCGAGCCGTACTCCCGCACCACCGGCGTGATCCCGTGCGTGAGCAGCGACGCCAGCAGCTGCGCGGTCTCGGGGCGGATGCCGGTGTGCCCGGTGGCCAGGGTCGAGAGCCGCAGCAACATCAGCCCGCGCAC
Source organism: uncultured Actinomycetota bacterium (assembly GCA_963812345.1). GTDB lineage: Bacteria > Actinomycetota > Actinomycetes > Propionibacteriales > Nocardioidaceae > Nocardioides. The sequence goes on from CAWEVA010000001.1 coordinate 47,903, forward strand.
CACCTCACGCTCGACCTCGGGACCCGACCCGGCGGCGTGGGAACGCACCAGCGACTTCTGCAGCTGCGCCCGCATCTCGGTCGGGATGTGCCGGGTCGCCAGGGCGCCGAAGCCGGTCGAGATGCCGTACGCCGGCGTCGGCGCGGCCGCGAGTTCGTCGACAACGGTGCGGGCCCGCTCGATCGCGGCCACCGCGTCGTCGGTGAGCACCACGCCGGCGCCGTCGCGGCACACCGCCACCACGTCGTCGAACGAGACCGGACCGGTGCCGACCGCGACCTCGGTGGCGGTGGATGTTGTCGAGACCATGCCTCAATCCAACTCCCGGGCACCGCTGCCCACCAGTACCCCCGCCACCTCGCAGTCTCGGATCCGAGACCCTAGTCCACGAGCTCGGTCGGCTCGGCCACGGCGTCGACCAGCGCACCGTTGCGCAGGACGGTGATCTCGATCCGGGAGCCGATCGCGTCGTCGAGCAGGCGTCGCTGCAGTGACTGCGCGTCCCCCAGGGGCGTGCCCTCGACGGCGAGGATCAGGTCGCCGCGCCGCAGGCCGCTGAGCTCGGCGGGACTCTGCTCGACCACCTCGACCACGCGCAGGGCGGTCTGCTGTCCGGACCGGTCGGCCCACGCGGGCGGCAGCGGCGCCGGACTGGTGACCAGGCCGAGGTAGGCGCGCCGCATCCGGCCGTCGTGGAGCAGCGAGTAGATGATCCGATTCGTGGTGGCGTTGACCGGGACGGCGAGGCCCAGTCCGATGCCGGCCACCGCCGTGTTGATGCCGACCACGCGACCGCTGGCGTCGGCCAGCGCCCCTCCGGAGTTGCCCGGGTTGAGCGCGGCATCGGTCTGGATGACGTCCTCGATCAGGCGGGCCGTCGTCCGGCCGCGCGCCGGCATGCTGCGCCCGAGGGCGCTGACCACCCCGGCGGTCACGCTGCCCGCGAGCCCGAGGGGGTTGCCGACGGCCACGACCAGTGAGCCGACCTTGAGCCGGTCCGCGTCGCCGTACTCCGGGGGCGCGGGCACCGGGCGGTCGGCGCGCACGATCGCGAGGTCGGAGAGCGGGTCGCGGCCCACGACGTCGAACGTCGCGACGGTGCCGTCGGAGAAGGCAACCTCGCCCCTGGTCGCGTCGCCGACAACGTGGGCGTTCGTGACCAGGTGTCCCTCGCTGCTGAGCACCACGGCCGAGCCGGCAGCCTCGCCGCGACGGCCGCGGATCCGCAGCGACGCCACGCGCGGCGTCAGCAGCTCCGCCACCCCGACCACCACCGCCGAGTAGGCGTCGAGCGGACCCTCGTCGTTCATGGCCGGCTCATCGTCCATGAGCAGAGAACGCCGGGCCGCAGCAAGTCGTTCCCCTCGTTCGCCCACGGCGGAACCGGCGGTCCGGAAGGTCTGGACGCCACACCCACCGGCGCCGGCATGAGGCTCGGCGACCTGGGTACGGGCCATCGTCAGGGAGGGTGCATGACGTGCGCCCTCGCGCCGAGAGTCTGGAGACATTCGTGAGCACCGGAACGATCGTCCTGATCATCGTGATCGCCGTCATCGTCCTTGCCCTGATCGGGCTGGCCATGTGGATGGGCGGCAAGAAGAAGAGGGAACACCGCCACGCGGAGGCCGAGCGCATCCGGCAGGAAGCCGCGGCTCACGCCGGCGGCCTGCAGGAGTCCCAGGTACAGGCCAGGGAGGCCGAGGCCAGGGCCGAGCAGTCCCGCCTCCAGGCGCAGCGCGCCGAGGAAGAGGCGGCCCGCGCCCACCAGGGCGTGAGCCAGGAGAGGGCGCTGCACGAGGACAAGCTCCGCGAGGCAGATCGGCTGGACCCGAACGTCGACCACCGGTCCGACGACTACAACCCCGACACCAGGGCCGCCGAGACAAGCGCGCCGGCGTACGACGAGACCGGCCGGGTCGAACCCTCGACCACCGGCACCACGGCGACCACCGGCCCGACGGAGACGACCGGCACGCCCGGTACGACGGGAACCACCCGGGTCGACGACCAGGGTCGCCCGGTCGACGAGCACGGCCGTCCGGTCGAGGACCCGAGCGAGCCCGGCGGGGCCCACCGCGCACCGTAGGCTCACGCCATGCTCACCATCCGCGCCGTCACCCGTCCGGGGGCGGCGCGGATGACTGTCGGGATGATCGCGTCCCCGGACCGCTGTCCATGAGCCAGGTCCCAGCCGCGACCCGCGCGCTGCGCGTCCTCCGGTTCCTGGCCAGCCAGCCCGACCCCGTCCCGCTCGACCGGATCATGCGCTCGGTCGACCTGCCCCGGAGCACGGCGTACCACCTGCTCAGCACGATGGTCGACGAGGGCTTCGTCATCCATCTCGTCGAGGAGAAGCGGTACGGCCTCGGCGTCGCGGCCTTCGAGGTCGGCAGCGGCTACTCGCGGCAAGAACCCCTGCAGCGGATCGCCCGGCGACTGCTCGCCGGCCTGGTCGACGCGACCGGCCACAGTGCCCACCTCGCCGTCCTGCACGGACGCGACGTGCTGTACGTGGTCGAGGAGCGCGCGCCCGGCCGGCCGCCGCTGGTGACCGATGTCGGTGTGCGGCTGCCGGCGCACCTGACCGCCAGCGGTCGCGCCATCCTGGCCGCCCTGCCGCCGGCCCAGGTGCGAGCCCTCTACCCCGACCGCAGTGCCTTCGTCGACCGGCACGGCAAGGGCACGGCCACCCTGAGCGCACTGCGCACGCTGCTCGCCGAGACCAGGCAACGCGGCTACGCCGTCGAGGACGGCGAGGTGACCCCGGGCTTCGCCAGCGTCGCGGCGCCGGTCCTCGACCCGAACGGGCACCCCGTCGCCGGGCTCGCCATCACCTTCCCGACCCCGACGGAGGACGAGCCGCCCACGATGGCGGTCCGCCGCGCGGCCGAGGCGCTCACCGCCCGGCTCGGTGGCCGGGCGGCAACCGCAAGAACCGTCTGACGTCAGGGGTTGATCGTGATGGTGTACTCCCTCTCGTCGGTGCCACCGATGTCGTCCGTTACCTGAACTGTGAACGTGAAGGTGCCGGCCTCGGTGGGTGTTCCGGAGATGGTGTTGTCCCGCCTCGGCAGCTCCAGGCCGGGCGGAAGCGCCCCGTCGACCACCGCAAAGGTGTAGGGCTGGACCCCACCGGTGACGAACACGTTGAAGAAGTAGGGCTCGCCGACCGTTCCGGCGTTGGGCGTCACTTCCTCGTTGATCGTCGGCGCCTCGGCCGGCTCGATCACGATCGTGAATTCCTGGGTGTCGGTATCCCCATCCTGGTCCTTGACCTGGACCGTGAACGTGAACGTGCCGGCGGTCTTGGGGGTTCCGAAGATCAGGCCGGTGCGCGAGGCGAAGTCGAAGATCTTCGTCCCCGCGGGCAGGCGGCCCTCGACGACCTTGAAGGTCGGTTGCTTGTTCGACGACGCGCAGCCGTCCACGTCGATGAAGTAGTTGAACTCGGTCCCGACCGTGCCCGTCGCGGCCGGATGGTCGTGGGTGGGGTGATCGTGCATGTCTCCGCGGCCTGGGCGGGCGGTGCCGTGAGCACCAGGAGCGGGAGGACGAAAAGCAGGGTCAGTAGCTTGCGCATGTGGGGCTCCCTCCGAATGGCGAGGGCAGACCCTCGCTGGTCATCCAAGTGTGTGACTGTTCAACTACAGCGGCAAGCAGTCCGTCGGATCTGGGCAAAATGTTGATCTGACCTTGCTCATCCCTCGACCTTGTAACCCGCCCACAACCGCCCACCGGCGGCCTCGAGGATCTCCTCCACCACGACGGTGAGCAGGACGGGGTCTCGCACGACGGCGGCGGTCAGGCCGGCGTGCAGCCGGAGGGCGTACGACGTGCCGTGCGCGGCGTCGTACTCGCGTAGCTCGTGGACCAGCCACTTCCCGGTGCCCCACCAGCGCCCGTCGGCCGCCAGCAACAACCTGGCCGCCGCCTCCCAGGTCGCGAACGCCACCGCCGCCGTCATCACTGGTTCCCTCGCGTCGGCCAGGTCGTCGAGCAGGTCGGTGAGTCCGTAGCGCATCGAGTCCCGGTCGGCGTCGGAGAGCGGACCCGGCCCGGCGGAGAGGACGGCGGCGCACTCCTCGGCCAGCGCCAACCCCGCACCGTCGGCATCGACGAGGACCACCCCGCTCGAGATCAGCCGCACGAGTGTGGGCCGCCGGCGCTCGAGGTCCTTGGCGATCCAGCGCGCGACTGTCTCCCGGGAGTGCACGAAGAGCTCGACCGGCCAGCCGTCGTACTCCAGGGACTCCCGGAACGGCGCCGGCGGCCCCGGGAGCAGGACCGTGATGTCGAGGTCGGAGGTCGCTGTGGCCGTGCCCGCGACGACACTGCCCGCCAGCCAGGCCGCCCGCGCCTCGGGGAAGCGTTCGGCGACGAGCGACCGCGCCGTCGCCACTGCATCGTCGAGCTGCATGCGACGAGTCTGCCGGGTCCCGGCGCCGGTCGGGGTGACTTCGAGGCCGGATCCTCGTTGTACAAGCGCATCCAGCCCGAGGAGACCCGTGCGCCCGACCCGAACCCCCCTTCCCCGTCTGCTGTGCTCGATCGTCGTCGCGGTGGCCGTGGTCGCCACTGCGATCAACGTGTTCTCCTCCGGTGGCCGGCTGGGCAACCTGCACGGCGCCTACGACGCCTCGAAGGACGCCGCCGTAGCGGTCCGCGCAGATCGCGCCACCAAGAACGCCATCTCCCGTGCGGGCGTCCTCGGCAAGGCCACGCAGGACCCGACGACCGCCGCGGAGCGGCGCGACAACGCGGCGTACGTCGCCGAGAACCGCAGCACGCCCGACCCGAGGCTGACCACCACGCCGGTCCGCGAGGAGCGGCAGGCGGTGCCGGAGGACCGCTACGCCATGGCCGGCGGCTGCTACTCGATGGCCGGCCAGCCGATCCGGTTCCAGGCCACCGACCTCGGCTCCTACCTGCTCTACACCCGCGACGAGTCGTTCGTGAGCGCCGACGGGCTGGCCGAGGAGCCGTCCGAGAACGCCGACTGGAGCGCCGCCGGTCGCGACGGCCGTTACACCTTCCAGCTGGCCGACGGCCGCTTCCTCACCAGCGCCGGCGGCGGCTTCGCGTCCGCGGACGAGCCGCAGCGTTTCTCACTGCGCACCACGACCGGCTGCGCGCGCTACCCCGAGGCCGCGATCGGCGTCACGGGCGCCCCGTTCGCCGGCACCACGCCCTTCCAGGAGGTGCGCGGCTACGTCGACGCCCACACCCACGGGATGGCTTTCGAGTTCCTCGGTGGCGGCGTCCACTGCGGCCAGCCGTGGCACCGGTACGGCGCGCCGTACGCACTCGTCGACTGCGACGACCACACCCAGACCCAGGGCCATGGCGCGGTGCTCGAGTCGATCCTCTCCGGCGAGCCCAGCCACGATCCCGTCGGCTGGCCGACCTTCAAGGACTGGCCGGCCCCCAACTCCCTGACCCACGAAGGCACCTACTACCGCTGGCTGGAGCGCTCATGGCGCGGCGGGCAGCGGTTGTTCGTCAACCTGCTCGTCGAGAACAACCAGCTCTGCGAGCTCTACCCGCTGCCGCCACCGAACGAGAAGAACTCCTGCGACGACATGGACTCGATCCGCCTCCAGGCGAAGCGGATGTACGAGATGCAGGACTACATCGACGCCCAGTTCGGCGGCCCCGGCGAGGGCTTCTACCGGATCGTGAAGAGCCCGTGGGAGGCCCGCCGGGTGATCAACGCCGGGAAGATGGCGATCGTGATGGGCATCGAGACCAGCGTGCCCTTCGGCTGCACGTCCAACCCGACGAAGCCCACCTGCGACCCCGCGTCCATCGACCGGCAGCTCGACGAGGTGCACGACCTCGGCGTGCGGCAGATGGAGCTGGTCAACAAGTTCGACAACGCGCTCTCCGGTGTGGCCGGTGACAACGGCGAGGTCGGGGTGGCGGTCAACAGCGCGAACTTCCGCGAGACCAACTCGTTCTGGGACATGCGGCACTGCGAGCCGGAGAACCCCGACGCCCACGACAAGAACCAGCTGGCAGCGCCGGAGATCAGCGCCGAGCAGCAGGACGCGCTCTTCGGGGCGATCGGCGAGATCTTCGGCACGACCGGGACCGCCCTCCCGATCTACCCGCCGCCCGACCACTGCAACGAGCGCGGCCTGACCACGCTGGGCGAGCAGACCATCGCCGGTCTCGCCGATCGACACATGCTCTTCGACCCCGACCACATGAGCGTCAAGGCCCGCAACGCCGCGCTCGACCAGGTCGAGGCGATGGGCTACTCCGGAGTGATGTCCAGCCACTCCTGGTCGACCGAGGACGCCTACCCGCGGATCTACGAGCTGGGCGGCTACATCGCGCCGTACGCCGGCGACTCGACCGGCTTCGTCGAGAAGTGGCGCGCCCACCTCGGCTGGGCCGACGAGCGCTACTACTTCGGCTTCGGCTACGGCGCTGACATGAACGGGCTCGGCGCCCAGGGCGACCCCCGCGGCACCGACGTGTCCAACCCGGTGACCTACCCCTTCACCGGGTTCGGCGGGGTCACCGTCGACAAGCAGGTGGCCGGCGAGCGCGTCTACGACATCAACGCCGACGGCGTCGCGCAGTACGGCCTCTACCCCGACTGGATCGAGGACCTCCGGATGGTCGCGGGTGGCTCCGAGGGCGACGCGATCGTCGAGGACATGGCGCGCGGCGCCGAGGCCTACCTGCAGACCTGGGAGCGGGCCGAGGGCATCGCCCCCGACTCCTGCCGCAACCCCGGGCTGCGCAAGAGCGAGTCGGCCGTCCGGGACCTGATCGACGTGGGGATGACCACCCGTCAGGTGATGGCGAGCCGTCGGCCAGCCCTACACGCGGGTCGGCAACGCCTACACGTTCTGCGCGCAGGACCGCCACCGAGCCGGAGGTCAGGATGCGGGTCACGTTCGGTGACAACGGCCGGGTGACGGGCATTTCGCGAGCCTGACACCGGGCGGCCCGCGCGCGGTGCACGATGGTCGCACGATGTCGCGCACCGGCAGGGTCCTCGTGGTCGTCGCGGCCTGGGTTGCTCCCGGTCGCGTGGGTGATCGGCGCGCTCCTGGCCGGGCCGTGCGACGGCACGGTGGTCTCCACCTCGGCCCTCGACGACACCGGGCGCTGGGGCAGCACCGTGACCATCGTCGAGGTGGTCGGTGACCGCTCCCTCCAGCGTGGGGACATCGTCCAGTCCGTCGGAGGGCGCCCGTTCGGCGACTGGGCGGCCGGTGACGTCTCCGACCGAGCGGGAAATCGGCGAGACCGTGACCTACGAGATCGTGCGCCCGGCTCCGAACCTGGACCGCAACCTCGACGTGCAGGTCACCCTCATCCGCTACCCGATCGTCGAGGCCGTTGGCCAGAACGCGGCGACGGTTGTCGGGTTCGGCCTGGTCCTCCTGGCCGCGAGTGTCGTCTTCTGGCGTCGCCCCGACGGCATACCGCAGCGCGCGTTCCTCGCGGCGGCGGCCCTCCTCCCGGCCTGGCTCACGGTGTCGCCTCTGGGACCGGGTGTGATCGACCTGGCCGGCTCCCGGGGCACCTGGCCGCCACTGGTGGGCGGTCTGCTGTGCGCACTCGGCCTCGGGGCCGCAGTGGTGGTCGCGATGACGCTGGCACCGGCCAGGCAGGTCCCGAGCCGCATGCGTCTTCTGCTGCCGCTCGCGCTGCTGCCCCTCGTGGGGTATGCCGCCTGGTTGCTCGTCGGGGCCCGCGGGCTGACCACGGAGGCGGCGCGCCTGCAGGCCCTGGTGACCGTCGTCCCGCCCGCGCTGCTGGTCGCCGTACCGACGGTGGTCGGGCTGCTCTGCTGGCGCTACGCGCGCAGCCAGGACCGGGCCACGACGCTGGCCACCCGCCTGGCCCTGATCGGGATCCTGGGCGGCGTCGTCGGCCGGATCCTGCTCGGTGATCTTCCCCGGCAGCTGACCGGCGACCCGCTGCTACCGGGAGACGTGGTGATCCTCCTGATCACGCCTGCGGTCCTCGGCTGCCTGGTGGTGGCGGTGGACGGCTACCGGCTGGAGGAGGTGGAGCCGACCGTTCGTAGGGCACTGGTGCAGGCGGCGGCGGTCGCCGTCGTGGCGACCTCGTTCGTCGCCGTCGCCGCGGCCATCGGTCGGGCCTCCGACATCGGGTTCCGGCCACTTCTCGCCGGCGGCGTCCTGGCCCTGCTGGTGCTGCCGCTGGCAGTCGCCCTGCAGCGGCTGCTGCGTCGCATGGTCTACGGCGATCGGGAGTTCCCGCACCGGGTCGTCTCGGACCTGCGTCGGCTCGAGGCCACATCGGCTCCGGAGGCCGCGCTGACCGAGACCCTGGCGTTGCTGGCGAGGCGGCTCCGGCTCTCCTACGCGGCGATCGACGTCCGGACCCCCGCAGGTACCGAGCCACTGCAGGTGGCCATCGGCGAGAGCCGGGGGAACCCGTTCACTGTCGACCTGGTCGCTGGAGGCACCGACCTCGGCCGACTGCGGCTCGAGGTGGCGCCGCAGCGCGACCCGTTCGGTCCCGGTGACCGCCGCCTGCTCGAGGATGTCGGCGTCCAGGTCGGCGCGCTCGTGCAGGCCGTGCTGGCCAACCGCGAGCTCCAACGCTCGCGGCAGCACCTGGTCACCGCTCGTGAGGAGGAGCGGAGGCGGCTCCGGCGTGACCTCCACGACGGGCTCGGTCCCGCGCTGGCCACGCTGGCCATGCGTCTGGAGTCCGTCCCCGACCTGATCGCCCGCGACCCCGCCGGCGCAGCCGAGCTGGCGGACGCCCTGTCGGAGCAGGCCCGGGCCGAGATCCTCGAGGTCCGCCGACTCGTCGACGGACTGCGACCACCTGCCCTCGACCAGCTCGGGCTGGTGTCCGCGTTGCGCCAGCGCGCCGAGGAACAACGCGTCCCGGGCGGTGGCCGGATGACGTGGACCGTCGAGGCCGAGGACGACGTGGAGCCGCTGCCCGCGGCGGTCGAGGTGGCGGCGTACCGAATCACTCTGGAGGCCGTCACCAACGCGCTGCGCCACAGCGGCGCGGAGCGCTGCACCGTGTCCCTGCAGCGCGAGGACGGCACGCTGCTGCTCCGGGTCCGCGACACCGGACGCGGTCTGGCGGCGGACCCCGGCGCTGGTGTAGGCCTGACCTCCATGAGAGAGCGCGCCGAGGAGCTCGGCGGCACCTGCACCGTGACGTCGAGCGCCGCAGGCACCCTGGTCGAGGTCCGGCTGCCGCTCTCCGGTGAGGGGGGAGCATGAACACCGAAGCCGTGCGCATCCTGGTCGTGGACGACCACGACGAGTTCCGCAAGGGACTCGAGGCCCTGCTCGGCGCTGCCGACGGTGTCGAGGTGGTCGGCAGCGCAGCCGACGGCGCCCGCGCCGTCGACCTCGCCCTTGGGCCTGCAGCCCGACATCGTGCTCATGGATCTGCAGATGCCGCGCCTCAACGGGGTCGAGGCCACCGGCCGGATCGTCGCCTCCTCCCCTCACATCAGCGTCATCGTCCTGTCGATGATGGACGACGAGGACTCGGTGTTCGCCGCCGTCCGGGCGGGAGCCCGCGGCTACCTCCTGAAGGGTGCTCGTCGCCAGGAGATCGTTCGGGCGATCGAGGCGGTCAGCGCCGGTGAGGTCATCTTCGGGCCCGGGATCGCGGACCGGATGATGACCTATTTCCGGGGACTGCGCGCGCGCCCGGCGGCCGAGGTCTTCCCCGACCTCACCGAGCGTGAGCGAGTGATCCTCGGACGGATCGCGGACGGCCTCGACAACGGAGAGATCGCCCGGGAGCTCGGGCTGTCGGTCAAGACCATCCGCAACCACGCGAGCAACATCTTCGCCAAGCTGCAGGTGGCGCACCGCGCTCAGGCGATCGTGCGTGCTCGAGAGGCCGGTCTGGGGTGATGGGCCGTTAGCGCTGGCAGCCGGGGTCCAGCTCGGCGTCCGCCGCCGCGTCGCGGCCGAGCCGTCGCGCCAGTGCGTCGGTTCGGGATGACCACGCTGGCACCGGACCGGGTGGCAAACCTCCCGAGGACGATGCACCCGGTCACCTTCGCGGGATCGACCTGCGTGACCGCCTGCGCGAGCCGGTAGAGGTCTGTGGGGGGCAGATCGGTCTGCAGACCGCCGAGGGCCGAGCTGGTCACCCGCTCCATGAACCCGGCCTCGTCCTCGCGTTGGCGCAGCTTACGCAGGAAGCCGAGCAGGAGGGCCTGGTGGTTCTTCGCGCGCCGGAGGTCGTTGTCCACGTTGCTCCTGGTGGCGGCGAAGTCGAGCGCCTCGTCGGCGTCGAAGTGGTTGGTGCCCCGCCGGACCACCATGCCCCCGTCGTCGGTGACGAACCGCTGGGACGACACGACGTCGACGCCGCCGACGGTCTCGGTCATCGAGCGGAAACCGTCGAACCCGGTCACCAGCACGAAATCCGGCGTGATGCCCACGAGCTCGCCGACTGCCTGCGCCGCGAGCGAGACGCCCCGTTCCCTGTACGCCTGGTTGATCCGGTCGAACCCCACCCCTTGGGGCAGGTCGACCCAGGAGTCACGAGGGATTCCGATACCGGCGGCGGCGCCGCTCTCGAGATCGAGCGCGAGAAGCTCGATGGCATCGGTGTTGCCCTCCCGCAGGGTGGTTCCGTCCTCAGCGTCCGAGCCGAGCACCAGCACCCAGACCACGCCGTCCTGGAAGTCGACGCTCTTCGCGGTCTCGACCTGGCTCAGGCTGAGGGTGGTCGGGTGGACGGCCGCGCCCGGCACCACCAAGGCAACAACGGTGAGCATCAGCGCCACCCGTGCCGCGACCCGGAGGGCCCTCATCACGACACCTCCGCCTCGACCGTGTCGCCGGTGTCGGTGCGACGTCGTACCCGAACACGGACCAGGCGCCGTCGTCCTCGACCAGCATCAGTCGGCCGCGCAGGCTCAAGGGCCGCTCCTCGCCGTCCACGGTCGCCTCGAAAGCGAAACGCACGGACGCCGTGGCGCCGATGATGTCGGAGTCCTGCACGAGGAAGGAGAGGTCGGCGTCGAGCCGGGTCGCGCGTACCGCCTCGGCTTCCCGAAAGCGGTTCGCCGTCAGCTGGTCGAGGTCGCCTGCCGCCTCCCGGACCAGGTTGCCGGTGAAGGACTCGAAGGCGCGGGCAAAGTCCTCTCGCGGGTAGTCGCCCAGGAAGGCGCGGACCACGTAGCCGGACAGCACGTCCCCGACCGCCCCCTCGGCCTCGGCACGCGCGTCAGGGGTCAGGTTCGTGTCGCCGTGGACGGTCCGGACCCGCAGTGCCACCGACTCGGATGTGGGCTGCGAAGCCGCGGCGGTCGGGCGGTTCCGCAGTGCAGCCACCGAGCGCCACGGAGACCAGCAGGACCGCTGCCCCGGTCGCGCGACGGGCTCCTCCGCCGGTTCCGGCCATGAGGCCCATCATGTCGGATCGCCACAACTTCAGCTGGCCGACACCGCGTTGGCCGGCGAAAGGTCGAAGTCCCGGACGTTGTCGTGGGCCGGGTGCCGACGTTCCGCGGGCCCCGCGGCGAAGCCACGCAGCACGTTGCCGGTCACGACCCGGACGAACCTCGCGGTCCTCGCGCCCAGCGGTCGCTCGCACCGGTCCACCATCGCACACCCCCAGCGCAGGGTGCCGGCGTTGAAGACGCCCGCTCCCGAGGGTGCGGTGTAGTAGACGGACTCGGCGGCCGTCGTCACTCCACCGCAGGAGTACGGCGAGTGGCTGAGGATCTGCAACGGGCGCGGGCAGGGAGACGGTCGGGTAGACCCGGTCGGCCTCCGGGCCGACCAGTCCGGGGATCCCGTCCCCCCTCGCAACGCCCGTTCCGCGGAAGCCCCACCACTGCGGCGATGCCACGACGTAGTCAGTGTCGACCGGGTAGCACTCGTACATCATCCCGGTGAGCGCCGCTGGGGGCAGGGCGTCACGGAACGCGCGGTGGTCGCGGGGACTCGCGCGAGGTCAGGCCGGCGCGGACCGGACCCGACCACGACCGGGCCGGCCGGTGTCCGGTCCAGACGGACCGCCGTCACGTGTCGCGCCGAGGGGCGAGGTCGTGCCGGGCGCGGCCCGGACGGCGGCCGCTCGTCGTCGTCCAGTCTCGTCGTGGCCCATCGACACGTAGCCACGGCACCGTCGAGCAACCCGGCGGTCGGTGGAGATCCACGTTGGTGAAGTAGGACAGGGGGATGCCGAGCCCCGGCCGCACGATGATCGGCACCGCCGCTGTGCGGTAGTCGTTGGCGCCGGTCGCCCCGTGTACGGGCCGATCGAAGCTCACCGCGTAGCTCCGACGGTCCCCTCGGCCGTGGAGAGGCTGTAGCCGCCCCACGGTTGTAGGCCTGCCAGGTCGTGATCGGGCGACGAGGGCGACGTGCCAGCCGCCGTCGGTGAGGAGACGACGTACGGGACCGCCCGTGGCCGGTGCGCAGCTTGAAGCGTAGAACCCGGGCTCCCACCCGTCGGTGCGACCGTGAGGCGCGCGCCAGGGCGCCACGACGGTGCGGGTCGCGGCCGGCCGCATGACGGGGGCGGCCTGTTCCCGGCCCGGCAGGGCGTCGGGATGCGCCAGACCTCGCGCCCGGTGCCGCCGTCGTAGGCGCCGAGCCGGTAGGCGGTCACGCGGTAGCTGGCAGCCGAGGTCGACACCTTGAGCCCGACCCGGGTCCCCGCGGGGCCGCTGGCCGCGGTCGAGTACCCGGCGATGCGCCCTGCTGCTGGGCGACGCACCCGCCACTTCTCGCTGCCCCTCGTCGTTTGTCGCCCCGTCCGGCTCGGCTCCATGGGGGGCGGCCGGGGACGAGAGCCGCGCGCGACCAGGCCGAGGGTGGCGACGACGTCGCCCTCCCCGGCCCCCCGTCGGCGCGGGGGCTCTGCCCCCCGGCGGCCCCGGCCGCCCGGTCGGTGGCGCTGTCCGCGGTGGCCGCGCACCCGGTCAGCACCAGTCCTGTCGCCAGACCCGCAGCGGGCCCGGCCGTGACAATCCTTGTCACCCGTTCCGGCCTGCGCGTGGTCCTCATCGGACTGTTCCTCCCTCGGGAGGCGCCGACTGCGCCGCCCATGGAGACAGGTTCCGACGAGTGGGTGTCCCGTCGCCTGAGGCCGCCGTCCCGTCCGAGCCGGGACGTTGAAGTAGGCCGTCCCGGTACCGGGGCCGCCGTCCCGGCCTCGGGTCACTCCCGGGCACTTCGTCCCGGGAGTGGTCCGGACCCGGCGTCCCTATTGCTCCAGTGCGCCCGGGGCGGCACCGTGGTCACATGGCGTCGACCACACCCCCGGCCGGGGCGGACGACGCGACCCCGGCCGCCCGCAAGCGCAACCCCGACGACTACTCGGGAAAGGGCCGGCTGAAGGGTCGGGTCTACGACCGGGAGATGGAGCGGCTCCAGGAGCAGCTGGTGCTGCTGCAGTACTGGATCCAGCGGCAGGGGCTCAGGGTTCTGGTGATCTTCGAGGGCCGCGGCTCGGCCGGGAAGGGTGGCGTGATCAAGCGGATCACCGAACGCACCAGCCCGCGCACGGTCCGGGTCGTCGCGCTCCCGAAGCCCACCGAGCGGCAGCAGACCCAGTGGTACTTCCAGCGGTACGTCGAGCACCTTCCGGCGGCCGGAGAGATGGTCCTCTTCGACCGCAGCTGGTACAACCGCTCGAACGTCGAGTGGGTGATGGGCTACTGCTCCGAGGAGGAGTACCAGGAGTTCCTGCGCAGCTGCCCCGAGTTCGAGCGGATGCTCGTCCGGTCGGGGATCGTCGTCCTGAAGTACTGGTTCTCCGTCTCGTACGACGAGCAGCGCCGGCGGTTCGAGGATCGCAACGCGGAGCCGCTGAAGCGATGGAAGCTCTCCGACATGGATCTCGCCGAGCACGAGCTGTACGTCAAGTACTCCATGGCCAAGGACGCCACGTTCCAGTACACCGACATCAAGCAGGCCCCTTGGTACGTCGTCCCGTCCGACGACAAGCGGGCCGCCCGCCTCAACTGCATCTCCCACCTGCTCAGCCAGTTCGACTACGAAGACGTCTCCCCCGACGTGGTCACGCTGCCGACGATGCAGGAAGTCCCCTACGTGCGACCGCCGATGCACGAGCAGACATTCGTGCCGCAGCGCTTCTAGAGTGATGCCACCAGGGGCACCTGGCTGGACATCACTGTTGGACACTGGCATGGGCTGCTGACTACGGGTAGGCGAGGACCACCTCTTCGGCGATGCTGCGCCGTGTGCACGTGCCGGTCTCCGCGAGCACGCGTCCAGCCGGATCGTGACGCTGGCCGGTCCCTCATCGAAGGCGAGTCACCCTCGGGCTCGAACGTGAGCGTCAGGTCGGACGTCGACGTCCCACATGTGGACCGCGGAAAGCTGAAGCCCTTTGCGACGAAGGTGGCCCCGACACGCTGCAGCAGCTGTGCGTCCCAAAAGCCCCTGGCGACGTGATTGCACTGGTGGGAGACCGTGACGTGTGCTTCACCATCGGCCCGGTCGACGATGCCGGTGTCGGCGGCGGCGAGCTGGTCGATGCCGAGCGGGGTCATCATGTGGAACTGCAGCCGAAGCGGCTGCCTGTAGTCCTGGCCGTCGCGGCCGTTGCCGCAGCACGCGGCACCATGAAGTAGTAGGTCGTGCCCGCTTCGACCTCCAGGTCGAGCCCGGCATGAAGGTGAAGTCGTCGTCCACGCACCGCACCCGGGTGAACGCGTCGCGCGTGCCGGTGTAGACGCCGATGACGGTGTCGTAGTTGCTGCCGCTGGTGTTGACGTTGATTCTCTCGGTCGTGCCCGCCGTGTACTCGTACCAGACCGACGCGTTGTTGGAGCAGTTGGTCGGGTCACGGCGACCTGACGTCGCCTGCGACACGTTGACGGAGTCGGTGTAGCCGACCCCGGTTGCCACCGTGGCCCTGCCGGGCCCGTCGTTGGACGGCGCCGCGGCATGCGCGGGCTGGTGACGCCGGCCGCCAGGGCCAGCGCCACCGCAGTGATGAGAGAGAGTCGATGCATCGGTTCATGAGAACCACCCCGGATCTGTGGCGTTGTCGACCTCGACTGAGACCGACTCGGGAGCCGGGAATCTCTCGCACCCCAGCCCCTCGCGGTGCCTTCACCGCTGGCCGAAGATGCGGCAACGGGAGTGTCCCCGGCATGAGGCGAGTCACGATCGGGCCGGGAAAAGAAGGCGGTGTGGGGACCGGGACGAACCGCGAAGTTACCCGCAGGTAGGATCTCGGCACGCGGCGCAGGGCTGACGCCCTCCGTGCAGACCAATAGGCTCGCGACGCGCAGGCGCGGACCGCCGGCCGGCAGATTGGGAGTGACGAGTGACTCTGGTACTGATCATCGGGCTGGCGATGACCGCGGTGGCCCTCACCTTCGCCGGGCGACGCGCCTTCTACCTCTACCGCCTGATCACGAGCGGGCAACCGGCACCCGACCGCGTCCAGGGCGTCACCGGCCGCGTCGGCAGGGCCGTGAAGACCCAGCTGGTAGAGGTGTTCGGCCAGCGAAAGCTCCTCAAGTGGTCCGATCCCCGGGGCGGCGCACTTCTTCGTCTTCTGGGCCTTCGTGATCCTCGGCAGCGTCTACGTCGAGGCATACGGCGCCCTGTTCGATCCCGGGTTCCAGATCCCCGTGATCGGGACCTGGCCGATCCTCGGCTTCGCCCAGGACTTCATCGCCGTGATGTGCCTTTTCGGCATCGTCACCTTCGCCGTTCTCCGGATCCAGCAGTCACCCCAGCGACTGGGGCGCAGGTCCCGATTCGACCGCTCCCACACCGCCGGCGCCTGGCTGGTGCTGTTCATGATCTTCAACGTCCTCTGGACGTTGTTCTTCTTCCGCAGCGCCGCCTCCGCGCTGGGGAACCTGCCCTACGAGAGCGGCGCCTTCGTCTCCATCGCGCTCGGCAACCTCCTCAGCGGTGTCTCCCACAGCGCGCTCGAGGTGATGGAAGGCCTCGGCCTCCTGCTGCACATCGGCGTGATGCTGGTCTTCCTGATCGACGTCCTCCACTCCAAGCACCTGCACATCTTCCTGGCCCCGCTCAACGTCCTGTTCAAGCGCCAGCCCGTCGCGCTGGGCTCGGCCAAGCCCCTGATGAACGCCGGCAGGCCGGTCACCCTCGACGACATCGACGACCTGGACGAGGACGACACCCTCGGCGTCGGTTCGATCGAGGACTTCAGCTGGAAGGGCCTGCTCGACTTCAACACCTGCACGGAGTGCGGGCGGTGCCAGGACCAGTGCCCTGCCTGGAACACCGACAAGCCGCTCTCCCCGAAGCTGCTGATCATGGCCCTGCGCGACCACGCCATGGCCAAGGGCCCCTACTCCGTGGCCTCCGAGGACAGGCGCGCCGCGATGCTGGAGGGCAGCGACACCCTGGTCAAGGAGACCGAACGGCCTCTGGTCGGCGACACGGGCGACGAATGGTTCTACATGCCCGAGGACGGCTCCGGCGTCATCGACCCCGACGTCCTGTGGTCCTGCGTGACCTGCGGCGCCTGCGTCCAGCAGTGCCCCGTCGACATCGAGCACGTCGACCACATCGTCGACATGCGGCGCTACCAGGTGCTGGTGGAGTCCAACTTCCCCGCCGAGCTGAACCAGCTCTTCAAGGGCATGGAGAACAAGGGCAACCCGTGGAACCTCTCCGCGTCCGCGCGGCTCGACTGGGCCAAGGACCTGCCCTTCGAGGTGAAGGTCGTCGGCGCCCCGTCCGATCAGGGGGGGATCGAGTCGCTCGACGAGGTGGACTGGCTGTTCTGGGTGGGCTGCGCCGGCGCCTACGAGGACCGGGCGAAGAAGACGACCCGTGCCGTGGCCGAGCTGCTCGACCTGGCCGGCGTGTCCTTCGGCGTACTCGGCAACGGCGAGACCTGCACCGGCGACTCCGCCCGACGCGCCGGCAACGAGTTCCTCTTCCAGGGCCTCGCCCAGCAGAACGTCGAGACGTTCAAGGAGCACAAGGTCAAGAAGGTCGTCTCGACCTGCGCGCACTGCTTCAACACCCTGAAGAACGAGTACCAGGAGTTCGGCATCGAGCTCGAGGTCGTGCACCACACCCAGCTGCTGAACCGGCTGGTGCGCGAGGGCAAGCTGACCCCCGTCGCCGAGGGCGCCGGCGCCGCGAAGCGCTCGATCACCTACCACGACCCCTGCTACATCGGCCGCCACAACCAGGTCTACGAGCCGCCCCGCGAGCTGCTCCAGGTCATGCCCGGGGCCGAGTTCACCGAGATGCCCCGCAACTCCGAGCGTTCCTTCTGCTGCGGCGCCGGCGGCGCCCGCATGTGGATGGAGGAGAACCTCGGGTCGCGGATCAACGTGAACCGCACCAAGGAGGCGGTCGCGACCGGTGCCGACCAGATCGCCGTCGGTTGCCCGTTCTGCCGGGTGATGCTCTCCGACGGTCTGACCGCCGAGCAGGCCGACGGCAACGCCCGCGAGGAGGTCGAGGTCCTCGACGTGGCGCAGATGCTGCTCGCCTCGGTCAAGGGCGAGTCCGCGACCAAGGCGCGGAAGGCGGCCTCGAACGGCGCCCCGGCGGCCGCCGCAGCCACCGCCGCGCCCGCAGAGGCCAAGGGCGACGAGGCGACCAAGGACGAGCCCGAGCCGGGCGACGCCACCCAGGCCGGGGAGACGGTCACCGAGACCGCCGACGTCGGTCCCGCCGCCAAGGCCTCCGGCGGCTCGTCCCTGTTCGACGTGGAGGAGGAGACCGACCAGGCGCCGGCCGCGGCCGAGCCCGAGGCAGCCGAGGCAGCCGAGGCAGCCGAGGCGAAGCCGGAGCAGACCGGTGGCTCGCTCTTCGACATCGGCGACGACGCCGACGAGCCGGCGACCGAGCCGGCCGAGCAGACCTCTTCCGACAAGGCCGCCGAGCCGGTCGAGACCCCCGAGGACAAGGCCGAGCCGAAGTCCGAGATCTCGGAGAGGCGGGTCCCTCTTCGACATCGAGGCAGCCGAGGAGCCCGCGCCGACGACCGAGGAGGCCCCGGCCGCCGAGGCCGAGCCGGCCAGGGAAGAGCCGGTCAAGGACGAGCCGCAGCCCGAGTCCACGGAGACCACGTCGTCCGCCGCTCCGAGCAGCGAGATCCCCGAAGGCGGCTCGTTGTTCGACATCGAGGCCCCCGAGGAGTCCGAGGCTCGCCGCCGAACCCGAGGCCGAGTGACTGCAGAAGCCGGGGCGAGGACGACGCGAGCGAGCCGAGGAGCCCGAGCGTCGAGGAGCCCGAGGTCGGACCAGCCGGCCGAGAAGGACGAGCCCGCTCAGAAGCAGCCGACGTCCAGCGGCGAGTCACACCAGCCGAAGACCGGCGTCGACATCAACGAGTCGGGATCCCTCTTCGACCTGTAGCCCGACCGCGATCAGCGCGGCGGCTCCCCGGGCGGGTTCTCCGGGGGTCGGTGGTCGGCGTTCCGCGTCGACGTCCTGCGGAACCACGAGGGGTCGCAGCCGCGCCCAGCCGAAGAACACCGCGGCTGCCGCCAGCAAGGCCAGGCCGGTGTACAGGTTGGCGTTGACGTCGCCGGACTTCGCCGCTGTGGAGTCGCTGAAGATCCCCAGCACGACCAGGATCACGCCGTACACCGCCATCAGCATTCCGATGATGTTGCGCACGTCCAGCGCACCGGCGGTCTTCTTGGCCTTCTTGTCGTCCATGGCGAGCTCCTCTAGAAGATGATGTTCAGGACGATGACCATGGCCAGCGACACACCGGCCAGCGGGACCGTACGCCGGTACCACGGGTAGCTGGCCTCCTTCGGGTCGGTGCGCACGTCCGCCGGCGTCTCGGAGTAGACGAGACCGACCAGCGAGCCCTCGGGCTTCGGCTTGGTGACCAGGGAGATCACGATGCTCAGCGCGACGTCGACGATGAAGGCAACCGAGGCGGCCAGGAACGCGGCGCCCTGGCCTGCGAGCGGGATCACGCCGATGCTGAACGAGCCGAACGCGTCCTCGCTGAGGTAGGCGACCAGCACGGCGGAGAGCGTGCCGGCCACCAGGCCGACCCAGCCGGCCGTGGCCGTCATCCGCTTCCAGAACATGCCGAGGATGAAGGTCGCGAACAACGGCGCGTTGAAGAACCCGAAGAGGGTCTGCAGGTACGCCATGATGTTGGGGAATCCCGCCGCGAAGTACGACGTGCCGATAGCGATCACGGTCGCCGCGACGGTGGCGATCCGGCCGACGCCGAGGTAGTGGTCGTCGCTCCCGTCCTTGTAGATGTAGTCCTGGTAGAGGTCGAAGCTGAACACGGTGTTGAAGGCCGAGATGTTTGCAGCCATCCCGGCCATGAAGGCGGCCAGCAGTCCGGTGATCGCCAGCCCTAGCAGGCCGTTCGGCAAGAGGTCTCGCATCATCAGGATCAGTGCGTCGTTGTAGGTCACCGTGCCACTCGCCCCGCCCGAGGGCGTGCCACCCGCCTTCAGGTCGGCCATCTCCACGACGAGGACCGCCGCGATCATGCCCGGCAGGATCGTGATGAACGGGACGAACATCTTCGGGAACGAGCCGATGACCGGGGTCTTCCTGGCCGAGGAGATCGAGTCGGAGGCCAGCGCGCGCTGCACCTCCACGAAGTTGGTGGTCCAGTAACCGAACGACAGCACGAAGCCGAGGCCGAAGACGATCCCGACCACCGACCACAGCGAGGAGTCGAAGCCAGAGAGCGCCTGCCCCGGCCACGAGTTCAGCTGTTGCTCGGCGGTCGGGCCGGCGGGGTTGTCCGCCGCCGCGGACGTGATCCGGGCGGTGAGTCCGTCCCACCAGCCGACCCGGTGCAGGCCGAGCAGGGTCAGCGGCAGCAACGCCGCGACGATCACGAAGAACTGGAGCACCTCGTTGTAGATCGCGGCGGAGAGGCCGCCGAGCGTGATGTACGACAGCACGATTCCGGCTGCCAGGAGGAGGGCGACGAACATGGGCAGGCCGAGGAGTGCCTCCAGGATCGAGGCCAGCAGGAAGAGGTTGATGCCCGCGATCAGCAGCTGCGCCACCGCGAACGAGATCGCGTTGACCAGGTGCGCGCCCGGCCCGAACCGTCGGAGCATGAACTCCGGCACCGACCGCACCTTGGAGCCGTAGTAGAACGGCATCATCACCACGCCCAGGAACAGCATCGCCGGGATGGCGCCCACCCAGAAGTAGTGCACTGTCGGGAGCCCCAGCTCCGCGCCGGAGGCCGACATGCCCATGATCTCGACCGCGCCAAGGTTCGCGGAGATGAACGCGAGGCCCGTCACCCAGGCCGGGAGCGAGCGGCCGGAGAGGAAGAAGTCCACGGAGTTGGACACTCTGCGCCGCGCCATGAAGCCGATCCCGAGGACGAACGCGAAGTAGATCGCAACGATCGCGTAGTCGACCGGGTCGGCGTCAATGAGGGTTTCGGCGAGGACCGTGATGTGAGCGTGGGTCGCCATCGTGCGATCGATCCTTCCTCGGTGTTCTGTTGTCGGACACCGTAGCCATTTCCGGACCGGTTCAAACAGTGATGTCACCATGGTGCTTGACATGACGTCATAGTGACGTCATAGTGATGCACATGGACATCACGCCGTACGTCGACAGCCTCCGCCGCGACCTCGTCGCCGCTGCCGAGGCCGGGGGGCCGGAGATCAAGCAGGCCGCCGAGCGGCTCTCGCTGTCCCTGGAACCCTCGGTCCGGCTCGCGCTGATGGAGGCCATCTCCCAGGCGGCCTCCGAGATCACCACCGAGATGCGGTCCGGCGGCGTCGACGTCCGCCTCAACGGACGCGAGCTCGACTTCGTGGTGGAGACCGCGCCCGCTAACGCACCCGCTCCCCCGCCCCCGCCGGCCCCTCCGACACCGGAAGAGGTCGAGGAGGAGGGCGGGCTGGCCCGAGTCACCCTGCGGATCCCCGAGTCCGTGAAGGCCAGGGCCGAGGAGCTGGCCGCCAGGTCCGGCCACTCACTCAACACCTGGCTGGTCAACGTCGTCCGGGCCGCGACCCGCGAGAACGCCATCAACGTCGACATCGACCTGTCGAGTGTCCCCTTCTTCGGCGACGTCGACCCGTTCGGCGGGAAGGGCCGCGGCAACCGCCGCATGACCGGCTGGGTCTAGCGACAAGCCCCAGGCAGAGCACCCCACACCAACCACCACCCACGGACCGGCACGAGCCGGCCCGCCGGCCGAACACACCCTGGAGACAGCCATGGCACAGCACCACTTCGAGACCCACGAGCCCGTCGACCTCTTCGTCGAGATCGGCAAGGGCATGGTCGACATCACCGCGACGGAGACCACCGAGTCGCACGTCGACATCGCCGGACGCGATGCCGACCAGGTCGAGGTCGAGCAGTCCGGCAGGCGGATCAGCGTGGTGGCGCCCCGCCAGCGCGCGGGCTTCTTCGGCGGGGACAGCAGGCTCGACGTCACCATCACCGTCCCCCTGCGCAGCGACCTCGCCGTGCGGACCGGCAGCGCCGACGTGACCGTCAACGGCACCGTCGGCACCACCCAGATCAAGACCGGCTCGGGCGACGTCCGCACCGACGACCTCGCCGGCCCCGCCCTCGTCGAGACCGGTTCCGGTGACGTGGACATCCAGGTGGCCAACGCGGAGCTGCGGGTCAAGAGCGGTTCCGGCCAGGTGCGCGTCCGTCACGCGGAGTCCGCCGTCGCGGCCTCGACCGGCTCCGGCGACGTCGAGATCGGGACGTCGAACGGCCCCGCTGCGGTGAAGACCGGCTCCGGCGACCTGAAGGTGATCGACGCCAACACCGACGTCTCGCTGGTCACCGGCAGCGGCGACCTCCTCGTCGGTACGGCGCACCGCGGCCGCTTCACGATGAAGGGCGCCTCCGGGGACGTGCACATCGGGATCCCCGCGGGACTGCCCGTGTGGACCGACATCTCCACCCTGTCCGGAGCCATCCGGTCCAACCTCGAGAGCGCCGGCGAGCCGGCCGAGGGGGCCGACCACGTCGAGCTGCGGGCCAAGACGGTCAGCGGCGACATCGTCCTCACCCAGGTCTGACATCGCAGCAACCACAACGACGAAGAAGGAGCACACCATGAACGACACCAGCGCCCTCGTGGAGACCCAGGCCCGGCACCAGATCCAGGAGCGGGTCGTCCGGGCCAGCCCGGCCGCAGATTCCCGCCGTACCCCATCGGCACCGGTTCGCCGACCGCCTGCGCCGGATCGCGGACCGCATCGACAACTGAGCATCCCCGATAGTCCGTCACGAAAAGCACCGGAGCACGGCTCGGTCCGGTGCTTTTCGTGACGGACTATCGCCTCGGATCAGGAGCGCATCGCGACACCCCGCCGCCAGTAGCCCATGAAGGCGACCTGGCGGCGGTCCATGCCCAGCTCCTTCACCAGGTGTCGTCGCAGCGCCGTCACGACACCGGACTCGCCCGCGATCCAGGCGTAGAGGTCCGGCGTACCGCTCTTCGGCCGCGGATCCCACCGACCCGATGTCCTCCCCGGACGGACGAGTAGTCCGGCGTCTCCCACAGGTCCGGGTCGACGTCCTCCGGCTCGACCAGCGGCCGAGCACCGGTCGCCGAGGTAGGCCAGCACCGCCGCGTGCAGGCGCGCGCCGAGCGGCTCCTCCCCGCGTGGGAGCCACACGACCTCGACACCCACGCGGGTGGTCGACGTCCTGCACGTCGGCCGGGTCCGGCACCTCCAGGAACGCGACCCCCCGAGCGGCGGCGGGCAGGTCCTCGAGGATGCTGCAGACGGCCGGGAACGGCGGTCTCGTCGGCCGCCATCAGCAGCAGCCGCGCGTTCCCCGGGGCGAACTCGATGCCTCCGAACGGCTGCCCCTTCCGTGGCGCCACGACCACCAGCCGGTCGCCCAGCGACGCGCGGGACGCCCACGCCGAGCCGGGTCCCGTCGCGCCGTCGTCGAGGTGCAGCGCGATGTCGACCACGAGCCGGGTGTCGACCCCGGTCCCCCGCACCTCGCGCACGGTGTAGGTCCGCATGTGGCCACGCTCGGACGCCGGTATCTCGAGCCAGGTGGCGAACCAGGACTCGTCCGCTCCCTCGAACGACGGAAGCGTGCCGGCGTCGTTCGGAAAGACCAGCTTGATCCGCTGGTCGTAGAGGGGACCGTCGACGCCGAAGTCGGCGAGCACCGGCGAGCCCAGCTCGACCCGGACGTACGTCGGCGACAGCCGCTCGACCGCGACCACCTCGACCTCGTCCAGGATCATCGGCAGCGAGTGAGTGGCGGTCATGGTCATCGAGTGGGCCCTTGCGTGCGTCGGGGTCGGCACGTGGTGGCGTCCCACGGGGACGACCAGCGGGGTGAGGGAGACCGGGTCGAGGATCACCCGGCTGTCGAGCCCGAAGGCGTCGTGCACCGTCTCCTCGGTGACCACCTCGGACGGGGCGCCCTCGGCGACGATCCGGCCGGCCCTCAGGACGACGAGATGGTCTGCGTAACGCGCCGAGAGGTTCAGGTCGTGCAGCACCATCACGACAGTGGTGCGGCGACTGCGGTTGAGGTCGGCGAGCAGGTCGAGCATCTCCACCTGGTGGGCGACGTCGAGGTAGGTCGTGGGTTCGTCGAGGAGCAGCAGGTCGGTGTCCTGGGCCAGCGCCATCGCGATCCAGACCCGCTGCCGCTGACCTCCTGACAGCTCGTCGACCACCCGGTCGGCCAGGTCCGGTGGTGCCGGTCAGCTCGAGGGCCTCCGCGACCGCTCGCTCGTCTGCGTCCGACCACCGCCGGAACGTGCCCTGGTGTGGGTGCCGACCGCGTCCGACCAGGTCGACGACGGTGACGCCTTCGGGCGCGACCGGGTTCTGGGGCAGCAGGCCGAGGGTGCGGGCGACGTGCCGGGTCGACTGCCCGTGGATGGCCGCACCGTCGAGCAGCACGGCCCCCGAGGACGGCCGGAGCAGCCGCGCCATGCCACGCAGCAGCGTCGACTTGCCGCAGGCGTTGGGGCCCACGATCACGGTGACGCGATGGTCGGGCACGCGAAGGGTCAGGTCGTCGACCACGGGACGGCCGCCGTACCCGAGGGTGACCTGCTGCGCGGACAGCCGCGACGTCGTCGACGCCCACCGCGTGGCGGTTTCGTCCTTCAGAGCAGTCATGCTGCCCTCCTTCCGTTGCGGCCGCGAGCGAGCAGCCAGAGCAGGAACGGCGCCCCGAACGCACCGGTGACGACGCCGACCGGGAGGTTGACGTCGGCGACGAGGTACGCCGCCACGTAGTCGGCGGCGACCACGACCACGGCCCCCACGAGGGCGGCGCCGATGACGGTGGTTCGCCCGGCGTTGAGCGCGCGCGATATCGGTCCGGCGAGGAACGAGACGAAGGCGACCGGCCCGGCGGCGGCGACCGCGACCGCCGTGAGCACGACCGCGACCAGGAGGAGCAGGTCCGTGCGACGCGATCCGACTCCGAGCCCCGCCGAGGCGTCGACGCCGAGCTCGGTGATCCGCAGCGAGCGGGCCAGCCAGACCAGCAGCGGCAGCAGCACCAGCAGGAACCCGGCCAGCAGCCGAATGGTCGGCCAGTCCACCTGGTTGAGGCTCCCGGTGAGCCAGCGGAGAGCGAGCTGCGCGTCGTACACGTCGGCGCGGGTGAAGAGGTACTGGATGACGGAGCTGAGAGCTGCCGCGACGCCCACGCCGATGAGCACGAGCCGGTACCCCGCCGCCGGGCCGGCGACCCACCGCACGAGTCCCGACACCGCCACCGCCCCCACGATGGCGGCCACCGCGACCGGCGTGCCGGCCTGATCGAGGCTGACGATGGCGAAGACCGCCGCCGCGCTGGCACCGAGGCTGACCCCGATGATGTCCGGGCTCGCGAGCGGGTTGCGCAGTGTGGTCTGGAAGATCGCGCCCGCGACCCCGAACGCGAGTCCGACCAGGACGCCGAGGATCGCCCGCGGCAGCTTGCTCTCCATCAGGATGAACGACGCACCCTGGATCTCCGCGCCGAACAGGATCCGGAAGAAGTCCGGGATCGTGAACGTGAAGTCGCCCAGCAGCACGCGCGCGGCGAACACGGCCAGCAGGGCTGCGGCCAGTCCCGCCGTGACGAGCTGAGAGCGCCGTGCCGGCCGCCGCCGGGCCACCGAAACCGCGTCCAGTGCGATGTCACCGGCCGGGCTCACAGGGCCCCCATCCGGCCCCGCCGGACCAACCAGAGGAAGACCGGAACGCCAACCACCGCGGTCATGATCCCGACCTGGACCTCCGTCGGTGGCAGCACCACCCGACCGATGACATCGGCGGCCACGACCAGCACAGCGCCGTACCCGACGGAGTAGGGCAGCACCCTGGCGTAGTCGGACCCCACCACGGCGCGCACCGCGTGCGGCACGATCAGTCCGACGAACGCGATCGGGCCGGCCAGCGCGGTCGCGCCGCCGGCGAGCAGCACCACGGCCAGCCCAGCACCAGCCGGTCCCGTGACGGACGTGCGGCCGAGGCCACGCGCGAGGGCGTCACCCAGCGCCAGCGTGTTGAGCAGGCGCGCGCAACCGAGCGCCACGACCATCCCCGCGACGAGGAAGGGCAATCCGGTCAGGAGGACGTCGAAGTCGCGACCGCCCACCGTGCCGACCTGCCAGAAGCGGAACGTCTCCATGGTCTGCCGATCGGTCAGGAGCACGCCCGAGGTCCAGCTGGACAATGCGGCGGTCATCGCCGCCCCGGCGATCGCGAGCTTCATCGGAGTGTCGCGCCGTCGCGGCCGAAGGACGCGAGTCGCGTGCACCGCGACCATGGTGAGCGCGGCCCCGGCGAAGGCGAACCAGAGGTATCCGGACAGCGAGGAGATGCCGAACGCCGACATCGCCAGCACCATCGCGAAGGACGCGCCCGCGTTGATGCCCAGGATCCCCGGGTCGGCCAGCGGGTTGCGGGTCAGGCCCTGCATGATCGCGCCCGAGAGCCCCAGCGCCGCACCAACCGCGAGCGCCAGGGCCGTCCGTCCGACTCTCGCGTCGGCGATGCCATGGAGCGGATGGGCGGCGTCGAGGACAACCACCGGCGAGATCGGCTTGGCACCGATCAGAACCGAGGCGATGCACACGCCGACCACCGCCGCCACCGCGATCGCAGCGGCGGCGGCCGGTCGAGCCCGACCCGCGAGGGGGTGACCCCGGCGGGCGTCGACTCGCGGGTCGGCGCGGCAGTCAGGCTCACGTGCCCGCGACCGCCTCGGCGATCTGAGGGACGAAGACGTCCATGGCCCACGGGATCGAGAGCGGCGACGGCGACGAGAAGCCCAGACCATCGGTCTTGCTCGTCGACGCGAGCACGTGCCCGCTCTTGATGGCGGGGATCTGGCCGAGCAGCGGGTCCTCGGTGTAGGTCTCGAGGTCGGTGTCCTTCTCGGCGTAGGTGATGAAGACGTCCGACTCGAGCTCGCCCGCGCGCTCGGCCGAGACCGTTCCGTAGAACTCGCCCTTCTCGCTGAGCTTCTCGATGATCGGCGCGTTTTCCATGCCGATCTCGGTCAGCATCTGCGGCCGGAGATCCTGAGGCGTGTAGTAGTCGACCTTGGACATGTCGGCCGTGGCGAGAGCGGCGTAGATGAAGGTCTTCCCCTGGATCTCGGGGTGCTCCTCGGCGGCAGCATCGATGCTGGCCTGGGTCTCGTCCTCGACCTCGTCCGCCAGCTCGCTGCGACCGAGCGCCTGACCCACCATGTCGAGCGAGTCCTGCCAGCTGGTGACCCACGGGGCGTCCGGGTAGGCGACGACCGGGGCGACCTTCGACAGCTTCTTGTACTCCCCGGCGGTCAGTCCGGAGTTGGTGGCCAGGATCAGGTCGGGTGCGAGCTTGGCGATCTCTTCCACGGGCGCCCCGTCAGCGTCGCTGTACCGGGTGGCCTGCTCGGCGCCGAGCTCCTCGAGCTTCTCGTCGTACCACTCCGTCGACTCGGCCTCGTTGCCTCCCCAGGTGATCGCGGTGGCGCCCACCGGGGCGACACCGAGGGAGAGCGCGACGTCGTGGTCGGTCCAGCCGAGAGTGGCGATCCGGGTCGGCTCCTGCTCGATCGTGGTCTTGCCGAAGGCGTGCTCGATGGTCACGGGGAACGCGTTGGCGTCGACCTGCGTCGTCGCCTCCTGGTGCGGTGGTGTCGGAGGCCTCGGTCGAGCCGGTGCTGCAACCGGCCAGGAGCCCGGAGGCCAGCGCACCGGCCACGAGGGCGGAGCCGGCGCGTCGGGGAAGTGCGATCATGACGTCCTCTGAGTTAGGTAAGGCTTACTTAGGTCAGCCTTACCTTAGACGTCCGGTGACCCGGCGCGGCACAGCGGGGTCACGCCGCAAGACGGGAAGGTGCGCTCAGATGCTCGTGCGGTGGAACTTCTGGAACGACCGCGACGGCGTCGGACCACGCTGCCCCTGGTAGCGCGAGCCGTACTTCGCCGAGCCGTAGGGGTGCTCCGACGGCGAGGAGAGCCGGAAGAAGCAGAACTGGCCGATCTTCATCCCGGGATAGAGCTTGATCGGCAGCGTTGCCACGTTGGCGAGCTCCAGGGTGACGTGGCCGGAGAAGCCGGGGTCGACGAAGCCCGCGGTGGCGTGGGTGAGCAGGCCCAGCCGCCCCAGCGACGACTTGCCCTCGACCCGCGCCGCGACGTCGTCGGGCAGCGAGATCCCCTCGTACGTCGACCCGAGCACGAACTCGCCGGGGTGCAGGATGAACGGCTCGTCGCCCTCCGGCTCGACCTCGCGGGTCAGGTCGGACTGGTCGGCCGCGGGATCGATGTGCGGGTAGCGGTGGTTCTCGAAGACCCGGAAGTACCGGTCCAGCCGGACGTCGATCGAGGACGGCTGCATCATCGCCGGGTCGTAGGGATCGAGGACGATCCGGCCCTTGTCGATCTCCACCAGGATGTCGCGGTCGCTCATCAGCACGGGTCGTAACCTACCCCGCTCCGCGTTCGGGTAGCATCGCGTCCGCCGCGTCTGACGGACCGGCCTGCGGATGTAGCTCAGTTGGTAGAGCGCGACCTTCCCAAGGTCGATGTCGCGAGTTCGAATCTCGTCATCCGCTCCCGGCCGCATACCCGGCCGCATCCCGGCCGCGTGGCCGGCCGACACTGCCCTCCCCTCCCAAGCAAAATCCCCTCTGTTGCCCGTGTGAAACTTGACGTCGTCTGGGGTTGATGGGGACAGTGGGACGTCCGGACTCTCGTCTCACCTTGAGGTGGACCCATGTCCCGCGTCCGCAAGCTCGCCATCGGCGCGTTCGTCGCGCTGCTCGCGGCGACCCCGTTCATCCCGCGCGGGAACGACTCCGACAGCGCGATCCGCCCCTCCGGAGAGCGTGAGCTCGCCAAGCCCCTGGCCCCCGGGCCCGGCGTCCTCACCGGCGCGATGCGGCGTGAGATCGACAGGGTCGTGGCCACCGGACGTCGCCTCGGCCCGGTGTCGGCCAGGCAGGCACCCGCGCAGCTCGCCGGCGACCTCGTGCGCTGCGCCGAGTTCGACGGCCAGCGGTACTGCCTGCACACCGGGTGGACCACCAGCACCGAGGCCGACGTACGCGCCCGGGTCGCCACCGCCACCCGGGCCCTCGGCGAGCCGTCGGGCCGCTGCCGTCGAGACGACCGGAGACCTGGACCTGGCCGCGACCCTGCGCCGGACGGCCGCCCTCAGTCCCGCCGAGCGGGCGGCCGCGGAGCGTGCGGAGCTCACCGCAGCCGCCCGGTCGGTGGCCAAGGTGTGGATGCTGCGGCACGAGGTCCAGGGCGTGCCGCTTGCCCGCCGGGTTCAGCGAGGCCCACCCGGAGGCCGGCCTGGCGGCCCGTAGCGGCACGACCAGCACGACCAGCGCGACCCGACACGAAGACCGCCGCCGACTACCCCCGGGTCAGCAAGGTGCTGAAGTGGCGCCGCACCGCCGAGCAGACCACCACCTACTGGTGCGGGCCCGACCACCATGCAGATGATCGCCTGGGGTTGGCAGGACGAGCGGAAGTCCCAGCGCCACTGGGCGAACCGGCTCGGTACGACGACCAGCGGCACCGCGATCACCCAGATGGTTCGCGTGGTCAACGAGAGCACCGGCTACGACCGAGAGAGCCGGGCCGGGACCTACATCACCCTGGACATCTCCGACTGGTCCTTCGCGAAGTGGTCACTGCTCAACATGCGCCACGTCGTCGACTACCGGGCCCCGCTCGTGCTGCACCCCGTGCTGCTCAAGAGGTACTACCCGTACCTCGACGACGACGCCTCCGGTCACTTCCAGGTCGGGCGCGGCTACAACAAGAACGGCAGCGGACCCCTCCAGCTCGGCTACTTCGAGCCGTGGAACCAGCAGCGGTTCGATCCCTCCGAGCCGTACATCGGTCGGGTCCAGTGGCGCAGCGCCTACCGCAGCTACCGCGCCAACCGGGCGCACTTCCAGCACAACATCGGCGTGTGATGCGGAGGGGGCTTGCGGCGCTTGGGGCTGCGGTGGTCCTCGCCGGCGTTCTGGCCGGCTGCACCGACGACGAGCCGCGTCGCGCGACCGCTCTGAGCCGAGCAGCTCACCGACGACGGAGCCGTCGTCCACGGCCGGACCGAGCGCGAGCGAGGACGAGACGGAGCTCTGGACGGCGGGACCGCCGAGTCACCCGGCACCCGTCGAGCCGACGAGGAACCTGCTCGACTGGACACCGGTCCCGGGTCCTGCGACCACGACGGTGACGCGGAGCGGGCCATGGACACTCACCGTCGACGAGGGCGGGAGCCGGGCCACACTTCGGGGCCCGGGCACGGGACCTCACGTTCGTCGGCGACAGCCGGCAGCGCATCTCCGACGGCCTGATCGCCGGCGACTGGGCCGCCGTGGTCTTCCAGGACGAGCAGGAGACGCGCCCGGCCGCGGCGCGAGATCGTCCGCCTGGGCGGCGGAGGCGGGAGACTTCACGGTCGACGGCTCGTCCGACGTCCCCACCACCAACGGCGGGACCTGGGCGCTGGGCGACGGAATGCTCGTCCACCCCACCATCGGCCCGGCCCCAGCTACTGCCTGGCCACCGTCGACCTCGAGAAGCAGACGTCGGAGCGGACGTGGTGCGCCCCGAAGCGGCACGGCTTCAACGGCGCTCGCATCACCCCGGAGGGGACGTCCTTGATGACCTTCGACGACCACCAGCCGTCCTGCAGGACCGTGGTGCAGGTGGCCGGGGATGACGTGGTCCCGTTCGAAGGGGTCGAGGACTGCCTCGGCTGGGAAGGCGTGCTGACCGCCGACGGAGCCGTGTGGTCGGTGGTCCCGAAGCAGAACCGGATCGAGGCCGCTCACTACTACGCGCGTGACGGGGACGAGTACTTCGACCTCGGGTCAGGGACGTCGGGAACGCTGGTGTGGTGCGGCGATGCGGCGTACTTCGCGCAGGACCCGTTGCGCGACGGCGATCCCGCTCGACTGCTCCGATGGACGACCGACGGAGCGCTCGAGGTGGTGTACGAGACCCGGGGACGCGGCCCGGCGTTCCTCACCGAGCCGCGGTGCGGGGACGACCGGATCACGGTCACGGCGATCGCGGAGTCCGGCGACGAGCAGGTCAGCGCACCACTCGGCTGATCGTCGCCCGGCTCGTCGTACCCTGCCCGGGTGTCCGCGTTCACCGGCTTCCCCGTCGCCGCCCTCGACTTCTACGACGACCTGGAGGTGGACAACACCCGTTCGTTCTGGGAGAAGCACAAGCCGATCTACACCGAGTCGGTCCGGCAACCGATGACCGCCATGTGCGAGGCGCTGGCGCCGGAGTTCGGCGACGCCAAGGTCTTCCGTCCCTACCGCGACGTGCGGTTCGCCAAGGACAAGACGCCGTACAAGACCCACCAGGGTGCCTTCGTCGCGGCCGGCCCGGCGACCGGGTGGTACGTCGAGATCTCCGCTCGGGGGCTGCGGGTCGGGGCCGGTTTCTACGAGGCCTCCGGGGAGCGGCTGGCCCGGATCCGGGAGGCGATGGCCGACGACAAGTCAGGGCCGAGGCTGCAACGCGTGCTCCGCAAGCTCGAGAAGGACGGCTTCGAGATCAGCGGCGAGCGGCTCAAGACCAGCCCGCGGGGGTACGACGCCGACCACCCGCGGATCGAGCTGCTCCGCCACAAGCAGCTGTTCGCCGCGAAGTCCTTCGGCTTCGAGGGCCTCGACTCGCCCGACGTGCTCGACCGGGTCCGCGCCGACTGGCGCGCGCTCCGCCCCCTGGTCGAGTGGGTGGCCACCCACGCCGAGTAGGAGTCACCGCCTCCGGTACGTCGCCATGGCCCGCTCCGGCTCCCAGTACGCCCGCATGGAGGCGACACAGCCCGCCTCGTCGACCGTGTAGACCATCACCAGGTCGGTGTCGACCATCCCTCCGTCGGGGAAGGTCGTCGTGATGGTGCCGACGTTGGCGCAGGTGTTGCCGTTGGCGTGCGAGTCGTGGATGACGAACCGGAACGACTCGATCGGCTCGATCGCCAGCCTCCAGAACGCCCGGATGCCGGCGTGCCCGCGGTGCCCCTCCCCCTCGGGATCGAACATCGACGGACCGACGGGGTCCTCGATGACGGCGTCCTCGGCGTACCCCTCGAGCCACAGCTCCAGGTCGCCGGCCGCGACCGCGGCGTAGGAGCGCTGCGAGGCGGTGCGGGCGGGGTGCTCGCCCGTCGGGGCGTTCCAGGTGATGACATCGGACGTGCTCATGCGCCCATCCTAGAACGTGTTCTAGTGGGGCTGCCAGGCGTCTTCGTCCGCGGTACGCGAGGTGACCGCCTTGGGAAGCCGATGCTCGGCGAGCTGCTGGATCGAGACCTGCTCGAAGACGTCGCGCAGCGACCGTCGGGCCGCGATCCAGACGTGCTGGAGCACGTCGGCGGTCTCGTTGTAGGTCACCGCCTCCGGGCGCAGCCCGTAGACGGAGACCAGCGGGCCGTCGACGGCGCGGATGACGTCGGCGACCGAGACCTCGCCGGGCGCGCGACCCATCCGCCACCCGCCCGACTGCCCGCGCTGGGAGATCACGATGCCGGCCCGGCGGAGGTCGGCCAGGATCGCCTGCAGGAATCCGTGGGGAATGTCCTGCCGCTTGCCCAGCTCCTCGGCACTCACCGCCGCCTCGTCGGCCCGGGACGCCATCTCGATGAGGGCCCGCAGGGCATAGTCGGACTTGGCGGATACACGCATGGCGGCATTGTCTCAGATGTCGATCCGATCACTCGACCAAACCGCCTCGCGCGTCAGGCCGGAACCGACTCCCGATCCTCCACGACCACGGCGAGACCGGCCCGGTAGCGCCGGACCGCCCACACGATCCCCGAGATCCAGAGCGCAGCCAGGGCGGCGGTGGTGAGCAGGACCGGGGTCTGGGCCAGCCCCACGCTCTCGAGGATGGTCTTGGCGTTCGTGACCACGATCAGCCCTCCGGCCGCGACACCGAGCACCGTGGCCGGAATCCGGCTGACCAGCCAGGCCGCGATCGGGGCGGCGATCACACCGCCGAGCAGGAGCGCTCCGGCGTAGCCCCAGAGGATGCCCTGGCTACCCAGGGCGAACAGGAACCCGAGCGAGCCACCCACGGCGACGACGAACTCCGAGGTGTCGATCGAGCCGATGACCTTGCGCGGCTCCAGCCGCCCCGAGGACAGGAGGCTGGTCGTGCCCACCGGGCCCCAGCCGCCGCCACCGATGGCATCCATGGTGCCGGCCACCACGCCCATGGGCGCGAGGAAGAGTGCGGAGGGACGGGCCTTGAACACCGGCCGGCGGCCGTTGAGCGCCAGGAACCTCCAGATGACGTAGCCGCCCAGCAGGAGCAGGAGGCCGGCCACCCAGGGCTTGGCGGAGTCGCCATCGAGGCTGGCCAGGAACGTCGCGCCGGCGAAGGCGCCGACGAAGCCGGGTACGGCGAGGATGCTCACCGTGCGCCAGTCCACGTTGCCGAGCTTGTGGTGGGAGAAGCCCGAGATCAACGAGGTGCCGATCTCGGAGAAGTGCACGGCGGCCGACGCTGCGGCCGGCGCGACCCCGGTCGCGAGAAGCAGGGTCGACGACGTGACGCCGTACGCCATGCCGAGTGAGCCGTCGACGAGCTGGGCCAGCAGGCCGACGAGTCCGAGGACGATGAGCTTGCGCATTGCGGGCTGAATCCCTTCGGTCGCCCGGCGGTGAGCACCGGACGGTCGGAGACAAGTCGTGTCAGAATGGTATCTCAGGTGTTTCGATGGACTTTATCAGTTGACTAGTCGGCGCGTCGAGCAGACCAGAGGTGGGCGGCGGGGAGATCCCGGTCACGCCCGCCTTGCGCTCCGGGGAGCGGCCACGGATAATCAAGTTACCGGCCAGTAACGCTGTCGGCCGCCCGACCCCGAGACGGAACAGGTGGATCAGTGAGCCACTACAAGAGCAACCTGCGCGACATCGAGTTCAACCTCTTCGAGGTGCTCGGGCGTGACGAGATCCTGGGCCAGGGCCCGTTCGCCGAGGTGGACGGTGAGACCGCCCGGTCGATCCTCTCCGAGGTCGACCGGCTCGCCCGGGAGGACCTCGCCGCGTCGTACGAGGACAGCGACCGCAACCCACCGGTCTTCGACCCCGCCACGGGCGAGGCGCCGATCCCGGAGTCCTTCAAGAAGAGCTACCAGGCGTGGATGGACGCGGAGTACTGGCGGCTCGGCATTGCCGAGGAGCTCGGTGGCACCCCCGCGCCGTCGACCATCAACTGGGCGATCGGCGAGCTGGTGCTCGGCGCCAACGCCCCCATCTGGATGTACGGCGCCGGCCCGGCCTTCGCGGGCGTGGTGCACCGCAACGGCAACGAGCGCGACCAGAAGATCGCCCAGCACATCGTCGACCGCCAGTGGGGCACCACCATGGTGCTGACCGAGCCGGACGCAGGGTCCGACGTCGGCGCGGGTCGCTCCAAGGCGACGCCGAACGACGACGGCACGTGGAACATCGAGGGCGTCAAGCGCTTCATCACGTCCGGCGAGCACGACATGAGCGAGAACATCATCCACCTGACCCTCGCCCGCCCGGCCGGCGTCGACGGCGCTGGTGGACCGGGCACCAAGGGCCTCTCGCTCTTCATCGTCCCGAAGTGGAACTTCGACCTCGAGACCGGCGAGCTGACCGGTGAGCGCAACGGAGTCCACGTCACCAACGTCGAGCACAAGATGGGCATCAAGGTGTCCAACACGTGCGAGGTCACGTACGGCGAGAACGAGCCCGCGAAGGGCTGGCTGCTCGGCGAGGTGCACGAGGGCATCGCCCAGATGTTCCAGGTCATCGAGAACGCGCGGATGATGGTCGGCACCAAGGCGATCGCCACCCTGTCGACCGGCTACCTGAACGCTCTCGACTACGCCAAGGAGCGGATGCAGGGGGCCGACCTCACCGAGGCCTCCGACAAGACCGCGCCGCGGGTGACGATCACCCACCACCCCGACGTCCGCCGCTCCCTGATGACGCAGAAGTCCTTCGCCGAGGCGATGCGTGCGCTGGTCCTCTACACGGCTTCCTGGCAGGACCAGGTGATGCTCGCCGAGCACGCCGGCGAGACGGACACCGACGAGGCGAAGCTGGCCGCAGCCGTGAACGACCTGCTGCTGCCGATCGTCAAGGGCTACGGCTCCGAACGCTCGTGGGTGCTGCTGGGCACCGAGTCGCTGCAGACGTTCGGCGGGTCCGGCTTCCTGTCGGAGTACCCCCTCGAGCAGTACGTTCGCGACGCCAAGATCGACACGCTCTACGAGGGCACCACCGCCATCCAGGGCCAGGACTTCTTCTTCCGGAAGATCGTCAAGGACCAGGGCCAGGCCCTCGGCCACCTGGCCGGCGAGATCGAGGCGTTCATCAGCTCCGAGGCGGGGAACGGGCGGCTCAAGATCGAGCGCAGCCTGCTCGCCAAGGCGCTCGAGGACGCGAACGCGATCGTCGGCCACATGATCAACGACCTGATGTCCGCGGACGCCTCCGCCGACGGCGGCGACATCCGCAACATCTACAAGGTGGGGCTCAACACCACCCGCCTGCTGATGGTCCTCGGCGACCTCGTCTGCGGCTGGCTGCTGTTGCGCCAGGCCGAGATCGCCCTCGACAAGCTGGCCGGCGACGCCGGCAAGGACCAGGCGTTCTACGAGGGCAAGGTCGCCGCTGCGCAGTTCTTCGCCCAGCACAACCTGCCGAAGATCTCCGCGGAGCGGGCGCTGGCCGAGTCCACCGACCTGTCCCTGATGGACCTCGACGAAGCCGCCTTCTGATCCGACGCCCGCCACGACCCGCCCCGGCCGTGTCCCGGACCGACCCGGGGCGGTCGTAGGCTGGCGTCACGTTCTGCTCACACTCAACAGGGAGTCCTACATGGGAATCGGCGTCGGCATCTTTCTGCTCGTGATCGGGCTGATCCTGCTGCTGGATGTGATCGAGGACTACCCGGACGCGATCACGGACGTGATCGAGGTCGACACCCTCGGCTGGATCTGCCTGATCGTGGGCATCCTGGCCATCGTCCTGGCGCTGGTCATGAACCGCCAGCGGAGCCGGACGACGCACATCCAGGAGCGCCGCGACCTCTGATCGCGGACCCGGGCTCGACCCGACTGCGGAGACGTGGACATACTGTTCGTCCATGACCGATCAGGAGCGCCTCGCGGGGTACGTCGACGTGTGGTGGCACGCCATCAACGACTTCACCGCGCTGCTGGAGAAGATCCCGTCCGAGCAGTGGTCCACGCCGACTGACCTCGCCGGTTGGGACGTTCGGGCCGTGGCCGCCCACATCGCCCACCTGGAGGGCGTGCTGGCCGGGAACCCCGAGGAGACGGTCGACGTCGGCGAGCCGGAGCACGTCACCGGACTGATGGGTCTCTACACCGAGCAGGGAGTCGTGGCCCGGAGCAAGCACTCGCCCGACGACCTGATCAACGAGATCCGGGAGGCCGCCACCCGCCGTCACACCGCACTGGTCGCCGACCCGCCGTCCGACGGGTCGGCCAGGCCCGAGCCGATCTTCGGCGGCGTGGGCTGGGACTGGAACACCCTGCTGCGCAACCGTCCCCTCGACGTCTGGATGCACGAGCAGGACGTGCGCCGGGCGGTCGGGATGCCCGGCGGCATGGACTCGCCGGCTGCGCAGCACACCGCTGACTACCTGTCCGAGAGCCTGGGCATGGTCGTCGCCAAACGCGTCGGAGCCCCGGCCGGCACGACCGTCGTCCTCGACCTGGAAGGCTCCGACCCGGTGGCGTTCGGGATCAACGAGTCCGGGCGGGGCGAGCAGCTGGGTGAACCCCCCGAAGATCCGACCGTCCGGTTGTCGATGGACCGCGAGTCGTTCATCCTGCTGGCCGGTGGCCGCCGGGCGCCCGAGCCGGGCGCGATCCGGATCGAGGGTGACGACCGGCTCGGGGAGCAGATCGTCGACACCCTGGCGGTGACGCCGTGAAGCCGCCCACGGACGCCTGGTCGTTGTCGGACATGGCCGACCAGGCCGGCAGGACCTTCCTGGTCACCGGTTGCACCCTCGGCGGGCTGGGCCACTACACCGCCCTCGAGCTCGCCCGGCGCGGCGGCCGGGTCGTCCTCAGCGGTCGCACACCCGACAAGCTGACCGAGACGGAGAGCTCGATCCGGTCGCAGGTCCCGCACGCCGAGCTGGTCCAGCTCCAGGTGGACCTCGCCGATCTTGAGTCGGTCCGCAAGGCGGCGGCGCACGCGGCGACGATCGGCCCGATCGACGTCCTGGTCAACAACGCCGGCGTGATGGCACCGCCGTACAGCCGGACGGTGGACGGCCTCGAGATGCAGATGGCGACCAACCACTTCGGCCCGTTCCTGCTCACCGGACTGCTCCTGCCCGAGCTGGTCGCCAGCAGCGCCGGGCGGGTGGTCACCGTGTCGTCGCAGATGCACCGGACCGCGCGACGGGCACCGTTGGGCGACCCCCGGAGCCAGGAGCGGCGCTACTCGAAGTGGCCGGTGTACGGCGAGACGAAGCTGGCCAACCTGCTGTTCACCTACGAGCTGGACCGTCGCCTCCGGGAGGCCGAGCTGCCCGGTGAAGGCGCTCGCCGCCCACCCCGGCTTCGCCGGGACGCACCTGGCGGCCAACGGCCGGTTCGGTCGGGCCTCCGGTGGCGTGGCCTCGATCCTCGACGCCGCGATCAAGGTGATCGCCCAGCCCGCCCACATGGGCGCACTCCCCACCCTGATGGCGGCCACCGCCGACCTGCCGGGGTCGACGTACTGCGGGCCGAGCGGGTTCCGCGAGTACGGCGGGCTGCCGGTCGTGGTCGGGAGCAGCAAGCTGTCCCGCGACGAGCAGGCCCAGCGCGAGCTCTGGGAGCTCAGCGAGCAGACGACCGGCGTCAACTACCCCTGAGGCTCAGGCGGCCCGCTGCAGGGCGCGGCGCACCCGCGGCCCGCCGGTGGTCATCTTGTAGAGCTTCACCAGCTGCTTCGGGGCATTCTTCGGGCGTGGTGTTCGCCAGCCAGCCGTTCGGCAGCGACAGCCGGACCACCTTGTGCCAGGCCGAGTAGACCTGCGGGACGAGCGGACGGGCGCAGTAGTTGAGGTCGTACTTCTCGAACAACGCCTCCACCTTGGGCGCGATCTCGCCGTACCGGTTGCTCGGCAGGTCGGGGAACAGGTGGTGCTCGATCTGGTGGGAGAGGTTCCCGGTCATGATGTGCATCAGCTTCGAGCCGGAGATGTTGGCCGAGCCGAGCATCTGCCGGACGTACCACTCGCCCTTGGTCTCGCCATCGATGGAGCGCTTCTCGAAGGTCTCGACACCCTCGGGGAAGTGGCCGCACATGATCACCGAGTGGCTCCACAGGTTGCGGACGATGTTCGCGGTGAAGTTCGCCGCCATCGTGTGGAGGAACGACGGTCCCGAGAGCGCCGGGTGCACGACGTAGTCCTTGGTCACCTGCCGGCGGAGCTTCCTCAGCACGGCCTTGGCCTCGGTCCGGAACTTCGGGTCCTTGGTCTTGCCGCGCTTGATCGCGCCGCGCAGCTCCAGGTCGTAGGCCGCGATGCCGTACTCGAAGAAGCAGGCGTTGAAGAAGTTCCAGAGCGGCTGGGCCAGGAAGAACGGCTGCCACGGCTGGTCCTCGTCGACACGCATGATGCCGTAGCCGAGGTCGTTGTCCTTGCCGATCACGTTCGTGAAGTTGTGGTGGAGCTCGTTGTGGCTGTGCTGCCACTGCTTCGAGGGAGTCACGTGGTCCCACTCCCAGGTGGTCGAGTGGATCTTGGGGTCCCGCATCCAGTCCCACTGGCCGTGCAGGATGTTGTGGCCGATCTCCATGTTGTCGAGGATCTTGGCGAGCGAGAGGCCGGCCGTGCCGACCAGCCAGGCCGGCGGGAAGAGCGAGAACAGGAGCACGGCGCGCGACCCGACCTCGAGCTTGCGCTGGGTGCCGATCACCTTGCGGATGTACGCCGCGTCGGCGGCTCCGCGGGAGTCGATCACCTCCTGGCGGATGGCGTCGAGCTCCACACCGATCTGCTCGATGTCCTCGGGCGTGAGATGGGCGATGGGGTTGACGGGCTTCTTCTGGATAACAGTCATGGGCCCTCCTTCAAAGGTTCGATCAGTGGTCGATGTCGCACGCGCCGGCGGCGGCGTTGATGCAGGTCTGGATGATGACGCCGTCCCCGGGGGCGGCGGTGGTGATCTCTCCGTTGCGCAGGTCGCGGACCGCGCCCTGGCGCAGCGGCAGGACGCAGCCGTAGCAGATGCCCATCCGGCAGCCGCTGGGCATCAGGACGCCGGCGTCCTCGGCGGCGTCGAGGATCGGCGTCGATCCGTCGGCCTCGACGGTGGTGCCGGTCCGGTCGAAGCTGATCGTGCCGCCCTCTCCGGCGACCACGCGCGCGGTGCGGAACTGCTCGGTGAACAGCGGCAGGCCACGCTCGGCGTGGTGGTGCTCGATGGCGTCGAGCAGGCCGGCCGGCCCGCAGGCGAAGGTGGTGCGCTCGTCGAGGTCGGGCACGAGGTCGGCCAGGTCGGCCACGTCGAGGACGCCGTCCAGGTCGTCGTACCGCGCGACGAGGGAGATGGCCTCCGCCTTGTGCAGGGCCTTGAGGTCGGCGGTGAAGATCGAGTCCGGCTCGCTCGGCGCGACGTGCACGACGACGATGTCGTAGCGGCGGCTGCGCGGCAGCCGGAGCACGCCCTCGTCGGTGGAGGGGAACAGGTTGCGGAGCATCCCGATGACCGGGGTGATGCCGGAGCCGGCGGTGACGAACAGGAACTTGCCGCCACCGGGCGGGAGCACGAACTCGCCGGCCGCCTGCTCGAGGTGGACCAGCGTGCCCGGTCGGGCGTCGTGGACGAGGTGGTTGCTGACCTTGCCCTCCGGGACCGCCTTCACGGTGATGGAGATCCGGCCGTCGGCACGAGGTCCGTGCGTGAGGGAGTAGGCCCTCCACTGGCGGACGCCGTCGACGTCGATCCCGATCCGGACGTACTGGCCGGGGACGTGCCCGGCCCAGTCCTTGCCGGGGCGGAGCACGATGGTGGCGGCGTCGGCGGTCTCCGCGTGGATCTCCTCGATCCGGCCGCGCAGCTCCGCTCCGGATCGCAGCGGGTGGACCATGTCCAGCACGTCGGCCGGCACCATCGGCGTGAGAGCAGCCTCGGCCACGCGGCGTACGGCGGCACGAAGGTTGCTCATGCCTTCCATAGTGTCCTTCTCGGCGGCTAAAGTCATGACCAACGAGCGTGAAGATCCCCAGCACATTTGTTCGGAGCGAACAATGAATTCCGCCAAGCCCCGGCGCACCGCCGCCCACACCCTGCAGCTGACCCCGGAGACGATCGAGGAGATGCGCTCGCGCCTCCCCCAGGTGGCCGAGGCGACGGTGGCCGCGATCATCGACGAGGTACCCAGCTACGCGGACGCGCTGACCGGGTCGATGGGCGAGAACATCCGCAGCGCGGTCCAGCTCGCCCTCGGCGGGTTCATCTCCCTCGCGTCCCGTCCTCAAGGGGCGAGTCCCCGCACTCCGGCGGCGCCCGCGGTGGAGGGTGCCTACCAGCTCGGGCGGGGCGAGGCCCGGAGCGGGCGTTCGGTCGACGCGCTGCTCGCGGCGTACCGGATCGGCGCGCGGGTCTCGTGGCGGGAGATGTCGGCGACCGCCGTGCGCAACGAGGTGGACGCCGACACCCTGGCCGCGTTTGCCGAGCTGGTCTTCGCCTACATCGACGAGCTGTCCGCGGCCAGCGTCGCCGGCCACACCGACGAGCTGGACACCACGGGCCAGGTGCGCCGCCGCCTGCTGGAGCGTCTCGCCCGCCATCTGGTCCAGGGGTCGCCCGCCGAGGCCGTGCAGTCGGCCGCCGAGCGCGCCGGGTGGTCGCCGCCGAAGACGCTCACGGCCGTCGTCGTACCGGAAGCCCAGGTCCGGCCGGTGCTGGGCGCGGTCTCCGCCGACACCCTGCAGTCGGCCGACGACCTGCCCGGCTTGGAGGACCGCGTCCTGCTGCTGGTCCCCGACATGGACGGCCGACGACGCGGGACGCTCCTGCGTGCCCTCCGCGACCGCAACGGCATCGCCGGCCCGGCCCGGCCATGGCTCTCGGTGCGGGCCTCGGTCGACCGGGTCCTCCGCGCGCTGGAGCTCGGCATCACGCTCGACACGGAGGCGCACCTGTCCCGGTTCGTGCTGACCGCCGATCGCGAGGCGCTGGCCGACCTGAGGGCCCGGGCCCTGGCACCGCTGGCCGACCTGCGTCCCGTCTCCGCTGACAAGCTGGCGGCCACGCTCCGGTCGTGGCTCCTGCACCACGGACGGCGGGAGGACGTCGCCGCCGAGCTGTTCGTGCACCCGCAGACGGTGCGCTACCGGATGGGTCAGCTCCGCGAGCTGTTCGGCGATCGGCTCGAGGACCCGGAGACGGTGCTGGAGCTGACGATCGCGCTGGCGGAGCTCCCGGAATAGCCCGTCGGGGCTGCCGGCGTCCGAGCCGTCGGACTGCAGAAGTGAAAGGCGCCCCTCCGGCCCGGGGGAAGGCCGAAGGGGCGCCTGCTCAGGGATCGACCCCGGTCGATCAGTAGGGGTCGATCAGTGCGGGTCGATCAGCGGGGCGGTCGACGCGGGTCGCTCAGGCGCGTTGCCCGAACCGGCCGTGCTGCGCCCGCCACTCATCTCCCCGGCCGTGCCCGTGCCCTGGGTCGACGAGCTCCCGCCGTTGTCGGTGCTGGCGTCGTCCGCGGTGCCGGTTCCGCCGTCGTTCGGCGTCTCGACCCGGGCGTGATCACCGCTCTGGCCACCGTCGCCCTCAGCCGCGGTCCCGGCCTCTGGCGCCCGGGCGTCGTCGCCGCCCGCCGCCGACTGCTCCGGTGCCTGCGCGGGGCCGTGCTGGCCCGCCTGGCCATTGCTGCGGGCCGCCTCGGAGATCGCCTTGCCCTTGTCGGCGCCTTCCAGCTCGGTCGACCTGGCCAGGTCCGAGATCATCTGGCCGTGCCGGGCGGGCTCCGACTCGGTGTCGGCGGAGGCGGCTTCGCCGCCGGCGGGCGCGTCCGCGGAACGCCCGCGGGTGTCGGCATGACCTGCGGCATGCTCGTTGGCACCCGGCACCACGACATTGATCGAGGCGAGCATGTCGTGGGCGGTCTCCTGCGCCGCGCCGGGTAGTGCCCCTGCGGCGGCAGCGGCGAAGCCGCCGGTCAGCAGCAGGCCGGCGCTGGTGGCAGCGACCGCCAAGGTCTTGATCGGCCTCGTGGGCGTGTGCATTCGGGACCTCCAACTGTCTGCGCGGACGGACGAAGCGCGGAAGGCGGCCAGCGCCGCCTCCTCCCCTGGTGCGGGGCCGGGCTCTGCCGGCGCGGCCGCGGCCTCCAGCAACGACGCCACCCGGGGGTCGGTCACTGGCTGCTCGTCCTCGCTCGCGCGTCTGGTCAACATGTCACCTCCTAACCGACCGTGGCGCCCGCTGCGTTACACCCGGAAGCTCCAACAGCTCCTCGCGCCCGGAAAGC
Source organism: uncultured Actinomycetota bacterium (assembly GCA_963812345.1). Lineage (GTDB taxonomy): Bacteria > Actinomycetota > Actinomycetes > Propionibacteriales > Nocardioidaceae > Nocardioides. The sequence goes on from CAWEVA010000001.1 coordinate 89,815, forward strand.
AGGTCGGCCAGGCGCCGCAAGCCCCGATGGCTCGCGACCCGGACGGCACCGGGACGCTTGCCGAGCGCTCGCGCGGTCTGCGCCACGTCGAGTCCGCCGACGTAGCGCAGCAGGATGACCTCGGCCTGCTGTTCCGGCAGCTGACCGATCAGCCCCAGCGCCGCCTCCGTGGAGAACATCTCCTCGACCGTCCCTGCGACGTCGTCCGCTGCCACGCATCCGTCGAGGACGACGTCGGTGTCCACCGGCGTCGGCGTACGCGCAGCACGCCTGCGTGCGTCGACCAGACGCGCGCGGGCGATCGTGAACACCCACGCCTTCCAGCCCGACTCGTCGCCGCGGAACCGGTCCAGCCCCTTGACCACGGCCAGCCAGGTCTCGGCCGCGACATCGTCCGCGAGCGCACCTCCCACGGCGGTCAGGTAGCGCAGCAGGCTCGGCTGCACCGACCGGAACAGCTCGGTGAAGCTGCTCTCGTCGCCACGCTGAGCCGCGGCAAGAAGCCGGTCGAAGTCGGCTCCTGGCATCCCTCTCTCCCTCTGTGCCCGGACTGTCACCCCCGACGGCAGACAGCACACCACACCGACGCCATGGCCGCCACCCATCCGGCAACGGTGCCCCGCGGAGCTATCTGCTCAGGCGCTCCAGGAGGGCCACCGCGTCGTGAGGCGCCCGCCCGCGGGCGTCGTTGTCGAAGTAGACGTAGACATCGAGACCCTCTGCGCGCCAGCCCGTGGCCTTCTCCGCCCAGCGATCCAGGGAGGATGAGGAGTAGCCGCTGGCGTAGAGCTCGGTGTGGCCGTGCAGCCGCACGTACATGAAACCCGCGGTGCGCTCCTCGAGGTACGGCCAGGCACCCGGGCTGTCCGAGGCCACCAGCGCGACGTCGTGCCGCTCGAGGAGCTCGAGAGCCGCGCGCGGCCGAACGATGAGTGCCGCGCCTCGAGGGCGTGTCGGATCGGCATGTCCACGGCGCACTCGGTCAGGACTCGGTCACCGGACAGCTTGTCGTCGTGCCGCGCGGCCAGCTGCGCCGCGGCACGAGTGGTCCGCGGCAGCAGGTCGAGGAACGCCGCGAGCCGCTGCTCGTCGTAGGCCATGTCCGGACGCAGCTGCCACAGCACCGGCCCCAGCTGCTCGCCGAGCGCCAGGACGCCCGAGGCGAAGAAGTTGGCCAGCGCGGACTCCACCCTGGCGAGCCGCAACATGTGCGTGATGTAGCGGCCACCCTTGACCGCCACCGGGAAGTCGTCGGGGGTCTGCTCGACGATGGTGCGGAAGGTCGACGGACGCTGGAGGGAGTAGAACGACCCGTTCATCTCGACCGAGCTCATCCGGGATGCGACGTACTCCAGCTCGCGGCGCTGCACCAGCCCTTCGGGTAGAAGTCGCCGCGCCAGCTCGGGTAACGCCAGCCGGAGACACCGACCCTGACCTCACGCATGAGGTGCCGTAACCAGCCGCGACCGGTTCAATCCCGGTCGCTCAGGGCTCGGCGTAGACGAGTTGTCCGGCGACCCAGGTGGCGTGGACGTGCATGTCACGCAGCCGGTCGGCCTGCTCGAGGGAGCTGTCTGCGGCGTCGACCGGGTCCGCGTCCAGGAGCACCAGATCCCCGCGCGAGCCGGCACGGACGGTTCCCTGGTCGTCGACGGAGGCGGCCAGCGTCTCCCGCGCGGTGAGGGCCTGCTCGGGGTGCCAGGGCTCCCGCTGGTCCCCACTGCGGTGGACAGCGGCCGCCATCGCCAGCCAGGGGTCGAGGGGGGACACGGGGGCGTCCGAGCCGAATGCGAGGGTGACGCCTTCGTCGAGCATCCAGCGGAGTGCGAAGGACCGGTTCGCCCGGTCGGCCCACACCCGCTCGGTCGCGTCGCGGTCGTCCAGGAGATGGGCCGGCTGGACGCTCGCCCGGATGCCGAGCGCGGCCAGTCGGCGGACGTCCTCGCGCCGGATCAGCTGGGCATGCTCGATCGACCCCACCGCTCCGGTCGCCTCGTAGGCCAGGAGAGCGGAGTGCACCGCCGCGTCACCGATCGCGTGGGTGGCGACCTCCAGGCCGTTGCCGACCGCGATCTTGAGCAGGTCGTGCAGCTCCTCGTCGGTCTGGTTCGGCTCGCCCGAGCCCGACCCGTCGGCGTACGGCTCGCAGCACCAGGCGGTCCGGGTGTTGAGCGACCCGTCCGAGATGATCTTGAGCGGGCCCATCGAGATCAGCTCGTCGCAGTCCGGGAGCATGTCGCCGGTCCGCAGCCCCGCCGCGATGACGGTGTCGAGCCCGTCGGCGTAGGTCGCCGTCCTGACCCGCAGCAGGTTGGCGCCCTCGTGGAACCGCTCGGCCCAGTCGTGGTGGTCACCGCTGAACTCGAAGTCGACGATCCCCGTGACCCCCATGGCCGCGGCCGCCTCCATGGTGCGCTCGTAGGCGGCCGGTGAGGTGCCGTCACTGCCGACCAGGGTGACCAGCCGGCCGTACGCCGCGAACCACTCCCGCTCGAAGACGACCTTGTCCCGGATCGGCAGCGCGAGTGCGATCAGCGCCGTGGTGTTCAGCCAGGCGTGGTGGCCGTCGCCGCTGATCAGGATGACCGGGGTGTCGGGTGCCACCTCGTCGAGCTCGGTGACCGTGGGGTCTCGGTGCCAGCGCGAGAGCCGGTGGCCCCACCCGATGATCGGTTCGTCCGGCACCTCGAGGAGGCGTTCGGCCACCAGCGCGGTGGCCTCCTCCGGCGACCAGGTGCCCGCGAGATCGAGCCGCTGCGACGACACGGTCCACTGGCCGAGGTGCACGTGCTGGTCCCAAAGCCCCGGGATCAGCCAGCGCCCTTCGGCGTCGTACTCCTCCAGGCCGGCGGGGCGGTCGAGGTGCAGGCCGACCTCGACGACGGTTCCGGCCTGCACCCGGACGTCGAGAGGTGTGTCGACGCCCGGCCCGGTGCCGAGCTCGACGATGCGGGCGTTGCGGAGAAGCAGGTCGCGCATGTCGTTCACGCTAACGAGTACCCCTCGCGCGCCGGGTCACCCCTCGCTGAAACGGGTCGTGTGCCTGAGAGCCACCCAGAGGGCGTCCTCAGGCACACGACCCGCAACTTCAGGCGGAGGCCTCCACCAGCTCGGGCTCCTCGGGCATCTGCATCGGCTTCGGCCGCAGCAGGGCGCCACCGATGACGGCCGCGGCCAGGGCCGCCACGGCAGCGGCCAGGAAGGAGATCTGGAAGCCCTCGTTGAGCGCGACCAGCGGAGCCTCACCGTCGGCGACCAGCGAGCCGGTACGCCAGCTCGACAGGCTCACGAAGACGGCCAGACCGAGCGCGCCACCCATCATGAAGCTGGTGTTCACGACCCCGGAGGCGAGCCCGCTCTCGTGCGGCTCGACGTCGCCCATGGCGGCCAGCAGGACCGGGTTGAAGGCGATGCCGGCGCCGATGCCCATCAGGATGAGGGCAGGCAGTACGTCGACCATGAAGCTCCCGTCGACCGGGGCCCGCGAGAACAGCAGCAGGCTGAGCGCGGCGGAGGAGAGGCCGGCCACCAGCGGCGGGCGGATACCGAACCTCATCACCAGTCGATCAGAGATCTTCAGGGAGCAGTAGGCCATCACCAGGCTGGTGGGCAGGAAGGCCAGGCCGATGTCGAGGGCGTCGTACCCCAGCACCTGCTGCAGGTAGAGCGTGGCCAGGAAGAACCAGGCGAACATCGCACCGGCCCACAGCACGCCGACCACCTGCGAGATGGTGACGTTGCGGAGCGCGAAGAGCCGCAGCGGGACCAGCGGCGACGCCGTACGCGACTCCCACGCCACGAAGACCACCAGCAGCACTGCGGCACCGGCCAGGAGGCCCAGCGTGCGGCCCGAGGTCCACCCGGCCTGCGTTGCCGCCGACGACGCCGTAGACGGCGAGCATCATGCTCAGCGTCACCAGCACCGCGCCGGGGACGTCGAGGCGGGTGGAACCGGGGACGACCTCGTCCTCGGGCAGGATCCGCTTCGCGAGCACCCAGACGGCGATCCCGATCGGGACGTTGACCAGGAAGATCCAGTGCCAGTTCAGCAGGCCGGTCAGCACGCCGCCGAGCAGGGCGCCGACCGCGCCACCGCCGGACATCACGAAGCCGAAGACGCCCATCGCCTTGGCGCGCTCACCGGGGTCGGAGAACAGGCCCATGATCAGGGCCAGGGCGACTGCCGAGACGGCTGCACCGCCGAGTCCCTGGATGGCGCGGCCCGCGACGAGCAGGCCGGCCGATGGCGCGAGGCCGCAGGCGATCGACGCCACGGTGAACGACACCACGCCGGCCTGGAAGACCCGCTTGTTGCCGAGCAGGTCGCCGAGCCGGCCGGAGAGCAGCAGGAAGCCGCCGAACGTCAGCAGGTAGGCGTTGACGACCCAGGCCAGCGCGGTCTGCGAGAAGCCGAGGTCGGCCTGGATCGAGGGCAGCGCCACGTTGACGATGCTCATGTCCAGCACGATCAGCAGGTCGCCCAGGCAGAGCGTGTAGAGCGCCAGCCAGCGGGCCCTGTGGTCGAGGTCGTTCATGGTCTCTCCTCGGTTTCGGGATCTCTTTCACCTGGTCCACGAACGGCCGTGCTCGGATACGACACCTGCAGACAAAGGTTTCCGATCTTCTCGGGAGCAGACCGGTTCAGGCGACCGAATTCATCGTTGAGTTGGGCTGAAGGCCCTTCGAGGTGGGCGTCCGAGCCCTTGTGGGGGGCCATTGCGCCCAACTCGAGCGGGCCACGCGGGCCCAACTCAACGAGTCAGATGTGGCGGCGGGACTGGATCACACGGAAGCGCGAGGCGACGTACGCGCCGTCGGTGTACGACGCGGTGGCGGCCGGGTTGGCGCCGGTGCCGTGGAAGTCGGAGTAGGCCGCCGACTGGTTCACGAACACCGCGCCGAGCAGGTTCTCCGACAGGGCGACTCCCGCGTCGAGCGCGGCCTCGCGCACCTCGTCGATGACGGTGCCCGAGGTCGAGTAGACCGAGGCCGTCATCGCGCCGTGCCGCTTGACCGTGTCGCGGAACAGGTCGATCGACTCGTCGGTGCCCGACGTCGAGATCAGGTAGGCCACCGGTCCGAAGCACTCCGACTCGTAGACCTCGGAGTCCGACGAGGAGAGCCCGATGATCGTGGGCGTGCGGACCGTCGCCTCGGAGTACGTCGGGTGCTTGACCGTGCGCGACTCGACCAGGACGTCGCCGCGCGAGCCCGCAGCCTCGAGCCGCTCGAGCACGCCGGCGTTGACCACCCCGCCGAGGAGCTCGACCGCGCGGGCGTCGTCGCCGAGCAGCTTGTCGAGGGCGGCGCCGATGCCCGCCGCCACCTCGGCGGGTGACTTCTCACCCTCGTCGGTGCTGATCCCGCCGGCGGGCAGGTAGACGTTCTGCGGTGCCGTGCACATCTGCCCGGTGTAGAGCGCGAAGGAGAATGCGAGGTTCTGGCACATCGCCTTGAAGTTGTCGGTGGAGTCGACGACGACGGTGTTCACCCCCGCCTTCTCGGTGAACACGATCGCCTGGCGGGCGTTGTCCTCCAGCCACTCGCCGAAGGCGTTGCCGCCGGTGAAGTCGATGAGCTTCACCTCGGGCCGCACCGCCAGCGACGGCGGCCAGCCTGTCGGCCGGGTCCTCGGCGGCCAGGGTGACCAGGTTGGGGTCGAAACCCGCCTCGGCGAGCACCTCCTGGCAGACCTGCACCGTGATCGCCAGCGGCAGCACGGCGGCCGGGTGCGGCTTCACCACGACGGCGTTGCCGGTGACCAGCGAGGCGAAGAGCCCGGGCCAGGAGTTCCAGGTCGGGAAGGTGTTGCAGCCGATCACCAGGGCTACGCCGCGCGGGACGACGGTGAACGTCTTCTCCATCCGCAGGGGCTCGCCCCGCGCCGGCTTCTCCCAGACCGCGGTGGCCGGGGTTCGCGTCATCTCGGTCCAGGCGTAGGCGATGGCCTCGAGCGCGCGGTCCAGGGCATGCGCCCCACCGGCCTGGAAGGCCATCACGAACGCCTGCCCGCTGGTGTGCTGCACCGCGTTGGCCAGCTCGAAGATCCGCCCGTGCAGCCGGTCCAGGATCTCCAGGCAGACGCCGGTTCGTCCCTCCGGCCCGGCCTCGCGCCAGGCCCGCATCCCGGCGCCGGAGGCCGCCAGCAAGGTGTCGACCGCCTCGTCGGTGGCCGGCACCCGCGGGTAGGTCACCCCGAGCTCGAACCCGTACGGCGACCGCTCGGTCGCCACGGTCCCGTCGCTGCCCGGAGTCCGCAGCGGGAAGTCCTTGCCCAGCCACGCGTCGTACGCCGCCTTGCCCTCGGCGGCCGCGTTCTCGCCGTAGACCCGGGGCGAGGGGGACTCGTCGAACGCGGAGAAGTACTCGCGGGAGGCGCAGGCCTCGACCGCGCGGTCGAGGCGTTCGCGGTGCTGGGACAGGAGGTCGGCGGTCATGTCGCCAGCCAACCGCGCGCCGCACTGGCGCGCAACTCCGCTCAGGCCGACCGTTCCGACGTGCTAGGCGTACTGCCCTGCCGTCACGTCGGCTTCGGATCCCGGGGCTCCCTGGATGACCACGGCCGCGGCGACCTGGCCCCACGCGATCACCAGGGTGACCTCGGCGTCTGAACCGGGATCGACGACGGAGAGGCTGCCGGTGGCCTGGGTTCCCACCTGGAGGATCTCCGCGCGAACGTGATCCTCCATCCCCTCGGGGATGCGCCACCGCTGGGTCCACCCGCTGCCGTAGAGCATCAGGTAGGCCACGATCAGCCGCCTCCTCGGAAGGACGGCGCCGGCAGGTCGGGATCCCACCAGGAACCGCCGTCGTCGTTCCAGTGGTCCCAGGGGTCGACGTCGGGGAACTCCGTGACGGTGGCCAGGAGCGACGCAGCCGGCTCGGCATTCCCACGGGTGGCCGCCGCAAGCAGCGCCTCCTCGCCCTGGTCGGCCGACAGCCCCACAGGTATGACCAGGACTCTCAGGACTTCCCGCTCGGACGTCTTCAGGTGGACCAGATGGGAGTCGTCGCGGGGAAAGCTGCCGACCTCCACATCGCCGCTGGCGGTCGCAATGCGACGTGGAGCCGGATCCCAGTCGGGCGGGGAGTAAACGGCGCGCACGATCCGCCCGAGCTCCGGGGGGAAGTGGTCGACGAGGTCGGCCAGCTCAACGGCGAGGTCGCGGCTCTGAGGCCACCAGCCCCCGTCCAGGTGGTCGTGGCCTGGGTGTTGGGCCATGCGCAGTCTCAGCGGGACGCGCGTGTGGGTCAAGGATGGGACCGTTCGACGTCGTCACGACGTCCACCTTTCGGCCGGCCGGGTGGATCCGGACTGGAGCACTCTCCGGCCAGTCACCCCAAGCCTACGTCGAAACGTGCAGCGGCAGCGCCACGGAACGGGGAGGCCACAGATCCATCACGGTCGGACGTCCGCACGCTGGCGGTTGCCGGACCCGACTAGCGTGTGCTCATGAGAACGCGGGGTGCGGCCACCTGGCTGGTGGCCGTGTCGCTGGTGCTGACGGGATGCTCCGCGGGCGGCGACGAGCCGGCCGCGCAGTCCTCTCCGGCCGAGACGTCGTCCACGCCCTCCGCGACCTCCGCCTCCCCCGAGACCGATCCGCCCAAGGTCGATCCGGACGATCCGGCTCTCGACGCGGCGTTGAGCCGGCCGGTCGAGGATCGGGTCTACCCGGCGGTCGGCGACCCCGGGGTGGACGCTTTGCACTACCAGCTCGACCTGACCTGGGCCCCGAAGTCGGAGACCCTCGACGCGGTGGAGACGCTGACGTTCCGGGCCACCGAGGACGCGGAGGAGTTCCAGCTCGACTTCGGCAGGGCTCTCACCGCCACCTCGCTCGCCCTCGACGGGGAGAAGGTGAAGTTCCGGGAGCGGGGCAAGGACCTCGTCGTCCAGGCCCCCGTCCGCGCCGGAGACCGCTACACCCTGGAGGTCCGCTACCGCGGCACCCCGAAGCCGGTCGCGGCGCCGACCACTCGGGACGACTTCAGCACCATCGGGTGGACGGTCACCGACAACGGCGAGACCTGGACCATGCAGGAGCCCTACGGCGCCTACTCCTGGTACGCCGTCAACGACCACCCCTCCGACAAGGCCCTCTACGACTTCACCCTCACGACCCGCTCCCCCTGGGTCGGGGTGGCCAACGGCAAGCTGCAGTCGCGCAAGCAGGCTGCCGGTAACACCGTCACCGACTGGCACCTCGACGAGCCCGCGGCGTCGTACCTCGTGACCGTGGCGTTCGGGAACTTCAGGATGACCAGGGACAAGTCGCAGAGCGGCGTGCCGATGACCTACTGGACCCCCCGCGGCGACGACAGCGCCCTGCGGTCGGTGCGGGTGGCCGGTGACGAGCTCGACTGGATCGAGAACCGGCTCGGTCCCTACCCGTTCTCCTCGCTCGGCCTGGTGGTGGTCGACTCGACCAGCGGCATGGAGACCCAGACCATGATCACCCTCGGCACCACCGAGTACACCCTGTCGCCCTCGGTGGTCGTGCACGAGATGATCCACCAGTGGTACGGCGACCAGGTCACGCCGAGGGACTGGCGCGACGTGTGGATGAACGAGGGCATGGCGATGTACCTCCAGGTCCTCTGGGAGGCCCAGGAGTACGGCTTCGACCTCGACCAGGCACTCTCCGACTGGGCCGCCCTCGACGGGCAGGAGAGGTCGTCGGCCGGTCCGCCCGCGAACTACGACCCGGCCACCTTCGGCGAGGGAAACATCTACTACCTGCCCGCCCTGATGTGGGACCAGCTGCGGCGACGGATCGGTGACGACCGGTTCTGGCGGCTGGTGAAGGCCTGGCCGCGTTCCCACGACAACGCCAACGCGTCCTACGACGACATCACCGCCTGGTGGTCGCGCAAGACCGGCGACGACCTCCGCCCGCTGTTCGACGCGTGGCTGCTGGGCCGGCAGTCCCCGCCGTTCTCCACATGAGGCTGCTCGTCCTCGGCGGAACCGTCTTCCTCTCCCGCGCGGTCGCGGTGGAGGCGGTCCGGCGCGGGCACGAGGTCACCTGCGCCTGCCGCGGAGAGTCGGGGTCGGTGCCGGAGGGCACGACGCACGTGGCCTGGGACCGCAACGACCCGGCGCCCTCCGCGCTGGTCGACGGGGCCCGATTCGACGCCGTCGTCGACGTGGCCCGGCATCCATCCCGGGTCCGGTCGGCGGTCGCGGCGTTTCCGGAGGCCCACTGGGTGTTCGTGTCGACCATCAGCGTCTACACCGACGACTCCACCCCCAACGGCACGGTCGACACCCTGCCTACGCACGAGCCGATCCACACCGACGAGGACCCCGCGTCCGGCCCCGACGTCTACGGCGCGATGAAGGTCGCCTGCGAGCAGGCGGTCAACGAGGGCGCCGGCTCGTCGGTGGTGATCCGGCCGGGCCTCATCGTCGGGCCGGGTGACCGGTCCGGCCGGTTCAGCTACTGGCCCGACCGGATCGCCGAGGGGGTGAGGTGCTCGCCCCCGGCTCGCCCGACGAGAGGGTCCAGGTCATCGACGTCCGCGATCTCGCCTCCTGGCTGGTCGACTGCGCCGAGAGCCGGGCCAAGGGGGTGTTCCACGGCACCGGTCGGGCGATCAGCAGGGCGGACTTCCTGGAGGGGGTCGCCGACGGGGTCGGCCTCGACGGGCCGGACCGGCGCTGGACGTGGGTCGACCAGGACTTCCTCGCCGATCACGACGTGGAGCCGTGGGACGGCCCCCGGTCTCTACCGGTGTGGCTGCCGCAGCCGGAGTACGCCTGGTTGATGTCGGTCGACGTCGAGCCGTCGTACGACGCCGGGCTGCGGACCCGACCGCTCGCCGACACCGCACGAGACACCCTGGCCTGGCTGCGTGGTGAGCCCGACGCCCCTGTTGCCGGGCTCGACCGATCAGCCGAGGCCGTGGTGCTCGACGCCTGGCGGACCCGCTAGCACGCGCATGGACGACGCCGTTATCGCGCGATGGCGCCTGCGAAACCAGCACCTCATCGCGCCGCTGGCCGGGTCGGCAGCCGAGGTGGTGAACGGGCTCCTGGCCGTCCAGGCCGAGAACCCGAGCCAGTCCGCGTGGGCCGTGGCCGCCAGGACCACCTCACCGGACCCCGCCGACCTGGCCGGGCTGCTCGCGTCAGGGGAGGTCGTCCGCACCCATGTGCTGCGCCCGACCTGGCACTATGTCGCCCGCGCGGACATCGACTGGCTGCTCGCTCTGACCGGTCCGAACCTCCGCAGGATCACCGACACCCAGCTGCTGGGAGATCTCGCGTTGACCGGCGACGACGTCGACCGGCTCGGGGCCGCCGTCCTCGACCTGCTCGCCGCGACCCCGGACCGGACACGCGACGAGGTGGCCGCTGCGCTGCGTGAGCGGGTGCCCGACCTGGCGGAGCGGGTCACCGGGCGGTTGGTGATGCTGCTGATGGCACACCTGGAGATGGACCGCCTGGTCAGCAGCGGGAAGCCTCGCGAGGACAACCACACCTACGCGACGTACGCCGATCGGGTCGGCACCCGCGTCCCGCCAGAGACCTTCGACCGAGACCAGGCCCTCGCCCGGCTCGCCCTGCGCTACTTCACCGGCCACGGCCCGGCAACCGTGAAGGACCTCGCCTACTGGGCCACCCTCACTGTCGGTGACGCGCGTCGCGGGCTGGACGAGGTCCAGGACCGGCTGGAGTCCTTCGAGCACGACGGGCGCACCTACTGGCACGCGCCGGGCGAGCCACCACAGGGGCCGGGACAGCCGGTCGGCCACCTCCTGCAGCTGCTTGACGAGACCTACCGGGGCTACCAGGACTCCCGGTGGGTGTTGGATGCCCGAGGCGTTGTCCCGCGAGCGCGGGAGCGGGCGATCGGGATCGCGCTCGTCGACGGGCAGCTGGTCGCAGCGATGAAGCGAGTCCTGACTCCCGCCCGGGTGCGGTTCGAGCTGACGCCCCACCGGCCGCTGTCGGTCGGGGAACAGCAGGCGCTGGACGACGCCTCGGAGCGCTACGGCGGGTTCCTGCGCCGGCTTGCGGAGATCGTCGTCGCCGGCTGAGGTCGGGATCGTTCGGCGACACCGCACGAGACGCCGCCTGGCGGACCCGCTAGCCGAGGGGGAACAGGTCGAACGCGTAGAGGTAGGGGGAGGTAAGGGATGGGCAAGCGGAGGGGAGGTGGTCGCGCGTGGGCGGCAGCTCGGGCTGGCACGCTCGCGGTGGTGCGGATGGTGGAAGCGCGCGTTGACGGGGCGGATCAGCAGATTGGCGATGAAGCCGACGGCGAGCACGCCGACCATGGTGAACAGGGCCGGCTGGTAGGCGTCGGCGGTGAGCGTGCCGGGCTTGCCCTGCGAGTCGAGGAAGCCGTTGATGATCAGCGGGCCGGCGACGCCGGCGGCCGACCAGGCGGTGAGCAGACGGCCGTGGATGGCGCCGACCTGGACGTGCCGAACAGGTCACGCAGGTACGCCGGCACGGTGGCGAAGCCGCCGCCGTAGAAGGACGAGGATGAGGCCGGCGATCAGCACGAAGAGCAGCGGTGGTGCTGGCGCCCGACGATGGCGAGAAGGAGATAGAGACCCATGCCGGCGCCGAGGTAGAGCATGTAGATGGGCTTGCGCCCGACGACGTCGGAGGTGGAGGACCAGGCGAACCGGCCGGCCATGTTGAACAACGACAGGACCCGACGAAGCCGGCCGCGGCGGCCGCCGTGACCGCGGTCGAGCCGCCCTCCCGGAAGAAGTCCTGGATCATCGGGCTGGCCTGCTCGAGGAGTCCGATGCCAGCGGTGACGTTGCAGAACAGCACGGTCCACAACAGCCAGAACTGGGGCGTCTTGATGGCGTTGGCGGCGGAGACGTTGGCCGTCGTGATCAGCGAGCTTCGCCTCCACCGTCGTGGGGGTCGTAGCCTCCGGCTTCCAGCCCTCGGGGGCACCCGGATCAGCAGGCACCGAACGCCATCACGACGAGGTAGATCAGGCCGAGGGTGAGGAACAGCTGGACCAGGCGTCGCCGCCGGCGATGGCGGTGGCCGAGTCGAAGTTGGGGTCGTAGATGCCGAGCAGCTTCGCCGACAGAGGGCTCGCGATCAGCGCGCCGCCGCCGAAGCCCATGATCGCCAGACCGGTGGCGAGGCCCGGGCGGTCCGGGAACCACTTGATCAGGGTCGAGACCGGTGAGATGTAGCCGAGCCCGAGGCCGATGCCGCCGATGACGCCGTAACCGAGGTAGACCAGCCACAGCTGGGTGGTCGCGATCCCGAGCGCGCCGACCAGGAACCCGACCGACCAGCAGGCCGCCGCAGCCGCCATCGCCCGGCGCGGGCCGCCGGAGTCCACCCAGGTGCCGAACACCGCGGCGCTCAGGCCGAGCATGACGATCGCGATGCGAGAAGATGATCCCGATCGCGGTCAGCGAGGCGTCGAAGTGCTCGACCAGCGAGGACTTGTAGACGCTGGTGGCATAGGCCTGGCCGATGCACAGGTGCACGGCGAGGGCCGCGGGCGGGATCAGCCACCGGTTGAAGTCGTGACTGGCGACGGTGCGTTCACGATCGAGTACGTCGGTCAGGGCCATGGGATCCTCCGAAGATTCGGCCGGCCGACCATTCCGATACCCGAACGGTCCGCATTCATGCGCCCCGCGATCCATGAGCGGTGCACGTGAGGAGCGGCACCGGCGGGCGTCGTAGGCTGTCGCAGGTGACCCGTCTGACCGCCCGGGAGCTCGTCGAGCTGGTCTTTGACGACGGCTCGTGGCAGTCGTGGGACACCCCGCCGGAGCGCGGCGAGGTGAGTGAGGAGTACGCCGCCCAGCTGGCCGCCGCGGCCGAGCGGAGCGGCGTCGACGAGTCGGTGGTCACCGGCGAGGCCCTGATGCGCGGTCGCCGGGTGGCCGTCGTGATCGGGGAGTTCGGGTTCCTGGCCGGGTCGATCGGGCGGGCAGCCGCCGACCGACTGGTCGTGGCGATCGAGCGTGCCACCGCCGAGGGTCTGCCGTTGGTGGCCGGCCCGGTCAGCGGCGGCACCCGGATGCAGGAGGGCACTCCGGCGTTCGTGCAGATGGTGCGGATCAGCCAGGCGGTGGCGACGCACAAGGCGGCCGGGCTGCCGTACCTCGTCTACCTCCGCCACCCCACGACCGGCGGGGTGATGGCGTCCTGGGGTTCGCTGGGCCACGTCACCGCCGCGGAACCCGGGGCGCTGGTGGGCTTCCTCGGCCCGCGGGTCTACGAGGCGCTCTACAACCGGCCGTTCCCCGAGGGAGTGCAGACCGCGGAGAACCTCTACACCCGGGGCATCCTCGATGCCGTCGTCGCCCCGGAGCGGGCCGCCGACATCCTCAGCCGGGTGCTCGACGTGCTGATGGCTCCGCGGGAGGGCATCCCGGCCGTCCCGGAGCCGCCCAGCGACGAGATCCCCGACATCGACACCTGGGACGCGGTCACCCGGTCACGACGACGCGACCGGCCCGGCGTACGCCGCCTGCTCCGCTACTCCGCCTCCGACGTCGTGCCGCTGAACGGGACCGGCCAGGGCGAGGCCGACCCCGGACTGCTGATCGCGCTGGTGCGGTTCGGCCGGGTCCCTTGCGTGTTCCTCGGCCAGGACCGGCGGGGCCAGACGCCGGACCACCCGATGGGACCGGAAGCCCTCCGCGAGGCACGACGCGGCATGCACCTGGCCTCCGAGCTGGGGCTGCCGCTGGTGACGGTCATCGACACCCAGGGCGCCGCCCTCTCCCCCGACGCGGAGAACGGTGGCCTGGCGGGCGAGATCGCGCGCTGCCTCTCCGACCTGGTCACGCTCGACGCACCGACCCTGTGCCTGATGCTCGGCGAGGGCAACGGTGGCGGCGCCCTGGCCCTGCTGCCCGCCGACCGGGTCATCGCCGCGCAGCACGCCTGGCTGTCCCCGCTGCCCCCCGAAGGTGCGAGCGCGATCGTGCATCGCGACGTCGAGCACGCCCCCGAGATGGCGCGCGCCCAGAAGGTCCGCGCCATCGACCTGCATGACCTCGGCGTCGTCGACCGGGTCGTGGCCGAGAAGCCGGACGCTGCCGATGAGCCGGAGGCCTTCTGCCAGCGGGTCGGTGCGGTGCTCGAGTACGAGCTCGCCGCCCTGCTCGCTGCCGGCCCGGGCTCTCCCGCGGAGCGGACCCGGCGGTACGTCTGAGGTGACGCATCAGGAGGTGTCATGACCAAGCCCCGGTCGTACCCGGCAGGCGTCACATCCTGGGTCGACATCGCGCACGAAGACGTCGGGGGCGCCAGCGTTTTCTACGGAGAGCTGTTCGGGTGGACGTTCACCGAGGACCCGTTGCCCGGGAACGAGGACACGTACCTGATCGCGCAGCTGGACGGCCTCGACGCGGCCGGGCTCCTCGGCAGTCGACGCTCGAGCGCCCAGGACGTCCGGGTGGAACACCTACATCGCCGTGGACGACGTCGAGGCCGCAGTCGCGCGGGTCGAAACCGCCGGTGGGCACGTCGTGACCGCGGCGTCCCAGGCGGGGATGGGAGGCAGATCGGCGGCCTGCGCCGACCCGTACGGCGTGGTCTTCAGGATCTGGCAGGCCGGAGCCCGACCGGGTGCCCAGGCCGTCAACGCCCCGGGAGCATGGAACTTCAGCGACCTCCACGCGGCCGACCCAGAAGCATCGGCTGCCTGGTACGGCGAGGTGTTCGGCTGGTCGGTCGACGACCTCGGGTTCGGGCGCATGATCCGGCGACCCGGATATGGCGACCACCTCGCCAGCACGTCTGACCCTGAGATCTACCAGCGTCAGGCCGGCGTCAGCGCGCCACCCGGTTTCGCCGACGCGATCGGGTGGATGGCTCCCCTCCTGCCCGACGAGGAACCGCACTGGCACGTCACGTTCACCGTGGCCGACCGAGACGCCACCGCCGCGTCGGTCGAGCGTCTCGGTGGCACGGTGCTGGGCACTTCGGACTCCGACTGGACCCGGGAGGTGCTCGTCCGCGATCCCCAGGGCGGGGTGTTCACGGCCAGTCAGTTCGCACCCCCAGGCTCCTGAAGAGGACGTCACCGCCGTACCCGCCCTAGAACTGGAACACGTTTCAGTTTAGGCTGGCGCGATGCCGCGCCGGAGGCCGACCGCCGCCCTGGTTGCCGTCGCCATGGCCGTGGCACTCGCCGCAGCCGGGCCGGTGCGGGCCGGCGACCCGCTCCCGGACATCCCGGTCGACCCGGGAGGCCCGATCCCGTCGCTGCCGTCCGACGCGCTGGTGCCTCGAGTTCGAGGGCACTCCGGCGGCCCCGAACGACCGATGGCGCACCCGGCGCGTGCCGCAGCACCCGTTCCTGTCCCCCAACGGCACCAGCAGCATGCACAACGACGCGTACAGCACCGACGCCTACGACGTCAGCGGCCCGCTCGGGACGGGACCTGTCGGTCACCTCGCGCAGCTACGGCGTCCGCGAGTGCGCCACGATGACGTTCGACTCCCGGGGCCGGATCGTCGCGCTGTGCGGCGGCCTCGAGGGCTTCACCATGATGCTGATCCACCCCGAGACGCTGGAACCGATCTCCGAGCTCACCATGCCGGGACGCGACGCCACGCTCCGGCCGGAACCCGTTCACCGACATCTGCGGCGGCACCTACTTCTTCCTCGACGACCACGACCGCGCCTTCGCCACGACCACCGACCAGCGAGATCTGGAAGGTGCGGCAGACGCCGGACGGCGACCTCGCGAAGGTCCGCTCCTGGCCGCTCGCTCGACACCTCGGCGAGGACGACTGCCTGGTCGCGGTGGCGCCCGACTGGCAGGGCCGCGTGTGGTTCTTCAGCCAGCACGGGACCGTCGGGACACTCGACCGGCGGACCGGCCGCGTCGCCACCCTCGAGCTCCGCCGGGGCGAGGACATCGTCAACTCCGTGTCCGCCGACGAGGCCGGCGGCATCTACGCCGTGAGCACCCACGCGGCCTACCGGCTCGACGCGGACCGCCGCGGCCGGCCGCGGGTCACCTGGCGACGCGACCTACGACCGCGGCACCACGAAGAAGCCCGGCATGCTCTCCCGCGGATCGGGCACCTCGCCCACCCTCCTCGGCGGCCGGTGGGTGGCGATCGCCGACAACGCGGAGCCGCGGACCCGGATCCTCGTCTACGACCGCCGTACCGGCGCGCGCCACTGCCGGGTGCCGGTGCTGGCCCACGGCGCGAGCACCACCGAGAACAGCCTGGTCGCTGCCGGGCGGTCGTTCATCATCGAGAACAACTACGGATACGAAGGGCCGCAGACGACGACGCTGGGCCGCTCCACCACGCCCGGTGTGGCCCGCGTGCTGCTGCGTCGCGACGGTTGCCGGCGTCGCGTGGACCAGCTCGGCGACCGCGCCGACATCGGTGCCGAAGGCCAGCCACGGCAACGGGCTGCTCTACGTCTACACCAAGCCGCCGCGCCAGGACGGCATCGATGCGTGGTACCTCACGGCCCTCGACATCCGCAGCGGCGAGACCGTGTGGAGCCGCCTCACCGGGACCGGCATCCAGTGGAACAACCACTACGCCGCGATCTACCTCGGCCCCGACGGGACGGCGTACGTCGCCACCCTGGCCGGCCTGGTGCGCGTGGCAGACAGCCGACCATGAAGACGTACGTCGTCACCGGCGCCGCCTCGGGCATCGGCGCCGCCACCACCCGGCTGCTGCGCGACGAGGGACACCGGGTGGTCACCGTCGACCAGCGCGACGCCGAGGTGGTCGCCGACCTGTCGTCCGCCGCCGGCCGGCACGCCGCGATCGAGCAGGTGCAGGGCCTGGCCGACGTGGTGCACGGCGTCGTACCGTGCGCCGGCGTGCCCGGGCCTCACCGGCGTCGACCCCGGCCTGGTGGTGTCGGTCAACTACTTCGGCGCGGTCTCGCTCGTCCGCGGTCTGCGGCCGCAGCTGGTGGCCGCAGGCGGCGCGTCGGTGGTGCTCCTCGCCTCGAACTCGGTCACCTGCCAACCCGGCTGGACCACCGACGTCGCGGACGCCTGCCTGCGCGACGACGAGGCCGACGCCCGGACCGCCGCGGCCGAGGTCGAGGCCGTGCACGTCTACCCCGCCACCAAGGCCGCGCTGGCGTGGTGGGCCCGGCGGGAGGGAGTGAAGGAGGAATGGGCGGGTTCGGGCATCCGGCTGAACGCCGTGGCCCCCGGGCTGATCGCCACTCCCATGACGGACCGGCTGCGCGAGGACCCACAGCTCGGTGTCTTCGCCGATGCCTACCCCTCGGCGCTGGGCCGACCCGGCCGGCCGGAGGAGGTGGCGGCCACGATCGGCTTCCTGCTGTCCGACGCGGCGAGCCTGCTGGTCGGGAGCGTGGTGTTCGTCGACGGCGGGACCGACGCCCTGCATGCACCCGATGCAGCCGGAGGGCATGGACGTCGATCCCGTGCCCGGGAGACGCTAGCCGCGCGTGGCGCAGGCCTGGGCGGCCGCGGATCGCCGCTGACTCGATCCGCGACGTCATCGCGCTGCGGTCCTGGTCGACGTAGTCGAGGTCGGCGTCGAAGAAGCCGGCGGCGACCATGGAGCGGAGGCCGGCCCCGGCGATCCACCGCCGCGCCGTGCAGTCGGCCTCGGCCCGTGTCATCACACGCTGGTCGGCCAGCGCCCGGGCGAGGCTGGCCACGCGCCCGGGCCTCGTCACCGGTCGGGGAAGCGGACGAGGGAGTCGGCGCCGCATCGTCGCCCGGGGTCGAGGTCGCACTGGGCGATCGACCCGGCCACGACCGCGAGGAGCAGGGCACGGCGGCGACCGGGAGGACCGGTGGGACGTGGCCGCGGCGGTCACCTCGCGCCCGGCCGCGTCCGGGAGGGTCGCGGCGCGCCGCAGGTCGTCGCGGAGCTCGGTCGCGGAGCGGTAGCGCGCGGCGGGGTCCTTGGCCATGGCCGTGCGCAGGATCCGGTTGACCTCCCGCGCCGACCAGGCTGGCGCCTACCAGTTGCGGTACCGGCTGCTCACGGTGGGCCGCGACGATCTGGTCCTCCGTCGTCCCGGCGTACGGCGGCCGGCCGGTCAGCGTCGCCCAGAGCAGGCACCCCAGCGAGTAGACGTCGCTGGCCACCCCGGCGGGGGTGCCAGAGTGCAGCTCCGGCGCCATCCAGTGCGGCGTCCCGATCGTGCCGATCTCCTGAGCAGCGTGCTCCGCACCGACCCGGCAGGCGACGCCGAAGTCACCGAGGTAGGCCGACATGGCGTCGTCCCGACGCCGGAGGAAGACGTTGGCGGGCTTGATGTCCCGGTGGACCAGCCCGACCGCGTGGGCGTCAGCCAGACCCGCGGCGACCTGGCTGATCAGGTCGAGGCCGACCCGGAGCGGTGGGGCGCCGACGTCCTCGATCAGGTGGGCAAGGTCGCCGTCGGGGATCAGCTGGGTCGCGATGTAGAGGCGACCCGCCTGGTCGCCGTGGGCGTAGACCTGGACGACGTGCGGGGAGTCGAGGGCGGCAAGGGAACGCGCCTCGGCGGTGAACCGGTCGCGGAACCCTGCGTCCTCGGCCAGGTGGGGCGCGATCACCTTCAGCGCCACTCGCCGGTCCAGGGTCTCGTCGACGGCCTCGAAGACGGCCCCCATCCCACCGCCGCCGATCCGGCGTACGACGCGGAAGGGGCCGATCTCCTCACCCTCGGCGGGATAGCCGGCGGTCGCGCTCACGCAGGCGTCCTACCCGCGGAGCGCCGCCGCTCACTCCGCGGGTTCGCGCCCTGTGTCCTCGGACTCCTCCGGCGACTCCTCTGACTCGTCAACTGCCTCGGCGGAGTCGTCCGCGATCGGGTCGACGATGAAGCCGGTCGCCGACCCGGAGAGCGTCGCGAGCATCTGCCGCACGTTGGTCAGCTGGGAGTTGATGCTGTCGCGGCGCTGGGTCGCCGCCGCGAGCTCGCGGTCGGAGTCGCTCCGCACCCGGTCGGCGGCAGCCCTGGCCTCGCGGATGATGGACTCGGCCCGCTCCTCGGCCTCGACCAGCGTCCGGCGGGCCTGAGCCTCCGCGGACTCCTGCTCCTTCTGGGCCGCAGCGCGGGAGGACTCGACCTGTTGCGCCAGGTCGTCCAGCTGGGCCTGGGTGGCCGCCTGCTGCTGGCGGAACTCCGCGGCCGTGCGTTCACGCCGCTCCGCCAGCGTGGTCTCGAAGTCGGCGGCAGCGTGCGCGGCGTCGGCCCGCTGCTGCTCGAAGATGGCCTCGGCCTCCTGGCGCACGGCCGCGGAGTCTCGCTCGGCGGCGTCGCGCTCCTCGTCGGCGGCCCGCTTGGCGTCGGCCAGCAACCGGGTTGCCTCGGTCTCGGCATCGCGCCGGCGCTGGTCGGCGTACTGGTCGGCGGCGTCCCGGACCTCGGTCGCCGCCTGCTCGGCGAGCTTGCGGATCCCCTCGGTCTCCGCACTGGCCCGGTCGCGCAGCTCGAGGGCCTCCTGCTCGGCGAGCGCCAGGATCTGGCCGACGCGTTCACCGAGGTGCTCGTACGACGGTGGCTCGGCGGACGTCGCGCTCGAGCTGGCCGCCTCGGCCACCCGGCCCTCGAGGGCGACCGCCGCGGCCTCGGCCTCCGCAGCGCGGGCCTGCAGGGCGGCGACCACCCGGTCGACCTCCGCCGGCTCGTAGCCGCGCAGCACCACGCGGAACTCGTGGTCGGGCTGGGTCATGGTTGCTCCTCTGGATCGGACTCGGACACGGCCAGTGCCTCGATGACACCGGAAAGCTGGGAGAGCTCGGCGGCGATCTCGTCGCGACGCTGCTTCAGTCGCGGAGACCTCGGCACGGGCGCTGGCCAGCAGCTCGCGGGCCTGGGTGCGGGACTGCTCTGCGTCGGCCTGCGCCTCGGTCAGCAGCCGGGCTGCCTCCTCGCGGCTGCGGCGCAGCTCGTCGGAGCCCGCGGTGCGCATCGCCACGACCTCGTCGGCCACCAGGCTGCGCAGGCGCTGGGCGCCGGCCTCGGACTCGGCGGTACGCCGGTCGGCACGCTCGAGGATCTGGGCTGCTCCGGCCTCGGCCTCCTCGAGGGCGAGCCGGGCGTCGGCCTCTGCCTGCTCCCGCCGTCGGGCGGCGTCGTCCTCGGCCGAGGCGACCACGGCAGCGGCGGCCTCGCCGAGCTCGGCTGGCCCGACGGTCGGCCTCCTCCACCTCGACCCGGAGGCGGTCGGCCAGTCGGCCGAGCACCGACTGGACCCGGCGGCGGGTCCGGCCCAGGTGGGCCCGGGCGTCGGCGTGGCCGGCGGCCCGGATCGCGTCGGCCTCGTCGCCGGCGGTGGCCAGGAGTGCCTCGACCGTGGTGTTGGCCCAGGCGGTCTGGTCGGCGGCCCGCTGCATCTCGGCCTCGGCCTTGCTCCGGGCGCGGTCGAGCAGCTCGTCGGCCTCGGCCCGGGCCCGGCGCACGAGCTCCTGCGCCTCCTCGATGCCGGCCGCCGACTCCTTCTCGGCGTCGGCGCGGAGCCCGGCGAGCTCCTGCTCGGTCGCCTCGCGCAGCGCGTCGGACTCGGCCACCGCCGCATCGAGCCGCGCTCGCGCCTCTTCCTCGGCCCCTGCGGTGAGGGCCGCGGCCCGACCGGAGGCCTGGTCCTCGAGGTCGGCCGCCTGCTGACCCGCTCGCTCGACGACGGCGGCGGCCTCGGTCTCGGCCCGCTCCCTGACCTGCCCGGCTTCGTCCTCGGCGTCCGTGCGCAGCTGCTCCGCGCTTGCCCGCAGCGCCGTGGCCTCGGCGCGAGCCTCCTCGAGGAGTCGGTCCCGCTCGGCCTCGGCGGAGCCGAGGAGCAGGCTCGCCTGCTCGCTGGCGTCGGCGACGATCGTCGCGGCCTCGCTGGAGGCGTCGGCCAGGACCTTCGCCTGCCGGTCCCGGTCTCGTGCGGCCTCGTCGTGGGCGGTCGCGGCCTGGTCGCGCAGCCGCTGTGCCTCCTCGCGCAGGCTGCTGGACTCGGCCGTCGCCTGCTCGGCCTGCTCGGCCGCCTCCCGCTGGAGCTGCTCCGCGATCTCCTGCGCACGCTGGAGCAGGACCGCGGCAGCACCCTCGGCGCCGCCTTCGGACGTCTCGGCGCGAAGGTCGGGCTGCATGTCTTGAATCATCGTAGGGCCGTCGGCAACCCCAGGGTCAGGCCCCGGGTCAGAACAACAGCGCAGAGGCGGGGTCCTCCAGGATGCCTGCCACGTCCGCGAGGAAGCGCGACCCCTTCTCGCCGTCGATGTGTCGGTGGTCGAACGACAGCGCCAAGGTCGTGATCTGGCGCGGGACGATCTCGTCGTGCCCGTCGACCGAGACCACCCAGGGCTGCTTGCGGACGGCGCCGAAGCACAGGATCGCGGACTCGCCCGGGTTGATGATCGGTGTGCCCGCGTCGACGCCGAAGACTCCCACGTTGGTGATCGTGAACGTGCCACCACTCATCTCGGCCGGCTGGGTCTTGCCCTCGCGGGCCGTGGCGGTCAGCTCGTTCAGCTCGCCGGCGAGCTCGAGCAATGTGAGGTCCTGGGCCTCCTTGACGTTGGGTACGACGAGCCCGCGCGGCGTCGCGGCCGCGATCCCGAGGTTGACGTAGCTCTTGTAGACGACCTCCTGGGCCGCGTCGTCCCACCAGGAGTTGATCTCCGGTGTGCGCTTCATCGCCAGCATCACGGCGCGGCTGAGCACGAGCAGCGGCGAGACCTTGACCTCGCGGAACTCGCGCCGCGTCCTGAGTCGCGCGACGAACTCCATGGTCCGGGTGACGTCGACGGTGATCCACTCGGTGACGTGGGGTGCGCTGAAGGCGGAGCCGACCATCGCGCCGGCCATCATCTTGCGCACGCCCTTGATCGGCTCGCGTCGCTCGCGGTCACCGGTTCCACCGGTGGTTGAGGTGCGAAGGCGCTCTGGCGCCTGAGCCTCGAAACCGCCGGAGCCGGCTGCGGCGCTGCTCGACGTCCTCCCGGGTGACCGTGCCCTTCGGCCCGGTCGGGGTCAGCGTGGTGATGTCGACCCCGAGGTCCTTGGCGAGCTTGCGGACCGGCGGCTTCGCCAGCGCCCGGGCCTCGGCCGGTGCCGGCTCCGTGGCCGTGCGGGCGGATATCGCCGGGACGGCGGGCTCGTCGGCCCCTTCGACGTCGGGGGACGGGCCCGGCTCGAACGCCCCCTGCGCCTGCAGGTGGGCGGCGGTGGCTCCGGCGGACACGCTGCGCGCTCGCGGCGGTCTTCCGCGCCCGCCGGACGGCCCCGCGGTCGACCTTGTTGCGGCCGACCAGGCTTTCGCCCTCGCCACCGCCGCTGGCGCGGGGGTTGGAGAGGTCGATCTCGATCTCGGCCTCGGTGGGTGCGGGCTTCGTCGGGGCGCGGAGTCCCGTCGGCGACCTCGGACGGGTCGCCGATCGCGATGATCGGGGTCCCGACCGGGACCATCTCACCCTCGGGGACGAGCAGGCCGGTGACCGTACCGGCGTACGGCGACGGCAGCTCGACCAGCGACTTCGCGGTCTCGATCTCGACGACGATGTCGTTGATCTCGACCGTGTCGCCGACCTTGACCTTCCAGGACACGATCTCGGCCTCGGTCAGGCCCTCGCCGACGTCGGGCAGCAGGTATTCAGCCATGTCAGTCGCGGTTTCCTCTCGCGTTCCGGCGTCAGAAGCTCATGGTGCGGTCGACGGCGTCGAGCAGCCGGTCGAGGTCGGGGAGGAAGTCCTCCTCGATCCGCGAGGGTGGGTACGGCGTGTCGAAGCCGCCGACGCGCAGCACCGGGGCCTCGAGGGAGTAGAAGCACTCCTCGGTGATCCGGGAGGCGACCTCCGCGCCCATGCCGAGGTTGACGTGGGCCTCGTGGGTGACGACCGCGCGACCGGTGCGGCGCACCGACTCGTAGACCGGGGCCATGTCGAGCGGTGACAGCGTGCGCAGGTCGATCACCTCGATCGACTGGCCGTCGCCCGCCGCCGCCTCCGCGGCCTGCATCGCGGTCTTGACCGTCGGGCCGTAGGCAAGCACGGTGCAGTCGGTGCCCTGGCGGACGACCCGCGAGGCCCACAACGGGTCGGGGGTGGCGGTCTCGTCGAGCTCGGCCTTGTCGGCGTGGTACTGCCGCTTCGGCTCGAGGAAGATCACCGGGTCGTCGCTGGCGATGGCCTGCTGGATCATCCAGTAGCCGTCGACCGGGTTGGAGCAGGCGACCACCTTGAGGCCGGGGGTGTGCGCGAACTGCGCCTCCGGCGACTCGCTGTGGTGCTCGACCGCGCCGATGCCGCCGCCGAACGGGATCCGGATCACCATCGGCATGCGGGACTTGCCCATGCTGCGGAACTGCATCTTGGCGACCTGGCAGACGATCTGGTCGTAGGCGGGGTAGACGAAGCCGTCGAACTGGATCTCCACGACCGGGCGGTAGCCGCGCAGCGCCATGCCGACGGCCGTACCGACGATGCCGGACTCCGCGAGCGGGCTGTCGATGACGCGGTCCTCGCCGAAGTCCTTCTGCAGGCCGTCGGTGATCCGGAAGACGCCGCCGAGCTTGCCGACGTCCTCACCCATGATCAGGACCTTGGGGTCGTCCTCCATCGCCTTGCGCAGGCCCATGTTGAGGCCCTTGGCGAGCGTGATCTTGGTCATGACCGGGCCCCCTCGAAGGAGTCGAGGTAGTCGGCGAAGCCGTCGCGCTGGGCGGCGAGCTCGTCGGTCATCTCGGCGTACACGTGGTCGAACATGCTCAGCGGCTGCGGGTCGGGCAGCGCCTTGCAACCCTCGCGCAGGTGGGCGCCGAGCTGCTTGGCCTCCTCCTGGACGTCGCCGAAGAACTCGTCGTCGGCCAGGCCGTTGCGGCGGAGGTAGACCTCCAGGCGGGCGATCGGGTCCTTCAGCTTCCAGTGCTCGACGTCGTCGGAGAGCCGGTAGCGGGTGGGGTCGTCGGTCGTGGTGTGGGCACCCATCCGGTAGGTGTAGGCCTCCACGAACGTCGGGCCCTGGCCGTCGCGGGCCCGCTGGAGTGCGGCCTTCGTGACGGCGTACGACGCGAGGACGTCGTTGCCGTCGACGCGGACGCCCGGGAAGCCGAAGCCGAGGGCCCGCTGGTAGAGCGGGATCCGGGTCTGGCGCTCGATGGGCTCGGAGATCGCCCACTGGTTGTTCTGGCAGAAGAACACGACCGGGGCGTTGTAGGAGGCGGCGAAGATGAACGCCTCGTTGACGTCGCCCTGGCTGCTGGCGCCGTCGCCGAAGTGGGCGATCACCGCCGCGTCGCGCTCGGGGTCGCCGGTGCCGACCACGCCGTCGCGCTGCATGCCCATGGCGTAGCCGGTGGCGTGCAGGCACTGGGCGCCGATCACGATCGTGTAGAGGCCGAAGTTGTTGTCGTCGGGGTTCCACGAGCCCTGGTCGACGCCGCGGAACAGGCCGAGCAGGCTGAGCGGGTCGACGCCCTTGCAGTAGGCGACGCCGTGCTCGCGGTAGGTCGGGAAGACGTAGTCCTGGGGGCGGAGGGCGCGGCCGGCGCCGATCTGGGCGGCCTCCTGGCCGAGCAGCTGGGCCCAGATGCCGAGCTCGCCGTGCCGCTGCAGGGCGGTGGCCTCGGTGTCGATGCGCCGGGTGAGGACCATGTCGCGGTAGAAGCCGCGCAGCTCTTCCTCGGTGAAGTCCATGGTCGAACTCGGGGTGGTGGACCCGCTCCCCCTCGGGGGTGAGGAGCTGGACGAGCTCGGGCCCGCCGTCTTGCTGGGAAGGCCCGAAGACCTCCACGAGGTCGGGGCCGAATCCTGGGCCGGGTCCTGTCGTGCTCACCTGCACTCCTTCTGTTCAGACCAGAGCGGGGTCGCCGCTGTCGATCGGGAGCCATGCGTGCCTGCTTGTGACGGGCACCACATGAACTGCGTGGCTCCAAAAGTACCGGCCGGTCCGGTTCCCCCGCCAATCGAGGGGTGATCAGTGGGTCTCCCCGAGGTCCTCGTGCTCCTGGTGGGTGACCGGCTCGACCTGGAAGGTCGCGTGGTGGATCTTGAAGTGCTCCCGGGTGCACTCGCAGAGCTGGTCGAGGACCCCGCCGACGCCGACCGTCTCCAGCGTCTCGTCGGTCACCGTCACGTGGGCGGACAGGCTGGGCAGGCCGCTGGTGATCGTCCAGGCGTGCAGGTCGTGGACGTCGACCACGCCGGGGACGCCGGACAGGTGGCGTCGTACGTCGTCGAGGTCGAGCTCGCGCGGGGCGATCTCCAGCAGCACCGAGGCGGAGTCGCGGAGCAGCACGAACGAGCGCGGCAGGATCATCACCGCGATCACCAGCGAGGCGATCGGGTCGGCCCGCTGGAAGCCGGTCAGGGCGATCACGACGCCCGCGGTCACCGCGAGCAGCCGACCCGACCAGGTCGGCGAACACCTCGGTCGCCACGCCCCGGAGGTTCAGGGAGCCAGTCGTCGAGCGGGTCAGGACGGCCAGCGAGACGCCGTTGGCCAGCAGCCCGGCGAGCGCGAAGAGCACGAGCGCCCCGGCGCGGACCGGCTCGGGATCGACCAGCCGGGCGACGCCGGCGTACGCCAGGTAGCCGCAGACGCCCAGCAGCACCAGCGCGTTCAGGAGGGCGGCCAGGATCTCGGCCCGGTGCCAGCCGAAGGTCGAGCGTGGCCCGGGCGGCCGGGCGGCGACGTACGACGCCCCGAGCGCGAGCACGATCGCGGAGAGGTCGGTGGCCATGTGGAGCCCCGGGCCATTTCACTTCTGGTCGACGAGCTCCCGCTCGGGGAAGATCTTGGGCGACGGGCACGCCGAGCACCTTCGCCAGGCGCCGCTGGTTCTTCGGTGTCGCCTGGGTGCGGCCGGACAGGATGCCGCTGAAGGTGGACGGGTTGAACCCGGCCTCCGCGGCGATCAGGTACCTCGGCCTGCCGTCCAGGATGACCTGGAGGTTGAGGGCGACGGGACGCCGGCCGGGTGGGACGGTGGTGCGCCGATCGAAGACGGCGCTGCGTTGAGCGGCCATGAAGGCGGTCCTTTCCTAGAACTTCCGGAGAGACCTGACACCTTCGGCCCAACTACGTCGGCCGTCAAGGTAGGTCCAATCGCCGCGAGTTGCAAGCATGTGATTTGGATCGGTTCGCCAAAGTGTCAGACCCACGTTGTAGGGTCCTCCTCGCTCGTTTGGTTCGGCGCCGCCCTTCGTCCGGGAAGACATTGGGGGTGGCGCCGAGTCGCGTCAGGGCGACCTCGACCAGCGTGGCTCACGGACCCCGCAGCGGGGCGGATGCGGCATGACCTGCGGTTATCCGGGGCGGATGGTCCCTAGGCGGCGGGTGTCAACGGAGTAGACACCTACGGTGCCCCTGATCGACGGTCCCCCCGAATCCCCGATCCCCGGCCCGTCTGAGCCTTCGGAGGCCGCTGAGCGCAAGCGGCGCCACCGCTGCACCTGCGGGTGCGGGGAGCTCGTGGGACCGCCACCGAAGCGCAACCGGCCGCCTGTAGAGGCGACCAAGGCGTTGGCGTTCATCCGCCAGCGGGTCGATGCCTACCGTGAGCGGATGCGGGACACCGAGGACCCGGTGGGGGCGGAGGTGATCGCCGGTGTGGCCGAGCTGCGCCGGGAACTGGACGAGGTGCTCGACCAGGCGGTGATCGACGGTCGCGCGCACCATGACCTGAGCTGGTCCCAGGTCGCAGCGCTCACCGGCATGTCCAAGGCGGGGGTCATCAAGCGCTGGGGTGAGCGGGCTCCCGGCACCCGCCCGTCCGGCGGCCAGCCGAGCGAGCTGCGGTGAGCTTCGCCACGGCCGGCCAGGGCGCCGAGTACCTCGTGACCACCCCTGACGGGATGTTCCGCGTGCGGGTGTCGGCCCGGGAACGGGTGATCGTTGCGGAGGGCCCGCTGCACGCCCATCTCGGTCAGCCGCTCGACGCGCTCCGCTCCGCTTGCCGGCGCAACGGATGGTCGCTGACGCTGCTCTGAGCGCGCACTACGTTGGCCGCTGAGGAACCTCCTCCTCTTGGTGTGGGTCAGGAACGGGAGCCCGGTCGTTGGTGGCCGGGCTCCCGTCGCGTCCGGGTGAGAACGCAACCGTCCGCAGCCCGCATCCGGGCAGGGCACGCATCCGTTCGGAAGCCCGAAACGGCCCCCGATCACCCCGGCACGCATCCGTCCGCTGGCCGAAAACGGCTCAGCACGCATCCGTTCGGATCCGCAGCACGCATCCGTTACGCTGGGGGTCATGGAGCACTACCACCGCTTCCCCCCCTGCGCCCTCTGCGGTGGGCGCAACGAGCGGCCCGAGTCGCCGTGGTGCTCGCCCGCCTGCTCCATGCGGGCACGGAGAGGATTCGCTCCCGTCGTCGAGGGCAGCACGTCCCCCCTCGAGGGCCGCATGTGCGAGCACTGCGGCCGCCGGATCGCCTATTCGGTACGGCTCGGCGCGCGCTACTGCGACCACCGCTGCCGGGCCGCCGCCCACCGTGCCCGCACCAGACAGGCCGACGAGGTGACCTCGTGACCGACGACGAGCGCCTGGCGGCCACGCTCGAGCGCATCGAACTCCACCTCGGACGTCTCGAGGTCAGCATCGAGCGCATGGACGCGGAGCACCAGCGAGGTCTCCTGGCCGTCGAGCGCCGGCTGGGCGCAGTGGAGGACGCGCTGGCGGGCTGGGCCGGCGACTACTGGTCCCACGTCGAGCACCCGCCCCGCCCGGCATGAGCACCCGCACGCGCCACGTCTGCCCGCTCTGCGGCGCGACCGTCGACCAGACCGAGGACGGCGTGTTCTGGAGCATGCCGGTGAACGGCAAGCGCCACGCCTATGTGTACCTCGAGGTACACGACCGGCCGCTCGGCGGGCGGTGCCCGGCCGACACGACCAGAGTGGTTGCCGGGATCGGGCGAAACGCCTAGCAGCACCGGCCACCTAGCATCCGTTTCGTGGCGACCACGTGCGACGCCTGCGGCCGCCGGCTCCGCACCCGCACCCGGTGCGAGGCGTGTTCTCGGTCCGCCGGCGCCCGGGAGGTCGACGAGGCCCAGTGGCAGCGCTACGGCCGGTCCGCGGTCCAGCTCCGCGCCGACCTGACCGACCTGACGCCCGCCGCTGGTCGACGCCGTGCGCCGCCTCGTCGAGGCCGAGGGCGGGGAAGTCGTCGAGGCAGGCGAGGTGACGGTCGCCGTGCCGGTCCAGTGGCGGCGCACCATGTTCGACCACGACCGCTGGAAGGCTCCCAGCCGACGCCGTCGAGATCTCCACGCCAGCGGCTACGAGAAGGTCGACGGGCTCTCCCTACGGGTGCTGCGATGGGTCGACCGGTGGCGGGCCGCCGGCAGGCCCCGCGCTGACACCTCGTGGCGAGAGAGTGAGCTCGTGCTGATGACGCTGGCGGGCGAGCAGCGCCGGCTGCGTCGGTGGGCCGGGCCCGAGCTCGTCCGACCCCACGAACCGGAGCGGCGCGCCTGTGCCGTCTGCGGGGCCGACCTCGCCGGGCGGCGCTCGGACGCGGTGACGTGCTCGCCGGCGTGCCGGCTACGGCTCCACCGAGCCAACGCCGGTACGTGAGGTGCGTGAGGTGCGAGTCACCTACGCCGCACGTGCGCGCGAGGGCCTCCGTTTCATAATCCGGGCTATGCAACAGCCATCTACGTCGAGATGGCACGAGATGAGGCCCGGGCTCACGGTCAGCGTTCGCCGGCCCCGAAACCGAACACGTGTGCCCCGCTGTAGGGCCCTCTGAGCGCCTCCGAGACAGGCGGCGGGGTGATCGGTAGGTGCTCAGCGGGCTCCCGGCAGCGCCGGCGCCTCGACGGCCTGGCGGGTCGTCTCGTTTCCGCTCACAAGCCGTCGTTTCCCCTCAGAAGCCTTCAGAACCCGCCGTTCCGTCGGCCCTCTGACCAGCCCAGATAGTCAGAGTCGGTCGTTCGCCGTTCGTTTCCCTTCGTTTCCCCCTCAGAACCCGTCATTCCGGTACTCCTGCAGAACCAGCTCGACGGCCTCGCTCACGTCCTCCCAGACGTCGCCGCGGGCCGCCACGAACGCCTGCGCGTCCGCCGCCCGGACGAGGTCGGCGATGTCCCGGCGGGTCCAGCCGATGTCCTTCATGAGGAAGTTGACCGCGGCGAGGTGGCGGCGGAACTGGTCGTGCCGCTCCTGGACCTCGGCCTCCCACGCGGCGCGCCCCTCCGCCAGCTCCCGCTCCCGCTCGGCCCTCGCATCGGCCCTGGCCCGGTCCTTGCGCGGCTTGTCGTACGCCGCCATCCCCGCCCGACACGTTTCGCACCGGCAGCGGTGATTCGTATACCCGGCGAGGCCATGGACGAATGATGTAGTAGTCATATGTTGCAGCGCCTCCGATGGACTATGGCGAAATGCCCGACGTCGGCCCGGTTCTTATTCTCCATCGCTGCATCGGCCCGAATCGCTCTATTCTCCATCCCGCATGTCGCTATGCAGGCGGCCGGGTATTTATCCAGGTCAGCGGCCCTGATTGGACCCCAGGGCGCAGGGGGATGGGGGGTGGGGTTTGTCCGGCGCTCAGAAAAAAATCCCGGGCCGTCGAGTGCATGACCATTCATCTTTTCACTCGCCGCGATTATCGAATGAGTGAACGTCGCTGCTCGGCTTTCTATATCTGCGCGGGCTGAGCCGTCACATCCCGAGATGGCGAATGCCAGTCCGTGGTACCGGGCCGGGGTCGGGTTGGCCGAGGTGGACGGCGCGGGCCCGGATGCACCAGCGCTCGAGATCGATGTTGTGCTGGAAGCGCTGCGCCTCGGTGGCGTGGTCGCCCGGGTCGGCCGGCAACGGCGGCAGCTCCAGCGGATCGGGGTCGGCGTCGAGGGTGGCGGGGGTGGGCGCCGGGCGGGGTGGCGCTGTCGCCTGCCGTTCCCGCTGGGCGGCGAGGCGCCGGTCGACGATCTGGCACTCGGCCCGGAGGGTGAGGAGCTGCACGCGCATGCGGTCCCGGATGCGGGCCTGCGCTTCGTCGTGCGCTGCCTGCTCTCTCGCCTTGCGCTGGCGGAACTCGCCGAGGACCTGGTCGCTCCACGCCTGGCGTTCGCTCCTGTTGCGGATGCCGGTGACCTTCGCCCCGTCGAAGGCGGGCCAGAGGACCAGCGAGATCTCGCGGACGCGGGCACCGCGCCGCAACACACTGGGCAAACCCGACCTGCTGGTCGGTTTGGTCCAGCGGTCGAGGCGGTCGTTGTTGATGAAGCCGATGGAGAGCGCGGCCAGGACGCCGGCGCCGACGCGTTCGCGCGTGCCGTCGAGCTCGCTGGCGGAGCCGACGAGCGTGCCTTCGATCTCGAGGCCGGTGGGCCCGATCCACATCCGGTCGATGCGTCCGAGTGGCCTAGTCGTGTCGTGACCGGTCAGCAAGGGGACGCTGGCGTCGAGACCGACGAACGACTCGGCGTCCCAGCTCTCGCGGGACAACAGGATGGCCCCGTCGGGGAGTCGGTCGGCGACGACGGTGGGGACACCGAAGGGCACCGCGAGGCCTCTGAGGATCCTGGCGCTCCCCTCGACGTCGACCGTGGCGGGCCGGGGCAGGGTGGCGGTCACTGGGGCGCTTCGACGGCTCGGTCGTCGGTGAACGACGTGGTGAGGAGCCCGTGGGAGCGGGCCCGGATCGGCACGTCGACGTGGCTGCGGCGCAACTCCCTCGCGGCGCTGGCCTGGTCGAGGCGGTGACGGATCCGGGCCGGGCCGAGGTCGGTGTCGCCGACCGCGCTGTAGGCGCGCAGCCACGGCTCGGCGAGCAGCTGGCGCTCGAGCTCGGCGGGCGTCAGGGCCGGCGTGTCGTCGGACATGGGCGGACCTCCGGGGTTGTGGAATCAATTTCCATTGTCCCGCATCGTCAGGCAGGTGCAGCGGGATCGGATCTCGTCGGTGGTCATGGCTCGAAGCCCTCGTGGTGCTCCGGGATCTCAGCGAGGGCGATGCCCTCGACACCGGGCGCGGCGGTGAACACGGGCTCGCCGTTGCGGAACTCGCCGGTGTGGACGATCAGGCCCCGGCAGTAGGCGTCGAAGAGGATGTCGCCGGCGGGGCGGAGCGGGAACAGCTTGGGGTCGCGGTACTTCATGGGTCCTCCTTGGTGGCGACGATGACGACCTCGTGGTCGGCGCGCTTGTCGTCGTGGGCGAGGCCCCGGTACCGCTGGGTGCGGACCGGGATCACCTGGGTGACGCGGTAGCCGGCGTCCTCGAGCAGCCCGGCCCAGCCTTCGGCGATCGGCTCATCGACGTTGAGGAACACGCGAGGCGCGACGCGCGCCCACACCTGCACGACCTCGGCGTGGAGCCGCCAGTACTCGGCCATGAAGTAGGGGCGGCCCGACCAGCGGGCGAAGTTGCGGGGGTGGAGTGGGCCTCCCTTGGCGATGCCGTAGGTGAGGCGGCCCTTGACGTTCGTGGTCGGGAGTGGCCCGTTCGGGTAGTCGCCGAGCCGCTTGTTGCCGTACACCGGGCTCGTGCACAGCACGAACGGCTCGGTCGGGTAGCCGGTGGGCTGGAGGGCGTCGACGACCGCGACGCGGGGATCCGCGCCGGGCCACGCCTCGATGTCGCCCCCAGTGAAGGTGGCGCCGAGCCGGTCGCAGAGCCGGCCGAGGCGAATCCCGACGCCGGCGAACGGGTCATGGATCCATGACCCGGCACCGATGAGCCCGGCCAGGGCGTCGATCACCTCGGGGCTGTACTGCGCCGGATGGGTGACTTCTGGGGCATCGAAGAGCTGGTCGGTCATGGCGTCCTCCTGGTGGTGGTCATGGCGGCCCAGAACGCGGCGCCGGCCTCGCTGAACGGGCCCTCCGCCTCGAGCGGGCCGAACCGGTCGACCGCGGCGCGGTAGAGCGCGGCGGCGATGCCTTCCCGCCGTCGGGTCGACGCCACGAACGCGCGGCGGAGGGTGTGGCGGTCGGGGTCGACGATGACGAAGCCGACGAGCAGGCCGCTCACGTGCCACCTGCCGTCGGCCCCGCACGCCGAGGTCGGCTCGAACCAGCCCAGCCACGTCCCGTTCTCCGGGTCGGCGGCGAAGTCCCAGCCGCACGCTCGACGTTCAGCGTGCGCGAGCGCCATCCACGACCAGGCCGGGTCATCGACGTCGAACCCGTCGGGGAACTCGGCGGGGTGGGAGTCGGCGGTCGCTTCGATCACGAGCGGCGCCCAGCCGTCGTGGGTCTCCATGCGCCTGCTGAAACCGGCGCCCATCTGTGCGGCCATTCCACGGTGGAGCTCGTCGAGCAGGTAGCGGACGCTGATCCGGCAGTCCGGCCAGAGGCCGGGGTGCTCGAGCGCGTCGTCGACGAGATCGGCGTCGGCCTGGTTCTCGGTGTACCGGTCGGCGTTGTCGACGAGCAGCCGGGCGAGCGCCTCGTACACCTCGAGCGCCGGCGCCTGCGCACGATCGGCGGTCATCGGTCGCCGCCTTCCCGCGTAGCGGACCGCGAGGATCGAGGACAGCGGCCCCGCGATGCGGCCGGAGCCCTTCTCCTCGAAGTCGAACCCGATCGCGCAGATGCCGTTGCGACCGCCGCCGTGCAGGATCATCGGATCGTCCTGCGGCCCGCCGGCGGCCCAGAGGTACTCATAGGAGTCGAGGGTGAAGCTGGCGTCGGCGACCTGGTGCCAGCCGTCCGCCAGCAGCACCGCGGTCACGTCGTCGACGTCGATGGCGAGGCTCACCGGTCTCCCCTCCCCTTGGGGTGTATGCGAACACCTGTCTGTCGGACCTGTCGGACCTTGTCGGACCCCTTGGTGGGGGAAACGCGAACTCCCTCGTGTGTTACATGTGCAGCTCAAAGCCCTGACCTGCCCCTTTACTAGGTACTTCGCGAATCGTTGCGCGGTGAACTTTCGCGATCGTGTCGTTTTCTCCCGCTCCGGAGCTCCGACAC
Organism: uncultured Actinomycetota bacterium; assembly: GCA_963812345.1. GTDB lineage: Bacteria > Actinomycetota > Actinomycetes > Propionibacteriales > Nocardioidaceae > Nocardioides. The sequence goes on from CAWEVA010000001.1 coordinate 122,632, forward strand.
GTCCGACACGTCCAACACGGTCCGACACTCGGACCTCACGGCTTCACCCGCCCGACGATCCAACGGGCGGCCGGAGCCGTCGCCGCCGACCTGCAGCACGTAGCCGAGCCGCTCGGCCGCAGCGAGCGCGTCGTACGGTGCTGATGCGCTTGCGGTCGCGGCCGTTGATCGGCCCGCGTCAGGCACCGCCTGGTGCACCCGGTCTCCTCGTTGGCGGGCAGGTGGTTGCGGACGTGGCGGCCGAGGACGCCGGCCACCCGCGTCGTCAACGCGTCGCCTTCGGCGCTGTGGCGCCGCTCCCAGCTCCGCCCGATCCGCTCGTCCTCGGCGGCGGCGGCCCGCTCGCCGGCCTCGAGCACCAGGGCGCGCAGCTCGTCGGACGCGGCGACGACCATCCCGGCGAGCTCCCAGTCCTCGACGGTGATCAGGAGCCCCCCGTCGGGGACCCGGGCGAGGAGGCGGAGCAGGCCGGCGACCTTGAGGCGGAGCAGGTTCCGGTGCGCGTCGACCTCGTCGCCTCCGCCGCGGAGGTAGGTGAGCCGGTCCCGTTCGATCGCCCCGACGACCTTCTTCGCGACGGGCATCTCGCCCCGGTCATGGACGCTCGGCGCCCACAACGGGCCCTTCGGAGCGGTCGGCCGCCGGTCCGGCGCGGACGGGTCGATCCCGGAGAACAGGCACCACCGTTGCGCCGTGCCGTTGTGGGTCTCCGCCATCAGCCCGGCCGCTACCGCCGGCTGGAACCCGATCAGGAGCCCGAACCGGTAGGACCCGGCGGGGAGGTGGCGTGAGTTGTCTTCCGACCCGTTCGACTGGCCGAGCTGGGCTCCGCTCCACGCGGAGCGGATCGTCGACAACAGCGTCGCCCCGCGGCGCTCTCCCAGCGCGACGAGCGTCTCGCCTTCGTCGAGGGTGAACAGCACGGAGCGGTGGACCTGTTCGCGGACCATGGTCCTGCGCTTCTTGCCGTCGTCGTCGACCTCGAGGTGGGGGACCTTGCCGTAGTAGTGCTCGGCGATCCCTTCGCCGGAGCCGAGCGACAGTTGCCGCAGCAGCCCGTCGTCCGGCAGGTAGCGGGCGGCGACGGCGAGCGGAGTCGACTTCCCCTGCCCGGAGCGTCCGATGAGCCCCGAGCAGAAGTCGAGCGACCCAGGCCCGCCGACGAGGGGCGGCAACGTCACCCACGGCGACATGCAGGCCACCCGCACCAGCACCGTGCCGAGCAACGCGGTGGGGGCGATCATCGCCGCCTGCGCCGCCCGGCGGATCTCGGCGTGGATCGGCCGGGCCGTCCAGAACTCCTCGGGCAGCTCGACCGACGGCGTCGACGCCAGCGCCGTTGCGCCGGGCTCGGGGTCGACGACGACCCGTAGAACCATGTGCCGTCTCCTCCGGCTGACTCGGCCGCCGTTCCCGACCGCCTCGGCCAGCTCGTCGCGCAGCAGCCGGCTCGCTTCCTCGTCGACCTCGTGGGCGTGTTCGCGCGCGACCCGCTCGCGTTCGTAGCGGGCGCGCTGCGCGTCGACGACCTGGGTCAGCACGCCCCTGTTCGCCTTCAGGCCGTCGACGATGAACGCGAGCTCCAGTTCGTCACGCTCGAGCACCTGGTCGACGAGCACGGACGGAACCTGGCCTTCGTGCGCCAACAGCTGGTCGAGGAGCTCCCGGGCCGTCACCGTGCGAGCTCGACGTCACCTCGGCCCAGCGCCTCGACCTCGAGGTGGATGCGGGCGTGGAAGCCGGCGTTGTCGAGGAGCTGGCGGGCCTCGGCGGGGTAGCCGAGC
>CAWEVA010000002.1:0-28401 GCA_963812345.1 uncultured Actinomycetota bacterium
AGCCGTCTCACCGGACTCCACCCGTGCCGCGGACCACTCGTCGGGGAGGCTCGGCGACAAGGTTCGCACGATCGCGGCTCCGGCCACGACTAGAACGGCGAGCGCGAGGCCGCCGACGATAGTGCGGCCCGACCGGGCGGGTTCGACCTCGCGTCCGCTCGGTGCCCCTGAGATGAAGGCAGTGACCAGCCGGCGGCGGCTGAACGAGTACGCCTCGACGAGGTCCTTCCGGGTCGTCATCGTCGGATCAGCCCCTGACCGCGGCGAAGATCCCCGTCGCGACCACGAGCAGGGGCAGCAGGGTCAGCAGGGCGGCGCCCTCGGCCAGGTCGCCTGCCCTTCCCCAACGCGCGGACGGTGGGGGCGGCAGGAGGGTGGCCGCGAGCAATGCACCGCCGGTGGCCGCCAGGAAAACGGCCGCCATCGGGCGCCACCCGGGGTAAAGGAAGAGCAGCGAGATCGCCACCGAGGCCAGCCCGGCGATGCCGGCCACCAGGCCGACGAGCACCTGCGGGCGGGCGCGGTGCTGACGAGTGCGGAGCATGACGACCAGGCAGCACGCGACCGCCAGCAGCGTCCCCGAAAGACCGAGTGACACCGCGAGCGGCGCGATGCTCACCAGGAGCAGCCCAACGGCGGCAGACACCGCGACGAGAATCTGGTGTGCCACCTGCGCGTCTGCGTCCACCCGCTCGGGGTCGACGGCGTCGGGGTCGGCGGTGATGTCCTGGATCGAGCGGAGCTGGTGGACCGTCGTCCCGGTCGCGCCCAGCGCCAGCCAGGGGAAGATGCTGCCGACCATGACCACGAGGGTCAGCGCCGTGGTGAGGACGGGAGCAGGGTCGAGTGGCGCAGCTCGGACGACCAGTCCGGTGGCCAGGAAGATCGCGCCCACCACCAGGGGCGGGATCATCAGGGTGCGGCCCGCCCCGAGCCCGACGAGTGAGACCAGGCCGACGATCGTCGCTGCGGCGCCGGCGTACGCCACGGGGAGGCCGAACAGGGGTCCGTCCGGGGCGAGCGTGAAGCCGGCGACGGCGGCGTAGGGCACCCCCACCCAGGCCATTGCCACCGAGGCCGCCGCCTCGCGCTGGGCACGCGACACGACGATCGCGGCGACGGCCAGGATGAGGGCGACCACCGCCGCGACGACACCGGCGATGGTCGAGGCCTGCAGGAAGAGAGCGGCTGCACCGAGCGCCATCAGCAGCGCGGCGGCCGTCAGCGCCGTACGACGCGCGGAGGCCGGCTGCCAGGGCTCGACGTCGCGTTCGACGGCGTCGGCCATCGCCTCCACGACGTCGTCGTACACACGCGGCGACAGGTCATCCACGCCGGCGGTCACCGTGAGCAGGCCGCCGTCCTCGATGCCCTGGGTGGCGAGACCAGCGTCAGCGGCCAGCACCCGGCCCCCCGGGGTCACGAGGCGGTAGCCGCCGTGCACCGTGGCCGGATCGAGCAACCCGACGCTGCGCGCCAGCTCGGGGACCATCTCAGCGAGGGGTACGGCGCCCGGCAGCACCAGGTCGACCCGGCGGGCATGCGATGCCACGGTGACCCGGACCAGGCCGGGGACGCTCATGCCCGTTCAGCCGCCGAACGAGGCTGCGCCACGGTGGTCGGCGGCCATGTAATCGGCGTTCGACTGCTGCACCGTGTGGCTCGTCTGGCCGAGCAGGTCCTTCATCTCCAGGATGGCGGCGTCCCACCTGGCCTTGGCGGTGGTGTAGGCCTGCTGGGCGTTACCGACCCAGTCGCTGCGCAGCGGGGCCAGCTCGCTCTCCAGCCGGTTCAGCCGGTCGTCGATCTCCTTGACCGTGGCGTAGAGGTCCTGGGCGGCGGTGTCGAGACCGGCGTGGTTGACGCGAAGTCCGTCGAAGCTCATTTCGTTCACTCCTCGAGTCCGGGTGGGTCAGCCGAGACGGCTGGTCGTGCGGGCGTAGTTGGCCGACTGCGCCTCGTCGGTCGAGACGTTGTCGCGCTCCGTGCCGGTCAGCGCGCTCTCGAACTCGTCGAGCGCCTGCACGATGATCCGCTGCTTCTCGGTCCACGCCTGGTGCAGCGTGAAGAACGCCGTGCCGCCGGCGCCCAGCCACCGACCACGCAGGCCCTGGATCTGGCCGTCGAGCTTGCTGCTGATGCGGTCGAAGTCGACCTTCGCATCGGCCACCAGCGCGGCGCCCTTGCTGAGGGTGCCTTCGCCCTGCCCCATCTCTGCTGCAGACATGTCGCCTACTCCTTCTCCTCCGTGGCGGCCCGTCGCCGCTCGGAGGCGACCTACCCGTCGCCAGGCGCGCCAAACACCGCCTCCGACAAGCTGTGGACACCCGGTGAGGGCTTCTCCACAGCAGCCAAATCGGGGATGGCTGCTGCCTGTCGACCGGCTTACCGTCAGGCGCACCATCGATCTCGGGGGGCACCCTTTGAGCACCACGCTGCGGGGCGCCCGGCTCGACGAGCCGGAGCTGCCCACCGGGCAGATCGAGCTCCAGGCGCCGCCCCAGATCCAGGAGCACGAGGGCGCCAGCGGCGTCCTGATGAACGCCATCCCGATGCTCGGCAGTCTCGGTGCGATCGTGCTGGTGGCCACGATGGGCTCGCGCACCGGTGGTCGCAGCTACATCGCCGCGGGCATGTTCCTCTTCGCCACCCTCGGCTTCATCATCGTCCAGCTCGACCGGCAGCGGAAGCAGCGTGCGCAGCAGGTGGCGGGCGCCCGCACGGAGTACCTGCACTATCTCGCCAACGTGCGTCAGGTGGTCCGGGAGGCGGCCGACCAACAGCGACGCGCGCTGAGCTGGCACCATCCGGAGCCCTCGGCCCTCCCCTCGCTCGCGGAGGAACGGTCCCGCGTGTGGGAGCACGGCAGCTCCGACGCCAACTTCCTGCAGGTCAGGTACGGCGTCTGCGCGCAGCCACTGTCCCTGGAGCTGGTCCCGCCCGAGAGCGCGCCGATCGACCAGGTCGATCCGGCGGCCGCATCGGCGCTGCACCGGCTGCTCGTCGTACACCGGCTGCAGCCGAACCTGCCGGCCAGCATCGACCTGAGGGCCTTCGACCGGATCGAGCTGTGCGGTCCTGAGGAGCCGGCCCGCGCCCTCGCCCGGGCGATGCTGTGCTCCTCGGCGGCGTTCCATGCTCCCGAGCACCTGGTGGTCGCGGTGCTGACGACCGAGCAGAACCTCGCGCACTGGGACTGGCTGAAGTGGCTCCCGCACGCCCAGAGCGCCCAGCAGTCGGACGCGGTGGGGCCGAGCCGGATGATCACGACCTCGCTGGCCGACATCGCCGCACTGCTGCCGCCGGACCTCAGCGACCGTCCGCGATTCGGCGCCGAGGAGCGCCCGGCCTCCCCCCACATCCTGCTCGTGACAGACGCCGCCCGGCTGCCACCCGGCAACCACGTCGTACCGCCCGACGGGCTGCACGGCGTCACCGTGCTCGACCTGCCGACCCGCTGGGACGAGCTCGAGGACCCCACCCGGCTGCGGCTCGAGTTCGAGGTCTTCCCGCAGGAGAGCGGCCGGACCAGGGACGGCAAGGCTCCGGTGACCGCGCTCCGCCTCCGCGAGGAGCCGATCAAGGCCCTGGCCGACCAGTGCGACCTGGCCACCGCGGAGGCCTTCGCCCGGCGCATCGCTCCGCTCCACACCGTGACCACCGGCCCGACCGAGACCTCCTCGGGCGAGATCACCGGTCCCACCGACTTCATGGAACTGCTCGGCCTCGGCGACGTCCACTCCTTCGAACCCTCGGCGGCCTGGCGGCACCGCCCCGCCCGGGACCGGCTCCGGGTGCCGATCGGGCTCGGCGAGGGCGGGTCGAACGTCCACCTCGACATCAAGGAGTCGGCCCAGCAGGGCATGGGTCCGCACGGACTGGTGATCGGGGCGACCGGCTCCGGCAAGTCGGAGCTCCTGCGCACGCTCGTCCTGGGCATGGCGATGACCCACTCCCCCGAGCACCTGAACCTCGTGCTCGTCGACTTCAAGGGTGGCGCGACCTTCGCCGGCATGTCCGGGATGCCGCACGTGTCGGCGATGATCACCAACCTCGCGCAGGAGCTCACCCTCGTCGACCGGATGCAGGACGCCCTGTCCGGCGAGATGGTCCGCCGCCAGGAGCTGCTGCGCCGGGCCGGGAACTTCGCCTCGGTCCGTGACTACGAGAAGGCCCGGGCCGCCGGGGAGGACCTCGAGCCGCTGCCGTCGCTGTTCATCGTCGTCGACGAGTTCTCCGAGATGTTGTCGGCGAAGCCTGAGTTCATCGACCTGTTCGTGGCCATCGGCCGGCTGGGCCGGTCGCTGGGCCTGCACCTGCTGCTGGCTTCGCAGCGGCTCGAAGAAGGCCGGCTCCGCGGGCTCGAGTCGCACCTGTCCTACCGGGTCGGGCTGCGCACCTTCAGCGCCGGAGAGTCACGCTCGGTGCTGGGGGTCCCGGACGCCTACGAGCTGCCGCCGGTCCCCGGTCTCGGGTACCTCAAGCCCGACCAGTCGAGCCTGCTGCGGTTCAAGGCGGCGTACGTCTCCGGGCCGCCGAGCGGGAAGGTGCGGGTCCGCCGCGACGAGAGCGGGCAGGTGCAGGGCATCCTGCCGTTCACGATCGCGCAGGTGCAGGCGCTGGCGCCCGTCGAGCCCGAGACGGCACCCGCCGAGCCCGAGCCGACGCCGATCAGGCAGGGCGAGCAGGGCGCGCTGCTGGACCTCGCGGTGGGGCGGATGGCCGGGCGCGGGCCGTCGGCCCACCAGGTCTGGCTGCCGCCCCTGGACGTGCCCGACACCCTCGACCAGCTGATGCCGGATCTCGTGGAGGACCCCGAGCTCGGCCTGGTCTCGCCGCACTGGCGTCGGCTCGGCGGTCTGGTCGTTCCCCTCGGCACGGTCGACCGGCCCCGGGAGCAACGCCGCGACACGATGACCGTCAACCTCTCCGGAGCGACGGGTCACGTCGCCGTGGTCGGCGGTCCGCGGAGCGGGAAGAGCACGCTGCTGCGCACCATCGTGACCAGCATGGCGCTGACCACCACGCCCCTCGAGTCGCAGTTCTTCGTGCTCGACTTCGGCGGAGGCACGTTCGCGCCGCTGGCCTCACTCCCCCATGTGGCCGGGGTCGGCACCCGGTCGGAGCCCGACGTCGTACGCCGCATCGTCGCCGAGGTCCAGCGAGTCGTGGACCGTCGCGAGGCCTACTTCCGGACCCAGGGCATCGACTCCATCGAGACCTACCGGACCAGGAGAGCCGAAGGTCGAGCGGACGACGGCTGGGGCGACGTGTTCCTCGTGGTCGACGGCTGGTCCACGCTGCGCGCGGACTTCGACGACCTCGAGGTCGAGCTGCAGCAGCTCTCGGCACGAGGGCTGACCTTCGGGCTGCACATCGTCGTCGGGGCCGCCCGGTGGGCAGACCTCCGCTCCGCGATGCGCGACATCTTCGGCACCCGGCTCGAGCTGCGGCTCGGGGACCCGACCGACTCCGAGATCGACCGCAAGGTGGCCGCGCTCGTCCCCACCGCCCGTCCCGGACGCGGCGTGGAGCAGGGCCGGCACCACTTCCTCGGCGCGCTGCCCCGCGCCGACGGGACCACGGATCCGGCGACGCTCGGCGACGGCGTCGAGGGACTCGTCAACCGCGTGGCCGCGGCCTGGCGGGGACCGGTCGGCCCGAGGCTGCGGCTCCTGCCCGAACGCATCGACCTCGACACGGTCCGCACCCACGCGGCATCCGCCGACCTGCCGGAGCGGCTGCTGCTGCTCGGGGTGAACGAGAAGGAGCTGGCCCCGGTCGGTCTGGATGCCGATCACGAGCCGCACCTGCTGGTCTTCGGGGACGGCCGGTCCGGCAAGAGCGCGCTGCTGCGCACCTACGCCCACGAGATCATGCGCACCCGCACGTCCAGGCAGGCGCAGCTCGTGGTGGTCGACTACCGCCGGTCGCTGCTGGGCGAGGTCCCCGACGAGTACCTCCTGAACTACCTGACTTCGGCGGTCCAGGCGGCGCCGGTGCTCAAGGACCTGGCCGACTACCTCGAGAAGCGGATCCCCGGCCCGGACGTCACCCCCGACCAGCTGCGCAACCGGTCCTGGTGGCAGGGTGCCGAGGTCTTCGTGCTGGTCGACGACTACGACCTCGTCGCCACGCAGCAGAGCTCCCCGGTCGCGTCGCTGCAGTCGCTGCTCGCCCAGGCCCGCGACGTCGGCCTGCACCTCGCCCTCGCGCGACGGTCCGGTGGCGCCTCCCGCGCCCTCTACGAACCGGTCATCCAGTCGCTGCGCGACCTGGCGATGCCGGGACTGCTGCTGTCGGGGAGCCCCGACGAAGGACCGCTCCTCGGCAACCTCAAGCCCGCACCGGCGCCTCCGGGTCGCGGACGGCTGGTGTCCCGCGACCGGGGTCGCGAGGTCGTCCAGCTCGGCTGGCTCGACCCGTCCGTCTGACAGCTCGTTGAGTTGGGCCTCGCGGCCCTATGAGTTGGGCACGATGGCCCACGCAGGGGCCTTCACGCCCAACTCGAGGGGCCATCATGCCCAACTCAACGAGTTTCAGGTGGACGAGCCGATCTTCAGCTTGAAGCCGGGCAGGTCTCCGAGCTGGTACGTCGCCTCGAAGGTCCGCTCGTAGCCGGTGTGCGCGACCTTCCAGCCGGCGTCCGTCCGGACGTACCGGTCCTCGTAGAACGCCGCCCCCTCGAGCCTGAACCCGTACTCCGCCGAGATCACCTGGTCGTGGAGGTACCACCGACCAGTCGCGGTGTCGCCGTCGACGGCGATCTCAGGATGGTGGCAGTGGTGCATGGTGACGATCGCCGGCCCTAGGTTGGTGCGCATGTAGTCGACGAGGGCGTCGCGGTCGGGGAACGCCAGGCCGGCGTAGTCGGCGGTGGCGTCGGGCACGAAGCAGTCAGCGAAGTCGTCCCACTGCTTGGTGTCGAGGGTCCGCAGGTAGCGGTACTTCAGCTGCCGGATCTGCTCCAGGTCGTCTCCGTAACGATTCCCGCTCATGGCGCGGAGCCTAGACCGAGCGCTGGTTATAGTCGCGAGCGTGATCTTCAAGCGCGTCGGCGACGGGCGCCCCTACCCGGAGCACGGGTTGACGTCGAGGGCCTGGGCCGCCGTGCCACCACGCCAGGTGCGGCTCGACGAGCTGGTCACCACGAAGGACACGCTGCACCTCGACACCCTGCTCGACGAGGACTCCACGTTCTACGGCGACCTGTTCGCCCACGTCGTCGAGTGGCGCGGGGAGTTCTACCTCGAGGACGGTCTGCACCGCGCCCTCCGGGCCGCCCTCCAGCAGCGCAACGTCCTGCACGCCCGTGTGCACCCGGTGGCCGGCTGATGGAGCGGGCGGCGAGGTCGGGCCTGACTCTCGCCGGCCTCGCCGTGCTGGTCATCCTCGGCGGACTCTGGGGGTGGTCGGCCATGACCCAGCCCTTTCCCGGCAAGACCACGCCGCCCAAGTGCGTGGCGACCGTCGTGCAGGCTGGAGAGAAGGTGTTCCCCGGCCAGGTGACGGTCAGCGTCTTCAACGCCAGCGGGCGCGACGGCCTGGCCGGCCGCACCATGGCCGAGTTCGTCAACGCCGGCTTCGCCGAGGGCGACACCGGCAACGCACCCCGCGATGCACGGGTCGTGCGCGCCGCGATCTGGGCGCCCACGGCGTCGAGCCCCGACGTACGCCTGGTTGCCACCCGCCTCGGCCCCACGACGCGGGTGGTCCGCCGGGAGGCGCCCGGAGTCGGAGTCACGGTCATCGTCGGGGACCGGTACACACAGCTGGCGAGGGGGCCCCGGTCGGTCAAGGCGGTTGGAGAGGTCGAGATCTGCAGCCCGCCGGTGGCCTAGGACTTGTCCCTTGGCGGTCGGCCGAGCCACTGCGCAAGCCGCCCGGACGACGACACCTGACGCAACCGCTCCTCGGTCTGCTCCCGCAGCTTGCGCGGTGTCACGACCAGCAGGTCGTCGCCGTGGCGCAGGACGGTACGTCGCTCCGGCACCAGGATCTGGCCGGACCGGATCACGAGCGAGACCGAGGCCCCCACGGGCAGCCGTAGCTCACCCACCTCCACACCGTGCATCCGGGACACCGGACTGATCGTCACCTGCAGCAGGTCCGCGGCGACCCGCTCCAGCGGGGCCACCTCGACCTCGAGACCGCGTGGCTCGGAGCGGCGCGCCACCTTCAGCACCTTGGCCACCAGCGGCAGCGTCGGTCCGGTCAGCAGGGTGTAGATCACCACCATCACGAAGACCAGGTTGAAGAGTCGGCGGGAGTCATCGACCCCCGCGGCGAGCGGGATCGTGGTCAGCACGATCGGCACCGCACCGCGCAGCCCGGCCCAGGAGAGGAAGGACAGCTCCCGCAGCGGCAGTGGCGAGACGACGGCGCTGACGAGGACCGACAGTGGCCGGGCGACAAGGGTGAGGACCAGGCCGGCCATCGCGGCCAGCCCGACGATCTCCCAGGTGATCTCGTTCGGCGAGAGCAGCAGGCCGAGCATCACGAACAGCCCGATCTGGGCCAGCCAGGCCACCCCTTCGGCGAAGGACCGGGTCGCGGCACGGTGGGGGAGCTCGCTGTTGCCCAGCACCAGGGCGGCCACGTAGACGGCGGCGAAGCCGGACCCGTGCGCGGCGGCCGCACCGCCGTACGCGAGGAAGCAGAGGGTCATCACCGAGAGCGGGTAGAGGCCCGAGGAGGGAAGCGCGGCCCGGCGCATCACCCAGGCCCCGCCGAAGCCGCAGAGCAGCCCGATCAGGGTGCCGACGACGAGCTCGAAGGCCACGGTCCCCGCGGTCTCGAAGATCGACTGCTCGGCCACCGCGCCCGACGAGATCAGCGTGACCAGGACGACCGTCGGTGCGTCGTTGAGGCCGGACTCGGCCTCCAGTGCACCGGTCAGCCGTCGGGGCAGGGGCACCACCCGCAGTACCGAGAACACCGCGGCCGCGTCGGTGGGTGAGGTGACCGCGGCGAGCAGGACCGCCAGCTCCCAGGGGATCCCGAGCAGGTAGTGGGCGGCGACGGCGACGACGCTGATCGAGACTGCCACCCCGACCGTGGCCAGCGAGACTCCGAGCCTCATCGAGGGGCGTACGTCGGGCCAGTTCGTGGTCAGACCGCCCTCGGCCAGGATGATGGCGAGGGCCACGAAGCCGAGAGCGTGCGCGAGCTGCGCGTCCTCGAACGCGATCCCCAGCCCGGCCTCGCCGAGGGCGACGCCCATCGCCAGGTAGAGCAGGAGGCTGGGCAGCCCGGCGCGCGAGGAGACCCGGACGGCGAGGATGGCCAGAAGGGTGACGGCGGACGCGACGAGCACGAAGTTTTCGAGCTGATCGACGTCGAAGGTCACGGGCTCGCTTTCCGGGCGATCGGCGGTGTGCCCGATCCTATCGGTCTGCTCCCGGAGGAGTGGTCAGCCCACTACTGCGTCGCCGCTGATCAGGTAGTCGTCACCGCTCCTGGTGAGCTCGATCCGCCGCACCTCGCTCTGGCTGCTGCCGTCGGTCGTGTAGACGAGCGTCGCGTCGACTGCCCCGGGTCCGGCGGACCGGACGTCCTCGACCGTGACCGAGTCGACGGTGGACCAGAACCCGTCGTAGTCCTCGTAGCTCCCCACTTCCTGCTGGAAGCCTGGCGTCAACCGGGACCAGCCGGTCTCCGTGTCGTCCGGAAGCACGGCGTAGTAGTCCTCGACAAAGGCCTCGCGGCTCGCGCTCCCGGACGGTGCGCTGTCCGTCGGGCTCGTCTCCCCCGACGGAGTGCGGCCGGCGTCCCGGGAGGCCTCCGTCGCGTCACCTGCGGGGTCGTTCCCGAGCAGGAATGTCCCGAGGCCGGCCAGGATCAGCACGACGGCGACGATCCCCAGCACCAGCAGGACGGCCCGTCGCCGGCGTGGCCGCCGGACCGGCGCAGCAGCGGGGGTGGACGGCGGAGTCGGCGCGGGTGTCCGCTCAGCGGGCGCCGGGGTCGGCGCAGGCGTCGGCGCCAGTTGCGACTGGGTCGCAAGGGGGGCCCCGAGTCCGGCGGCTCCTCGGCCGAGCGCGGCCGTCTCCTCCCGGGTCCTGTCGGTGCGGTGCCGGGCGTGGACCCGGCGCAGGGCGTGCGCGGCATCGGCCACCGCCCACCGCGACTGCGGGTCCGGATCCATCATCCGGCGGATCGGCTCGGTCAGCACGCCGGCACGCTCCGGAAGGGGCGGCGGCTGGCCGACGATGTTCGCGAGGGTCGCGAGCGGGTTGGGCTGCGAGGGGTACGGCGGCCGCCCCTCGACGGCGGCGAAGAGGGTGGCGCCCAGCGCCCAGACGTCGGAGGCGGGCGAGGGATCCTCACCGCGGGCGATCTCGGGCGAGAGGTAGGACGGGGTCCCGCTCAACATGCCGGTCTGGGTCAGGGTTTCGTCCCCCACCGTGCGGGAGATGCCGAAGTCCGAGATCTTCGCCCGGCCGTCGGGGCCGAGCAGGATGTTGCTCGGCTTGACGTCGCGATGGATCGTGCCGCGCGCATGCGCCGCTGCCAGCCCGCCCGCGACCTGGGCGCCGATCTCCGCCGCCTGCTCGGGAGGGACCGGACCGTCCTCGGCGATGATCTGCGCGAGCGTGCGCCCGTCGACGTACTCCATGACCAGCCAGATCTGCTCGCCGTCGTCGATCGCGTCGTAGATGGCGACCACGTTGGGATGGTTGAGAGGCGCCGACGACCTCGCCTCCCGCATGGCCCTGGCGAGGTTCGGGGCCTCGCCCGTCAAGTGGCCGACCCGCTTCACCGCGACCTGGCGACCCAGTCGCTCGTCGCGGCAGAGCCAGACGCTGCCCATCCCGCCCCGTCCGACTTCCCGGAGCATGCGGTAGCGCCCCGCGACGGTCCCCTGCGCCATCTCACTTCCTCTCATCGCGCTACCACTACCCAGCCCACGCACTCTCACGCGCGTGAGCCACCTCTCCCGCGAAACTGAAACATGTTCTAGTCTTGGGCCATGGCCGAGCTGTCCGGAACCGACCTGCCCGACGTGGTGCCGGCCGCCGCGCTGCCCCCGGACGTGGAGTCCTGGGACGTCGTGGTGGTCGGCTTCGGCATCGCCGGCGGCTGCGCCGCCCTCGAGGCGGCGCGCGCCGGTGCCCGGGTCCTGCTGCTCGAGCGTGCCGCCGTCCACGGCGGAACGTCCACCATGTCAGGCGGCCACTTCTACCTCGGCGGCGGTACGGCGGTGCAGCAGGCCACCGGCCAGGCGGACACCCCGGACGAGATGTACGAGTACCTCCTGGCCGTCTCCCGCGATCCCGAACCGGACAAGATCCGCGCCTACTGCGACGGCTCGGTGGAGCACTTCGACTGGCTCGAGGGACTCGGCTTCGAGTTCGAGCGCTCCTTCTACCCCGAGAAGGCGGTGATCCAGCCGGGGACCGAGGGGCTGATGTTCAGCGGGAACGAGAACGTGTGGCCCTTCCGCGACCGGGCAGCACCCGCCCCCCGCGGCCACAAGGTCCCGGTGCCCGGCGACACCGAGGGCGCCAAGCTGGTGATGGACCTGCTCCGTGATCGGGTGCAGGAGGCAGGGGTCGAGGTCCGCTACGAGACCGGTGCCAGCGGGCTCGTGGTCGACGAGGACGGTGCGGTCGTCGGGCTGGCATGGAGACACTTCACCGAGACCGGGCTGGTCGCGGCCCGCGCCGTCGTACTCGCCGCCGGTGGCTTCGTGATGAACGCCGACATGGTCGCCGAGCACACCCCTGCCCTCGGCTCCAAGCTGTTCACCCTCGGGTCGACCTACGACGACGGGCTCGGGATCCGGCTCGGTGCCTCGGCGGGCGCGGAGCTCAAGCACATGGAGCAGCCGTTCGTCACCGCGCCGTTCTACCCGCCCTCGTCGCTGGTGAAGGGCCTGATCGTCAACAAGCTCGGGCAGCGGTTCGTCGCCGAGGACTCCTACCACGCCCGCACGTCCGGCTTCGTGATGGAGCAGCCCGACGCGGCGGCGTACCTCATCGTCGACAGCGAGCACATCGAGCACCCGCAGATGCCGCTCGCGCCGTTCATCGACGGCTGGGAGACGGTGCCGGAGATGGAGGCCGGGCTGGACCTGCCTCCGGGCTCCCTGGTGGCCAGTCTGGAGCGCTACAACGAGTACGCCGCCCGGGGCGAGGACCCCGACTTCCACAAGCACCCCGACTGGCTGGCGCCGCAGTCGACCGGGCCGTGGGGTGCCTACGACCTCACCCTCGGCCACGCGCTCTACGCCGGCTTCACCCTCGGCGGCATCCGCACCAGCGTGGACGGTGAGGCCTTGCGACCCGACGGCTCGGCGATCACCGGGCTCTACGCGGCCGGCGCCTGCGCCTCCAACCTCGCCCAGGACGGCAAGGGCTACGCGTCGGGCACCCAGCTCGGCGAGGGGTCGTTCTTCGGACGCAAGGCAGGTAGGCACGCGAGCCGCCGCGCGGCGAGCGAAGCGAGCAGCGCGAACAGCGGCGAAGGTTGAGGAGGCTCGACTCAGACCAGCGCGTGCGCTGGGCTGAGTGAGCCGTCTCGAAACCCGGTGAGACAACAGCAGACCGCAACCAAGGACGACCCTAGGGTGAACAGGTGAACCGCTTCGAGGTCGCCAGCCGGGCCAACGTTCCCCCGTTCCACGTGATGGACCTGCTGGCCGCGGCCGACCAGCGCCGGCGCACGCACGGCGACCTGGTCAACCTCGTCGCCGGCCAGCCGAGCACCGGCGCGCCCGCGCCGGTGAAGGCCGAGGCGATCCGGCTCCTCCAGTCCGACGACCCGCTCGGCTACACGGTCGCGCCGGGCATCACCGAGCTCCGCGAGCGGATCGCGCACCACCACCGGCAGCGGCACGGTGTCGATGTCGGCGCCGACGAGGTGATCGTGACGACCGGCTCCAGCGGTGGGTTCCTGCTGGCGTTCCTCGCAGCCTTCGAGCCCGGCGACCGGGTGGCGATGGCCCGGCCCGGCTATCCCTGCTACCGCAACGTGCTCACGGCGCTGGGGTGCGAGGTGGTGGAGGTGCCGTGCGGGCCGGAGACGAGGTTCCAGCCGACCGTGGCGCAGCTCGACCGAATCCCCGACCTCAAGGGCGTCGTCGTCGCCAGCCCGGCCAACCCGACCGGCACCATGCTGCTGCCAGAGGAGCTGTGGGCGATCGCGGCCTGGTGCGAGCGCAGCGGTGTGCAGCTGATCTCCGACGAGATCTACCACGGCATCGAGTACGCCCCGCTCGACGGCGAGACCCCGCTCTCCCGTTCGGCGTGGGAGACCTCGCGCGAGGCCGTGGTGTTCAGCTCGTTCTCCAAGTACTTCTCGATGACCGGCTGGCGGATCGGCTGGATGCTGGTCCCCGAGCGGCTGCGGAGACCGGTCGACGTGCTCACCGGCAACTTCACGATCTGCCCGCCGGTCCTCGCGCAGTTCGCGGCGTGCGCGGCCTTCGACGACGCGTCGTACGCCGAGCTGGACGGCCACGTCGCGCGGTACGCCGGGAACCGTGCCCTCCTGCTCGAGGGGCTGCCCGCACTCGGGATCACGGGGTTGGCGCCGGCGGACGGCGCGTTCTACGTGTACGCCGACGTCGGCCACCTGACCGACGACTCGATGGGCTTCGCCCACGACCTGCTCGGGAAGACCGGCGTCGCGGTCGCGCCCGGCATCGACTTCGACACCGAGGTCGGCCACCACTACATCCGGCTCAGCTTCGCCGGCCCTCGCGAGGACGTGGTGGCCGGACTGGAACGGCTGGGCGACTTCCTCAGTCGCTGACGGGCCAGCTTGCGCCTCCCGATGCCTCGCCGGGCAGGCCGTCGATCAGCGACTGCTCGACGAAGGCGTTGCGGACTCGCTGCGGGTGGTCTCCGACGTTCGCGGTGTCGACGATCCGGCCGGTGTTGTAGGAGATCTTGGAGACCTGGTCGGTGCCGCTCCACGAGATGTAGCAGTAGTCGCCGTCCCAGCTCTGCGTCACCCAGTAGGGCTTGCCGTCCTCCTTCTTGAGCAGCTTGCCGCGCTGGTAGCTGCTGCGATCGACCACGGTGGCGTAGTCGGACATCGTGCCCGCGACGCAGATCTTGGTGCCGCTCGGGTTCATCGCGATGCCGTGGTGCGCTGAGTCGAGGAGGTACTGCTCGCGCGGCATGTCCGGCACCAGGTTCGGCAGCCGCTTGACCCGCTCGATCTCGCCGGTGGACCGATCCATCTCGAGGAAGCCGTGGAAGAAGGAGAGCTGGAAGTAGATCTTCTCCTCGTTCGGGGAGAGGGTCATCGGTCGTACGGCGGTGCTGAAGTCCTCGAGTCCCTTCTCGTCAAGTGCCGCGCGCAGGTCGTAGCGGCGCAGCACCTCGTAGGTGTCGGCGTCGACGATCTGCAGCACCCGCTCGCCCTTGGTGGGGTCCAGCGGCGGCTGGTCCAGCGGCGTGTAGACCATGCCGATGCTGGCGTGGATGATCCGCTCGCCACCGTCGATGTAGACGTTCTCGTGGGGCGAGCCGCCGGACGGGAACTGGCCGAGCTCCTCGCCGTCGGAGACCCGCAGCACGTGCACGACGTTGCCGGTCGAGGCGCTGACCACGACCTCCTTGCCGTCCGGTGAGATCGCCATGTGGTCGGAGCGCTGTCCGGCCACCGGGAACCGCCACTCGATCTCGCCGGTCTCGAGGCTGATCGCGACGACGTCGGCGAAGGACGGGCGGGAGACGATCATCAGCCGGCCGTCGTTGGAGGAGTACATGTCGTCGACGTACTGGTCGTTGCCCTCGCCGATCGCCTCGCGGATGGCCAGGAAGTAGGCGAGCCGCTCGGGGTTGGAGGCGATCTCCTGCATCCGCTCCTCGTGGTCCGGGATGATGTTGATCGTGCCGAGCTTCTCGAACGTTCCCGGCGCCAGGACGTCGGCGGTGCCGGCCCAGTTGTTGCCGACGAACACCACCCGGCGTACGTCGCCCACCGGCGTCTGACCCTCGGTCGCGGCGGCCTGGCCGGCGGGTCCGAACGCGGACACGGCGCCGGCGACCACGCCGATCGCAATGCTGCGCGCACGTCGTCCGACCGGCATGGGTTCCTCCTGGATTGCGGGGTCTGTTGCTCTCATCCGGACCAACGAGGGCCCCGGAGGACGGGTTACGGCTGCTGTCCGTGTGCTGGACCACCGCGCCGACACCCGCCATGGTGGCCGGGTGAAGAAGATCGGCCTGCTCGGCGGGATGAGCTGGGAGAGCACCGCCCTCTACTACTCGTTGCTGAACCAGCTCGTCCGCGAGCGCCTCGGCGGCTACCACTCGGCGCGGTGCCTGGTCGCCTCCGTCGACTTCGCACCGGTCGAGGAGATGCAGCGGGCAGGCGACTGGGAGTCCGCGGGGAGGCTCCTCGCCGCGGAGGCCCGGGTGCTCGAGAACGGCGGCGCCGAGCTGCTCCTGCTCTGCACGAACACGATGCACAAGGTCGCGGACCGGATCGAGGACGCCACCTCGGTCCCGTTCGTCCACCTGGCCGACGTGACCGCGCGGGCGGTGCTGGCTGAGGGGCTGGAGTCGGTGGCCTTCCTCGGGACCGGCTTCAGCATGCGGGAGACGTTCCACACCGACCGGATCGCGGGGCACGGACTCGAGGTGACCGTCCCCGACACGGACGAGCAGCAGGTGGTGCACGACGTCATCTACGACGAGCTGGTGCACGGCATCGTCCGTGACGAGTCGCGCGCGGCGTACCGACGGATCATCGACTCGCTGGTCGCCCGCGGCGCCCAGGGCATCATCCTCGGGTGCACCGAGATCGAGCTCCTGATCGGTCCCGACGACTCCGCGGTTCCGGCCTTCCCCACGACCCGGCTGCACGTCGAGGCGGCCGTGGACCTCGCCCTGGCCGACTCAGTAGGGGTGTCTCATTCTGGGTGAAGTCGACCGAGTGATGCTCGCGCGGAATGCGGCATGTCCGGATGGCCGCAGCGCACTCTGTCTGCGTCATGAACGGCCGCCTCTACGATTGGGGAGCGAGGGCCAACTCGGCGGTAACGCGATCAGGGGTTCCGCCCGCGAGGGTGGGAAGAAGGCCGAGAAGTAGACCTCCTAGGTCGGGCCCTTCTCCCGTCGACCCGTCCGACTCGCGGCAGATGAGTGCGTTCGTGAGGCGGCGCCACGCGGCCGTCCCAGAGGGCTATCTGGCCTTAAGTGCCTTCCGGCGCTCACGCCCGGACGAGCGCGCTCGCGTCGAGGTCGCGGTGGTGCCCGACACCAGCGATGGTGAGGGTGATTTCGAGCTCGGCGAGGAGCGTTCGGAGCATGTGCCGGACGCCGTCTTCCCCTCCGAGCGCCAGGCCGTGCACGTACGGGCGGCCGATGACGACAGCGTCGGCCCCCAGGGCCAGCGCCCGGAAGACGTCGGTCCCTGTGCGGGCGCCCGAGCCGAACAGCACGGCAAGCTTGCCGCCGACGGCATCCGCGATCCGCGGCAGGACGTTGATCGTCCCACCGACACCGGGACCGCGGCGCCCGCGCTCATTCGAGACGACGATGCCGTCGAGGCCACGGCGAACCGCGATCCGCGCGTCCGGCACGTTCTGGATGCCGCCGAGGACGATCGGCCCATCCCAGGCCCCGCGGGTCGCCGCGAGCGCCTTCCAGCCCTGCCCGGGCTGCGGGGGGGAGAGCACGAGGTGGGTGCACCCGGCTGCGCGCGCGCGGGTGAGTAGCACGGGGTCGGGGCCGTCTCCGTCCGGCCAGTCCAGGCCGAACCACCGCGGGCCGTTCGGCGCGGCCACGGCGACCTCCTCGAGCGACTTGCTCGCACGCGACGAGTGGACGTAGGTGAGCTCCAGCCCCGCTGCCGCCCGGGCGGTGGCGATCTCGCCGTCGGGGTGCGCCATGGCCTGGCGTCCGACCGGGCCGAGGATGACCGGGGCCGGCATCGAGGCGCCGAGCACCGTCGTGCTGAGGTCGCGTTCGGCGCGGTCGATGAACATCCGCGGGACGATCCGCCACGCGGACAGCGCCCGCGCGTTCGCTCGCACGGCGGCGCCGCCGCCCGCCCAGGCGAGCAGATGCCGGCGCGCAGCCTCGGACAGCACGTCCTCCGCAGCGGCTTCGAGGTCGGACAGGTTCGTGGTGAAGATCGGCTTGACGTCCGCGCTCATCCCGGCGATGTAGATCTCGGACTGGTAGCTGCCGAACGGGGCGCCCGGGCCGACAGGGAGCGGCGACTTCGCGGGGAGCTCGGGAGTCGCAGCACCGGGGGCCACCCGGGGCTCGGCGAGCGCGGGCGGCGCGAGGAAAGTCGCGGCGGCAGTCGCGGCGGCGACCTCGAGAAACTGACGACGAGTGTGCTCGGACATGTCTGGGCTCCGTTTCAGCGCGCGCGGGTCAGGGAGGAACGGGAGAGCGTGCGGTGAGTGCGGTGACGCGCCTTCCGGACCTCCTCTTCGAGCTCGTCGACGAGGCTCCGCATGACGCGCCGGGCGCCCCTCTGCCCGTCCAGCGCGAGGCCGTACAGGTACGGACGGCCGATGAACACCGCGTCGGCGCCGAGCGCCAGCGCCTTGAAGGCGTCGCGGCCCGTGCGGATCCCGGAGTCGAAGAGCACGGGCATCCTGCCGTCGACCGCCTTGACGATCGGACCGAGCGCATCGAGCGACGCGATCGCCCCGTCGACCTGACGTCCGCCGTGATTCGAGACGACGATGCCGTCGATGTCGTGCTCGACGGCAAGTCTCGCGTCGCGTGGGCTCTGGATCCCCTTGAGCAGGATCGGGCCATCCCAGTTCGCGCGGATCAGCGGCAACTGCTTCCAGTTCAGGCCGGGGTTCTGGAAGACGCGTGCGAATGCGATGCCGGCCGCCAACGGGGCAACCTCCGCCGGCACGGGCATGTGCTTGCGCTGGAAGACCGGGTCGCTCGTGTAGTTCGCGATGCCCTTGTTCTCGAGGAAGGGCGAGTACCCGAGATCCAGGTCGAGCGGCCGCCAGCCGAGCAGCGTCGTATCGAGCGTGATCATCAGATGGGTGTAGCCGGCCGCCGCGGCGCGGCGCAGGAAGGACACCACCAGCTCATCATCCGTGGGCCAGTAGAGCTGGTACCAGCGCGAGCCGTCGCCGTTGGCCGCCGCCACCTCCTCCATCTTGTAGGCGCCCTGCGTCGAGTGCACGTAGGTCAGCCCGAGCTCGACCGCCGCGCGGGCGCTGGCGAGGTCGCCGTCTGGATGCGCGAGCGTCTGCACACCAACCGGCGCGAAGAGGACCGGCGCGGGCATGCGCGTCCCCAAGATGGTGGTGGAGAGATCAACCTTCGCCGGCTTGCGGCCCGTGCGCCGCTTGACCTCCCAACGCCGGAACGCCGCGGCGTTGGCGCGCGTGGTGTCCCGGTCCCCCGCCCCGGCGAGGATGTAGCCGAGGGCCTCGGGGCTCAGGTTCTCGGCAGCTTGCGCCTCCAGCTGCGAGAGGTCGCCGGGGATAGCCAGTTCCTTCATCGTCACGTCAGGCAAACGAGCCGTCCACCCATCTGGCTACGGGCTCGGTCTGGTCCGTCGTCCGCACGGTTGCACCGACAGCGGCATGATCGGTCACGCTATGCCGTACTGACAGCTGCATGTGCGGGCATCTGACCTAGCGGTGAGCTGGTAACCGAATGCCCCGCCGAAACGGTGCATTACTCACCGCTGCATCGCAGTCGAATCGGATGGCGGTGACCTAACAACCGAATCCGGCCGTGAAACGGTGCCCACCTCACCGCCCGGATCTCGGTGCGGGCTCTTCCGCACGAAGCGAACCCAACTCTGTAACACCAGCTCACACGAGGTCGTGCACGAACTCCCCGAGCTGGGTGAGGTTGCGGCACTCCACCATCGGGACCACCTCCCCGTAGGGACCGGCGGCCGAGTCGCCGGTGTCCCAGTGCCGCGGGTGCTCCGGGTTCAACCAGTACGCGTGTCGGCACCGCCCGGCCAGGTCCGCGAGTACCGGGACGTTCAGGTCGCTGTAGTTGGACCGGGCGTCGCCGAGGATCAGCAGTGACGTCTTCGGGCCCAGCGCGTCGTCCGCCTCCTCCGCGAACTTCGCGAACGCCCGGCCGTAGTTGGTGCGGCCCCAGAGGGCGGCATGCGCGGAGCTCGCGGCGAGGTCAGCCATCACTTCCGCGACGTCGGCGCCGGGCCGGAAGTGGTGGGTCACCTCGTGGACGTGGTCGACGAAGGTGAAGGCGCGCACCTTGTGGAACTGGTCGCGCAGCGCGAACACCAAGAGCAAGGTGAACTGCGCGAAGTTCGCGACCGAGCCGCTCACGTCGCAGAGCACCACCAGCTCGGTGCGGTGCGGGCGCCGGGGCCGGTGGTGGGTGGTCAGCGGGACCCCGCCGGTGGAGATCGAGGCCCGGACGGTACGCCGGAAGTCCAGCGGCCCGCGCCGCTTGGCGTGCCGCTCCTTGGTCAGCCTGGTCGCGAGCCGGCGGGCAAGGGGGTAGATCTCGCGACGCATGTCCTCGAGGTCCGCCTTGCGAGCGGCGGTGAAGTCGAGCCGGTCGATCGTCGGCCGGATGGCCACGTCGGCGACGTGGTCGGGTCCCTTCTCCTCCGCGATCCGGCGCCGCGCGTCGCCCTCGACCACCCGGGTGAAGGCGCCGATCCTGCGGCCCGCGACCCGACGGGCCTCCTCGTCGACACGGCCCTCCGCGAGCAGCGAGGCGACGAGCTGCTCGACCAGGTCGTCGGGCGCGATCCGCTGAAGTGCGGTGTACGCCGACCAGGAGCTCAAACCGGGACCCCGACCGGGCATCGCCCCGAAGCGTCCCACCGCCTCCACGGCCAGCCGCTGCAGCTCCGCGTCGTCGCCATCGCCGAGGGCTGCCAGCAGCTCGTCGCGGAAGCCTCGCAACGCATCCGCGCCGTCACGGACCTTCTCCCCGCCGGTGTCGTCCTCGGCGGCGGCCCCCGACCCGACCAGCCCCGGGAAGTAGAGGTCGAACAGCGCGTCGAACGTGGGCCGTTGCGACTGGCGCTTGACCAGTGTGGCGGCGTACGCGTCACGGACCGTCGACCGCGCCCCCCAGTGCAGCGACTGGAGCGCCGCGATCGCGTCGAGGTTCTCGGCCAGCGACACCGGCAGCCCGGCCGACCGCAGCGCCTCGAGGAACGCAATGTGAGAGCCGAGGAGGGTCACCCGCCGCTACGTCCTTGGTTGCGGTTCGCTGCTAACTTCAGCTCCCTTACGGCACGGTCATGGTCGGAGGCGTGCTTGAGTACGACGCCGAGAGTGTCGGCCACCGCCTTCTCGTCGAGGTCGCCGATCTCCAGCGCGATCAGGGTGCGGGCCCAGTCGACGGATTCCGCGATCGAGGGCGCCTTCTTCAGCTCCAGCTCGCGCAGCCGGCCGACCGACGCCACCAGCTGGCGCGCGACCTTGTCCTCGAGCTCGGGCACCTGCGAGGTGACGATCGCCCGCTCGCGGTCGGCGTCCGGGTAGTCAAGGTGCAGGTAGAGGCACCGCCGCTTGAGCGCCTCGGAGAGCTCGCGGGTCGCGTTGGAGGTCAGGACGACGAACGGCCGGCGGCGGGCGGCGAGGGTGCCGAGCTCGGGGATGGTGACCTGGAAGTCGGACAGGATCTCCAGCAACAGGCCCTCGACCTCGACGTCGGTCTTGTCCACCTCGTCGATCAGCAGCACCGTCTGCTCCTCACGCCGGATCGCCGTCAGCAGCGGACGGGTCAGCAGGAACTCGTCGGTGAAGATGTCGTCGTGGGTCTCGTCCCAGGAAGCGTCACCACCGCTGGCCTGGATCCGGAGCAGCTGCTTCTTGTAGTTCCACTCGTAGAGCGCACGCGCCTCGTCAAGCCCCTCGTAGCACTGGAGCCGTACCAGCTCGGCCCCGGTGGCCCGTGACACCGCCTTCGCGAGCTCGGTCTTGCCGACGCCGGCCGGCCCTTCGACGAGCAACGGCTTCTCCAGCGCTCCGGCGAGGTAAGTCGTCGTGGCGGTGGCGGGGTCGGCCAGGTAGCCGGCGTCGTGGAGACGCGTGACGGCGTCGTCGGGCGAGGAGAACCAGGCGCCGTCCTGAGCCTGTCGAAGGGAGGTCACGGCGCGAGCATATGGGTCGTGACCGTCGCGCGGTCTCGTCGTTGGACCGGGTGGACACGTTCTCGCGCAGCCAGTCCCGGCCCGATCGAAGGAGGATCATGCGACTCCCCCGGCGCCACACCGGACGCCACGCGGGTCCGCGTGCCCCGCGGGTCCGGCCGCGGCGGTCGATGCGCGGCCAGCTCGGTCGCGCCGGCGTACGCACGATGGCGCGCACGCTGGTCGCCGCCGTGGTCCTCGTGGGCCTGGCCAACCTCGCGCCGCCCGCCGAGCTGCCCACCGGCCCGTTCGCCGTCCAGCCCCCGACCCCGGCCCAGCTGGAGCTGATGAAGCGCTACGACTGCTCCCCCGACGGTTTCGGCGACGGCAGGACCCCGCGGTCGGCCATCATCCGCAGCGACAACGGCCTGGAGGTCGTGAGCTTCGACCGCGGCTGGCAGGTCTACACCGGGACACGCCCCCACGCGCTCGTCGCCATCTGCCACGACCCCCCTCGCTGAGCGTCTGATTTCGACGCCCCCGTCGCGGCCTCGTTCCTCGGCCGCGGGGGTTGCTCAATCTCCCTTCGCTCACGCAGCGACCTCGTGCCTCGCTCGCTGCTGCTCAGTGACCTCAGTCGTCGGTCGCGTCCGCGCCGTGACGACCGGCGCCCGCCGCGAACCTCGCCGCCCCGTCCAGGGCCTCGGTGAGCGAGTCCGCGCCGTACCCGAGCTCTCCGGCCATCGCCGCCTCCTCAGGTCGTCCCTCCTGGTCCAGCACCGACAGGCGGTCGTTGCGCAGGCAGCGTTGGGGACAGCTCGGCCAGCTGGTGGGCCAGCAGCTCGGCGCGGTCCCGCGTCGTGCCGGGTGACACGACCCGGTTCACCAGCCCGATGGCCGCGGCCTCGGCCGCCTCCACCGGCCGGCCGGTGAGGATCAGGTCCATCGCCCGGCTGGTGCCGATGAGCCGGGGCAGGCGCACCGTGCCGCCGTCGATCAGCGGAACCCCCCAGCGCCGGCAGAAGACGCCGAGTACGGCGTCGCTCGCCGCGACCCGCAGGTCGCACCACAGCGCCAGCTCCAGTCCGCCGGCCACCGCATGCCCCTCGATCGCGGCGATGACCGGCTTGCCGAGCCGCATCCGGGTCGGGCCCATCGGCCCGTCGCCGTCCGGCTCGACCCGGTTGTCCATCGTCTTGAGGTCGGCGCCGGCGCAGAAGGTCCCGCCGGCGCCGTACAGCACTGCGACCGCCTGGCTCTCGTCGGCGTCGAACTCCCGGAAGGCGTCCGCGAGCGCCTCGGCCGTCTCCCGGTCCACCGCGTTGCGTGCCTCCGGACGGTCCAGGACCACCGTGGTCACCGGGCCTTCGACCTCCACGTGCACGCTCACTCGGGGTCCCCGTTCGAAGCGGAAAGAAGTGAGCATTCGAATGGGGTGTTCATGCGTCGACCTCGGAGACCCCGGCGCGGTGCCGCTGGGCCAGCTCGGCGTAGTACGACGGGTTCGTCTCGACCCAGAACTGCGCGGGCGTGCCGTCGATCGGACCCCTGACCTTGGCGGGTGCTCCCGCCGCCAGGACGCCGTCCGGGATCTCGGTCTGCGGAGTGACCAGGGCGCCGGCCGCGACCATCGACCCGGCACCGATCCGGGCGCCGTCCAGCACGGTGCTGCCGTTGCCGACCAGTGCCCGCTCGGCCACCACCGCGCCGTGGACCACGCAGGTGTGGGCCACCGTGGCGCCGGGACCGACGTCGACGATCTGGTCGGGTCCGGCGTGGAGGACCGAGTTGTCCTGGACGTTCGCGCCCTCCCGGACCACGATCGTGCAGATGTCGGCGCGCAGCACCGCGCCGTACCAGACGCTCGCGCCCTTCTCGACGGTCACGTCGCCGATCAGGGTGGCGGTCGGCGCCACGAACGCCTCGGGGTGGACGGTGGGCCGCTTGCCTTCGAACTCGTAGAGGTGCATGGGGCCATTCCACCGGAAACCGGTCGCCGCGTCAGTCCCAGGCAGCGGAATGGCGATCTCGTCGGCCCGGTCGACTCGACGTCAGGCGAGCCCAGACTCGTCCAGATGGTCGAGGGCGTCACCATTGGCTTCCTGCGAGTTCACCCGCAGGAGGTGAGGATGCCCCGGCCAACGGTACTCACAATGGCGTGACGACCTGCTCGCCACGTAGGCAGAGGGAAGGATGCACGCATGGGATGTCTGCTCGTACTGCTCGCCGGGTTCGCACCACGGATCGCCCTGGCACTCATCTGGATCTTCTCGAACCTGGTGGACCGCGCCTTCACCGGCTTCCTCATCCCGCTGCTCGGGCTGATCCTCTTCCCCTATGCGACCTTGTTCTATGTCCTTGCCTACAACCCGGTCACCGGGGTGACCGGTTGGGGCTGGGTCTTCGTGGTCCTCGGCCTCATCCTCGACATCGGGCACTGGGCAGGTAGCGGTGTGACCGGTCGACAACGATATGCCACCGCTTGACGCGGTAAACAGGTCCGCAGGACGGGCAGTTCGCGGGCGCGCAAGCGATCTCACGCTCAACGGCGCTATCGATCGGCCGAACTGCCTGTCAGCCGGTCAACTCAAACTGGTCGCGGCGTCAGTCACCCGCGTGCCAGACACCTCCGGGCATGAGCTCCACAAGCCTGCAGTCCGGAGCCTCGCGGCGTAGCACGCGCACGAACTCGTGGTAGGGCCGGTCCATCCAGCCCGCAGGCCCCATCAGGCGCGGCATCGGTGGGTGCAAGGTGCCCCAGTGGACCGGCAGGGCCCAGCGTGCCCCGGACCTGACGCACGCGGTGACCGCCTCGGCCGGTCCGAGGTGGCCCGGCGAGAGGCGCGGCCCCCACCCCGCGATGGGCACGACGATCAGGTCAAGGCGACGCCCGATCACGTCGGGAATCCCGGCCATCTCGGGGTAGAGGCTCGTGTCTCCCACCAGCCACGCGCTCATCTCGGAGCCGCGGACCAGATGTCCGTTGGCGGCGTTCGGCCGGTGCGGCATCGGCCGGTGCCGGTGGATCGCTGGCGTGAGCCGCACCTCGACCGGCCCGTCGCCCAGCCGATGCCAATCTTCACCGAGCTCGGTACCGGCGAGTGCGCGGCGCCGCAACCACCCGGCGTTCTCGTCCGCGGTCAGGACCGGCACGCGCGGGAGCATCATCAGCGACGCCAGCTCGGCATGGTCGTGGTGGAGATGCGAGATGAGTACGGCGTCCGGGTCCCGCCACAGGTCCGGTGCCGGAGCGGGGAAACGACGCCGCAGCGGCCATGCATGCCGGCGCAGGAGGGGATCGGAGAGCAGCCGGACCCCGTCGAGGTCGAGCATGACGGTCGAGTGGCCGAGCCACGCGATGCTCATCTCCTGGGTCACGATTTCCCCCCTCGCCTCATCGTCCTCCGCGACCGCCGAACCGGTCCAGCCCAGCCATATTTACGGCCCCGACCCCGGGCCCTACCATCGAATCAGGCGCAGCGCGCGTCTGCGCAAAGGATGGTCGCCATGACCCAAGACTGGCTCAATCTCTCCTGGAAGATGCTGATGGTTCGCGGCGGCCTGGCGGTCGTCTTCGGCATCCTGGCCATGGCGTGGCCGCTCGAGACCGCCATCGCCCTCGCAATCCTCTTCGGAGTCTGGGCGCTGGTGGACGGCGTCGGTTCGTTCGCCCAGGCCTTCGAGACCGGAACACCGACCTCCGCGCGGATCCTGCTCATCGTGATGGGCGTGGCCGCCCTGATCGCCGCCTTCTTCGCGATCTTCAGTCCGGCCGTCGCGGCAGTGACGCTGACCTGGATCCTCGGCATCTGGCTGATCGTGCGCGGTGCCTTCGAGGTGTTCGCAGCCTTCAGCGCCAGTCGTGACGCTCCGCGGTGGCTGCTGCTCGTCACCGCCGGGGTCGACGTGATCCTGGGCATCCTGTTCGTGGCCAACCCCGGATCCTCGGTCGTGGCCATCGCCTGGGTGCTGGGACTCGTCGCCATCGTCTGGGGCATCGCCTTCCTGGCCACCGGGTTCGTCGTGCGCCGGGGCGAGCACGGGGCCGCAGCCGCACCGCCGGTCGCAGGAGCACCGGCCTAGGAGGCCATCAGCAAGTGGGGTCGCCCGGGCGGGCGGGTGGCCCCATTGGCACCCACTGGCGGCAGGCATGGGGGGAGGACGTAACCCGTGGCGGACCGAGGTCGTTGACCGACCATCATGGCCACCCGCCGCGTAGTCACCACCGCCCTGCTCGCCGGCGCCCTGTGCGTGGGGACAGGGGCCGCGTCAGCCGTACCCATCCCCCCGGACCCGCGACCGCCGCAGTCCCCGGCGTACGTCGGAGCGCCGGCGACGCCGAAACCGGTCGACGTGGCGGCCCCGCCGCAGCACCCGTTCATGGCCGCGAACCCCGGCAGCAACATCCACAACGATGCGTACATGACCGACGCCTACCAGTGGATGGGGCCGCTCGGGAGGCAGCCGGTCACCACCTCGACCCTCCAGGCCGCCGAGTGCGCATCCCTGACCTTCGACCGGCGGAACCGGCTCGAGACGGTCTGCGTCGGCACGAACACCGTGACCTTGAAGCTCTTCGACCCGACGACGCTGGAGGAGCTGGCGTCGTACAACCTGCCGCCGCGGCGACCCGGGACCGGCACGTTCAACGACTTCAGCGGCGGCGGCTACTTCTACCTCGACCACCGCGACCGTGCCGTGATCCCGACGACCGACAACCACGTGTACGTCGTGGCGCAGACCGCGGGTCCCGGCTTCGAGCTGCGTCGCGACTATGACCTGACACCGGCCATCGGGTCGGAGGACAAGATCGTGTCGGTCCTTCCGGACTGGGCGGGGCGGCTGGTGTTCGTCACCGAGCAGGGGAAGGTGGGCGCGATCCGTCCGGGGAGCGGAGCGGTGCGCACCCTCGACCTGGGCGAGCGCATCACGAACTCGATCGCCACCGACGAGACCGGCGGTGTCTACGTCGTCACTACCGCCGCGCTCTACCGGATCGACGTGTCCGCGGCGGGCCGTCCGAGGTCGACCTGGCGGCAGGTCTACCGCAACTCCGGTGTCCAGAAGCCCGGCCAGACGTCTGCGGGTTCGGGTACGACGCCCACGCTGGTGGGTCGTCAGTGGGTGGCGATCACCGACAACGCCGACCCGATGAACGTCGTCGTCTACCACCGCGGGACCGACGTTGCCGGCCGGCGAAAGGTGTGCACGGTGCCGGTGTTCCGCAAGGGGGCCAGCGCGACCGACAACTCGCTGATCGCCGCCGGACGGGCCCTGGTGGTGACGAACAACTACGGGTACTCCGGCCCCACGGCCACGATGCAGGGCGGCGTCACCGAGCCCGGCGTCGAGCGGGTCGACATCGACCGCGACGGCCGCGGCTGCCACACGGTGTGGCGCAACACCACGCAGCGTTCACCGTCGTCGGTGCCAAAGCTGTCCCTCGCCAACGGTCTGGTCTACACCGTGCTCAAGGACCCGGCCGGCAGCGAGGACCCCTGGTACCTCGGCGCGCTGGACTTCCGCACCGGTCGGCTGGTCTACAAGACCAGGTACGGCACCGGGTTCGGCTACAACGTGAACTACGCGCCGGTGAGCATCGGGCCGGACCGCGCGGCGTACGTCGGGGTGCTTGGCGGGCTGGTCAGGATCACCGACTCCACCGGCTGACGCGCGCTTCCAGAGAGCTACCGGACGCCGAACGTCCGCAATCCGGTATACGTTGCCGGCATGTCCGGCTTCACGATCAGGGCGCTCACGCCGGAGACGTTCGACGACTTCGCCGCTCTCGTCGAGCGGAACAAGGGCATGTTCGCCAGCTGCTGGTGCACGAAGTTCCATCCCGACTGCGCGGAGAAGGGCCAGAGCGCCGAGGGGAACCGGGCGCTCAAGCAACGTCTGGTGGCCGACGGGATCGCGCACGCGGCGCTGGTCTACGACGGCGACCGGGCCGTCGCCTGGGCGGAGTACGGATCACCCGAGGAGCTGCCCAGCATCCAGCACCGCAAGGAGTACGTCGCCACTGCCGAGAGACTGCCCGACTACCGGGTCACCTGCATCCTGGTCGAGCGCGGCCTTCGCGGTCAGGGCCTGGCGGCGACCGCCCTGCGGGGAGCCGTCGAGCTGATCGCGCAGGCCGGCGGCGGCCTGGTCGAGGGCTACCCGCACGACACCGGCGGGGTCCGGAAGAAGAACTCGTCGTTCCTCTACAACGGCACCCGCACGATGTACGAGCGCGAGGGCTTCACCTACGACCGGCCCAAGGGGCAGGGCAACTGCGTGATGGTGCGCGAGGTGGCCCCGAGCACGCGCGACTGAACCGGTCCGGCGCTCCCCGCGGAGACGGCGGCTACCCGGCACCGCGCACGCGGGAAGGGACAATCGACAGAAAGACGCCCCAACATGGGTCGCCTTTCTGTCGATCGATTCGCTCCGAACATGTCGAAGCCCCGTGGCTGGCGGTGGCGGAGGGATTTGAACCCTCGGTGGGCTTGCACCCACAAACGCTTTCGAGGCGTTCTCCTTAGGCCGCTCGGACACGCCACCGCCGGGAAGGGTACCGGAGACGGCGGAGCGGCCCGAAATCGATCACGGGCGCCAGGAAGGGTCGCGTCCGGTGGCGCCGATGAGCCGGTCGAGCACGTCGGCGTCGGCGGAGACCTGGACCGGCGGGCCGAACAGCCCGCCCTCGTCGTCCGCCGGAGCGTCGAAGGACTCCACGAAGCCCAGGCATGCGGCCACGGCCGCGTCGTCGACATCGAAGCGCTGGCCGGTGGATCGGGCCAGGTCCCAGCCGTGCACGACGACCTCGTCGAGTGCGACGAGCGCGGCCGCCTCGCCCGGCATCTCGATCGGTCCGGCCATGGTGATGCCGTCGTACGCCGCCGGGTCGCGCCATGCTTCCGCCAGCTCGGCGAGCTGGTCGGCAATCTGCTCGCGCCAGCCGGGCTCGAGACGCGAGCCGTCACCCCTCCCCTCACCTGCGGGCACGTCGCCCTTGCGGGCCGACTCGGTGAACGCAAGGGCCAGCACCCGGATGTGGTCGACCAGGTCGGCGACGGTGTAGTCGGGGCAGGGGGTCCGGGCGGTCAGCTGGTCGTCCGTCACACCGGTGACCAGCCGCGCCATGGTCGTCGTGGCAGGGTCGAAGTCCATGGGTTCCATGGCGTTGTGACTCCTTCAGGGTCGGGAACTCATCGGTCGGGGGCGATCACTCCGGCGGGACCAGCCGGCGAAGGGCAGTGACATGCCCGGGCTCGAGCTCGTCGAGCGAGGCGACGCCGAGCAGCTGCATGGTGCGCTCCACCTGGCCGCGCAGGATCTCGATGGCCCGGTCCACGCCGGCCCGGCCACCCGCCATCAAGCCGTAGAGATAGG
>CAWEVA010000003.1:0-110111 GCA_963812345.1 uncultured Actinomycetota bacterium
GAACCGGTCCGCCCCGTGCGGCGCGACGATCTGCAGCCCGACCGGAAGCCCGGACGGAGTGGTCCCGGCCGGGACGGAGATCGCCGGACACCCGGTGACGGTGATCAGGTAGGCCGAGCGCATCCAGTCCAGGTAGGTCTCCATCGGTCGGCCGTTGATCGACGTGGGGTACTCCTGGTCGGCCGGGAACGGCGGGAGCTGGGAGACCGGCATGAGCAGGACGTCGTACGACGTGAAGAACTCGCGCATCGTCTCGGCGAGGGCGGTGCGCTGGGCATAGGCGCGGGCGACGTCGGCTCCGGTGAGTGACTGGCCGGCCCGGATGTTGTCGGCCAGCGAAGGCTTGAACGCGTCGGGACGCTGGGTCAGCAGCGTGCCGAAGCGCGCCCAGAACGACCAGGCCCGGAGCGTCCGGAACGTGTCGTCGGCGGGGCGCAGGTCGGGGTGGGCGCCGAAGACGCGTGGCGCCGGCCACGGCGAACGGCGCGACCGGCGGACTCGACCACGCCGGTCACCTCGGCGTCGACCTCGAGAGCGCCACCGAGGTCGGGCGACCAGGCGACCCGCAGGCCGGAGAGCGAGCCGGTGACCGGCGGCGCGAAGGCCGAGCCCGGGTCACCCAGCGCCGTGGGCACACGCGGGTCGGGACCCGCGAGGACCGACAGCAGCAGCGCGACGTCGCCCACGGTGCGCGCCATCGGCCCGCTCACAGAGGTCGTCTCCCACAGGTTGTCGGTCGGCCAGGTGGGCACGCGGCCGAGCGAGGGCCGGAGACCGACCACGCCGCAGAACGACGCCGGGTTGCGGAGGGAGCCGCCCATGTCGGAGCCGTCGGCGAGAGGAACCATCCCGGCGGCCAGCGCGGCCGCAGCCCCGCCCGAGGAGCCGCCCGCGGAACGGGTCGGGTCGGCCGGGTTCCGGGTGGTGCCGAAGACCGGGTTGAAGGTGTGGGACCCGGCCGCGAACTCGGGCACGTTGGTCTTGCCGATGACGACCACACCGGCCCGTCTGATCCGTTCCACGACGAGGGCGTCTGTGTCGGGGACGTGGTCTGCGTAGAGCGGCGAGCCGTACGTCGTCCGCCAGCCCGCGACGTCGTGGGTGTCCTTGAAGGCGTGCGGCAGGCCGTGCAGCGGTCCGACCGGGGCACCCGAGGCGAGGTGCTGGTCGGCCGCGGCGGCGCCGGCCCGGGCCCGGTCCTCGTCGAGGCTGACGATCGCGTTGAGCTCGGGGTTGCGCTCGGCGATCCGGGCCAGGTGCAGGTCGAGCAGCTCGCGGGCCGAGATCCGGCGGCTCCGGACAGCGACCGCCAGCTCGCGGGCGGTCGAGTCGACAGAGAGGTCGCTCACCGGCGACGCCCGAAGACCGCACCGGCCACGACCCCGAGGAGCACGAGGCCGGCCCCGACGGCGATGCCCTTGACGAAGTCGTCGCGCGACCATGCCGCCGGCGCTGCCGGAGGCGGTGAAGACCGCTCGGCCCTCGCCTTCCGGGGTCTCGACGTCGCTCGCTGACGCTCGCTGCTCGACCGACCGGCGCGGCCAGCTCCCGCGCCACGCCGTCGAAGAGCTCCCCCGCCATCCGCTTCGACACCGACGCCAGCATCCGCTGGCCGACGCCGCCGACCATGCCGCCGACGATCGCGTCGGCGTCCCACTCGACCTGGGTGCCGTCGTCGACCTCGTCGAACCGGACGTTCACCGTGGCGTCCACCGTGCCGGGAGCGCCGGCGCCCTGCAGCCGCATCACGAGTGACGAGTTGGGCTCCAGGTCCGTCAGCACGCAGGAGCCGGAGTAGGTGCCGCGGATCGCGGCCACCCCGGCGGTCACCGTCATGTCGTAGGCGTGGTCCCCTGTGCTCTCCATCCGCTCGCAGCCCGGGATCGTGCGGACCAGCACGGCGGGGTCGAGCAGGGCCTCCCACACCTGGTCGACCGGGAACGGGATCGTGTTGGTGCCGGCGATCTTCACGACGTTTCCTCCTGGGCATGCGCCTGTCGAAGGGCGAACAGGTCGGACGGCGAGATCGGCATCGCAGTGATCGGAATGCCTTCCGCATCCTCGATCGCGGACGCGAAGACGGCGGCCGACGGGATCACACCCGCCTCGCCGGCGCCCTTGATCCCGAGCGGGTTCAGCGGTGACGGGGTCTCGAGGTGGTCGATCTCGATCGAGGCCGGCACCTCGGTGACGTAGGGCATCAGGAAGTCCATGAACGACGCGTTGAGCAGCTGCCCGGACGCGTCGTAGGCCATCCGCTCGTAGAGGGCGCCGGCCACGCCCTGGGCCACGCCGCCGTGGATCTGGCCCTCGACGATCATCGGGTTGATCAGGTTGCCGCAGTCGTGCACGACGGCGTACTTGAGGATCCTGACCTCGGCGGTGTCGGGGTCGGTCTCGACCACGACCGCGTGCATGCCGGAGGCGAACGTCGACCGCTCGGGGCTGTAGAAGTCGCGGCCCTCCAGCCCTGGCTCGTCGTCCTCGGCCACCGGCGGCTTTCCGGGATCCCCGACGCTGAACTGCGTCGCCGCCTTCGACGCCTCGTCGAAGGCGTAGCGCAGCGGGTTGGACAGCACCGCGACGGTGCCGAGGTCGATCGACGTCTCGGTACCGCGGACCGACACCACCCCGTCGGCGATCTCCAGGTCGTCGACCGACGCCTCGAGCGCCTCGGCCGCGATCCGTAGCGCCTTCTCCCGGGCCCGGCGGGCGGCGAGGTGGATCGCCGACCCGCTCATCACCGCTGCGCGCGACGCGAAGGTGCCGACGGCGTACGGCATCCGGCGGGTGTCGCCGGTGACCACCTCGACGTCCTCGAGCTTCACGCCGAGCTCGTCGGCCGCGATCTGCGCGAAGACGGTGGCGTGCCCCTGCCCCTGGGTGGTCAGGCCGGTCGCGACCTTCACCTTGCCGGAGGTCTCGACGTGCACGTGGGCGCCCTCGTAGGGACCGACGCCGGTGCCCTCGACGTAGCAGGCGAGGCCGATCCCGACCCGGCGACCGTCGGCAGCCATCTCCTCCCGGAACGCCGGGAACTCGTCCCACCCGACCAGCTCCTTGAGCTTCGCCAGAGAGGCCGGGTAGTCGCCGGAGTCGTACTCCAGCTCCCGCCCGTCCTGGAAGATCAGCCCCTGGTCGTAGGGGAACTCGTCGGGCTGGATGAAGTTGTTCGCGCGGACCTCGGTGCGGTCCTTGCCGAGGAACGACGCGATGGCGTCCATGGTCCGCTCCATGACGTAGCAGCCCTGGGGCCGCCCGGCGCCGCGGTAGGGCGTGACCATCACCGTGTTGGTGTAGAGGCTCTCGAACACGACCCGGTAGCTCCCCGGCTTGTAGGGCCCGAGGAGCTGGGTCGAGGTGATGATCGGGACGATCAGGCCGTACGGCGTGTAGGCGCCGTGGTCGTGCCAGAACGTCACGTCCAGCCCGAGCACGCGTCCCTCGTCGTCGAAGCCAACCTCGACGTGGTGCACCTGGCCGCGCTCGTGGGCCGAGGAGATGAAGTGCTCGCGGCGGTCCTCGGTGAACTTCACCGGCCGTCCCAGCGCCCGGGCGGCCAACGGCACCAGCAGCTCCTCGGGCCACGGGTGGTTGATCTTGACGCCGAACCCGCCGCCGACGTCGGGGGTGATCACGTCCACCTGCGCCAGGTCGAGCCCGAGCTTGGCGGCGACGGCGGCGCGCACGCCGGTCGACGTCTGGGTCGAGGTCCACACCGTCATCCGGCCGACGTCGGGGTCCCACCGCGCCACCGTGCCGCGACCCTCCATCGGCGTGCAGGCGCTGCGCTCCACGGTCAGGTCGAGCGACAGCGTGTGCGGCGCCGAGGCGATGGCGGCCCGGGCGTCGCCGTTCTCCTGCTCGAGGCGCGCGCCCACGTTGCCGGGTACGTCGTCGTGCACCAGGCTGCGCGCCTCGCGGGCCGCGTCGATGCCGACCACCGGCTCCAGGAAGTCGTAGGTCACCCGGATCCGGCCGACCGCGTCCTCGGCGACGTAGCGGTCGTCGGCCACCACGAACGCGATCGCCTCTCCCATGTAGTTGATCTCGTCCTTGGCCAGGGCGTGCTGGGTGCGGCCGTGGGTGAGCGCCGGGTGCGGGATCAGCAGCGGCAGCGGCTCGGCCATCGCCCCGGTGAGGTCGTCGTGGGTCCAGACCAGGTGGACGCCGTCGACGTCGAGCACGTCGGTGACGTCGATGTCGGTGATCCGGGCGTGGGCGTGCGGGGAGCGGAGCACCGCCGCGTGGAGGGTGCCCGGACTCGGTGAGCACGTCGTCGACGTACCGCCCGTGCCCGCGCAGCAGGCGGTCGTCCTCCACCCGCTGGACCCCGGAGCCGAACAGCTTCGTCGTCATCGCGTGTCTTTCGTTGGTCGAGTAGCCCGCGAGGAACGAGCGGGCGTGTCGAGACCCAGCTCGGCGGCCCGCTCCACGGACTTCACGATGTTCTGGTAGCCGGTGCAGCGGCAGAGGTTGCCGGCGACCATCTCCCGGGCCTCGTCGCGGGTGGGCGTGGGGTTGTCGCGGAGCCCGGCGGTGATGGTGGTCAGGAAGCCGGGCGTGCAGAAGCCGCACTGCAGCCCGTGGCACTCCTTGAACGCCTGCTGCACCGGGCCGAGGGAGCCGTCGGGCTGGGTCAGCCCCTCGACGGTGGTGATCTCGGTGTCGACCGCGGAGACCGCGAACACCAGGCAGGACCGCACCGGCCGGCCGTCGAGCAGGACGGTGCAGGCACCGCAGACGCCGTGCTCGCAGCCCACGTGGGTGCCGGTCAGGCCCAGGTCGTGCCGCAGCGCGTCGGAGAGCAGGCGCCGCGCGGGGACGCGGACGACGTGCACGGCGCCGTTGACGGTCAGCCGGACGTCGTGCAGCTCCTCGGTCATGACGTCACCGCGCGTGCGGAACTCGCGTGCCGCCCGGACCACCCGGCGGGTCAGCACGCGGACCAGCTGGGCGCGGTAGGCGGACGTGGCGTGGATGTCGTCGGCCGGTTCGAGGTGCTCGAGGGCGGCATCGCCCAGGTCGGACTCGGGCACGCCGGAGAGGTCGACGACCGTCGGCACGTCACTGACCGACAGGTAGCCAACGCTCACCCGCTCATCCTCCACCAGCGCGGCGGCCCCGCACAGTGCGTAGTCGCCGTGCCGCCGGGAGACCTCCTCGAACGCGACCCCGGCCCCGGACGACAGGGCCGGGAAGAACGCCTCCAGGGCGATCTCGTCGGAGGCCAGCGTCGACTCCAGCGGACCCGCGAACAGGTCGTCCGCGGCGATGGTCCGCCGCCCCGACGAGGAGGCCACCTCGAGCGAACCCCCGAGCAGCTTCAGCACCACCGGCATCTCCGCGGCCGCGTCGGCGTGGACCAGCGAGCCCACCGTCGTACCCCGGTTGCGGATGGTGGCGTGCGCGACGTGGCCCAGGGCCAGCGCGACCAGCGGCTGCACCCGACGCGCCTCCTCGTCGGCGAGTACGTCGGCGTGCCGGGCCAGCGCCCCGACCCGGACCCCGTCGTCGGAGCAGGTCACGTGGTCGAGGTCGGGCAGGCCGTTGATGTCGACCAGCAGGGAGGGAGCCGCGAGCCGCATCGACAGCAGCGGCACCAGGCTCTGTCCGCCGGCCAGCACCTTCGCGCCGTGGTCCCCGGCCAGCGCCTCGAGCGCTTCCGCGAGGCTGGCCGGCCGGAGGTAGGAGAACGGCGCCGGCTTCACGTGCCCCGGGGCGGCTCGTTGGGATCCGGATCCTCGCGGTGCACGCCCGGCTCCCCGACCGCCATCATCGTGCCCTCGAGGACCCGGGGCTCCACCGCCCGGGCCAGGTGGTATCCGGCGACGATGACGATCGTGCCCAGCGCGATCCCGCCGAGATCGAAGTCGTCGGTGACGGAGAAGAAGCCCGTGGTGCCGTAGCCGATCCCGAGGGTCAGGCCCGCGGCGATGGGCACCAGGTTGGCCGGGTCGCCGAAGTTGACGTGGTTCTCGATCCAGATCTTGGCGCCGAGCAGGCCGATCATCCCGTAGAGCACGAGCGTGATCCCGGCCAGCACGCCCGCGGGCGTGGCCGCCACGATCGCGCCGAACTTCGGCACCAGGCCGAGCAGGATCGCGGTCACCGCGGCGACGAAGTAGGCCGCGGTGGAGTAGACGCGGGTGGCCGCCATGACGCCGATGTTCTCGGCATACGTCGTCGTCGGCGACCCGCCGACCGTCGATGTGATCACGGTGCCGATGCCGTCGGCGGCGACGGCGCGCCCGACGACCGGGTCCAGGTCGACCCCGGTCATCCCGGAGACGGCCTTGACGTGGCCGATGTTCTCGGCGACCAGGGCGATCACCGCCGGCAGCGCCAGAATCGCGAAGACGATCGAGAACGACGGCAGGTGCCAGCCGACCGCGTCGAGGTTGCCGGCGAGGGTCTGGTTGCCGGTGAGCCCGTCGGCAGTGTGCGGGGGGAAGCCGAACCAGTCGGCGGACGAGACGCCGGACCAGTCGACCCGGTCGTGCGTGATCGCCTCGCCGCCCGAGGAGGGGGTCGGGGAGGTGATCTGGCCGAAGACCAGGTCGGCCAGCCAGGAGACGACGTAGCCGAAGAGAAGGCCGAGGAAGATCGCGATCCGGCCGAAGAATCCCTTCAGTCCGACCGCCATCAGGATCACCACGACCATCGTGAGCATGCCGATCCAGGGATCCGTGGGCAGGTAGACGTCGGTGGCCACGCCGGCCAGGTTGAAGCCGATCAGCATGACCACGGCGCCGGTGACCACAGGCGGCAGCACCCGGTTGACGGCCTGCGCGCCGAGGACGTGGATGATCACACCGACGATGGCCAGCACGACGCCGGAGACCAGGATCGCGCCGGTGACGTCGGCCGGTCCGCCCGGGCCACCCGACCCGGAGTAGGTGTAGATCGCGGTGGCGCCGCCGACGAACGACGCGGAGGTGCCGAGGTAGCTGGGCACCTTGCCCTTGACGATCAGCAGGAAGCAGATCGTCGCGATGCCGCTCATCATGATCGCGAGGTTGGGGTTGAGCCCCATGACGATCGGGAAGACGAAGGTGGCGCCGAACATCGCGATCACGTGCTGGGCGCCGAGGCCGACGGTCTTGCCCCAGGCCAGCCGCTCGTGCGGGGCGACGGCCTGCCCCGGGGCGGGGTCCACGACCTCCCACTTGAACATCGACATCAACAGCCTCCCGGTGCGCTGGTCCGTCCAGACCTCAAGTTAGTGGCCCCCATCCCACACCCTCGACGGCGAGAAATGCCGAAGGAACGCCGCGGCCGACGTCAATGGTTCACCGCCGTCGATCAGGGGCGATCTCGAGCACGCGCAGCGCGACGGCGACGTCGAGCCGCAGGTGCGGGTCGGAGGACAGGGGGCCGAGCAGCCGCTCGAGCTTCCCCACCCGGTAGCGCATCGTGTTGTAGTGGAAGAACTGCAGGCGGGCCGCCTCCGCCACGTTGAAGTTGGTGTCGAGCAGGATCCGCAGGGTCGCGCGCAGGTCGGCGGCCGCAGGCGTGGGCTCGGCGACCGGTCCGAGCACGTCGCGGGCGAACGCCCGCAGCTCGTCGACGTCGGGCACCAGGGCGATCAGCCGGTGGACCCCGAGCTGGTCGAAGAACGTCGTCGACCCGTCGCCGTGGATCCGTCGCCCGACCTGGACGGTGCGGCGGGCCTGGGCGTAGGCGTCGGGGAGCTCGGCCAGCGACCGCGCCACCCGGCTCACCCCCACCGAGAACGGCCGGCGGCCGCCGCCCTTGTCCCCGGCCACCGCGGCGACCACGCGGCGTACGACGTCGTGGCCGGGCCACGGGTCGTCGTCATCGTCCGCGGCGGGCAGCAGGGTCACCACCTCGGAGGAGAAGTCGACGCTCGGCACGCCCTTCTCGAGGGTGTTCGTGACCTGGCGCCACGCGGCCGAGAACCGGTCCTGCCACCGGCGCCGCTGCGGTCCCGAGGCGTCCTCCCCGGGCTGCGCGGGGTCGAGCTCGGCGACCACGACGACCACCGGCCGGCGCAGGTCCCAGCCGAAGGCGTCGGCGTGCTCCTCGACGTACTGGTCGTCGCCCGCCCGCCGCAGGAACAGGTCACGCAGGAAGTCGCCCTGGTACTTGTTCTCGACGGCGGTCACCGCCTCCTCCCGGGTGATCAGGAGCGCCGCGACGGCGGCCGCTCGCTCGAGGGCGTGGACGTCGTTCTCCGAGATCGGCTCGTCGGTGCGGCCGCACACCAGGCGGGCCAGGTCCTCACCGCCCGCGGCCACGCGCAGCGACCGGACCTGCCCCGGACCCAGCGGCGCTGCCCTCGCCGGCGATCGCTCCACCCGCACCCGCCCGGACCCGTCGATGAACCCCGCATGCTTCCAGTGCGGCCCGCTGCACCGGGTCCATGGCCGCGGCTCGCTCGCGGCCGTCGGTGGAGGTGAACAGGACGCCGACGTCGAGGACCTTCCCGACCTCCGCCGCGATCCGGTCGAGGTCGCCGCCCTCGAGCACGATGTCGGTCAGCGCGGTGTGCAGCGCGTCGACGCGGGCGAGGGCGGCAGCGGCGTCATCCCCGGCTATCAATACTTGGGCCCCTCCCCGGAAGATCGTTGGCACAACCTCACATCGGCAAACCTAACCGGCGACCACTAGCGTCGGGAAGCATGAGCGTCCCGGCTCAGCATCCCGGTCAGCGCACCGCCCCGGGTCAGGGACCTGATCCGCAGCGCCCCCGACGGGCCGGTCCCGGTCGTCCACGCCGGGCCGCACGCCGTGTACGTCGCGCTCGAGCGGCCGCTGCGTCGGGCTGCTCGGCCGCGACGCGACCCAGGTCCCGTGCGGCCTGCGGTCACGAATTCGTAGCTTCGCGTCCTGGGCCTGCCGTTCGGCGTACCTTGCGGGTGGGACGCTCCACGTCGACCGCATACCGTTGACGGTGGGACGTGCCGTGGACGTGCAGGTACCCACCCTCGACCACGGGGCGATCCCACGCCAGACGGCCAGTCCGGCCACCGGCGCGGCCACCCCCCAGGCCGTGGTGGTCGGGCTGGTCCCGCAGGGGGTGGCCCTGGCCACCGCTCCCCCTCTCCTGGCCGTGGTGGTCGGGCTGGTCCCGCAGGGGGTGGCCCTGGCCACCGCTCCCCCTCTCCTGGCCGTGGTGGTCGGGCTGGTCCCACGGGTCACCGCGGCCACGGTGGGGCAGCTCCTGGGCCGGGGAGCCGGGCTCACGCCCCTGGGCGACGACGTGCTCTGCGGCTGGATCGCGACCCACCGGGCGGCCGGCGTGCCCACCCCGGAGGTCGACCGCGCCGTCCGTGCCGGCCTGCACCGCACCACCCTGCTCTCCGCCACGCTCCTGGACTGCGCCCTGCACGGCGAGGTCCTCCCCGAGCTGGGCCGGTTCCTGCGCGCGGTCGGCACCGCCGCCGAGCCCGGCCGCGCCGCCGACCTGCGGGCCGTCGGTGGCACCTCGGGCGCCGGGCTGCTCCTGGGCGCCCGGCTCGCCCTCGACGACCTCGCCCGCACCCGGGCCGGGTCACAGGCGGGTGCCGCATGAAGGAGCACGTCGAGCTGCGGCACGGCGCCTACGCCGACTCGGTGACCCTGCTCCAGGTCAGCCGCACCGTGCAGGACGAGCCCGGCGTGCTCGCCGCCCAGGTGGCCATGGCGACCCCGCTCAACCTCGAGGTGCTGACCGGGATGGGGTTCACCGTCCCCGACGCGGCTCCCGACGACCTGGTCGTCGCCCTGCGCCTGGACGACGCCGCCGAGCTCGGCGACGTGCTCGCGGCCGTCGACGCGGCCCTGTCCCGGTCGACCCGGTCACCGGCCACCACCGCGGAGCACGCACCGCCACGCACGACGGCCGCCGCGCTGCGGCTGGCGCCGGAGGCGTTCGTGCTCGTCTCGGTGCCGGGCGCCCACGCCCTCGTCGAGGCGATGGACGCCCTCGACGCCGGCAGCGACGTGATGGTCTTCAGCGACAACGTCCCGCTGGAGCAGGAGGTCGCCCTCAAGCGCGTCGCCGCCGAGCGCGACCTCCTGGTGATGGGCCCGGACTGCGGCACGGCCGTCGTCGGCGGGCTCGGCCTCGGCTTCGCCAACGTCACCACGCCCGGCCCGGTGGGCATCGTCGCCGCCTCCGGCACCGGCTGCCAGCAGCTGCTCGCGCTCCTCGACCACGCCGGGGTCGGCGTCACGTCGGCGCTCGGGGTCGGTGGCCGCGACCTCTCCGCCGAGGTCCGCGGGCTCTCGACCCGCACCGCCCTGGCCCGGCTCGACGCCGACCCCGAGGTCGAGCTGATCGTGCTCGTGTCCAAGCCGCCCGCCGACGACGTCGCCCGCGAGATCGAGGAGTACGCCGCCTCGATGTCCACCCCGGTCGAGCTCGCCCTGCTGGGGGCCGGTCAACCGGACCTGACCGCCGCCGCCGAGGCCGTCCTGCGGCGGTTGGGCCGCGACATCCCGACCTGGCCGGTGACAGGCAACCCTCGCTCGTCCTCACCTCAGGACGGTTCGATCCTGCGGGGGCTGTTCGTCGGCGGGACGCTCTGCGAGGAGGCCCGGCTGATCGCCACCGAGATGCTCGGCGGCGCGGACCGCTTCGACATGGTCGACTTCGGAGCCGACGAGCTCACCGGCGGCCGCGCCCACCCGATGATCGACCCGACCCTGCGGCTGGAGCACCTCTCCGCCGCGGCGACGGACGAGCGCACCGGCGTGATCCTGCTCGACGTGGTCCTCGGCCACGGCGCCGAGCCCGATCCGTGGCGCGCTGCTGGCCCCGGCGGTGGCCGCCGCCGACGTCCCCGTGGTGGTGTCGGTGATCGGCACCGCCCACGACCCGCAGGACCTCGACCGGCAGGTCCGGGTCCTGGCCGAGGCCGGCGCCGAGGTCCACCTGTCCAACGCCGCGCCACCCGGCGGGCCGTCGAGCTCCTGGGAGGCCACTCATGATCGCCCCGGACCACGTCGTCGGCGTCGGGGTCGACCTCCTCGCCGACGCCGCCGAGGCCCAGGCCGTCGACGTCACCCGGGTCGACTGGCGACCCCCGATGCCCGGCACGGAGGCCGACCTCGCCGCGGTGGCGGCCGACCCTCGTCGGCGGGCGGCCAACGAGGAGGCCCTGGCGCGGATGCTCCGCGTCCAGGCGATGCTGGTCGACGTCGCCCCAGCCGTCGACGCTACTCGCCCTCGAGCCCGGCCGGTTCCTGCACGCCGGTCCGCCGATCGCGTGGGACCGGGCCTCCGGCCCGCTGCGTGGCGCGCTCATGGGGGCCGCCGCCCTCGAAGGCCTGGTGGACGACCCGGAGGACGCCGCCACCCTGTTCGAGAAGGGCGAGGGCGTCGCCCTGGAGCCCTGCCACCACCGGGGCGCCGTCGGACCGATGGCCGGCGTGGTCACCCCGTCGATGTGGATGTTCGTGCTCGAGGACCCCAACACCGGGGCCCGGACCCACTGCACGCTGAACGAGGGGCTCGGCAAGGTGCTGCGGTACGGCGCCTACGCGCCGGAGGTCCTGACGCGACTGCGCTGGATGGCCGACGTACTCGGCCCGCTGCTGCAGGCGGCCGTCCGGTCGAGCGGGCCGGTCGACGTGACCGGGATCCTCACCCAGATGCTGCAGATGGGCGACGAGGCCCACAACCGCAACCGGGCCGGCACCCTGATGCTGCTGCGCGACCTGGCCCCGGCCATGGTGACCGGCGCCGCCGGGGCCGGGTTCGGCACCGACGACGTGGCCGATGCGCTGCGGTTCATCGGCGGCAACGACCACTTCTTCCTCAACCTCGCGATGCCGGCCTGCAAGCTCGCGCTCGACGCCGCCCGGGACGTCCCGGGCTCGACCATGGTCGTGGCGATGGCCCGCAACGGCACCGACTTCGGGATCCAGGTCTCCGGCACCGGCGACGAGTGGTTCACCGGGCCGGCGCAGCTGGCCGACGGGCTGTTCCTCGGCGACTACGGGCCCGACGACGCCAATCCCGACATCGGCGACTCGGCGATCACCGAGACCGCCGGCATCGGCGGGTTCGCGATGGCGACCGCGCCGGCGATCGTGCGCCTGGTCGGCGGGACGGTGCCCGACGCGCTGGCCACCACCCGCCGGATGCACGAGATCACGCTCGGCGAGAACCCCCGCTGGTCGGTGCCGGTGCTGGAGTTCCAGGGCGTCCCGACCGGCATCGACGTCACCCGCGTCTGCCGGACCGGCATCCTGCCCCAGATCAACACCGGGATGGCCGGCCGTGTCGCGGGCGTGGGTCAGGTCGGCGCCGGACTGGTCACTCCCCCGGCCGAGGTGTTCCCGAAGGCGCTGGCCCGGCTCGCCGGGCTCGCCGCCCGGCTGACTAGTCGTACCCAGGTACCGATACCCAGGCAGGACTGGGACCTCGGGCTCTGGGCGACCCGACCCGCGCGTGGGTTAATTGCGTGCATGGTGCAATACGCAGATCCCAGCCGGTGTCCCGACTGCCGGGTCCCCTTGCATGAGAGCCCTCAGTCCTGCCCCTCGTGCGACCTGCCGCTGCGTGGCAACCTCGTGCGCGAGCTGCTCCGGACCCTCGAGTACGCCGACGTCCTCGTCGGCCGGATCCGCGCCGAGGCGACTCTGGCAGCACCGCCACCAGCGCCCGCGCCAGGCCATGCCCGTGCCAGGCCAGTGACGTCTACCGCAACGACGGTCCGCCGTACCGGCCTGCGCACCGCCTCCGTCCCCACGATCCTGCTCGGTCTCGGTGCGCTCTGCCTCCTCGTCGCCGCGATCACCTTCCTCGCCGTCGCCTGGTCATGGATGGGTATCGGTGGCCGGACCGGCGTCCTGGTGGGGCTGACCGCGGCGGCCGCCGGCGCCGGTGTCTTGCTCGGCCGGCGCGGGCTCCGGGTCGCCGCCGAGTCCCTGACCACGGTGTCCCTCGGACTGGTGGCGCTGGACGTCGTGGGCGCCATCACCGCCGGCTGGCTCGGCTCACCCGACTCGGCCGCCTCGACCGCATTGGTCGGCGCCGGAGTCGCGGTCGTTTCCGGCGCGATTCTGGGGGCGCGGTCCCGTCTGGTCGCACCCCAGCTGGGGGTGGTGGTGGGCCTCGTTGCTCGCCGGCGCCGGGGTCGCGGTCACCACGGGGCACGACCGTCTCGTCGCCTTCGTCGCGGTGCTCGCACTCGCTACTGCCGCGTCGCTCGGCGCGCCTGGTCGGTGCCCGTGTGCTGCGCGTACGGCCGCGCTCGCGGCCGGCACCTGGTGGGTCTGGCTCCTGCTGTCCGGCCTCGAGGACGCGTTCACCGACCCGAGCCTGACCGGCCTCTGGATCGACCTGAATGCGCTTCCGCTGCTCGGCGCCGCCGCTCTCCTGCTCTGCCTCGCCGCCGTGCCGATGCCGGGCCGGTGGC
This sequence comes from uncultured Actinomycetota bacterium, assembly GCA_963812345.1. Lineage (GTDB taxonomy): Bacteria > Actinomycetota > Actinomycetes > Propionibacteriales > Nocardioidaceae > Nocardioides. Next base: position 13,374 of record CAWEVA010000003.1, read on the forward strand.
CCGGACCTCCGCGTCCGGAGCCGCGACCATCGTCACCCTGCTTCTCGCGTTGCCGGCCCTCGACGAGGGGACCACCGCCATCGGGCTCGCCCTCCTCGTCGCGCTGGTCGTCTGGTCGGCGGTGGCGGCCGCGGCCTCACGCGAGGTGGCGTTCGGACCGCTCGCCCTGGCGGCGGTGCCTGCCGTCGCATTCGCCGCCGCACACGTCCTCGACGCGGCAGACCGGGTCGGGAGCGTCGGCGACCCGTTCACCGAGACGGTCGCCGTCCGACTCGATGCCGTCTCCCCTGACGCCAGCCCGCTGCTGGTGGTGCCGCTCGTCGCCGCACTCCTGGCCGCGGCATGGGTGGCCACGCGGCTCCCGCACGACAGGTTCGTCGCCGCCGCGCTGCTGGTGGTCGCGGCCACGGCCACGCTCGCGTCGTACGCCGTCCCGCTGGCCGCCGTCGTCGGCGTCCTGGCGGTCGCCGCGCTGGCCGTCGCCTGGCTCGGGCGACCCGTCGTCGCCACCGTCGTGGTCGTGGTGACGATCGCCGCGGCCCTGCCCAGCGCCGTCCTCACCGTCCTCGCCTGCGCCGCCGCGGTGACCGTCGCCGCCCTGCTCCTGCGGTCGCGGGACGCGCTGGCGACAGATGCTGGGCGGGCTGCTCCTGCCGGCCGCCTCGGCGGGTCTTCTGTGGAGCGGCGCGGAGGTCGCGGACGTCGCGGTGGACCTGCGTGGCGTGCCAGTCCTCGTCGTGCTCGGGTTGCTGGCGATCGCGCGGCCGCGTGTCGAGGTGGAGGCATCGGCAGCGTTCTTCGGGCTGGTGGCCGCGCTCGCCTCCCTCGGCGCCGCGCCCGACCAGCTGACCGCCCTGGCGGTCCAGCTCACCGTGGCGGGCGCGCTCGTGACCCTGAGCAGCCTCGTGCACCGAGAGCGCCGGGTCCTGGCCTGGCCCGGAGGCGCCCTGCTCGCCGCTGCCACCTGGGTGCGGCTGGCCGACCTCGGCGTCGAGGCCCCGGAGGCCTACACCCTGCCGTCGGCCGTGGTCCTCATTCTCGTTGCGCTGCATCGGCTCTGGCGCGTGCCCGGGACCAGCACCGCCGTGCTGCTACCCGGCCTGACCCTCGCCACCGTTCCGTCGCTGCTCTGGGTTCTGGTCGACCCGGTGGGCCCGCGGGCCGTGCTGCTCGGCGTCGCGTGCCTCGGCCTGGTGCTGGCCGGGGCGCAGCTCCGATGGAGCGCACCGTTGGCCGTCGGTGGGCTGGTCGGTGGCCTGCTCGTCCTGCGCGAGGTCGCGCCGTACGCCAGCGAGATGCCGCAATGGGTGCTGATCGGCCTGGCCGGCACGATCCTCACCGTCGTCGGAGTGACCTGGGAGCGCCGGTCCTGGAGCTGCGTCGGGCGACGGCCTACCTCGGCCGGCTGCGCTGACCCGGCGTCGGCGGCCGCCAGAGCACCGCTCGCCATCCGCCCGCTCAGCAGTCGAACACCGACCAGCAGATGTCGTTACGCAACCTCTGGTCGTCAAGCACGAGCTCGCGAATCGCCTCCGGGAGCTGTTCGCGCTGCCAGTGGCACTCGAGTCGTCCTGCGGCCTCGCTCTCGCCTTCTGGCGCGGCAGCACGAGCGGCCTTGATCGCATAGGCGGCTGCACCGAGCTCGTGCGCGGCGACGTGCGCGACGGCCCCGGCCTGGCCAGCAGCGTAAGCGGCATCCCGTGCTGCCCCACGCAGGTTTCTGGCCGCACCCATTGCGTGGCCGCCCGCCGCGCGTGCCTGCATCATCCTGACCTCACCACGCACCCAGGCGCGGGCGTGCTCGATCGCTTCACGTGGTCGTGGATCCTCGGGCTGAGCAGATTCGAACAGCTGAAGGACGTGCTCCGCGCACGACGCCGCCCAAAGAGCGAGGAGATGGTGATCCGAATCAGTGAGGGTCCCACCGCGACGAATGGTCACGAAGCGAGGGTCCCGAACCTTTGGAAGGATCATGCTTCGGCGCTCTTTCTGCTCATGTCCGTGCACCCCCGCAGGGCGCCAAGTCTGGTCGAGCTTCGCCGATAGTGTCCGTCACGAGCATGGAGTCACAGCAACCGTGGAGTCGCGATGGCAGGGCATGAGGTCAGAGTGCGCAGGGCCGCGGAGCACCACCCGGTCGGTGATCATCGCGGCACCGTTCTCATGCTTCCGGGTCGCGGCTACTCATGCGGCATGTCGTTGCTGGCGTGGACGACGCGGGCGCTACAGGCCACCGGATGGACGGTGTTACAGGCCGAGTGGGACTTGTCCGCCCTTCCCGAGGAGCCGCGCGCGTTCATCGAGGGCGTCGCCCAGCAGCTGGACGAGATGGAGCGCCAAACCGGGCCCGTCCTCGTCGTGGCGAAGTCACTAGGGACACTCGCCGCTCATTGGGGCGCAGCGAAGGGATACCCGGCTGTCTGGCTCACGCCCGTGCTCAACGCGGCTGGCTTGTACCCGCTGCCGGGCCACAGCGACGCACTGGCCGAACGCATTCGCCAGTATCCGACTGACAACCTGGTTGTCGGGGGAACCGCAGACAGCCTGTGGCAGACGGGATTCCGTGGCACCGGGAAGATCCTTGAGATCGAAGGTGCCGACCACAGTCTCGAGGTTGCCGACTGGCGCACGTCCATTCGACAACACGAGGGCGTCGTATCGGCCGTCGTCGATTCGCTTCCGGAGTCGGCTAGATCGGGCCTGACTCAATTCGGCAGAGCAGGGCGTTATCGAGTGCCGATCGCCGTCGAGCAACTGAATGATCGGCGAGACCTTTTGACCAGTTAGAGATGATGGTGTAGGTGGTCGAGGTCAGGGCTGGTGCAGGCTGGCGAACCAGACGCCTGCGTCGTACCCCTCGAGCCAGACTGCGTCGCCCGTCGCGTGGAGGTGTAACCCGAGGCCGTACCGCCTGCATTTCTCCGGCCAGTTGCTGTGCGGTCGTGCCATTTCGGCGACCCGGTCCGGGGAGACGATTCGTCCGGCGAAGAGTGCATCCCAGAAGGTGCTGAGGTCAGCAGCGGTCGAGTAACGACGCCGTCGCAGTTGCCGAGCACGGGGAGATGAAACACGTTGGTCCTAAAGCCGTCGACGGAGAGGTAGCTCAAAGAGGCGCTTCCAGGGAGTTCGTCGCTGCGCAAGAACGCGGTGTCTACATGTCCGCCGGTTCGCAGACCAGGGTCAACCAGCTCATGGAAGTCCACGCCGCTCGCCGTCGGCCAACAATGCGAGCACGACATAGCCGCCGTTGTTGTACGCAACCGCTCTCCGGCGGGGACACGGTGTGGTGCTCGTCCAACACGGGGAGGAACTGCTCAGTTGTCGCGAGTTCGTGCACGACACGGCATCACGTAGTCGCTGATGTCGTAGATGGCTTCCAGCAAATGCTGAGGTCACCTCGACGGCGATTCCAGACCCCTTGCCCGCCCTCGGCGAATACGCACTGGCATGCTCTCCCGCGTGACGGATGGCCGGGAGCTGCGTTTGGTTGGTGCAGCGAGCCTTCCAGTCGCGGTTTCATGCGCGTGAATGCCACTTCTCGCGCCGGACGCTCAACGGCAGGACCGAGCGCAACGCGGCAGAAGCGGCCGTGTTTTGTGTGATCGGCGGATGGTTCCGGAGAAGTTGTCGGGAGTTGTGGGGGCAGACTGTGATCGTGCCCGCTCACTACCGCGCCCCCGGGTGGTTCACCCGCAACGTCTTCAACCGAGCCGTCGCGTTCCTGACCCGACATGGAGTGAGCATCCTCGGCTCGCGAGTTCTAGCGGTGCGGGGACGAACCAGCGGCGCATGGCGTACGACGCCGGTGAACTTGCTCGACCACGACGGGCACCGCTACCTGGTGTCCGCGCGGGGCGAAGGCCAGTGGGTGCGTAACCTGCGGGTCGCCGGAACCGGGGAGCTGCGGGTCGGCAAGCGCACGGAGGCATTTCGCGGTCGCGAGCTGTCCGACGAGGAGAAGGTGCCGGTGCTGCGCGCCTACCTGAATCGGTGGAAGGTCGAGGTCGGCGTCTTCTTCGACGGCGTCGGACCAGACTCCAGCGACGCAGAGATCCACGCGATCGCCGTCAAACACCCGGCGTTCGAAGTCCTGCCTGTCCACTGAACGCTCGCAATGCGCGCGACTCGCGGCAGATGCGGACGTTCGAGGGCCCTGCGTCGGGCATCCGCTCCGACCATGCCGTGACCTGGCCCAGTCGATCGCAAGGGCATGGGCGCGTGGGCGGGCCGGTGCGCTGGGTGCGCCGAGGCCTGCATCTCCACACACCTGCCAGAGTGCTCTCACGCCTGGCGGATGGGTCGACGAGGAGTGGTTCAGCCCGTCAGTCAGCGACTGGTAGAGCAACTGCTCGGCCAGCCGCCTTGGGTGGAGGGCTACGTGAGGAACTCCCGCATCGCCGCGAGAACGTCGTCACGGCGGTCGAAGAACAGATAGTGGCTGGCGCGGATCTCGATGACTTGACCATTCGCCGTCTCCGCGGCGAAGCGGTCACGACAGGCGGCCCGCCACGTCGCGTCGGCCCCCTGCCACTGGTCCCCGACGGCGTAGATGGCCAGCGCGGGTGCGGTGATGTCGGAGTAGGGGTGTCGGAACGCGTTCAGGGCTTGAACGAACGGTGCGAAGCCGCGTCGGAGAGCTTGTCCACCACTGACCCGTCCGCATGGGTGTCCACGGAGGTGCGCAGCATCGCGTCGAGGGCGGGCCCCCAGATGTCGTCGGGGAGCACGGAGCGGACGAAGTCGACGTAGTCCTCGTACGACGCGAACCGGTCCGGGCTCGCATGCCTCTTCCGACCCCGCGGGTGTAGGGCTGTCGGCCCAGTCGTAGGCGCCGTCGAGGTAGACGACCCTGGCGACGCGTCCGGGATGGCGAGCGGCAAGGGCTGAGACCTCACCCCCTCCCATCGAGTGCCCCACGACGTGGGCACGCTCGATGCCGAGGGCGTCGAGCAGGCGTCGCGCGTCCTCGGCGGCGTCGGCGAGCGCGTGGCCGCTCTGGACCTGGTCGGTCAGCCCGTGCCCGCGCCGGGTCAGGGCGAGCACCCGGAACCGGTCGCTCAGGTGCGGGGCCAACTCCGCAAAGACGTGGGCGGTGCAGCCCAGGCCGGCCAACAGCAGCAGGGGATCTCCGTCGCCGCCCCAGTCCAGGTAGTGGAAGCGGACGCCGTCGAGGGTGACGAACTGGTCGGAGGGTATGTCGATGGGACTCGGCACCCAGTGACCGTACCGCGTCGAGCCAGGACGTAGACCGCTTCTGGTCCGGGCATTCATCCTGATCGCGGGGCGACGCGGTTGTGGTGTGGCAGATGGACACCGGCGACGAGATCCAGTGGCAGGTGTTCGCGCGACGGATCTCGCGCACCGGGGAGCTGGATCAGTGGTCCGGGTCAGCGACCCGGCCGAGACCTGCAGCCTCAACGCGTTCGCGGTCGCACCGGACGGCATGGCCACGATCGTGTACGAGCTCGGCATCGCCGAGCGTGCGAGCGCGACGTTCGTGGTGCGCCTGCGGCCCAACAGCGGCCTTGGCCAGCGCACGTCCTCCCCTTCTCCGACCCCCGCCCCACCCGGTGGTGAGCCGGTCCGGGTACGTCGCATTCGCCCTGAGCGATCCCGACCTGACCGCTCGCGCGGTACGCGTCGCCCCGGACGGGCAGATCCGGATGCGAGGGTTGACGCCGGATCTGGCGGGTGACGACGGGATCGCCGACGTCGGCGTGGACCGGCACGGAAACGTGTACGCGGTCGTCGCCCGCCACGACTGGAACCGCGCGTGGGTGCGGACCTGGCGACGCTACGGCTCCCTCGGCGGGCCCGCCGGATCTCTCCGCCCGGGGAGCGGCCCCGTACGTGCTGATCCGGACCGACCTGGACGGCGACTCAGTGGTGCTGTGTCCCGGTACCACGAGGACCACTCGCTGAGGTCTCCGGCCGGTGGTGGTCAGGACGGCTCGGCCTCTCCACCGCTCGGCGAGATGGACGGCCCGACCTCGTCACCCTCGAGTTCCCGAGCTGGAGCGCCTCCATCGATGACGACGGCGACGCTGTCCTGGCGTGGGAGATCGTCACCTCGACGCCGGCGGCGAACGGCTGCGCGTCACCCGCGTCACCCGATCCGGCCGATTCACCGACGTTCGCGACCTCGGACGCGGCGGCAACACATCCACGACGACGACCCCGGAGGGCCACCACTACCTCACCTACTTCCGCAACGACCCCTTCGACGACAAAGTCCTCCTCCGCATCCACGACTGACTCGAGAGATCGGCAGTCGGCCCCGGCAAGTCCCCGAGCACCCCCTTCCCGGGGGCCCTCGAGCCGATCGACCTGGCCGGGGACGGCAAGATCATGAACGCGAGGCTGCCTGCCGCCGCCCTGTAGGCCAACCCGCTCGCCCCGCCGGCCGAGGCCACCGGCACCCCCGACCGCAGTCCCCGTACCGGTGGCGCGGTGGTGGGGTGCTGTTCGCGCTGGACGCCGGCCCGTGGTTGGTCCGCCGCCGGCGCAGGCGCACCCCGCCACCTGATCGTCCCGTAATGACGGGCACACCCGGATGGTCGTCGTCAGTCGGCTGCACTGACATCCAGGACCGCAAGGTTGAGTCTTCCTACTCACGACTCCGGCCGGAAACCCGCCCACAGTTGAGGAACCAGGACGTCATCCGCCACAACCTGCCGGCGAAGAAGGCGTTCGTCACCATGAGGGGGAAGCCATGTCACGCCGTTCAGCCGTGTTGCTCGCCGCAGCGTTTGCGCTGCCGCTTACCGCACTGACCGTTCCCGCCCCAGCCTCAGCAGCTGCGGAGCCCGTCTCACGGATCGTGCTCGATGATCCCGCCGGGGATGTCTGGGCCATCGCAGAGGGCGAGAACGCCGAGCCGGTCTCCGCCGGCGACGTCCCCACCGCAGACGTCATCCGGGCCGTGGTCCGCCACGGTCGCCACCATGTCGTGGTGAGGCTGACCTTCACCAACCTGCGCCGAATCGAACCTCAGCACTACACAGCGATGATCATCACTCCCCGCCGGCTGCGAGCGGCCTTCGTGTCCGCCGGGCCGCGGCGGTGGGGCGGACGCCACCAACTGGTGAACGGCAACTTCGGCAACGTGAAGTGCCCCAGGCTCAGCCACCGCATCGACTACGACACCGAGCAGGTCACCATGTCGATCCCCCGCGGCTGCCTCGGTCGACCCAGCTGGGTCCGGGTCGACATGTCGAACTTCATGTTCCGCGGTGAAACCGAGGCAGACTTCCAGGAGATCACCGACAACCCACACTCAGCAGCCCCCGACAGCTCGCTGACCAGGCGCCTGTATCTCCCGACCAGTTGAACGCTCTCACCATCTGAGTCCCTCTGACCGATCGGGAGGCGGCCGGGTCGGAGAAGGACGTCTACTCTCACGCCAGGGGGACACGCATGGACGAAGGCACTGACGTCCGCGGGGGCGGCCGGTCAGGCGCTGCACTGGTCGAGTCGGCCTGCGCAGCGTGCGGAGGGAACGTGGGGCTGCATCTGACCAGCCGCACCACACACGGCCCTTTGGGCAGCGTCGGCCCCATCACATACGCCGACACAGACATCGCCGTATGGGACTGTCCGGCCTGCGGATTCGCAAACGCCGACGCCCTTCGTGAGTGAATCCCGGCACACCCCGCAGCAGCGGCGAACGGCGCGCGCAAGCGCACGCTGTCTGCGGCATGAGCGGTCACGCTATGTCGTACTGACAGCGGCAGATCCGGACGTTCAGAGCAGGCTGTCGGGGCTAGAAATGCGCTCCTCGTCGAGCAGTTCGGACGGGCCGTCCATGGCTGCTGTAGGGAGTCGGTGGATGACGTCGACGCACGCTAGGGCCACGAACCGGCCGAACGCGAGAATGCACACGAGGATCGACTGGATCGGGTGCAGACCACTCACGTGCTACGAGACGTTCAGAGGGTGTCCCGGTGGTGGCCGAGGATCTTGTGGTGATCCGTACCGTGCGTGGCTTGCGGGCTGACGTGGATCGTTACGGCGGCGAGCTTGGGGATCTCGTGGAGCAGTCGATGGTGAGCGTCTGTCGCGATGTCGTGGGCGGCGACGAGGCCGAGGTGTTCATCGACAACGATGCCTGCTTCGGCGGTGATGCGGTGTCCGATCCAGCGCAGCCGGAGGTGTTCGGTGTCGATGACACCGGGGGTGTTGAGGAGCGTCGCGGTTGCTTCGGAAGTCAGGTCTGGATCGACGGCGTCCATGAGTCGCCGGTAGATGTCCGTCGCTGCTCCACGGAGCACGGCGAGGATGGCGATCGTGATCAGCAGGCCAATGATCGGGTCAGCGAGGGAGAACCCAGCCATCACTCCGACGGCCCCGCCGACGACGGCGAGGGAGGTGAACCCGTCCGCGCGGGCGTGGAGTCCATCCGCAACGAGGGCAGCGGAGCCGATTCGCCGTCCGACCCGGACGCGGTAGCTGGCGACGAGCTCGTTGCCGAGGCATCCGATCACTCCGGCGGCGATGACGACCCACGGGTAGGTCAGCGGTGAGGGATCGAGGAGGCGGCGGATCGACTCGTACCCGGCGACGACTGCGGAGGCGGAGATCATCAGGACGATGAAGATGCCGGCAAGATCCTCGGCGCGTCCGTAGCCGTACGTGTATCGAGCGTTGGCACTTCTGCGGCCGAGGGCGAACGCGATCCACAGCGGTACGGCGGTGAGGGCGTCGGAGAAGTTGTGGATGGTGTCCGCAAGCAGGGCCACTGAGCCGGTGATGACCACGAGGAGTGCTTGAGCAAGAGCCGTGATCCCGAGGGCGATGAGGCTGATCTTGACTGCGCGGATGCCGTCGGCACTGGCTTCGAGGGCGGAGTCGACAGAGTCGGCGGCGTCGTGGCTGTGCGGCTTGAAGAAGTCGGCCAGCACGCCCCGCAAACCGGTGGCGTGCTCGTGGTCATGCAGATGGTCGTGGGCGTGAGCGTGCGACTCGTAGTCGTGCTCGTGAGGGGTCGGGTGCCTCATCGGGGACGCTTTCCTGGGGACGGGTCTGCGGCGGGCAGATGGTGGGGCGGGACGCCCGGCCCAGCGTGCTCGGCGTTGTGGATCGCATCGGCCACCAGCTGGCTGACGTGGTCGTTCGCGAGTCGGTAGAACACTGGTTCCCCTGGCGACGCGTGGTCACCAGCCGCGCCAGCCGCAGCTTCGCAAGGTGCTGAGAAACAAGAGCCTGGGGTTTCGCGACCGCCTCAGTTAGATCACTGACCGCTGCTTCACCGTTCGCGAGGACCCAGAGGAGCTTGATGCGAGTCGCGTCGGCCAGCATCCGGAACACCTCGACAGCGAGGTCGACCTGCTCCTCATCAGGCAAGGAGCCCTTCTCCGGCTCACCATATGCGTTCATGCGCATATGATGACACGGGCTCAGACGGGTCGCTAATCCAAGGGTCGCGTGGCAGCCGGGTCGACGCTTTGGCACCCACGGATCTCGGCAAGACCGAGCTCATCGCGGCATGAGCGTGTGGTCGAGTGAGATGCGAGCGGCGAGCTGAGTGAAGTGTTTGAATCGCGTGCATGCCCTACCAAGTGCTCGGACTCGCGGCTCTGACTGCCAAGGCCACCACGTCGGGGTCGTCATTCCTGGCCCAGGTTGAGGAGGGTCTTAACGCCTTGGAAGAAGACGGCTGGAGCCTGGCGCACGTACACACAGACCCAGACTCCGAGGCCCGGTACCCCGAGTGGTTCATCTTCCACAAACCGATCGAGCGGGACGTATAGACGGGCCGACCGCTCATCGGCAGGACCGCGCACATCGCGGCATGTGAGGGCGTATCTACTCGCGCTCGCGGTCGGTCAGCACGGCATGAAGCAGGCCCTGCGGTGGGTCGTCGTCTAGCCAGAGAGGCGTCTCCCGCATCCTCGCGACTTCTGCCTCATCCATCCACGTGGGCAGCGACTCAACGATCGCGAGTTCGGGGTACGTGGCCTGCACCGATTCCATCGACGGCGCGATGAGTACACCCCACAAACCGCTCATGCGGGGCAGGTCGTAGCAGACGAGGTACTCACCCGGCTTGAGCAACTCGGCGACGGCTCGCTCGCTCATGGACGGATCCCATCACACGGTCGGACCACTCGCCCTCATCTCGGCACGGCCGCGCACACAGCGGCAGATCCGGATGGCGCTGGCAGCGGGTGCTCGTATGCTCTTGAAGGTGAAACGAGGCGAAGGCATAGGGGCGATAGGGAGCGTGCTGGACGCCGCAGAGGCCGCCTCGCCTGTCGAGTCCGTGGAAGCGGTCACCCGTCAGCTCGCCTTGGCGACGGACGCCACGGCCGTGTCGTTCCTGATCGCTGACCTTTCTGGGCGGGCCCTGGTGCGCCTCGCCCACGTTCGAGCGCAAGGAGCGGGGGAAGCCAGCAGCACCGGACCCCCTGCGGACCGGGAACGCCGAGCGGCTGAGGAGTCCGCGACGGTGCTTCCTTTCGACGGGGGGCCCGAAGAACAGGCAGTCCGCACCCAGAGCGTGAGGGTTCTGCCCCTTGGTCGAACCCGTGCGGAAGATGAATCTTCGGACCAGTGGCGGGTGCTCGCCCCGGTGACCGAGCGCGGTGAGGTCATCGGTCTCCTGGAGTTCCTTTTCGGCGATGAACCCAACGCTGATGCGGTGGAGGACATCGCCCGGCTCGCGCACGTGCTGGCTTTCGTGGTGATCGCCAATCGTCGGCACACTGACCTGTATGAGTGGGGACAGCGCACCCGACCGCTGAACTTGTCCGCGGAGATCCAACATGGGCTTCTTCCCGGGCCGCAAACGTGCGAGGCCGGGGCCTTCACGCTGGCAGGCTGGCTGGAGCCAGCGGCAACCATCGCCGGAGACACTCTGGACTTCAGCCTGGCCCGCAATGCGCTGCACCTGTCGGTCACTGACGCGATGGGTCACGGCGTCTCCGCGGCGTTGACTGCGACCCTGTGCGTGAGGAGCTTGCGGAATTCCCGTCACGAGGGCGCGACCTTGCTCGAGCAGGTCAGCGTGACCAATAAGGCCCTGGTCGAGCATGCAGCCAAAGGTGCGCTTGAGGACTTCCTGACGGGACTTATCGGTCGCCTCGACCTGAGCAACGGATCGATGGAACTGGTCAATGCCGGCCACGTCCCCCCGTATCTGGCCCGGGGCTCAGAGGTGACCGCAATTGACCTGCCCGCCGAGCTTCCCCTCGGCATGTTCCCCGACACCACTTATCGGGGAAGCTGTCTTACTCTGGAACCCGGCGACCGGCTGGTGCTCGTGACTGATGGCATGCTCGAGCGGAGCGCTGGCGGTATCGACATTCCCGGCGCGATTCAGGAGACGAGGTCGACTCACCCACGAGAGATGGTTCGTGCGCTGGCCGACCGCGCCCTCGAGGCGACCGGGCAAGCCCTGAGTGATGACGCGTCGGTGTTGTGCCTGGATTGGCACGGTGGGCACGGTCGCAGCCGCGACAGTGTCCACGGAGCCGAACCGATGCGCGCCAGTAAACCTTCCTCGTAACGGGGGAACTCTCTCCCCGCAAGTCAGCCCGCAGTCAGCGTGCAACTTGGATGCACTCATCTCGGCAGATCCGTGCGGTCGTCCGACCGGCTGACTCCCAAACTTTTTTGGGCGCGCTAGCCGGGCACGGGCGGCCGCCAGAGGGCGCGCCCGATGTCGACGTTGCCCGACGGACGCAGCGGGGTGCCCTCCTCGAGGTATGCCTGACGGGCCTCACCCTGATGGCTGGGTGGCAGCGATCCGTCCGCCCGGACCACCCGCCACCACGGCACCGGGCCGCCGTACGACGCCATGATCGACCCCACCTGGCGCGGGCCGCCGCCTCCGGCGACCTCGCCGACCGCCTCGGCGATCGCGCCGTACGTCGACACCCGCCCGCGCGGGATCTGCTCGACGCAGCGCAGCACCAGCTCGACGTACTCCTCCGGGTCGATCCGCATCAGTGCTCCTGCGACGAGCCGGTGAGGACGAGACCGGCCGCGACCGTCGTGACCAGCGCGGCGGCCAGCCCGGCGACCCAGATCCCGACGGGCTCGGGCTGCCCGCGCAGCAGGGTCGCCACCGCGAACACCGCCGGTGCCGCCAGCGAACACGACGGCGCCACGGACCGCCCAGAGTCGGACCGTCGCGCGGTCCAGGGGCAGGTCGCGCGGGCCGTAGGCGGTGAGCACGGCGGCGAGGTGGGCGGTCAGCAGGCCGGCGGCCGCCAGCAGCGCCTGCGGGTGCGGCCCGTCCCGGAAGGCGAACCCCCACCAGGCCAGCACCAGCCCGGTCGCCACGGTGCCGATCGGCGCCTCGGGCAGCAGCGAGAAGGCCACGGCCAGGCCGGCGACGAGGACGACCAGCCACCAGTCCGGCCACGCCCCGCGCAGTCCGGTGGCGAGCAGGGCGACCATGAGCCCGGCGACGACCGTGGCCCGCAGCGCCCACTGGCCGGGCGTCCAGCCGCGAGTCATCGAAGGCGCACCTGGGGCAGCTGGGCGCGCCGGGCGAGGCGACGCATCACGTCGTCGACGGTGCCGGCGACCCCGCCAGGCCACCACGGGACATCCGATCGACGACAGCCGTGCGAGCACCTGGTCGCGCTCCAGCAGGCGCATCCGCCAGGCCAGACCGGCGACGGCCGGGTCGGTGCCCTCGGCCACCTCGAGCGCCATCCCGCCGGGCAGGGTGTCGATGACGACCAGCGGCAGGCCGCGCCGGACCAGGGTGGCGGTCGCGGTGGCGACCGCGTCGGACAGCATCGGCGAGAGCACGATCACGACGGTCCCGCCGGTCACCCCGAAGAACGGCTTCTCCCGGCCGAACGTGCGCGGCTCGCCGGGACCCACCATCGACAGCCGGCCGAGCAGGTTGCGCAGGTGCCGCTCCCCCGTGCCGAAGCCGACCACGCTCACCCGCCTCGGCCCGATCACCCGCAACGAGACCCGGTCGCCGCGCCGGACGTGGTGCTCGGCGAGCGCGGCGCCGGCCCGGACCGTCACGTCCAGGCTGCTCGCGGCGCCCCCGATCCCCCCGGAGCGTCCGTGGTCGGCAAGGGCGTCGATGACGAGCAGGACGCCGGTGTCCTCCTCGGCGCGGGCGGTCACGACGTGCAGGTTGCGCGCGCGCAGCGAGACCCGCCAGTTGATCCGGCGCAGCCGGTCTCCGGCCTGGAACGGACGGATCCCGGAGAACTCGCTGCCCGAGCCGATCCGTCGCGAGCGGTGGGCACCGACCAGGCCGAGCGGCTGCGGCGCCTCCGCCCGGGAGTCGTACGGCGCCCGTACCGGCAGCACCTGCAGCTGGTTGCCGACCAGGGGGACCGGCCCCCAGCGGAAGCCCGCCCACCGGCTGGTGAGGGCGACGTCCTCGTGGCCCAGGGTCCGCCGCCCCCACCGCCTCGGGCTGATCTCGAGGACCGGCAGCGCGGACGCCCTCGGCGACGAGACGGCCGAGCCGGCCGTGGGCGGGGTGCGTGGCGACGAAGGGCGACGGCGTCGCCACCCGGGTCACGTGCTCGACCCCGTCGAGGTCGGAGACCAGCAGCCGCGAGCGCGTGCCCTGCCCCTCGTGCATCCACTGGTGGTCGAGCCGGGCGGTGACCTCAGGACTCGAGGTGGGTCGGTGCACCAGCCCCAGGGCGCCCAGCAGCAGGAAGGGCGCGACGAGCACGACCAGCACCGCGTCGCCGAACCCGACCGCAAGAGCCAGGCCGAGCGCCGCCGATCGCCAGGCACCGGCTCAGGCCCCCGGTCGGACGCCACCGCGTCATGGCCGCCGGGTCGCCTCGAGGGTCGCCGGTGTCGGCACCCGGCCGAGCACGTCGTCGACCACGCGGGCGCCGGTCACGTCGGTCATCCAGAGCTCGGGCCGGACGGTGATCCGGTGCGCGAGGACCGAGCGGGCGACGGCCTTGACGTCCTCGGGGATGACGTAGTCGCGGCCGCGCAGCAGCGCGAACGCCCGGGCGGTCAGCACCAGTCCGAGGGAGCCCCGCGGCGAGGAGCCGGTGAGCACCTCGTGGTGTTCACGGGTGGCCACGGCCAGGTCGACGCAGTAGCGCCCGACGCTCTCGTCGACCCGGACCGTCTCGACCGCCGCCTGGAGGGCGAGCAGGCCGGGAGCGTCGGTCACCGCGTCGAGCACGACCTCCTCCTGCTGCCGCTCGAGCCGGCGGGCGAGCACGTCGTACTCCTCGTTGGTCGTGGGGTAGCCGAAGCTGACCCGGAGCAGGAACCGGTCCAGCTGCGCCTCGGGCAACGGGTAGGTGCCTTCGTACTCGACCGGGTTCGCGGTGGCCAGCACGTGGAAGGGCTCGGCGAGCGGGAACGTCTCGCCCTCCACGGTCACCTGCCGCTCCTGCATCGCCTCGAGCAGCGCAGCCTGGGTCTTGGGCGGGGTCCGGTTGATCTCGTCGGCCAGCAGCAGGCCGGTGAACAGCGGTCCGCGGCGGAACTCGAACGTGCCCTCGCGCTGGTTGTAGAGGAACGAGCCGGTCAGGTCCGCCGGCAGCAGGTCGGGGGTGAACTGGGCCCGGGTGAACGAGATCCCCAGCGCCTGGGCGAGGGACCGGGCCGCCAGCGTCTTGCCCAGGCCCGGGAAGTCCTCGAGGAGCACGTGGCCCTTGGCGAGGACGGCCGCGAGCACCAGCCGCAGCGCCTCCCGCTTGCCGACGATCGCCTTCTCGACCTCGTCGAGCACCAGCCCCGCTACCCGGGACGCCTCGGTCACGCTCACAGGTCTCGCTTCGCTCACAGCTCCTCGATCCTCCTCAGGTGGCCGTCGATCTCCTCGCGACGCAGCCGTCGCGGAGGTCCGGCCAGGTCGCGCAGGAGCCCGGAGCCCAGCAACGCCTCGGCGGCCGGGTCGTCGCGGGTCAGCGCATGCCGACGGGTCAGTCTCTCGTCGCAGAGGGCCGCCAGCCGGTCGCGCAGCGCGGTGTCGGCGGTGCGGGCGGTCAGGTGGCTCTCGAGGATGCGGACGTACGACGCCAGGTGGGGATCGGTCGCGGTCACGCCACCGGTCCCCATCGGCTCCACCCGCCAGACCGGCCCGCCCTCCCCGAGGCTGTCCGAGAGCAGACCGGTGACGGCAACCGTGAGTGCCACGAGCAACGCCAGCCGCAGGTGGTCGGGCGCGAAGTCGAACAGGGTGAGCAGGATGTCGAGGGCCAGGACCAGCGCGGCCGCTCCGGCCGCTCGGCGCACCCACCTCTTCATGCCCGCCTCCCCCGGCCGGCGAGCAGCCCCGCGTGGATGGCGTCCAGGTCGGCGATCGCCCGCGTCCGCGCGGCCTCGTCGAGGGAGTGGGTGGAGAACCTGGCCTCGCGGTAGAGCACGGCCAGCTCGGCCACGGCGCTGGTGTCGGCGGCGACCAGGTCGAGCATCCGCAGCGTGAACTCCGACGACGTCTCCCAGGGATGCCGCTCCAGTCCCGCTCCGGCCGCCTGCTGCTCGAAGCGGTGCCAGCACTCGACGATGGCGTTGCGGGGCGCGCCCTCCGTCAGCACCCGCCGCTGCTCGGCGGCGTCGCGGGTGATCTCCTCGACGAGCCGGCGGGGCCCCTCGAGGACGTCGAACTCGATCTCCTCAGGCGGCGGGGGCGGGCGCCGGCGGGCGTCGTACGTCTGCCAGGCCCAGCGTCCCGCGCGGAACAGCACGTAGAGGACGGCCAGCAGGGCCACGAGCTCGAGCACGAAGGCGATCGCCCGGAGGATCGGGTGGTCGCCGGCGTGCTGCTTCGCCAGCCGGTCCCGCACCTCCTCGGGCGACTCCCCTGTCGTGGCCTCCAGCGAGCTGGTCTCCTCCGGGGTGAGACGCTGCGCCTCGGGTCCCTCGCCGGTGAGGACCCCGCTGGGTCCGATGGACGCCGCCCAGGTGACCAGGACCGCGACCAGCAGTACGCCGCCGACGACGGCGGCGACCGCCGTGACCGGTGCTCGACTGGCCCCCATGGCGCCCGAACCTACCGGCGAAGCCCCTGTCGATGGGTCACGCCGGGGTCACAGATCGTGGCCCCAGTTGAATGAGTCAGGGAACCGGGGAGAACTTCTTGGTCCCGCGCACCAGGTGCAGCCCCCGGATGCCCGAGAAGCTCTGCGCGAAGCGCAGCTCGTGCTCGAGGTCGCCCAGACCGTTGGCTCCCGCGAGGGGGGCGAGCTGGACCGTGGACAGGGTCCCGAGGGCCCGGCCCCGGGCGTCGAGGAACCCGCTGCCGGAGTCACCGGGGATGCCCGGGGTCGCGGTGTAGACGTCCCAGCCCCAGCCGCGGTAGGTCTTGCCGAGGGAGGAGCCGGTCTTGGGTGAGAGGGCGTCGCCGGGTCGCAGGCTGGAGTGACCCCAGGAGTAGACGCGGGTGCCGGCCGGTGCCCCGGCAATCGAGAGGCCGGTCGGGCCGCCCCAGAAGGGAACCGACGGGTTCACCTTGCGGCGGTCGTTGCGGTCGACCCGTACGAGTGCGAAGTCGTTGGCCTCGCAGGCGGCCCGGCTCTGGGTGTTGCGCTTCCGCATCTTGATCCAGGAGCTGTAGACCAGGGTGCCGCCGCCGACCGTGGTGCCGTTGGTGGCGAGCGTCGCGCCCTTCGCGAACCTCACCCGCGTCCCGAGCGGGTGCGAGCGGGTGTTGCAGCCGTTGGTGTCGGTGGCCGCACCCTTCCCGGCGCAGTGGGCGGCGTACCCGACGTACACGCGACCGATGCGGTCCTTGAACACGAAGTTGCCCGTGCACTGGGCGCCCTTGGTGAACATCTGCACGCCCGGGTGGATCTTGGCCTTCGCCGCGGGGGCCCAGCGGGCCGCCAGGTCTGCCTGTGCCTGCGGCGCCGGGGAGACGAGCAGTGCTGCCAGCAGCAGGAGGACCGCGGAGGCCAGGGACGTGAGCAGTCGTCGTGTCGGTCGCATACCTGTCCAACGAGCAGCAGCCCCGTCCGGCTACGCGGACGGGGCTGCTGATTTGCGGGGGTTTCTTGCGGGGGTGCGTTATCTCACAGGATCGGCGAGAAGGGCTCGGTGCCCTGGGCCAGGGTCAGGCTGCTGAACCCGCCGAACTGCTGGGCGTAGGCGAGCTCGTGAGCGATGTCACCGACGCCGTTCGACCCGGCGAGGGGCGCGAGCTGCGACGGTCGACAGGGTGCCCAGAGCGTTGCCCTCGGCGTCGAGGAAGGCGCTGCCGGAGTCACCGGGGACGCCCGGCGTGACGGTGTAGACCTGGTGGTTCCAGCCGTCGCTGTCGGTGCCGAGGCTGGTGCCCTGCTTCGGCGAGAGCTCCTCGACGCCGCCGCGGAGGCTGGAGTTGCCGTACGAGTAGACGGTGTCGCCCGCGGCGGTGCCTGCGGTGTTGAGGCCGACCGGGCCGCCCCAGAACGGGATCGACGGGTTCACCTTGGAGACGTCGGCGGCGTCGATCTCGATCAGCGCGAAGTCGTTGTAGTCGCAGGTGTTCGCGTCGCTCTCGTTGCGCTGCTGCATCGTGAGCCACGAGGAGTAGACCAGGGTGCCCTGGCCGACCTGCTCACCCTCGCTGGCCAGCGAGCCGCCCCGGTTCAGCGAGACGCGGGTGCCGAGCGGGAGGGAGCCCGAGTCGCAGCCGTTGGTCTCGGTGGCGCCGCCGGTGCCGGCGCAGTGCGCGGCCTGGCCGATGTAGACCTTGCCGGCGCCGTCGGTGAACACGAAGTTGGCGGTGCACTGGGCGCCTTCGGTGTAGGTCTGGACGCCCGGGGTGATGGCGGCCGTGTCGGCCGGCGCCCACGCGACGGCGACGCTCGTACGGCTCTTGCCCTTGCCGGCCTTGGCGGCGGCGGCCGGCTGTGCCGTGACCAGTGCTGCCCCGAGAACGGCGCTGATCAGGATCGAGAGAGCGCCGGTCAGCCGGCGCGCGGACTTCGACGAGGCGAAGCTCATGTGCGTGTGTCCCTCCGGTCGTGGTGCCGGCTCAGGGGTCGCCGACAACTCTTGTCATTCCCACAACGATGCGGATCAAACAGGGTTACGGCGCCCGGCGTGTCGCAGCCTCAGTACGACGGCTGGCTGGGGTCGACCTGGCTGACCCAGGCCGCGACGCCTCCACCGACGTGCACGGCGTCGGCGAACCCGGCGCCCTTGAGCACGGCGAGGCACTCGGCGGAGCGGACCCCCGTCTTGCAGTGGAGAACCAGCTGCTTGTCGTCCGGGAGCTCACCCAGCGCGTTGCCGTTGAGGAACTCGCCCTTCGGGATCAGGACCGAGCCCGGGATCTTGTTGATCTCGTACTCGTTGGGCTCCCGGACGTCGACGAGGACGAAGTCGCGGGTGCCCGCGTCGCGCTCCTTGAGCATGTGCTCGAGCTGGATCACCGAGATCGTGGCACCGGCGGCGGCGTCCGCCGCCTCGTCGGAGACCGCGCCGCAGAACGTCTCGTAGTCGATCAGCTCGGTGACGGTGGGGTGGTCGCCGCACAGCGCGCAGTTCGGGTCCTTGCGGACCCTCAGCTTGCGGTACTCCATCTCCAGGGCGTCGTAGATCATCAGCTTGCCGACCAGCGGCTCGCCGATGCCGGTGAGCAGCTTGATCGCCTCGTTCACCTGGATCGAGCCGATGCTGGCGCAGAGCACGCCGAGCACGCCGCCCTCGGCGCAGGACGGGACCATCCCCGGCGGCGGCGGCTCGGGGTAGAGGCACCGGTAGCACGGGGCCTCCCCGCCGGGAGCCGTCGGCCAGAACACCGAGGCCTGGCCGTCGAAGCGGTAGATCGAGCCCCACACGTAGGGGATCTTCAGGAAGTACGCCGCGTCGTTGACCATGTAGCGCGTGGCGAAGTTGTCGGTGCCGTCGACGATCAGGTCGTAGCCCTCGAAGATGCCGAGCACGTTGTCGTTGTCCAGGCGCTCGTTGTGGACGACCACGTCGACGAGCGGGTTGACCTCGGAGATGGAGTCCTTGGCCGACTCGGCCTTGGGCCGACCGACGTCGGACTGGCCGTGGATGACCTGGCGCTGCAGGTTGGACTCGTCGACCTCGTCGAACTCCGCGATCCCGATCGTCCCGACGCCCGCGGCGGCAAGGTAGAGCAGCGCCGGGCTGCCGAGGCCACCGGCACCGATCACCAGGACTCGGGCGTTCTTCAGCCGCTTCTGCCCTGCCATCCCCACGTCGGGGATGATCAGGTGGCGGCTGTAGCGGCGCACCTCGTCGATGGTCAGCTCATCGGCTGGCTCGACCAACGGGCGAAACGACACGGGGGACTCCTCGAGAGGACGACAGGTACTCCGGCACAACTCCGGGCGACGCGTCCATGTTCCCTCCCGGCCCCAGGGCGAACCGCTGGGTCCCGTCATGCGGACGCGCCGGTAGGCTTCCCGCGTGAGTGAGCGCGACTTCGAGCAGGTGCGGCCGCGAGGCGTGCGGCTGCCGCGCGGCGAGCGCCGGGCCCAGCTGCTCGACTCGGCGCTCGAGGTCTTCGTGGCCCAGGGCTACCACGCCGCCGCGATGGACGACATCGCCGAGCGCGCGGGGGTCTCCAAGCCGGTGCTCTACCAGCACTTCCCGGGCAAGCTCGAGCTCTACCTCGCGCTGCTCGACATCTCCTGCGACCTGATCATCGACAACTGTCGCCAGGCCCTCGACTCGACCCACGACAACAAGCAGCGGGTCGAGGCCACGATGGCAGCGTTCTACGAGTACGTCGCCGGCGACACCGGGGCCTTCCGGCTCGTCTTCGAGTCCGACCTGAACAACGAGCCCGCGGTCCGCGCGCAGGTCGAGCGGGTCACCAACGAGTGCTCGGCCATGATCGCCCACGTGATCCACGACGACACCGGCCTGCCCGACGAGGCCTCGCGCCTGCTCGCGGTGTCGCTGGTAGGAATGGCCCAGGTGAGCGCGCGGTTCTGGCTCGCGGAAGGCAACGGGATCAGCAAGTCCGAAGCTGCGGCGCTGGTGGCGGGCCTTGCCTGGCGAGGCATCCGGGGCTACCCGCTCACCGACGAGGCCCCCGGTGGCTGAAGGGGCCCGCACCAGACCACAGAGAGGAAACCACCGTGGAGGTCAAGATCGGTGTCCAGCACGCTTCCCGAGATCTCGTGATCGAGACCGAGGAGTCGCCAGAAAGCATCGAGAAGCTGGTCGCCGAGGCGATCGCCTCGGAGGGCATGCTCTCGCTCACCGACCACCGCGGCCGCCGGGTCCTGGTGCCTGCGGCCAAGCTGGCCTACGTCGAGATCGGGGTCCACACCGGTCAGGTGGGCTTCCGGCACTGACCGCGGCCGGCCCCGGCGGACCATTGGGCTCCTTCGTCGTTGTGTTCCGCCCCCGGCGGGTGAAAAATGGGGTTGTGGCCCGCACTGGGAGGGGCCCGGAAAGGTGAGTCCGATGGACATCACAACCATTCTCTTCTACCTGATCGTGGGCACGATCGTCGGCCTGGTGGGCAAGTTCTTCGCACCCGGGGACAAGGACAACATCCCGCTGTGGCTCACCATCGTCTGCGGCATCGGCGGCATGCTCGTCGGCGGTGTGATCTACCGGGCGTTCGGCGGCGACGGCTCCGCCGGTCTCGACTGGACGCAGGGCTTCGTCACCGTCCTGACCGCCGTGGTGCTCGTGATGATCGCCTCGGCCCTCACCGGCAGACGACACAGCGCGGTCTGACCGGCTGGGTCAGGAGTCCAGCCCCAGCTCGTCCATCCGGGCCGCGTGCAGCTCGGTGATCCGGCTGAACATCCGGCCGATCGCGGCCAGGTCGAGGCCCGGACGGTCCACGCCGCCCGCCAGCAACGCGGACAGCGCGTCGCGCTCGGCGGCCACGCGCTGCGCCTGGGTGAGGGCCTCCCCCATCAGCCGTCTGCCCCACAGCGCGAGGCGGCCACCGAGTCGCGGGTCGGCGGCGATCCCCGAGCGGACCCGGTCGACGACGAACCGGGACTGTCCGGCGTCGGTCAGGGACGCCACGATCAGGTCGCGGGTCCGGGTGTCGAGGTAGGCCGCGATCTCGCGGTAGAAGTCGGCGGCCATGCCGTCGCCGACGTACGCCTTGATCAGGCTCTCGTACCAGTCCGCAGGAGCGGTGTGCGCGTGGAACAGGTCGATCGGCTCGCGGAACGGCGCCATCGCGGCGTACGGGTCGGCCCCGAGCTCGGTGAGCCGCTCCAGCAGCATGCCGACGTGCCCGAACTCGGTCGCCGCCATCGACCCGATCGCGACCTTGTCCTCGAGGGTGGGCGCCATCCTCGCGTCCTCGGCCAGCCGCTCGAACGCGGAGATCTCGCCGTACGCGATGGCGCCGAGCAGGTCGACGACGGCCGCACGGTAGTGAGGGTCCTCCAGGGCCAGGGACGCCTCGCCCGCGACCGGGGATTCACTCATGTTCGAACCCTACCGATAGACTGACGGCGTTCGGGTGCCCCGCCCGTCGGCGTCAAGCCGGGCCAGGGCCCGACCGTATGTGCGCGGCAGACATCTCTCGGAGTTCCAGCTCCCGGTCCGCCGCACTGGAACTCACGGAAGCGAAGAGAACACTGACCACCTTCAGAGAACTCGGGGTGCTCCCCGAGATTTGCGACGCGCTCGAGCGCGCCAACATCACCAAGCCGTTCCCGATCCAGGAGATGACCCTCTCCGTCGCGCTGATGGGCACCGACCTGATCGGCCAGGCCCGCACCGGGACCGGCAAGACCCTGGCCTTCGGCATCCCGGTGCTGCAGCGCAGCGTCGCGCCGCACGACCCCGACTACTCCGAGATCCCGCAGGGCAAGCCACAGGCACTCGTCGTGGCGCCCACCCGGGAGCTGGCCCTGCAGGTGTCCAAGGACATCCACCTCGCCGGCGCCGACCGCGGCATGCGGGTCCTCACCGTGTACGGCGGCGTCGGCTACGAGCCGCAGCTCGACGCGCTCAAGTCCGGAGTGGACATCGTCGTCGGCACACCCGGTCGTCTGATCGACCTGGCCAACCGCCGCTCGCTCGACCTCTCCCACGTGCACGCGCTCGTCCTCGACGAGGCCGACGAGATGCTCGACCTCGGCTTCCTGCCCGACGTCGTGAAGCTGATCTCGATGACCCCCGAGACCCGGCAGACGATGCTGTTCTCGGCGACCATGCCGTCGGCGATCGTCAGCCTCGCGCGGATCCACATGCGGCACCCGATGAACATCCGGGCGGAGTCCTCGGCCGACACCGAGATGGTGCCGGCGACCGCCCAGTTCATCTACCAGACCCACGACCTGGACAAGCCGGAGATCATCGGCCGGGTCCTGCAGGCCGAGGGCGCCGACAAGATCATCGTGTTCACCCGCACCAAGCGCCAGGCCCAGCGCGTGGCCGACGACCTGGCCGAGCGCGGCTTCGCTGCCAGCGCGCTGCACGGCGACATGGCGCAGGTGGCCCGCGAGAAGGCGCTCACCAAGTTCCGCGAGGACAAGCTGCGCGTCCTCGTCGCCACCGACGTCGCGGCCCGCGGCATCGACGTCCAGGGCGTCTCGCACGTCATCAACTACAGCTGCCCCGAGGACGAGAAGGCCTACGTCCACCGGATCGGCCGCACCGGCCGCGCGGGCGCGACCGGCATCGCCATCACGTTCGTCGACTGGGCCGACCTGCACCGCTGGAAGATGATCAACAAGGCGCTCGACCTGCCCTTCGAGGAGCCGCAGGAGACCTACTCCACCTCCGAGCACCTCCTCCACGACCAGGGGATCGCACCGGGCATCAAGGGCCGGATCGTCGACCCGGCACCGGCCGCCCCCCGCACCGACCGCGACGACCGCGGCAAGCGCGGCGAACGATCCTCCGGCAGCCGTCCGCCCCGCAACCGGAGCCGCAGCCGCACCCGCGGCGGCAAGCCGGTCGACGATGCGTCGACCGCCGGCAGTGGCGACGGGGAGAAGCAGGCGGGGTCCGGCAACCGGAACCGCCGCCGGCGCCGTCGTTCCTCCGGTGGGGCCAGCAGCTCCAAGCCCGCCACCCCGGCCTGACGCCGACCCGCCCGAAACTGACCGCAAATGACGCTGACCCGCCCGAAACTTTCGGCGGGTCAGCGCTCAGGCGGTGACGACGACCTTCGTGCCGAGCGGGGCGAAGGCCCAGAGCAGCTTGGCATCGGCACGACGCTGCCGGATGCAGCCGTGCGAGAGCGGCGTGCCGAGCTCGGCGACGGACTGCACCCGCTCGCCGTCGTCGATCGGGATGTCGTGGAAGCCGATGGCTGCGTTGTCGCCCTGGGCGAACCGGACGAAGTACTTCATCGACCCGGAGTCGTCGATGCCCCAGGCCTGCTCCGAGCGGGAGTAGACCTCATAGGTGCCGGGGTCGAGGTTGTCGTAGACGCTCCCCGACACGAGGTAGGTGTGGCGTACCTCGTCGTCGGCCCCCGACCAGCCACACCCGCTGCTGGCCCTCGCTGAAGACGACCCGGCGGCCCTGGCCGGATCCGTCCGGAAGTCCCGGCTCGCCGGCGGCGGCGTCGCTGGCGGCCTGGGAGTGTCCTGCAGCGTCCGAGCCCCTCCTGTGTCCGCAGTGCCCTCGCCGGTCTCGCGCGCGCCGCGGGTGTCGGCCACGGTCTCGAGGACGGGACGCTGGTCCGGGCCCTCCGCCGCCGACGGGAGCACCCCGACTCCTCCGAGCACCGCGAGCGCGGTCACCGACGTCGACGTCACCGCGACCGCGATCCTGCCGTAGCGGGGACGGACCTGCCGTGCGGTGCGGGCGCCCATGTCAGCGGCTCTTCGTCGGCTTCCGGGGCCGCTCGGCGCGGCGGACGAGGTTCTCCGCGACCGTCGCGGTAGGCCTTCGCGCCCTTGCTGCTGCGGCTGGTCGCGAGGATGGACCGGCCGGCGGCGGGCGCCTCGGCGAACCTGATCGTCTTGGGGATCGGCGGCTCGACGACATCGAGCTCGTAGGTGTCGGAGATCGTCTCGAGCACGGTCCGCGCATGGTTGGTGCGCCCGTCGTACAAGGTGGGCAGCACGCCCCACACCTCGAGCTTGCGGTTGGTGAAGCGGCGTACGTCGTGGACGGTGTCGAGCAGCTGGCCCACCCCGCGGTGGGACAGGGTCTCGCACTGGAGCGGGATCAGCACTCCGTCGGCCGCGGTCAGCGCCGCCACCGTCAGCACGCCCAGCGAGGGCGGGCAGTCGAGCAGCACCCAGTCGTAGTCGATCTCGGAGTCCTCGAGCATCTCGAGGGAGGTCTTGATGACGTGCTCGCGGCCGGTGCGGGTGAGCAGGTCGGCCTCCGCGCGGGCCAGCTCGATCGTGGCCGGCAGCAGGTCGACCCCGTCGTCGGTCTCCAGGATGACCTCGATCGGGTCGAGACCCTTGGTCAGCACGTGGTGGACCGACAGCTCGAGGTCCTCCGGGTCGATGCCCAGGGAGAAGGTCAGGCACGCCTGCGGGTCGAGGTCGACGAGGAGGACCCGGTGGCCGAGCTCCCCGAGCGCCGCTCCGATGGACGCGACCGATGTCGTCTTGGCGACGCCGCCCTTCTGGTTGGCGACGGCGAGTGTGGTAGTCATCGAGGGACATTGTGCCGGACCGGGTTGCCGAGATTGCGGCGACACAGTTTGCTGGACGCGTGTCTTCCTCCCTCGTCACCGGCGCCACCGCCGGCATCGGCCATGCCTTCGCCACCCACCTCGCCCGTCGGGGCGACGACCTGGTGCTGGTCGCGCGTGACCGCCAGCGGCTGGAGTCGGTGGCCAAGGCGATCCGCAACGAGTACGCCGTGACGGTCGAGGTCCTGCCCGCCGACCTGACCGTCCGGGCGGAGCTGGCCACGGTGGAGGCCCGGCTGGCCGATCCCGCCCGGCCCATCGACCTGCTGGTCAACAACGCGGGCTTCGGCCTCAAGGACCGGTTCCTGGTCAACGACGTCGAGGCCGAGCAGGCCATGCTCGACGTGCTGGTCACCGCCGTGCTGCGACTCAGCCACGCAGCACTGGGCCCGATGGTCGAGCGTGGCCGCGGCGGGATCATCAACGTCTCGAGCGTTGCGGCGTTCCTGCCGCGCGGCACCTACGGCGCGGCGAAGGCCTGGGTGAACCGGTTCAGCGAGTGGGCGGCCAACGAGTACCGCGACCAGCGGAGTCACGGTGACGGCCCTCTGCCCCGGCTTCACCAAGACGGAGTTCCACCAGCGGATGGGCGTCAAGCGCGGCACCGGCTTCATGTGGCTGGACGTCGACATGCTGGTCGAGAAGGCGCTGTCCGACTTCGACAAGGGCCGGGTCTACTCCATCCCGGGGGCGCACTACCGGGCCATCGCCGGGGTGACGAGGCTGATCCCCACCCGGGCGCTGCAGACCTTCCAGTCGATGGGCCGGAAGTGATCCTCAGGTCCCGTTGACCAGCGCCGGGGCCGACCGTCCGCTGCGGGCGGCGCTGGCCTCGCGCGAGGTCGAGGAGCCGGGCGAACTCGTCCGGGTCGGTCGTGTTGCACCCCAGGTCGTGGCCGACCTTGCCGGTGCCGTGGTGGTCGCTCGAGCCGGTGGCGACCAGGCCGAGGTTGCGGGCGATGGCGCGCAGGTCCCGTCGAGCCCCTTCGTCGTGGTCCTGGTGGTCGACCTCGATCCCGGCCAGGCCGCGGTCCGCCAGCTCCGCGAGCGCGGACTCGTCCAGGGTCGACCGTTCGTGCCGGCCCCACGGGTGGGCGACGACGGCCACTCCCCCGGCTCCCGCGACGATCTCGACCATCTGCGTCAGCGACGTCGCGTAGCGGTCGACGTACGCCGGCCGGCCGACGCTCAGGTACCTCGCGAACGCCTCCTCCCGGTCCCGGACCGCGCCCAGCTCGACCAGCGCGTCGGCCACGTGCGGCCGCCCGGTGGCCGTGGCGGCGCCGGCCACGCGTCGTACGTCGGCGGCGTCGATGTCGATCCCGCACTCCTGCAGCTTCCGCAGCATCACCGGGACCCGTGCGTCACGCCCACCCAGGATCCGGGCCAGCTCGTCCACCAGCGGCGGGTAGGTCGGGTCCGGCAGGTAGGCCAGCAGGTGCACGCCCCGCCCTCCGGCGTGACGGGTGCTGATCTCCATCCCGCGGACCAGCGTGATCCCGGCGTCGACCGCGGCCTCGACCGCCTCGTCCCAGCCGGCGGAGGTGTCGTGGTCGGTGAGGCCAAGCACGTCGAGCCCGGCCGCCGCCGCGGCCCGCACCAGCTCCTCCGGCGCCTGCGTGCCGTCGCTGGCCCGCGAGTGGGTGTGGAGGTCGATGCGCACGCGCGCAGCCTACGTCGCGGATGCGGCGCCTCCCTTGGAGGTTTGACTGGTGGCGGTTCGTGGGAACGGGTGATGTGAAGGGGGAGCTTGGGGAGGGGACACCCATGCGTGATGAGCAAGGGCACGACTGGAAGCGGCCGCCGCTGCGACAGCGGATGGTGGGCGACTACCTGGAGGTGTGCGTCAACTGCGGGATCGAGCGGGTCGGGCCCCAGTCAAAGGAGGAGTGCCCGGAGCCGCCCTCCGAGCCGAGTCACCGAGAGCCGTAGGCACGTACCAGCTGGGACGCTTTCCCGACGCAGGTGGCACGGACGAACTCAGCGCACGAGCTGTCCGACTGCCTCTGGTCCGTACTCGGTGCTCGCCGGTCGCTACGACGTCGACCTGACCGCGACTCTACGGCGCACCATGGACGACCTCGACGTCCGATCAGGGGCTGACGCGCCGCGTCACCAGCCGGGACGCGGACCCCCGAACGGCATCTCGACCAGCGGCGCACCCACGCCGGAGACGTCGCGCAGGATCCAGTCGTCGCGCAGCAGCAGCATGGCCGAGGCCGGTCGGAGCGCCAGCCACAGCCAGCGACCCACGGCCTCTCCTGCGAACACGGAACGGTCGAACTCCCCCTGGGTCCCGCTCGTGGACACCGGCCACAACGGCGTGGTCTGGCTGCCGATCCGCACCTTGATCGGCGGCGGCCCCTCGCCGAGCTCGGCACCGGGGTCGTCGCCCACGAGTCCCGCACACCGTGCCCCCAGCCCGACGCCGGCCTCCTCCGCGACGACGAACGCGTCCACCGGCCCGTCCAGCTCGCTGGTCCCCGAGCAGCAGGTGATCGTCGCCATGGGGCGTCCTGACCGGGCCGTCACCACGCCGAACTCGGTGACCGCCCACCCGGGGCTCATCGGCCAGGGCAGGTAGGTGGGGAAGTCCCCGGAGACGCTTCAGGTGCTCGGTGAACTCGGTGTACGACGGCTCGCGAGGCAGCCACAGCGCGGGGATCGTCCCGTGCACCGGGCATCGTGCTCCCTTCCCGACGCGCTCGACCGCCTCTCGGCACCGAGGACACGCCGCGACGAGGGACATGGCTCAACCGTTGTGGTGAGCGCTCACCCGCGTCAAGGGCGGGCCGGGGTGTTCCACCTGAGCACGACCGGCGTCTCCCGTTCGTAGCCGAGGACCGAGACCGTGGCCGTGTCCAGCCGGAACAGACGCCCGTCGGCGACGGGGAGCCCCAGCCACCTGGCCGTGAGGGCGCGCAGTGCGTGTCCGTGGCCGAACACCAGCGCGTCGCCCTCGATGCCACGCAGCCGGGCGACCACCCGGTCGAGCCGCTCGGAGACCTCGTCAGCCGACTCACCGCCGGGCGAGGGGTGGGTCCACACGGTCCAGTCCGGCACGTCCTTCCGGATCTCGTCGGTGGTGACGCCCTCGTAGTCGCCGTACGCCCACTCGGCGAGGTCGGCGTCCACCTCGGCGGAACCGTGGCCCGCGAGCTCGGCTGTGTCGCGCGCCCGACGTCGCGGGCTGGTGAGCACGAGCGCGAAGTCGCGCGCGAGCCGCGGCCCCAGGCCGCGAGCGACCTCCGCACCGTCCTCGGTCAGCGGGAGGTCGGTCGTGGAGGTGTGGCGATGGTCGCGGCTCCACTCGGTCTCGCCGTGGCGGACCAGCCACACCTCGAGAGGTCGCACCCCCGCCTCACTCAGCCGCCGGCCCGGGCCAGTTCTTGTCGGGCTGCGGAGTGGGGCGCCCGGGCTGCTCCCCACCGCGATCCTCGAGGTAGCTGTCCTTGGGCACCATCACCTTGCGACGGAAGATGCACACCACCTTGCCGTCCTGGTTGTAGCCGATCGTCTCGACGTGGACCACCCCGCGGTCGTCCTTCGACTTGCTCTCCCACTTGTCCAGCACGGTCGTCTCGCCGTAGAGCGTGTCGCCGTGGAAGGTCGGCGCGACGTGACGGAGCGACTCGATCTCGAGGTTGGCGATCGCCTTGCCGGAGATGTCCGGGACGCTCATCCCGAGCAGCAGGGAGTAGACGTAGTTGCCGACCACGACGTTGCGGCCGAACTGGGTGGTCTCCTCGGCGTAGTTGACGTCCAGGTGCAGCGGGTGGTGGTTCATCGTGAGGAGGCAGAACAGGTGGTCGTCGTACTCGGTGACCGTCTTGCCGGGCCAGTGCTTGTACGTCGCACCGACCTCGAACTCCTCGTAGCTGCGGCCGAACTGCATGCATCGCTCCTCGTGAGGTCGGGGATCCCGATCCTAGAGGCCCTCCCCGCCCGGTCTCGACGCGCTCCCCGCGCCCTTCGCAAGCTCAGCCGCGGTCGCTTGCTCGACCACCATCGGAGGGTACGCTCACGCGCCCCCTCCACCGGCCTTGCGCCGGTGGACCTTCGGAGTCGCCCCTCCGGCCACCTCGGGGCCTTGCGCCTTGGCTCGGTGTCCGGCGGTGTCGTCGGGGTGGTCGTGGCCCTGCTTGCGTTCGAGGGCCTCCCTCATCTTTGCCTTGAGGTCGTCGTTGTTGCCCTTCGAATCCGGCACGGCTCCTCCTGACGTCGGTTGCCGCCCACCTTGCCAGCCGGGGCCAGTCGCGTCGAGCGACTAATGGCGCAGCTTGTGCTCCACAACCCCCGAGAGCGCGGCGACCGCTGCCTTCGTGACCTCCTCGGCCGGTACTTCGCCTGGGTCGACGCCGTCGACCGGCACGGGCTCCAGGTCGTCCCACGATCCGACCAGGTCCACCGGCAGCGCGGCCAGCCGCTCGCGCATGGCTCGTGAGGCCTCCACCACCCACGGGGCCACCGCGAGGCCGATCCGGGGCTCCGCGCCACGGCGGGCCGCGAGGATCTGCTTGGCGATCACCTTCTTCCGCAGCTTTTCACCGGCGGGGAACTCCAGGCCGCGCTCGGCGAGCGTCTCGTTGAACGAGCGCAGGGCCAGGGCCGAGGCTGCGCCCAGCGACTCGTTCGCCGGCTGGGCGAGTGCCAGTGGCCCGGCGTCGAGGCCGGCGGCCTCGGCGAAGCGCACGAGCAGCTCTCGCGGCGGCGCACCGGGATGCGGCAGCGTCACCACCGTGACCCGATCGGCGTGGCCCAGCCAGGCGCGGCAGATCCGGGCGGCGTCCTGCTGGCGCCAGAACGTGCGCCCGGCCAGGCTGTCGGGCTCCCGGCCCAGCTCTGGTCTGGCCTGCTCGGCGCCGGCGAGGTACTCCTGCCAGGTCCACCAGCGCCCGTTCTGGATCGTCTCCTGCCACATCGCGGCGAGGTTGCGGTTGACGTCCCGGACGGTGCACACGACCTCGACCCGCGCCGGCCGCAACGACTCGACCACGCGTCGGCGTACGCCGTCGCGGGCCGGCCCGAGGAACTCCATCGACACCACGGCCCGGGGCGGGCCAGACGCGATCTCTGTGGTCAGCCGGCTCCACTTCTCGCCATCTCGCTCGCGGGGCCGCAGAAGCCCCTTGACCGCGCCCGCCTGCTGGCCCCAGGTGTGGCCAGGAACCAGGAACCCCTGCTCCGCCAGCGCCTCCTTGTTGGCAAAGAGGGCACGCTGGACGAACGTCGTGCCCGACTTCATCAGGCCGACATGGAGGACGACGGTGCGAGCGCCGGCCTCCCCGACCCTGCGAGCACGCGTCATCGAAGCTTGTACTCCTGCTCGTCGGCGGCGCGCCCGGGGCGTCGCAGACGAAGGCGAGGCATGCGGGGCACTATAGCGGCCTAGTGGCGCCGGCCCTGCAAGGCCCGGACCAGCCCCTCCAGCCCCGCCACGGCGGCGTCCAGCCGCAGGTCAGCGGAGACGCTGTCGGGATGCACGCCTGGGACCGGCGCGGGGTTCAGGTCCGAGAGGTCACCGACGACGCGGACCCCGAGATCGCGTATCCGGTCGATCATCCGAGTGGACAGCTCCGGCAGCCACTCCGGCACCTCGAGGCCCAACGCGGGCTCGAGCTCGCGCCGAACGGCGAACAGGTTCTTCGCCAACCGGTGCTTCACGACGGGCGCGTATTCGGGGTACGCCAGGTCGCCGACGCGGTCGTTGAGGCGCCTCAGCACCTCCGCCGAGGCCGCCCCGAGCGACTCGTTGCCCTTCGGAGGGCTCTCGACGCCGTCCCCGTCGATCCGGATCGCAGTGGAGAACCGACTCCAGAGCTCGGCACGATCTGCGCCGGGGGGCGGGACGGTCACCAGGGTCACCTTGTCGAGGCCGAGGACGTCGCTCCACCGGCGACACATCGCGGCGATGGTCTGCTCGCGCCAGAACGCGACGCCCGGACCTTCGTGCTCACGAATCCCGGCGACGTACTCGTCGAACGTGAAGGATCGACCGTTCTTCAACGACTCCTGCCACATCGCCGGGATGCTGCGGTTGAGGTCTCGCGCGGTGACCACCGCTTCGACGCTCCCCGCCGGGAACGAGGAGACGACCCGCTCGATCTTCGGTAACCCGATCGGGCCGAGAAACTCCATGGAGATCAGGCCCGTGCCGTGCCACGCGGCGATCTCGTCCACCAAGGCCTGCCAGGCGCCTTCCTCGGGGGCGATCGCCACACGCTGGCGCTCCAGCACCTGGGAGACGCCGCTCACCTGGTCGCGCCAGACCCGTCCCGGAAAGAGCAGCGCTCGCGTCGCGAGAAGCTCGCGGTTGGTCGTCATCAGGCTCTGCAGATAGCTGGTGCCGGACTTCATCGCGCCCACGTGCAGCACCACCCGCTGAGCCAACGACCCACTCCATCCCTCGACACCGCCCACGGCGCTGTCCCAAGCCTAGGGCCAGCCGCGGGGCTCCCGCGGCGGGGGAGGTCAGGTCTTGAGCGCGTAGTCCTTGAGCAGGGACCGGCCGATGATGATCTTCTGGATGTCCGAGGTGCCCTCGCCGATGAGCATGAAGGCGGCCTCCCGGTAGAGCCGCTCGATCTCGTACTCCTTGGAGTAGCCGTAGCCGCCGTGGATGCGGAACGAGTCCTGGACCACTTCGTTGCAGTACTCGCTGGCGAGCATCTTGGCCATGCCGGCCTCGACGTCGTTGCGCTCCCCCGCGTCCTTCTGGCGGGCGGCGCGCACCATCATCGCGTGGGCGGTCTCGACCTTGGTGGCCATCTCGGCCAGCCGGAAGAGGATCGCCTGGTGTTGGGCGATCGGCTTGCCGAAGGTCTCCCTCTGCTGGGCGTAGGCGATGCCGAGCTCGAAAGCGCGGTTGGCGATGCCGCAGGCGCGGGCCGCGACGTTCACGCGGCCGACCTCCACGCCGTCCATCATCTGGTAGAAGCCCTGGCCGGGCTTGCCGCCGAGGACCTGGTCGGCGGAGATCTGGTGCGACTCCAGCACCATCTCGGTGGTGTCGATGCCCTTGTAGCCCATCTTGTCGAGCTTGCCGGGCACGGTGATGCCCTGCGCGACCTCGCCGAAGCCGGGCTCCTTCTCGACCAGGAAGGTGGTGAGGTTCTTGTACGCCGAGTCGGCGCCCTCGTCGGTCTTGCAGAGCACGGCGACCAGGTTGGAGGTTCCACCGTTGGTCAGCCACATCTTCTGCCCGGTGATCTCGTAGCCCGACTCCGTCTGCGTCGCCTTCGTCTTCACCGCGGCCACGTCGGAGCCCAGGCCAGGCTCCGACATCGAGAACGCACCGCGCACCTCACCCGCGGCCATCCTGGGCAGGTAGGACTTCTTCTGCTCGTCGGTGCCGTGCTTCATCAGCATGTAGGCCAGGATGAAGTGGGTGTTGATCACCCCGGAGACGCTCATCCACCCGCGGGCGATCTCCTCGACGCACAACGCGTAGGTCAGCAACGACTCCCCGAGGCCGTCGTACTCCTCGGGGATCATCAGCCCGAACATGCCGAGCTCCTTGAGGCCCTCGACGATCTCGGTCGGGTACTCGTCGGCGTGCTCCAGCTCGGTCGCGACCGGCAGGATCTTCTCGTCGACGAACGTGCGCACCGCGCCGAGGATCTCCGTCTGGTCGTTGGAGAGTCCGTCGGTCTGGCAGAGGCGACCCATGGTGGTCCTTCCGGTGGTGGAACGAGATCGGATGGGATGCTACCGGCCGGAAACCCCGCTGCTGCCACGGTGAACAGTGGGATTCCCCACGCCGTCGCGGCCGTGGCGCCTCAGCCCCGGGTCCCCCGAACGCGCCGCAGCAGCCGACCGGCACGCGCGCGGAGCGAGCGGCTGCCTTCCGCGCCGAGCCCCCCGGACGTCCCCGCTTCTCCGGCCCGGCGTCGCACGGCTTGGCCACGGAGGGTCAGGATGTGTGCCAGTGCCGCCACCGCGGCCGATGCCACCTCGCGCTGGGTCGCCGGGTCGTCCTCTTCGCTGAACGCCGCGTCCGGGCAGCGCAGGTCTTCCAGCTGCCCCGTGACGACGTAGCCGGCGCTGTCGATCGCCTTGATCTGCCGGTCCGCAACCTCGTCGCACCACGCCCTGAACTCGGCCGGGACACGGATCGTGCTCGGCTTCTGGGCAGCGAGGACCTGGGCGGCGAAGAACCTCTTGCCCACGGCGCCGTAGACCTGTCGAGGGAGCATCTCCGCCGGAAGCTCGCTGTTGACCCGGCGTAGGAGTTCCGCCTGGACCCGTCCAATGCTGACGTTCCCGCGCTTCTCCTCGGGCACCATCCGGTCCGGGTCCACTCCCAGAACGCTGCAGTAGCGCTCGAGGAGGGCAGTGGGTGGGCTACCTGCCGGAGGCACCGTGACCACGTGGATACGCTCGGGTCCCACCGCCTCCGACCAGCGTGCCAGCACCCCGGGGACGTTGAGGTGGGTCCACGGACGCCGGTCACTGCCTTCCTGCTCGCGTGCCCGTGCCTGCCTCACGAAGCGCTGGTAGGTCGCCGTTCCGCCGCTCTTGATCAGCTGTTGCCACGAGGAGGGCAGCTGGCGGGCCAGATCCCGCACGGTCACGATCACGTGCACCTCACGATCTCCACAGGCATCGAGGAGACGCCGGATCTGGTGAGGACCCGCCACCGCCAGGGACTCCTGGCTGACCAGTGCCCGGGGTCCCGGAGCCCGCCGGAGGGCGGCCGAGAACTTGTCCAGGGACTCCGGCACGGAGGTGGGGTCAAGCGCGGGCTTGTAGCGGTCCCGGACCAGGAGCATCAGCTCGAAGGTCTCCCGCTTGGTGGGTGGCACCAGGTCGAGCCCCTGATCGGCGAGGACCGCGCGGTTGCGCAGCATGGCGCCCTGCAGGTACGACGTCCCGGTCTTCTGCATGCCGATGTGGACGTAGAGACGGGGGCGCATGGGCATGGCCAACACCTACGCCATCGTCCCACTCCTCGGCAAGATGGCGCGACCTGTCACCCACCATCGCTCCGCCTCACCGGCCCAGCGATCGCAGCCGGCCGACCGCGGCCCGGATACGCGCCAACCGTGGTCCGGGGGATCGCTTCTCCGACACGCGCATCGCGAGCATTCGCGCCAGGGCGGAGACCGCGGCAGTCGCGACCTCGCCCTCGCGCGGTTTCTCCACCTTGTCGGTGAAGGCGGTATCGGCGCAGCGCAGGTCTTCCAGCGTGCCCTCCACGTGGTACCCGGCCGCGTGCAGCGCGGCCACCTGTCGGCTCGAGACCTCCTCGCACCAGGGCCGGAGCCGGTCCGGTACCAGGATCTTGCGCGAGGTCTGGTCGCCCAGCACCTCGCCCACGAAGAACCGCTTGCCGATGCCGCCGTACACCTGACGCCGCAGCACGTCCTCGGGCAGCTCCTGGTTGACGCGGCGCAGCACCTCCGCCTGCACCCACCCCAGGCTGGTGTTGCTCGGCGTCTCCGCGTGTGCCAAATCGGCCGGGTCCACGTCGATCACCCGGCAGAAGCGTTCGAGCAGGACGGCCGGGGGGCCGCCGGGCGGCGGCACGGTGACGACGTGGATCCGGCCCTCCGGAAGCTCGGCGGCCCATCGCGCCAGCACCGCCGGGGCGTCGAGCTGGATCCAGGGATGCCCGCCCGCACCGTTGCCCTCCATCACCTGCAGCCGGCGCAGGTAGCGGCGGTAGGCGAAGGTGCGCCCGGCCTTGAGGTCCTGCTGCCACGCCGAGGGCACCGATCGCGCCAGGTCGCGAACGGTGATGACCACGTGGACGTCGACCGCGTTGCAGGCCGCGAGGAACCGCTTGACCTGAGGAGGCCGTGCCGCCGACAACGACTCCTGGCTCAGCAGCATTCGCGGCGCGGACGACCGGGCCAGCCGGTGCTCGAACCGGGTCAGGGCGTCCGATCACGGACGCAGGATCATGACCGGGCTGGTAGCGGTCCCGGACCGCGAGCATCAGCTGGTAGGCCTCCTTCTTGGTCGGCGGCACCAGCGCCAGCCCCTGGGAGGCGAGCAGGTCGCGATTGCCCAGCATGACCGCCTGGAGGTACGTCGTACCGGTCTTCTGCAGGCCGATGTGGACGTAGAGACGGCGACTCGTGGACATGGCCAACTCCTACGCCATCCTCCCGGCTCCTCGGCAAGGCGGGGCGTGCGCCGACGAGCCCGGCGCCGGACGACCGTACTAGCCTCGATCCACCGATGGCCAGGGTCTGAGCGGGCGGGTGGACAAGTCCGGGCCGAGCCGTCAACGCTTGGTGGACGCTCGGTGCAGCTCGTAGCCCGTGGCCTTGGCCAGCGTCTTGTTGACCCGCCCACGCCACCCATCGGCCGGCTGCGCGGGGGGCGGTGGCGGGGTCGGTTCGCGGTCCGTAGCGAACTGGAGAGGGGCTACCGGCTCCCATCCGGCTGCAGCAGCCGCCTGCCGGGAGCGGCATCGCAGGGTCACGCGCTTGCCCGTCGCATAGCCGTCGAGACCCGGCATGGGCAGTCGGCCGGCCAGCTGGCTCTTCCAGTCATGCATGGACTCGATCTCGAAACCGTAGTTGCGGACCAGCATCTGCAGCGCGGGCACCGAGGGCCGCAGCACCAGTACCCGGTCGACCGACCAGGCATCCTGGGCGGCACTGCGGATGTCCTCGGCGTTGGGCTCGCGAACCAGCTTGAGGGTCGGCTGCGGGTCAGGCGTGACCATCGTGTCGACGATCAGGTGCCTTGGGGCCAGGTTGTGAAGGCGGTACATCAACTCGGTGTGCCGGTAGGTGTGGTACAGGTACCCGAGGCACAACACCACGTCGACGTCGAACTCCTCCCGGGCCAGCACCTCGAAGAGGTCACCGCAGACGAAGCGATAGGTCTCCGGGTCCTGGCCGTAGAAGGCAAACGTCTCCTGAGCGTTGTCGATGAGGCTCTGCCTGACCTCCACGCCGGTCACGTGCGCCGCCCCGGCCTTCAGCGCTGCCATCGAGAACCGCCCGTCGTGACTGGCCAGATCGAGGACCCGAGCCCCGTCGAACATGTCCCGGTTGCTGGCGAACAGCGCCTCGTAGCGCTCGTTCATCCGGTTCCGCTGCTCGATGGCGCTGCGGTTGCGTTGGCGTTGGTCGTCCGGGGATAGGTCCGGTGTGAGCTCGCTGACTTCGATGAACCGTGGGTAGTCGTCGGCGAACACGTGTCTCCCTCGCTGGCTTTTCAGACGATTTCTGGTTCCTGCGATCCAACCGGACAGCACTCCCGACCACAAGGGATACGTCGACAAAGCAGGCCCCGCCCGAGCCCGTGACCCGGGGCGGGACGGTCGACGCTCAGAGCCCGGCGAACGCCGCGCGGGCCTCGTTCATCGCCACACTCGAGGTGCTGATCCGGGCGCTGGTCCTGCGGGTGACGACGTACCGGCTCAGCCCTCGCGAGACGTCGATGCGCACCTTCCCCTCGCCGTCTGCACCGGTCACCAGCAGCAGCGAGGGCGCTTGAGCCTCCTGCCACCTTGTCCGGCACTCGCCCTGACAGCGCCGGAGCCAGCTGCCGTTGGTGTCGAGTGTCCGCATCAGCCGGCGCTCGCGCCAGGTCAGGCGCGGACTGAGGGTCGTGACCCGAACCCGGACCCCACGGGCCTCGGCCCTCCGCAGCGCGCGGTCGGCGAGAGGCAGGTTGAGTCCGCGGGTCGCGACCTGGACGGTGTCACCGGCCGCGGTACTCGCGAGGTGCTGGCGCAGCGCCCGTGCAACGGCGCGCCGCTCCTCGTCGGTGCCGTCAGGCTGGCTTCGCACGGTGGTGGTCACCTCGGGACTGGGTGCCTCCGTGGTCCACGAGAGCCCGGCCACGACGGCATCATGATCGGAGTTGAGCTCGACCGGGCGGTGCCAGTCCGCTTCGAGCTTGCCCTTCGACCGGACGAAGACGTAGTCGATCGTGCCACCGTGGTGATCGCCGGTGGGGAAGGAACTGCCCAGCAGGTCGTAGGTGGGCCGCAGGCCCGCCTGGGTGAGCAGGTCCCGCGGATAGCGAGGGCCGTTGAAGGGGACGTTGAAGTCGCCCCCGACCAGCACCGGACCGCGGCTGCTCAGGTCTTGCACAAGTCGGCTGAGTCGGCGAACGGACGGTCGGAGCAGATCGACCCAGTTGCCCTGCTCGTCAAGGAAACGCGGGGCCACGTGTACCGCCACGATGGAAATCCGCCGACCGTCGACGGACTTGAGCCTGACCCAGTTGGCGTAGCGGAGACCCAGCAGAGTCGTCTTCCCCGGTGGCTTCTTCCGGTAGTTGGAGATCAGCCGCGTACCGTGGTCCACGTCGCGCCAGTAGTTGGTCCGCCAGGCGACGGGGTTGTGCCCTTCGTAGCGGCCCTCCGCGCGCCACAGCTCGTATCCCTCGGGCGCCAGGAAGACGTCCTGACGGAACGACACCTCGTTGTAGGCGATCAAGTCCGGGTCCTGCGCGAACACCTCGGCCGCGTCCTGCTGGAACCTCGTGGCGGTCTGCGGCGAGCGCAGGTTCGCGGTCACGAAGGTGATGTCACTGGCGCCGGCCGCCCTCCGCGCCTGGGCTGGGGCGCCCTGAGCGACGCTGGTGAGGACGAGGGCCTGCGCGGTGAGGAGAACGACCAGGCAGGCGCCGACGACGCCGCGGGCGCCGGACCGACCGGACGGATTCGCTGCGGGGGACACTGAGGCTCCTCTAGATTCGAGGGGTCCTTCCGAGGCGGGCCCCCACTGCAGCAGTTATCACACCAGCCCCATCTGCCACACGCAACCGGTTCGGCTGAATGCCAAACCTGTAATTCGTTCCCGGTCCCCTGGCGCAGGCGTACGGCGGCCGGAGGCGGGTTGGCTAGCCTCTCTCCATGCTCGTCACGGTCAGCACGATCCTGGACACGCCGGCCAATGTCCGGCGGTTCGTTGCGGACAATCTGTCGATGGGCGTCGACCACATGGTCGTCTTCCTCGACGACCCCTCGGCGCACGACCAGGACCAGGTCGCGGACGAGCTGAGCGGGCATCGCCAGGTCACGTGCGTTCCCGCGGGAAGGGGGTGGTGGGCCGGGGACCGCCCCAAGGGCCTCAACGTGCGGCAACGGATCAACGCCAATGTGGCGCTCGACCTGCTCGCGGACATGCCGTGGGCACAGTGGGTCTTCCACGTCGACGGCGACGAGGTGGTGGCCCTGGACCGCGAGGTGCTGGCCGCGGTGCCCGCCGATGCTGACGCGGTGTGGCTCACTCCCCTGGAGTGCGTCAGCCGGTTCGAGGCGACCGAGCGACCGACGCTCTTCAAGCGGCTGCTCGACGACGACGACCTCAACCTGCTGCACATGCTGGGCCTGCTCTCCAAACCGACCAACTCGGCGTACTTCCACGGGCACGTTCTGGGCAAGTCGGGCGTACGCGCCGGCTCGGGGCTCCGGCTCACGCTTCACGACGCGGTGACGACGTCCGGTGACCGGGCGCCGAGGCAGGAGGACGCTCGCTTGCGTCTCCTCCATTACGACGCGGTCTCGGGCGAGGAGTTCGTCCGCAAGTGGACCGCATTGCTGGGCGCCGGCCGCGCGCAGTTCCGCAAGGACCGGGCTCCCACCGTCAACGCGCTGCGCACGCTGACCGCCAAGGACGTTCCCGCGCCGATCGCAGAGAAGTACCTGCGACGCATCTACGAAGCCACGACCGAGGACGACGTGACCACGCTTCACGAGCTCGGGCTCCTCGAGGAGATCGACCCGGGCCGGGGCGCCCACGTCCCCCAGCCGATCCCCGACAGCGACCGAGCGACGCTCGCCGACCGGATCGCCGCGGTACGCAAGGTGCCCAAGCGGCAGTTCCACGTCGTCCAGCGGCCGTCGGCAAAGGCCACCACGCGCCGGCAACGCCTGCGCGGTCTGCGCGCCCGCACTCGGGCGTAGGGGCCGTCCCTCAGGACGTGGGTCGTCGGAGACCGGCCCGCAAGCGCCGCCAGGCACGCCGGCCTCGGGCGGCGTAGCGGCGGCCCGTCCCCGAAGGCGGCCGGCGGCCGGCGGTCCGCAGGTCCCGTACGTCCCCCAGCATGGTTGCGGCCAACCCGACGGCGACCTCGGCCACCTCGGCGTCGGTCACCGAAGCCGGAAGCCGGCGGTGCTCGAGCTCGTCGGGGACGAGCAGGTGCTCGACCCGCCCGGACACGTCGAAGCCGCCGGCCTGCAGGTACGACACCGCGGAACGCGCCCGCCGACGGCAGTCCTCGACCTGATCCGGCTCGGGCCAGAACTTCTCGCCCTTCCTGGGAACGAGGCGGTCATCGGCCAGGAAGGTGCGGATGTACACGCCCTTGTCGAACGCCCGGTCGAAGCCCTCCAGGCGCATGTTGATCCTCCGCAACGTCTCGGCCTCGGCCACACCCATCGAGGTGTTCGGGAACGACTGGGAGAGGTCGAAGGCCTCCGGGTCGATCCCGAGCAGCCTCGCGAACCGGCGCCAGATGTCGTCCCTGTCCGCCGTCGGGTCGAGTACGAGCACGTGGATCCGCTCGGGCGGAACGGCCTGCGACCACCGCTGGAGCACGAGCATGAGGTCGAGCGTGCGCCAGTTCCAGATCACCGTGGGGCTCTTCGAGACGCTGCGACCGTAGTCGGCCATCGGTGTGGTCGAGCCGTTCTTCAGGCTCTCCTGCCAGCTGGCGGTGAAGAGCCCGAGCGGCTCTCGTGCCGTGACGACGACGTGCACCTCGGCGTCGCCGAGTGCGGTCACCATGTCGCGGGCCTGGCGGTCGGAGGCGGCGGCGAAGAACTCATGGCTGATCAGGCCGGTGCCCGACGACGACGCAAGCTCGCGCTGCAGACGCGTCCACGCGGTCCGGTGCAGCTCGGGTTTCCGGTGCTGGTGAGGGTCCTCGCGGACCTCCCGCGACGCCCAGAGGTGGTCAGTCCGCCTGCTGCCGGGCACCACGACGCCGGCCTGCCGCAACCGGTCCCTGTTGCTCCAGACGATCGTCTGGAGGTAGGAGGTCGCGGTCTTGGGAAGCCCGATGTGGAGGAAGACCCGGTCGACCACTCAGAGGCTCTTGTTGAATCGTTCGATGGCCTCCTGGACCTTCACCTCGTCGCGAGAGGCCATCGGGATCAGGAGCTCCTGGACCACGTCGGCGATCTCGGCGAGCCGGAGGTTGTGCTGGCGCATCTCGGACATATCCGCCTCGAGGTCGGCCACCCGTTGCTCCAGCTGGGCCACCGACCGGACGCGGGCCACGACGTTCAGCTTGTCCTTGACGTTCACGCTCACCACTCTCCCACGAGTCGAACGGTCGGCCGCCTCCGGCGCTTGACCTCGGTGAGGCTGACGCTCTTCGCTCCGCCGTCGGTCAGCCATTGCGCCATCTCGTGGGGGTCGACTTCGCTGATGCTCCACTCGAGATCCTGGCTTTGCTCGCCGATGTGGAACTCCGCGACCAGGGTGCCGCCCGCGCGCAGCGCCATCGAGCACCATCGTGTGAACCCGCGGCGGCCCTGGGCGTCGGTCGCGTCGAGGACGTGCTGGGCGAGCACGACTCGCGGGGTCGGCGAATGGGCGAGGCGGGCGCCCTCACCGAAGACCGAGCGCCACTCGGTGAGGTTGAGCCGTCGTACGTCGAGCGC
The DNA here is from genome assembly GCA_963812345.1 of uncultured Actinomycetota bacterium. GTDB lineage: Bacteria > Actinomycetota > Actinomycetes > Propionibacteriales > Nocardioidaceae > Nocardioides. Next base: position 53,465 of record CAWEVA010000003.1, read on the forward strand.
GAGGCCCTCCTCCTCCGCGGCCGCGGCCACGGTCGCCAGCCCGCTCTCGGCGGCGTAGTCGTAGGCGGTGACCCGATGACCGCGGCGTGCCAGCCAGAGACTGTCGGCCCCCCTGCCGGCGCCGACGTCGAGCACCGGGGCGCCGAGTCTGCGCGCCTCCTGGGCCACGCGACGGGCCGCATCGGAGGGTCCGCGCGTCGGGAGCTCGCGCGCGCGCCGCGCGTAGCGACGCTGCCAGAGCCTTGCGCTGGGGCTGAGCCCCCGGAACCAGTCGTTGAAGGCGCGAGTGGTGCGGGCCGGCGTGCTGAACTGGAAGACCGGGTCCGGGACCCGCCATCCCGGCCCGTACGTCGCCTCGAGAAGCCGCTCGGGGCTGGCCGGAACCGGCATCTCCTCACCCTCGAGGAGGCTTGTCGTCAGGGGGTAGATCCAGTCACGCTCGAACTCGACTCCGATCTCGCCCAGCACGTACAGCCGCCCGCCGCTGAGGAAGCCACCGAACACGTCCAGGCCCCGGACGACGCCGTCACCCTCGGTCACATCGACCCTGAAGGCGGCCCCGCTGTACCGGCTGGTCTCGAACCCGAGCCCCTCCAGCTCCCGTTGCAGGCGGAAGGACTCACGGGTCACGTCGACCGGGTCCTCGAGCTCGCTCACGTAGCAGACGTCGGCGTCGGAGTCGTGGCCGAGCACGGCTCCCTCACGGACGGCGCCGAGCAGGGTGCCGTAGCCGAGGAATGGCTGCACCCCCACCGACGCCAGGGCGTCGAGGACCGACCGGGTGGCCGCCACGAGAGCGGCGATGTCGCCGCGGCCGCGTGTCTCGAAGGTCGGCATCAGCTTGCCCGACTTGTCGAACCCGAGCTGCACCCCACGCTTGTTGACGACGCGGATCCGCTCCTCGCCGTCGCCGAAGGACATCTCCTCGTCGAAGTACGACACGGACGACCCGGGCTCCCGGACGACCACTCTGGTGCGCCCGTCGAGGAACCGGCGCAGGGGGGCCGGCCACGCCGCCAGCCGACGTCCTGCCCGATTGGGCTCGGTGTCGCGGCGGACCCAGAACGACCAGACCCGTTGATCGTCGAAGAAGACGTCGACGGCGCGGTCGCCCCGGCCGCTCACGACGATCCCCCGCTCGTCGACGCTGCGGACGCGCAGAGGTCTGACCACTGCCCGGCTCAGTCCAGGTCGACGTTTGCGTACGGGTCGATCCCGTTGATCGGCCCGGTTCCGAAGAGCAGCCCGTCAACGATCCGGCCGTCCTGCACCGCTTCCTGGGTCATCCGGGCCGACATCTGGTACCGACCCCGCTGGGAGAAGCCGGACCAGCCGTACCAGTGGTCGAGGTATTGCTCGTACCGCCGCGCGAGTCCCTCACGCCAGTGGATGCCGAGGTTCTCGTCGGATCGGATGCCGCGGCCGGACCAGTTCGACGACCCGTTGAGGACCACCCGGTTGCTCCGGTCTCGTCCGATGTGGCCCCGGATGCTCATCGCCTTGAGGTGGAAGTAACGGTCGAACATCCCGTCACCGTTGACGTCCTGCACCAGATGACGCATCGGCACGCCCCGACCGCGCTGACCCGGACGACGCATCATCTGGCCGATTTCCCTGCCCACGATGGTGTAACCGACCCGGACGCCGCATCCGCCTTGCCACAGCTGCCACAACTTGCGACCCAGCCTCATCCCGCGCTCCTCACGGAGCACGTCTGGTGCGACAACCAGCCGGGTTCGATGCGACTTCGTGTTGGTTGCCCCGTAGCACCTGACCTTGTCGAGCAGACCCATGACGGGGTCGTTCCGCCGCGGACCCGGGAAGAACATGAAGCGATCGCGCCCGTTGGACCACGCGGCGTAGGGGTTCCGCACCGGGCGGTCCTTGGCCATCTGTTGGAAGATCCGCACGAAGAACCTGTAGGGGCGCTCCCGTCTGACGGTCGTGTAGACGTCGTTCCACTGGTTGTTCGTCGAGGCCGAGGTGAGGTTGGCCGAGCCGTGGATGACCACCTGTCGTGCCCGTCCGGAACGGGAGAACAGGAAGTACTTGGCATGGGCGGCGCCGCCCCTGCCCCGGCACGAGGCGCTGCAGAGTCGCCCCCAGCTGTGGCGAGCCTCCCTGCGGTGGGCATTGCCCCGACGCAACCCTCTGTCCAGCCGGGCCCAACTGGTGTTGTCGATCGCAGCGGCGTTGGACCGCGACATCAGCACCCGCACTCGCACTCCCCGCCGCTGGGCCCTCAGCAGGGCGTCGACCGCGGTCTTGGACTGGATGTTCCAGCTCATGATCCGGATGTCCTGGCCGCGCGGCGTGGACCGGATGGATCGGATGATCTTGCCGAAGATCGCGCGTTGCTTCGCATGGCTCCCGACGGCGGAGTTGAATGTCACGCCAGGTCGCGGGGTGTACCTGCCTGCGTCTGCCGGGACCTGGAAGCCTGCAGCGATCACGGCGATGGTGATCACGACGGCGGCTCGCCTGAAGAACATCCGTTCCCCTCCAACGTTTGTTGATGGCGTGTTTGCTGGCCGTGCCCCCGAAGACCTCGCAGGTCCCGGGTCGGCCACTGGGATGGACCCGCTTTTTTCAGGCCCGACAGCTTGCGACCGCGCCACGGTACCCGCGGTCGTCTCCCAATGACGATTCCGTCTCGTGGATCGTGCCTCCGAGCACGGCGTAGTAGTGGTCGCCGTAGCGCACCATACGCTGGCCCGACGAGCATCCGAGCGTGTCGGTGGGCACAAATCCCTCATCAGAGTTGCAGCCGTCGTACGACCTGGGCAGGTCGCCCCCGTCCTTCCAGACGGCGGCGCAGTCAGGGGCTCCGCTCGAGGTCGGACGGGCTCGGCGGGTGATGACGTGGCCTCGGCTTCCTGCCCGCCCTCGTCCTCGCCGCACCCCGTGAGCGCGAGGAGGGCGAAGGCAAGCGCCGCAAAGCCGGTGGCCGCGGTGAGTCCTCGTCCGTGCACGCTGGCACCATATCCGCAGAGCGGTCCACCACGGCGTTCCGGGGGCGCGACGCGCGGGCGACGGTAGCGTTGTCCGCGTGAGCACCGCCCCTTCCCGCGTGTACGCCGCCCGGCTGGTCGGCCTGCCGATCTTCGACCCCGTCGGGGACCAGGTCGGCAAGGTGCGCGACCTCGTGGTGGCGGTGCGGTCGGAGGTGAGCCAGCCACGCGTGCTCGGGCTGGTCGCCGAGGTCTTCGGCCGTCGTCGGATCTTCGTGCCGATGACCCGGGTCACCAACGTCGACGCAGGTCAGGTCTACACCACGGGACTGCTCAACATGCGCCGGTTCGAGCAGCGACCGACCGAGACGCTTGTGATGGGCCAGATGCTCGACCGCACGGTGTCAATTCCCAGCGCGGGCGTGACCGGGACCGTGTACGACGTCGGGATGGAGCAGGCCCGCAACCGCGACTGGGTTCTCTCCCGGGTGGCAATCCAGGAGCCCAGCAGCCGGTTCCGCAGGCGCGGACAGACCCATGTGGCCGAGTGGCGCGATGTCGAGGGCCTCGTCGGCCGCGAGGAGACCCAGGGTGCCACCCACCTGATCGCCGCGCTCAACGACATGAAGCCGGCCGACGCGGCCAACATGATCCACGACCTGCCGTTCGAGCGGCGGACGGCAGTGGTGGCGGCGCTCGACGACGAACGGCTCGCCGACGTGCTCGAAGAGCTCCCGGAGGAGGACCAGGTCGAGATCCTCGAGCACCTCGACTCCGAACGCGCGGCCGACATCCTCGAGGAGATGTCGGCCGACGACGCCGCCGACCTGATCGCCGACCTGCCACCGGACACCGCGGCGACCTTGCTCGGCCTGATGGAGTCGGAGGACGCCGAGGACGTCAGGCGCCTGATGTCCTACGAGGAGGAGACGGCGGGCGGGATGATGACCCCGGAGCCCGTGATCCTCGGGCCGGACGCGACGGTGGCCGAGGCGCTCGCCCAGGTGCGCGACCCCGACCTCCCGGTGTCACTGGCCGCCATGGTCTACGTGTGCCGGCAGCCCCTGGAGCCGCCCACCGGCCGGCTGGTCGGGTGTGCACACATCCAGCGCCTGCTGAGGGAGCCCCCCTCGACCCTGGTCGCGGCCATGATCGACAAGGAGGTCGACCCGCTCCGGCCGGAGGCCACGATCGACGAGGTGGCGGGCTACCTCGCCACCTACAACCTGGTCGCCGCGCCGGTCGTCGACGACGAGGGCCGCCTGCTCGGTGCGGTGACCGTCGACGACCTGCTTGACCACATGCTCCCGGAGAACTGGCGCGACCGGACCGGCCTCGGCGGTACCCAGGCGGTGGGCCATGGCTGAGTCGCGCCGCCCCCGCCTCGACACACCGGCCGAGGTGCGCCGCCCTCTGGTGCGCCGGCCGGCCTACGACTCCGACACGTTCGGGAGCTTCGCCGAGCAGTTCGCCCGCTTCATGGGAACCGCTCAGTTCCTGCTGTACATGACGCTGGTCGTCATCACCTGGGTCGGCTGGAACTGGCTCGCGCCGGCCGATCTGAAGTGGGACGCGTACCCGTTCATCTTCCTGACCCTGATCCTCAGCCTGCAGGCGTCGTACGCCGCCCCGTTGATCCTGCTGGCGCAGAACCGCCAGGAGCAGCGGGACAAGGTCATCGCCGAGCAGGACCGCCAGGCAAACGCCCGCGCCCACGCGGACATGGAGTTCCTGGCCCGTGAGGTGGCGGCGCTCCGGATGGCGGTGGGCGAGGTGGCGACCCGCGACTACCTGCGGTCCGAGCTGCGCTCGCTGCTCGTGGAGCTCGAGGAGCGGAGCACCACGTCCTACGCAGAACCGGAGGATTCGTGACCAGGCACAAGCGCATCCCCGCCGGCCGCCGGCCGTGGCTGGCGGCGCTGGTCGTCGTGCTGTTGGTCACCGGGCTGTCGCTCGTCGTCCAGTCGGACCTTCCGTTCGTGGGCGCCGGTGGGGGGGTCGCCGGGTCGGCGGACGACCCCGACCGAGATCGTGTCCGCCACGGAGTTCGTACCGATCCAGCAGGTCGTGCCGGCACCGCCTGCCTTCCGACGAGCTCCCGAGGCGCAAACCAAGAAGATCAAGTGCGTCTCACAGTCGGACGTCACGCTGAACGTGCTCACGTTCAACATCCACTCCGGTCTGGGACCGAACGACGGTCTCGGCCTCGAGCAGATCGCCCGCGAGATCGAGTCCTGGGACGCCGACGTCGTCCTGATGCAGGAGATCGACAGGTTCCGCCACCACAGCGGTGGCATCGACCAGCCCGCGTGGTTCGCGGACCGGCTCGGCATGGAGTACTCGTACGGTCCCAACGAGAGCCCCGGAAACGGCCAGATCGGCAACGCGACGCTCTCGCGGTTCCCGATCGTCGACCAGACCAACACCCACCTGCCGCACCAGCCCGGTCTCAAGGACGCGCTGCTGCGAGGCGTGCTGCGCACCCGCATCGAGGTGGGGGAGACGGTCGTGAGCATCTTCAACACCCACCTGCAGCCCTCCTACGACAGCCTCAAGCTGGCCCAGATGCGGGTCGTCGCGCAGCAGGTGGCGGCGGACCCGCAGCCGAAGATCCTCGGTGGCGACTTCAACGCCACTTCCGCCGGATCGGTGCTGGCGCTGGCCCGGCCCTTCCTGTCCGACACGTGGGAGTCGGTGGGCGTCGGCCCCGACGGCACCTCTCCCAACGGGCACAAGGGCCGGATCGACTTCGTGCTGCACTCGTCCGAGTTCGTCCCCCGTGCCGCGCGCACCATCGAGTCCGCGGTGTCGGACCATCGTGCGGTGGGGACCACGCTCACCCTGCCAGGAGACGGTGAGGTGTGCGTCCCGGTGCTCGGCAAGGGTCTGAGGCAGCGCCGCCCCTGACCGCCCACTCTTCCGGCTTGAGACGCAGGACACCCCGAGGCCGGTCGGGCAGCCATGGCCGAGCAACTACGCTGGGTCATCATGAGCACCCGCACTCCCGACCAGATCGAGCCCGACGTCCGGGCCGCGCTGGCGACCGTCAACGACCCCGAGATCAAGCGCCCGATCACCGAGCTCGGGATGGTCGACTCGGTCCGCGTCGACCCCGACGGGACCGTGCACGTGCGCGTGCTGCTCACCGTCGCGGGCTGCCCGCTCAAGGACACCATCAACCGTGACGTGACCGCGGCCGTCTCTGGCGTGGACGGCGTCACGTCGGTCGACCTCGAGCTCGGAGTGATGACCGCCGAGCAGCGCGCCGGCCTGCAGCAGGAGCTGCGCGGCGGCCAGGCGCAGCGGGAGATCCCGTTCTCCCAGCCGGGCTCACTGACCAAGGTCTACGCCGTCGCCAGCGGCAAGGGCGGGGTCGGCAAGTCGTCGCTCACCGTCAACCTCGGCCTGTCGATGGCCAAGCAGGGGCTGAAGGTCGGCATCGTGGACGCCGACATCTACGGCCACTCCGTCCCGGCCATGCTCGGCGTCGCCGACTCCCGGCCGACCCAGGTCGAGGACCTGATCATGCCGGTCCCCACGCCCAGCGGCGTATCGGTGATCTCGATCGGGATGCTCAAGCCGCGCCGTGACCAGGTCGTGGCGTGGCGCGGCCCGATGCTGGACCGGGCGCTGGTCCAGATGCTGGCCGACGTCTACTGGGGCGACCTCGACGTCCTGCTCCTGGACCTGCCGCCGGGCACCGGCGACATCGCCATCTCGCTCGGCCAGCACCTGCCCGGGGCCGAGGTCCTCGTGGTGACCACCCCGCAGGAGGCTGCGGCCGAGGTGGCCGAGCGCGCCGGAACGATGGCCTCGATGATGCACCAGCGGGTCGTCGGCGTGGTCGAGAACATGAGCTACCTCGCCTGCCCTCATTGCGGGCCAGAGCACCAGATCGAGCTCTTCGGCACCGGCGGCGGTGACCGGGTCGCGGCCACGCTGTCCGCCCGCTTCGGGTACGACGTACCGGTGCTCGGCCGGGTCCCGCTCGACGCCTCCCTGCGCGAGGGCGGCGACGCGGGCAAGCCGATCGTCGAGTCCGACCCCACTGCTCCGGCCGCGATCGAGCTGGCCGGGGTCGCCGAGCGGCTGGCGGGTCGCGGACGCGGACTCGCCGGAATGCAGCTGGGACTCACCCCCACGGGCAGGGACTGACCCGTGTTCGACATCGGGCTCGGCGAGCTGGCGGTGATCGCCTTCATCGCCGTGCTCGTGTTCGGGCCCGACAAGCTGCCCGAGCTCGCGAAGCAGGCCGGCCGGTTCCTGCACCACGCGAAGAGATTCGCCAACAACGCGCGCGACGAGCTGCGCACCGAGCTCGGCCCCGCCTACTCCGACCTCGAGCTGCGCGACCTCGACCCCCGCGCCATCGTCCGCAAGCACGTCATCGAGGCCATGGAGGATGCCGAGGCCGAGGCCGCCCCCCAGCGGGGCGGTCTGCGCCCGCTCGCGGCCGGCGAGATCCCGCCGTACGACGTCGAGGCGACGTAGCCGCGGCCCCCGCACGCGGACACGTCGCCCCGATCGGGGACCGCCCCTCAGCCTGAGACTGGCAGCACCGCCTCGTGGTTCCAGCGCAGCCGCTTCTTGAGGCGGACTGAGCCGCCTCCGTTCGTGGACTCGAAGCTCGCGTCGTCGGTGAACGCGGTCATCAGCGCCATCCCGCGCCCGTTCTCGGCGGTGAGGTCCGGCCAGTCCGCCAGACGATGACCGCGGGGGAACCCGGGGCCGGAGTCGAGGATGTGCATGGTCAGCTCGAGGTCGCCGATGTTGACCAGCACCTCGAAGTTCTGCCCGGCTGCCACGTGGTGGAAGACGTTGGTGCACGCCTCCGAGAGTGCGACCTGCGACTCGTGGATGCAGTCGGGCGCCACGGCGGCGATTCTCAGTGCCTCGGCCAGTGTGTGCCTCGCCATGGACACGCTCGCGGCCTCGGGCGGGAGCATCATCACGATCTGGATGCTCATCGATCTACCCCTCCCCTGGGATGCCCCGATGCATCGATTGGCGTCGAGCGACCGGCGCACGCCGAGGGCGCAGCGGCACCAGACTCGCGCATCGAATCAGAAACATGGACGGACCTCGCGAACCATTGATTGGCGGGGCGAGGGCCAGGTCCCGTCACCGGCAGGAACGCCGGCGGGATGTGTACGTCACGAGCATAACGCGGTCATGGGGATCGGCGACCGGTCCGAGACCAGTTTTTACTGGCGCAGTAGCCGCCGGCTTCAGCGGTTGCCGCGGTAAGCCGCCAGGATGTCGGCCGAGCGCGCGTTCACCACTTCCTCGGCGACCTCGACCAGGCGGCGGCGCTCGTCCCGCGAACGCTTGCGCATGAGCTCGAACGCCTCCTCCATCTCGATCTCCAGACGGGCGGCCAGCACGCCCTTGGCCTGCTCGATGGCCACCCGGCTGGTCAGTGCGGTCTGCAGCTGCTGGTTGAGCAGCTCGTGCTGCTCGCCCGATTCGTTCCTGCAGGATCGCGATGGTCGCCACATCGGCCATCGCCTGCGCGACCGGGCGGATATCCGGATCGGAGAGCGTGCCGTCCTTCGCGTCGAACAGGTTCAGTGCCCCGATCACGCGGCCACGCAGCCGCAACGGCAGCGCGAGCACACCGACGAACCCTTCACGGGTCGCAGCGGCGGCGAAGCTCGGCCAGCGGTCCTGTTCCTCTTGCAGCGGCACTCCGGAGACCGGTTGCCCGCTCCGATAGCACTCGAGGCACGGGCCCTCGTCGTTCTGCAGCTGGTAGAGGTCCATGAGCCGCGCGCTCTCGCTGGAGGACACCGCCAGCCGCAGCTGGTCCTGACCGTCGGCGAACATGAGGCCCGCCGCATCCACCCCCAGCAGGTCGACACAGCGCTCGACGAGCACGTTGAGCAGGTCGAGCGCGTCGAAGTCGTCGACCAGGCTGTCGGCCAGCTCTACGAACGTCTCCGCTAGTTTCTCCGTATTCACGGCAGATCCATTTCCCCTCGGCTCACATCGTCTCTCAGCTTGGTGTTCCGTTCAAACCTCAGCCCGGTTCCAGGCGCAGCCGTCTTGGCCACGATCTCGGCCGCAACCACCCCGATCGGGGTGTTGGTCGCGAACGCATGGGCACAGATGCGGGCGAACGCGTCGCGCGGACCGACGTCCAGGTTCACCATGGTGACGCCGACCGCCTGGTGCACCTCCGGGCGGAAGCGGGACCGGTCGCCAAGCACCCAGGCGGAGGCCTCCGCGGGCTCCCCGTCCGGCGAGGTGAGCATCAGCAGCACCGTGGCTGCCTCCGCCAGGACCCACGCATCCTTGAACTGGTCGTCGTTGAGCGCTCCCGCATCGGTGCAGTAGAGGGCGAGCACGCCCAGGCGGGCCGCTCCCATCCGCAGCGGGAACACGAACAAGCCGCGCACTCCCACGTCGTGAGGCAGCCGGCGTGAAGCCCGGCCATCGTCCGTCGGAGGCAATCAGGTCGCCCATCAGCAGGGTGTTGCCGGTTCGCAGCACCTCGATCGAAGGCCCTTCGCCGATCGTGTCCTGCAGCTCCTCGATCCGGTCACTCAGGTCGTCGGTCGCGCAGACCGTGCTCCGCGTGCCATCGGTGGCGACGCTCAGCGCCGCCCCGGCCACCCCGGTGACCTGCACGCAGAGGGCGCACAGCCGCTGGACCCGCGTCATGGGATCGACGGCCGGGACCCTGCTGGTCCAGCAAGGCCACCAGTTCCGTCCAGCCGTGCGGGAGCACGAGAACGACCTCCTCCGCGAGACCCACGGCCGATGGCGGCTGCGAACGTGTTCCGATCGACTGACGTGAACGGCTACGGCATCTGCCGGGGGTTCCGACACTACGCCCGTACGACGCGGTGCGTACCCCCCGGCTCTGTACTGCGGCGAGCCTCGACATTCCCGCCGACTCCCGAAAGCACAGCCGCTTCTTGAGGCGGACCGAGCCGCCTCCGCCGCTGGACTCGAAAGCTCGCGTGGTCGGTGAATGCGTTCATCAGGGCCATGCCGCGGCCGTTCTCGGCGGCTTGGTCCGGCCAGTCCGCCAGCCGCGTGAGTGCGGGCGAATCCGGGTCCGGCGTCCAGGATGTGCATGGTGAGCTCCACATCGCCGACGTTGATCAGCACCTCGAAGCTGTGGTCGTCCCCGGCGTGACGGAAGACATTGGTGCACGCCTCCGAGAGCGCCACTTTTGCCTCGTCGATGCAGTCCGGTGCGACCCGAGCGATGCTCAGCGCCTCGGCCAGGGTGTGCCTGGCCATCGAGACGCTGGCCGCCTCGGGCGGCAGCATCATCACGATCTGGATGCTCATCGATGCCTCCCCTCCCTGTCCTCAATGTCGCGTCGCGACAACAACAGGGAGCCGCGCGGCGGCTCCGGGATACGAAGGTGAGGCTCGGATCCGGGCGGGGTCAGGGTGCTCTCGCCCGCGGAGCACCGGGCTATTCTGGCCCTGCACTGCGGAAATTGCGACGAACGGCACCAGGACGGTGCGGCCGCCGGTTGTCGCGCCCTCGACGAAGTCCTGCCCGACCCGGGTCAGCACGACCTCGTGCCTCCCGCCGTCGACCAGGTGCACGAGGCAGCGCTCGCCCGCGTCGGCGAGCCGGCGCAGCGCCGACCCGAGGCCGAGCCGGGTCACCGGCGACCACGCCACCTCGGGGACCGACCGCGGCGACGCGTCGTGGACGACGGTGATCGCCCCGGTGCGGACGATCCAGTCCTGCCCGGCGCCGTGCAGCAGGCACCAGCCGGTGCCGACCCGCTGGAGGGTGCCCGAGACCCTGCCCACGCCGCGCAGCTCGAGGGTGAGCTCGGCGTCGAGCGAGGCCATCAGCCGGCTGGCCAGGGTCACCTGGGCGTACTCGCTCCGGCTGCGGTCGGCGAGGTCGAGGTCGCGCTCGGCGTCGTAGAGGGCCTCGGCCTGCTGCTCGAGGTCGTCGAGGACCGAGAAGAGCTGCTCCTCCCAGCTCACGGAACGCCCCCGCATGCCCCGACCCTCCCACAGGGATCGGCTGCTGTGGAGAGACCCTTGCGATCGAGCGTAAAAAGTCTTTGACTGACGCAAACGAACGCAAATGGAGTGATCAGCATGGGTCAGGCAGCGGAACGGCGTCGTTCGCTCGCTGCCTGCTGGTGCTGCTGACGGTCACCGCAGCGGTCGTGGCGCTGGTGGCCTCAGCTGCTGCCCGACGTGCTGGGCCTCGGTGCCGCGGTCCGGGGCGGGGCCGTGGCCGGGACGCCGTTCGACGAGGTGCTGGTCGGCGTCTGCGAAGTTGCGGTCGCCGGGTGCGCAGCCTGGCTCTGGCTGGCCACCGCGGTCGTCACCACCGATGCGGCGCGCGGACGGAGGTCGCGCCACCGCGGCGTTCCGCGGGCCTTGCGCCGGCTGGTCCTCGCCGCCTGCGGTGTTGCGCTGGTGGGCGCGCTCGGGCACCGGCCCACGCCGGCGACCGGGGCCGGAAAGTCGCCCGTGGAGGGACTGCCGCTGCCCGACCGGGCGACCACGACGACGTACGTCAGCCAGGTGTTCGCCCGGGCGGCGTCACGCCAGGACCGAGCCGGCACACCGTCGCGGCGGCAGCCGGCCGTCGTCGTCGTCGGGCCCGGAGACACGCTGTGGACCATCGCCCGGGCCGATCTCCCGGCCGACGCCGACGACGGCGCCGTGGCCGTGCGAGTGCGCGAGATCCACCAGGCCAACCGTGCCGTGATCGGCACGGACCCCGACCTCATCCGGCCCGACCAGCGGCTGCGGATGCCCCGGCCCACAACGATCCGAGAGGAGCACCGATGAGTCCGTTCCACGAGAAGGTCGTCCCGCTGCATGCGGTGGTCCCGGTCGCGAGCGTCCAGGGCACGCTGGCGCTCGACCTCCACCCGCAGCACGACCCGCCCGAGCTCGCACCCGCGCAGGGCCGGCGCAGCGGCGACGTCGTACCGATCGACCACCGGGCGCGCACCCGGCTCGAGCAGTGGGCGCACCGCTACGCGCAGGCCGCGGTCGAGATCGTCGGCGGTGACCGACCGGTCACCCAGCTGCTGCGCTGGACGGTCCCCCGGGTCTACGCCGACCTCGCGCGCCGGGCCCAGCTGGTCGCCCGCGCCGCCGGGCAGCAACCGGGTCACGGCCGGGTACAGGCCGTGCGGCCACAGGTGGTCGGCGTGCGCACCTGCTTCGTCGAGCGCGAGGCGGCCGAGGTCAGCGCCCACGTGCGCTACGGCCACCGCTCCCGGGCGCTGGCGCTCCGGTTCGAGGTCCGCGACGAGCGTTGGCAGTGCGTGGCAATGGAGTTTGCCTGACCGCGACCCGTCGTGAGTTACCGGGTCAACCCGCCGAGCCGTCGTGAGTTACCCGTCGATGCGGTAACTCACGCCGGCTCGGCACCTTCCCGGCGGTAACTCACGCCGGCTCGGCGTCAGCCGGCGGGGCGGGCGGTGAGGCCGGTCGGGCCGCCGGGTGCGCCGTGGCACTTCTTGAACTTCTTGCCCGACCCGCAGGGGCACAGCGCGTTGCGGCCGATGCCGGCGTACTCGTCGTCGGCGTTGCTCACCGTCTGGCCACGCTGCTCGACCTCGCCGGTCTCGGTCGGGCCGGCGTACGTCAGCTTCTCCGGAGCCTTGGGCGCTGCAGGCCCTTGGCCCGGATGTGCGGCGTCTGCTGCCCGTCCGTCGCCGCTCCGTCCGCGGCAGGGAGCGGCTGGCGCATCGGCTCGACGACGGGCTCCTCCGCCGCCTCTTCCTCCTCGTCGACCTGGACCTCGAGGTTGAACAGGTAGCCGACCACCTCGGCCTTGATGCCATCCATCATGGCGGCGAACATGTCGAAGCCCTCGCGCTGGTACTCCACGAGCGGGTCGCGCTGGCTGTAGGCGCGCAGGTAGATGCCCTCGCGCAGGTAGTCCATCTCGTAGAGGTGCTCGCGCCACTTGCGGTCGAGCACCGAGAGGATGACCTGGCGCTCGAGCTCGCGCATCACCTCGGCGCCGACCTCCGCCTCGCGCCGGTCGTAGGCCGCGTGGGCGTCGAGCTTGAGTGAGTCGATGAGCTCCTGGCGGTCCATGCCGGCCCGGCCACCGGCCTCCTTCTCGAGGACCGCGGCGGTCGATCGACACCGGCCAGAGCTGGCCGAGCGCGGTCCACAGCGCCTCGAGGTCCCACTCCTCGGCGAAGTCCTCGGTGGCACCCATGACGTAGCCGGTGACCACGTCGTCGATGAAGCGTGCGGGTCTGCTCCTGCAGGTCGGCACCCTCGAGCACCTCGCGCCGCTCGGCGTAGATGACCTCGCGCTGCCGGCTCATCACGTCGTCGTACTTGAGGACGTTCTTGCGGCTCTCGAAGTTCTGCGACTCGACCTGGCCCTGGGCGTTGGCGATCGCGCCGGTGACGCGCTTGTTCTCGATCGGCACGTCGTCGGGGACCTTGAGCACCTGGAGCACCCGGTCGACCCAGTCGGACTTGAACAGCCGCATCAGCTCGTCCTGCAGGGACAGGTAGAACCGCGACTCGCCGGGGTCGCCCTGACGGCCGGAGCGCCCGCGCAGCTGGTTGTCGATGCGTCGCGACTCGTGCCGCTCGGTGCCGACGACGTAGAGGCCGCCGACCTCCTTGACCTCGTCGTGCTCGCTGGCGACCTGGGCCTTGATCTCCTCGAGCGCGTGCGGCCAGGCGGCTTCGTACTCGTCGGAGTGCTCGACGGGGTCGAGCCCTTCCCGGCGCAGCTTCTGGTCGGCCAGGAACTCGATCGAGCCGCCCAGCATGATGTCGGTGCCTCGACCGGCCATGTTCGTGGCCACGGTGACCGCGCCCTTGTGGCCGGCCATCGCGACCACCTTGGCCTCGTCGGCGTGGACCTTGGCGTTGAGGACGCTGTGGGGCACGCTCTGCTGCTTGAGCAGCCCGGAGAGCAGCTCGGACTTCTCCACCGACACGGTGCCGACCAGGACCGGCTGGCCCTTGCGGTGCCGCTCGGCGATGTCCTCGACCACCGCTTGGTACTTCGCCTCCTCGGTGCGGTAGACGAGGTCCGCCTGGTCCTTGCGGACCATCGGCAGGTTGGTCGGGATCGGGACGACGCCGAGCTTGTAGATCTTGTCGAACTCGCGAGGCCTCGGTCATCGCCGTGCCGGTCATGCCGGAGAGCTTGTCGTAGAGGCGGAAGTAGTTCTGCAGGGTGATGGTCGCGAGCGTCTGGTACTCCTCGCGGACAGTCACGCCCTCCTTGGCCTCGATCGCCTGGTGGAGGCCGTCGTTGTAGCGCCGCCCGGCGAGCATCCGGCCGGTGTGCTCGTCGACGATGAGCACCTCGCCCTGCATGACGACGTACTCCTTGTCGTTGCGGAACAGCTCCTTGGCCTTGATCGAGTTGTTCAGGAAGGAGATCAGCGGGGTGTTCGCCGACTCGTAGAGGTTCTCGATGCCGAGGTGGTCCTCGACCTTCGTGATGCCGGGCTCGAGCACCGAGATGGTCCGCTTCTTCTCGTCGACCTCGTAGTCGACGTCGCGGACGAGCGTGCGGGAGAGCTTGGCGAACTCGCCGTACCAGCGGACCTCGTCCTGGGTCGGGCCGCTGATGATGAGCGGGGTGCGGGCCTCGTCGATCAGGATCGAGTCGACCTCGTCCACGATCGCGTAGTTGTGGCCGCGCTGGACGCAGTCCTCGATGGTGCTGGCCATGTTGTCGCGCAGGTAGTCGAAGCCGAGCTCGTTGTTGGTGCCGTAGGTGATGTCGCAGGCGTAGGCCTCGCGGCGCTCGTCGGGCTTCATCTCCGGGAGGATCACCCCGGTGGTCAGCCCGAGGAAGTGGTGGATCCGGCCCATCCACTCGGCGTGGTACCGCGCCAGGTAGTCGTTGACGGTGACGATGTGGACGCCCTTGCCGGTCAGCGCGTTGAGGTACGACGGCAGGGTGGCGACCAGGGTCTTGCCCTCACCGGTCTTCATCTCGGCGATGTTGCCGAGGTGCAGCGCGGCACCACCCATGACCTGGACGTCGTAGTGGCGCTGGCCGATGACCCGCTTGGCCGCCTCGCGCACCGTCGCGAACGCCTCCGGCATCAGGTCGTCGAGGCTCTCGCCCTGCTCGAGCCGCTGCTTGAACTCGCCGGTCATCGCCTGCAGCTCCGCGTCGCTCATGGCGACGAAGTCGTCCTCGATCGCGCTCACCGCCTGGGCCACCGCCTCGAGCTGGCGCAGGATCTTGCCCTCGCCGATGCGGAGGAGCTTGTCGAGAATGGCAGGCACGAGTGTGGACTCCCTGAGTGACGTCGGATTGCGGCTGCCACTCTACCCAGCGGGTGGAGCGCGGCAGCATCTTCGCCGGAACCGGTCGA
This sequence comes from uncultured Actinomycetota bacterium, assembly GCA_963812345.1. Taxonomy (GTDB): domain Bacteria; phylum Actinomycetota; class Actinomycetes; order Propionibacteriales; family Nocardioidaceae; genus Nocardioides. Next base: position 68,739 of record CAWEVA010000003.1, read on the forward strand.
TCCCCTGCCGGCTCAGGGACGAAGGGCCGGCGCCAGGTCGCCCTGCTGCTCGACAGTGATCGCCGTCGAGGTCCAGCCACTGCGCGAGGTCGCGCAGCTCCGCGCTCAGCTCCTCGGCGGTGTCCTCGGGCGCGTCCCGCTCGGCGTACGCCGCCTTGACGACCAGCCGGCCCGTGGCCCGGTCCGCCTTCAGGTCGACGCGCGCGACGATCCGGTCCCGCAGCAGGAAGGGCAGCACGTAGTAGCCGTGCACCCGCTTGGGCGGGGGCACGTAGATCTCGATCCGGTAGTGGAAGTCGAAGAGCCGCTCGGTGCGCTCCCGCTCCCACACCACGGGGTCGAACGGGCTGAGCAGGGCGCGGGCGGCAACCCTCCGCGGGCGCCGCGCGTCGCGGTGCAGGTACGCCGGCCGCTTCCAGCCGTCGATCGTGACCGGGACGAGCTCGCCCTCCTCGACCAGCTCGTGGATGGCCTGCCTGGCCGCGACCTGTCCGGCCGGGCTGGAGCTCATCCGGTAGTAGTCGGCGAGGCAGCGGGCGGTCGCGACGCCGTGGGATCGGGCCGCCCGGCGGACCAGCTCGCGGTTGGCGTCGGCCACCGACGGGGTGGGCTGGCCCAGAACCGTCGGCGGTATCACCCGCTCGGGCAGGTCGTAGCGGATCTCGAACTGGGAGGTGCGCCCGGCCACTGCCACGTCCCCGACCATGAAGAGGTAGTCGAGCGCCCGGCGGGTGGACGACCAGTTCCACCCCCAGTTTCCCGGCTCCGCGGGAGGCCGTCGTCGAGGTCACGGGCGGTGGAGGCCCCGAGATCGGTGATCTCCTCCATCAGCCGCGGCGGTCAGCTCCGGGGTCACCTCGGTCCCCCACCACTTGTGCCGCTGGGTGCGGTACGACGCCATCCGGTGCTGCATCACCGGCCACAGCTCGACCGGCATCAGGGCCTGCACGTGCGCCCAGTACTCCACGACCCGCCGTGGCCACGCCGTTGGAGGTCTGGGCCCGGTCGAGCAGCGTCGGTGTCGTAGGGCCCCATCCGCGAGTAGAGCGGCATGTAGTGGGCCCGCTGGAGGACGTTGACCGAGTCGACCTGGAGCACGCCGGTGCGTTCCAGGGTGCGCGCGAACGTGCGCATCGTGGGGGTGGTGTGGCGCCGGTCGAGGAAGCCCTGGGCGGCGAGGGCGATCCGGCGAGCCTGGGCGCGGTCAGCGACTGCGATCGCACGGACGTACTCAACCACGGGGCACCGACAGCGCCGGCCTCAGGGCATGTCGAGAAGCTTCTCCTTGACGGCGTACATGACCGCCTCCATGCGCGAGTGGAGCTGGAGCTTCTCCAGGATGTTGCGCACGTGGTTCTTGACGGTGTTCTCGCTGATGAAGAGTTCCTTGGCGATCTCGCGGTTGTTCATGCTCTTCGCGACCAGCCGGAGGACCTCGAGCTCACGCTCGGTGAGCCGCAGCCCGGGGACGTGCTGGCGCTCGGGCCTCGACATCTGCTTGAACTCGTCGATCAGCTTGACCGCCATCGACGGGCTGATCAGCGACTGCCCCTCGGCCACGACCTTGACGGCCTGGGCGACCTCCTCGATCGAGGAGTCCTTGAGCAGGTAGCCCGAGGCGCCGCTCTTGACGGCTTCGTAGAGGTCGGCCTCCTCGTCGGAGACGGTGAGCATGATGATCTTCGAGGACGGGACGGCTTCCTTGATGGCGCGGCAGGCCTCGATCCCGGACCGCTTCGGCATCCGCACGTCGAGCAGGACCACGTCGGGCGCCACGCCCGCTGCGAGGTCGTGCCCTCGACCCCGTCACCGGCCTCGCCGACGACCTCGAGGCTCGGCTCGGCAGCCAGGAGCATGGTCAGCCCGCGACGGAAGAGTTCCTGGTCATCGACCACCAGCACCCGGATGGGTTCCCCCGTGCGTGTCACCACGAGGGCATCATGGCACGTCCGGAGCAGTTTGGGGACACGTTGGGGTGGTGGACGGCGAGGAGGGGTGGCCCGTCCGGACCACCCCTCCTCGATCGTTGGTAAAAACGGTCAGCCGGTGGCCCCCAGGTCGAGCGAGATGACGCCGTAGTCGTAGCCGCGGCGTCGGTAGACGACCGAGGGTCGTTCGCTCTCCTTGTCCACGAAGAGATAGAAGTCGTGGCCGACCAGCTCCATCTCGTAGAGGGCCTGGTCGAGGTTCATCGGAGTCGCGTGGTGGGACTTCTCCCGCACGACCAGCGGGCCGTCGCCGGTGACGCTGATCGGGCCGACCTTGCGGTCGATCGTCACCTCGTCGTCGGCCCCGAGGCCGTCGACCGGCGCGTCGGCCATGGCCTGGCCGACCGAGACCGGAGCGCGCCGGCCACGGTGGACGCGGCGCCGGTCGGCGGCCCGGCGCATCTGGGCCGCCATCTTGTCCAGCGCCAGGTCCAGCGCGCCCATCTTCTCCTCGGCCGCAGCCTCGGCGCGGATCACGGGCCCCTTCGAGAACGCGGTCAGCTCGACGCGCACCGCGCGGTCGTGCTGACGGGGGTTGCGCTCGCACTCGACCTCGACCTGCACCCGGATGATCCGGTGGTCGTGCTTCTCCAGCCGCGACAGCTTTTCGGTGACGTGACTTCGGAAACGGTCAGAGAGCTCGCAGTGACGTCCCGTGACCACAACTTCCATGTGAACCTCCGGTGATCCGTTTGGTCCTCATCCAGCTCGCAGGTTGAGGCCCCACTCGCTGGTTGAGGTGGGCAGGAGTCCGCTCGGCCGACCTGGTCTTCGTCCCCACAATCGCCTGCTGAGGTGCTCGCAGCTTGAGTGCCACTACTGACCTTCTCCCGCCCACCACCGTGTACGACGGTGGCGGCGAGGCAGGACTTACGTCTAAGCCGCACCGTGATCCGAGGCCCCGAGGGGCCACGTTACGTGGGCCGTTTCGCCTGCGACTGGCATCGGCTTGCCATGGGGACGCCCTGGGGATCCAGCGCGTCCCGATGACGCAACCACGGACCCGAACGGACTCCATGTCACGACGGTAGTTGCTGGGAGGACCCGGCGAAAGCGGTGGGGGTCAAGATTCCCGCCGGGCGGACGACCGGGGCCGCCGAAGACGGGTCGCGGCCACCGTGGCGACGCCGATGACGCGCGAGCCCCACGGCTTCCAGGGACCGCTGGGCCTCCCGTGCGGTGGCCCCGTCGTCAGCACGTCGTCGCACACCACGACGCGCACCCGTCGGCCCGCGATCCGGCGCAGGCGGGCGGTCGGGCAGAACATCGAGCCCGCCAGGTTGGCGGCCCGCGCGGCCGCGTCGAGGCCGGCCTGGTCGGCCACCGCCCCGCGCGAGACGAGCAGCCGCGCCCGCCTCGCGTCGTACCCCTGCCTGCGGAGCAGGCGGGCCGCGTCGCGGGTCAGCGCGTCGGTGGGGTCGTGGCCGCGGGCGCGGGCCGAGCCGGGCCGCGAGGGCACCGGGACCAGGACGACGTGGCACGCCACGAGGGAGCCGCAGCCGCCGCTGCGGCGGCGAGCATCCCGGCGAGCGGGCGTCGCAGCGCGAGGACGCGGCGCTCCTTGTGGGCCACCACCATCGACCGGGTCAGGCCGTCGTAGGCCGCGGCCGACCAGGGGGTGACCATGCCCGCCGGAGCGGGGCTCGGCCACGAGGGGTGGGCGCAGGTCGGCAGCGTCGCCGCGCAGGGTGGACACAGGGGCCGCCCGGGTCGGCCGCAGCCGACGCAGCTCCCGCCCAGCACCAGGTCGGCGAAGACGTCCCGCTCGGCGTCGATCCACGGCGCCGATGCAGGTCGGGCCCGGGGCCCTCAACCAGCCGACGTCGCCCCTGTGGAACGCGACCGGCGTCAGCCGACGTAGCGGAGGCTGCGGACCCGCGGATCGAGGGCGGTGGCCGGTGCGTCCTGGGTCAGGTCGAGGAGGCCGGACCGGGTGACCGCGAACAGGCTCTCGCTCTGCTCGGGAGAGGCGACCAGCCCGGTCACCTTGCCGGGGAGGGTGGTCAGGAGACTGTCCGGGCCGGGCGGGGATCCGTCCACCGAGATGGTGCGCACCTGGAACAGCTGCCGGGCCAGCCGGTGCAGTACGGCGACGGACGTGGCCGAGCTCCAGCCGATGTCGCGGACCTGGAGCCGGCTGTCGCCCTCCCAGGCGATGTGGTTGGCGCGCTGCACCCGGTCCACCTGGCCCCGGGCGTCGTGGACGATCCGGCTGATCATCACCCGGTCGCCCTTCGCCCCGCGCACGACCGCGACCAGCCGCGAGCCGTCCCGGGACACGGTGAAGTGGGCGACCCGGCGCCCGGTGACGCCGGGGACCCGGACCGCGATGGGCGAGTCGCCCGAGAGGTAGGAGACCCGGGCGCCGCCGGGCCCGTTGTCGACCAGCCACACCCGGTCGCTGAAGTCCCACGCGGGCCGGAGCAGTCGGCGGGCACCGCTGACGACCGACTCCACCCGGTCGCTCTGGTTGCGGACGGAGGTCAACAGCACGCCGTCACGCCCGGCCGACACGCCGACGACCTGGTCGGCGGTGATGTCGACCGCCACCGAGCGCACGCCCAGCCTGGAGACACCCATGGGCCCGTCGACCGGAGCGAGCGAGTCGGGGGGACCCGAGACCAGCCGGCCACCGCGCAGCCCGTACAGCAGGGTGCTCGCCCCGAGCACGGTCGGGTCGTACTCGCGCCCCCTGCTGGTCGACGTCGAAGAGGCTCTCTCCCCCGGACAGCGTGATCTGCTGGCCACCCACGGACACCCGCAGCGACTGGATCGTCGGCTCCTGGCGCAGCGTCCACGCCAGCTGGGCGAGCATCTGCTCGCTGGCATCGGGCGTCAGGCGCCCGTTGTAGCCGCGCAGGGAGAGGTCGGCGACTCCCTCCTCGGAGACCGGGACCGACAGCCCGAAGCTCAGCCCCTCCGGGATGAAGCTGCGGGAGATGCCCTCCAGCGCCGGACCCAGGCCCCCGGAGCAGGGCGCTGGTCAGGGCCGTGGCGAGCTGCTCGCCGCGCGGGACGAACACCGGCTCCGGCACGAGGATCCGGGCGCTGGGGTCGAAGAAGTAGAGCGACACCTGCCGGAACCGCTGCTCGAACCACGAGTCCGGGACGATCAGGGCGTTCGGGCGCCCGGGCGATCCGCCACTCGCCGTCCTCCGACGCCATCGGGAAGGTCAGCGACCGGTCCTCGGCGGGCAGCCGGCCCAGGTAGGCGCCACGCCCGTCGAGGTGCCGTGCACCGCCCAGGGTGACCGAGACCCGCAGCCCGCCCCGCGGCGGCGAGGCCTCCGAGTAGGTGATCGTCTCGGTCTCCGGCTTCCAGGCCGCCTGGGCGTCGGGGGTCAGGAACTGCTTGGCCGCGTTGGTCTGGATGGGCGTGGCCGTCATCGCGTCGAGGAAGCCGGTGACGATGTCGGCCGGGTTGGCACCCGGCTCGGGGGGCTTCGGGTCGATGAACACGCCCGGGGGCTCGTCCGCCCGGCCCTCGGACCCGGTCCCGACCACCGGACCGCTCTCGGGCATCTGCACGCAGCCTGTGGCCGTGAGCAGCACCGCGGCCGTCGTCACGGCCACCAGGGCGCTGCTTCGCCGCCCGTCTCATCGGACCTTCTCCACGGCATCCACGGGCGCCAGCGGCAGCGGGCTCTGTCGCAGCGTCCCGCCGGCACGGCGCGGCAGCGTGAGCCGGAACTGGGCGCCCTCCCCCGGCCGGCCCCACGCCTGGAGCCAACCGCCGTGCAGATGGGTGTCCTCCAGCGAGATCGAGAGGCCCAGCCCGGTGCCGCCGCTGGACCGGGCCCGCGAGGGGTCGGCCCTCCAGAACCGGTTGAAGACCAGCGCGGACTCACCGGGCGCCAGCCCGACGCCGTAGTCGCGGACCGCGATCGCGGCCGCGTGGTCGTCGCCGGCCACGTGGATGACGACGTCGCCGGACTCGGCGTGGTCGATCGCGTTGGTCACGAGGTTGCGCACGATCCGCTCCACGCGGCGTACGTCGGCCTCGGCCAGGCAGGCGTGGTCGGGGGCCTGGACGAGGACGACCGTGCTCCGCTGCTCGGCCAGCGGCCGGGTGAGGTCGACCACCCGGTGCACCACGTCGACCAGGTTGACGTCTTCGGTCTCGAGGACCGCCGCGCCGGCGTCGAACCGGCTGATCTCGAGCAGGTCGGCCAGCAGCGTCTCGAACCGGTCGAGCTCGGTCTGCAGGAGCTCGGCGGACCGCGCGGTCACCGGGTCGAACTTCCGGCGCGCGTCGTGCAGCACGTCACCGGCCATCCGCACCGTGGTGAGCGGCGTGCGCAGCTCGTGGGACACGTCGGAGACGAAGCGGCGCTGGACCCGGCTCAGCTCCTCCAGCTGGCGGATCTGGCGCTGCAGGCTGGTCGCCATCTGGTTGAACGACGTGGCCAGCCGGGCCAGGTCGTCCTCGCCGGACACCCGCAGCCGCTCCTGGAGCTGCCCGGCGGCCAGGCGCTCGGCGACCCGTCGGGCGAGGCGGATCGGCGTGACCACCTGACGGGTGACCAGCCAGGTCAGCCCTGCGACCAGCAGGAGCAGCAGCACCGCGGCGGTGAGGAGCGCCTGGGCCACGAGCGCCAGGGTCTCCTGCTCGGCGGTGAGCGGGAACAGGTAGTAGAGCGTGTACGTCGAGCCGTCGGCGGGCAGCACGACCTGCGAGCCCACGACGATGCCTGGCTCCGTGGTGGGTGGGCTTCCGTCCTCGCTCTCGGTGCGGATCTCGGTGTAGGTCCAGGCGGTGCCGGCCGGCTCGGAGAAGTGCTGCTGCAGCGAGACCGGGACGCTCGAGGTGTCGAGGTTGGCGCTCCGCTGTCGCCCCGCCGTCCGCGATCAGCGCCCCGGAGCCCACCGGCCCGGCGAGGACGACGCTGAACCCGCGGGTGTCGCCGCGCTGGATGATCGGGTCGACCAGGTCGCGCTGCTGGGCGCTGGTGTCGATGTCCGTGCCGGGGGCCGCGGCCAGCCGGGTGCGGGCCTCGGTGGTCTCGTTGTTCGCCTCCGCGACCACCGCGTCGACCCGTTGCTCGAGCAGGCCGTCGCGCGTCTGCTGGAGCAGGAACCAGCCGACCACGCCGACGACGGCCGCCGAGAGCAGCAGCGTGCTGGCGACCACGCGGGCCTGGATCGACCGGCGCCAGAACGTGAGTCCGCGCCGGGCGGCGGCCGGGAGGCTTCGATCGGTCATCGGATCGTCCCGATGCCGCTCAGGGAGTCCCCGCCTTGTACCCGACCCCGCGGACCGTCACGACGATCTCGGGGTTCTCCGGGTCGTGCTCGACCTTGGAGCGCAGGCGCTGGACGTGCACGTTCACCAACCGGGTGTCGGCCGCGTGGCGGTAGCCCCAGACCTGCTCCAGGAGCACCTCGCGGGTGAACACCTGCCAGGGCTTGCGGGCCAGGCACACGAGCAGGTCGAACTCCAGGGGCGTGAGGTTGATCGGCTGCGTGTCCCGGGTGACCGCATGGCCGGGGACGTCGATGCTGAGGTCGCCGATCGTCAGCGACTCGTTGGCCGGGGCGTCGAAGCGGCGTACCCGCGCCCGGATCCGGGCGACCAGCTCCTTGGGCTTGAACGGCTTGACGACGTAGTCGTCCGCGCCCGACTCGAGGCCGAGGACCACGTCGATCGTGTCGCCCTTGGCGGTGAGCATCACGATCGGGACCCCGGACTCGGAGCGGATCTCCTTGCAGACGTCGATGCCGTCCTTGCCCGGCAGCATCAGGTCGAGGAGCACCAGGTCGGGCCGGAACTCACGGAAGTGACCCATCGCCTCGTTGCCGCGGGTGCACATGCGGCTCTCGAAGCCCTCCTGGCGGAGGACGATCGTGAGCATCTCCGCCAGGGACGCGTCGTCGTCGACGACGAGCACGCGGCCCTTGGTGGCGACGTCGGATGGCTGGGTCATGCGTCAAGTCTGCCAGCCGACCGTGCGGAACCGTTCGGCCGACTGCGTCCGCCGGGTCAGTAGCGGTACTGCTCCGGCTTGTACGGGCCCTCCACCGGAATGCCGAGGTAGGCGGCCTGGTCGTCGGTGAGGGTGGTCAGCCGGACGCCCAGCGCGTCGAGGTGCAGCCGGGCGACCTCCTCGTCGAGGTGCTTGGGCAGGACGTAGACCCCGACCGGGTACTCCTCCGGCTTGGTGAACAGCTCGATCTGGGCCAGCACCTGGTTGGTGAAGGAGTTGGACATCACGAAGCTCGGGTGGCCGGTGGCGTTGCCGAGGTTCATCAGGCGGCCCTCGGAGAGCACGATGATCGACGCCGCACCTCGCCGTCGGCGGGAAGGTCCACACGTCGACCTGCGGCTTGACGTTCTTGCGCTCGCGACGCCGGCGAGGTCCTCGAGGCCGGCCATGTCGATCTCGTTGTCGAAGTGGCCGATGTTGCCGAGGATCGCCTGGTGCTTCATCCGCTTCATCTGGTCGACGGTGACGACGTCCTTGTTGCCGGTCGCGGTGATGATGATGTCGGCGGTGTCGAGCACGTCCTCGAGGGTCGAGACCTGGTAGCCGTCCATCGCCGCCTGGAGCGCGCAGATCGGGTCGATCTCGGTGACGATGACCCGGGCGCCCTGGCCCCGCAGCGACTCGGCGCAGCCCTTGCCGACGTCGCCGTACCCGCAGACGACGGCGACCTTGCCGCCGATGAGCACGTCGGTGGCGCGGTTGATGCCGTCGATCAGGGAGTGGCGGCAGCCGTACTTGTTGTCGAACTTGGACTTGGTGACCGAGTCGTTGACGTTGATGGCCGGGAAGAGCAGCGAGCCTTCCTGCATCATCTCGTAGAGACGGTGCACGCCGGTGGTGGTCTCCTCGGTGACGCCCTTGATCTCGCCGGCGATCTCGGGTCCAGCGGTCCGTGCTCTCGGAGAGCGACTGCTGGAGGACCTCGAAGACGATCGCGCTGCTCGGTGCTGGCCGGCGATGGCCGGGTCCGGCGCCTCGCCCTTCTTCTCCGCCTCGACGCCGAGGTGCACGCAGCAGGGTGGCGTCGCCGCCGTCGTCGAGGATCATGTTGGCGAACGTGCCGGATCGGGCCAGCGCAGGATCTGCTGGGTGCACCACCAGTACTCCTCCAGCGACTCGCCCTTCCAGGCGAAGACCGGAACGCCCGGCGGGTGCCTCGACCGTGCCGTTCGGGCCGACGGCGACCGCGGCCGCGGCGTGGTCCTGGGTGGAGAAGATGTTGCAGGAGGCCCAGCGGACCTCGGCGCCGAGCGCGACGAGGGTCTCGATGAGGACGGCCGTCTGCACGGTCATGTGCAGCGAGCCGGCGATCCGCGCGCCGGCGAGCGGCTTGGAGTCGGCGTACCGCTCCCGCATCGCCATCAGGCCGGGCATCTCGTGCTCGGCGAGGCTGATCTCGGTGCGGCCGAAGTCGGCCAGGTCCAGGTCGGCAACCTTGAAGTCCATGAAAAAGAGGCTAACCGCGAACCCGTTGGTGCGCCGAATCCTCGCCGACCCCCGACGGGCTGCCTCAGTGGCCGGCGGGCGGCGGCGGCTCGGGACGGGCGGCCGGGACGTGGTCCTCGCGGTAGATGTCGGGCTCGAGGTAGATGACCTGGGCGAGCGGCTCGGCCTCGCGCACGGCCGCCTCCGCGGCGTCGATGGCCTCGGCCAGCTGCTCGGCGGAGACTCCCCGGGTCACTCCGACCTTGGCGGCGACCAGGAGCTCCTCGGGGCCGAGGTGCAGGGTCTTGAGGTGGATGATCCGCTCGAACTCGTGGGTCGCCTCGAGCGCGGCCGCGATCCTGCGCTGCGCCTCCGGGGCGGCGGACTCGCCCAGCAGCAGGCTCTTGGTCTCGATCGCGAGCGTGACCGCGACGGTGACCAGCAGGAGTCCGATCAGGGCGGTGCCGGCGACGTCGAAGTAGAGGTTCTCGGTGATCAGCGAGAGCCCCACCGCGAACAGGGCGAACACCAGGCCGAGCAGCGCAGCGAGGTCCTCGAGGAGGATGACCGGCAGCTCCGGCTGCTTGGCCCGCCGGATGAACTGCGCGAAGGACGCGTCGCCCCGGACCTTGTTGGTCTCGATGATGGCGGTGCGGAACGACAGGGACTCCAGCACGATGGCGATGCCGAGCACGACCAGCGGCACCCACCACCACCGGCTGGTGAGGATGGAGTCCTCCGGCTGGCCGTGGGCCTCGTGGATCTCGTGGTACTTGTGGTACGCCTCGTAGAGCGCGAACAGGCCGCCGACGCTGAACAGCACGATGGCCACGATGAAGCTGTAGATGTAGCGCTCCCGGCCGTAGCCGAACGGGTGTTCCTCGGTGGCCTCCTTGCGCGACTGCCTGCCGCCGAGCAGCAGCAGGCCCTGGTTCCCGGCGTCGGCCACCGAGTGGATGGCCTCGGCCAGCATCGAGCTCACGCCGGTGAGGGCGAACGCGATGAACTTCGTCAGGGCGATGCCGGTGTTTGCGAGGAGCGCCGCTACGACTGCCCGGGTGCCACCATCCGCTGCCATGGGCGCGCAGGCTATCCGGCGGCCCTGGCCTCGCCCGCCGGGGCCTCCGGCGGGCCTACTCCTCGACCAGCCCCAGGCGGAGGTACTCCGCTGCGTAGGAACCGCTCAGGAAGAGTGAGGCGTAGCGGGCGACCTCGGTCGGCGCGTCCGTCGTGAGCGTCTCGACCCGGACGCCGCGCGCCTGGGCCGCGGCCTGCAGGACTCCTCGCTCCTCGCGTACGACGGCCTCCTCCGCGCCGTCGTCGAGCACGAGCAGCATCGGCCGGAGCTCGCGCTCGCCCTCGGAGAACGGGTCGTCGAACACGTTCCGCTGCCGGGTCGCCTCGAGCACCGGCAACAGGTGCTCGGCGTCGCCGGCCAGCGCCGTACGACCGCTGGCCCGGCGGATCGACTCGGCGATCCGGCGGGCGGCGCGGGCGGCCAGGACCGACCCACCCCACACGATCGGGTTGGTGTCGGCCAGGGCGATCGCCAGCATCTTGGCGGGGTTGACCGCCAGGTCCCGGCGCGGCGAGCAGGACTTGGCCACGTCGTCCAGCGCGTCGGCGACACCCGCGGCGTCGGTGCTCGGACCCAGGGAGACCCGGTCGAGGTACTCGAGCATGACCACCGCGGCGGCCAGCTGGTCCCGGCTGCTGGTCGGCAGGATCGTGCTGTAGCGACCCAACGCGTGATCGGAGACCTGCGAGCTCGGCGGGCAGGCGACCACCACCTGGCATCCCCGGCGGACAGCCTCGGCGACGGCGGAGGCGACGCCTGCCCCGACCCCGTCGGGCGCCAGGACCACCACCAGGTCGAGGCTCCCCGCCCATCCGGGGAGGTTCGGCGAGGGCCAGGCGACGAACGGGACCGGGCACCACGGCTCGAGCACCGCGCGCAGCAGCCGGGAGTCCGGTCCGGCGGCCACCACCGCCCGCACCCGCGGAGCGTCCGCCGTCCTGGCCACGGCCGCGTCGATCGCCTCGCCGGCCTCCCCTGCCTCCCGGCGCACCCGCGCGCCGGTCTCGGCGAGGCGACGCAGGACACCGTCGCTCTGCGCGAGCGCGGCTTCGTCGTCGAGGCGGGACTCGTCGAACCAGGTCACCATGGAAGGTCCGGCGGGTCAGTCGGGTCGACGGGCTTCGTCGACCAGGAGCACGGGGATGTCGTCGCGCACCGGGTAGGCCAGTCCGCAGCCGGTGCACACCAGCTCCTCGGCCTTCGGCTCGAGGCCGGCATGGCAGGCGGGACAGACGATGATCTCGAGGAGGGCGGGGTCGAGTCTCAATTGGGCGCTCCTGATCAGGGCGAGTACGTCGTCCCGCACCCGGGACATGGTCTGGTCGTCGCGCCCCTCGACGTTGAGGCGCAGCAGGGGCTCGGTGTTGGACGCGCGGACGTTGAACCACCAGTCGTCGCGGGCCACGGTGAGCCCGTCGAGGTGGTCGATCTCGGCATCCTGGTCGACGTACGCCTTCTCGATCGCGGCAAGCACCGCGTCCTGGTCGTCGACCGTGGAGTTGACCTCCCCGCTCCCGACGTACCGCTCGTACTCGCCGAGCAGCTCCGAGAGCGGGCGGTCGGACTCGGCCAGGGCCGCGAGCGCGTGGAGCGCGGCGAGCATGCCGGAGTCCGCGCGCCAGAAGTCGCGGAAGTAGAAGTGGCCACTGTGCTCGCCGCCGAAGATCGCCCCGGTCTCGGCCATGGTCCCCTTGATGTAGGAGTGACCCACCCGCGATCGGACGGCCCTGCCGCCGAGCTCGGTGACGAGCTCGGGGACCGCACGGCTGGTGATCAGGTTGTGGATCACCGTCGCGCCCGGCTCCTTGGCCAGCTCACGGGCCGCGATCAGCGCGGTGAGCGTCGACGGAGACACGGCGTCGCCCCGCTCGTCGACCAGGAAGCACCGGTCGGCGTCGCCGTCGAAGGCAAGCCCGACGTCGGCCTTCTCGGCCACCACCCGGGCCTGGAGGTCGACCAGGTTGGCGGCCTCGATCGGGTTGGCCTCGTGGTTGGGGAAGCTGCCGTCGAGCTCGAAGTACATCGGCACCAGCTCGACCTGCTCGGCGCCCAACCGCTCGAACACCGCAGGGGCGGTCAGTCCGGCCATGCCGTTCCCCGCGTCGACCACCACCTTCAGCCGACGGCCCTGCACGGGGGCAAGGGTCAGCAGGTGCGCGGCGTACGCCTCGAGGACGTCACGCTGGGAGACGGTGCCGGGGGTGGGCGCCGACGGGGTCTCCCCCGCGGCCACGGCGTCGCGGATCTCCGCAAGGCCGGTGTCCATGCCCACCGGCTGGGCGTGGGTGCGGCAGAGCTTGATGCCGTTGTACTGCGCGGGGTTGTGGCTGGCGGTGAACATCGCCCCGGGGTGGCCGAGGTTGCCGGAGGCGAAGTAGAGCTGGTCGGTGGCGGCCAGCCCGATCAGGATCACGTCGGCGCCGGCCGCCGCCGCCCCCTCGGCGAAGGCACCGGCGAGGTCGGGCGAGCTGGGCCGCATGTCGTGCCCGACGACCACGGTGGTGGCATCGACGACCCGGACGAACGCACCTCCGATGCTGCGCGCCAGGGGGGCGTCGATCTGGTCGGGCACCGTGCCGCGCACGTCGTAGGCCTTGAAGATCGCCTCGAGGGTCGCCGGATCGCGTGGTTCGGCCATGGCCGGAGCCTAGCGTCGGGCAGGCCCGGTCGTGTCGTCAGTCGGAGGTGAGCACCCGCAGGTGCCCGCGCCGGGCGACCTCGCGGCCGGTCTCGGCCGCGGGTCCCGGGATCGCGGCCACGGTCGGCCGGCCTGCCTCGCGGACCGCGTCCGCGAGCGCCAGTAGGTCGTCGCTCGTGGGTCCCTGCGCGGCCGGGTCCGCCGCGAGCCGCAGCACCTCCCAGCCACGCGGGGCGGAGAGCCGCTCGCTGTGGGCGTCACAGAGGTCGTAGGCGTGGGGCTCGGCATAGGTCGCGAGCGGACCGAGCACCGCCGTCTGGTCGGCGTACACGTAGGTCAACGTCGTGCTGGCGTTGCGACCACACGCGGTGCGCGAACAGCGGCGGGCAGGACTCACGCCGCCGACGGTACCGGTCGTGCGGGGCCTCTCCGTTTAGGCTCGCGGCTGTGGAGGAGCCAGCGCAGCGCGGGCGACGCCGGGATCGCCGCGGACGCGGAATGCGGGGACCCGGCGTCCTTGCCGAACCCTCCGACCGGCCGGGGCGGCGTACACCCCGCGAACGCTTCGACGACCTCGTCCTCGACATCGTCACCGACATCGACCGGCGCTGGCAGGACCGGCTCGGCCTCGTCGAGTACGCCGTCGAGGACGCGCCCCAGATCCCCGACGACTGGACCTCCGGCACCGTCCCCCTGTCCTCGCTGGTGCGCGGCAGCGGAGCCACGCCGACCAGGCTGGTGCTCTTCCGTCGCCCCATCGAGCACCGATCCGAGACCCGGTCCGACCTCGAGGCAATGGTGCTGACCGTGGTGGTCGAGCAGGTCGCGGAGCTGCTCGGCATCGACCCCGAGCTGGTCGACCCCCGCTACACCGCGCCTGAGGAGTGAGGCGCTACGGCAGACCCGGCCGCACGTCGGGGATCAGGGCGTCGGTGACGAGCTCGTGGAAGGGCACGACCGTGGCTCCGTCACCGGTGGTCAGGAGGGCGGCGTGGACCGAGGTACGCCGGGGAGTCACCCGGACCAGCGCGGCTCCGGCGGGAACGTCGACCTCGCCACCGGTGCCCGGCTTCACCTCGATCCGCTTCTCCTTCAGCTCCTTGCCGGCGTCGTTCCAGGAAGAGATCGTGACGACCCCGACCTCGGCGGCATCGGCGAGCAGCACCGAGGTCCGGCCGGGAGGTACGACCAGCGACATCGGCGTGCCACCGCGGACCACCGGGGCGGCCCGTGACAGGTCCCCGTTGACGATTGACCGGATCCCGGCCGTCACCGGCGCGGTCGAGGTCACCTCGACCCCGATGGCCCCGTCCTGGACCGCCTGCCGCACCTGACGCGAGAGGTCCATGGTCTGCACCGTGCCGGGAGGTATCCGGACCTGGTCGAGGCCCTCAGGGGCGAAGGCGGCGTCGGCGGTCAGGATCTTCACGCTGGCGCGCACCTCGTCCTCCCCCGGGTTGCTCACCGCCAGGCCGTGGGTGCCTCCACCGGCGGGCAGTCCCAGCAGGACGTTCCTCCGGGCGGGCGCCGGCTGCGGCGGCAACCAGTCCTGGGTGAGGGGCTGCGAGCCCAGCTTCGGGATCTCGTCGAGCAGGGTCGGGGCCAGCCGTCCGCGCGACACCACGACCCGGAGGGCGAGCTCGGTGCGGCGCGGAACCGCGTTCGAGAGGTCGAGACGGACGCTCTCGTTGCCGGGGACGGTCACTCCGCGCAGATCGCTGGCGCTGACCTCGCCCTCACGGGCGAGCACCGTCACGTCGGCGACGGCCGGACCGGCGTCCGGGTTCGTCAGCTCGAGCACCGAGTTGTGCCGGGTGCCGGCTCCGACCCCGGTGAACCAGGTCTCGGGGCTCGGTAGCGGGCAGTCGACGGCGGCGAGGCGACGATCGCCGAACCTGGCGCCGATCAGCCCGGGAGCGAGGTCGCCCTCGCCTTCGGCGACGACCGGTCCAGCACCCGGCATGCGACTCACCCGGCCGGAACGAACCGGAACCGACGACTCCTCACCGCCCGCGGTCACGCTCACCTCGCCGCGCACGTCCGGCTGACCGGTGGCGACGAACGCCGATCCCGCCCCACCCTGACCGGCACCGTCAGGGGCCGACGGGCACGCGACCGACGCGGACTTGAGCGTGGTCGGCTCGGGCGGACGGGGACTGTCGACCGGCTCGTGTGGCTGGACGAGCAGCAGCATCCCCACCGTCACGGCCGGGAGCAACAGACCGAGCACGGCGGTCGACGAGAGGCCACCACGGCCTCCGGTGGCGGAACGGCGTCCGGGCTGGGTCGTCATCGTCTCTCCCTCCCGGTCGTGGGCGCGGCCAGCACGGCGATGATGAGGATCGCGAGGACCTGCACCACGAGCAGCCCGGTCCTCAGCCAGGAGTCCGGTCCCTCGACAGCGTCCGGGTCCACCGCACGCTCGACCTGCCAAGCGCGGGTGGACCGGTTCTCCGCGCTGGCCTGGGTCAGTCCGGCCGTCGCGTCGAGGGCCGAGGCGACGTTGCCATCAGCAGGGGCGGGGAGCACGACGTACTCCACGCCGTGGCCGGCCAGGTCCCCGGCCGCGCCCGGCGACGGTCCCGCGACCAGGGACCGCACGTCCCGGGTGAGGGACTCGTCCTCTTCGCCCAGCGCGGCGATCTCGTCCTCGCCCGTGGTGGTCCCGTCGTCCCGGAGCACGGAGTAGTCGAGCCCGTCGGGCACGTCGCCGCGGATGACGAGGATTCCGTGGGCGGGCCCGCAGCATCGCGTTCTGCACCATGTAGGCGGGGATGCCGGTGTCGGCTTCGTCGCCCAGCTGGCTGTGGCCGCCGACCGCGAACCAGCCGAGCCCGAACGCCGGCACCAGCGACAACAGCACGCCGCAGGTCGCGACCGCGGGCCGGCGCCAGCGGGCCGCGGGGGGAATCGCCCGCAGGAATCCGTGCATCCCGATGACTGCGGCGACCAGGAAGAAGGCCTGGAGAAGGACGACCAGGAAGCCGAGACCGGGTCCGGTCGTGATGGTGGGGAAGTCGAAGACGACCAGGCCGAGCGCCGCCGCGAGCACGGCGGTCCCCAGGGCGACCATCCAGCAGACCAGCACCGGGATCCGGGTCGCACGTGGGATCAGCGCCAGCGCCGCCAGCGCGGGGAGCACCAGGCCGAGCCACCACGGGGCACCGCCGTCCCCGATCCGGCCGAGGAGGAGCTGTTCGAACCCCACCACCGGCATCGGGACGCGTCCGGCGTCGAAGAACAGACCGGCTCCGGCCCCGTGGAGCAGGGCCGGCAGCCACCAGGGCGACAGCAGGACCGGAACCGACGCCAACGCTGCGGCGGGCGGGCCCCACACCGACCGGTCGCGCATCCCCTGGGGGCTGATCAGGAAGCCGACGCCGACCACGACGGCGGCCAGCACGACCCCGACCCAGAACACCATCGGGGCGAAGGCGGCACCGAGCGCGATGAACAATGCCGAGCGCCAGGCCGCGCGCCAGCGGCGGTCGGCCTCGGGGTCGGCGAAGCCGAGCGCGGCATGGGCGAGCCAGGGCAGCAGGGCCGCGGTGGCCACGACCCCCAGGCGCCCCTCGCCCCAGGCTCCGCTGACGACGGGGAGCAGCGCGTAGCTCACGGCACCCCAGGCGACCAGCCAGGTCGGGAATCCGGCGGCGTCGACCAGGTGCCCGACCACGCGCAGCAGCCGCCACGCACCCCACAACGAGATCGGCACGGCCAGGACCAGCAGCGCACTCACGGCCGCGGCCGGACTCCCGCCGAGCACGGAGGCCACGACCGCGAGCGGCAGGATGTACGCCGGGGCGGGCACCGGCGTGCCCTGGCCGATGGCGTGCCAGGAGTCGAGGTGGAGCTGCCACCAGTCCCCTACCTCTCCGGGCGCGGGCGACAGTGATCCACCGGACACCGCACCGAACGCGTCCCGGGCACCGAACAGGGCCACGATCACGAAGAGGGTGAGGAGGACAGCGACCGGGTTGGTGAGGAACCGCACGACGAAGCCGGTGTCCTCGCCCAGGTCGTCCTCGTCGTCGTCGGAGTCGGCCCGGCGGACCGGGGTCCCGGCGTCGGCCAGCTTGGCCGCCCTCCGGCGTTCGGCGACGTCGGAGGCCTGCATGGTCAACGCTGCGGCCAGGTCGCTGACGAAGTCGAGTCCGTGCCGGTAGGGCAGCCAGCGCGGCGCGAGCAGGTGGCGTACGTCGTGCGGCTCGGCCGGCCGTCGACGGGCGCGGCTCCGGCGGGCCCGGAGCAGCTCACGCGGGCTGGAGTAGAGCGACACCAGCGCCGCCAGCTCGTCGAGCGACTGCCCGACCTGGCGCACCAGCAGGTACCCGATCATCCGGATCAGGGTGCCGAGGCCGAGGCGGAGAACCTGGAACGGCAGCCACCTGGCCGGCGCGTTGACCAGCAGCGTGTAGAGCGCGGCCCGCCGTTCCTGGTAGTGCGTGTGCCGACCGGTGATCGGGGTGCGACGCACGCCACGGTGCGCCGCCTCGGCGTGGAAGACCACGGCCTGCGGGACCACGATCGTGCGATGGCCGGCGGCGGCCGCGCGCCAGCCGAAGTCGATGTCGTTGCCGAAGATGGGCAGCTGCGGGTCGAAGCCGCCGAGCTCTTCGAGCACCGAGCGCCGCACCAGCATCCCGGCGGTGTTCACCGCGAGCGCGGTGCGGACGTTGTCGTGCTGTCCCTGGTCGAACTCGCCGCGTTCGAGGCCGGTCTCGCGGCGACCGGTGCCGCTGATGGTGACGCCGAGCTCCAGAAGCCGCCGCAGCGAGGGCCACTCGCGCAGCTTGGGTCCCAGGATGTCGGCGTCCGGGTTCGCCTCGGCCGCCGCCAGCAGCGCCTCGAGCGCCCCCGGGTCCGGCCTGGAGTCGTCGTGGAGCAGCCACACCCACTCGCAGTCGCCGACGTGCTCGAGCCCGAGCGTCACCGCGTCCGGGAAGGAGGTGGAGCCGTGTGCCTCGACGACGCAGCCGAACGCCTGTCGGAGCAGCTCCGTGCTCTCGTCTCGGCTGGTCGTGTCGACCGCCACCACGGCATCCACGGGTGCCCGCTGCTCACCCAGCCCTTCGATGACGGCCGGAAGCCAGCGGGCACCGTCATGGCTGACGATGATGGCGGCGACCGAGGAATTCACGGTCGTCGACACTAACGGCCGACCGCGGCGGACCGTGATTCGTCAGGCGGGAGGTGTGACGCAGCCGACTACCGGTCGGCTACGCCGGCCTGGTCTCGACACGCCGGTTCGCCGCCCTCGCAGGCTCGGTCGCCGACGGCTTGCTCGACCACCATCAGCGGATCCGCTTTCGCGTCTCCGCTAGACCGCGCGCTTCTTCAGCTTGCGACGCTCCCGCTCCGACAGCCCGCCCCAGATCCCGAAGCGCTCGTCGTTCATCAGGGCGTACTCGAGGCAGTCGCTGCGCACCTCGCACGTCAGGCAGACCTTCTTGGCCTCCCTGGTTGATCCCCCTTTTTCAGGAAAGAACGCCTCGGGATCGGTCTGGGCGCACAACGCGCGCTCCTGCCATCCCGCTTCGTCGGCTTCCACGTCGAGGAGAAGTAGTTCTCTCACGGCACTCGCCCTTTCGACCCTGCGCGCGGGACCTGCCGTCCCGCGCACCCCGTTTTGTGTTCCCACCTTTCGCGACCGGCTACCGGAAAAGCGCCGGGCCTGCCACGAACAACACTGTGGGAATTACATGCCTGTCGTACGCGAGAAGTCAAGCGCGAGTCTGCTATGGGGCACAACCACCCATCTGGGCCATATTTCCTGTACGGCAGGCTGTCCGCATGCGTGCGATCACTGTGCTGTCCGGCGGGATGGGCGGAGCCCGTTTCCTGCAGGGACTGTGCCACGGGATCCGCGCCGGGGCCCTGCCGGGGGTCGACGCCGACGCCGTTGTCACGGTGATCGCCAACACCGCCGACGACCTGTGGGTCCACGGGCTCAAGGTGTGCCCCGACCTCGACACCGTCATGTACACCCTCGGTGACGGGATCGACCTCGAGCGTGGGTGGGGCCGAAGCGACGAGACCTGGAGCGTCTCGGCCGAGCTCGCGGAGTACGGCGTCGAGCCCGCCTGGTTCGGGCTCGGCGACCGCGACGTGGCCACCCACCTGGTCCGGACCCAGATGCTGGACGCCGGCTACACCCTCTCCGAGGTGACCGAGGCCCTGTGCCGCCGCTGGCTCACCCCGATCCATGGGCAGGGCGTCCGGCTGCTGCCGATGACCGACGACCGGGTCGAGACGCACGTCGCGATCGCCGACGCTGACGCGCCGAGCGGCCGGCGGGTGATCCACTTCCAGGAGTACTGGGTGCGCCTGCGCGCGGGGGTCCCGGCCGAGACCGTGGTCTTCGTCGGCCTGGACGGCTCGACTCCGGCACCGGGAGTCATCGACGCGATCACCGACGCCGACCTGGTGATCCTGCCGCCGTCGAACCCGGTGGTCTCGGTCGGCACCATCCTCGGGGTCCCCCGGGTGCGCGAGGCGATCACCGCCACCCGTGCCCCGGTCGTCGGCCTCTCCCCCATCGTCGGCGGGGCACACGTCCGCGGGATGGCCGAGCAGATGTTGACGTCGATCGGGGTCGAGGTGAGCGCGGCCGGCGTCGGTCTCCACTACGGCGCCCGCACCTCGGACGGGATCCTCGACGGCTGGCTGGTCGACGACGCCGACGCGGAGGAGGTCGGCCGGGTCGAGGAGGCCGGCATCGCGTGCCGCGCCGTACCCCTGATGATGACCGACCACGACGCCACCGCCGCGATGGCCGCGGCCGCAATCGATCTGGTCGGCAACCTGCCGCAGGGGCACCGCGCGTGATCACCGTCCTGGCCCCCGACGGAGCGCCGGAGGTGGGTCCGGGTGACGACCTCGCGGCACTCGTGGCCGGCCTGCTCGACCTGGCCGACGGCGACATCGTGACGGTCACCAGCAAGGTGGTGAGCAAGTCCGAGGGCCGGGTCCGTCCCGGCAGCCGCGAGGACGCGCTGCCCGACGAGACCCGGCGCGTGGTCGCCCGCCGGGGACCGACCACGATCGTCCGGACCCGGCACGGGCTCACCCTGGCCGCAGCCGGCATCGACGCCTCCAACGTGGCCCCGGGCACCGTGGTGCTGCTGCCGGAGGACCCCGACGCGTCGGCGCGGGCGATCCGCGAGTCGGTCCTCGCACTGACCGGCCGCAACGTCGGCGTGCTGGTGACCGACACCGCCGGCCGCGCGTGGCGCGAGGGGCAGACCGACATCGCGATCGGCGCCGCCGGGCTGCGGGTGCTCGTCGACCTCGCCGGCTCGGTCGACGCGCACGGCAACGAGCTGGAGGTGACCGCACCGGCCGTCGCCGACGAGCTCGCCGGAGCGGCCGAGCTCGCACAGGGCAAGCTCGCCGCCCGCCCGATCGCCGTGGTGCGCGGTCGCGACGACCTGGTCCTGCCACCGGGCGAGCACGGCACGGGCGCCTCGGCGCTGGTCCGGCCCGACGGCGCCGACCTCTTCGGGTACGGCGCCCGCGAGGCCGTCGTCCGGGCGCTTCGCGGCGACGAGGAGGACCGGCCGGCGTTCGGTGCCCCGGCCGATCCCGACGAGCTCGCCGCCGCCATCCTCACCGTGCTCCCGGATGCCTCGGTCCAGTCGGAGGGCGGGTCCGTGATCGTGTCGGGTGGCGAGGGCCGGACGCTCGCGTGTCTCGCCTTCGCCTTCGGCTGGCGCCCGGTCAATGCCCCCGACGACGCACCAGACGCAGACCGTCACCAGTTCCGACCGGCCACTCCGTAGACTCTGCCCTCGACAGACCGCCCTCGCCCTCCCACGACGACAACACCGACCGACGACCACACCGAGGAACCCACTCGTGGCCAAGACCGCCAAGACCGACCGCCAGGCGAAGATCGACCAGATCCGCAGCAAGCAGAAGGGCGCCGAGCGTCGGCGCGGGTTCATGATCGTCGGCGTCTGCGTGGTGATCGCCCTCCTGATCGTGGGCGCGGCGGCGTACCGCCCGATCATGAACTGGTGGGAGCTGCGCAAGTTCGAGGACCTCGGCGTGGCCAGCATCGGCGCTCCCGCGTCGGTGTGCGCGAAGGTCGAGACGAAGCCCGCCAACGGCAGCTCCGAGCACGTGCCGACCGACACGCCGGTGCCCTACGAGGACTCACCGCCCGCCTTCGGCCCGCACTGGAACGAGCCGGGGGTGGCCCCCGCACCGATGGAGCGCAAGCTCTACACCGAGGGTGACCGCCCTGAGCTGGAGTCGCTGGTCCACAACCTCGAGCACGGCTACACGATCCTCTGGTACGACGACACCATCGCCGGAGACGACGAGGCCATGCAGGCCCTGCGCGGCATCACGGGCAAGTTCACAGACGAGAGCAACTTCCGCAACAAGTTCATCGCGGCGCCGTGGACGTCCTCGGACGGGAAGCCGTTCCCCGACGGCCAGCACGTCGCGATCAGCCACTGGTCGGCCGGCGGCGAGGGTGCCGCGGAGGGCTCGCAGGAGGGGGTGTGGCAGTACTGCTCCGACGTGAGCGGCGCCGCGCTCGAGGACTTCATGCTCGAGTACCCCTACACCGACTCCCCCGAGCCCAGCGCTGCCTGACCCAGCGCTGCCTGACTCAGCACTGCCTGAACCCCGCGGCCGTCTCAGGTCAGGTCGGACCGACCGTCCTGCCGGAGCCGGCTCACCACCTGCTTGACGTCCTGCGCGCGATCCCGGCTGGTCACCAGCAGCGCATCCGGGGTGTCCACGACCACGATGTCGTCGAGCCCCACGACCGAGATCACCCGGCCGGTGCCGGCCACGACCAGCCCCGAGCTGTCGACGCCGCGCACGCAGGCACCCTCGCCGAGGACGGTCAGGTGGCCGAGATCGGCCTCGAGCAGGTGCGACAGCGAGTCGAAGTCGCCGATGTCCTCCCACCCGATCGCGGCGGGTACGACGGCGACGCGGCCGGCGTCCGAGGCCGGCTCGGCCACGGCGTGGTCCAGCGCGATCTGGGGCAGGGTGGGCCACAGGTCCTCGAGCCGGGACGGGTCCGCGGCGATCCGGCGCAGCCGGTCCGCGAAGTCGGGGTGCCACCGCGCGAGGAGGTCGAGCAGGACCCGCGGCCGGACCACGAACATGCCGGCGTTCCACCGGTAGCTCCCCGAAGCGAGGTACTCGTCGGCCAGGTCGATCGCCGGCTTCTCCACGAAGCCGGCCACGACGTGGGCGCCCGGATGCTCCGCGAGCGGCTCACCCATCAGCATGTAGCCGAACGCGGTGGACGGGTGGGTCGGCTCGATGCCCAGCGTCACGAGCCAGTCGTCGCGGGCCACCTCCGCCGCCAGCCGGACCGCCTCGGCGAAGGCGTCCGGGTCGGTGACCACGTGGTCGGCCGCGAAGGAGCCCATCACGGCCTCGGGATCGCGGCGCTCGAGCAGCGCAGCCCCCAGGCCGATCGCGGCCATCGAGTCGCGCGGCGACGGTTCGGTCAGCACCGCGGTCGGGTCGAGCCCGTCGAGCTGAGCGACGACCGAGTCGCGGTGGGAGGCACCGGTCACCACCAGGAGGCGGTCCGCGACGAGCGGCGCCAGCCGGTCCACGGTCTCCTGCAGGAGCGACCGACCGCTCCCGGTGAGGTCGTGGAGGAACTTCGGCGACGACGTTCGGGACAGCGGCCACAGTCGGGTCCCGGCGCCCCCGGCGGGGATCACCGCCCAGAGGCCCTCGATCGGACGCTCGATCGCTGGCATGGGAGCCACCCTAGGCCGATCTCCTCCTAGGGTGTGCCGATGACCACGTTTGCCGCGGTGCTGGAGGGGTTGCTGCGCGGTGACGCCGGCCGTCCCCTCGTCACGTTCTACGACCACGCCAGTGGGGAGCGCACCGAGCTGTCGGTGACGACGTACGCGAACTGGGTCGCCAAGACCGCCGGCCTGCTGGCCGAGGAGCACGACCTCATGCGCGGCCAGGTGATCCGGATCGACCTGCCGACCCACTGGCTGGGCCCGGTCTTCCTCGGTGCCGCCTGGACCGTCGGGCTGGCGGTGACCGACGGCGACGACGCGGACGCCTACGTCTGCGGCCCCGAGAGCATCGCCCGGTGGGCCCAGCAGGACGCGGTGGTCCTGGCCAGCGCGCTCCAGCCCCTCGGCACCCGGTTCGCCGAACCGCTCCCGGGGGGCGTGCACGACTACGGGGTGGAGGTGTGGTCGCAGCCGGACGCCTGGGTCGCCTTCGACCCTCCGGGCGCCGACGACCTCGCGGTCGGTGACACCACCCAAGCGGAGCTGTGGGCCGCGGCCGCCGCCGGCGATGTGCTCGCCGACAGCGGCCGCGTCCTCACCGAGGAGAACCCGGCTTCCCCGTCCGGGCTCCCCTCCTTCACCGAGCCGCTCGTCCGCGGCGGCTCGCTGGTCCTCGTGGCCCACGCGGACCCGGGCCGGCTCGACGCGACGTACGCCGCCGAGCGCGCCACCGCCCGCTTCCCATCTGGCTGACGTTCATCCGGCCCGCCCCCGCTCATCCAGCGAGGTCGAAGCCGGCCATCCCGTCACCGAGGTACCGGCGCGGCTGGAACCCCTTCGAGGTCGCCTCCAGGAGGTAGAGGTCGCCGGTCCCGCGCGCGAGCGCGAGCAGGTCGCCGCGCCCGCTCTGGCGCACGTCCCCGATCCCGATCACCCAGCTGTACGGCGTGAGGTCGGGGCCCAGCGCCTTCGACCTGGTGAGGCCGCCGGGACCGTTGCCGAAGAAGACGCTGAGGCGGTTGTCCCGGCGGAAGAAGGTGTCCGGCGCGCCGTCGGCGTCCCACCGCCCGATCCCGACCTGCCTGGTCGCGGTGATCGGGCTGTGCGCGACGTAGCTTGCCTTGAGCCCCGCCAGCCCGTTGCCCGGGTAGATCCGGAGGCTGCCACCCTTCGGCTGGCCCATGAGGTCCGGCCGGCCGTCCCCGGTCATGTCGCCCACCGCCGCCAGCAGGCGGACCGCGCCGAACCCGTCGGCGATCTTGACGGCGGCGGCGAAACCACCCCGGCCGTCGCCGCGACGCAGGATCAGCGCACCGTCGCTAGTGCGGCGGAAGACGATGTCGCCCGAGCCGTCCCGGTCCCAGTCGCCGACGTTGAGTACGGCGTTCGCACCCCCGAGGCTCACGCCGGTCGGGATGGGTCGACCCAGGTTGAAGGTGCCGTGGTGGGCGATGGTCACGAGGTCGTCGCCCCGCCGGGCGACCAGGTCGGGGGCCCGGCTGCCGGTCGTGTTGCCGATCCCGCTCATCGCTCCGCCGCGGGTCAGCCGACGCGAACGGTCCGATCCTGCGGCCGAACGTCCCGTCACCGTGCGAGGGAAGGATGAAGCCCTGGCCGCCCGCAGGCCGGACGACGAGGTCGGGGTTCCCGTCGCGGGTGAAGTCACCGAAGCCGCTGATGGTGTCGTACCCACCCCACTGTCCGGCCAGCTGCACCCGGCCCCCGAGGTCGCCCGTCCCGGTCCCGGGATGGAGCCAGAGCCGTCCGTCGGCGTCGCGTGCGAGCAGGTCGACGTGGTGGTCCCCGTTCAGGTCGCCGGTCGCGGCCAGCTTGTCGTAGCCGCGCCAGTCGCCCGTGAGCGCTCGCCGGGTGAAGCCACCGGTCCCGTCGCCGAGGTAGGTGTTGAGGCCGTTGGTGGCGGGGTTCCGGGCGACCAGGTCGTTGTGGCCGTCCTCGTCGAGATCGCCGACCGCGGCGAGCAGGTCGCGCCCGGCGAAGGCCGCGGTGGACTTGATCGGGGCTCCGAACCCGGTCGTCGAGGCGGGCCTGACGGCGGCGTTGCCATTGGTCGAGCGGACGACCAGGTCGCCGAGTCCGTCCCCGGTCAGGTCGGGCGAGCCCACCACGGTGTCCGCGCCGGCCCAGACCCCGGCCTGGGTGACCGGCCGCTCCAGGCTGAGCAGGCCACCGGTCGGGACGATGAAGGCCTTCCCGTCACTCGCCCGCCGCACGACCAGGTCGGGGTGTGCGGTGCCGGCGAGGTCGGACTCGAGCTCTCGACCTGACCACCCACGCTGCGCCTTGGCGGCGTACCGCCGGATGACAGGGAGCTTGGCGTAGAGGTAGCGGCCGGGGCAGGCGGTGGAACCGGCGTCACGGTGGCCGTTGATCGCCTTGAAGCTGCGGGTGCCCACCCACTGGTCGGTCGACGACGCGTTGACTCCGTGCAGCGAGAGCTTCCACGCGAAGAGGCTGCCGTAGGCCTGCAGCATCGCGTCGCGCGGGCCCGACGGTCTCGTAGTTGCCGATCGCCGACATGGCGAAGGACCAGTCGTTGTAGCCGAGCGTGTGGGCGCCGACCACGGGGCGGTCGACCCCGCCGGCGCGGCCCTCCCAGATCCGGCCGAACTTGTCGACGAGGTAGTTGTAGCCGACGTCGCTCCAGCCCAGGGACTGCGTGTGGTACGCGTAGATGCTGCGCAGGATCCCGGGCACCTCCGCCCGGGTGTAGGCGTTGGCGTTCACCGTGTGGTGGACGAACCCGGCGTGGACCTCGAAGTAGTGGAGCGAGCTCCGGTCCCTCATCCGCTCGTTGGCTCCCCACTGCTTGCGGGAGTAGATCACCGGCTTGGGAGTGAACGTCGTGGCCTGCAGGTCGAGCCCGTCGGTGGCTCCCGTCGCCGCGGAGTCCGCGGATCGCGCCCCTCGGAGAGGCCGGCGGTCTCGATGGCGGCCGGCTCGGTCGTCGTCGTCTCCGCATGGCCCGGCGCGATCACCGACATCGTCATGTCGGCCGGCGGTGCGCCCTCGGTGCTCTCCGAGCGCACCTGGACCTGGTCGACCTTGCCGACCAGCAGCACGTCGGTGCCCGGCCGCGCGTGCCGAGCCTCCTCGCTCGAGGGGTCGGGGCCGTGCTCGTCGTCGTAGGGCAGGGTCATCCACTGCGACCACTCCGCGTCGGTGCGGGTCCGCACCTCGAAGCCCAGGGACTCGTCGTCGGGCCGCTGGCCGCGGGCCCAGGTCACGCCGACCGCGCCGTACCCCACGACCGGCTCGGGGCTGCTGGTGACCTCCGTGGTGCCGGCGCCCATCGCGGTGGTCCGGGCGGCGAGACCGCGTGGAGCGGCGCTTCGCCCCCGCTGCCGCGGTGAGCGGGTACTCCCGCACCTTCGCGTCCACAGCCTCGCCGGGGAGCACCGACGGGCGGGACTGCCTCCCGCGTGTACGCCGCGAACGCGGCGCCTCCGGCCGGGTCGCGCGGCGCAGTGCCGGGGGCCTCCCCGACCACGTCGATGCTGATGATGCCCGCGGCCGGGGTGAGCACGGCAAGCACGACGCCCAGGGCCAGCAGCTGCTGGCAGGCGGTGACAAAACGAGCCTGGCTCGGACGCATTCTCGGCTACTCCAGTGCGGGGGAAGAATCACAGGAGCAGCAAGTTTCACATCAGTCACACAGGCCGCGATACCAGTTCTGAGTAACTACAGGACTGTAATTTCCAGTCGACACGCCGGGGGCAGCGAAATCGAGCGTCAGACGTCGGCGCCGAGCTCGTCGTCCTCGTTCTCCTCGTCGGTGGCGTTGTCACTGTCGTACTTGAGGTACTTGATGCCGGCGTCGACCTCGCCGTCGAAGCCGAGCCGGCCGTCTTCGAGGACGATCACGCGGTCACACATCTTGCGCACCGACCCCGGGGCGTGGCTCACGTAGACCAGGGTCCGCCCGCTGTCGCGGATCTCCTGCATCCGGGCCAGGCACTTCTTCTTGAACGGCTTGTCGCCGACGGCCAGCACCTCGTCGGCCAGGAAGATGTCGCTGTCGACGTGGATGGCGACGGCGAAGCCGAGCCGGGAGTACATCCCCGAGCTGTAGTGCCCCACCTGGCTGTCGAGGTGCTTGCCGACGTTGGCGAACTCGACGATGTCGTCGAACTTGCGCCGCGTCTCCGCCTCGCTCATCCCGAGGACCGCGGCGTTGAGGAAGATGTTGTCCCGGCCGGTCAGCTGCGGGTGGAACCCGGCGCCGGTCGCGATCAGCCCGGCGATCCGGCCGCGGGTCAGCATCTCTCCCCCGTCGGGACGCATGATCCCGTTGACCAGCTTGAGCAGAGTGCTCTTGCCGGAGCCGTTGAGCCCCATCAGTCCGATGGACTCACCCTGCTCGATCGTGAAGGACACGTCGTCGAGCGCCTTGAAGGTGTCGCTGATGTCCTGGCGGCGCATGGCGGCGAACGCCATCTGCTTCAGGGTGCGGTGGTAGCGCAGCGTGAAGTGCTTCTCCACGTTGCGCGCGACGATCGACTCACTCATGGCTAGAGGCGCTCCGGGATCTTGTTCTCCAGCTTCGAGAAGACGAGCTGACCGATGACGAGCAGGACCAGGGCGGCGCCGAGCGTGATGAACCCCATCGTCCACAGGTTCGCCGGCAGGTGTTCCTGCGCCGTGACGGCCGGGTCGTTGGTCGTGGGCACCCAGAAGGCTTCCTGCATCAGCAGCACCGCGTCGGCGAGCGGGTTCCAGAGGTAGTACTGGGCGGCCGCTCCGAATCGCTCCTCCACCAGGGTGTAGGGGTAGATCATCGGGACGCCGAACCGGACCACGTTGGTCAGGATGTTCACCGCGTTGCTGATGTCGCGCATGAACACGTTGGCCGCGCTCAGAAGCAGTGCCACGGCCGTCCCCATCACCATGGTCAGGACGAGCGCCAGGACCGCGGCCGCGAAGCCGGTCGCTGTCGGCTCCCACCCGATGATCGTGCAGGCGACGCCGAGGATCACCAGCTGCGGGCCGATGTGGAACGCCGAGACGAGCATCGACGCCACCGGGAACATCTCCCGCGGCAGCGCCATCTTCTGGACCAGCCCCTTGTTGCGCACGATCGAGCGGGTGCCGGCGTTGGCGGTCTCGTTGAAGAAGTGGACGATGATCAGCCCGCAGAAGATGTGGATCGCGAAGTTCTCGACGTCCTCGTGCAGGTTCATGATCACGCCGACCACGAAGTAGTAGATGAGGAACTGCGACAGCGGGTTCACGTAGGACCACACCATGCCCAGCACCGAGCCCTGGTATCGAGCCTGGATCTCGCGTCGTACCAGCAGGCGCAGCAGGTAGCGGCGCCTGAACACCTCGAGCAGCCCGGTGGTGCTGGAGGGCGAGATGAGCGGAACGTCGGCGAGCTCCTGGGCGTGGGCGATCCCCGCCGGGCTCATCGTGCCGCTAGGCATCGGGACGGCGTCCTTCGACGGGCCCGTCCAGCCAGGGGGCGAAGGTCTTCTCCCACGTCTCGGGTGAGGTGATGTCGCCCAGTGCCTGGCGGTACTGCGCGGCCAGGCCGCGGCCATTCGCGCGGGAAGCGGCGGTGGATCTCGATGGTCCGCTTCATGCAGTTCGCGGAACTTGCCGGGGTCGCGCTGGTAGAAGCGCGGCGGAGGTGCCGTCGGGCATGCGTCACGATCGCGGAGTCGTAGCGGGCGATGCGGTACCACTGGGCGTCCATCGCCAGGATCTCGGCCTCGGGGTGGCTGTCGCGAGGTCGCGCGGCTCGGCGCAGCTGGCGAAGCGGCTGGAGCAGCGCCTGGACGGCAGCACGGCGGCCCGAGCTCACCGGAGTCGCTCCTTGCCCTTGCGCGGCGGCTTGTGGCGCCGCACATCGGGGAAGGCGTCCGGGTCGGCGCTGGAGCTGGGCGTCGGTGAACTGCTTGCACCAGCTCCTTGACCTCGGCCAGCTTGCCGGGCAGCAGCGTCGTGCAGCGCCGTGCGGGACCGGCGAGCACGTCCTCGAGCGCCTTGTGGCGCAGCTCGACGGTGGAGTACTGCATGGAGACCAGGTGCGTGATCTGGTGGTTGAGGCTCTCGCGAACCATCCGGCCGCCATGCTGGTACGGCGAGTGCAGCAGCGCCGCGACGAAGCGGTTGCGGTGGTGGAAGTAGGACTGCCAGTCCAGGGCGTCGTTCTTGTCGGTCCACGGGATGTGCCACACGGCGGCACCCGGGAAGGAGACGGTCGGGTAGCCCGCCTGCCTTGGCGCGCAGGCCGAACTCCGAGTCGTCCCACTTGATGAACAACGGCAGCGAGAGGCCGATCTCGTCGAGCACCTGGCGCGGGATCATGCACATGAACCAGCCGTTGAAGTCCACGTCGATCCGCTTGTGCAGCCAGCGCGTGGAGCGGAGGTTGCGGGCGCCGAAGTCCCAGTCCGGGAACACGCCCGGCGCCGAGAGCCACCAGAAGCGCCATGGCTGACGACCTCGCCGAAGCTGTGCAGGCGGGTGCGGGCGAAGATGCTGAACATGTGGCCGCCGACGATCGTGGGCTTGCGGCAGAGGTCGCCGAAGGTGATGGCGCGGATGATGCCCTCGGGCTCGCAGATCGACGTCGTCGTCCAGCATCATCACGTAGGTCGCGGTGCCCTTGCGGCCGACTCGAGCTGGGCCCGGGCGTAGCCGCCGGAGCCGCCGAGGTTGCCCTGTTCGATGATCCGGAGGGTCTCGCCGAGCGAGGCCTCGGCCTCGGCGTAGAACTCGGAGTCGACCATCTTCTGCGTGCCCTGCTCCATGACGAGGACCTCGTCGAGGTAGGGCCGCAGCTCCTCGGTGCTCGCCGAGCTGGCCGAGCAGCTTGGCGCAGAAGTCGGGCCGGTTCATGGTCGTGATGCAGATGTCGACCGTGCCGTGCTGCGCGCGGTCGGCAGGCACCTCCGCGGCCCACTCGGCGGAGTGGACGATGAAGTCCTCGTCGCCGGCGACGACGTCGTACCAGTACCAGCCGCCGTCGACGAACGGCTTCAGCGGAGGTCGAAGGCGAAGGTGGCGGTCTTCTGTTGCCTGTCGTGACGGTGTCGACCCGCTGCGAGCGGCCGTTGGCCATCGAGCGGTAGAGCGTGACGGTGGCGCCGGTGCCCTCGACCGGAGGGTGAGGGTGACCTCGGAGACGATGGTCCACCGCCGCCAGTAGCGACGCCGGGAAGGCGTTGAAGTAGGTGCCGAAGGAGAGCTCGTCGCCCTCCGCGGGCAACCGCAAAGCGGTGCGGGACTCGGATCTGATCGGGGTGGATCGGGATGCCCGTCGACGACGGACTGTCGCATGGCGACGCGTTGAGCTCCTGCGCCTGGCGGTTGTGGCCGACCTCGTACTTGTCGGCGTCCAGGACGGCGGGGTCCGGGTCGACGTACAGCCGGAAGACGTCGGTGTCGCGGTCGATCGGGCAGGATCTGGCGCTGCAGCACCCGACGCTTGGTGCCGGGGGTCGGCCTCCGTCGCCTGGTCTGGGTATGGGTGACGCTCATTCGTCCACTCCTCCACTGGTCAGGGCCGCACCCTCGGCGAAGTGGGGCTTGAGCTTGTTCTCGAACATGGTCAGTGCGGAGCCGATCGCCATGTGCATGTCGAGGTACTTGTAGGTGCCGAGCCGCCCGCCGAAGAGGACCATCGACTCCTTCTTCGCGAGCTCGCGGTACTTCAGCAGCTTCTCGCGGTCCTCGGCGGTGTTGATCGGGTAGTAGGGCTCGTCGCCCTCCTCGGCGAAGCGGCTGTACTCGTGAATGATCACGGTCTTGCCCGGCAGGTGGGTCTTCACCCGTTCGGGGTGGAAGTGCTTGAACTCGATGATCCGGGTGAACGGGACTTCCTGGTCGTTGTAGTTGACGACGCCGGTGCCCTGGAAGTCGTCGACGTCCTCGACCGACTCCTCGAGGTCGACGGTGCGCCACGACAGGCGACCCTCGGAGTTCCCGAAGTACTCGTCGACCGGCCCGGTGTAGACGATCGGGACCTTGCCCTTGTAGTCGTCGGCCACGTCGAAGAAGTCGGTCTCGAGCCGGACCTCGATGTTGGGGTGGTCGGCCATCCTGGTCAGCCACGCGGTGTAGCCGTCGACGGGAAGACCCTCGTAGGTGTCGTTGAACCACCGGTTCTCGAAGGTGTAGCGGACCGGCAGCCGCGTGATGATGTCGGCGCTCAGCTTGGTCGGGTCGGTCTGCCACTGCTTGGCGGTGTAGCCCTTGATGAACGCCTCGTACAGCGGCCGCCCGATCAGGGAGATCGCCTTCTCCTCGAGGTTCGTGGCGTCTTCGGTGCGCGATCTCGCTGGCCTGCTCGGCGATCAGCGCCCGCGCTTCGTCGGGCGTGTGGGACTTCCCGAAGAACTGGTTGATCAGCCCGAGGTTCATCGGCAGCGAGTAGATCTGCCCCTGGTACTTGCCGAAGACCCGGTGCTTGTAGTCGGTGAACGACGTGAACCGGTTGACGTACTCCCACACCTTCTCGTTCGAGGTGTGGAACAGGTGCGCGCCGTACTTGTGCACCTCGATGCCCGAGGTCGGCTCCTTCTCGCTGTAGGCGTTGCCGCCGATGTGGTGGCGACGCTCGAGGACCAGCACCTGCAGGCCGAGCTCGTTGGCGCAGCGCTCGGCGATCGTTAGGCCGAAGAAGCCGGAGCCGACGATGACTAGATCTGGACTCGTCAAGGGGGTGATTCTCCTCGTGGGGTTGACGCAGTGGGTCAGTCTACGGTCGTCGGTGGAACGGCCCGCATTCCCCGCGCCGCCCGAATGGCGCGGATCACGTTGCGGGCCTCGGCCCGGCCGCCGCGCAGGGGGCTGAGCACCACCACGGCGACGGTGATCAGCCACGGCTTGAGCCGGACCAGGGCGTTCTCGCCGTAGCGGAAGTGGACCACGAAGAGGTTCCGGAACATGTAGAACCCCTTCCAGGTGTCCAGGGCGTGCTGCTGGTCGAAGTCGAGCTGGCGCACGAGCACGGCGTCGCGCATCCCCCAGATCCGGTAGCCGGCCCGTCGTGCGCGGACCGCGAAGTCGACGTCGTCGTAGAAGATGAAGTACGACGCGTCGGGCAGCCCGATCGTGTCCACCACCTCGCGGCGGAACATGAACCCCTCGAAGGAGACGTTCTGCAGCTCGACCCGCTCGGGCATGTCCTTCCGGTCGGCGTAGGTGTCCTCGACAGAGGTCCTCTTGGGACGGATCGCCAGCGGGTTGCTGAGGTCGAAGTCGAGCGCGGCCTTCTCGACCAGCTGTCCCCTGACGTCCTCGCGGATCGCCGCGACGCAGGGTTCGTCGGCCGCCAGGAGGACCTCGAGGCAGTCCGTGGCGGGCACGACGTCGTCGTCGACGAGCCAGATCCGGTCGTGGCCGGCGTCGTACGCGAGGCGCACGCCGAGCCGGAACCCGCCCGCGCCGCCGAGGTTCTCCTCGCTGTGCGTCACGTGCAGCGGCAGGCCGGGGTGCTCCCGCCGGGCGGTCAGGATCTCCCGGGTGTGGTCGGTGCTGGCGTTGTCGACGACGAAGACGGCGTCGGGCACCCGGGTCTGGGCCGCCAGCCCGTCGAGCATGCGGGTGAGCAGGTCGGCCCGGTTGAAGGTCACGATCACGACCGCCACCGACTCGGCGCTGGGGGTGTTCACAGGAACCTCTCGTGCCCGGTGAAGTCTCCGCGCAGCCCCGCCCGCATCCCCTCGAGGCTGAGCCGCAGCCGGGCCGGGTCGCGACGCGTGAAGGAGTAGAACCACACGGTCTTGGCGACGAACGCGAGCGCGTGCGGCCAGCCGCGGTAGTCGCGCAGGTTGACCAGGTTGTTGCGGGCCATGCAGTAGTGCTTGAGGTCGCTCGGCGTGTGGTTGTACGTCGTCCTGCCGAACATCATCGGCGTGCCCAGGTCGCCGACCGCCGGGTGCAGCACCCGGGCGTCGGTCACGGTGGCGATCCGGGCGCCGGCCTGCTCGGCCCGGAGGCGGTACTCGTGGTCGTCGCCCCAGATGAAGTACTCCTCGCGGACCAGGCCGATCCGGTGCACCAGGTCCCGGGTGACCAGGACCCCGTTGAACGGGATCACCACGCCCGGGATCACTCCGTCGCGGGCGGCCGCGCGGACGTCCGACATCCGGTGCACGACGGCCGCGCCTCCGGGCAGCCGGATGGGGAACACCAGCCGTCCTGGTCGTCCTCGTCCACCACGACCGGGCCCCAGAAGTCGTGGTCGCCCGCGTGGGTCAGCAGCGTCCTCAGGCAGTCCGGGTCGGGCAGGCCGTCGTCGTCCATGAGCCAGACCAGGTCCGCGCCGCGCTCGACCGCCAGCCGCAGGCCCTCGTGGAACCCGCCGGCGCCGCCGCGGTTGCGGTCCAGGGTGCGGGCAACCACCGCCGGCTCGTCCGCTGCCGCGGCCGACGCGGCCAGCCACTCGCCGGTCCCGTCCGTGGACGCGTTGTCGACGACGACGATCTCGGCAAGCTCCGGCACCTCCTGGAGGGCCTTCACGAGCCGCTGGAGCAGGGCCAGGCGGTTGAAGGTGACCACGACCGCCACGACGCGCGGAGCGTCGTGCGTGGGCTGGTCGGTCACGGCGAACACCCTACGGCGCACCGAGTCGGCGCTAATGCACGGCTCGGAGCGCCCGAGTCGGCGCTAACGCAACGACCCCGAGTTGCAGATGCGCCGACTCGGTGAGTCAAACGCCCGCAGACGCGCCGACTCG
This sequence comes from uncultured Actinomycetota bacterium, assembly GCA_963812345.1. Lineage (GTDB taxonomy): Bacteria > Actinomycetota > Actinomycetes > Propionibacteriales > Nocardioidaceae > Nocardioides. Next base: position 102,291 of record CAWEVA010000003.1, read on the forward strand.
GCGTCAGCAGGCACTCCCGACGTCGTCGGCCTGGTTGGCGGCGTACCCCTCGCTGAGGCTCCCCAGCGAACCACCGGTGACGGCCTTGGGCTTCTTCTTCCGTGGCTCGGCGGGGGCGCCTGTCCCTCGGCCTTGTCGATCGCGGCCGCGACCTTCTCCTGGACCAGATCGATGTCGGGGTCGCCGGTGTTGATCATCGGCGGCACCAGGGAGAGCGAGGCCACCCGCTGCCCCCTGGCCTTCAGCGCGAGGTCGATGAAGCGGTCGACCTCGCTGGACGGGATGTCGGTGGAGAGCATCTCCGAGCTGGCCTGCGCGATGCTCTGGAAGTTCCGCAGCGCGACCTGCGGGCTGATCTGCTGGAGCATCGCGCTCATCACGCACTTCTGGCGGGCCATCCGGGAGTAGTCGTCGGACCCCTCCCGCGACCGGGCGAACCAGAGGGTGTCGTGGCCGTTGAGCTTGCGGACGCCGGGCTGGATGTAGCCCGTGACGTCGCTGCCGAGACCACCGACGGGGATCGGCGCGCGGACCTTCAGGGTGACCCCGCCGACGGCGTCCACCAGGTCCTTGAAGCCCTGCAGGTTCACCATCGCCCAGTAGTTCACCTTCAGGCCGGTGATCCCCTCGACCGCCATGATCGTGGCGTCGACGCCCGGGTTGTCGGACTTGCCGAAGAGGTCGGTGTGGTCCTGGGCCCAGGTGCTGACGCCGTTGAGGTAGCACTCCTCGCAGTCGAAGCCCTTCGGGAACTGCTTGTGCATGACCGAGCCCTCGGCGAACGGGAAGTTCGCCATGTTGCGGGGCAGGCTGATCAGCACCGTCCGGCCGGTGTCCGCGTCGATGCTGGCAACGGTGAGCGAGTCCGGTCGCAGGCCCCACCGACCGGCGCCGGAGTCCCCACCGAGCAGGAGCACGTTGTAACGGCCGTCGTTCGCGTTGGTGACCTGGCCGTCGCCGAACATCGTGATCATTCGAGCGGTAGAGCGTGACGGTCGCCCCCTTGCCCTCGACCTTGAGGGTGAGGGTGACCTCGGAGACGATGGTCCACCGACGCCAGTAGCTCGCCGGGAAGGCGTTGAAGTAGGAGCCGAACGAGATCCGGTCCTCCGCGGGCAACCGCAACGCGGTGCGGCTGAGGATCTGGTCGGGGTGGATCGAGACCCCGGTCGACGCGGACTGTCGCATGATCGCACTGTTGAGCTGCTGCGCGACGCGGTTGGAGCCGACCTCGTACTTGTCGGCGTCGAGGACGGCGGCCTCCGGGTCGACGTACAGGCGGAAGACGTCGGTGTCACCGTCGATCGGCAGGATCTGGCGCTGGAGCACCCGACGCTTGGTTGGGCCCTTCACGCTGGGGCTGGTCATTCGTCCACTCCTCCACTGGTCAGGGCCGCACCCTCGGCGAAGTGGGGCTTTAGCTTGTTCTCGTACATGGTCAGCGCGGAGCCGATCGCCATGTGCATGTCGAGGTACTTGTAGGTGCCGAGTCGCCCGCCGAAGAGGACCATCGACTCCTTCTTCGCGAGCTCGCGGTACTTGAGCAGCTTCTCGCGGTCCTCGGCGGTGTTGATGGGGTAGTACGGCTCGTCGCCCTCCTCGGCGAAGCGGCTGTACTCGTGAATGATCACGGTCTTGCCGGGCAGGTGGGTCTTCACCCGTTCGGGGTGGAAGTGCTTGAACTCGATGATCCGGGTGAACGGGACTTCCTGGTCGTTGTAGTTGACGACGCCGGTGCCCTGGAAGTCGTCGACGTCCTCGACCGACTCCTCGAGGTCTACGGTGCGCCACGACAGGCGCCCCTCGGAGTTGCCGAAGTACTCGTCGACCGGCCCGGTGTAGACGATCGGGATCTTGCCCTTGTACTCGTCGGCGACGTCGAAGAAGTCGGTCTCGAGCCGGACCTCGATGTTGGGGTGATCGGCCATCCTGGTCAGCCACGCGGTGTAGCCGTCGACGGGCAGGCCCTCGTAGGTGTCGTTGAACCACCGGTTCTCGAAGGTGTAGCGGACCGGCAGCCGCGTGATGATGTCGGCGCTGAGCTTGGTCGGGTCGGTCTGCCACTGCTTGGCGGTGTAGCCCTTGATGAACGCCTCGTACAGCGGCCGCCCGATCAGGGAGATCGCCTTCTCCTCGAGGTTCGTGGCGTCTTCGGTCCGGATCTCGCTGGCCTGCTCGGCGATCAACGCCCGCGCTTCGTCGGGCGTGTGGGACTTCCCGAAGAACTGGTTGATCAGCCCGAGGTTCATCGGCAGCGAGTAGACCTGCCCCTGGTACTTGCCGAAGACGCGGTGCTTGTAGTCGGTGAAGGACGTGAAGCGGTTGACGTACTCCCACACCTTTTCGTTCGAGGTGTGGAACAGGTGCGCGCCGTACTTGTGCACCTCGATGCCCGACGTCGGCTCCTTCTCGCTGTAGGCGTTGCCGCCGAGGTGGTGGCGACGCTCGAGGACCAGCACCTGCAGGCCGAGCTCGTTGGCGCAGCGCTCGGCGATGGTGAGGCCGAAGAAGCCGGAGCCGACGATGACTAGATCTGGACTCGTCAAGGGGTGATTCTCCTCGTGGGGTTGACGCAGTGGGTCAGTCTACGGTCGTCGGTGGAACGGCCCGCATTCCCCGTGCCGCCCGAATGGCGCGGATCACGTTGCGGGCCTCGGCCCGGCCGCCGCGGAGGGGGCTGAGCACCACCACGGCGACGGTGATCAGCCACGGCTTGAGCCGGACCAGGGCGTTCTCGCCGTACCGGAAGTGGACGACGAAGAGGTTCCGGAACATGTAGAACCCCTTCCAGGTGTCCAGGGCGTGCTGCTGGTCGAACTCGAGCTGGCGCACGAGGACGGCGTCGCGCATCCCCCAGATCCGGTAGCCGGCCCGTCGTGCGCGGACCGCGAAGTCGACGTCGTCGTAGAAGATGAAGTACGACGCGTCGGGCAGCCCGATCGTGTCCACCACCTCGCGGCGGAACATGAAGCCCTCGAACGAGACGTTCTGCAGCTCGACCCGCTCGGGCATGTCCTTCCGGTCGGCGTAGGTGTCCTCGACAGAGGTCCTCTTGGGACGGATCGACAGCGGGTTGCTGAGGTCGAAGTCGAGCGCGGCCTTCTCCACGAGCTGTCCCCTGACGTCCTCGCGGATCGCCGCGACGCAGGGTTCGTCGGCCGCCAGGAGGACCTCGAGGCAGTCCGTGGCGGGCACGACGTCGTCGTCGACGAGCCAGATCCGGTCGTGGCCGGCGTCGTACGCGAGGCGCACGCCGAGCCGGAACCCGCCCGCGCCGCCGAGGTTCTCCTCGCTGTGCGTCACGTGCAGCGGCAGGCCGGGGTGCTCCCGCCGGGCGGTCAGGATCTCCCGGGTGTGGTCGGTGCTGGCGTTGTCGACGACGAAGACGGCGTCAGGCACCCGGGTCTGGGCGGCCAGCCCGTCGAGCATGCGGGTGAGCAGGTCGGCCCGGTTGAAAGTCACGATCACGACCGCCACCGACTCGGCGCTGGGGGTGCTCACAGGAACCTCTCGTGCCCGGTGAAGTCTCCGCGCAGCCCCGCCCGCATGCCCTCGAGGCTGAGCCGCAGCCGGGCCGGGTCGCGACGCGTGAAGGAGTAGAACCACACGGTCTTGGCGACGAACGCGAGCGCGTGCGGCCAGCCGCGGTAGTCGCGCAGGTTGACCAGGTTGTTGCGGGCCATGCAGTAGTGCTTGAGGTCGCTCGGCGTGTGGTTGTACGTCGTCCTGCCGAACATCATCGGCGTGCCCAGGTCGCCGACCGCCGGGTGCAGCACCCGGGCGTCGGTCACGGTGGCGATCCGGGCGCCGGCCTGCTCGGCCCGCAGGCGGTACTCGTGGTCGTCGCCCCAGATGAAGTACTCCTCGCGGACCAGTCCGATCCGGTGCACCAGGTCACGGGTGACCAGGACTCCGTTGAACGGGATCACCACGCCCGGGATCACTCCGTCGCGGGCGGCTGCGCGGACGTCCGACATCCGGTGCACCACGGCCGCGCCTCCGGGCAGCCGGATGGGGAACACCAGCCGTTCCTGATCGTCCTCGTCCACCACGACCGGGCCCCAGAAGTCGTGGTCGCCCGCGTGGGTCAGCAGCTTGCTCAGGCAGTCCGGGTCGGGCAGTCCGTCGTCGTCCATGAGCCAGACCAGGTCGGCGCCGCGCTCGACCGCCAGCCGCAGGCCCTCGTGGAACCCGCCGGCGCCACCGCGGTTGCGGTCCAGGGTGCGGGCGACCACCGCCGGGTCGTCCGCTGCCCCGGCCGACGCGGCCAGCCACTCGCCGGTCCCGTCCGTGGACGCGTTGTCGACGACGACGATCTCCGCAAGCTCCGGCACCTCCTGGAGGGCCTTCACGAGCCGCTGGAGCAGGGCGATGCGGTTGAAGGTGACCACGACCGCCACGACGCGCGGAGCGTCGTGCGTGGGCTGGTCGGTCACGGCGAACACCCTACGGCGCACCGAGTCGGCGCTAATGCACGGCTCGGAGCGCCCGAGTCGGCGCTAACGCAACGACCCCGAGTTGCAGATGCGCCGACTCGGTGAGTCAAACGCCCGCAGACGCGCCGACTCGGCGTCAGCAGGCACTCCCGACGTCGTCGGCCTGGTTGGCGGCGTACCCCTCGCTGAGGCTCCCCAGCGAACCACCGGTGACGGCCTTGGGTTTCTTCCTCCGCTGGCTCGGCGGGGGCGCCTGTCCTTCTGCCTTGTCGATCGCGGCCGCGACCTTCTCCCGCACCAGACCGATGTCGGGGTCGCCGGTGTTGATCATCGGCGGCACCAGGGAGAGCGAGGCCACGCGCTGCTCCCGGGCCTTCAGCGCGAGGTCGATGAAGCGGTCGACCTCGCTGGACGGGATGTCGGTGGAGAGCATCTCCGAGCTGGCCTGCGCGATGCTCTGGAAGTTGCGCAGCGCGACCTGTGGGCTGACCTGCTGGAGCATCGCGCTCATCACGCACTTCTGGCGGGCCATCCGGGAGTAGTCGTCGGACCCCTCCCGCGACCGGGCGAACCATAGGGTGTCGTGGCCGTTGAGCTTGCGGACGCCGGGCTGGATGTAGCCCGTGACGTTGCTGCCGAGACCACCGACGGGGATCGGCGCGCGGACCTTCAGGGTGACCCCGCCGACGGCGTCCACCAGGTCCCTGAAGCCCTGCAGGTTCACCATTGCCCAGTAGTTCACCTTCAGGCCGGTGATCCCCTCGACCGCCATGATCGTGGCGTCGACGCCCGGGTTGTCGGACTTGCCGAAGAGGTCGGTGTGGTCCTGGGCCCAGGTGCTGACGCCGTTGAGGTAGCACTCCTCGCAGTCGAAGCCCTTCGGGAACTGCTTGTGCATGACCGAGCCCTCGGCGAACGGGAAGTTCGCCATGTTGCGGGGCAGGCTGATCAGCACCGTCCGGCCGGTGTCCGCGTCGATGCTGGCAACGGTGAGCGAGTCCGGCCGCAGGCCCCACCGACCGGCGCCGGAGTCCCCACCGAGCAGGAGCACGTTGTAACGGCCGTCGTTCGCGTTGGTGACCTGGCCGTCGCCGAACATCGTGATCATGAAGTCCGAGCAATACGTAAACGGTCGCGCTGGAAGAAGATTACCAATTGCTCGGGCGTGACCTCAAACGCCCAAGCCAGCGCGAGCGCGACCGGAAAACCGATGACGAGGACGACAGCGATAAGCCTGACGACCCAGTTCGGAATCTCTTATAATGGGAAACCCTAAGTCGCCGACCTGGATCATCAGCGGGGCTGCCATCGCATAGATAAGGCCTGCGCGATAAACATTCCGGCGCCGAAGCTCAGCAAAAAAGGCGCTCCCTTTGAGGGGTGCCCTCTTCGCCAGGCGTTGGGCGGGTCGATGACTGAACTTTCTCGGCGGCTCGGGATTGCCCAGCGGTTCAGCGTAGAGATTAACCAGATGCAGCCGGACGCCGTGCTTGACCTCGCAGTCCCCCAGGTCGCGCAGACGCGGCGCCCATTGGCGGTATTGCATGAGATCATCCGCCACGTGCTGTGAGAGCAGAATGTGCCCGGCGTCGCCAATCCATCACCCGCTGGGCCATGTTGATCCCGGCTCCGGCGATGTTGGTCCGCCCGCTCACGTCAGCCACCTCGCTGACCGGGCCGCTGTGAATGCCCATCCTCACCGGAAGTTCCGGGTGCTTCCGGAGCGCCTCCGCGATCTCCAGCGCGCAACGCGCCGGCTCTTCCGGGCTATGGCGAAAGACCAGCGCCATCCCATCGCCGGTCGGCAGCCTAACGAGTTGTTCGTCCGTCGCTTCGCGCACCTGCCCTGTTCCGAGCACGATCGCGGTGAGCTGGCTCACCCGCTCGTTCTGTTCCTCGATGAGCAGCTTCGAGTAGCCGACGATGTCGATGAAGAGAACATGCCGGATCTCGAGTCGAAGATGACTCTCCGATTCAGTCCCCATTATCCAACTCAAACTCCCCAACGGCCGGACGCCACTCCCAATTCGCGTCATCACCAGGTGCGCGACCTGGGTCGGAGTGTCGAAGAACGGCAAGACGCAGGGTGCGATTTGGATGAGCCGCCGCCAGTTCGTCACCGGATGAATCACGGTCGCCGGGTAGACGTTGTGCCGTCCAAGCTCGGTAAAAGATTTCCTGAAATCCACGGTTAAGTCTGCGTTCGCACGCAAAAGAGCGTCATTTGCCTTGGCTGTCGATGCAATTCAGCTTTGACCATGTCGCCGTCCGGAACGCACTCGTACGATGCAATAGAAAAGCGTCGCTGAATCCGGCACGAGCAAACAGAGCTGGCCTAAAGTGAGCTTCGCCGCGCTACTGGCAGACCGTTCAGTTCCGACCCGGGGAGGATTTTTCTGAAAATCTGAGGCACGACCCGTCGATGGTCCGGCGTCGACTACTTTTCAAGGTTCCGTAACCAGGAAAATCTGCGGAACTGGCGCGAGAGCAGCTTCTTTATGAACCGTGCAACTAGAAACGAACAAGAGTCTGAGAATGGAGACCAAGCCAACCGAAGAAGCCGGCGACACCAGCAGCCAAAACGCTCTGGAACCGACGCAGGAATCTTCCCGGTTCAAGCTCCGCGATTTGCGTCCGGAGAAGGATCCGATGGGTGCCGGTCGCAATCGCCATCGGAAAACCGGCGCCTAGAGTTACGGACGCGAGATAGCGCCAATTCGTCAGACTAAGACAAGCGCTCCACTGAGACCGGGCGAGTCCCTTCGCCTCCATCACCTGTCCCGACAGAACTGTGCTATAAAGGAAGCGAAGTCATTGTCAACCGTTCTGCTGACTGGTGGTCCCGGATGGAATTAGACTGATACCCTGCTTGACTGCCATGCGTCGACTCACAGCTCTTTCCGCAATCCTGCTGGGCGGCGCGATCGCCTGCACGCTTGATATTACCTATGCGATCGGATTTCTTCAGCCCTGCGGGGCGTGCCACCGATTCGCATTCTGCAATCGGTAGCGAGCGGTTTGCTGGGTGCGCCGGCTTTCAGCGGAGGTCTGCCGACGGCGGCGCTCGGTCTCGTTCTCCATTTCTGTATCGCTTTGTCGGCTGCGGCGATTTTCTATCTGGCGAGCAGGGCGATTCCTATCCTAACTCATCATCCGGTCGTCGCGGGGTTATTCTATGGGCTTCTCATTTACGCGGTCATGAATCTCTCCATCCCGCCGCTTTCCGCCTATCCACGCAAGATGTCGTTTCCGTTCGTGGTCTTGGTCACCGGACTGTTGTTTACACGCTTTCGCATCGGCCTTCCAATCTCGCTGGCGGTGCGCCGGACATTACCCAGAGGGGTTTGATCGGGCGTCGAGAAAAAGCAAAGCGATCCGACCGCGG
>CAWEVA010000004.1:0-236983 GCA_963812345.1 uncultured Actinomycetota bacterium
GGCGATGTTGACCATCCACGTCACGCCGAACCGGTCGGCGCACATGCCGAACTCGTCGCCCCACATCTGCTTCTCGAGCGCCACCATGACCATGCCGCCGTCGGAGAGCTGCTTCCAGTTGGCACGCAGCATCTCGTCGTCGTCGCCGCTGAGGCTGATGGCGTGGTTGTTGCCGGTGTGAAGTCCTGCCCGGGCGGGTTGTCGGCGGCCATCAGGGTGAAGCCGGCGTCGGTCTCGAGCTGGCCGTGCATGATCTTGTCGGCCTCGCCGCCGGCGTCGTTGCCGAAGTCGCCGAACGTGTTGACGTTGAGCTCGCCGCCGAAGACCTCACGGTAGAACTCCAGCGCCTCGCGCGCGTTGCCGTCGAAGCTGACGTAGGGGTTGAGTTTCGAAGCCACGTTGTCCTCCTTTGTTCGTGCGTTGCCACCTCGCACGCTAGACCTGTGGCTACCGTTGTCGCCATGATCGCCGCCTTCAGCATCTCCCCGACCGCCGCGGACGACTCCGGCAGCGTGTCCGAGGCGGTCGCGGCCGCCGTACGCGTCGTCCGCGAGTCCGGCCTCCCCAACGAGACCAACGCGATGTTCACCAACATCGAGGGTGAGTGGGACGAGGTGATGGCGGTCGTGAAGCGTGCGGTCGACGTCGTCGCCGAGGTGTCCCCACGCGTCGGCCTGGTGCTCAAGGCCGACATCCGTCCCGGGTACGACGGCCAGCTCACCGCCAAGGTGCAGCGGGTCGAACAGGCGCTGGAGTCATGACGTCCTCGACGCACCGGCGCCGGTTCCTCATCCTCGGCATCGCCATCGTCCTCGTGATCGGCGTGGCGGTGGTCCTGCTGCTTCGCGGCGGCGACGACGACGCCTCTGCGTCCGGCCTCGGCGACGTGGTGACCTACACCGACCTGGACCGCGACCACGTCGCGGGCGAGGTGGAGTACCCGCAGTCACCCCCGGTGGGCGGGGAGCACGACCCGATCTGGCTGAACTGCGGGGTCTACGACCGACCGGTGCGCGAGGAGAACGCGGTGCACTCGCTCGAGCACGGTGCCGTCTGGATCACCTACCAGCCGGGACTCTCCGCCGAGGAGATCGACAACCTCGCCGCGAAGCTCCCCGAGAAGGGCATCCTCTCACCGTTCGAAGACCAGGACGCATCCGTGGTCGTCACCGTCTGGGGGGCGCAGCTCGCGCTGGACGGGCCGGACGACCCGCGACTCGACCTCTTCATCGAGCAGTACGGCGACGGGCACACTGCGCCCGAACCCCAGGCGGCGTGCGTGGGCGGCGTCGAGAGAGTTCGAGGACTCCGGCGGCAACGCCTGAGTCACGTCTTCGGCATCCGCGCGGCCTGCAGCTGGGTCTCCGTGCCGGTGAACCCGACCGAGCGGTAGATCCGGATCGCCAGGTAGTCCGGGTCGGCGACCATCACCAGGGTGTGCACGCCGAGCTCGTCGAAGCCGTAGCGCCCGGCATGGTGGACCAGCGTCCCGCACAGCCCGCGACCCCGGTAGGTCGGGGTGCGTCATCACGCCCTGGTAGCGGGCGAGCCCCTCGGAGGCCACGAACAGCCCGAGGGAGGCGGCGAGCCGGCCGTCGAGGAAGGCGCCGAACCACTGGCCCAGGCCGTGGTCGACCAGGCTCCGCTCCGCGGCGGCACGCCGGGTGGCGAACACCCGCCCGCCGTGCAGGTCCTGGTCGGTGAGCGCGAGCTCGACCTGCTGCGCCCAGTCCTCGTCGCTCGCGAGGGGCCGGATGGTCGCCTCGGTGTTGGGATGGGCAGGCTCGTGCACCGCCTGCGCCGTCATCACCGTCGACGCCTCGACTCCCATCCCGGCCGCGTGGAACGGCGCGAGGTCATCGACCGATCCGTCGTCGCCGTCGACTCCGAAGGTCCGGTGCTCGGCCTCCGGGAACTCCCTCTCGAAGGCCCGCAGCCAGTCCGGTACGGCGTCGGGACCGGCGGGGGCGTCGAGGAGCAGGTAGTTGCCCCAGTAGAAGCCCGGGTTGGCCGGGGTGCGTACGACGAGGTGGTCGCCGCGGTCCTCGACCTCGCTGCCCGCTGCCCGGAGCAGCGCGAGGTCGGTCCGCCAGGCGAGGGACCGAAGCTCCATGGGGCGAACGTACGCAGTTCCATGCGGCGCAGGTGCGCAGGGGGTGGCACGATCGTCAGGTGGACTCCGAGACACGCAGCTATCGCACCGGCGACACCGACACCGTCCGCGACATCACCCGGGACTGCGCCGAGTTCGCGACCGGTCGCGGGGACGGCCTGCTCCACGTCTTCGTCCCGCACGCTACGGCCGGGATCGCGATCATCGAGACCGGCGCGGGCAGCGACGACGACCTGCTCGCCGCCCTCGACGACCTGCTTCCGGCCGACGACCGCTGGCGGCACCAGCACGGCAGCCCGGGACACGGCCGGTCGCACGTCATGCCGGCCCTGGTTCCGCCGTACGCCACCGTGCCGGTCCTCGACGGCGAGCTGGCGCTCGGCACGTGGCAGAGCATCTGCCTGGTCGACGTCAACGTGGACAACGCGGAGCGCGAGGTGCGGCTGTCCTTCCTGGCCGGCTAGCCGAAGAGCTCGGCGACGAAGACCGCGCGGCCGTCCGGCAGGTGCCGGGACTGGATCTCCAGGTCGAGGACCTGCTCGGTCCGGTCGGCGCGGAGCACGGGGACCGCGATCCGGTTGCCCAGGAGCGGCCCCCGGCCGCTGGCCAGGTGCAGGGTCAGGCCGGCGATGTGGGCCTGGTGGTAGCGCGTGGGGATGATGCAGATGAGGCGGCTCCCGACCAGCTCCCGTGGGTGGCTGTAGCCGAGGAGGGCGAGCGCGGAGGGGCTGACCGCGACGATCTGGTCCGTGTCGTCCGCGGCGACCAGCGCGCGGGTCGAGGTGCTGACCGAGACCGGGTCCCAGTGGAACGTCCGCGGGTCGGGCGGCGGCGGGTTGCCGATGGGAGCCCTCCACGCGGCCGGTGTGCCTCCGGCGGACTGCTCGCGGACCTGTGCACACAGCCAGCGCCTCAGCTCCCCGATCTCGGGCTGGGTGGGTGGTGACAGGAGCTTGCCCTGCTCGGCCTGCCGCACCGCGATCTGCAGCATCTCGTCGAGGACGTCGAAGTCGGCAGCCGCCTCCTGCGGCAGGTCGAGGAAGACCCGCTCGGCCGACACGTGCGGCTCGACCGCGGTGGCCATGATCGCCTCGGGTTCGTCGCCGAGCTCGGGGGCCGGGACCTGCTCGTAGAGCACGCTCATCGCCGCGCTCGCCGCAGCGTGCTCGTCGATGGCGGACGCATCCTCCTCGAGCCGGGTGAGGAGCAGCTCACGCAGGAGCCCGGCCGCGTGCTCCTGCCAGGCGGCATGCATCAGCAGCGGCACGTTGTTCAGCTCGACGCGCAGCATCGACCGACTCGCCGGCCGGCGCGTGGACGAGACCTGGCCGGTGGCGCCCTGCGGCTCCGACGGCGGGTCGGCGATCTCGAACCACACGACCTTGCCGTCCTCGTCGTGGTGGGCACCCCACTGGTCGACCACCTCGGTGACCATGTGCAGCCCACGTCCGGTCCCGGCGGCCCGGGAGTAGTCGCGGGGGAGCGGCAGGTGGACGCTGCCGTCGGCGAGCTCCACGCGGACGGCGGAGGGCGCGAGGATGACGCGCAGCCGCATCGGGGTCCCGGCGTGGACGAGCGCGTTCGTGACGATCTCGCTGAGCGCAAGGGCGGCCGCGTCCACGGCCTCCTCCGACGCCTCTCCCGGCAGGGCGTCCCGCAGGAGCCTGCGCGCCTCTCCGGCGCTGCTCGGCAGCGCCGGGAGCATCTGGTCGACGGCTACCTGGGTCCCCATGTCGCGACCATCCTGACGCGCGGGGCTGGTCTTTGGGAAGGATCCGGCTCCCAAACTCTCCCAACTCTGTTCGAACAAGTTGTTCGAAGATCCGCTATGCTGGGTGGATGGCCACATACGTCGCTCCTCCCGGCTGGCCGTCCCAGGTCCGCCCACCCGACGCCCCCGGCTGGGAGCACACGGCCGCCAACTGGCTCCTGGACATCTGTCCGCCCGAGTACCGCGCCCACGGCGCGTTGCGCCGCCACGTCGTGGTGCTCGCCCGCTTCGCGGTCCTCCACGTCGAGGCCTCCCAGGCGGCCTGCCGGCGCGGGCTGAGCGAGGCGCGGTCCGAGCTGCGCGACGTCGTGGTCCCCGAGGTCGTGGAGGCTGCGGTCCAGACCTTCCAGCGCGAGGAGGCGCGCCTGGTCGCCGTACGCCGCGCGGTCGGGCTGGTCGAGGAGGCGCTGCGTGGCCGGAGGTACGTCGCCCGCCTGTAGCGTCGGCCCCCATGCAGCGGCTACTCGAGCGTCGCCCTGGTCGACCGCCGGGGCTGGGTGCTGCTCCAGGAGCGGGACGAGCACCCGGTCATCGACCCGGAGAAGTGGGGATTCCCGGGCGGGGGCGTCGAGGACGGGGAGACCTTCGAGGCCGCGGCCTACCGCGAGCTCGCCGAGGAGACCGGCGTCCGGCTCGAGGGCGGCCTTCAGCTCTTCGGCGAGTTCATCTGTCGCCTGTGGAGCGTGCGGCGACTGCCCGGTCGCCGTCTACGCGGGCTCGGTCGACCTGACCGACGACGACATCGAGTGCCACGAGGGCCGCCAGATGGTGTTCGTGGAGCCGGCGCCGCGCGCTGGGCCTCGACCTGACGGCGTCGGCGGCACTCGCGCTCCCGGCCTTCCTCGAGTCCGACGTCTACCGAAGGATGACGACATGAACTTCCGCGTGATCCCGGTGCCCGCCTTCGGCTGCGAGGACGTGGCGGTGGCCACCCACGGCCCCGACCAGGGGGCGGTCTTCACCGGCACCGAGGACGGCAGCATCTGGCGCCTCCGCGACGAGGGCCGGCAGGTCGACCGGATCGCGCAGACCGGTGGCCGCCCGCTCGGCATCGAGTACGACGGCGACGGCCGGCTCGTGGTCTGCGACGCCACCCGCGGCCTGCTCCGCGTCGACCCGGCAACCGGTGACGTCGAGACGCTGGCCGACACCGTGGCGGGCACCCCGATCCTGGTGTGCAACAACGCCGCGATCGCCGCCGACGGCACGATCTGGTTCAGCGACTCCTCGACCGTCCACACCCTCGACCGGTGGAAGGACGACTTCATCCAGGTCACCGCCACCGGCCGGCTGCTCCGCCGCGACCCGGATGGCGCGGTCGAGGTGGTGATGGAGGGTCTGGCGTTCGCCAACGGGGTCGCCCTGGGCGGTGACGAGGCGTTCGTGGCGGTCGCCGAGAGCAGCACCCGCCGGGTGGCGCGCCACTGGATCGCGGGCGACCGCGCGGGGGAGCGGGACTTCCTGGTCGAGGACCTGCCCGGCTACCCCGACAACATCGCCCGGGGCAGCGACGGCCTGATCTGGGTGGCCATCGGTTCGCCCACCGACCCGGTCGTCGAGAAGGTGATGAGGGGGCCGCGCTGGCTGCGGCGCCAGGTGACGAAGATCCCGGAGAAGCTGCAGCCGAAGGAGAAGCAGCGGGTCTGGGTGCAGGCCTACGACGACGCGGGCACCCTGGTCCACGACTGCGACGTCGACACCCGCGACTTCCACATGGTCACCGGCGTCCGGGAGCACGCCGGCAGGGTCTGGATGGGCAGTCTTCACGAACGAGGCGTTGCCGTCCTCGACCTATAGACTCGCCGCCATGGGCCACCTCGAGTCGATCACGACCCCGCGGGACCTGCGCGACCTCTCCGACGACCAGCTCGACCTGCTGGCCAGCGAGATCCGCGACCTGCTCGTCGCGACCTGCTCACGCACCGGCGGACACCTCGGCCCCAACCTCGGCGTCGTCGAGCTCACCCTGGCCATCCACCGGGTGTTCGACTCCCCGCGTGACCGGGTGGTCTTCGACACCGGCCACCAGTCCTACGTCCACAAGCTCCTGACCGGCCGCCGGGCCGAGTTCGACCGGCTCCGCCAGGAGGGTGGCCTGAGCGGGTACCCGAGCCAGGCCGAGTCCGACCACGACATCGTCGAGAACTCCCACGCCTCCACCGCCCTCAGCTACGCCGACGGGCTGGCGAAGGCCTACGCCATCCGTGGCGAGGACCGTCACGTCGTGGCCGTCATCGGCGACGGCGCCCTCACCGGCGGCATGGCCTGGGAGGCGCTGAACAACATCGCCATCGCCCGCGACAGCAAGCTGGTGATCGTCGTCAACGACAACGGCCGGTCCTACACGCCCACGATCGGCGGCCTCGCCAACGCGCTCACGACGCTGCGCACCAACCCCCGCTACGAGCAGGTCCTCGACCTGGTCAAGAAGCGCCTGACCGCGGTCCGCGGCGTCGGCCCGGCGGCGTACGACGTCCTCCACGCCATGAAGAAGGGCATGAAGGACGCCATCGCCCCGCAGGGGCTCTTCGAGGACCTCGGCCTGAAGTACGTCGGCCCCATCGACGGCCACGACCGGGCGGCGATGGAGCAGACCCTCGCCCAGGCCAAGCGGTTCGGCGGGCCCGTCATCGTGCACGCCATCACCCGCAAGGGCTTCGGGTACGACGCCGCCGAGCGGCACGAGGCCGACCAGTTCCACTCGCCCCAGCCCTTCGACATCGAGACCGGTGAGGAGAACCCCCGCGGCCAGATCTGGACCGACGTCTTCGCCGACGAGATCGTCCGCATCGGCCACCGCCGCCAGGACGTGGTCGCGATCACCGCCGCCATGATGCACGTGGTGGGGCTCGACGACTTCGAGGCCAGGTTCCCCGAGCGCACGTTCGACGTCGGCATCGCCGAGCAGCACGCCGCGACCAGCGCCGCCGGGCTGGCCATGGGCGGTCTGCACCCGGTCGTCGCGGTCTACTCCACGTTCCTCAACCGCGCCTTCGACCAGGTGCTCATGGACGTCGCCCTGCACCGGTGCGGCGTGACGTTCGTGCTCGACCGGTCGGGGGTCACCGGCGACGACGGCGCCAGCCACAACGGCATGTGGGACATGTCGGTGCTCCAGGTCGTCCCCGGCCTGCGGATCGCGGCCCCGCGCGACGCCACCCGGCTCCGCGAGCTGCTCAACGAGGCGGTGGAGGTCGACGACGCGCCGACCGTCGTCCGGTTCCCGAAGGGCCCACCCCCCGATGACATCGAGGCCGTCGGCAAGGCCGGGGGAGCCGACGTGCTCGTCCGCAGCGGTACCCGCGACGTTCTCATCGTCGCCGCTGGCGCGATGGCCGCGACCGCCGTCGACGTCGCCGGTCGCCTCGGGGCACAGGGCATCGGTGTCACCGTCGTCGACCCGCGCTGGGTGAAGCCGGTCGACCCGGCCCTCGTCGAGCTGGCCCGCGACCACCGCCTGGTCGTCAGCGTCGAGGACAACGGCCGCGTCGGTGGCTGCGGCGCGGTCCTCCTCCAGGCCCTCAACGACGCCGGCGTCGACACCCCCTTCCGGCTGCACGGCATCCCCCAGGAGTTCCTCGGCCACGCCAAGCGGGCGGCCATCCTCGAGCGGATCGGGCTGACCCCCCAGGCACTGGCGCTGGGCATCGTCGAGGACGTCACCGCGCTCGGTGAGGGTCGCTCCCTTGTGGATGCCGAGCACACCCCCTGAGCTGAGCCCCTGGCGGCGGGCGGTCGTGCCCGTTGCGCTGGTCCCGCTGCTGCTCGCCGGGTGCTCCGCCGACGAGCCGCCCGCGCCCACCGACCGGCCCCGCCACGAGCGGAAGGCCGAAGAAGAAGCAGGAGCCGCTCCCGCGACAGGCCGACGTGGCGCCCGCCCTGGCCAGGACCCTCGACGACCGGGCCGCCGCCGTGCGCGGCGCCGACCAGGCCGCGTTCCTCGGGGGCGTCGCCCGCGGTGACGCTGCCTTCGTCGCCGACCAGACGACGTACCTCGCCAACCTCGAGCAGCTGCCGCTGGCCCGCTTCGGCTACTCGCTGGAGCCGGCCAGCCTGACCCGGTCCGGGCGCGGCTACTGGGCCACCGTCGAGGTGACCATGCAGCTCGACGGGTACGACGCGCGGCCGGTCGTGACCCCCGACCGCTACCTCTTCACCCCGCAGGGCAAGGGGCGCTACGCCGTGGCGTCGGTGACCGACCAGGCGTGGGAGTCGGGCAACGAGCTGGACCCGCAGCCCTGGGACCTCGGGCCGATCAAGGTGCGGACCGGCAGTGGCGTGCTCGGGGTCTTCGACGCGGGCAGCGAGGCGTCGCGCCGACGCGGTGGTGGCCGAGGTCGAGGAGGGCGTCTCCGCGGTCGCGGCGGAGATCCCCTACGAGTGGGACGACGGGGTCGTCCTCTACGCGCTCGACGACCCGACCTTCCTGTCCGGCCTCGACAACGTGCCCGGATCTGATCCGCTCAGCCTCGACGCGGTGTCGTTCGAGGTCATGGCGCGTCCGGACGCTCAACAGGTCGCGAGCACCCGCTTCGTGCTCAACCCCGACGTGGTCGCCGGCGGCGGGGCGGGCCGCGGACGGCTCATCCGGCACGAGCTGACCCACGTCGCCCTCGGGTCCCGCGCCGACCACGTGCCGACCTGGCTCAGCGAGGGGCTGGCCGAGTACGTCTCCGTCCGTCCCATGGCGCCGGAGGACCGGGCGATCTCCGGCGCCGCCCTGGCCGCGGCGAAGGCGGGGCTGTCCGCGCTGCCGACCGACCGGGACTTCGGCGGACCCGGCGCGGAGGCCGGCTACGGCATCGCCTGGTGGGCCTGCGAGTACCTCGCCTCGGCCTACACCGAGTCGATCCTGTGGACCCTCCTGGAGGCCATGCCCGACGGACGCGCCGACGACGTCCTCCAGGACCTCGTGGCCCTGGACGAGGCGCAGCTGGCCCGACGGGCCGGAGATCTGATGCTCGACACCTACCGGCCGGAGCCGGAGCCGAGACCGTCGAAGTCTCCCTCGAAGTCCCCTTCGAAGTCCCCGCGGAAGTCGGACTAGCTTCAGATCACCCTCACCCGCGTCCGCCGAACCGTGAAGTTCCACACCCGCAGCGACATCGCCCGGCTCAGCCGGATGCAACCGTGGGACCGGTCGAAGTTGGTGCCGAGGTACCAGTCGGGGTGGATCTGACGGCCGTTCGACCGGTAGGTCGGGATCTGGTGGAAGCCGATCCCGCACGGAGCGAAGCGGACGAAGTTGTTGAGCCACACCTGGCCGCTGGTGGTCGTGTTGCGCTTGATCCTGGCGGCGCGGCCGCAGTACGAGCCCGTGGGGTGCCAGCCCTTCGACAGCTCCGAGGGCAGGTCGACGACGCCGCCCTGGGCGATGACGCTGCCCTTCGGGCCCACCATCCAGACCCAGTTCTGCCGTTGGCTGAGCACGATCCGGCGGCCGGTTCCCGAGCCTCTGGGCACCGGCCGCAGGTCGCAGCGCCGGGCACTTTCCCGGTGGAGCCGGGCGCGAACCGGCGCGCTCAGCCTCCCGGTCTGCGCCATCCCGTGTCGCGACTGGAAGCGCACCACCGCCGAACGGGTCCTCGGGCCGAGCGTGCCGTTCGCCGGCCCCGCGTCGCAGTGCAGTGCGTTGAGACGTCGCTGGGCCTTGACGATCCAGGCGTCGGCCGCGTCCGCCGGAGCGGGCAGGTACACCAGGGCGCACGCGGTGAGGAGCGCAAGCATGCGGACGGGCATCCGGGGCCGCCGCAGGCGGGGGCATGGGGGTCGGGGCATGGGGAATAGTGTGGGCCGCGCCCGGCTCCGACGCGTAGCCCCCACGACGAGGAACGAAGGACTGAACGCGGCGGTCCGGCTCGTCGAGCCCCTCGCCGACGGCATAGGTTGCTGGTCATGGACCTCTTCCGGACCAAGTCCGTCGAACAGTCGATCGCCGAGACTGACGAGCCCGAGCACCGGCTCAAGAAGAGCCTCGGTGCGCTGGACCTGACCGTGTTCGGGGTCGGGGTCATCATCGGCGCAGGTATCTTCGTGCTCACCGGGACCGTCGCGGCTACCAACTCGGGTCCGGCGGTGTCGATCTCGTTCGCGATCGCGGGGGTGGCGTGTGCGCTCGCAGCCCTGTGCTACGCCGAGTTCGCCTCGACGGTGCCGGTCGCCGGCAGTGCCTACACGTTCAGCTACGCCACGTTCGGCGAGCTGATCGCCTGGACCATCGGCTGGGACCTCGTGCTTGAGTTCACCATCGGCGCGGCGGCGCTTGCCACCAGCTTCTCTGGTTACTTCCAGAACGTCGTGGCCGGTACGCCGTTCGAGGTGCCCGTCTCGATCGGCTCGGCCGCCGACGGCGTGATCGACCTCCCCGCGGTGGTGATCTCGCTCCTGGTCATGGGGGTGCTGATCGCCGGGATCAAGCTGTCCAGCCGGGTCAACGAGGTGGTCGTGGCGATCAAGCTGGCCGTCGTCGCCGCCGTGATCCTGTTCGGCGTCTCCCAGATCTCCGTCGACAACTACTCCCCGTTCGTGCCGCCCTCCCAGCCGGCTCCCGAGACCGCGGGCGGCTTCGCCGACGTACCGCTGATCAGCTCGATCATGGGCTACGACCCGGCCGTGTTCGGCATCGCCGGCGTCTTCGCCGGCGCCGCGATCGTCTTTTTCGCCTTCATCGGGTTCGACGTCGTGGCCACCACGGCCGAGGAGGCCCGCAACCCCCAGCGGGACATGCCGCGCGGCATCCTCGGCTCGCTGGCCATCGTGACGCTCCTCTACATGGCCGTCAGCCTGGTGATCACCGGCATGCAGAACTACACCGACATCGACCCCGAGGATGCCGCACCCCTGGCGACGGCCTTCGACTCCGTCGGCATGGAGTGGATGGGCCGCTTGATCTCCATCGGTGCGTGCATCGGCCTGATCGTCGTGGTGATGATCCTGATGCTCGGCCAGACCCGGGTCGGTTTCGCGATGGCCCGCGACGGGTTGCTGCCGCGGGGGCTGGCCAGGGTGCACCCGACGCTTCGGGACGCCGTACATCTTCACGGCGATCACCGGTGTCGCGGTCGCGCTGATCGGCGGACTGGTTGATCTGACGATCCTGGTCAACCTGGTGAGCATCGGGACACTGTTCGCCTTCATGCTCGTCAGCGTCGGCGTGGTGATCCTGCGTCGAACGCGTCCCGACCTGCCCAGGTCGTTCCGGGTGCCGGCGGTCAACGTGGTGGCCACGCTCTCAGTGCTGCTGTGCCTGTGGCTGGCGCTCAACCTGACCGGTGAAACGTGGCTACGTTTCCTGATCTGGATGGCGATCGGCTTCATCGTCTACTTCGCCTACGGCAGGAGCCACAGCCGGCTGGCCTTGGCCGGCAAGCGTGAGGAGGGCCATCCCGCGTGACCCAGGAACCCCGTCCCGTGCACATCGTCGACGACGTGCCCGAGCTCGAGACCGGCTCGCGCCCTCACCATGGTGCTGGTCCTCGACGGGTTCCTCGACGCCGGCAGCGCGGCAGCCACGGCGGTCCGGCACCTGGTGGGCCTCTCCGACAGCCGGGTCGTGGCCACCTTCGACGTCGACCAGTTCCACGACTACCGGGCGCGGCGGCCGCCGATGTCCTTCGTGCGCGACCACTACGCGGCGTACGACGCCCCGCGCCTGGTCGTCCGGCTGTTGCGCGACAGCGGGGACACGCCGTACCTCCTGCTCCACGGACCGGAGCCGGACAACCGGTGGGAGGCGTTCGCCCGCGCGGTGATCGAGGTGGTGGAGCGGTTCGGCGTGAGCCGCGTGGTGAGCATGGGCTCGGTGCCGATGGCGGTGCCGCACACCCGGCCGATCGCGATCACCCACCACGCGAACAACCGCGAGCTGCTCACGGGTGAGAGCCCCTGGCGCGGCGAGCTCCGGATCCCGTCCAGCGCGCAGGCGCTCCTCGAGATCCGGCTGGGGGAGCACGGCCACGACGCCATGGGCTTCGTCGCCCACGTCCCCCACTACCTCGCCCAGCTCGACTACCCGAAGGCGTCGCTGTCCCTGCTGGAGCAGGTCGAGCTCGCCGGCCGGCTGACGATCGACCTGACCGACCTGCAGACGGAGGCCGAGGAGCGGGAGGCCGAGGTGGCGCGCTACCTCGCGGCCAACGAGGAGGTCGCGGACGTCGTTGCCGCCCTCGAGCAGCAGTACGACGCCTTCGAGCGCGCCGAGGAGTCCGGCACCAGCCTGCTGGCGACGAACCAGCCGCTGCCGACCGGGGAGGAGATCGGCGAGCAGTTCGAGCAGTTCCTCGCCGGCCTCGACGGGCCGACCGACGGGCCTGACCGACGACGCCGACCCGGAGGACTGACGTGCCGGCATCAGCCGAGGAGCTCGTCGAGCTGCTCAGCCTCGAGGTCATCGACACCAACCTCTTCCGGGGGCGTCAGCCCGACACCGACCGGCAGCGGGTCTTCGGCGGCCAGGTGGCAGCGCAGGCGCTGATCGCCGGCGTCCGGACCGTCGACCCTGCCTACCGGGTGCACTCCCTGCACTCCTACTTCCTGCTGCCGGGCGACACCGCGGTGCCGATCGTCTACGACGTCGAGCAGCTGCGCGACGGACGCTCGTTCGCCACCCGGAGGGTGGTGGCCCGGCAGCACGGGCGGCCGATCTTCTACCTCACCGCGAGCTTCCAGCGGGACGAGCAGGGCTTCGAGCACCAGGACGTGATGCCCGACGTCGCCCCTCCGGAGGACGGCCTCGACTTCGCCGAGCTGGCCCGCTCGCGGGGCGGCGCCGAGAGCGATGCCTTCGTGCGCGAGTGGGCGGCGCTGGACGTGCGCTACATCGGCAACTCGCGTCGCGGCCTCGCCGAGGATCCCGATCACCCGGCGAAGGCCCGGCTGTGGATCCGGGTGAACGGGCAGCTGTCCGACGACCCGCTGGAGCACCTCGCCACGTTCACCTACGCCAGCGACATGACCCTCCTCGGCGCGACGCTCGTGCCGCACGGCGTGAACATCTCCACGCCCGGCCTGCAGCCCGCCTCGCTGGACCACGCCGTGTGGTTCCACCGGCCCTTCCGGGCCGACGAGTGGTGGCTCTACGACCAGCACTCGCCGTCCGCCTCCGGCGCCCGCGGACTGGCGCTGGCCCGGGTGTTCACCCAGGACGGGCGGCTGGTCGCGACCGTCGCGCAGGAGGGTCTGATCAGGCTGCGCGACGCCTGACCAAGCGGCGTATAGCACTACATCGATGTAGTTTCCAGACAGACACGCCGCGGACCGGTTACGGTTGAGCACTTTTGTGGCGGCTGAACTCTCCTGTTGTCAATGTGACAGGGGGTGCCGCCCTGACGTGGAGGTGCCGCCGTGAGGGCCACTGGGAGACTGTGCGCGCTGTCCGCGGTCGCGACGGGAGTCGCGACCGTTGTCGTGCTGGGCGCCGCTCCGGCGCAGGCCGCACCGCAGAACGACTACGAGATGCCGTTCCCGTGCGGGCAGGCGTGGACCGGCACCACCCGGCCCACCCACAGCCCGAGCAGCCGGGCCGTCGACTGGAACCGGCCGGACGACGTCGGCGACCCGGTCGTCGCGTCGGCACCCGGCACGGTGTCGGTCGCCACCCGCAGCTCGAGCGGCTACGGCAACTGGGTGCGGGTCACCCACGCCAACGGCGAGTCCACGATCTACGCCCACCTGCAGTCGCTGGCGGTCAAGGTGGGCCAGACCGTCGACCAGGGCGCACTGCTCGGCGCAGTCGGCACGTCGGGCAACTCCACCGGACCGCACCTGCACTTCGAGGAGCGCAACAGCCAGGGCGTGATGTGGCCCTGGTTCGGCGGCGCGTCGTTCGTGTTCGGGACCACGCCCACCTCCGGCAACTGCGTGGACGTGCCGGTGGCCGGCAACTTCATCGTGGGCAAGGCGGCGGAGGTGGGCGTCTACCGCCGCGCGGCCACATCGGAGTTCCGGATCCGGCGCCCTGACGCGAGCGTCAGGGTGATCAGGTTCGGGACCTCGACCGACCAGCCGGTTACGGGGGACTGGGACGGCAACGGCCGGCTCAACGTGGGCGTACGGACACCGGCGACGCGGACCTTCCACCTGCGGTCCCCGGCCGGGCTCACGGACGTCGTGTTCGGCCTGGTCACGGACGTCCCGGTCGCGGGCGACTGGGACGGCGACGGACTCAGCGAGATCGGTGTGTGGCGCGCGAACGCCGGCAAGTTCCGGCTCCGGGCCACGGACGGCACGATCACCGAGGCCTACCTCGGGAACGCGGACGACCTGCCCGTGACCGGTGACTGGAACGGCGACAAGCGCACGGACGTCGGCGTCTTCGACCAGGACACCGCGACCTTCACCCTGCGCATCGTCGACAGCGACGGGCTCGCCTGGACCGCGCAGATCCGTTTCGGCGACGGCAACGACCTGCCGGTCACGGCCGACTGGGACGGCAACGGCCGCACCGACGTGGGGGTCTGGGACCCGACCACAGGGACCTTCTCGCAGCGCCGGGCCCCGACGCCCATGGCGGCGCGGGCGACCTCGGTGACGCAGGTGCGGTTCGGCCGGCCTCGCTGACCGCGGACAGGCCCGCCGCGCGAGCTCAGGTGAGGAAGCCGCGGAGCAGGGCGGTGGTGCCGGCGAGGTGCTCTGCCATGGCGCGCCGGGCCGCTTCCGAGTCGCCGTCGAGCACGGCGTCGACGATGAGCGTGTGCTGGGAATTGGAGTGCTCGATGTTCCGCTCGAGCAGCGGGATCGCGTCGAGCATCTCGTTGAGCCGCATGCGTACGTCGGCGACGGCGGCCGTCAGGGACGCGGAACCGGTGACTTCGGCGATGGCCAGGTGCAGCCTGGAGTCCATCCGCCGGTAGTCGCTCGTCCCCGCAGCCGCACACTCCTCGAGCCGTCCGCGGAGATGCAACCGCTCGCTCTGACTGAGGGCGGCCGCAGCCGCGGCCTCTGCCGCCCCCACCTCGAGCACGTCCCGGAGCAGCAGCGCGTCGTCGAAGTCGGGGCCCATCTGCGCGGCGGTGCGTCGAGCGTCACCTCGGCTCCGGCGGGGCGGCTGCTCGGCACGGACGAACGTGCCGCCGTAGCGGCCGCGACGAGACTCCACGTAGCCGGCGTCCGCCAGGGCCCGGATTGCCTCTCTCAGCGTCTCCCGCGCAACCTTGAACCGGGAGGCGAGCTCGCGCTCGGACGGCAGCCGCTCGCCCGGGGCCACGACTCCGAGCTTGATCGCCTGGAGCAGCCGCTCGACCGTCTCCTCGAACGCGTTGCCCTCACGCACCGGGCGGAAGACCGCCTCGTCGGCGCGGGTCAACGCACCGTCCTCGGGCAGCCCTTCGCTGGTCACGTTTCCGGCCTTCGGCTAGAGCGGTGTCACGTAGGCCGCAGAGATGCCGCCGTCGACCACGAACGTCGAGGCAGTCATGAACGACGAGTCGTCGCTGGCCAGGAACGCCACGGCTGCGGCCATCTCCTCCGGCTCGCCGAAACGCCCCAGCGGGCACGTGCACCAGCCGGCGCTGTGCGCTCACGGCGTCCTTCGCGAACAGCTCCTGGAGCAGCGGCGTGTTCACCGGCCCCGGACAGAGCGCGTTGACCCGGATGCCCTGCCTGGCGAACTGGACTCCGAGCTCGCGCGACATCGACAGGACCCCACCCTTGGAGGCGCTGTAGGAGATCTGCGAGGTGGCGGCACCCATCACCGCGACGAACGAGGCGGTGTTGATGATCGACCCCTTGCCCTGCTCGAGCATGTACGGCAGCGCCGCCTTGCAGCAGTGGTAGACCGAGGTCAGGTTGACCTCCTGCACCCGTCGCCAGGCATCGATCCCGGTCTCGAGGATCGACCCGTCCTCGGGCGGCGAGATCCCGGCGTTGTTGAACGCGACGTCGACGCTGCCGTAGGTGCTGTCCGCCTGCTCGAAGAGGTGCTCCACCGCCGCAGCGTCGGTCACGTCCACCTCGACGAAGAGCCCGTCCACCTCCTTGGCGGCGAGCTGGCCCCGCGGTGGTGTCCAGGTCGGCGACGACCACCTTGGCGCCCTCGGAGGCGAGCCGTCGTACGGCCGCGATCCCGATGCCGCTCGCGCCGCCGGTGACCACGGCCACCCGGTCCACGAGCCGGCGGCACACTACGTCCGTGCCAGTCATGTCACTCCTCCGTCGAGATGAAGACGTTCTTGGTCTCGGTGAAGGCGACCACCGCGTCGGGCCCGAGCTCACGGCCGAGCCCGGACTGCTTGTAGCCGCCGAACGGCGTGGAGTAGCGGACCGATGCGTGGGAGTTGACCGAGAGGTTCCCGGCCTCCACCCCCCTCGACACCCGGATCGCCCGGCCGACGTCGCGGGTCCAGATCGAGCCGGACAGTCCGTACTCGCTGCGGTTCGCGATGCGGATCGCGTCCTCCTCGTCCTCGAAGGGGACCACGGAGACCACCGGACCGAAGATCTCCTCGACCAGGCTCGGGTGGTCGGGGGCGGTCGGCGCCAGCACGGTCGGCGCGAACCAGAACCCGGCGCCTTCCGGAGCCGAGCCTCGGAACGCGACCGGCGCGTCGCCGGTCACGTACGACGCCACCTTGTCGCGATGCTGGGAGGAGATCAGTGGACCCATGTCGGTGGCCTCGTCGCCGGGGTCACCGACGGCCACCGCCTTCACCGCCGGCTCGAGCAGTCCCATGAACCGGTCGTACGCCGACCTTCTGGACCAGGATCCGCGACCGGGCGCAGCAGTCCTGTCCCGCGTTGTCGAACACGCCGCTCGGGCGCACTCGCTGCCGCCAGCTCGAGATCGGCGTCAGCGAACACGATGTTCGCGCTCTTTCCGCCGAGCTCGAGCGTCACCCGCTTCACCTGTTCGGCGCAGCCGGCCATGATCCGCTTGCCGACCTCGGTGGAGCCGGTGAACACCACCTTCCGCACCGCGGGGTGCGTCACGAAGCGTTCGCCGACGATCGAACCCTTGCCGGGCACCACTGTGAACACGCCCTCCGGGATTCCGGCCTCGAGCGCCAGCTCGCCGATCCGGATCGCGGTGAGGGGCGTCATCTCCGCCGGCTTGAGCACGACAGTGTTCCCACCGGCCAGGGCAGGGCCGAGCGCCCAGCCGAGGATCGGCATCGGGAAGTTCCAGGGCACGATGACGCCGACCACGCCGAGCGGCTCGTGGAAGGTCACGTTGATCCCGCCGGCGACCGGGATCTGCTGGCCGATCAGCCGCTCCGGCGCGGCCGAGTAGTAGTGCAGGACGTCGCGGACGTTGCCGGCCTCCCAGCGCGCGTTGCCGATGGTGTGGCCGGCGTTGGCCACCTCCAGCTGTGCCAGGTGCTCCAGGTCGCGGTCGACCGCCTCGGCGAACCGGCGCAGCAGCCTGCCCCGGTCGTCGGGCGCCATCGCCCGCCAGGCCGGGAGCGCCGCGGCCGCGCGCTCGATCGCCTGGTCGGTCTCCTCGACCCCGGCGAGCCGAACCGACTCCGACCACCTCCTCGGTGGCCGGGTTGATCACGTCGTACGTCGTCATCGCGCTCCGCCTCCACTCGCTCGCTCGCCACCTGGGTCAATGCCTCGAACAGCCGCAGGTCGTCGGGGTCCTCCTCGGGGTGCCACTGCACACCCAGAACCCACCGGGCGCCCGGCAGCTCGACGGCCTCGACCAGCCCGTCCTCCGCCCACGCCGTCGGCACCAGCCGCGTGCCCTGCCCCTCGAGTCCCTGGTGGTGGTAGCAGGGCACCGTCACCTCCTCGCCCAGGATCGCGGCCACGAGGCTTCCCGGGGCGGTCGTCACCCTGGTCTTCCCGAAGACGCCGACCGACGGCCGGTGCCCCGTGTGTCCGAGCTCGTCGGGGAGGTGCTGGCGCACGGCGCCACCGAGCGCGACCGTGAGCAGCTGTGCCCCCCGGCAGACGCCGAGCACCGGCAGGTCCCGGTCCAGGGCCGCGGTGAGGAGCCGCCGTTCGTGCTCGTCCCGGTCCGGGCGGGTGACGACGGTCTCCGGATGAGGCTCGGCGCCGTACGACGACGGGGTGATGTCCGCACCGCCGATGAGCATCAGGCCGTCGAGGGCATCCACGACGCTCTCGTCGGTGCCCACCGGGGGCAGCAGCAACGGTGTTCCGCCGGCCCGCGCCACCGCATCGAGGTAGACCCGGCCCACGATCGCCGCCGGCCTGCTCCACGTACCCCACGCGGCCTCCTCGAGGTAGGTGGACAGGCCGATGCGCGGGCGACCGTGCTCAGAGGCGCTCGAAGCCACGCGAACGCTCCCAGTCGGTGACGGCAGCGTCGAATGCGTCGAGCTCGACCCGCGCCGCGTTGACGTAGTGGTCGACCACCTCGTCACCGAAGACCTTGTGGGTCAGCTCCGACCTGGCGAACTTGTCGGCAGCGTCGCGCAGGGTGTGCGGGACGTGCGCCACGTCGGAGTTGTAGGCGTTGCCCGCGAAGGCCGGTTCGAGGGGCAGCTCGTTCTCGACGCCGTAGAGCCCGGCTGCGATCAGCGCGGACACCGCGAGGTACGGGTTGACATCGGCGCCCGGCACCCGGTTCTCCAGGCGCAGGGACTCTCCGTGTCCGACCACGCGGAGCGCGCAGGTGCGGTTGTCCAGCCCCCAGGCGATCCCGGTCGGGGCGAAGCTGCCCGCCACGAACCGCTTGTAGGAGTTGATGTTCGGTGCGAAGAAGTAGGTGAGCTCCTCCATGCAGGCGATCTGACCGGCGAGGAAGTGCTCCATCAGGGGCGAGAATCCGTGCTGCCCGTCCCCGGCGAAGACGGCATCCCCGGACTTCGACCGCAGGCTGAAGTGGATGTGGCAGGAGTTGCCCTCGCGCTCGTCGTACTTCGCCATGAAGCTGACGCTCTTGCCGTGCTTGGCGGCGATCTCCTTGGCGCCGGTCTTGTACAGCGAGTGGTTGTCGCAGGTGGTGAGTGCCTTGTCGTACTTGAACCCGATCTCGTGCTGACCGAGGTTGCACTCGCCCTTCGCGGTCTCCACGTAGAGCCCCGCTCCCGCCATCCCGTTGCGGATGTCCCGCAGCAACGCCTCGACCCGTCCGGTGCCGAGCATCGAGTAGTCGATGTTGTACTGGCTGCTGGCCTCGAGGTCCCGGTACCCGCGCCGGTTCGCCTCTTCGTAGGAGTCGTTGAAGATCAGCAGCTCGAGCTCGGTGGCGGCGTAGGCGTCGAACCCCAGATCGTCCAGGCGCTGCAGCTGGCGGCGCAGGATCTGCCGCGGCGACGCGAGCACCGGTGACTCGTCGAGCCACTCGACGTCGCACAGCACCATGGCGGTCGCCGGGTGCCACGGGATCAGCCGCAGAGTGGTGAAGTCGGGGTGCATCAGCAGGTCGCCGTACCCGCGCTCCCAGGACGACATCGAGTAGCCCGCCACCGTGTTCATGTCCACGTCGACGGCCAGGAGGTAGTTGCACCCCTCGGTGCCGTGCTCGGCCACCTCGTCCATGAAGTAGCGCGCGGCGCACCGCTTGCCCTGCAGCCGGCCCTGCATGTCCGTGATCGCGACGAGGACCGTGTCGATGTCACCGGCGTCGACGAGCTTCCCGAGCTGGTCCAGCGTCAGCATTCCTGGGTTGTGCGGTGACCTGCCCATCGGAACCTCTCTCGCGCCTATTGGCCTGAATACAGTCCATTTGCCGTTCATCGAACACCCGCCTTCGCCGGGCTGTCAATGATCCTCCGACCCCGCGAGCGGCCCGGACGATCTCTTGACAGCAACGGCCATCGGCGTACATTCATCGATTACCGAGTAATGGTCCACGAACAAACCAATCGCGCCGAGGCTTCTCGGGACGCCGGAGGAGACCGGAGGGATCATGAGCAGCAGCGAGCGCCGACACGTGCACGGCGTGGACTACGAGGGCGTCGGCAAGGACTACCTCCAGAAGCGACAGCTTCAAAAGGGTGCCGCAGGCTGGGTCCTGCTCGCCGGTCTGGGCGTCGCCTACGTGATCTCCGGTGACTTCGCCGGCTGGAACTTCGGCCTTGCCGAGGGGGGCTGGGGCGGGCTCCTGATCGCCACCATCCTGATGGCGACGATGTACACCTGCATGGTCTTCGGGCTCGCCGAGATGGCCTCCGCGATCCCGGTCGCGGGCGCAGGCTACGGCTTCGCCCGCCGGGCGCTCGGCCCGCTGGGTGGGTTCGCCACCGGAATCGCGATCCTGATCGAGTACGCCATCGCCCCTGCGGCGATCGCCGTGTTCATCGGGGGGTACGTCGAAGCGTTGGGTCTGTTCGGACTGACCGCCGGCTGGCCGGTCTACCTCGCGTGCTACCTGATCTTCGTGGGCATCCACATGTGGGGCGTCGGCGAGGCGCTGAAGGTCATGTTCCTGATCACGGGCGTCGCCATGGTGGCGCTGGTCGTCTTCGTCGTGGTGATGATTCCGCAGTTCGACCCGTCGAACCTCTTCGACATCGAGCCCACCGGCGCCGCCGGCGCCAGCGACTTCCTGCCCTACGGCTTCGCCGGGGTCCTGGCCGCCCTGGTCTACGGCATCTGGTTCTTCCTCGCCGTCGAGGGCGTCCCGCTCGCGGCCGAGGAAGCTCGCGACCCGAGACGCGACATGCCGAAGGGCATCATCACCGCGATGGGCGTGCTCCTGGTGACAGCGGCGCTGATCCTGCTCACCGCACCCGGTGGTGCGGGCAGCTCCGTGATCCAGGACTCCGACAACCCGCTTCCGCTGGCCGTCCGCACCGCACTCGGTGAGGGCAGCGGCGTCGCCGAGTTCATCAACTACGTCGGACTGGCCGGTCTGATCGCGAGCTTCTTCTCGATCGTGTTCGCCTACTCTCGCCAGCTGTTCGCGCTCTCACGCGCCGGATACCTGCCGCGCTGGCTGTCGGTGACCAACGCCCGGAAGACCCCGCACCTGGCGCTGATCGTCCCCGGCACGATCGGCTTCATCCTGGCCACGTGGACCCAGGACGGAGCGCTGCTGATCAACATCGCGGTGTTCGGCGCGACTGTCTCCTACGTGCTCATGATGGTGTCGCACATCGTGCTCAGGGTGCGTCAGCCGGAGCTCGAGCGGCCCTACCGCACGCCCGGCGGGATCGTGACGACCGGCGTCGCCCTGGTCCTGGCGGTGGCCGCCGTGATCGCCACCTTCCTCGTCGACGAGGTCGCGGCCGGCTGGACTGCCGGGATCTTCGTGGCCGCGCTGGCGTACTACTGGTTCTACAGTCGGCACCGGTTGGTCGGAAGTGCCCCGGAGGAGGAGTTCGAGGCGATCACCCGCGCGGAGGAGGAGCTCGCCTAGAGGTTGGTGGCGCGCCCCAGCAGGTGCGGGGAGCCGTCCTTCGGGCTGGTCAGCGAGAACGTGTGGCCGTCGCCGGTCGACGCGGTGCCGAAGGCCACCGTCCCGGGCAGCAGGATCGGCTTCTTGAACGCCACCTCGACCCGGACGGCATCCGGCAGCCGGTTCTCGATCGCCGCGATGCACCGTGCCTTGCTCCACATCCCGTGCGCGATCTGGCGGGGAAAGCCCAGCGCCTTCGCGGTGAGTGGGTAGAGGTGGATCGGGTTGCGGTCGCCGGACACCGCGGCGTACCGACGCCCGAGGTCTCCAGGGAGCCGCCACTCGACCCCTGCCCCGGGCATGTCCGCGAACTGCAGGCCGGGCTCGGCGTCGTCGGAGCCCCGGCCACGACGGAGGTACGTCGACGTCGACTCCCAGACGAGCTCGCCGTCCACCCGGGCCTCGGTGACGAAGTCGACGACCTTGCCCTTGGCGTGGTCCCGGGGCGAGGTGGCCCGGCTGGTGACGGACACGGTCTCGCCCACCCGGACCGGCCGGTGGCCGGTGATGGAGTTCTCCACGTGCACGGACCCGATGGCGGGGTAGGGGAACGCCGGGTCGGTCATGATCGCCATGTGCAGCGGGAACGCCAGCATGTGCGGGTACGGCAGCGGCGCGGTGTCCTTGCGGGGGAAGCCGCAGACCTTCGCGTAGGCGTCGACCTCCGACCGGGTGACCTGGACCGCGGGCCGGGTGAAGACCAGCGTGCTCGGGTCGGACCCGGAGTCCTTGCGGATCCCGGGGAGCAGGTTGACGACGGGCAGGGACGGGAGCGCGGCCTTGAGCACGGTGGTCAGGCCGGACCCGCCCTCGACGACACGGGGCTCGCTCATGCGCTCAGGCTCCGAGCATCATCTGGCCGCACACGCGGACCACGTTGCCGTTGACGGCGGTCGAGCCCGGGTTGGCGTACCACGCGATCGTCTCGGCGACGTCGACCGGGAGCCCGCCCTGGCTCATCGCGTTCAACCGGCGCCCGACCTCGCGGGTGGCCAGCGGGACCGCCGCGGTCATCTTGGTCTCGATGAACCCGGGCGCGACGGCGTTGACGGTGATGCCGTGCTTGAGCTCGTCCGCGAGCGAGTCGACGAGACCGATGACGCCGGCCTTGGAGGCGGCGTAGTTGGTCTGGCCGACGTTCCCGGCGATGCCGGCGATCGAGGCGACCCCGACGATCCGGCCGTTCTCGTTGATCGCCTTCTGGTCGAGCAGCTCGCGGGTGATCCGCTCCGGCGCGACCAGGTTGACGTTCAGCACCGAGCTCCACCGGTCCTCGTCCATGTTGGCGAGCTTCTTGTCGCGGGTGATGCCGGCGTTGTGCACGACGACGTCGACCCCGCCGTGCTTCTCCTTGACGTGGTGGGCGATCCGCTGTGGGGCGTCCTTGCCCGTGATGTCGAGGGTGAGGTGGTCGCCGTTCAGCTCCTTCATCACCGACTGCAGCTCGCTGGCGGCCTGAGGCACGTCCACACCGATGACGGTGGCGCCGTCGCGGTGCAGGATCCGGGCGATCTGCTCACCGATGCCCCGGCTGGCGCCGGTGACGAGAGCGACCTTCCCGCCGAGCGGCCGGAGCACGTCCCTGACCTCGGCGGCCTTCGTCTCGCCGGTGGCGCCGATCCGGATCACCTGGCCGGAGACGTAGGCGGACTTGGGGGAGAGCAGGAAGCCCAGCGTGGAGGCGGTGGCGGCCTCGGCACCCTCGGCGACGTAGACCAGCTGCACGGTGCCGCCGCGGCCGAGCTCCTTGCCGAGGCTGCGGGTGAAGCCCTCGAGCGCCCGCTGGGCCACGCGCTCGCCGCCCTCGACGGACTCCGGCGGGGTGCCGAGCACGACCACGCGCGGGCAGGTCTCGAGGCTGCGGAGCAGTGGGGTGAAGAAGTCGCGGAGCGCGGTGAGCTCGGAGGTGCTGGTCAGCCCGGTGGCGTCGAAGACCAGGCCCTTGTACTTGTCGGCGGCGTCGGTGGTCTGCGTCGACGCGATGCCGAGGAGGTCCAGGATCCCGGGCAGCGACTCGGCCAGGCGGCCGGTCCCGCCGACCGCGACGGTGCCGTCGACGAGCGGGTCGCCGTCGGCGTACCGCTCCAGCGGGACCGGGTTCGGCAGCCCGAGGTTCTTGACGAGCAGCTTGCCGATCGGGGTCTGCACGAAGCCCTGGTAACGGTCACTCATGAGTGGGGGATCCTCCAGAAGGTGGGGTGTCGAGATCATGTAACTAGATGTGTAACTTCGAGTCCACATATCGTGATGTGGCGCTCATTGCATTCCCTCACGCGGGTCCACGGGCAAGGATAGGAGCATGAACTCCCAGACTCGACGGGTCGCCGTCCTCGGCGGCAACCGGATCCCCTTCGCCCGTTCCAACACGACGTACTCCGACGCCTCCAACCAGGAGATGCTGACCGCCGCCATCGACGGCCTGGCCACCCGCTTCGGGCTCGAGGGCGAGCGGGTCGGCGAGGTTGTCGCCGGCGCCGTGCTCAAGCACGCCCGCGACTTCAACCTGGCCCGCGAGTCGGTGCTCGGCTCGAAGCTGTCCCCGGAGACCCCGGCCAACGACATCCAGCAGGCCTGCGCCACCGGCCTCCAGGCCGCCATCGGTGTCGCCAACAAGATCGCCCTCGGCCAGATCGACGTCGGCATCGCCGGTGGCACCGACACCACCTCGGACGCCCCCGTCGCCATCAGCGACAAGCTCCGCAAGAAGCTGATGAGGGTCAACGCGGCCCGTGACACCAAGGGCCGCCTCACCGCGCTGGCGGCCATCCGGCCGACGGACATCGGCCTCGACATCCCCCAGAACGGCGAGCCGCGCACCGGCCTGTCGATGGGGGAGCACGCCGCGCTCACGGCGCTGGAGTGGCAGATCGGCCGCGAGGAGCAGGACGAGCTCGCCGCCACCTCCCACCAGCGGCTCGCCGCGGCGTACGACGCCGGCTTCCTCGACGACCAGATCACGCCGTTCCGCGGGCTGGAGCGTGACTCCAACCTGCGCGCGGACTCCTCGGCCGAGAAGCTGGCGAAGCTCAAGCCGGTCTTCGGCAAGGGCGAGGCGGCGACGATGACGGCGGGCAACTCCACACCGCTGACCGACGGCGCCTCCGTCGTGCTGCTCGCCTCGGAGGAGTGGGCGAAGGAGCACGACCACCCGGTGCTCGCCTACATCACCGCCTCCGAGACCGCTGCCGTCGACTACGTGCACGGCGGCGAGGGCCTGCTGATGGCGCCGGCGTACGCCATGGCCCGGATGCTGTCCCGCGAGGGCTACTCCCTGCAGGACTTCGACTTCTACGAGATCCACGAGGCGTTCGCCTCCCAGGTGCTCGCGACCCTGAAGGCCTGGGAGGACCCGATCTTCTGCAAGGAGCGCCTCGGCCTCGACGCCCCGCTCGGCGCCATCGACCGCGCCCGGCTGAACGTCAACGGCTCCTCGCTCGCCGCGGGTCACCCGTTCGCCGCCACCGGCGGCCGGATCCTGATGAACCTGGCCAAGCTCCTGGAGCAGCAGGGGTCCGGACGCGGCGTGATCTCGATCTGCGCCGCCGGCGGCCAGGGCGTCACCGCCATCCTCGAGCGCTGACCCCTACTCGTTGAGTTGGGCGTGATGGCCCCTTCAGTTGGGCTTGCTGGCCCCGGCCGAGGGCCATTTCGCCCAACTCGAGGGGCCGCGGGCCCAACTCAACTCAACGGGGGCGGGTGGCCAGGGCGAGGGCTGAGGCCACGAGGTAGTCCTTGACCTGCTCGGGCGAGACCTTGGCGACCTTGGGCACCCCGGGAGCGGCCTCCTTGACCAGGATGCCGACCCGGGCCAGCTGCAGGGCCCCGAGGCCGCTCGCGTAGAGCGCGTTCGCCAGCAGCTCGGGGTCGTCGACGGTGAAGTCGCCGGACTCGACCCCCGCCTCCAGGGTCGCCGACAGTACGGCGAGGCAGGAGGAGATCGCCCGGCCGAGCCGGTAGATCGCGGACTCGGAGATCTCGTCGAACAGCTCCGGCCCGCTGCGACGCATCAGCGCCTGGGCACAGTCGACGAAGGCGGGGTACTGGAGCCCGTAGTCCACGAACGCCCCGGTCAGCGCGGCCAGCCGGTCCCGGGGGTTCTCGTCCGTCGACGCGGCGGCAAGAGCCGCGGCGAGCTCGTCGAGATAGCCGACCAGGGTGAGCGCGAACATCTCCTCCTTGCCGGTGAAGTGCCGGTAGACGATCGCCCGGTTGATCCCGACGGCGTCGGCGATGTGGTCGATCCGGGCATCGGCGACACCGCGCTCGTCGAACAGGCCCCGGGTCGCGGCCAGGATCTCCTTCTCGCGGGTACGACGCCGCGCGGCCGCCGCGGTCCGGCGTCCGTCGGTCTCCGGGGCAGTGGCCATGCCGCCATCGTAGGCATGTTGCAACCCGTAGTTGGACAACTGTGACGCGTACGCCCGTCAGACCTGTCAGCGGGCGAAGTGCTCCCGCACCTGTTCGATCGTGTCCGCCTCGGCGGCCGTCTTGTCGTCGCGGTAGCGGACCACCCGGGCGAACCGCAGCGCCATGCCGCCGGGGTAGCGGGAGGAGCGCTGGATCCCGTCGAACGCGATCTCGACCACCTGCTCGGGCCGCACCTCCACGACGTACGACGACCGGTCGGCCGGTGAGGTGGCGAGCTCGGTGAACCGCTCGGTCTGCCAGGCCAGCATCTCGTCGGTCATGCCCTTGAAGGTCTTGCCCAGCATCACGAAGCCGTCGGAGTCCGGGTCCCGGGCGCCGAGGTGGATGTTGGACAGCCAGCCCTCGCGCCGGCCGCTGCCCCACTCCACGGCGAGGACGACCAGGTCGAGGGTGTGCACCGGCTTCACCTTCACCCAGGCCGACCCGCGCCGGCCGGCGTCGTACGCCGCGGAGAGGTTCTTGACCACCACGCCCTCGTGCCCCGCAGCCAGCGCCTCGTCGAGGAACCGCCCGGCCGCGTCGACGTCGTCGGTGACGAGCCGGGGCACCCGGTGGTGCTCCGGCACCAGTGCCTCCAGCGCCGCCGCCCGCTCGCGACCGGGGGAGTCGAGCAGGTCGGTGCCGTCGACGTGGAGCACGTCGAAGAAGTACGGCGTGACCTCCACGCCGCTGCCCATGGCCGTCCGGGAGGCGGTCTCCTGGAAGGGGCGGGGCCGGCCGTCCTCGTCGAGCGCGATCGCCTCCCCGTCGAGGACGAACGACGTCGCCGGCACCTCGCGGGCGACCGCGACCACCTCGGGGAGCCGGGCGGTGATGTCGTCGAGGGACCGGGTGACGACCCGGATCGTCTCTCCGGAGCGGTGGACCTGGATCCGGATCCCGTCGAGCTTCACGTCGACGGC
The DNA here is from genome assembly GCA_963812345.1 of uncultured Actinomycetota bacterium. Taxonomy (GTDB): domain Bacteria; phylum Actinomycetota; class Actinomycetes; order Propionibacteriales; family Nocardioidaceae; genus Nocardioides. The sequence continues at coordinate 26,523 of CAWEVA010000004.1, forward strand.
CACCGGCCCGCCGCCCGCCTTCGCCAGGGCGGCGGCCAGGTCGGGCGCGCTCGACGCCAGCATCGGCAGCACCGGTCGGCCCACCTCGAGCCCGAACCCCGCGAGCGCCTCCTCGCCGCCGGTCAGCGCGGCCACCGCCACCTCCGGGGTCGAGCCGGCCAGCATCGCGCTGCGTCGTACGACGGCCAGCGGCACCGCCGACGCGGCGGCGACCGCCTCCTGCAGCAGGGCGTCGAGGGCGCCCTGCCGGACGGCGCCGGTGACGATGCCCCGGAGCCACGCCTGCTCGTCCTCGGTGGCCCGGCCGAACAGCTCCACGACCGCCGCCTTGCGGGCCGCCTGCGAGCCGGAGCCGGCCATCGCCGCGATCCGGTCGAAGAGCTCGTGGACCTCGAGCACCCGCAGGCTCGGGGACGCCGCCGGTGGAGGCAGGTCGCTGACGCCCCGCCAGCCCAGGCCGGTACGACGCTGCCGAAGCGACCCGGCGAGGTAGGACGCGACCGTCTCGATCTCCTCCGGCGCGGCCGCCGCCAGGGCGTCGGCGAGAGCCGCGACCTTGGCCTTCCGGGAGCGGGTCGCGGCGACGGTGCGCGACGCGGCCACGATGTCGGCGAGCAGCAACCCCGTGCCCTCACTCACCGATCCGGGTCCGCACCGCGAACAGCTCGGGGAAGAACGTCAGGTCGAGCGCCCGGCGGAGGAAGTCGACGCCGGTCGACCCGCCGGTGCCGGTCTTGTGGCCGATCGTGCGCTGGACGACCTGGAGGTGGCGGAACCGCCAGTCCTGGAAGTTGTCCTCGATGTCGAGGAGCTCCTCGCAGGTCTCGTAGACGCCCCAGTGGTCGTGCGGGGCGGCGTAGACCTCGGCGAAGGTGTCGACCAGGTCCGGGTTCAGCCGGTGCGGCCGGGACCAGTCGCGGTCCAGGAGCTCGGCCGGCACGGCGTAGCCCTGGCGGGACAGGAAGGCGAGGAACTCGTCGTACAGGCTCGGCTCGTGCAGCAGCGTCTCGAGCTCGAGCTGGGCCTGCGGGTCGTGCTCGAAGACCTCGACCATGTCGGCGTCCTTGTTGCCGAGCAGGAACTCGACCTCGCGGTACTGCGCCGACTGGAAGCCCGAGCTGGTGGCGAGGAACGGCCGGATCTCGGCGTACTCGCTGGGGGTCAGGGTCGCCAGCACGGTCCACTGGTCGGTGAGCACGTGCTGGATGTGCTTGATCCGGGCCATCCGCTTCAGGGCCGGTGCCAGGTCGTCGGCGCCGAGCAGGTTGCGGGCCGACCGGAGCTCGTGGACCATCAGCTTGAGCCAGAGCTCGGAGGTCTGGTGCTGGATGATGAACAGCAGCTCGTCGTGCAGCGGCGGGTCGCTCTGCGGTCGCTGGGCCGACAGCAGCCGGTCGAGGCACAGGTAGTCGCCGTACGACATCCTCGTGGAGAAGTCCCGCTCGATGCCCTGCTCGAGCTCCCGCTGCACCCGGCCCTCGTCGCTGGTCTCGTCCCTGGCCACGGATCCAACCTAGCGAGGCCCGAGGACAGAGCGGCACGACCTAGTGTTGGCGCGTGACCGAGCGTGCGCGGACCTGGCGTCCGGAGTGGCCCTGCCCGGTCGGCCAGATCCTCGGCCAGTCCCGGCGCGGCCCGGGCGACCCGACCTACCGCATCGACGGCGCCCGGCACTGGCGCGGGCTCCGCACCCCGGAGGGTCCCGCCTCCCTGCTGGTGGAGCCCCGGCCCGCCGAGTCGGTCGTGGAGGCCCGGGCGTGGGGGCCCGGCGCGACCTGGGCGCTGGACGCGCTGCCGGGGCTGCTCGGCGCGGACGACGACCCGAGCGGGTTCGAGCCGCGGCTTCCCCTCCTGGAGCAGGCGCTGCGGCACCACCCGCACTGGCGTCTGGGCCGCACCGGGCTGGTGCTCGAAGCGCTGGTCCCGGCGATCATCGAGCAGAAGGTGACCGGACAGGAGGCCTTCGCCGGGTTCCGGCGCCTGGTCAGGCGGTACGGCGAGCGCGCACCCGGCCCCGGCGCGGAGGCCGGGCTCTGGGTCCAGCCGACCCCGGACGCGCTGCGCACGATCCCGTCCTGGGAGTGGCTGCGGCTGCACATCGACCCCGCCCGGTCGCGGGCCGTGGTGCGGGCGGCCGCCGTGGCCGGCTCGCTCGAACGCCTCGCCGCCCTGCCGGCCGACGAGGCCGACCGACGGCTGCGCAGCCTCCCCGGCGTGGGGCGGTGGACCAGCGCCGAGGTGCGGTCACGAGCGCTGGGGGACGCCGACGCCGTGTCCTTCGGCGACTACCACGTGGCGGCGGACGTGGGCTGGGCGGTGCGCGGCGACGCCGATGGACGACGACGAGCTCGAGGAGTTCCTCGAGCCGTGGCGGCCGCACCGGGGCCGGGTCACCGCCCTGCTCGCGCTGACCGGTCTCTCGGCGGCCGCGGCGCGGACCGCGGATGGCGCCGCGGTCCCATCTTCCGGCCGGGTGAAGGGTTAGCGTGACCGGCGTGCGACCCGACCTCGACCAGCTGCGAACCGCCGACTCCGGAGAGGCCGCCCGGTTCTTCGGCGTCGTTGATCCCGAGCTCCTGGTCCAGGCGGTGGCGGCGGCCTCCGACGCCGACCTGCTGGAGCTGATCGACCGCGACGAGATCCGGTCCGCGGCCGTGGCCGGGATCCTCGGTCGCCTCCACGAGTTCTCCGTCCCCGAGCGGGTGGCCCGGCTCCACGGCGTGATCCGGTTCGACCTCCGGCAGCGCGGCACCCTGCTCGAACGCCACGCCCTCGCGTTCGACGACGGGACCATGGAGCTGCGGCCCGACGCGGACGAGCAGGCACCCGCCGACGTCGTGCTCAGCACCAGCGTGCTGCGTCTTCATCCGGCTGGTGAGCGGCGAGCGCAACGCCGGCCTGGAGTACCTCGCCGGCGGGCTCGACATCGAGGGCGACGCCGACCTGGCGCTGGGAGTCGGCGGCATCTTCCGGGTGCCCGGGACCGACTCGGTCGCAGTCGACCCCACCGCGCTCGACCCGGTCGACGTGGCCACCGCGCTCAAGGCCGTCAAGGGCGACCACCTGGCCAAGGTGATGCACTCCGGTTTCCGGACCGTCGTGCTGGGCGAGATCTTCCGCCGGCTGCCGGACTTCGTGGACCCGAAGAAGGCGGCCAAGGTGCAGCTGCGGGTGGGCTTCCGGCTGACCGGCGCGCCGTCCGGCGAGGTCGAGCGGTACGTCGTCGAGGTCGACCGGGGAATCGCGACCGTGACCATCGGCGACGAGGGCAGCGATCGCGACGCGACCGTCACCTGCGAGGGCCACGACTTCCTGCGGCTGGCGACCGGTCACCTCAGCCCGATCGCCGGCGTGCTCCGCGGCCAGCTCAAGGTCAAGGGGGACCGGGCGAAGGCGCTCCAGCTGAGCTCGGTGATCGACATCCCGCAGGCTCGCTGAGCGTCGATCCTCCGCTCAATCAACGTTGAGTGAGTCCGTGGAACCCTTCGTCGCCCGGAAGGTGATGTGACCCATCAGGTGCGGGGAGCCGATCCGGTAGACCGCCTTGTTGTAGAGCCCGGCGACGCCGCGGACGGGCATGGGGAGGTACGGCTCGTACATGGACGGCAGGTCCCAGCAGCCGGAACTCCACCGCGTCGAAGCCGGTCCTGGTTGAGTCGGCGCAAGACCTCGGTGCCCGTGACGCCGACGGCCGGGTTGACAGGCCATCGGCCGGAGTCGGGTGTCGTACTCGATGCCGGTGGCAAGTGCGAACCGGTCCAACTGGACAGTGACCGGGCTGCCGGCAGGCGGACGGTCAGCACGTGGATGCGTCCCGGGTACGGCGGTCTCCCAGGTGGCCAGAATCTGCTCGAGGTCGTAGCGCAGCCAAAATGCGATACACCGTCATGGGCCTCATCGGCGGAGGGGTTCCTGACCGCGGCGCCGTACTCCGGCCACGGCGTGGTCAAGGCTGTCGGGCCTCGTGCGCCACGTCGAGCTCGATCGCCCGCCCGAGGTCCCACACCGCACGACGACGTGGTCGGCCGGCTCGAGGGCCGGTCCACGATCTGTTTGACGTCCTCCAGCGGCATGAACCAGGAGCTCTCGTCCAGAGCAGTCGTGTCTGCCGCTCACGCCTGGACGGTCTCGACCAGAGCCGCCCACGATCCGGCGACCTCGGGCTGTCCCACGCCCGCAGACGCGGCTCAGGAGTCCCAGATGCTGACGTTGGAGCTGGTGCCGCTCCCCGAGTTCAGCACCCGCGGTCGCTGCAAGGGCACTGCCTCTGGACCACCGAGTTTGCTGCAGGACGAGGTGCCGGTCTTCGGCAGACCGACGTGGACGTAGGCCCGGCTTACCAATGCATGCCGCCCTCGACGCGCCGCCCTGATCGTACCCCGCAGGATCGGGCCGAAACAATGGCCCATCCGGGCTAGACCGGCGCCTGAGAGGAGGTTCTCAGAGGAGGGGACGCAGCGGCGCGAGCACGAACTCGGTGAACTTGCGGTGCAGGTCGCGTGCCTCCCACTCGGCGCTGGTCAGCTCGAGGGAGTTCGACTCGTCGACGCGGTAGATCTCCTCGAGCGCCTTGGCGAGCGACTCGTCGATGACCTCGACGTTCACCTCGTAGTTCCCGGTCAGGCTCAGCCGGTCGATGTTGGCGGTGCCGACCGTCGCCCACGCCCCGTCCACGGTGGAGGTCTTGGCGTGCACCATCGCGTCGCGGAAGCGGAAGATCCGCACGCCCGCGCCGAGCAGCTGGGAGTAGTAGCCACGGGAGAGCCAGTCGGCCACGATGTGGTTGGACTTCAGCGGCACCAGCAGGCGTACGTCGACCCCGCGCCCCGCGGCCTCCTTCAGGGCGTCGACGAAGTCCTGGTCCGGGATGAAGTAGGCCTGGGTCATCCACACGTTGCGACTGGCCCGGAGGATCGCCTCGAGGTACATCGCCCGGATCGGGAACATCCAGAGCCGCGGGACGTTGCGGTGCAGCCGGATCCGGGGCTCCCAGGTGGAGGGTGTCTCCATGAGGAGTGGCCGCTCGCTCTGGCCGATCCGCCGGCGGCGGTGGAGGTTCCAGAAGTCGGCGAACGCCCGCTTCAGGTCCCACACGCCCGGTCCGGTGATCCGGACGTGCGTGTCCCGCCACTCCGTCGCGTAGGGGGTGCCGATGTTGTAGCCGCCGACGAAGCCCACCTCGTCGTCGACCACCAGGATCTTGCGGTGGTTGCGCCCGTAGCGACGCAGGTCGAAGAACCGCCATCCGGCGGGGTAGACGGGGTAGCGCAGCACCTTCATGGTGGCCGGGAACCGCTTGAACCGCGGGCTGACCACGAGGTTGGCGAAGCCGTCGTACACGCAGTAGACCTCGACGCCCCGGTCGGCCGCCGCGGCGAGCGCGCGCTTGAACCGCTCGCCGACCTCGTCGCCCTTCCAGATGTAGGTCTCGAGGAGGATCTGCCGCTTCGCGCCCTCGATCGCGGCGAGCATGTCGTCGTAGAGGTCGCGGCCGTAGGTGTACGTCGTGACCGTGCCCTCACCGATCTCCACGGTCCGCGGGGGTGTGGTGGGGAACGGCTTGGCCTTCTTGCCGCGGCGGCGGTAGGAGTCGACCAGCGACATCCCGATCGCCAGCACGAGCTGGGCGCCCAGGATCGCCAGGAGAGTGCGCCTCACGACTCGGGCCAGCCGCCCGAGTGCCCTGCGTTCCCGCGTGTTCACCCCGACAATCTAGCGGCGTCAGCCCACCTCCCCCCGACCCCTCGCTGGGGCTGTCGGTGGCCGGTCGTAGGCTCGGGTCATGCGACCAGTGACCGACCTGGAGCGCCGGGTGGCGCCGTTCAAGGTGGTCTCCGACTACCAGCCCTCGGGCGACCAGCCGACCGCGATCGCGGAGATCCGGGAGCGGGTCGAGGGCGGGGTGAAGGACATCGTCCTGCTCGGCGCCACCGGCACCGGCAAGACCGCGACGGTGGCGTGGGTGGCCGAGCAGGTCCAGCGCCCGGTCCTGGTGATGCAGCCCAACAAGACCCTCGCGGCCCAGTTCGCCAACGAGCTGCGACAGCTCTTCCCGCACAACGCGGTCGAGTACTTCGTCTCCTACTACGACTACTACCAGCCCGAGGCCTACGTCCCCCAGACCGACACCTACATCGAGAAGGACTCCTCGATCAACGAGGAGGTCGAGCGGCTGCGCCACTCCGCCACCAACTCGCTGCTGACCCGGCGCGACGTGATCGTGGTGTCGACCGTGTCGTGCATCTACGGCCTCGGCACCCCGCAGGAGTACGTCGACCGCATGGTCCGTCTCCGCGTCGGCGAGGAGCACGACCGCGACTCCATCCTGCGCCGGCTCGTCGAGATCCAGTACACCCGCAACGACATGACGTTCACCCGTGGCACCTTCCGGGTCCGCGGCGACACCCTCGAGATCTTCCCGGTCTACGAGGAGCTGGCGATCCGGGTGGAGTTCTTCGGCGACGAGGTCGAGCGGCTGATGACCCTCCACCCGGTCACCGGCGAGGTGCTCACCGACGACCAGGAGCTCCACATCTTCCCCGCCACCCACTACGTCGCCGGTCCCGAGCGGATGGAGCGGGCGATCCGTGGCATCGAGGCCGAGCTCGAGGAGCAGCTCGCCCTCTTCGAGCGGCAGGGCAAGCTGCTGGAGGCGCAGCGGCTCCGGATGCGCACGACGTACGACGTCGAGATGATGCGGCAGGTCGGGTCCTGCTCCGGCATCGAGAACTACTCGATGCACATCGACGGCCGCTCCCGCGGGTCCGCCCCCAACTGCCTGCTCGACTACTTCCCCGAGGACTTCCTCCTGGTCGTCGACGAGTCCCACGTCGCGGTCCCGCAGATCGGCGGCATGTACGAAGGCGACATGTCCCGCAAGCGCAACCTCGTCGACCACGGGTTCCGGCTGCCCAGCGCGATGGACAACCGGCCGCTGCGGTGGGAGGAGTTCCTCGACCGGATCGGGCAGACGATCTACCTGTCCGCGACGCCCGGCGACTACGAGCTGGACAAGGTCGGCGGCGACACCGTCGAGCAGATCATCCGGCCGACCGGGCTGGTCGACCCCGAGGTGGTGGTCAAGCCGACGAGGGGCCAGATCGACGACCTCATCCACGAGATCAACACCCGCACCGAGCGCAACGAGCGGATCCTGGTCACGACCCTGACCAAGAAGATGTCCGAGGACCTCACCGACTACCTCCTCGACGCCGGCATCCGCACCCGCTACCTCCACTCCGAGGTCGACACCCTCAAGCGGATCGAGCTCCTGCGCGACCTGCGGCTCGGTGACTACGACGTCCTGGTCGGGATCAACCTGCTCCGTGAGGGGCTCGACCTGCCGGAGGTGTCCCTGGTCTCGATCCTCGACGCCGACAAGGAAGGGTTCCTGCGCTCCGACAAGTCCCTGATCCAGACGATCGGCCGGGCCGCGCGCAACGTCTCCGGCCAGGTGCACATGTACGCCGACAAGATCACGCCCTCGATGGAGAAGGCGATCGACGAGACCAACCGTCGCCGGGCCAAGCAGGTCGCCTACAACACCGCCAACGGCGTCGACCCGACGCCGCTGCGCAAGAAGATCGCCGACATCACCGAGATGCTGGCCCGGGAGGACGAGAACACCAAGGAGCTCCTCGAGACCTGGCAGCACCTCGACCCGAAGAGCCGCAAGGCACCGGTGCCCGGCCTGGGCCGGGAGGCCTCCGGCAAGCACGCCGCCGACCTCGCCGGACTGCCCAGCGCCGAGCTGGCGGGGCTGATCCAGGACCTCACCGACCAGATGAAGGGAGCGGCCGCCGAGCTCCAGTTCGAGGTCGCGGCCCGGCTGCGCGACGAGATCTCCGACCTCAAGAAGGAGCTCCGCCAGATGATGGAAGCCACCAAATGAGCGTTGAGTTGGGCGTGATGGCCCCATCGAGTTGGGCACGAAGGCCCCGACAAGGGGCCACGAGGCCCGATTGAAGGGGCCATCGACGCCCAACTCAACATCTAGGGTGACCCGCATGACGACCATCGACCTCGGACGGCCGATCTCCGGCGACGTCATCGACCTGATCCTCGACGACCACCGGCTCTTCGAGTCGCTGCTGCGGGACCTGCGCGACAACAGCCTGGACCGTGACGCGGTGCGGCAGGCGTTCGCCACGCTGCACGTCGCGCACGCCGAGGCGGAGGAGAAGTACGTCTACCCGAAGCTCCGCCGCAAGGACGCGATCGGCGAGCACGAGGCCGAGCACGGCCAGGAGGAGCACGCCGAGGGGCACGAAGCCCTGCTCGCCGTCCTCGAGCTGAAGGGGACCGACACGAAGGGCTTCGACGACGCGGTCGAGAAGCTCGCCGCCGCGGTCAACCACCACCTGACCGAGGAGGAGCTGACCATCCTCAACCCCGCCCGCGAGGAGGTCGGGCCCCAGGTCCGCGCCGAGCTGGGCGAGCAGTTCGCCCGCGAGCGCAACGCCCAGGTCGACGCCGGGTGCGGCAGCCTCGACAACGTCCGCCGGATCGTCGCGGCGGCCCGGAAGGCCGGGGTGCTCGAGGACTGACGTGGCCTCGATTTCGGGTCGGGCCAAGTCCGGTCTAGCCCGATCGCTCGAACATGGTTAGGAATTCGTGCCGGGGTATGACACTGGTACGCCGCGAGTTCGTGCGCGTGCGGAGCCTGCCGCGGGTGGGCCTGGCGACAGGCGGTGGGGGCGCGACGAACTCGCGGGCGTGGGAAAGGCGATCGGGTGATGGCCACACAAGCACTGCCGCTCGGCAGGGAATCCCCGGGGATCCGGGATCGTCAGGATCACCGGCCGCTACCGGTTGCCCTCTGACGTCGTCAGCGAGCTCAGGCACGTGCTTGCCGAGAATCCACAGGTCGTGCTCCTCGAGCTGGACGGGATGGCCGGAAACTCACACGTGTTGCCCGAGGTGCTCGAGCCGGTGGCCGCCTACCTTGCCGCGTGGCCCGGCACGATCGTGGTGGCCTGTGTGCCCGACCCGGCGGGGTTCGCGCCTGTGCTGCCGCCGACGATCATCGACCGGGTCGTGCTCGCCCGTTCCCAGGAAGACGGACTGGAACGTGCCCGCGACGCCGTCCCACACCAGCACCGAACCACCACGTTCTTGACCCCGGAGCCTCAAGCCTCCGAAGTCGCGCGGGCGTTCACCCGCCAGACGTTGCGGGAGTGGCAGCTGGAGGACCTGATCTGGCCCGCCAGCCTCGTCGTCAGTGAGCTCGTCACCCACTCCATCCTGCGGGCGCAGACCGTACTCGACCTCACCCTGAATCGCGTGGACGCAACAGGTCCGGATCGCCGTGCACGACTACGGCGCGGACCACCTCCGGATCACCCAGGCCGTCGAACCCAACGATCCCCTGGAGGACCCCTTGCTCGATCGTGGGCTGCTGGTGGTCAGGGCGCTGACTCGCTGCTGGGGCGTGTTCCCGTCACGGACCCACGGCAAGACCGTCTGGGCCGTGATGGAGGATGGCTAGGTCGCGGGCTCGCCCAGGCTCCGGGTATGGACGTGGAGCGGATGCAGGCCCACTGCCTGGCCAAACCCGGCGCCTGGCCGGACAACCCCTGGGGTCACGACCATCCGGTGATAAAGGTCGGCCCCGCCGGGGGCGGGAAGATCTTCGCGTTCCTCGGCGGCGACGCGGTGGGCGTGAAGGGCGGCGCCACCCGCGAGGTCGCCGACGAGTGGCTCCAGCGCTACCCGGGTGACGCCTCGGTGATGGCCTACATCGGGCGCTCCGGCTGGAACGACCTCTCCTTCTCCGGGACCATCCCCGACGACGACCTGTTGGACGCCGTGGACGAGTCCTACCGGTTGGTGGTCACGAAGCTCCCGAAGCGAGACCGCCCGCCGGGGTGGGACGCCTCACTCTGACGCCGGGCGACGTTTTGGGGCGAAGGCGGCGGCCTCCAGGAGGCTGGGCGTCTTGCGTAGCAGCTGGGTGAGAAGTCCGGTGGCCGTGATCAGGGCTGCGGAGAGTGCCACCACGCCGGGCCACCCTGCTCCGGTCCAGGCAGCGCCCGCGAGGCTGCCGAAGATCGAGGAACCGAGGTAGTAGGCGAACAGGTACAGCGCGGCGGCCTGGCCGGTGGTGACGCCGCGAGCGTGGGCCCGAGCGGCACCCAGCCGCTGGCGACGCCGTGGACGGCGAAGAACCCGGCGGTCAGGAGTGCGAGCCCGAGGACGAGGATCGGAAGCGATGGGCGAGCGTCAGCAGCGCCCCGGTCGCGGCCAGGACGCACCCCGCCGGGAGGACGGTACGGCGCCCGTGGCGGTCGGCCAGACGTCCGAACACGACTGCGCTGACGGTGCCGAGGGGGTAGACGAGGAAGACCAGGCTGGCGGCGCCAAGACCCAGGTGGAACGGGGCCTCGGACAGCCGGAAGCCGAGGGTGTTGAAGACGGCGACCAGGGCGCCGACGGAGCAGCCCCCGATGGCGTAGAGGGCCACGAGGCCGCGGTCGGCGAGGGCCCGACGACTGCGTGCGGAGCAGAGTGTGGATGCCGGTCGGGGCAGGGACGAAGCGTCGGGAAGGGGGCAGCAGGAGGCGCACCGACGACGGCGCAGACGAACGCCAGGAGCGCGGTCGCAGCGAGGGCCCACGCCAGCCGGCGGCCTCGGCGACGGCGCCGGTCAGCAGTCGCCCGAGCATGCCTCCGAGCGCGGTGCCACCGATGTACAGCCCGGCAGCTCGAGCGTGCGTGGAGGGGTGCAGCTCCTCGCGCAGATAGGCGGTCGCCACTGCGGGAAGTCCGGCCAGCGCGACTCCCTCGACCAGGCGCAGCACGAGCAGGGCGGACCAGGTGGGAGCCAGCGCGCACGCCGCGGCGACGACGGTCGCGGCTGCCAGCGAAAGGTGGATGAACGTGGTCCGACCGGCGATGTCGGAAGCCGGGCCGGCGACCAGGAGCGCGAACCCGAGGCCAAGCGTCGTCAGGGAGAGAGTCAAGCGTGCTGCTCGTCGAGGAGACCGAGAACCGCGTCGACGAGCTCCGGCAGGATCGCCTGGGTGCTGTACAGCAGGGCGAAGGTCGCCAGCCCTGCCGCGAACAGGGCTCCGACGACGCGTCGGTACGACGTCGTACCCGGCAGGTAGCCGTCGTCGTTCGACCTCACTGCCACAGCGGGAGCGAGCCGGTTCATGCCGGCTCCGCCCGGTCGATGAACGAGGCGATCTGCGCCCACATCGCCACCGGGTTGGCGTACATGGGCCAGTGCCCGCTGCGCGGGACCTCGGCGAGGCCCACCTCACTGGTCTCGAGCAGTGGGAGGTATGACAGCGAGGCGTTCTCCTGCCCGTACATGAACAACCGTGGGAACGGCAGGCTGAGGAACGTCGTCATCAGGTCCCCGTGGTCGGACAGGTCCACCATCGACTCGAAGATGCTGCGAACCGCACCGGGCTGAACCTTGGAGCGCAAGCCCGCGGCAAACAGGGCGCTGGAGGTGGACGGGGCCCGGCGAGCCTGATCGGTGAAGTCATCGAGGAACTTCTCCGCATCCTCAGTGCCATGGGTCACGGGCTGGCGGCTCAGGAAGCAGTCCTCGGGTGCGAGGTTGCCCTCGATGTCGACGAAGCTGAGGACACGCCCCGGATGCCGATCGGCGAGCAGCAAGGCCGTGAGCCCGCCCATGGAGTGGCCGACGAGGTGGAACCTCTCGATTCCGGCCCGCTGCAGGACGGACTCAGCGGTGCGAACGAGGAACGGGATCGAGACAGCGGAGAGGTCCGTGCACCGGGTGTCCCCTGACCCGGGAGCGTCGTAGGCCAGGAAGCCGCGCCCGCCGAACGCCGGCTGCAATGCGACGTCCGCGTAGTCCTCCTTCGTCGACCCGAAGCCGTGCAGGAACAGCACCGGCGCCCGGTGGCCGCCTCGTGAGAGCACTGCCACCGACACCTCGACGCCGTCGGGCATGACCTCCCAGTGCTCGGAGCCGCACCGTCTGCTCGCCCACTGCCTCACCTCGTCTCGGGACTGGTTCGTTCCGTCGAGTGTCGGATCTGCGCGGCGATGCGTCCAATGTCAGAAACACGTCAAGTCGATGCGCAACGCGTATTCTTGTTCCATGCTCCTCCGCGACCTCGACTGGCTGCTCACGGTGGCTGACCACGAGCACGTCACAGACGCCGCCGCCGTCGTCGGCACGAGCCAACCCACGCTCTCCCGCGCCCTGGCCCGGGTCGAGGCGGAGCTCGGGGCGCGGGTGTTCGAGCGGGCACCCGACGGGGTCCACCTCACGCCGACCGGCGAGATCGTCGTCGGAGCTGCGCGCGAGCTCTCGGCCCGGTACCAACAGCTGCTGTCCGACCTGAGCACGATCCTCGACCCGGACACCGGCGTCGTTCGGCTGGCGTTCCTCGACTCGATCGCCACCTCCCTGGTGCCCCAGGTGCTGCGGGCGTTCCACCAGCACGCGCCCCGGGTGCGGGTCCTGCTGAGGCAGGAGCCGGCCCATGTCATCGTCGAGGACCTCGGCTCGGGGGTCGTCGACCTCGCCATCACGTCCGCGCACCCGTCCGGTGATCACGGTTGGCACCCCCTCCAGGAGGAGAAGCTGGTCCTGGTGGTGCCTTCGGGCCACCGACTGGCCGACCGCAAGCGGGTCCGGCTGGCCGAGCTGGCGGACGAGGAGCTCGTCACTACGCCGGTGGGGTTCGGCTACCGCGCGCTCATCGACGGGTTGCTCAGGGACGCCGGGGTGTCGCCGACGGTCTCGTTCGAGAGCCAGGACCTGGCCACCATCGAGGGCCTGGTCGCCGCGGGCCTTGGCGTCGCCATCCTCCCGGAGCCCTTCGCCGGGCAATCAGGCACGACGGGCCTGGCCATCGCATCAAGGGCAGCCCACCGCACCATCGGCCTGACGTGGCGAACCGACCGGCCCATGCCTGATCCGGCTGAACGCTTCCGCGCCTTCGTCACCGGCGAGGCCGACTGAGGCCTCACTCCGAGGGTGGCTCGTCGGGGTCGTGGGGCTTCTGCCCGAGCTCGCGACGCCGTTCCCGCTCCTGCTTCCGCTCGAGGGATCGGACCTCGTCTGCGATCAGGTCCTGGCGGCGGTACTGGATCCGGGCGGCGTTGAGGGCGGTCCCGGCCGTCACGAAGAGCGGCCACGGAAAGCCCGCATCGAAGCGGCCGTCGTCGAGGCCGATCGCGAACCAGATGACCCAGCAGATCAACGAGGCGGACAGGACGGTCCAGATCGCGTCGCGCCGTGAGCGCTCCCAGTTCGCGACCGCGCGCTCGCGCAGCTCCTCGGGACCCAGCGAGTGGGGGCCGTGCGCGGCGCTCGGGGTGAGCGGGCACCAGGTCGGTGACCAGCGGTGGCAGCTCGCCGAGGGTCCGGGCCGCGGCCAGTGCGGCGGCCCGGGTGTCGAGCTCCTCGCGGTCGAGCCGGCCCTGGGCGTAGCCCTCGGTGAGCACCCGGTTGACCAGCTCCCGGTCCCGGTCGGAGGCGCGGAGGGGAGCGAACGACGGGTGCCGCGGATCGAGCTCGAACTCGCCCCAGAAGGCTTCGGCCACGTGCGCCATCGTAAACAGCGCTACGTAGACAGCGCGGTCTATCTAGCCCGCCGGCCGACGACCGTCAGCCCGACCAGCCGGGCGACCACGAGCGCGACGTACAGCACCCCGGCCACCTGCTCGACCATCACCAGCGAGCGGGCGTGGGGGAGCACCGGCAGCACGTCGGAGAGCCCCACGCTGGTCAGCGTGGTGAAGGAGAGGAACAGCAGGTCGAACCACGACCGGTCGCCGGGACCTCCCGCGCCGATGAACGACCCGGGCCACAGGACCTGCGCCGCGGCGTACAGGTAGGCGAACCCCCAGGCCACGACGGTGAAGGCGGCGCCGGTGGCGAACAGCTCGTCCCGGGTGACCCGGTCGTCGGCGAACAGGTAGCGGATCATCGCGTAGGAGACGAAGAAGTAGAACGGCACGTGCGCCAGCGCCGACCCGACGATGACCACGTCGTTCTCGGGCTGGACCACCTCCAGCACGCTGAACACGACCGCGGGCAGGCCGAAGAGGAGGCCGACCCAGCTGAGGGCGGAGGTACGACGCACCGCGTAGACGGCGAGCAGCACGATCGCGGGCTGGACCACTCCCAGCGCGACGCGTCCCGCCGTTGAGTCCGCGAGGAACGGGTAGGCGAGGACGGCGAACAGCTGGGCTCGCGAGGAGGACCGCCGAGGGATGGTCGCCAAGTGACGCGGGCGAACCTTGTGCTGGTGCCGCTCTCACATGCGGCATCCTAGGGCGGTTGGGTCGCCCCGCTTGCGATCCGGCTCGCGTGACATCGGCGTGGCGGCGTCGTTGTACAGGGTGGCAAGGGACTGGGGGGCTGGACGTCACGTTGCCCAAAACGAGAACACGTTCTATTCTTGGGCGGCGCTCGACCGACCCCGGGGAGGTGACAGATGGCGTTTTCTGCGGTGTCCGTCGTGCGCGGACCCGGTGAGCTGGCGGCGATGGTCGTCGAGGTCACCAAGCGGATCTTCACCACCCCCTTCCAGTTCCGCGAGTTCCTCGAGCAGGCCTGGTTCATCACCAGCGTCACGCTGATGCCGACCATCCTGGTCTCGATCCCGTTCGGCGCTGTGATCTCCCTCCAGGTGGGCAACCTGACCGGGCAGCTCGGTGCCCAGTCCTTCGCCGGCGCGACCGCCGTGCTCGCGGTCACGAGGGAGGCCGCACCCATCGCCGCCGCGATGATCATCGCCGGCGCCGCCGGGTCGGCGATCTGCTCGGACATGGGTGCCCGCAAGATCCGCGAGGAGATCGACGCGATGGAGGTGCTCGGCGTCGACCCACTCGCCCGCCTGATCGCGCCCCGCGTGGTGGCCACGGTCTTCGTCGCGGTGATGATCAACGGCCTCGTCATCGCGGCCGGCATCGGCGGGGGCTACTTCTTCACCGTCATCGTCCAGGGCGGATCGGCCGGAGCGTTCCTCTCCTCCTTCACCGCACTGGCCTCGTTGAATGACCTCTACGTCGCGATGGTCAAGGCGGCCGTGTTCGGCTGGCTGGCCGCCATCGTGGGGGCGTACAAGGGCCTCAACGCGGGCGGTGGCCCGAGCGGGGTCGGTCGCGCCGTCAACGAGTCCGTGATCGTCGCGTTCATGCTCCTGTTCTTCCTCAACGCCGTGATCTCGGCGATCTACTTCCAGGTCGCTCCGCCCCCGGGACTGTGATGGCCAGCCTCACGTCGATCACCGGCTCCGTCGTCCAGGGACGACGGGACTCCCTCGAGCACTACGGCGACCAGCTGCTGTTCTACGTCAAGGCGCTGGCCTGGACCCCGCGGGCGCTTCGGCGCTACAAGCGCGAGATCCTCAACACTCTCGCCGAGGTGACCTTCGGCGCCGGCGGCCTCACCCTCATCGCCGGCACGGTCGGCGTGATCGCGTTCCTGGCCTTCTTCGCCGGCACCGAGGTCGGCATCCAGGGCTACGCCTCGCTGAGCCAGATCGGGGTCGCGAAGTTCACCGCCTTCATCTCGGCCTACTTCAACACCCGCGAGGTCGCTCCGCTGGTCTCCGCGATCGCGCTCGCCGCGACCGTCGGCTGCGGCTACACCGCCCGGCTCGGCGCGATGCGGATCTCCGAGGAGATCGACGCCCTCGAGGTGATGGGCGTCCCTTCGCTGCCCTACCTCGTGACGACGCGGATGATCGCCGCCTTCGTCGCCGTGATCCCGCTCTACATCGTGGCGCTGTGCGCGTCGTACCTCTCGCCGCGGCTGATCACCACACTGATCTACGGGCAGTCCCCGGGCACCTACGACCACTACTTCCTCCAGTTCCTCCCGCCCGTCGACATGCTGTGGTCGTTCTTCAAGCTGATGTTCCTCGCGGTCGCGGTGATCCTCATCCACTGCTACTACGGCTACACCGCCTCGGGGGGCCCGGCCGGCGTCGGGATGGCCGTGGGTCGAGCCATCCGGACCAGCATCGTCACGGTCGTCGTGGCGGACTTCTTCCTCAGCTTCGCGATCTGGGGCTCCACGACGACGGTCCGGATCACGGGGTAGTCATGCTGGTCAACGTCCACCACGACAGCCCCGCGGAGCACCGACGGCTGCTCCTCGCCGGCGTGGCGTTCCTGACTGTCATCGCGCTGCTCATCGGGCTGTCGATCGCGGTCTACCAGAAGGCCTTCGCCGACGTGACGATGGTGACGGTCAAGGCCGACCGGGCCGGCCTGCAGCTGGCCAAGTTCGGCGACGTCCGCGTCAACGGCGCCCTGGTCGGCGCGGTCCGCAAGGTCAACAGGACGGCGAGGAGGCCTCGATCGAGGTCGCACTCTCGCCCCCCGCCGCCGAGGAGATCCCCGACAACGTCGAGCGTCCAGATCCTGCCCACGACCCTCTTCGGCCAGAAGTACCTCGCCTTCGTCGATCCGGAGTCCCCGTCGTCCTCGCCGCTCCAGGACGGCGACGTGATCCCGTCGGACCGGGTGGAGACCAACGTCGAGCTCAACCGGATCCTCTCCAACCTCTTCCCGCTGCTGCGCGCCGTCCGCCCCGCCGACCTCAACGCCACCCTGAACGCCCTCGCCACAGCGCTGAACGGCCGCGGCGAGCAGCTGGGCGAGACCATCGAGAAGCTCGACTCCTACCTCGGCGCGATCGACGACCACCTGCCGACGCTGCGCAAGGACCTCATCCTGCTGGCCGACGTGGCCGACACCTACGCCGTGGCGGCGCCCGACCTGATCGGGATCCTGCGCAACGCCACCACCACGAGCCGGACCGTGCTCGAGCAGCGGCAGGAGCTCGACGTCTTCTTCGGTGACCTGGCCGGCCTGGCCAACACCTCGACCCGGATCCTGGCCGACAACGAGACCAACCTGATCCGGGTCGGCGAGGTGACCGAGCCGATCCTCCAGCTGCTGGCCACCTACTCGCCGCAGTACCCCTGCCTGCTCAAGGGCCTGGCGCGGTACCGCCCGCGGCTGGCCTCGGTCTTCCGCGGCAACATGATCCGCCAGTTCTTCGTGTTCAACACACCTCAGTACCGCGAGTACGACCAGCGGGACCGTCCGGTCTACGGCGAGGTCGGTCACGGCCCCTGGTGCCTCGGGCTGCCCAACCCGCCGGTGCCCGCCCCGCCGCAGCCGCTGGACGACGGCACGTCACAGGACAACAACCCACCCACCAGTACGGCGCCGCAGGCGCCGATCTCGGCCGGGACCGGCTTCGCCGGCACGCCCGGCGACCAGGCGATCATCAACGCCCTGCTGGCCGACCGGTCCGGTCACCCGGTCGACACCTACGGCTCCCTCGGCCCGCTGATGTACGGCCCGGTCGTCCGGAGCGGAGGTGGTCAGGCATGAGCCCTTCGAGACGGGCGCCGAGCGCCCTCCTCAGGAACCCACGCAACGCGACGACCATCAGCGCCGCGGTCAAGCTCGGGATCTTCTCGGTCGCCTCGATTCTCGTCACCGGCCTGCTGGTCGCCATCATGGGCAACATCGGCTTCGGCGCCGGCGAGGAGTACAAGGCGGTCTTCAGCAACGCCTCGATGCTGCAGGAAGGCGACGACGTGCGGATCGCCGGCGTGAACGTCGGCGACGTCAAGTCGGTGGACCACTACCAGCGCAGCAACGCGGTGGTGACCTTCCAGGTCAAGGACGACATCAACCTGACCACGGCGTCGCACGCCGAGATCCGCTTCCTCAACCTGGTCGGCGACCGCTACATGGCCCTGGAGCGGGGGTCGGACTCCGACGCCCAGCCCCTCGAGCCCAACGGCACCATCCCGATCGAGAACACCAGCCCCGCCCTCGACCTCACGGTGCTGTTCAACGGCTTCCAGCCGCTGTTCCAGGCACTGCGCCCCGACCAGGTCAACGAGCTGAGCCTCAACCTGGTGCAGGTGCTGCAGGGAGAGGGCGGCACCGTGGCATCCCTGATGGAGAAGACGGCCTCCTTGACCAACACCCTCGCCGACCGCGACCAGCTCATCGGCGAGGTGATCACCAACCTCACCCAGACCCTCGACACCGTCGACCAGCGCCGCGAGCAGCTGGGCCAGCTGATCACCGAGCTCAAGGGCTGGATGACCGACCTGGCCCGCGACCGGTCGACGATCGGCGCCTCCCTCGACAACGTCTCCGAGCTGACCGTCGTGGTGGCCGACCTGGTCCGCCGGAGCCGGCCGGTGGTCAAGGACGACATCGTCCAGCTGCGCAGGCTGGCCGGGCTCCTCAACCGGCCCGAGAACCGCGCGGTCCTGGAGCAGACCCTCGACCGGCTGCCGGAGTCGATGACCGACCAGACGAGGACCGGCACCTACGGCTCCTGGTACAGCTACTACCTGTGTGAGTTCTCCGGGAAGATCGAGCCTGCCGAAGCTCGAGGACATCCCGGGCATCAAGCAGCTCACGCGCGAGCTGAGCAGCATCCGGTTCCACTCGACGGCCGACAGGTGCCAGTCATGAGGCGCTACACCGAGGGCCAGATCCTCCGGCTGGGAGCCATCACCATCGTGGTGATGCTCCTGGTGATGGCGGCCTCCTTCAACCTCTCCAAGTTCCCCGGATTCAGCGGCGACATCTACCGCGCCGAGTTCTCCGACGCCAGCGGCCTCCGCAGCGGCAACGTCGTGCAGGTCGGTGGCATCCGGGTCGGCCGGGTCGAGGAGGTGGAGCTCGACGGTGCCAAGGTCCTGGTGACCTTCGAGATCGACAAGGACGTGGAGTTCGGCACGGAGAGCCAGGCGTCGATCGAGGTGCTGAACCTGCTCGGTGAGAAGTTCCTCGAGCTGACCCCGGTGGGCTCGGGCCAGCTCGACGAGGACGACGTGATCCCGGTCAGCCGCACCGAGTCGGCGTACGACATCGTCGGCGTGTTCGGGGACCTCGCCACCACGACCGAACGGATCGACACCGGCCAGCTCAAGCAGGCACTCGACGTGGTCTCCAAGACGATGAACACCTCCTCGCCGCAGGTCCACGCGACCTTCGAGGGCATCTCCCGTCTGTCGCAGACCGTCGCGTCGCGCGACGCCCAGATCCAGTCGCTGTTGAGCAGCTCGCGCAACGTCAGCGCGCTGCTCGCCGACCGGAGCAACGACATCGTGCGGCTCATGGACCGCAGCGACCTGGTCTTCAAGGAGCTCGAGCGCCGCAAGGCGGCCATCCACCGATTGCTGGTCAACGCCCGGATCCTGGCCGACGAGCTGCGCGGCCTGGCGCGGGACAACCAGGCCGAGATCGGCCCCGCACTGCAGGAGGTCGACGACCTGCTCGACATGCTGATCCGCAAGGAGAGGCAGCTGAAGGCGACGCTCGACGCCGTCGGTCCCTACTCCGCCATCCTCGGCAACATCATCGGAACCGGGCCGTGGTTCGACGCCTACGTCTTCAACCTCGCCACCATCCCCACCGGGGAGTTCCAGCCGGGGGGTTTGGGATGAACCGGGTCTGGCACAACATCAGTGGACGCGCGCTCGCGGTCGCGACCGCCGTGATCCTGCTCGCCGCCACCTTCTTCGTGGTCCGCGGCGACGACGAGGTCCGCACGGTGACGGCCCACTTCCCCCGTGCGGTGAGCGTCTACGAGGGGTCGGAGGTGCGGATCCTGGGCGTCAAGGTGGGCCGGGTCACCGCCGTGGTCCCCGAGGGCAACTCGGTGCGGGTCGAGATGGAGTACGACGCCGAGCAGAAGATCCCCGCGGACGCCAAGGCGGCCGTCATCACCCCCACGCTGGTGGCCGACCGGTTCGTGCAGCTGACCCCGGCGTACACCGGCGGCCCGGTCATGGAGGACGACGCCGACATCCCGCTCCCGGACAGCGGCGTGCCCGTGGAGCTCGACCGGATCTACTCCAGCCTGCGCGACCTGTCGGAGGCACTGGGACCCAACGGCGTCAACCGCGACGGAACGCTCGACCACCTGCTCCGCGCCGGCTCACGCAACCTCGAGGGCGAAGGGCGCCTCGGCAACCAGATGATCCGTGACCTGTCCGCCGCCACGGCGACCTTCGGGCGGGGGAGCGGCGACCTCTTCGGCACCGTGACCGAGCTCGCGAAGTTCACCCAGGTGCTGGGCAACAACGACCGGCTGGTGCGCGCGTTCATGCAAGGACCTCGCAGGTGTCTCGTCGGCGCTGGCCGACGAACGGTTCGAGCTCGAGCGCGCCCTGGACGCCGTGGCAAGGTCGGTCGGCGTGGTCGAGGGCTTCGTGCGCGACAACCGCACCGCGCTGGTCACCGACCTGGAGAAGCTGACCCGGGTCATGAAGACCATCAACTCCGAGCGGGACAGCCTCGACACGGCTCTGCGGGTGGGTCCGCTCGCGCTGGGCAACCTGGCCGTCGCGTTCAACAACCAGACCGGGTCGATCGGCTCCCGGATCGGCCTGCAGGGCACCTTCGGCAACCCGGACGGCCTGCTGTGCGCGATCGTGATGCAGTCCGACATGCCCCGCCCGAGCAAGAACCTCGCCTGCAAGATCTTCACGCGCCTGCTGGAGCCCGTCGTCGGAGGAGAGCCGCCCTCCGGTCCCCCCGACCTGCCGCTGAGGCTCTCCGACGTCGACCCCGACTCCCGCACTGTTCCGCAGCGAGTACGCCGGTGACGGACCCGCGACGCTCGACACCCTGATCGGCGGTGGCGCATGAGCCGCCGCCTGCGCCGCAGCCTCCCCGCCCTCGTGGTGGCCGGAGCGCTCGTGCTCTCGGGCTGCGAGTTCGAGGGCGCCTACGACCTGCCGCTCCCCGGGTCGCCGGTGGACGAGGAGGATGCCTACCAGGTGACCGCCGAGTTCGCCGACGTCCTCAACGTCGTGCCGCGCTCGGTGGTGATGGTCGACGACGTCACCGTGGGCGAGGTGACCGAGGTCGACCGGATCGGCTGGCACGCCAAGGTGACCATGCTGGTGCGTGACGACGTGGCGCTCCCCGACAACGCGATCGCCGACATCCGCCAGGTCAGCCTGCTCGGCGAGAAGTACGTCGCCCTGGAGGAGCCGATCGGCGAGGAGCCGGTGGGCCGGCTCGGCGACGGCGACGACATCCCGCTCTCGTCGACCGGTCGCAACCCCGAGGTCGAGGAGGTCCTCGGGGCCCTGTCCTTCCTGCTCAGCGGCGGCGGCGTTGGCCAGCTCGGCACCATCACCGAGGAGCTGAACAACGTGATGTCCGGCCGGACCGGCCGGGTCCGGCACCTGCTCGGCTCCCTGGAGAGCGTGATCGGCACGCTCGACCAGCAGAAATCGCAGATCATCGCCGCGATGGAGTCCATGAACGACCTCACCGCGACCCTCAACGCCGAGCGCAAGACCATCGGCGACGCGCTCGACGTGATGGGTCCGGCGGTCTCGGTGCTCGCCGACCAGCACCAGGAGCTGGTGCAGATGCTCGGCGCCCTGCAGCGGCTCGGGAAGGTGGGCGCCCGGGTCATCGGCGCGAGCAAGGAGAACCTGATCGCGAGCCTGGCCCACCTGCGACCGATCCTCACCAGGCTCAGCGAGGCGGGCAAGAGCCTGGCGCCGGGACTGGACATGATGATCAGCTTCCCCTTCCCCCAGGAAGCGGCGGAGGTCGTCAAGGGCGACTACGCCAACGCCTCGATCCGCGCCGGCATCAACCTCGAGGCCTTCCTGCCCGACGGGGGTGGCGGTGGTGGCGGCGGCGGGCCGATCCCGCCGCTGCCGGATCCCGGAGACGTGCTGACCGCGGTCGAGAAGTGCCTCAGGAGCGGCAACCCCCTGAGCGACGCGTGCCAGAACGCGTCGGTGAGGAAGCTGCGGGAGGAGTGCGAGAAGCCGCGCAACCGGGACAACCCGGTCTGCCGGGCGCTGAACCCGCCCGGTGATGGCGGTGGCGGCGGCGGTGGCGGCCCCACGCTCCCGCCGCTCCCGATCCCCCGCCTGGACACTGACCTGAGCGCCGCCCTGAGCAGCGGTCGGGCCTCCCCGACGTACGCCGGCCTGTTCGGCTTCGAGCCCTTCGGATCCGGAGGGGCGACATGAGGCACAGCGTCAAGATCCGGATCGCGGCCTTCCTCACCCTGAGCGCGATCGGCATCGTCTACATCGCCGGCAGCTACCTCGGGTTCGTGGACCGGATCCTCGGCCGCGGCATCACCGTGCACGCCACCCTGCCGGAGTCGGGCGGGCTCTTCGAGGGCAGCGAGGTGACCTACCGGGGCGTCAAGATCGGCGAGGTCGCCGCGATGGAGCCCACCCGGGAGGGCGTGCGGCTCGACCTCGCGCTGGAGGACGGCACCCAGCTGCCGCTCGACTCCCCGATGTACGTGCACAACCTCTCGGCGGTCGGCGAGCAGTACCTCGACTTCGAGCCCCCCGACGACCGAGGGGCCATACGCCGAGGCGGGCGACACCCTCGAAGGCAGCGAGGAGTCCATGCCCGTGGACGAGGCCGACCTGCTCGTCGAGCTCGACCAGTTCGTCTCGTCCGTCGACCGCGACAACCTCAAGGTGGTCGTCCGGGAGCTGGGCCTGATGTTCAGCGACACCGGCCGCGCGCTCCAGCAGATGCTGGACGAGGGGAGCAGGTTCATCGACGAGGCGGCCGCCCACGAGGAGGAGACGATCGACCTCCTCGACAACGGGCTGACCGTCCTGCGGACCCAGCGCGACGAGGGCGAGAACATCCGCTCCTTCGCGCGAGACCTGCGGCTGCTCACCGGTTCGCTGCGCGGCAGCGACGCCGACCTGCGCGGAGTGCTGCAGGGCACCCCGGGCACCGCCCGGGAGCTCGAGAAGATGCTGGTCGACCTCGAGCCCACCCTGCCGGTGCTGCTCGGCAACGCGGTCAGCATCGACCAGGTGGTGGTCTCGCACCTCGCCGGGCTCGAGCAGCTCCTGGTCACCTTCCCGCGCACCATCTCCAGCGGCTTCACCGGGACGCCGCCCAAGGGCGGCGGCCGGGTGAACATGCAGTTCGCCAACAAGGTGCAGCCCTGCACGGAGGGGTACATGCCGGAGAACCAGTGGCGGCGCGCCGACCAGACCACCGACGCCCCGATCTTCCCGGCCCGCTGCGAGAGCGGCCCGCCGTTCAACATGCGGGGCGGCAAGTACTCCCCGGACAGCAGTGGCAGCTCGTCACCAGGGCGCGCGTACCGTGGTTCCTACGATCCCGCCACAGGCCTGATGGCGGGCGCCGTGGATGCGCAGGGAAACCCCGTTCGGTTCCTCGATCCGGGCAACCTGTCGATCCTGGGAGACGATTCGTGGAAGTGGCTTCTGGTGGGCCCGGTGGCGGGCCGGTGAAGGGGGCCGCGTCCCTGTCGCGTCGCAACATCGCCCTCTACGTCGCGACCGTGCTGCTCGCCTGCGTGTGCATCGTGGGTGGCGTGATGGCCTGGCGCACCCACGACGCCCGCGAGCGCGCCCAGGCCGAGCAGGAGCGGTACGGCGACGTGCTCGTGGCGGCCACCGACGAGGCCGAGGCGTTCATCAACATCCGGTACGACGACGCGCAGGCCAGCGTCGACCGGGTCGCCGCGGGCGCCACCGGCGAGTTCAAGGAGCAGTACTCCTCCTCGACGGAGGGCGTGCTCAAGGTGCTCAAGCAGGAGAAATCGGTGATGGAGGGCCAGGTGCTCTGGGCGGGCGTCGTCGACGTCGACCAGGACAGCGCCACGGTGATCGCCGCGACCTCGGGCACCGTCGCCAACCAGCAGACCGACAACCAGCCGGTGGCCCGCAACTTCCGCCTCCGCCTCGACCTCGTCCTCGAGGACGGCCGAGTGGCTGACCAACGACCTCCAGTTCGTGGGCTGAGACGATGGCTTCGACACCCCGCCTCCGGTCGCCGGCCCTCTCGCCCGGTCGTCGGGTCCCGCAACCCCACCGGACGCCCACGCAAGGTCGCCGGCCGGTCCCAGAGCTCCGGGGACACGCTCCACGAGCCGGTCGCCGCGCCGGCGGACGAGCAGTCCACCGCGCCCCCGCCGCCGGTCACCGAGGCCGCACCACCACCGGAGCCTCCACCCGCCGCACCGGCCGGGGACGAGCCGCCCGCACCCACGCGAGCCCGCCGGGACCGCGCCCGGCCTCCGGACCACGCTCGTGCTCGTCGTCGCGCATCGTGGTGCTGATCGGGGTCGCCGCCGCCGAGGGGTGGTACCTCTGGCTGCGTGAGGACCCCGTGGTGTCCGCCGGGCGACCGGTCGTGACCGGGGAGGTGGCCCACCGGTCCGCGGTCGAGGCCGCCAGCGATGCAGCCGACGAGATCGTCTCGACGTCGTACAAGAACTACGACGAGCAGGTCGACCAGGCGGTGGGCAAGATGGACGACGAGTTCGCCGACCAGTACCGCCAGACGGCCGAGGACGTCCGACAGGAGTTCCTCGACGCGAAGAAGGAAGTGCAGGTCGAGGTTGCGGCGGCGGGCGTGGTCAGGGCCTCCGACAAGGAGGTCGAGGCGCTGCTCTTCCTCAACCAGTACGTCACCACGGACGGCAAGGACACGTCGTACACGCCCTACCGGGCGCTGGTGACGGTGGTGGACACCGAGCAGGGCTGGCTGGTCTCCGACATCGAGACCAAGTAGAAAACTAGAACACGTTTCAGTATGGTGGGAGTGGCCGGGGTCTTGAGCCCGTGACGCGTGAAGGGGAAGGATCGCTGACGTGACCTCCCAGCCTGCACGTGCCGAGACCGACCTCCTCATCATCGGCGCCGGGCCCACGGGCCTGTTCGCGGCCTACTACGCGGGCTTCCGCGGCTTCCGGGTCGCGGTGGTCGACTCGCTCCCCGAGCTGGGCGGCCAGATCACCGCGATGTACCCGGAGAAGGCGATCTTCGACGTCGCCGGCTTCCCCAACGTCAAGGGTCGCGAACTGGTCGAGGGGCTGGTCGAGCAGGCCGGGACCGCCAAGCCGGAGTACTTCCTCGACCGGACCGCCATGAGCCTGAGCCACGACGCCGACAGCGTCACCATCGGCCTCGACGACGGGACCGAGATCCGCGCCAAGGCGGTCCTGATCACCGCGGGCATCGGCAAGTTCAGCCCGCGCCCGCTCCCGGCCGGCGACGGCTGGCTGGGCCGGGGCATGGAGTTCTTCGTCCCGAGCTTCGCGCCGTACGCCGGCAAGGACGTCGTGATCGTCGGCGGCGGCGACAGCGCCTTCGACTGGGCGCTCCACCTCGAGCCGATCGCCGCCTCGGTGACGCTGGTCCACCGGCGCGACAAGTTCCGCGCCCACCAGCGGACCGTCGAGCAGGTGCGGGCCACGTCGGTGGAGATCCTGACCAAGGCCCAGGTCACCGCGCTCAACGGCGGCTCGAACGGCAGCGAAGCCCTCGAGTCGGTCGACATCGACGTCGACGGCGAAGCCGTCACCCGCACCTGCCAGGCCGTCGTCGCCGCGCTCGGCTTCATCGCCGACCTCGGCCCCCTGCAGGAGTGGGGGATCGAGGTCGAGAAGCGGCACGTCGTCGTGGACTCGGCGATGCGGACCAACCTCGAGCGCGTCTTCGCTGCCGGGGACATCACGGAGTACCCCGGCAAGGTGCGGCTGATCGCGGTCGGCTTCGGCGAGGCCGCCACCGCGGTCAACAACGCCGCCGTCGCCATCGACCCGCACGCCCACGTCTTCCCCGGCCACTCGAGCGACGCGCCATGACCTCCACGAGCTCGCGCGAGGCGGTCCGGATGGACGACGACGAGGTCGCCGCCTTCCTGACCGAGAACCTCAAGGTGCAGGTCGCCACGACCGGTCGCGACGGCGTACCCCACCTGACCACGCTCTTCTACGTCCTCGACGAGGGCCGGATCGCGTTCTGGACCTACGGCTCCAGCCAGAAGATCCGCAACCTCGAGCGCGACCCGCGGCTGAGCTGCCTGGTGGAGGACGGCGTCGACTACTTCGAGCTGCGCGGGGTGTCGATCACCGGCAAGGCCGAGCTGGTCCGCGAGCCCGACCGGATCCGCGCCATCGGTTCGGCCGTGGCCACCCGGATGGTCGGCGCCGACTCCTTCGAGGAGCTGGGCGAGATCGGCCGGGCCCAGGTCGAGCGCCAGGTGTCGAAGCGGATCGGGGTGGTGGTCCACCCCGACCACGTCGCCACCTGGGACCACCACAAGCTGGCAACCCCGTAACCCGAAAGGAGACACGCATGAAGATCAAGGTCGACTTCGACCTGTGCGAGTCCAACGCCCTGTGCGAGGGCATCGCACCCGACGTCTTCGAGGTGGACGACGACGACTTCCTGCAGCTGAAGACCGACGAGACCACCGACGAGAACCTCGAACGGGTCAAGCAGGCCGTGGCCTCCTGCCCACGTGCGGCGATCTCGCTGGAGGACGCGTGAACGTGCCCGACCTGGATGGCCGGGTCGCCGTCGTCACCGGCGCCGGAGCCGGGCTCGGCCGCGCCGAGGCGCTGGCGTTGGCGGCGGCCGGCGCCCGAGTCGTGCTCAACGACCTGCCCGGCGCGGCGGACGAGGCAGCCGAGGAGATCCGCTCCCGCGGGGGCGAGGCCGTCGTCGTCGCCGGCGACGTGGGGGAGCGGTCCACCGCCGATGCTCTGGTCGACGGCCGCCGTCGAGGAGCTCGGCGGGCTCGACATCGTGGTCAACAACGCCGGCATCACCCGCGACCGGATGCTGTTCAACCTCACCGACGACGAGTGGGACCAGGTGATCCGGGTGCACCTGCGCGGCCACTTCCTGCTCTCGCGCAACGCCGCGTCGTACTGGCGCGGCAGGTCGAAGGAGAGCGGCGGCCCCGTCTACGGCAGCGTGGTCAACACCGCCTCCGAGGCGTTCCTCGCCGGGTCGCCCGGCCAGGCCAACTACGCAGCCGCCAAGGCCGGCATCGCCGCGCTGACCCTCTCGACCGCCCGCGGACTGGGCCGGATGGGCGTGCGCGCCAACGCCATCTGCCCCCGGGCCCGCACCGCGATGACCGCCGACGTCTTCGGCGACGACGAGTCCGGCCTCGCGGTCGACCCCTACTCGCCCGAGCACGTCGCGCCGCTCGTGGCCTACCTCGCCTCGCCCGCCGCCGAGCGCATCACCGGCCAGGTCTTCGTCGTGTACGGCGGCATGGTCGCGCTCCTCGCCGCGCCGGTGGTGGCGCAGCGGTTCGACGCCTCCGGCGACACCTGGAACTTCGAGGACCTCGCCAAGCAGGTCGGTGGCTACTTCGAGGACCGTGACCCGGCTGTCGGGTTCGCGGCCGACTCCGTCATGCAGCTGAAGGTCTGAGTCTCGACAGGCTCGACCACCGAAAGAAGGGGAACCATGGGTCGACTGACCGACAAGGTCGCCATCGTCACCGGCGGCGCCCAGGGCCAGGGCGAGGCGATCGTGCGCGCCTTCGTGGCCGAGGGTGCCCGCGTCGTCATCGCCGACGTCGCCAAGGAGCCCGGGGCCGCGCTGGCCGACGAGCTCGGCGAGGCCACGGTGTTCCGTCACCACGACGTCACCGACGAGGCGTCCTGGACCGCGCTGGTGTCGGAGACCAACGAGCGCTGGGGCCCGGTCGACGTGCTGGTCAACAACGCCGGGATCCTGCGCTTCGGCCAGATCGACGAGATGTCGCTGGAGGAGGCCGAGCTGGTCTGGCGGGTCAACCAGGGCGGCTGCTTCCTCGGCATGAAGGCCGTGGTGCCGACCATGAAGGAGCACGGTGGCGGTTCGATCATCAACGCCTCCTCGGTCGAGGGCATGGGCGGGATGGGCTCGGTGTCGGCGTACTGCGGCTCCAAGTGGGCCATCCGCGGCATGACCAAGGCCGTCTCCCACGAGCTGGCCGCCCGCAACATCCGGGTCAACTCGGTGCACCCGGGCATGATCGACACCGCGATGACCCAGGCCCACGGCGGCGACCTGGCCATGGAGTTCGGCGCCAGCAAGGTGCCGATGCGCCGGGTGGGGATGCCGGAGGACGTCGCGCCGGCGTACGTCTTCCTGGCCAGCGACGAGAGCGCCTACGTCACCGGTGCCGAGATCGCCGTCGACGGCGGGGTGACCGCCACCCACGCCTTCGGCGGCTGACCCGCCCGAAACTGACCGGAAATCTCGCCGACCCGCCCGAAACTTTCGGGCGGGTCAGCGCAGGAGCAGCCGGACCGCGACGTCCATCTGCCGGGTGACGTCCTCGGAGCTCGTGCGGCCGGTGACCCAGCCGACGAGCGCGGCGAGCCACACGTCGCCGATCACCTTGGCGATGGCGACGTCCTCGTCGGTGAGATCGGGCTTGTCGGGGTGCATGGCCCGGGTCAGCATCGAGGTCATCAGCATGCCGACGTGGTGGATCTCGCTCTGCACCGAGGCGTCGGCGAACATGAACGCGCGGGTGAGGGCCTCGGTCAGGTGGGGCTCGCCCTGCAGGCCGCGGGTGGTGCGGGTGAGGACGTGCATCACCCGCTCGTGCGGGGTGTCACCCGGGATCGGCTTGCCGCGGCCGGCGGCCTCCGCCTTCTCGAACTCCCGGCCGAGGGCCGAGACCAGCAGGTGGATCTTGGAGGGGAAGTAGCGGTAGAGCGTGCCGAGGGCGACGTCCGCCTGCTCGGCGACCGCGCGCATCTGCACCGCGTCGAAGCCGCCCCGGGACGCGAGGGCGATCGTGGCGTCGAGGATGCGCTTGCGGCGGTCGCGCTGGGCCGCCGAGCCGAGGTCGTCGGCGGTCAGCGAGTTCGTGCTGGTCACCGGATCCTCCGTCCCTGAGGCACGGCGTCTAGGCTATCAACCGGTCAGGCATAATAGGAACACGTTTCACTTCGTCCTCCCCGGCGTGTCACCCCGACGAACCGGGGCATCCGGCCCCAAGTCGGAGGGCGCGAGAGAGAGGTCGAGGCGTTTGCGTGTCGCACTGCTGTCCTACCGGAGCAAGCCCCATTGCGGGGGCCAGGGCGTCTACGTCCGCCACCTCAGCCGTGAGCTGGCGAACCTCGGCCACGAGGTCGAGGTGTTCTCCGGGCAGCCCTACCCCGAGCTCGACCCCGGCGTCCGCGCTGACGAAGGTCCCCAGCCTGGACCTCTACCGCGAGCCGGACCCGTTCCGCGTGCCGAGGCCCCGGGAGTTCCGCGACCTGATCGACGTCGAGGAGTTCCTGACCATGTGTCTGGGCGGCTTCCCGGAGCCCAGGACGTTCTCCCGGCGGGTGGCCCGGCTGCTCGCCGACCGGGTGGACGACTTCGACGTCGTCCACGACAACCAGGTGCTGGGCTACGGGATGCTCGACATCGAGCGGCTCGGGCTGCCGATGGTCACCACGGTGCACCACCCGATCACCTTCGACCGGCGGATCGACCTCGAGGCGGCCCCGAGCCTTCGCCGCAAGCTCGCCGTACGACGCTGGTACGGCTTCCTGCGGATGCAGGGCAAGGTCGTCCGGCAGGCCCGCAAGATCCTCACCCCGTCCGAGGCCTCCCGCCGCGACATCGCGAGGGACTTCGGGGTCGACCCCGCCCGGATGCAGGTCATCCTGCTCGGCGTCGACGACGGGTTCGCTCCGCCCACCCAGCCGCGGGTCCCGGGACGCATCCTCGCCATGGCCAGCGCGGACGCGCCGATGAAGGGCATCGCCACCCTGCTCGAGGCGTTCGCGAAGCTCCGCACCGAGCGCGACGTCGAGCTCGTGCTGGTCAGCAAGCCGCAGCCCGGCGGCCGCACCGAGCAGATGGTCGACCGGCTCGGCATCGGCGACTCCGTCCGCTTCGTCCACGGCGTCAGCGACGCGGAGCTGGTCGAGCTGATGGGCTCGGCCGAGATCGCCTGCGTCCCCTCGCTCTACGAGGGCTTCAGCCTGCCGACCGCGGAGCTGATGGCGTGCGCGACCCCGCTGGTGGTCTCCCGCGCCGGCGCCATCCCGGAGGTCGTCGGCGACGACGGCCAGTGCGCCGACCTGGTCACCCCGGGCGACGTCGGCGAGCTCGAGCAGGCCCTGGAGCGGATGCTCGACGACCCGGACCGCCGGGCGCTGATGGGCGCCGCCGGACGGCGCCGGGTGCAGGAGCTGTTCAGCTGGCGGGCGGTCGCGGCGGCGACGGCCGCGGCGTACGAGGAAGTGATCGCCGACCACATCGCAGACCAGGAGGAGAGCAGTGCTGACCGTTGACTTCGACCGGCTGGGGCTGCGCCCCGGCGAGCGGGTCCTCGACATGGGGTGTGGCGCCGGCCGCCACGCGTTCGAGATGTACCGACGCGGCGCCGACGTCATCGCCTTCGACCAGGACGCCGACGAGCTGGCCGGCGTCCGCGAGCTGTTCGTGGCGATGAGGGAGGCCGGGGAGGTGCCCGAGGGCGCCGACGCCGACGTCAAGGAGGGCGACGCCCTGTCCCTGCCGTTCGCCGACGGGGAGTTCGACCGGATCGTGGCCGCGGAGGTGCTCGAGCACATCCCCGCCGACATCGCCGCCATCCGTGAGCTGGTGCGGGTCCTGCGACCGGGCGGCACGATCGCCCTGACCGTCCCGCGCTGGTTCCCCGAGCTGGTGTGCTGGAAGCTCTCCGACGACTACCACAACACCCCCGGTGGCCACATCCGGATCTACTCCGACGCCGAGCTGATCGGCAAGGCGACCGACGCGGGACTGATGTTCACCGGCAAGGACCACGCCCACGGCCTGCACACGCCGTACTGGTGGATCAAGTGCGCCGTGGGCGTCAAGAACGACAAGCACCCGCTGGTGCGGGCCTACCACCGACTCCTGGTCTGGGACATCATGAGCCGGCCCCGCACCACCCGCCTGGCGGAGCGGGTCCTCAACCCGCTCGTCGGCAAGAGCCTGGTGCTGTACTTCCACAAGCCCGGGCCGGGAGAGCCGGATGCATCCTGACCGCGCCGCCGGGATCCCCGGCGTGGACGGCGTGCTGACCCCCGCCCAGGTCGAGCAGACCGCCGCCGTGATCGCGGCCGCGCAGGAGCCCGACGGCGCCGTCCCCTGGACGGTCGGCGGGCACACCGACGTCTGGAACCACGTCGAGGCAGCGATGGCGCTGCTCGTGGGCGGGCAGGTCGAGGCCTCCGACCGGGCGTTCGGCTGGTGCCTCGACACCCAGCGCGAGGACGGCTCGTGGCCGATGAAGATCGTCGCCGGTGAGGTCGAGGACCACAGCGGCGAGACCAACATGTCGGCGTACCTCGCCGTCGGCGTCTGGCACAACTGGCTGGTCCGCAGCGACGCGGACTTCGTCCGCCGCCACTGGCCGGCGGTGCGCCGGGCCCTGGACTGGGTGGTGTCGATGCAGCTGCCGTTCGGCGGGCATCGCCTGGTCCCGCGAGTGGGCCGACGGTCGCCCCGCGACGGTGAACCGGGAGGCGCTCGTCGCCGGCTCCTCCAGCATCTACCAGAGCCTGCGGGCCGGGGTGGCGCTCTCGGAGCTGATGGACGAGCCACAGCCGGAGTGGGAGCTCGCCGGCGGTCGCCTCGGACACGCCCTGCGCGAGCACCGCGACCTGTTCCTCGACAAGCGCACCTTCTCGATGGACTGGTACTACCCCGTGCTCGGCGGCGCGGTCCGCGGCTACAGCGGACGACGCCTGCTCGAGAGCCGCTGGGACGACTTCGTCGTGCCCGGGCTCGGCATCAAGTGCGTCGACACCAACCCGTGGGTCACCGGCGCGGAGACCTGCGAGCTGGTCCTGGCCCTCGACGCGGTCGGGGAGCGGGAGAGGGCGTGCCGGCTGTTCGCCGACATGCAGCACCTGCGCGACGCCCGAGGGTGGGTACTGGACCGGCTACGTCTACCCGGACGACGTCAACTGGCCGGTCGAGCACACGACGTACACCGCCGCGGCGGTGATCCTCGCCGCCGACGCCCTCGGCGAGGGCTCGCAGGGCTCGGACATCATGCGCGGCGCGACGCTCCCGGCCGACTTCGCGGAGTTCGGGCTCGAGTGCGAGTGCCGCGTCAGCTCAGACGAGGACGTCGCCGGCCGTCTCCTGAGATCCGGCGCAGCACCCGCATCGACCCGAGAGCCTCGACCTCGCTCGAAGCTGCCGCCCTCGAGGGCGCGCACGAACACGTCGTACGGCGGCCGGCCGCCGTCCGCGGGATCCGGGAAGACGTCGTGGATGACCAGCCAGCCGCCGGCCATCAGCCAGCGGGCCCAGCCGGTGTAGTCGTTGTGGGCGTGCACCTCGGCGTGCCCGCCGTCGATGAACAGCATCGACAGGGGAGTGCGCCAGTGGGCCGAGACGGTGGTCGACCTCCCGACGACCACCACGACCTCGTCCTCGAGCCCGGCCCGGGCGAGGGTCCGGCGCAGCGTCGGCAGGGTGTCCATCAGGCCGAGCTCGTCGTCCACGAGCGACGCGTCGTGGTGCTCCCAGCCCGCCTGGTTCTCCTCCGACCCGCGGTGGTGGTCGACGGTGAACACGGTCCCGCCCACCTCGCGGGCGGCGGCGCCGAGGTAGATCGCGGACTTGCCGCAGTAGGTGCCGACCTCCAGGACCGGCCCGGCCGGGAGCCGCTCGCGGGCCGTCGCGGTGCAGCAGGAGGCCCTCGTCGTCGGGCATGAACCCCTTCGCGGCCAGGGCGTGCGCGTGCAGGTCGGCGGGCATGCTCGGCGTGGCGGAGCGTCGGTGGTGTCGGGCACGGCGCCCAGCGTAGGATGTAGAACACGTTCTAGTTTCGACACGGTCGCTGCGCGACCTACTCGACTGACCGGCGAGGAGGCAGCATGTCGATGGGCATCAGCGAGGAGCACGCGGAGCTCGCGGCCAGCCTGCGCAAGTGGGCGGCGTCGCTCGGCGGGCCCGGACCTCGCCCGCGCCGCCGAGGATGACCCGGCCGCGACGTTCGACGAGGCGTGGTCCGCCGTCGGCGAGATGGGCGTGTCCACGATCGCCCTGCCCGAGTCGGTCGGCGGCGGGGGCGGGTCGGTGCTGGACCTGGCGGTGGCCCTGGAGGCGTGCGCCCACGGGCTGGTGCCGGGCCCGCTGCTGGCCACGACCATCGCGTCGGTCGTCCTGCCGGAGGGCGCCGCGAGCCGCCGGCGCCGTGGCCGGCGGTGCCCGGGTGGGGCTCGGCCTCGCGCCGTCCCTGCTGGTGGGTGAACGCCTGGCCGGCACCGTCGACGTGGTCTGGGACGCCCCCGGCGCCACCCACCTGCTGCTCGGTGGACGGGAGACCTCGGGGGCCGAGGCGTGGTTCGTGGTGCCCGCGGACCGGGTCGTGTGCTCCACGCCGACTCAGGAGTCGTCCTCAGGCACACGACCCGTCGGTCTCGACCTGACGAGACGGTTCGGGTCGGTCACCGTGGACGTCGCGATCGAGGAGGCCGAGCCGGTCCCCGGCCTGGACGAGGCGTTGCTGCGGCGGGCCGCCCTCACCCTGGCCGCCGCCGAGGCCTCGGGGATCGCCCGATGGTGCCTGGAGACGGCGGTGGAGTACGCCGGGGTGCGTGAGCAGTTCGGCCGCAAGATCGGCAGCTTCCAGGCGATCAAGCACCTGTGCGCCGAGATGCTGGAGACGGCGGAGGCCGTCACGGCCGCGGCCTGGGACGCCGCGTCGGTCGCCCTCACCGACGACGACCAGTGGGCCTTCGCCGCCGACGTCGCCGGAGCCGTCGCGTTCGACGGGGCGGTGCGCAACGCCCAGGCCTGCATCCAGGTGCTCGGCGGCATCGGGTTCACCTTCGAGCACGACGCGCACCTCTACCTGCGGCGGGCCGTGGCCCTGCGCAACCTGCTCGGCTCGCCCGACTCGTCTGCGGCGTCCCTGGCCGAGCGCGCGATCGCGGGGGAGCGGCGCCGGGTCGAGGTCGACCTCGGCGGCCGCGACGAGGGCGTCCGCGACGACGTACGCCGCCGGGTCGCGGAGATCGCCGCGGCCCCGGCGGATCGGCAGCGCCCCGCCCTGGTCGACGCGGGATACCTCACCCCGCACTGGCCGGAGCCCTACGGGCTCGGGGCCGACGCCGTCACCCAGCTCGTCATCGACGAGGAGCTCAAGGCGGCCGGGGTCGAGCTGCCGGACCTGAAGATCGGCGGGTGGGCCGCGCCGACGATCCTCGGCGCACGGCTCCGAGCGAGCAGCGGGAGCGATTCGTGCGGCCCGACGCTGCTGGGCGAGCTGACCTGGTGCCAGCTGTTCAGCGAGCCGGGCGCGGGGTCGGACCTCGCCTCCCTGCGCACCCGCGCCGTGCGGTCGACCGGGCCGGCCGGCGAGGAGGGATGGCGGCTCACCGGACAGAAGGTGTGGACCTCGCTCGCGCACGACGCCGACTGGGCGATCTGCCTGGCCCGGACCGACCCGGACGTCCCCCAGCACCGGGGGATCACCTACTTCCTGCTCGACATGCAGGCCGAGGGCGTCGACATCCGGCCGCTGCGGGAGATGACCGGGGACGCGATGTTCAACGAGGTGTTCCTCGACGACGTCTTCGTGCCCGACGACTGCGTCGTCGGTGAGCCCGGAGACGGGTGGCGGCTGGCCCGGACCACCCTCGCCAACGAGCGGGTGGCCATGGCCGGGTCGCAGGCTCGGCGTGAGCACCGAGCGGGCCGTGGCGCTGGCGCCTGGTGCCTCGCCCGCCGAGCAGGTCCGCGTCGGGCACGCGGTGGCCCTGGCGACCGTCTGCTCGTTGCTCGGCGTCCGGTCCACGCTGCGCTCGCTGGCCGGCCAGGGCCCGGGCGCCGAGTCCAGCGTGGCCAAGCTGCTCGGCGTACGCAGCCGGCAGGACGCCTCCGAGCTCGTGGTCGACCTGCACGGTGACCGCGTCGTGCTCGGTGGCGAGGAGGTCGAGCGGGACGTCCACGAGATGCTGCTGACCCGGTGCCTGTCGATCGCGGGCGGCACGACGCAGATCCTGCGCAACGTGGCTGCGCGAACGGATCCTCGGTCTGCCCCGCTGAGACGGCGGTCAGCCGGACGAGGAGACCGTCTCGGGGCCCGCGGAGGAGGTGCGCGCGGCCTGCCAGCCGCTCCAGTGCCAGCGGAGGTAGCGGTCGATCGCCCGGACGACGTGGGCCGACCGGATCGACGGGAAGATGTCGAAGGCGTGCTGGGCGCCCGGCAGCTCGGCGTACACGACCGTCTTCTTCGAGACCTCCCGCAGCTCCTCGACGAACATGCGGGCCTGCGCGACCGGGACGAGGGTGTCGTGGACGCCGTGCAGCACGAAGAAGTCGGGAGCCTCCGGCGTGACCCGCAGGATGGGAGAGGCCGCCTCGAACTCCTCACGGGCCTCTGGCCACGGCTTCTGGAAGATCCGCGGCACGAGGAACGCGTCCCGGAGCAGCTCGGCGCTGCGCAGTCCGGTCGACGCCGGCGAAGTCGTAGACCCCGTAGTGCGGCACGGCGGCCTGGACGGTGGTGTCGGCGTCCTCGAAGCCGGGCTGGTACGCCGCGTCGTTCGCGGTCAGGGCCGCGAGCGCGGCCAGGTGGCCACCCGCCGACCCTCCGGTGATCGCGATGTAGTCGGGGTTGCCGCCGTAGGCCGCGATGTTCTCCCGGATCCAGGCGATCGCCTTCTTGACGTCGACGATGTGCGCCGGGAACGGGTCGCGCGGCGCGAGCCGGTAGTTGATCGCGACGCAGACCCAGCCGCGTGACGGCCATGTGCTGCATGAGCGGGATGCCCTGCTGGTCCTTGGTGCCGATCGTCCAGCCACCGCCGTGGACCTGCAGCAGCACCGGGGCGCCCTCCAGGTCGCCGTCGTCCGGCAGGTAGAGGTCGAGCAGGCCGCGTCGGCCGGCGTCGCTGTAGCGGAGGTCCTTCTCCACACGCACCGCCGACCTCACGCATCCGGAACGGGTTGACCAGCTTGCGCCACGGCGTGGCCAGGTCCTCCGGGGTGGGAGCGGCGTCGAGCTGCTCGACGTAGTCGACGCCCAGGCCCTCGACCAGGGCGTCCTCGGCGTGGTGCTGGACCCTGCGGCTCTCCGCGACCAGGTAGGTCAGGCCGATGGACGTGGCTCCGGCCAGCGCCAGCCCGGCCCGGTCGCGCCGGCGGCTGCTCAGGGCGTTCGCGGCCGCGTCGGCGGCCGTGAGGGCGAGCAGGTGGGGGGCCAGCTCGGTCGTCAGCCAGCCGGCGAAGAACGCCGGGACCCCGGCGCGGAACCCGGGCACCGGCCGGATCGCGTTGGCCGTGAGCGCAGCGGTGACGAGCTGTCGACGCAGGAAGGACACGGCTGAGATGCTAGTCGAGACAAGCGCAGAAAATAGAACGCGTTCCAGTTTCGGATAGGATGCGCCCATGGATCGATTGTCCGGACTCGACGCGAGCTTCCTCTACCTCGAGACCCCCGAACAGCTCATGCACGTCTGCGGTCTGATCGTGCTCGACCCGGCCACGATGCCCGACGGCTACTCCTTCGACGCCATGCAGGCCGAGATCGACCACCGGGTCCACGACGTCCCGACCTTCACGCGCAAGCTGCGCAAGGTCCCGCTGAAGCTCGACCACCCGATCTGGGTCCGCGACACGCACTTCGACATCGACCGCCACGTCCACCGGCTCGCGCTGCCGCAGCCCGGCGGGTACGACGAGCTGGTCGAGCTGTGCGGCCACATCGCGGGGCTGCCGCTGGACCGGTCCCGGCCCGCTGTGGGAGATGTGGGTGATCGAGGGGTACGACGACGACAAGATCGCGGTCTTCTCCAAGATGCACCACGCCACGGTCGACGGCGTCTCCGGAGCCAACCTGATCTCCCACCTGTGCAGCCTCGAGCCGGATGCGCCGCCCCTGGCGCAGGGCGAGGACGGCAGGTACGGACGGGATCCGCGCGAGCTGGAGCTGCTCAGCCGAGGGATCATGAGCACCCTGACCCGGCCCGTGAACGCCGCGAGGCTGCTGGCGCCCTCGACCCAGCTGATCACGAAGACGCTCGGCCGGGCCCGGGAGGGCACCGCCATGGCGGCGCCGTTCTCCGCTCCACGCACCTCCTTCAACGGCACGATCACCAGTCACCGGACCATCGGTCTGGCCGACATGAGCCTCGACGACATCAAGGCGGTGAAGAAGGACACCGGGACCACCGTCAACGACGTCGTCCTGGCGGTCGCCGGCGGCGCGCTGCGCTCCTACCTCGAGGACCGGGGCGAGCTGCCCTCCAACTCGCTGCTGGCGACGGTCCCGGTCTCGGTGCGCGAGAACTCGAAGCGTTCCGAGGGCGCCAACAAGGTGTCCGCCCTCTTCGCCAAGCTCGGGACCGACGTCGAGGACCCGCTGGAGCGGCTCGAGGACCTGGCCTCGGCCAACCGCAACGCCAAGGACCACCACAACGCGATCAGTGCGGACTCCCTGCAGGACTGGGCGGAGTTCGCCGCACCCCGCACCTTCGGGCTCGCGGTCCGCGCCTACGCCGGCCTCCGGCTGGCCGAGCGGCACCCGGTCGTGCACAACCTGGTGATCTCCAACGTGCCGGGCCCACCCGTGCCGCTCTACTTCATGGGCGCGAAGATCGAGGCGCTCTACCCGCTCGGCCCGGTCTTCCACGGGTCCGGGGTCAACATCACGGTGGTGTCCAACGACGGCCAGATGCACGTCGGGATCATCGCCTGCCGCGAGTCGATGCCCGACGTCGACGACCTGGTGCGGCGCTTCCCGGAGGAGCTGGAGAAGCTGAAGGCGGCGGTGGCGGCGCAGGAGAAGGCGACGCCGATCAGGAAGCGGAAGAAGGCGGCCGCCCCGAAGTCCTAGTCGGAGACGGCGCGGGCGCGATGGCGCGCGTAGACGGTCGCGACCGCCTCGACGAGGGCCGGCACGAAGGTCTCCGCCTCCATCACGCAGCAGGCGTGCCCGGCGTCGATGTCGTGCACGGTCGCCCCGGGGATCCTGCGGGCCACGTCGAGCTGACGGTCGGGCGGCACGACCTTGTCGTCGTTGGTGACCACCACCGCGGTGGGGACGTCGATCTTCGAGAGCCACGGCCGCGAGTGGTGACGGCCGAGCGCCGCGACCGCCTGGCCGACCGCCCACGGGCTGGTGCTGCGGAACTCCCGCAACGCCCAGTCGTGGAGGTCGGAGTCGAGGTCCAGCGCCTCCGCGAACGACCCGGGCCGAGCGCACCGCCGTACGGGATCGCGAGACCTGGCGGGTGCCCACCATCGCGAGCTCCAGGCCCGCGTGGAACACCCGCTCCGACGGACTCGACCGGAAGCGGTCGGTGGTCGCGCAGAGCACCAGGCCCGCCGTCCGGGTGGGGTGCTGGCGCCAGAAGCGCTGGGCGATGATCGAGCCCATCGAGTAGCCGGCGACGATCGCCTGGTCGATGCCCGAGCACGTCGAGCAGGGCCGCGGCGTCGTCGGCGCAGTCGTAGAGCGAGAACTCGTCGGACTTGATGCCGCGACCGTGCCAGCGCTGGTCGAGGGTGACCACCCGGAACCGCTCGGCCAGCGGCCGGATCGAGGGGTACCAGGTGAGCAGCCCGGTGCAGCCGACCGCGTGCAGCAGCAGGATCGTGGGGGAGTCGGGCCGGGGGCCCGGAGTGTCGGTGACGTAGGTCGATCCGCGCCCCGGCAGCTCGAGCATCCGGCCGTCCGGGATCGGTGCCCATGGCAGGTAGAAGGAACGGCGCACGAGCTGGCGCGGGGACAGGAAGGACACGGGGCCTCCTCGCTGACGGGACTAGAACAGGTTACAGTTTGTGTGCCCCGACCGTGACCGCAGTCCAAGGAGAGCGCGCCCGTGAGTCCCGAAGTCGCCGAGACCCAGACCGCCGTGCGCGACGTGGTCCGGGAGGCGCTCGACCGTGAGGCGGACTGGGCCGCCCTCGCCTCGGCGGGGCTGCTCTCGCTCCCGGTCCCCGAGGAGTACGGCGGCGAGGGGCTCGGGCTCGCCGAGGTCGCCGTGCTCCTGCGCGAGGTCGGGAGCCGTGCCGGCGACCTGCCCGGTCTGGGAGACGCTGTGCTGCGGCGCGCTCGTGCTGGCCGCGGCCGGCAGCGACGACCAGCAGCGCGGCTGCTGCCCGGCGTCGCCACCGGCGAGGTGGTTCTCACTCCTGCCGTCCGGGAGGCCGGCGCGGGATCCCCGAGATGCCCGCGACGACGCTCGCGGCCGGCCGGCTGACGGGCCGCAAGATCGGGGTGACGTACGCCGAGGACGCCGCGGCGCTGCTCGTGCCGGCGTACGACGGCGACCGGGTGGTCGTCGCGCTCGTCGACCCTTCGTCCGACGGCGTCACCCTCATGCCGTCGCCCTCCTCGCGAGGAGCCACCGAGCACACGGTCGTCCTCGACGGGGCCGAGGCCGACGTCCTCCCCGGAGACGAGGCCGCCGCGCTCCTGCGCCGACTCGCGGTCGCCGGTCTGTGCCTGACCGCGGCCGGGGTCCTGGCGGGGGCGCGCGACCTGACCGCCGACTACGTCAAGGGGCGCGAGCAGTTCGGCCGCAAGCTCGCGGAGTTCCAGGCCGTCGCCCAGCAGGTCGCCGACGTCTACATCGCCTCCCGCACCGTCACCCTGGCCGCCGACAACGCCGCGTGGCGGCTGGCCGAGGGCCTCGACGCGAGCGACGACCTCGCCGTGGCGGCGTACTGGACCTGCGTCGAGGGCCTCCCCGCGCTGCACATCTGCCAGCACCTGCATGGCGGGATGGGCGTCGACGAGACCTACCCGCTGCACCGGTACTTCTCGTGGATCACCGACCTCACCCACGCCCTCGGCGGCCCGTCGCTGACGGCAGACGCGGTCCGGATCGAGGACCCGCAGGCCAAGAACCTCGAGCTGAGCGAGTCGCAGCGGGCGCTCAAGGCCGAGCTGCGCGACTACTTCACCGGGCTCGCCGACCACGACGAGCACCGCGATATGGCCACGGACCGGCACGGCCCGACGTACCAGAAGACGATCCGGAAGATGGGC
This sequence comes from uncultured Actinomycetota bacterium, assembly GCA_963812345.1. GTDB lineage: Bacteria > Actinomycetota > Actinomycetes > Propionibacteriales > Nocardioidaceae > Nocardioides. The sequence continues at coordinate 66,276 of CAWEVA010000004.1, forward strand.
GACGACGGCTGGATGGGCGTCGGCTGGCCGAAGGAGTACGGCGGCCACGGGCTCGGCGAGGTCGAGCAGACGATCTTCGCCAACGAGGCTCAGCGGGCCGACGTGCACCTGCCCGCCGTGACCCTGCAGACGGTCGGACCGACCCTGATCCGCTACGGCACCGAGCGGCAGAAGGACCTCTTCCTCAAGCGGATCCTCGCGGGCGACGTGCACTTCGCGATCGGCTACAGCGAGCCGGACGCCGGCACCGACCTCGCGTCCCTGCGCACGACGGCTCGTCGCGACGGCGACCACTTCGTCGTGAACGGGCAGAAGCTGTGGACCACCGGCGGCCACCAGGCCGACTACCTGTGGCTGGCCTGCCGCACCGATCCGGACGCGCCGAAGCACCAGGGCATCTCGATCCTGATCGTCGACACCTCGGACCCGGGCTACTCCTGGACGCCGATCATCACCGCCGACGGGGCGCACCACACGAACGCGGTCTACCTCAACGACGTGCGCGTGCCCGTCGACATGCTGGTGGGGGAGGAGAACCAGGGCTGGAAGCTGATCACCACCCAGCTCAACCACGAGCGGGTGATGCTCGGACCCGCGGGCCGGATCGAGGGACTCCGCGACCGGGTCGCCGCCTGGGCCGAGCGGGCCGGCGTACTCGACGAGCCCGACGTGCGCGCCGGACTGGCGGAGGCGACCGCCGCCTTCCGGGTCAACGAGCTGCTCAACTGGGAGGTGGCGCGCACGGCGGAGGCGGGCGAGCTCGACGTCGCCGACGCGTCGGCGTCGAAGGTGTTCGCCTCCGACCAGGCACAGCGCCTCGGCCGCGTCCTGGCCGGGATCGTCCACCGGTACGGCGACCTGGCCGACGCCGAGACCGGGGACCTCGCGGACTACCTCGACAAGCAGGCCAAGCGGAACCTCGTCCTCACCTTCGGCGGCGGCGTCAACGAGGTGCAGCGCGAGCTGATCGCGATGTTCGGGCTCGGCCTGCCGCGGGTGCCCCGATGAGCCCGACGACGCACGACGAGATCATGGCCGCCGCCGAGCGGATCAAGGCGAAGGGCGAGACGTCTCCACGTGCGGGCCGGGACCCGGTCAACCAGCCGATGATCAACAACTGGGTCGAGGCGATCGGCGACACCAACCCGCGCTGGCAGTCGGGCGAGGCGCCACCCGCGATGCTCCAGGTGTGGACGATGGGCGGGCTGCACCCGAAACGCGATCCGGACGACCCGCTGCACTCGATGATGACCGTGCTCACCGATGCCGGCTTCACCGGTGTGCTCGGCACCAACTGCGAGCAGGAGTACGTCCGCCCCCTGCGTGTGGGCGAGGAGCTCACCGTCACCACCCGGCTCGAGTCGGTGGTCGGTCCCAAGCAGACCGGGGTCGGCGAGGGTTACTTCGTGACCACCCGCAACGTGTGGCGTGTTGGCGACGAGGAAGTCGCGTCCATGCTGTTCCGGGTGCTCAAGTTCGTACCGAGGACGCCGGAGCCAGATCCGGGGGACTTCGTCCTGCGCCCCCAGCAGAACCGCGACACGGCGTACTTCTGGGACGGCACGCAGGCCGGCGAGCTGCGGATCCAGAACTGCAACGCCTGCGGCGCCCTGCGTCACCCGCCCGGCCCGTCGTGCCCGGACTGCGGAGCCCTGGACCGCGGGCACGTCGTCGCCTCCGGCCGCGGCACCGTCTTCTCGTACGTCGTCCACCGCCACCCGCCCGTCCCGGGCCGGGAGCTGCCGATCCTGCTCGTCCTCGTCGACCTCGAGGAGGGCGTCCGGATGGTCGGGGAGCTCGTCGACACCGACCCGGAGAAGATCGAGATCGGCATGCCTGTGGTCGTGGAATTCCGGCGGATCGACGACGACCTGACCCTCCCCGTCTGGAGGCCCGCATGAGCGCCCTCCCCGAGTGGCGGCTGCCGGTCACGACCACGCTGGTGGTGAGCACGGCGATCGCCACCCGCGACTTCCAGGACGTCCACCACGACCGCGACCTCGCGCAGTCCTACGGCTCGCAGGACATCTTCCTCAACATCCTGACCACGACCGGGCTGGTGCAGCGCTACGTCTCCGACGCCCTGCGCGCCTCGGGCGAGGACGTCGACCTCGCCGGGATCGCCCTGCGGCTCGGTGCGCCGGCGTACCCGGGCGACGAGCTGGTCTTCACCGGCACCCGGGACGGCGACACGGTGTCGGTCGTCGGCGCGGTCTCGCTGGGCGATCAAGCAAGGGGTGACCACGTGACGGCCACGGTGACGCTGCGATGACCCTCTCGCGGAAGGCTGCCATCGCCGGCATCGGCGCCACCGAGTTCTCCAAGGAGTCGGGCCGCTCCGAGCTGCAGCTCTCGGTCGAGGCGGTCCGGGCCGCCCTGGCCGACTGCGGGCTCACGCCGGGCGACGTGGACGGACTGACGACCTTCACCATGGACACCTCCTCGGAGGTCGCGCTCGCCCGCGAGCTCGGGATGGGCGAGCTGCGGTTCTTCAGCCGGATCAGCTACGGCGGCGGCGCGGCCTGTGGCACCGTCCAGCAGGCCGCCATGGCCGTCGCGACCGGAGTCGCCGACGTGGTCGTCTGCTACCGCGGGTTCAACGAGCGCTCCGGCCAGCGCTTCGGACGGGCCTCGGTGTGGGCGAACGACGCAGGTCAACACCAACGGTCTCGACAACGCCTGGTCCTATCCACACGGCCTGACCACGCCGGCCGCCATGGTGGCGATGCAGGCACAGCGCTACATGCACGACCACGGCGCCACCTCGGAGGACTTCGGGCGGGTCGCGGTCGCCGACCGGCGCCACGCCGCCACCAACCCGAACGCGTTCTTCCACGGCAAGCCGATCACGCTGGAGGACCACCAGGCCTCCCGGATGATCGTCGACCCCCTGCACCTGCTCGACTGCTGCCAGGAGAGCGACGGCGCAGTCGCCCTGGTGGTGGTCTCGGCCGAGCGGGCCCGCGACCTGCCGCAGCCCCCGGCGTACGTCGCGGCGGCGGCGCAGGGGAGTGCGCCGGAGCAGTTCGTGATGACGTCGTACTACCGCGGCGACATCGGCGTCCCCGAGATGGGCGTGGTCGGCCGCGAGCTGTGGCGGCAGTCCGGGCTCGGTCCCGGCGACATCCAGACGGCCGTGCTCTACGACCACTTCACGCCCTACGTCCTGATGCAGCTCGAGGAGCTCGGCTTCTGCGGTCGCGGAGAGGCGCCGGGATTCATCGCCGACGGCGCGATCGAGATCGGCGGGAGGCTGCCGATCAACACCCACGGCGGACAGCTCGGCGAGGCCTACATCCACGGCATGAACGGCATCGCCGAGGCGGTCCGCCAGGTCCGGCGTACGTCGGTGAACCAGGTCGAGGACGTCGCCCACGTCCTGGTCACCGCCGGCACCGGCGTGCCCACGAGCGGGCTGGTGCTCTCGGCCTGACCGGCCGTGGCTCACTCGTCGGGAGCCTCCGGGCGAGTCATCCACTTCGACCATGCGAAGGCGATGCCCAGCATCAGGATGAGAAAGCTCGAAATAGCGATAGTGACAATCAACCACATCGGCACGGCGACCACCTCACGACAAGGCTACGCCGCTGGTGTGGAAGTTGCACCGGTCGTGAACGGCGGCCTAGCGGAGCTTCTCGGCGAAGAACCCCAGCACCCGGTCCACCGCCTCCTGCTGCCGATGGGCGGTGACCGTCGCGTGGCCGCGGCCCTCGAGCTCGACCCGGATGAACGCGTCACCGATCTCGCGGGTGAGGGTCTCGAAGCGCTTTCCGACGGCCGGGTCCTTCCGGTAGCGCAGGCCGAGGACCTCGCAGCCGGCAGCCGCCCGGGCCTTGACGGCGTCCAGGTCGGCAGGGGAGAGGTTGAGGTCGCGTGAGCGTCCGGGCGTGACCGCGAACGGCGCCGACGGCTGGGCCACCACCGGGGCAGCGACCGCGGGATCGACCATCATCGCGAGGGCGAAGCCACCGGTGAAGCACATGCCCAGCGCGCCCACGCCGGGTCCGCCGAGCTCGTCGTGCAGCTCGCGGGCCAGGCTCCGGAGCCATCCCGCGACCGGTGTGGTCTCGCCGGTGGCCAGCTTGGTGAACTCGCGGCTGACGCAGACCTGGGTCATTGCCTTGCCGACCGTGAGCGGGTTCATCGGCGCCTCGGGCTCGCCGAACAGGTGCGGCAGCACCACCGTGAACCCCGCCGCGACCACCTCCTCCGCGAACCCGATCACCTCGGGCGTCAGCCCCGGGATCTCGTGGATCACGATGACGCCGGGGCCGGTGCCCTTGCGGTACGTCGGGTGGGTGGTTCCGTCCGCGGTGTGCTCGCCGTGGGTCCAGCCGTCCAGAAGTGTCATGGCGGGAGTATGACCGCAACCCGCTGACGCGTCTGCCCGGGCGCCGTACCGTCGGACCATGTCGTATCCAGATCCCAGGTACCTCGGCAGCGGGGGCGAGGTGACCGCCACGTTCCGTCCGGCCGACACGGCTCCGGACCTGCCACGACCCGGTGGCGCGGCCAGCTACCTCGCCACCGGCGCGACCACCGGCGGCAAGTTCGGCCTCTACCGGTGGGACATGGGTCCCGAGCCGGGCGGCGCCGAGGCCCACTTCCACCGCACCATCACCGAGTCGTTCTTCGTGCTCGACGGCACGGTCAAGCTGTACGACGGCAAGGAATGGCTCGATGGTCATCCCGGCGACTTCGCGTTCGTCCCCGAGGGCGGGCTGCACGGGTTCCGCAACGAGTCTGGGGAGCCGGCCTCGCTGCTGATCCTGTTCGCTCCCGGAGCGCCGCGCGAGGCCTACTTCGAGGGCCTGGTGGAGATCGCCGAGGGGCGTTGGAAGCCGACCCACGAGGAGCTGGTCGCGTTCCTCGAGGAACACGACAACATCTACGTCTAGGACCTCTGCGTCGGCGCGCGGACGCGGGCGGCGCCGTGCAGTCCGCGTGGCAGGTTGGTCGCGTGAGTGCACACGAGGACAACAGGCCCAGGTTCCGCAACGGGACCGATCACGTCGAGTCGTGGTTCGTCCGAGCCAACGACCCCTCGTCGCCGCGAGCTCTCTGGCTGAAGACGACTGTGCTGACCCGGGCGGACGGCCCGTCCGTTGCCGAGGCCTGGTGCAGCGTGTTCGACGGCGAGCGCGCCGCCGCCTTCCGCCGGCAGGTGTCGTTCGACGAGGGCTCTTTCCGCGCGAGCAGTGCGGCGCTGGAGACCCAGGTGGACACGATGTCCCTGGGGCTCGGTGCGGCTGGCGGGTCCTCTCGCGGCCGGCTCGGATCGGAGTCCGGGCACGTCGACTGGGACCTGGCCTTCGACCGGGCGCCCGGTCCGCTGGGTCGACCCATGAGCCTGTTCCCGTCCGCGCGGCTCGTGGACGCGCCGTTCCCGAAGAACAAGCTGCTCACGCCGTTCCCCGTGGCCGGTTTCTCGGGGCGCCTCACCTGGGACGGTGCCGACCGGGACGGGGCCGACTGGGACCTGCGCGGCTGGACCGGGATGCAGGGCCACAACTGGGGGCCGGCCCACAGCCCGGAGTACGCCTGGGGGCAGTGTGCCTTCCCGGAGGACGAGGCGGTCGTCGAGGCGGCATCCGGGCGGATCGAGCTGGGACGCCGGACCTCACCGCTCTTCTCGATGCTGGTGGTCCGCCGGGGCGCCGAAGAACTTCGGTTCGACCGGATCGTCGACCTCTGGCGGCAAGAGGCACGGCTGGACTTCCCTCGCTGGAAGCTGGAGATGCACGGGCGTGCGGGTCGGGCCGTTCTGGAGATGACCGGGTCCACCCAGGCGATGGTCTGCCTGGGCTACGACAATCCGGCGCGGCCCCGCAGCTACTGCCTGAACTCGAAGACGGCGAGGGTGCGGCTGCGGGTGGCGCCGAGGAAGGGAGCTGCGTTCGAGCTGACGAGCGACCACGGTGGGGCGCTGGAGTTCCTGCGGCCGGACCAGATCGACGACGTGCAACCCGTCGTCTGAGATCAGGCTGGCGTCAGCACGCAGTCGGCGAGGACCGGGGCGCCGTCGCGTTCTCCCTGGCCCGCGATGGTGGCCGAGGCGACGACCCGGTCGTCCTCCTGCCACGCACGCACCCGGATCGTCTCCCCGGGGAACACCACGCCCGCGAACCGGGCGGTGAAGCCGCCGACCTGGGTCGCGTCCCCGCCGAGAAGCTCGTCGGTGAGCAGGCGCAGGACGATGCCGTAGGAGCACAGGCCGTGCAGGATCGGTGCGGGGAAGCCGGCGGCCTTCGCGAAGTCGGGGTCGGCGTGCAGCGGGTTGCGGTCGCCGCAGAGCCGGTAGAGCAGCGCCTGCTGCGGGGACACGTCGTACGTCGTCTCGGCGTCCGGCGCCCGGTCGGGGAGCTCGACCTTCTCCGACGTGCCGCGGTCTCCTCCCCAGCCGCCCTCGCCACGGACGAAGATCGAGGACCGGACGGTCCACAGCTCATCGCCGTCGGGGCCCGTCGCGGTGCCCTCCTGCCAGATCACGGCCGCCTTCCCCTTGTCCCAGACGTCGGTCACGCGCGTTCGCAGCGTGGCCGTCCCGGATGTCGGCAGGGGTGCGTTCACCGAGATCGACTGCGACCCGTGCACCACCTGGGCCAGGTCGAGCTCGCAGCCGGGGAGGTCGAGCGGCGGCGGGTCGGTCTCGTGGAAGGTCGGGGCCACGATCCCGAACGACGGCAGCACCTGCAGCCCCGGACCGTCCAGCGTGTAGCGCAGGGCGTCGGGCGAGAGGTTGTCGCCGGGAGAGGACCCGGCGCCGATGCCGAGGTGGTAGAGCAGCACGTCGCTGGAGTCCCAGGAGAAGAGCCGGTCGGGCAGCTGTGCGCCCACGGCGACGGACGGGTCGATGGGCATCAGGTCTCCTCGGCGATGTCGAGTGCGGCCAGGTAGCCGTAGGTCAGCGCCGGACCGATGGTGGCGCCGGGGCCGGCGTAGGTGTGGCCCATGACGGCCGACGAGACGTTGCCGGCGGCGTACAGGCCCGGGATCACCGAGCCGTCCGGGCGCAGCACGCGGGCTCGCTCGTCGGTGACGAGGCCGCCCTTGGTCCCGAGGTCGCCGGGCACGATCTTCACCGCGTAGAACGGCGCCCGGTCGAGCGCGTGCAGGGACGGGTTCGGCTTCACGGTGGGGTCGGAGTAGTAGCGGTCGTAGCCGCTCTCGCCGCGGTGGAAGTCCTCGTCGACGCCCGAGTCGGCGAAGCCGTTGAAGCGTCGCACCGTCTCCTCGAGCGCGTCGGCCGGCACCCCGATCTCGTCGGCCAGGCCGGCCAGGGTGTCGGCCTTCTTCACGGTGCCGTTCTTGTACCAGCGTCCCGGGAACGGCTGCCGGGGGGAGAGCCCGGCGAAGAGGTAGCGGTTGCGGTAGCGCTGGTCGATGACCATCCAGGCCGGGACGTGCGGTACTCCCGTGGCCTCGCCGGCGTAGATGGCGTGCACCGCCTCGACGTAGGGCATGGCCTCGTTCATGAACCGTCGGCCGGCGGAGTTCACGATGATCGAGCCGGGCAGGTTGCGCTCGGCCAGGCAGAACCACGGGCCCGACGGCAGCGGGATGGTCGGTCCCCACCAGGCGTCGTCGAGCAGGTCGGTCTGGGCGCCGGCGGCGATCCCGGCCAGGATGCCGCCGCCGGTGTTGTTGACCGACCCGGTGGTCCAGTCGACGGAGGTCGGCTGCGGTTGGTACTTCTCGCGCATCTCGAGGTTCTTCTCGAAGCCACCGCTGCCCAGGATCACGCCGCGTCGGGCACGGATCGTGGTCGGGCTCCCGTGGTGGACGACGTGGACGCCGACGACCCGGCCGTCCTCGATCAGCAGGTCGGTCAGCTCGGTCTCGTAGTGGACCGGCACCCCGGCCTCGACCAGGCCCTGGCGCAGCCCGATGGCGAGGGCGTTGCCCATCGCGTACATCTTCCGGCCGCGCAGGATGCTCCACATCCGGGTGAGCAGCACCCTCAGCATGGTGAGCGGCCCGCGCAGGGTGCGCAGGCCCAGGCTGATCTTGCGGAAGTCGGCCTGGGTGACGATCAGGTTGGCCGGCGCCTTGGTGTACGCCGGGTGCAGCCGGCCGAGCTCCTCGCCGAGGGACCGCGCATCCATCGGCACCGGCTCGACGCTCCGGCCGCGAAGCCGTCCGCCGGGCGCCTCGGGGTGGTAGTCGGCGTACTCGGGCACCCAGGCGAAGCGGAGCGGCGTGTGCTCGCGGAGGAAGTCCATGACCTCCGGGCCACGGTCGAGGAAGGTGTCCCGGCGGACCTTGGGTACGTCGTCGCCGACGATCGAGTCCAGGTAGAGGCGCGCCTGCGCTGCCTCGTCGGCACCGTCGACCTGACCGGCCGCCTGGAGCGCGTAGTTGCCCGGGATCCAGACGCCGCCGCCGCTGCGGGCCGTGGAGCCGCCGAACCACGGGCTCTTCTCCACCAGCACGGTCTCGAGGCCGCGCCGTCCGGCCGCGAGCGCGGCGGTCATGCCCGCGCCGCCGGCGCCGACCACGACCACGTCGACCTCGGTCGGCAGGCCTTTATCGCTCGGTGGTCGAGTAGGGCGCGGAGCGCCCGTATCGAGACCTGTCATGGCGCAAAACTGTAACAGGTTCTAGCATGTCCCCCATGCTGTCCGACGCCGTACGACGCGAGGCCGCCGATGCCCTCGCGGCCGCCGAACGCGACCGGTCGCCGATCCCGCCGCTGCGCGAGACCTGGCCGGACCTCGACGTGGTGGACGCCTACGAGATCCAGCTGCTGAACATTCGGCGCCGGCTGGACGCGGGCGTCACCGTCAACGGGCACAAGGTCGGGCTCTCGTCGAAGGCGATGCAGGAGATGATGGGCGTCGACGAGCCGGACTACGGTCACCTGCTCTCCGACATGGAGCTGTCTCAATGTGATCGCGAGGACCGCCCGGTCCCCGCCGGCCGGTACTGCTACCCGCGGGTCGAGGTCGAGGTCGGGTTCATCCTCGGCGACGACCTGCCGGGGGAGGGGTGCACCGAGCAGGACGTCATCGACGCGACCGAGGCCGTCGCCCCGGCGATCGAGCTGATCGACAGCCGGATCGTCGACTGGGACATCCGCATCGGCGACACCATCGCCGACAACGCGTCCTCGGCCGGGTACGTCCTCGGGCCGGACCGGGTGAAGCCCACGGACATCGACCTCAAGGCGATCGAGGCGCGGCTCCTCAGGAACGGCGAGCAGGTCGCCGAGGGGCGGTCCGACGCCGTGCTCGGCGACCCCGTGGTCGCGGTCGCCTGGCTGGCACGCAAGGTCGCGTCCTTCGGGGTCACCCTCGAGGCCGGCCACGTGATCCTGCCCGGCAGCGTGCACCGCGCCATCGACGTACGTCCCGGCGACGACTTCGAGGCCATCTTCGACGGGCTCGGCTCCGTGAGCCTGAGCTTCACTGACTGAGCATCACCCACTGAGAGGAAGACATGCGAGCCACCGCCGCCATCGTCGGCCCGGGCAACATCGGCACCGACCTGATGTACAAGCTCCTGGGCTCCGAGGTGATCGAGCCGCGCTGGATGATCGGCGTCGACCCGACCAGCGAGGGGCTGCGCCTCGCCGAAGGGCTCGGCCTCGAGGCCAGCCACGAGGGGGTCGACTGGCTGCTCAAGCAGGACCAGCTGCCCGACCTGATCTTCGAGGCCACCTCCGCGCAGATCCACCGGGAGTACGCCCCGCGCTACGAGGAGGCCGGCATCCGGGCGGTCGACCTCACCCCCGCCGCCGTGGGGCCGGCCGTGATCCCACCGGTCAACGGCCAGGAGCACTCGTCGGCGCCGAACGTCAACATGATCACCTGCGGCGGGCAGGCGACGATCCCGATGGTCGCCGCCGTGTCGCGGGTCGCTCCGGTGTCGTACGCCGAGATCGTGGCGTCGGTCGCCTCCGTGTCGGCCGGGCCGGGCACCCGCGCGAACATCGACGAGTTCACGCGCACCACCGCCGCCGGCGTGGAGTCGATCGGCGGTGCCGAGCGGGGCAAGGCGATCATCATCCTCAACCCGGCCGAGCCGCCGATGATCATGCGGGACACGATCTTCTGCGCCGTCCCCCCGGAGGCCGACCGGGACGCGATCGTCCGCTCGGTGCAGGACATGGTCCGGGCCGTGCAGGAGTACGTCCCCGGCTACCGCCTGCTTCAGGAGCCGCAGATCGACGAGCCCTCGCCGGCCACGCAGGGCCAGCTGAAGGTCAGCGTCTTCGTCGAGGTCGAGGGCGCGGGCGACTACCTGCCGCCGTACGCCGGCAACCTCGACATCATGACCGCCGCCGCGACCCAGGTGGGCGAGCACCTCGCCCGCTCGATGGACGGAGCCACCTCATGAGCGACCTCAACACCCTGACCCGCACCTGGAAGGACCAGCACGGGGGCGACCTCGACCTGCGCCTGACCGACACCTGCCTGCGCGACGGGTCGCACCACAAGCGGCACCAGTTCACCGCCCAGGAGGTGCACGACATCGTCGAGGCGCTCGACGCCTCCGGCATCCCGGTGATCGAGGTGACCCACGGCGACGGCCTCGGCGGGTCGTCGTTCAACTACGGCTTCTCGAGGACCCCGGAGCAGGAGCTGATCAGGATCGCGGCGGAGACCGCGAAGACCGCCCGGATCGCCTTCCTGATGCTCCCGGGCGTCGGCACCAAGGACGACATCCGCGCCGCCCAGGACAACGGCGGCGAGATCTGCCGGATCGCCACGCACTGCACCGAGGCCGACACCTCGATCCAGCACTTCGGGCTCGCCCGCGAGCTCGGCCTGGAGACGGTCGGCTTCCTGATGATGAGCCACACCCAGCCGCCCGAGGTCCTCGCCAAGCAGGCCCGGATCATGGTCGACGCCGGCTGCCAGTGCGTCTACGTCGTCGACTCGGCCGGCGCGCTGGTCATGGAGCAGACCGCCGACCGGGTCTCGGCGCTGGTCGCCGAGATCGGGGCGACGGCCTCGGTGGGCTTCCACGGTCACGAGAACCTCGGGCTCGGCGTCGCCAACACCGTGATCGCGGCCCGGGCGGGCGCCACCCAGATCGACGGGTCGGTCCGGCGCTTCGGTGCGGGGGCCGGCAACACGCCGCTGGAGGCGTTCATCGGGGTGTGCGACAAGCTCGGCTGGCGCACCGGCGTCGACTTCCTGCAGGTCGTCGACGCGTCCGAGGACGTGATCCGTCCGGCCATGCCCGAGGAGTGCCAGCTGGACCGGATGACGCTGATGATGGGCTACGCCGGCGTCTACAGCTCGTTCCTCAAGCACGCGGGCAACGCCGCCGAGCGGTACGGCGTCTCCGGCGCCAAGATCCTGCTCGAGGCCGGCCGGCGGAAGCTGATCGGCGGCCAGGAGGACCAGCTGATCGACATCGCGCTGATGCTCCGGGCCGAGCAGGACAAGTCCCTGGCCGATTCGGGGCACGCCACCTCCTGACGCCATCGTCCGTCGGTCGCCATCGCGCCGATTCGGGTCCATACTCACCGGATGGACCCGCCGCGCGTGGGTGACGACATCCGGGAGGGCACGCGGGCGCTGGAGGCGGCCGGGTGGGCCGAGGCGCGCCGTGCGTTCGAGGCCGCCCTGGAGCGAGGCGAGTCGGCCGAGGCCTCCGAGGGACTTGGGCTGGCGCTGTGGTTCCTCGGTGACGTCGCCGCGGGGATCTCGTGCCGGGAACGGGCGTTCGCGACGTACCAGCGCGAGGATCGGGTCCACGACGCCGCCCGGGTGGCGGTCTGGGTCTCCCACCAGCACGCCATCGGCGGGCGTCCCTCAGCAGCCAGGGGATGGCTCGCCCGCGCCGAGCGGGTGCTGGCCGACGCCGACGATGGCCCCGGGCACGGGTGGGTCGCGGTCGAGCGCGCCCGGCACGCGACCGCGGTGACCGAGCAGGTCGCGCAGGCCCGGAGGGCGATCGAGATCGCGCGCGAGACCCGCGAGGACGACCTCGAGGTCTTCGCGATGAGCCTGCTCGGTCGGGCCGAGGTGTCGGCGGGGCGGCGCGAGCCCGGCCTGCTGCTGCTCGAGGAGGCGATGGCCGCGGCCACGGCCGGCGTGGTCCGCAACGTGCACACGCTCGCGGAGGCCTACTGCAACCTGATCATGGCCTGCGCCAGCGTCGGCGAGTGGGAGCGCTCGGCGGAGTGGTGCGAGCAGGTCGAAGAGTTCGCGCGGTCGCACCGGACCGAGCCGCTGTACGGCGCCTGCCGCAGCGTGCACGCCGACGTCCTGCTGGCGACCGGTCGCTGGCCCGAGGCCGAGCTCGCCCTCGAGGCGGCCCTGGCCACGCACGCCCGCTACATCCCCGAGCTCGGTGGGCCCACGGTCGCGACCCTGGCCGAGCTGCGGATCCACCAGGGGCGGCTGGCCGAGGCCGAACGGCTCCTGGCGGGCCGCGAGGAGAGTCCCACGTCCCTGCGGGCGCTGGCCCTGCTCCGCATCGCCGAGGGCCGGCCCCGGGACGCCGCGATCCTCCTCGAGCGCGGCCTGCGCGACACGGAGGGGGACATCATCCGGACCACCCAGCTGCTCGCGGCCCTGGTCGACGCGTGCCTGGCCGCCGGCGAGGTCGCAGCGGCGCACTCGGCGGGGCAAGAGCTGGCTGGCCACGCCCGGGACTCCGGGATCAGGCTGGCGACCGCCCGGGCCGAGCTCGCCGGCGCGCGCATCGCGCTCGCGACCGGTCGACACGGTGACGCGGCCGAACCGGCGCGCAAGGCGCTGCGGGAGTTCGGCGCGCTGGCCATGCCGCTCGACGCGGCCTGCGCCCGGCTGGAGCTCGCCCGCGCCCTTCAGCACACCGCCCCCGACCTCGCGATCGACGAGGCCCGGACCGCGCTGGTCGCGTTGCGCGAGCTCGGGGCGTCGCACCCGATGGACTCCGCCGCGGCGCTGCTCCGCGAGTTCGGGGTCGGCGCGGCCGGACGACCGCGGACCGCCGGCGCGTTGACTGCTCGTGAGCAGGAGGTGCTCGGGCTGGTCGCGCACGGCATGTCCAACGCCCGCATCGCCGCGACGCTGTGCATCAGCGAGAAGACCGCCGGCCACCACGTGAGCCGGATCCTGGCCAAGCTGGGCGTTCACAACCGGGCCGAGGCCGCCGCGCACGCGGCCCGGGTGGGGGCAGCGGAATCGGGCAGCAGATAGGGAGTTCTCCCGATGTGCCGGCCCGTCCGGCGGGTGGATGCTCGGTCCACCGACGATTCCGAACAGGGGCCACGACATGACCACCCAGACCTCACCTGACTCCGACCTCAAGGCACGCCACCGCACGATGTGGGCCGCGGGGGACTACCCGACCATGGTGGAGACGTTCCTGCTGCCGCTCGGGCCACGGCTGGTCGAGGCGTGCGGGATCGGCGCCGGCCAGCGCGTCCTCGACGTCGCGGCCGGCACCGGCAACGCTTCGCTGCCGGCAGCCGCCACCGGCGCCGAAGTGACCGCGAGCGACCTGACGCCCGAGCTGCTCGAGGCCGGCCGCCGCCGGGCAGAAGCGGATGGGCTCTCCCTCGAGTGGGCCGAGGCCGATGCCGAGCACCTGCCGTTCAACGATGCTTCGTACGACGTCGTGATGTCGAGCATCGGCGTGATGTTCGCGCCACACCACCAGGCCGCTGCCGATGAGCTCGTCCGGGTCACCCGTCCCGGCGGGACGATCGGCCTGCTCAGCTGGACTCCGGAGGGCATGCTGGGTGCGCTGTTCGCGATGATGAAGCCCTTCGCGCCGCCGCCGCCGCCGGGCGCCCAGCCCCCGCCGCTGTGGGGGAGCGAGGAGCACCTGCACGGCCTTTTCGGCGGCCGGGTCGACTTTCACACCGTGACCCGCGACGTCCTCGAGATCACGGCGTTCGAGCAGGCGCGAGGCTACGGCGAGCACTTCAAGGCGTACTACGGACCCACCATCGCGGTCCGCAAGAACGCCGCGAAGGAGGGGCGCGAGCACGAGTTCGACGACGCCCTGGACGCGTTCTGCGACGAGTGGGACCTCGGGTCGTCCGAGGGCGCGCGGTTCGAGAAGGAGTACCTGATCACCATCGGCACGAAGCGCTGAGGCGACACCCGGGTCGTGTGCTGAGCGTGCGCCGCCGCGCGACAATTCGCTCGACAGCCAGGCACCGAGCGGACAACGCTGAGCCCATGGCATCCCGCGCATCCAACTTCTGCATCGACGCCGCCGACCCCTACGCCCAGACCATGTGGTGGGCGAAGGTCCTCGAGGACTTCACGGTCGAGGACGACTGGGACATGAAGCCCGACGACGAGGAGTGCGGCCTGGCCGGCCCCGATGACCGCTACTTGCTGTTCCTCAAGGTTCCCGAGCCGAAGGCGGTCAAGAACCGCATGCACATCTGCCTGCGGCCCACCGATCGCACCCGCGACGAGGAGGTCGACCGGATCCTCGGCCTCGGCGCCACCCTGGTCGACGACCTGCGGAAGGGGCCGGACAAGGGGTGGGCGGTGCTGGCCGATCCGGAGGGCAACGAGTTCTGCGTGCTGACGCCTTACCAGCCTGGGGCTTGACGGCGCATTCGAACATATGTTCTAATGGATCAAGCACGCGGCGATCGGGCCGCAACCAGGTGCAGTAGTCCTCCGGTGGTGCTTCCGGAGCTGTTCTTGCGAACCGCTGGCATCGAAGCGATCAGGTAAGTCCCGGTGGGGTGGTCCCCGGGCGGTCGTGCGATTCGCGGAGTTTGTTGTGCAGTCCCAGGTTCATCCGATCCTCGCGTGTGCGGCGGCGGTCGAGGATGCGCTCAAGGACGTCGCCGACGTGAACCCTGCGTTCCTGACCACGGCTGAGAAGAAGGCCGCGCTGCTCGGGCTGGACCGGGTGGCTTCGCAGCTGGAGGAGCTGCGGCTGCGGGTGCTCGGTGCGGCCGAGGACGTTGCGATGGAGGACGGCGCCCGCGACGCTGCCGCGTGGCTGGCCCACGGAGCCCGCGCCGACCGCGGGCAGGCCCGCCGGGACCTCCGCCTGGCCCGGGCGCTGGATTCCCGGTGGCACCAGACGGCGCGGGCGCTGCGCGAGGGGACGGCCAACCGGGCCCAGGCCGAGGTGATCGTCGCGGCCATGGAGGCGCTGCCCGACGACCTCGACCCCGACCTGCTCGCTCAAGCGGAGGAGCGGCTGGTGGCCGAAGCAGGGCGGTTCGGGCCCCGGCAGCTGCGGATCCTGGGCCGCCGGATCCTGGAGGTCATCGCTCCGGAGGTGGCCGAGGACGCCGAGCGCCGGGCGCTGGAGCGCGAGGAGATCCACGCCGCGAAGGCGACCTTCCTGTCCGGCCGCCGCTGCGGCGACGGCACCACCGACCTGCGGATCCGGGTCGCCGACCTGGTCGCCGACCGGCTGCTTACCTACCTGGAGGCGTTCACCTCACCCCGGCAGGCATGGGTGATCGGCGGCCTTACGACCAGCAGCTCGGGCACGCGTTCGGCGCGTTCCTGGAGTCGGTGGATCCCGGCCGGATGCCGCTGCACGGCGGTGACGCCACCACGGTCATCGTCACCATCGACGTCGACCGGCTCCGCGACGGCCTCGGGGTCGCCCTGGTCGGCGACAGCCCGATCACCGCCGGACAAGCGCGGCGGCTGGCCTGCACCGCCAAGGTCCTGCCCGCCGTGCTCGGCGGCGACTCCGAGATCCTGGACCTCGGCCGCGCCCGCCGCCTGTTCAGCCCCGCCCAACGCAAGGCCATGGCCATCCGCGACGTCTCCTGCCGCGCCGAGGGCTGCGACATCCCCGCCGCCTGGTGCGAGGCCCACCACGCCAACCAGCCCTGGACCCGAGGCGGCCGCACCGACCTCGCCGACGGGGCACTGCTTTGCTCCTGGCACCACCACCGCGCCCACGACCACCACTACGACACCCGCCGACTGCCCACCGGACAGCTCCGATTCCACAGGCGGACATAGCTGGGTGTGTCCCAATCGGCAGTGACCTCGGCGGGCTGACGCCAGGCGCGGAATGCGGCATGTGAGTGCACCGGGCGGCAGCGAACCCCCCGGTCGTCTCTCGACATCGGAGCAGGCTGGACCTACGGTCGTTGGCAGTCCAAGCGAGGGATGTGGTAGCAGATGCGCAGTCTGCTGAGCCGGTTCAGTGACTGGGTCGTGGCTCATCCGGTCTTGTGGGGCGTGGGCTCGGGAGTCGTGCTGGTGCTCCTCGGCTTTGCTCTCAATCTGGCACCGATCGTGGTCATTGCTGCCGGAGCCGCCATCGGCGTGCTGAACATCCTTCATGCGAGGAGACGGGGCTACTGTCCACGTCCGGCAGGTCGGGTTCTCACCCGGGCGAGCGGAGGCCGAGTAACCGTTCCGGGACCCGCCCACCGTCATGGGGTCTCGACAGGCCGGCGGTGGGGCGCCTCCCTGCTCAACCACCGAGGCCGGTCACGGGGTGGAAGGCTGAGCGCATGACCGATCCCAAGGAGACCCTTGTCCGCTATCTCCAGGGAGCCCGCGACGCGATCCTCTGGAAGCTCGACGGGCTCTCCGAGTACGACGCCCGACGCCCGCTCACCCCGACCGGCACCAACCTGCTCGGGCTGGTCAAGCACCTGGCCAGCGTGGAGCTCGGCTACTTCGGCGACACCTTCGGCCGGCCGCCCGGCATCGACCTGCCGTGGTACTCCGAGGACGCCGAACTCAACGCCGACATGTGGGTGACGCCCGAGCGAGTCACGCGAGTGGGTCATCGAGCTCTATCACCGGGCGTGGGAGCACGCCGCCGGGACCTTCGACGCCCTCGACCTCGACAGCCCCGGCGTCGTGGCGCACTGGTCGGCGCCGAACAACCAGGTGACCCTCCACCAGATGCTGGTCCACGTCGCGACCGAGACCCACCACCACGCCGGCCACGCCGACATCCTGCGCGAGATCGTCGACGGGGCCGCGGGCTTCCTGGTCGAGAGCTCCAACCTGCCCGAGGACGGCTACGACTGGGCCGGGTACGTCGCGAAGGTCGAAGCGGCGGCGGCCACCTTCCGTTGACGACGAGCCTCTCCGGGGGTCGCGTCCTCGACCAAAACGAGAACGTGTTCTAGTATTGGTCGCGACAGGCTCGCCCAGCCAGGGAGAGCTCGACCCAGCGAGGGAGACCCCATGCCGCAGGCTGTTCTCGACGGCGTCCGTGACCTGCTGCCCGCGCTCCGGGAGCGGGCCGACGACGCCGAGCGGGCCCGCGTCGTGCCCGAGGCCTCGGTCAAGGAGCTCGAGGAGACCGGCTTCTTCCGGATGCTCCAGCCCAAGCGGTACGACGGGCTGGAGGCAGACCCGATCGACTTCTTCACCTGCGTCCGGGACATCGCCGGCGCCTGCGGCTCCACCGGCTGGATCGCCAGCGTCCTCGGGGTCCACCCCTGGCAGGTCGCGCTCTTCGCCGAGGAGGCGCAGCAGGCGGTGTGGGGGGAGGACACGAGCACCCGCCTGAGCTCGTCGTACGCCCCGACCGGCAAGGCCGTCGTCGCCGACGGAGGGTTCACCCTGTCCGGGAAGTGGAGCTTCTCCTCGGGCTGCGACCACGCCACGTGGGTGCTGCTCGGTGGCCTGGTGTTCGACCAGGAGGGCCAGGTCGTCGACTTCCGGACCTTCCTCGTTCCGCGCGAGAAGTACCAGATCGTCGACGTCTGGAACGTCGTCGGGCTGCGCGGCACCGGCTCCAACGACATCGTCGTCGAGGAGACGTTCATCCCGGAGGCGTTCACGCTGTCGATGGGCGACACCGGCCGCTGCTACGGCCCCGGCCAGGCGGTCAACGACTCCGACCTCTACAAGCTGCCCTTCCACTCGCTCTTCACGACCACGATCTCGACCCCCATCATCGGCATGGCCTACGGCGCCTACGCCGAGCACGTCGAGATGCAGCAGAAGCGGGTCCGGGCGGCGTACGCCGGCGAGAAGGCCAACCTCGACCCGTTCGCGGCGGTGCGGATCGCCCGCGCGTCCTCGGAGATCGACGCCGCCTGGGCGCTCACGATGAACAACATCCGTGACGAGCAGGCGCTCGTCGCCGAGGGCGAGAAGATCCCGCTCGGCCTGCGGCTGAAGGTCCGGCGCGACCAGGTGCTCGGCACCCAGCGCGCGATCGACGCCATCGACGACCTCTTCGAGGCCTCCGGCGGCCGCGCGCTCGCCGAGGGCACCTACCTCCAGCGGGCCTGGCGCGACGCCCACGCCGGTCGGGTGCACGCCGCCAACGACCCCGAGCGGGCGCTGCAGATGTACGGCGCGCACCGAGTTCGGGCACAAGATCGACCCGGGGATGTACTGAGTGGCGATCACTGACCAGCGACTCGGCAAGGAGTCCACGCAGCGCTCCGCCAAGGCCGGCGACATCACCCTCAACTACTACGAGGCGGGTGAGCCCGACCGAGCTCGGCGGCGGCCTGCCGCTGGTGATGCTGCACGGCGGCGGCCCCGGTGCGTCGGCGTGGTCGCAACTTCGGCTCGGCGCTGCCGCGCTTCGCCGCGCGACTTCCGCACCCTGCTCGTCGACCAGCCCGGCTTCGGCGGCTCCGACAAGCCGCCGGTCGAGGGCAACTACTTCCGCTTCGCCGCGGACGCTGTCGTCGACCTGCTCGACGAGCTCGGCATCGACCGCGTGCACCTGCTCGGCAACAGCCTCGGCGGCGGTACCGCGATGCGGTTCGCCCTGAGCCACCCGGAGCGGGTCGGCCGGCTGGTGCTGATGGGCCCGGGCGGGCTGTCCCTGAACCTCTTCCACGCCGACCCGACCGAGGGCGTCAAGCGGCTCATGGACTTCGCGGCCGACCCGACCGCGGAGGCGATGCGGGCGTTCATCTCCACGATGGTGGTCAACCAGGACCTGGTCACCGACGAGCTGGTCGCCGAGCGGCTCGCCAACGCCACGGCGCCGGGTGCGCAGGAGGCGATGCGCGATGGGCGATGTCGTTCTGGAACCCGGAGACCGCCGAGGACGGCATGCTCTGGCGCGAGGCGCACAAGCTGCGCCGGCAGACCCTGCTCACCTGGGGCCGCGAGGACCGCGTCAACCCCTCGACGGCGCCTTCGTCGGCGCTGAAGCTCATCCCGAAGGCCCAGCTGCACGTCTTCCCCAACTGCGGGCACTGGGCGCAGATCGAGGCGGCCGAGGCGTTCCGCAGGTGACGCGGGAGTTCCTCGCAGCGCATCGAGCGAGAACGGAGGAAGATGATGATCGACATCAAGTCCCTCGGCTACGTCCGGGTCGGTCGCACCGACCTGACGCCTGGGCGACCTTCGACGGCAAGGTGCTCGGCCTCGCCGAGGGCCGGGGCCCGAACCCGGAGAACCTGTACTGGCGCATCGACGAGCTGTCCGCGCGGATGGTCGTCTTCCCCGGCGACAAGGACCGGCTGGCCTGCGTGGGCTGGGAGGTCGCCGACCACAAGGCCCTGCAGGCGGCACGCGACCACCTCAAGGCACGGCGTCGAGGTCACGAGGGCACGTCCGGAGGAGCTCGCCGAGCGCCGGGTCCAGGAGATGGTCCGGTTCACCGACCCGTTCGACAACGTCTTCGAGCTCTTCCACGGCGCCACCTACGAGTCCCGCCCGGTCGTGCCGCCGTACGCCAGACGTTCGTCACCGGCGAGCAGGGCATGGGCCACATCGTCATCCCGGTCGAGCGACGACGTGGAGGCGCTGCGCTTCTACCCGACGTGCTCGGGTTCCGGCTGCGCGACTCGATGAGCATGCCCGGCGAGTTCGTCGGCAAGGAGCCGGGCAGAAGGTGTGGCTGCGGTTCCTCGGCTGCAACCCGCGGCACCACAGCCTGGCGTTCCTGCCGATGCCGAACCCGCAGCAAGTGCGTGCACATCATGCTCGAGGTCGACAAGCTCGACCACGTGGGTCGCGCGCTGGAGCGGGTGCGCAAGCACAAGGTGCCGCTCAGGGCTACGCTGGGGCGTCACATGAACGACCAGATGGTGTCGTTCTACGTGAGGTCACCGGGAGGGTTCGACATGGAGTACGGCTGCGAGGGCCTGACCGTCGACGACGCCCGGTGGGTGGCCCGCGAGTCCACCGCGGTGTCCTACTGGGGTCACAACTTCGCGTGGGGCAAGTGACTGACTCGCGCTCGTGGTCAGCCCGGAGATCTGGGGCCCGAGGGAGAGGAGATCCCGGAGGGGATGAGCCCCGACGCGCGGGTGACCTGGCCGAGCCAGGAGCTGATCGAGTCGTTCCTCGGCGACTTCGACTTCGAGTTCCGCCCCGGCGAGCCGTCCCGTCGACACCGAGGAGCAGGCCAGGCAGCGCGCAGTTCCGCGACGTGCTGGGCCGCTTCGCCACCGGCGTCACGGTCGTCACCTCGATCAGTCGCGGCGAGCCGGTCGGCATGACCTGCCAGACGTTCAAGTCGGTCTCGCTCGACCCGCCGCTGGTGCTGTTCTGCCCGCGAAGACCTCGCGGGCCTGGCCGGCGATGCAGCGGGCGGGACTCTTCTGCGTCAACTTCCTGGCCGCGGGCCAGGAGCCAGTCTCCAACCGATGGCCCGCCGTGGGGCCGACAAGTTCGCCGAGCTCGGCTGGTCGCCACCCCGGAGACCGGCGCGCCGCTGCTGGACGGCGTGCTCGGCTGGGTCGACTGCACGGTCTACGCCGTGCACGAGGCCGGGGACCACTACGTCGTGATCGGCCGGGTGCAGGACCTCGACGCCACCCGCGACGGGGAGCCGTTGCTGTTCTACCGGGGCGGGTACCGCACCACCGGCGGCTGAGCCCCTGTTTTGTTTCAGCGCTGGGCGACTCTGGCAGGCTGGACAGGGTGGCCGACGACCCGACCCGCGACTTCGCCATCCGTCTCCTCCGCCGCTTTCTCACCCTCTGCGAGAGCCCCCGCACCCGGATCGCGATGGTTCGCATGGTCAAGGGCTCCGTCGGCAGCGCCAAGGCGGGTCGCACGCTCTACCGGGTGGTGAACCGGGCCGCGGTGAACCCGGTGGCGCGGGTCACCGGCGTCCAGGCGTCGGCGATGGGTTCGAGCTGGTCGCCTCGCAGCTGATCGGGCTGGCGATGGCCCGCTATGTCATCCAGGTCGAACCGATCGCCTCGGCGTCGGTCGACGAGGTGGTCGCCCTGGCCGTCCCCTCGATCCGGGCCGCCTGCGGGCTGACGCTCACGGCGCTAGCCGTCCGAGGACCCTCCAACACTGCCAGGTCGCGCTCGGCGAAGCCGTGGTGCGCCCACTCCTCGTCGAGGATGACGCGAAGGCAGTCGAGGGTGGAGCGCTCCTCCTCGGGCGGGGAAGCCCAGGACACCGTGGGTTGGGAGCGTGGCGGTCAGTCGCTCGTCGTCGAGTGCCCGGACGTGGTCGCGGACCTGCTGCTGACGGTGGCGTCGAGCCGCGAGTACGTCGTCGAGTGCGGGCCGCAGGTCGGGGTCGATCCCGAAGTCGGCCGGGTCGAGAAGGACGCCGTCAGGCCCAGTGGGTGGTACGGCTCGGCCTCGCCGAGCACGGCCCGACCGAACCAGCCGTCGTACACGTGGATCAGGTGGCGCAGCGTCTCGACGAACGACCACTCGTCGCGGACGCGTTCGTACCTCAGCTCCTCGGGCAACCCGCGCACCCGGTCGAGGGTTGGCGCCCAGAAGTCGTCGACGACGTCGAGTGCGGCCAGCACGCCGGCCACGTCGGTGGGCCGGAGAGCGAGTCGCTCCGGGTGCCGGCGGTCCAGCTCCGCCTCGACGAGCGGGACCACGTCGACACCGTTGACCGTGACGTTCTGCACCAGGGAATCGATCTCGACGTCGATCATGACCGACCCCACGAACCGCGCTCCCACCATCGTCACCTCGCGGAACTCGGCGCCGTCGAGCTGGCAGTCGACGTAGCGGGCGCCGCGGAGGTCCTCACCCTCGAACGTGCTCAACGTGCTCATGCGTGCGGTGGCGGCGGCCGGTCCACGTTGACCGTGGGGATACCACCTCCGGCGCGGGCGATTATCGCCACCGAGGGTTCGTCGCCCGGGTTGCTCTCGCGGTGGATGGTGTACGCCGGCACGTGCACGAAGTCGCCTGGGTGCGCGTCGAGCGGCTCGGCGCGGCCCTCGAACTCCAGTCGCAGGATCCCGGCGACGACGTACAAGCTGGTCTCGTTGCGGTCGTGGTGGTGCCAGCCAGACACCGCGCGAGGCTACGTTGTCACCTTGCCGGCCCACAGCTGGGGCACCTCGAACGCGAGCTCGCGCAGCATGCCCGCAGTGGGGTCGGCGGTGACCAGCTCGTTCGCCTGGAACACGCGGAGTGGCTCGGAGGGGGTCGGTCACGCCACCACCCTGCCGCGTGCTACTTCAGGCGTCCAGCACCCTCGCTCGGTGCGCCCGGGCGGTGCCGAACAGCTGGCCGAGTGCGTGGGCGCGCTTGAAGACCAGATGGGCGTCGTGCTCCCAGGTGATGGCGATGCCGCCGTGCAGCTGGACCGTCTCCCCCGCGATCCGGTCGAGGGCGTCGGAGCAGTAGGCCTTGGCACGGCGGCGCGCTCGCGCAGGGTCGCGGCGCGCTCGTCGTCGGGTCGCGGAGGTACGCCGACGCGGCGCCGGTCGCTGCCCACGAGGCGGACCGGGACATCTCCAGCAGGACCAGCAGGTCGGCCATCCGGTGCTTGAGGGCCTGGAAGGAGCCGATCGGGCGGCCGAACTGCACCCGCTCCTGCGCGTAGGCGACGGTCATGTCCAGGCCGCGTCGGGCGCGCCGACCTGGAGCGCGGTCACCAGCGCGGTGGCGACGTCGCGCAGCGGCTGCGCGGCGTCACCGATCGGTAGCCCGTGCCGGTCCCCGGCCCAGCCGGAGGGTCGGGTCGAGGGCCGACCCGGTCGATCACGGTCGGATCCTCAGGAGCGCAGCTCGCCGTCGGCGAAGCACGATGTCGGCGGCGGCACCGTCGAGCACGAGCCGGCGGCGGTGCTCGACACGAGTCGCGAGCTCGCCGGCAGCGATCCGGGGGAGCAGCTCGTGCCTCGCGTTCGTCGGAGCCGTGGAGGAGCAGCGCCGCGGTGGCGATCGCGTCGCCAGCAACGGGTAGGGCGCCAGCGACCGGCCGAGCTCCTCGAGCACCACGGCGGTCTCGAAGAGGGTGCACCCACGCCGTCGTACTCCTCGGGGACGACCAGCGCGGCCACGCCGATCTGCTCGCACAGCGTCTGCCACAGGTCCTCGTCGTACCCGCTCCGCTCGCCATCGCGGCGCGGACGGCGGCGCTGTCGGCGCGCTTGTCGAGCAGGGTCCGGACGGTGGCGGCGAGCTCCTGCTGCTCCTCGGTGAGGGCGAAGTCCATCAGCGCCGCCGAGGCTGACGGAGCGACTCCAGGACCCGGGCCCGGTGGAACGCGGGCGTGCCCCAGGCGCCGACCAGCGCGCGCACCTTCGGTGATCCACAGCGACAGGTCGAACTCGCCGGTGTAGCCGATCGCGCCGTGCACCTGCAGCGCCACCCGCGAGGCGAGGTAGGCCGCGTCCCCGGCGGCGACCTTGGCCGCCGAGACGTCCCGGGCGACGCTCCGGTCGACCGCGGCGCCGAGGACCAGTGGTCGCGCGAAGTCGAGCGCGATCCGGACGTCGGCCAGCGGGTGCTTGATCGCCTGGTAGGACCCGATCTCGCGGCCGAACTGCTTGCGCTGCTTCACGTAGGCCACCGAGTCGGCCAGCAGCCGTTCACCGCAGCCCAGCAGCTGGGCGGCGGTCGCGAGGGCGGCGAGGTCGAACGCGCCCTCGGGTCGTCGACCTCGGCCGCCTCGCCCGGCGTCACCTCGAACAGGCGCGGGTCGGGTCGATCGAGCGCGACGAGCTCGCCGACCGCGCGACCCGGAGCGCCGTCCTCCACAGGAGTACTGGGTCGGCGACGTCGGCGTCCAGGGCGTACGGCGTGTGCGGAGGCGCGGCGACCGTGACCAGCCCGTCCGTGGCCGAGCGGCAGGCAGGCAGCCGACTCGATCCAGGGCCCGGACGGCGTGGCGACCGAGCGCCTCGAAGGCGACGCCAGCTCGACCGGAGTGGCGCCCATGCCGCCCTCGGAGTCCGGGACCAGCAAGGCGGTGACGCCCTGCTCGGCGAGCCGCCGCCAGAGCGCCAGGCCCGGGTCGTGGTCGCCGGCGGCCCAGGCGCGCGCCGCGGCCACGGTGTCGGCCCCGGTCAGCAGCTGGTCGAGCGACTGGGCGAAGTCGCTCTGCTCGGCGGTGAGCTCGAACTTCATCGGCCCGCTCCCTTGGGCTCTCGGGGCAGGCCGAGGATGCGCTCGGCGACGACGTTGCGCTGGATCTCGTTGGTGCCGGCGTAGATCGGGCCGGAGAGCGAGAACAGGTAGCCGTCCAGTCCACGCCGACTCCACCTCGGCCTCCGGGCCGAGCAGGTCGAGCGCGGTCTCGTGCAGCGCGACGTCGAGCTCGGACCAGAAGACCTTGTTGACCGAGCCGGCCGCGCCCATGTCGCCGCCGGCGGCCAGCCGGGTGACCGTGCCCCAGGTGTAGAGCCGGTAGGCCTGCGCCTTGATCCAGGCGTCGACCACGCGGTCGCCCCGGGCGGTGCCGGCGAGCGCCGAGCCGGCGTGTCGAGGCCACAGCTCGACCAGCCGGTCGGCGGCGGCGCAGAACCGGCCGGGGGAGCGCAGCGACAGGCCGCGCTCGTTGCCCGCCGTGCTCATCGCGACCCGCCAGCCGTCGCCCGGCGCGCCGAGGACGTCGGCGTCGGGGACGAAGACGTCGTCGAAGAAGAGCTCGGCGAAGCCGGCCTCGCCGTCGAGCTGCGCGATCGGCCGGACCGTGACGCCCTCGGCGTCCAGCGGGAACAGGAAGTAGGTCAGGCCGGCGTGGCGCTGGGCGGACGGGTCGGATGCGGAAGAGGCCGAAGCCCCAGTGGGCGTACGCCGCCCGCGAGGACCACGTCTTCTGGCCGTTGAGCAGCCAGCCGCCGCGCTCGTCGTCGCGGGTGGCGGTCGACCGCAGCGACGCGAGGTCGGACCCCGCCTCGGGCTCGGACCAGGCCTGCGCCCAGATCGTCTCGCCGGTGGCCATCGACGGCAGGAAGCGGTCCTGCTGCTCGGGGGTGCCGTGGTCGAAGATGATCGGGGCGAGCAGGAAGATGCCGTTCTGGGAGACCCGGCCGGGTGCGCCGGCGCGGTAGTACTCCTCCTCGAAGATCACCCACTCGACCAGCGACGCCTCGCGGCCGCCGTACTCCTCCGGCCAGGAGACCACCGACCAGCGGGCCTCGGCGAGCTTCGCCTCCCACTCCTGGTGGGCGACGAAGCCCGCCGCGGTGTCCATCGAGGGCAGCGGCTCGTCGGGCACGTTGGCCGCCAGCCACGCGCGGGCCTCGGCCTGGAAGGCGAGCTCGGACTCGGAGAGGTCAAGATCCATCGACGTTCCTCAGCTCGGTCTTCAGCACCTTGCCGGACAGGTTGCGGGGGAGCGCGTCGACGAACTCGACCTGGCGCGGCACCTTGAAGTTGGCCAGCCGCTCCCGGGCGAAGGCGATCACGTCGCTCCGTCGAGACGCCGTCGGTGGCGCGGCGACGACGTACGCCTTGCCGACCTCGCCCAGCCGCTCGTCGGGGACGCCGACCACGGCGACGTCGGCGACCCCGTCCAGGCGGGCGAGCGCCTGCTCGACCTCGGCCGGGTAGACGTTGAAGCCGCCGGAGATGTACATGTCCTTGAGCCGGTCGGTGATCGCAGGTTGCCCTGCCTCGTCGAGCGTGCCGACGTCGCCGGTGTGCAGCCAGCCGTCGGCGTCGATCGCCTCGGCGGTGGCCTCCGGGTCGTCGAGGTAGCCGAGCATCACGTGGTCGCCGCGCAGCAGGAGCTCGCCGGCCTCGCCGTCGGGGGCGGCGATCCGGGTCTCCATGCCGGGGACCGCGCGCCCGCAGGTGGTGGCGACGGTCTCGGCGGAGTCGTCCTCGCGGCACATCGTCGCCACCACGGCCTCGGTCATGCCGAACGCGGTGACGACCTGGTCGATCCCGAGCCCTCGGCCGGTGCCGCATCCGCTCGATCAGCACGACGGGCACGATGGCGGCGCCGGTGACCGCCAGGCGCAGCGAGGACGAGGTCGTGCTCGGCGCGGTCGGGGCCGCCGAGCAGCGACTGGTAGATCGTGGGGGCGCCGGGCAGCACGGTGATCCGCTCGGCCTCGATCAGCCGCATCGTCTCGTCGACGTCGAAGGTCGCCATCGGGTAGAGCGTGGCGCCGGTCAGCAGGCCGACGACGATGCCGACCTTGTAGCCGAAGGAGTGGAAGAACGGGTTGACCACGAGGTAGCGGTCCTCCGCGGTGACCCCGCCCAGGCTCGGCCCAGCGCGGCCGGACCCCGATCGTCTGCCGGTGGGCGCTCATCGCGCCCTTGGGCGTCCGGTGGTGCCGGAGGTGAACAGGATGTCGGCGACGTCGTCGGGCGTGACCGCGTCGGCGCGAGCCTCGACGTCGTCCGGTCGGGACCATCGCCGATGCTCGAGCTCGGCGAGGTCCGCGAGGTCGATGACCGCCCGCACGGACTCGAGGTCGCTGCGGCGCGCAGGTCGGCGATCTGGGTGCGGCCGAGGAAGCCGTCGGCGACGACGACGAGTCGGCGCCGGTGCGGTCGACGATGTCGGCGACCTCGTGGCCGGTGTAGCGCGAGTTGACCGGCACCAGCACGCCGCCGGCGTACGACACCGCGAGCGCGGCGACGACCCAGTCGATGCTGTTCGGCGCCCAGACGCACGACCCGGTCGCCCGGCTCGAGCCCGAGCGCGACGTAGCCGCGCGGCCGCGCCGCGGACCCGGTCGAGCAGCTCGGCGAACGTGAGCGCGCGGTCGCCGTCGACGTAGGCCGGGCGGTCGCCGAAGCGCTCGGCGGCGCGCGCGGCAGCCGGGAGGTGCGTGGCACGCTCGTCCTCCGAGCAACCAAGCAATTGCTTGGTAGGCTACCACCCGTGGATCTGACCTACCGCGCCGAGGACCAGGCGTTCCGCGCCGAGGTGCGGGCCTGGCTGGAGGAGCACCTCACCGGCGAGTTCGCCGCGCTGCGCGGCCTCGGCGGCCCGGGCCGCGAGCACGAGGCGTACGACGAGCGGCTCGCCTGGAACCGGCACCTCGCCGAGCACGGCTGGACCTGCGTCGGCTGGCCGGAGGAGTACGGCGGCCGCGGGCTGAGCCTGATGCAGCAGGTGATCTTCCACGAGGAGTACGCCCGCGCCGACGCGCCGGGCCGGGTCAACCACCTCGGCGAGGAGCTGCTCGGCCCGACGCTGATCGCCTTCGGCACCGACGAGCAGAAGGAGCGGTTCCTGCCGGGGATCGTGGCCGTCGAGGAGCTGTGGTGCCAGGGCTACTCCGAGCCCGGCGCCGGCTCCGACCTCGCGAACGTGCAGACCAAGGCGCGGCTCGACGGCGACGAGTGGGTGATCGACGGCCAGAAGGTGTGGACGTCGCTCGCCCAGGTCGCCGACTGGTGCTTCGTGCTGGCCCGCACCGAGCCCGGGTCCGACGCGCCACCACGGGCTGTCCTTCCTGCTGGTGCCGATGGACCAGCCCGGCGTCGAGGTCCGCCCGATCGAGCAGCTCACCGGCGGCTCCGAGTTCAACGAGGTCTTCTTCACCGGCGCCCGCACCGCCGCCGACCTGGTCGTCGGGGAGCCGGGCGACGGCTGGAAGGTGGCGATGGGGCTGCTCGGCTTCGAGCGCGGCGTCTCCACGCTCGGCCAGCAGGTCGGCTTCGCGCGCGAGCTCGACGGCGTCGTCGGCGCTCGCGAAGCAACGGCGCCTTCGACGACCCGGTGATCCGCGACCGGCTGGCGCAGGCGCAAGGTCGAGCTCGAGGTGATGCGGCTCAACGCGCTGCGCGGACTGTCCGCCTCGTCGCCGGAGAAGGCTCGGCCGCCGGCGGCGGCGCGGCGTCGATCGCCAAGCTGGTCTGGGCGGGCTGGCACCGCGACCTCGGCGAGCTGGCGATGGCGGTCGCCGGGCCCGACGGGCTGACCGGCGCGGGGCGCCGTACGACCTCGACCGCGTGGCAGCGGCTCTTCCTCTTCTCCCGCGCCGACACGATCTACGGCGGCAGCGACGAGATCCAGCGCAACATCCTCGCCGAGCGCGTGCTCGGCCTGCCGAAGGAGCCCAGCGAGCGGATGACCGCCACGAGGCCCGAGCAGCCCGCGCCCGACTACGTCCCCGGTCACGACCTGCTCGCCGGCAAGGTCGTCGTCGTGACCGCCGCGGCCGGCGCCGGCATCGGCGCCGCCGTCGTCGCCGCGTGCTCGAGGAGGGCGCGCAGGCCGTCGTCGTCAGCGACACCCACGAGCGCCGGCTGGCCGAGGCGCGAGGAGGAGCTGGCGGCGGAGTTCGGCGCCGAGCGGGTGCGCCACCCGGTCTGCGACGTCACCGACGAGACGCCGGTGCAGGCGCTGCTCGACGCCGCCGAGGAGTTCGGCGGCGTCGACGTGATGGTCAACAACGCCGGCCTCGGCGGCACCGCGGGCATCACCGAGATGACCGACGAGCAGTGGTGCCGGGTCCTCGACATCACCCTGACCGGCACGTTCCGCTGCGTCCGGGCGGCCGGCCAGCGCGATGATCGCGACCGGCAAGCGCGGCGTGATCGTCAACAACGCCTCGGTGATCGGCTGGCGGGCGCAGGAGGGGCAGGCGCACTACGCCGCGGCCAAGGCCGGCGTGATGGCGCTGACCCGCTGCGCGGCCCTCGACCTCGCGCCGCACGGCATCCGGGTCAACGCGGTGTCGCCGAGCCTGGCGATGCACCCGTTCCTGGCCAAGGTCACCTCCGACGAGCTGCTCGCCGAGCTCAAGCAGCGCGAGGCGTTCGGCCGCGCCGCCGAGCCGTGGGAGGTCGCCAACGTGATGGTCTTCCTGGCCAGCGACTACTCGTCGTACCTGACCGGTGAGGTCGTCTCCGTGAGCAGCCAGCATGCCTGAGGCGACGCAGGCTGACAGCGACCCGCCGGACGAGCTGCTCGGCATCGCGGCCGGGCTGTTCGCCGAGAAGGGCTTCAAGAACACCACGGTGCGCGACATCGCCGACGCCGCGGGGATCCTGTCGGGCAGCCTCTACCACCACTTCGACTCCAAGGAGTCGATGGTCGACGAGATCCTGCCGACCTTCCAGGAGGAGCTCTTCGCGACGTACGACGAGATGCTCGCCAGCGACGACGACGCCCGGGCCAAGATCGAGCGCGCGGTCCGGCTGTCCTTCGAGGCGATCGACCAGCACCAGCACGAGGTGGCGATCTTCCAGAACGACGCCGACTACCTCGGCGGTTCGAGCGGTTCGGCTACCTCGCCGAGCGCAACGCCCAGTCCCGCAAGGTCTGGATGACGCTGCTGGCGAGGGCGTCGAGACCGGCGCGCTGCGCGCCGACCTCGACGTCGAGCTCGCCTACCGGTTCATCCGCGACACCGTCTGGGTCGCGGTGCGGTGGTACCGCCCGGGCGGCCCGCTGTCCCCGAGGACGTCGCCGACCAGTACCTCGCGATCCTCCTGGACGGGATCTCCACATGCCTGAGGCCTTCATCGTCGACGCCGTCCGCACGCCGGTGGGCAAGCGCGGCGGCGCGCTCGCGGGCGTGCACTCCGCCGACCTCGGCGCGCACATGCTCGCCGCGCTGATGCGGCGCACCGGCGTCGACCCGGGCGCCGTCGACGACGTCATCATGGGCTGCTGCGACACGATCGGCTCCCAGGCCGGCGACGTCGCGCGTACCGCGTGGCTGGTCGCCGGGCTGCCCGACCACGTCCCCGGCGTGACCATCGACCGGCAGTGCGGCTCGTCGCAGCAGGCGGTCCACTTCGCGGCGCAGGGCGTCATGTCCGGCACCCAGGACCTCGTCGTCGCCGGCGGGGTGCAGAACATGAGCGCGATCCCGATCTCGGCGGCGATGCTGGTCGGCCAGCAGTACGGCTTCTCCACGCCGTTCGCGGAGTCGCCCGGCTGGCTGGCGCGGTACGGCGACCAGGAGGTCAGCCAGTTCCGCTCGGCCGAGATGATCGCCGAGAAGTGGGACATCAGCCGCGAGGAGATGGAGGCGTTCGCGCTCGCGTCGCACGAGCGGGCGCGGTGCGCGCGATCGCCGAGGGCCGGTTCGAGAGCGAGATCGAGCCGGTGGCCCTGTCCGAGGGACCGCTTCGCCACCGACGAGTGCCCGCGCGAGACCTCGCTGGAGAAGATGGCCGGCCTGGAGCCGCTCGCCCCCGGCGGGCGGATCACCGCCGCCGTCGCGTCGCAGATCAGCGACGCTCGACCGCGGTGCTGATCGCCTCGGAGCGGCGGTCGAGGAGCACGGGCTGACGCCGCGGGCGCGGGTCCACCACCTGTCGGTGCGCGGCGACGACCCGGTCTGGATGCTCACCGGCCCGATCCGGGCCACCCGGCACGCGCTGGAGAAGACCGGGCTCAGCATCGACGACATCGACCTGTTCGAGTGCAACGAGGCGTTCGCGTCGGTCGTGCTCGCGTGGATGAAGGAGACCGGCGCGCCGCACGAGCGGGTCAACGTCAACGGCGGCGGGATCGCCCTCGGCCACCCGATCGGCGCGACCGGCACCCGGCTGATGACCACGCTGCTGAGCGAGCTCGAGCGCACCGGCGGCCGCTACGGCCTGCAGACCATGTGCGAGGGCGGCGGCCAGGCCAACGTGACGATCATCGAGCGGCTCTGATAATCGGTGGCGCACCGCTGACCCCGGGGCTCATCCTCAGAGCATGGAGCTGAGGGAGTTCGGGCCCGACGACACGCCGTCGATCGAGGCGTTCGTCGAGCTGCGCAACGCCTGCACGGCCGTCGACGCGCCGTGGGCGCACCCGGACACGCCGTACCGCCGGCGGATGGAGATGATCCACGCCTGGGACGGCGAGCCCGGGCGCCACTTCCTGGCCCACGCCGGCGGACGGCTGGTCGGCACGCTGACCATCGACGCGAGCAACTACGACAACCTCGACCTCGCCTGGCTGGGCCTCGACATCCACCCGGCCCACCGCCGGCGGGGGCACGGCACGTCCGCGCTCGAGGCGGCGTACGCGATCTGCCGGGAGATCGGACGGCAGCAGATCGGCGTCGACGGGTGGGACAGCAACCCGGGCATCGGGTTCGCGAACGCGGCCGGCTTCAGGCTCGAAGTCCCAGGCGATCAACCGCCGCCAGCACCTTGCCGAGCTTCCGGCAGGGCACGTCGACAAGCTGTACGACGACGCGCTCGGCAGGCGGGCGACTACGAGCTCCTGCGGTTCCTCGGCCGCACGCCCGACGACCTGATCGACGAGCGTGGCCCAGATCACCGGCGCCATCAACGACGCCCCGCTCGACGACCTGGAGATCGAGGACGAGGTCTTCTCCCCGGACCGGATCCGCGCCTACGAGACCGCCCAGATCGAGAGCGGCTACCGGTTCCGCCGGGTCGTCGCCCGGCACCGGGTTACCGGCGAGCTGGCGGGCCACACGGTCGTCACCGTCGACACCGAGCGCCCGCACGATCGGCGACCAGCACGACACCACCGTGGCGCGGTGCCCATCGCGGTCACCGGCTGGGCCTGCTGCTCAAGGCCGACATGATGCGCTGGCTGGCCGCCGAACGAGCCGCAGCTCGCCACGATCGACACCTGGAACGCCGAGTCCAACGACCACATGATCGGCGTCAACGAGCTGCTCGGCTACCAGATCATGGGGCGGGCGCTGGAGTTCCAGCGGCGACTAGCCACGTCGACGTACGTCGCGCGCGGCGCAGCTCCGCGGCGGCCCTCGTGACGATCCGGTCGATCAGCTCCTCGCAGCTGGGCAGGTCGTCGATCACCCCGACCACCTGACCCGAGGCGAGCACGCCGGCGGAGGTGTCGCCCTCGACCAGGCCGGCCTTCAGCATCATCGGCGTGTTGGCCGCGAGCGTCATCTGGGCCAGCGATCGACCCTGGTCTCTTGCCGCATCGCCCGGCCGTCCCGGCGCGCTGGCGCCACGACATCCCGCTCTGCTGCTTGAACGCCAGGGTGCGCTGCGAGGGTCGGGCCGAGCCGCCTCAGCGCTGGGTCTCCTGGAGCTCCTCGACAAGGGCGGTCCGCAGCATCCGGTGCGGCATCCCGTCGACCTTGTCCGTGACCACGGTGCCGTTCAGGCCGTGGGAGAGGTAGAGCTGCTTGACCGCGTCCGGCACCGCGGAGTCCCGGGTGAGCAGGAAGCGCGTGCCCATGCCGACGCCGGCGGCGCCGTAGGACAGGGCTGCCGCGAGACCGCGGCCGTCGAAGAACCCGCCGGCGGCGATCACCGGGATGTCGCACCGCGTCGAGGACCGTCGGCAGCAGCAGCGTGGTCGGGACCGTGCCGGTGTGGCCGCCGCCCTCGCCGCCCTGGATCATCACCGCGTCCGCGCCCCAGCCGGCGACCTTCTCCGCGTGGCGGGCGAGCACCGACCGACGGGATCACGACGATGCCGGCGTCCTTGAGCCTCGCGATCAGGTCCGGCTTCGGGGCCAGGGCGAAGGACGCCACCTTCACGCCGTGCTTGATCAGGAGCTCGCAGCGTTCGGGTGCGTCCCCGGCGTCGGCGCGGAGGTTCACCCCGAACGGCTGGTCGGTGCGCTCCTTCACCTCGAGGATCGCGCGCTCCAGCTCGTCGTACGTCATCGTGGCGCTGGCCAGGATGCCGAGCCCGCCGGCGTTGGCGGTACCGGTCACGAGGCGCGGCCGGCGACCCAGCCCATCCCGGTCTGGACGACGGGGTGCCGTACGCCGGTCAGCTCGGTGAGCGGGGTCCGCAGCAGCTGGTCGATCATCTCGCGGTCTCCACGGGGGACCTCGCTGTCGCGCAGGCCCTTGGGGTCGAGCACCTCGCGGATGAGCACCAGCTCGTCGGGCCGGGGGAGCGGGTCTCGGCGTCGCCCCCTGCGGCGTCGACGGGAGCTCGCACCCGGACTGCTCGCGGACCTCCTCGACGGTGACACCCGGGTGCACCGACAGCAGGCGCAGCGTGTCGTCGGGGCCGCCGAAGTCGAGGACCCCGAGGTTGCTGACGACGCGGTGTACGCCGTGGAACCGGGCGGCGGCCGCGCCGGCGGCCTCCGCGCGGGTGCGGGCCGACCCCGGAGACGATGTCGACCTGCTCGACGAAGACGCGGGGGGAGTGCTTCGGGACCCAGTAGGACGTCCTGTTGTTCACCGTGTTGCCCGGCGCCCCGCGCACGCCGAGCAGCTGTCGCTTCGGCTGGGCCCAGTCGCCGATCGCCGAGATGTTCTGGTTGCCCTCGCGGTCGATCTGGGTGGCGCCCATCATCACGTGCCGCTTGCCGTAGGGGACGACGTCGAGGACCAGCCGGAACGGCATCCAGCCCTCGACCACGTCCGCCCGCGCGCCCAGCGGGGGCACCCCGCCGAGGATCCGCGACTCGCCGTCGGTGATCATCAGATCGGGGTTGGAGGTCAGCTTGGCCAGCCGGGCGCCCAGCGTCGGCAGCAGGCCCATCGGGCTGGCCATGATCTCGCCGTCGTCGGCGAAGCGTCGGCGATGGCGATGGCGCAGTACTCGGCGCGGGTCGCCGTCAGCTCATCGCGGCTCTGCTCCTCGTGGAAGCGCGCGCACCGCGTCCTGGTAGTCCTCCTCGCTCCCGGACAGGAAGCGCTCCTCGAACGCCGCCCAGTCCTCGCGGTGTCTTCGCCGCGGCGGCGTAGGCCTTCTGGAACTTCTCGTCGCGCTCGTAGTCGGCGTGCAGGTGGTGAAGTGGGCCCCGTTCGGGGTCTCGACGACGCCGTCGACCATCGTGCGGTTGAGCAGCAGCGTCTGGATCGGGGCATCGACGGTCAGCCCGGCGGTGTCGATGATCTGCTCGCAGCGACACGAACGCCCGCTCCGCGGCCATGCAGAACAGGTCGTCGAAGTAGGGGTCCGGCCCGAGGTACTGCGCGTTGCCGCGCGGGTCGGCGCGGTTCATGTGCACCAGCGCGACGTCGAGCCTCAGCGCGGGTACGGCGACCAGCTCCTCGCCGTCGTCGTACGGGCTGGTGACCGTGCGCAGCGACGGGTTGTTGTCCATCACGTCGGAGCCGAGCCCGGCGCGCATCGGCAGGAACGGGAGCCGCTGGGCGGCGGCGCGCAGCCCGGTCTGGAACATCCCCTCGTCCAACTCCACGACCTCCGCGATCGCCCCGGCCTGGCGGGCCCGCTGGAAGTGGGGCTCGAGCGGGATCGAGTCGAGGGACACGAAGGCGTAGACGAGCTTGCGGACCTTGCCGGCCCGGAGCAGCAGGCCGACGTCGGGGCCGCCCTAGGAGACGATCGTGAGGTCCTTCAGGTCGCAGCGCAGGATCTCGCGCACCAGCGCCATCGGCTTGCGGCGCGGGCCCCAGCCGCCGATGCCGACGGTCATCCCGTCCTTGAGCTGGGCGACGACGTCGTCGACGGACATCAGCTTGCCGGGCGTGCTCATGCTCGCTCGCTTCGACGCCCGCGCTTGCTCCGTTCTTGACGAACGTCGTCCCGCTGCTCGTCCGCGACGCCGGCGAGGTTGAGCTCCATCGTGAAGCCCTGCTCGAACCGGTAGCTGCGGTTGACGTCGACCGGGTCGATCCCGTTGATCGCCTCCTTGGCCATCCGGATCACGCGCGGTGTCCTTGCGCGCGATCTCGGCGGCCACCGCCAGCGCGGCCTCGTCGAGGCGCTCGCGGGGGACGACCTCGAGCACCGATCCGTGCTGGACCAGGTCGACGGCGCGGATCGTGCGGCCGGTGAAGTAGAGCGTGCGCATCAGGTGCGGCGGGACCATCCGGGCGAGGTGGGTGGCGGCCCCGAGCGCGCCGCGGTCCACCTCGGGCACGCCGAAGTAGGCGTCGTCGCGCGGCCACGATGCAGTCGGCGTTGCCGACCAGCCCGACGCCTCCGCCGAGGCAGAAGCCTGGACCGCGGCGATGACCGGGACAGCGCACTCGTAGACGGCCTGGAACGCGGCGTAGCACCCGCGGTTGGCGCCGATCAGGGCGTCGAAGCCGCTCGGTGCCCTGCATCTCCTTGATGTCCACGCCGGCGTTGAAGCCGCGTGCCCTCGGCGCGGAGCACGACGACGTGGGTGTCCGGGTCGCGGCCGGCATCGTCGAGGGCGCCGGCGAGGTCGAACCAGCCCTGGACGGTGAGGGCGTTCACCGGAGGCTGGTCCATCGTGACGACCCGGATGCCGTCGTC
The DNA here is from genome assembly GCA_963812345.1 of uncultured Actinomycetota bacterium. GTDB lineage: Bacteria > Actinomycetota > Actinomycetes > Propionibacteriales > Nocardioidaceae > Nocardioides. Next base: position 101,405 of record CAWEVA010000004.1, read on the forward strand.
GCGGACCTCGCTGGTGATGGGCATGTCTACCTACCTAACGTTTGCTTGGTAGCCTAACAGCATGACTCTCGCCCTGGACCTGACCGACCGGGTCGTGCTCGTCACGGGCGGAGCCGGGGATCGGCGCGCGGCATCAGCGAGGTCCTGGCCTCGGCCGGCGCCACGGTCGTGACCTGCGGCCGGTCCGAGGCGGAACCTCCCGTGCCCGGCGGCTCCCACCTCGTCTGCGACGTGCGGGACCCCGACGCGGTCCGGCGGATGGTCGACGAGGTGGTCGGCAACCACGGGCGGATCGACGTGCTGGTCAACAACGCCGGCGGGTCGCCGTACTCGCCCGCGGCCGACGCGTCGCCGCGCTTCCACGAGAAGGTCGTCGGCCTCAACCTCCTCGCCCCGCTGGCGGTCGCCCAGGCCTGCCAACGCGGTCATGCAGGCGCAGGAGGGCGGCGGGTCGATCGTGAACATCTCGTCCGTCTCCGCGCTGCGACCCTCGCCCGGCACCGCGGCGTACGGCGCCGCGAAGGCCGGCCTGGACTCGCTGACCCGGTCGCTGGCCGTCGAGTGGGCCCCAGGGGTCCGGGTGAACTCGGTCGACGTCGGGCTGTGCCGCACCGAGCACACGTCCGACCACTACGGCGGTGACGACGGGGTCGCCGCGATCGAGGCCACCATTCCGCTGGGCCGGATGGCTTCCCCCGAGGAGATCGGCCATGTCGTCGCGTTCCTGCTCTCCGACCTCGCGTCCTACGTCTCTGGTGCCACCGTCGAGTGCCACGGCGGGGGAGAGCCCCCGGTGTTCCTGCACGTCCCACACCAGAAGGAGAACCAGTGACCAGCTCCTCGAAGGCCGCGTCGCGATCGTGACCGGTGCCGGCCGCGGCATCGGCCGTGAGCACGCACTCGAGCTCGCCCGCCACGGTGCCGCGGTGGTGGTGAACGACTACGGCGTCTCGCTGGCCGGCGAGAAGGCGGACTCACCCGCCGACGACGTGGTGGCCGAGATCGAGGCGATGGGCGGTCGGGCGGTGGCGAACGGTGCCGACGTGGCCGACTTCGCCGACGCCGAGGCGATGGTGCGCAGGCGATCGAGACGTACGGCGGCCTCGACATCCTGGTCAACAACGCCGGGTTCGTGCGCGACCGGATGCTCGTGAACGCGACCGAGGACGAGTGGGATGCGGTGGTCCGGGTGCACCTCAAGGGTCACTTCGCGCCGCTGCGGCACGCGGCGGCGTACTGGCGGGCGGAGTCGAAGGCCGACCGGAAGCGCGCCGGGCGGGTCATCAACACATCCTCCGGCGCCGGGCTGCAGGGCTCGATCGGCCAGGCGGCGTACTCCGCGGCGAAGGCGGGCATCGCCGGCCTGACCCTGGTGGCGGCGGCCGAGCTGGGCCGGGTCGGCGTGACGGTCAACGCGATCGCGCCGGTGGCCCGGACCCGGATGACCGAGGGCGTCTTCGACGCCGACCTGCCCGAGCCGGGGGACAACTCCCCGGTGGTCGCCTGGCTGGCCTCGGAGCAGGCGGGTCACATCACGGGGCGGGTCTTCGAGATCGAGGGCGGCAAGCTCACCCTCGAGGAGGGCTGGCGGCACGGGTCGTCGCGGGACGCCGGTCGCCGGTGGGAGGCGGCCGAGCTGGGCGCGATCGTGGACGAGCTGGTCGCCGAGGGCGCGACGCCGGAGCCGGTCTACGGCACCTGACCGACAGCCGCGGGGGACCTGCGTGCGGCTAAGTGCGCAGAGTCGCGGTGACCACCACGTTCGAGAGGAAACGTTCTCCGTCCCAGTCCTCACACGTGACGAGGACAAGCCGCCCGGACACGTCCTGACTGAAGACGTCCGTCGCGTGTTGGGCGAGCGCGCCCTTGTCGTAGATGCGGACGCGCTGCACGGCGTAGCGCAGTGTGTCGTGGTCGGTGCGGACCAGGACATGGTCCCCGGGACGCACCTTCTCCAGATCGTCGAGCGCGCCACCGCCGGTGTGCACGGTGTGGCCGTCAGGACGGCGCTTCCTTCGGCTGCCCCTGGCTTGGCTCCGTCGGCCCACCAGCCGACCTGGTGAGGATCGCTCGGCGGCACCAAGGTGTCGTTCGAATCACGGATGGGGACCACCCGCGCCGAGATGCCGAGCGGAGGAACCCGGACGAGCCGCGGTGAACCCGGCTCCGGCTTCAAGAGCACCGGGCGCGCCCGGCCACGGTCTGCTGCGCGGTTGTCGATCCGCTGGTGCGCGCCGCGTCGGAGGTGTTGTCGGCTCCAGGGTTCAAGCCGAGGGCCCCAACGATCATCAGGACGACGCCGGCCGTCGTCACCCACCACGAGTGACGACGGCCCGCCCGGTGCTTCCCTCGGTACGTCGGCTCACGCACGGGAGCGCCTGCGCCGCGAGATTCCTGCCGCCACGAGCACGAACCCTCCAGCCATCAGCGCCAGGGAAGCCGGCGAGACGTCCCAGTCCGGCGTCAGCGCGCCATCCTCACCCGCTTCGACAACGGTCGGTACGCCAGTGGCCTGGCCGGCGAAGGCGCCGGACGAGACACCCGCGCTGCCCATCGAGCCGGCAGCAGCGCCCCGGCTGGTCGAGCGGCTGATAGAGCCGCTGGTCGAGCCGGCAGTAGAACCTGAGTTGGCGCTGGCACCCGCCACACCGGTGGGCACGCCGCCGGCCGCGGTGGTGCCGCCAGTGCCGGTGCCGGTGCCTGTCGCCGTGGTCGCCCGTGGTCGCCCTCGTCACCGGCTTGGTCGTCGCCGGCTCGTCGTCGCCCTGGTCGCCGTGGTCGCCCTCGTCGTCGGCTTCGTCGTCGCCGGCTTCGTCGTCGTCGCCGTCGTCGTGGTCGCCCTCGTGTCGCCGTGGTCGCCGTGGTCGCCGTGGTCGCCGTCGTCGTCGGCTTCGTGGTCGCCGTGGTCGCCGTGGTCGCCGTGGTCGCCGTCGTCGCCGTGGTCGCCGTGGTCGCCGTGGTCGCCGTGGTCGCCGTGGTCGCCGGCTTCGTCGTCGTCGCCGTCGCCGTGGTCGCCCTCGTCGTCGGCTTGGTCGTCGCCGGCTTGGTCGTCGCCGGTCGCCGCTTCGTGGTCGCCGTGGTCGCCGTGGTCGCCGTGGTCGCCGTGGTCGCCCTGGTCGCCGTGGTCGTCGTGGTCGCCGTGGTCGCCGTGGTCGCCGTGGTCGCCCTGGTCGCCGCTGGTCGCCCTGGTCGCCCTCGTGGTCGCCCTCGTTGTCGCCGTCGTTGTCGCCCTCGTTGTCGCTCTGTGACTCCTCGTCGCCCTGCGAGCTGGTGTGCGACTGACCGACAACCTGCACACCACCCTGCGGGTGGCCGGAGTCATTCGGCTGGCCGAATGCGCCGCTGCCGCCTGGGCTGTTCCCGTTCTGGGTCGCGCCGGCGTCGTAACAGGCAGTGCCATCGGGCTCGGCGGCGACAGCCATGCCGGCCAGCGAGCCCCAGAAGAGCGTGGTGGCGGCCGCCGTCGTGGCGAGCATTCGGCAACGGTCAGTTCGAGCGGTGTTCATGGAATGAAAATTCCTTTCCTCCAGCCACGCTGGGCCGGGCTCCGAAATCGGTTTCGCCACTGAAGAGCCCGACCACCGGGACCCATGACGAGCACCTGCGCCCGCAATCAGCGCAGAAGTCCCCCGGCATCCGCGTCATGCGCCTCGCGTGATGGCGTACGCGGAGCTGGTCAGGGCACAGGCGAGTAACGTGGGTCAGGCTCTGTGGAGGGCGGACCTGGGAGGGCACACTCACAGTGAGCGTGGATGTCGACAGTCTGCTGCCGATCTTGCGGCGGGTGGTCGGGGCTCGGGTCTCAAACCATGCCGACGCGGAAGACCTCGTGCAGGAGGCCTTGGCGCGGGTCCTGCAGCACCAGGACCGCATCGAGGACGGAATGCTCGAGCCGTACGCGATCAGCACGGCGCGCAACCTGGTGGCAACGATGCGGCGCGACGACGCCCGCCAGCGGGGCAACCGCCACCGCCTCCACGAGCCGGGCGACACGGCAACACCGGACGATCACCTGCTCGCAGGCGAGGACCAGGAGGCGATGACCCGGGCCCTCCAGGAGTTCACCGAGGACGAACGCGCGTTGCTGGTCGCACACGAGGCGGAGGGCCGCAGTCTTGCCTCCCTCGCCCGCGAGCGTGGCACCACCGCTGGAGCGCTGGCTGCCCGGATCCACCGGCTCCGCGCGCGGTTGCGAGCGGAATATCTCCTCGCGCTCGAGGACGAACCGCCGACCGACCGCTGCCGCACGGTGCTCATCGCGTTCTCAATCCGCGACCGGCGTCGGCAGCGCGAGGCGGACGCCGAGATGCACCTGCTCGAGTGCGACTTCTGTACGCGGGTCAGCCCGCCGCTGCTGGAGCTCGACGAACAGCGCGCGGACGAGATCAGGATCGCGGTCAGCGCCGACCCCCACATCGTCACCGCCCGCCAGGCGGCCCGCAACGTCGCCGCCGAGGCCGGCTTCCCGAGCACCGAGCTCACCGTGCTGGCGACGGCCGTATCGGAGATCGCCCGCAACATCGTCCGGTTCGCCGGCGTCGGGGAGATCATCGTGGAGCAGGTCGAGGACAGCCACCGGCGCGGCGTACGCATCGTTGCCCGTGACGCCGGACCAGGCATCGTGGACCTGGAGCGGGCGACGCAGGACGGCTACAGCACCTGCGACGGGCTCGGGCTTGGCCTACCCGGCGCGAAGCGGCTGATGGACGAGTTCGAAGTCGTTACCAAGCCCGGCCGAGGGACGACGGTGACCATGACAAAGTGGCATACAGGAGGACGACGATGACCCAGTTCCAGACAGAGACCACCTCCACGGAAGAGTCGCTTGAAGTGGGGTACGTCGACAACGAACGGCTGTTGCCGGAGCTCGTCGCCCACCTGCGGGAGCATCGCAGCCGGCTCCGCGACACGTGGGCACAGCGAGTCACGGAGGGCAACCTCCTCGAGGCGATGACCGCCAGGAGATGGCCGCGGAGACAACGCTGGTCTACGACAACTACGTCGAGGTCCTCGAGACCGGCAGCGTCGAGGCACTCCAGCACTACGCGCGCGACCTGTCCGAGCGGATCATCCCCCGAGGAGTCGAGACCCACGAGGTCGTCGGCATTGTGCTGTTGCTTCGCGACGTGCTCGCCCGATCGCTGTTCGAGAAGTACCGCCACGACCCCGAGCTGCTCAACCGGATCCTCGACGCCTACGAGCCCGCCGCCAACCGCATCGCCAACACCGTCGCCGTCAGCTTCGTCGAGGAGCGGGAGCGGATCATCCGGCAGCAGCAGGACGCCCTGCGTGAGCTGTCGACCCCGGTGCTGCCGGTCCGGGAGCGCCTCCTGATCCTGCCCATCATCGGCGTCCTGGACGGCGAGCGAGCCCGCCAGCTGACCGAGCAGCTACTGCTCGGCATCCGCGCCCACCGCGCGAAGGTCGTGGTCATCGACATCACCGGCGCCCCCGAGGTCGACGCAACCGTGGCCAACCACCTCGTTCAGACCGTCGACGCGTCACGGCTGATGGGCGCGAACGTCATCATCACCGGGCTGTCGCCGACGATCGCCCAGACGCTGGTGACGATCGGCGTCGACCTGAGCAAGATGTACACCATCGGAGACCTCCAGGGCGGCCTGGAGGAGGCCGAGCGGCTGCTCGGCTACACCGTCACCAAGCAGGGAGGTGCCATCACCTAGTGGAACAAGGTCCAGCACCGGTCTCGATCCTGCGCCAGGGGCCCTACCTCGTCGCGTCCATCCACACGGCGCTCGACGACACCCAGATGGTGCGGTTCCGCCGCGACCTCATCGACGCCATCGGCCACCAGCGGGCCCGCGGCGTGATCATCGACGTCGCCGCCCTCGACGTGCTGGACTCCTTCGGTTCCCGCACCCTCCACGACATCGCCGAGATGGCGCGACTGCGTGGTGCGAGGACCGTGATCGTCGGCATCCAGCCCGACGTCGCGTTCGCGATGGTGCGCCTCGGCATGGGCACCGGCACCATCCCGACGGCGCTTGACCTCGAGGAGGGACTCGCCTTCCTCAATGGTGCGACAGACATGGTCCCGGGCAGCTTCGGTGGCTGAGCTCCCGGAGGTCGAGGCCCTGCGCCGCGACTACCGCATCGCGTTCCTGCGCTACCTGCCGAAGCGCGACGAGACCGCACTCGCGCTCGCCTACGACATCGGCCGTTCCTCCGTGGCCGACGGCACCAGCGTCCTCGTGCTCGCGCAGGTCCACCACGAGATCCTGCGCGAGGTCGTCGCCGAGTCCCGCCCGGACGAAGTGGATCGTCTCATCGAGCGCGCGGCCGAGTTCCTCGCCGAGGTGCTCGCCAGCGTGGAGATGATCCAGCGCTCGCTGCGCGGCTAGCTCGGCTACACCAGCAGCGAAGGGCTGGACGCCGTCGATGCCGGCACATGACGCGGGATCGGTGCCCTTTCTCCCCGGACTTGTCCGCCGCGCCCGACGTCATGAACGCGCCTGTTCGGGCTCTTCAGGGATGACTGCCGGGGAAAGGCCCCCACGGCAGGCCAGAGCCACACAGAGGAAGCCTTCCCGATGTTCCGAACGAAGCCGGTCGACCTCGACACCACCGTCACCGCGGAGTCCCACGCGCGCGGTGCGGCCACCCATTCCATTTCCCCCGTACCAGGCACGATCTTGCTGAACGTCAACCTTGCCGACGGCACGCAGCGCCCTGTCTTCTTGAGCAACCTGACAACCCGGGTGGCCCACGGCGTCCTGGCCGCCACCGGGACGGTCAACATTCCCGGCCAGGGCAGCGACACCTTCACCGCCGTACTGCAGGCCGACGACACCTCCGACACCTCCGTGGCCCTCATGCTCGAACTCGGTTCGCTGCATCGGGACCCGATCTGCCTCGTGACCGACGTGTCGCACCTGCTGGACAACCAGGCGTGGGGCCGGCCGCGCCACCAACTATGTGTCCAGCCTGCTCACCCAGCTCCTTTCCGGCGCCGGCCCCTGAGCCGAATCCCCAAGTCGGTCCCCCGTTTCCCCCGGCGGGGGCGCCCGGATCCCGAGGGGCACCGGGATCCAGCAGTGCCGCGGCGGCCTGACAACACCGCCGCGGCACTGCGTCAACAATCGCCAACAGGGAGGTCCATGGCATGTTGCAAGACACCTCGGCACCGGTCTCGATCCTGCGCCAGCGGCCCTATCTCGTCGCGTCCGTCCACGCGGCGCTCGACGACACCCAGATGGAGCGGTTCCGCCACGACCTCATCGATGCCATCGGCGACGAGCAGGCCCGCGGCGTCATCATCGACGTCGCCGCCCTCGACGTGCTGGACTCCTTCGGCTCCCGCACCGTCCGTGACATCGCCGAGATGACCCGGCTGCGCGGAGCGGCGACCGTCATCGTCGGCATCCAGCCCGACGTCGCACTCGCGATGGTGAGCCTCGGTAAGGGCACCGGCTCCATCCGGACCGCACTGGACCTCGAGGAGGGCATCGCCCTGCTCGACCGCAGCACCCGTCATGTGGGCGCAGGCAATGGCCGTCCCCCGCCGCTCAGATCCGCTCGATGATCGTCCCCGACGCCTGGGCGCCGCCGGCACACATCGAGATCAGGGCGGTGGTGGCGTCGCGGCGCTCGAGCTCGTGGAGCGCGGTGGTGAGCAGCCGGGTGCCGGTCGAGCCGACCGGGTGGCCGAGGGCGATCGCGCCGCCGTTGACGTTGATCTTCTCCTCGGGGACCTGGTGCACCGAGGCCCACGACATGACGACGGCGGCGAAGGCCTCGTTGACCTCGAACAGGTCGAGGTCGGCTGATCTTCATCCCGGTGTCCGCCGAGCAGGCGCTCGGTCGCCTGCACCGGCCCGTCGAGGTGGTAGTAGGGGTCGGCGCCGACCAGGCAGGACGACACGATCCGGGCGCGTGGCTTCAGCCCGAGCGAGGTCGCGAGCGAGGCGTCCATGAGCAGCAGCGCGGACGACCCGTCGGAGATCTGGGACGACGTGCCGGCGGTGTGGGTGCCGCCCTCGAGCACGGGGGAGAGCGATGCCAGTCCCTCGAGCGTCGTGTCCCGCAGTCCCTGGTCGGCGTCGACCAGCCGGGTCTCGCCCGTGGGCGACCCGGCGTCGTCGAGCACCGGCGCCTCGACCGCGAAGATCTCGCGGGTGAACCGGCCCTCGTCGACCGCGACCCGGGCCTTCTGCTGCGAGGCGAGACCGAAGGCGTCCACCGACTCCCTGCTGAAGCCGCGGTCCCGGGCGATCCGGTCGGCCCCCTCGAACTGGTTGGGCAGGTCGATGTCCCAGGCCGGCGGACGCGGGTCACCGAGGCCGGTCGGGGACGTTGCCGCCGAGCGGGATCCGCGACATCGACTCGACGCCGCAGGCGACGCCGGTGCGGATCACGCCGGCCAGGATCATCGCGTTGACCAGGTGGGTGGCCTGCTGTCCCGAGGAGCACTGGGCGTCGATCACGGTCGAAGCCACCTGGCGGGGGAGGCCGGCGTGCATCCACGCCCGGCGCACCATGTTGTTCGACTGCTCACCGGCCTGGGTGACGCAACCGCCGATCACCTCGTCGACGAGCGACGGGTCGACTCCGGAGCGCTTGAGCACCTCGACCTGGGCAGCGCCGAGCAGGTCGGCGGCGTGTACGCCGGCCAGCCAGCCACGACGCTTGCCGAGCGGGGTGCGGACGGCCTCGACGATCACCGGGTTGCCACCGAATTGCCATGTCCAAAACTAGAACACGTTCTCATTCTGGACAAGATCGACGCCCAAAACCGGCGCGTGGCCCTTCCGAACAGACCGAGAGTATGTCAAGATCAGCGAACTAGAACGTGTTCCAGATTCGAGAGACCCAAGGTGGATCACTGTTGTGACCGCTTAGCTGCCGACGTCGTACCTCCCGGCTTCGACTTCACCGACCCGGAGACCAACGAGACGAGCATCCCGCACGACGAGTTCCTCGCGCTGCGCAAGAAGGCCCCGGTCTTCTGGGTCGAGCAGGAGCAGGGCGCCCGTGACGGCATGTCCGAGGAGTCGGGCACGGGCTACTACGCGGTGAGCAAGCACGCCGACGTGTCGGCCGTGTCGAAGAACAGCAAGGACTTCTCCAGCATGGAGAACGGCGCGATCGTCCGGTTCCAGGCGGGGATGGAACGCGAGCAGGTGGAGCTGCAGCGGGTGATGCTGATCAACCAGGACCCGCCGGACCACACCAAGACGCGCCAGATCATCTCCCGCGGCTTCACGCCGCGAGCGATCGGCGCCCTCGACGAGATCATGAAGCAGCGCGCGGAGAAGATCGCCATGGAGGCGGTCGCCCGCGGCGAGGGCAACTTCGTCGACGACGTCGCCTGCGAGCTGCCGCTCCAGGCCATCGCCGACTTCATCGGCGTCCCGCAGGAGGACCGCCGCAAGCTGTTCGACTGGTCCAACCAGATGCTGGCGTACGACGACCCGGAGATCGACGTGGACCCCGACATCGCGGCGGCCGAGATCCTCGGCTACGCGATGGAGCTCGCCGCGGACCGTCAGGCCAACCCCCGCGACGACATCGTCACCAAGCTCGTCCACGCCGACGTGGACGGCCACAAGCTCAACGACGACGAGTTCGGCTACTTCGTCATCATGCTGACCGTCGCGGGCAACGAGACCACCCGCAACGCGATCACCCACGGGATGAACGCGTTCCTCGACAACCCCGACCAGTGGGAGCTGTGGAAGCGGGAGCGCCCCGAGACGATGGTCGACGAGGTGATCCGCTGGGCGACCCCGGTCAGCTCCTTCCAGCGCACCGCCCTCAACGACGTCGAGGTCGGCGGCGTCCAGGTCAAGAAGGGGCAGCGGGTGTGCCTCTTCTACGCCAGCGCCAACTTCGACGACGACGTCTTCGAGGATCCCTACACCTTCGACATCACCCGTGACCCCAACCCTCACGTCGCCTTCGGCGGACACGGCGCGCACTACTGCATCGGCGCCAACCTCGCCCGCCTCGAGGTGAAGCTGATGTTCGACGCGCTCGCCGACCTCGCGCCCGACATCACCAAGGTCGCCGAGCCGCGCCGGCTGCGGTCGGGCTGGATCAACGGGATCAAGGACCTGCAGGTCAGCTACACCTGACGGTCGCCCTCCGGGGCGGCGTCGACTCGAACGCCGGGACCTCAGGCTCCCTCGCATGGACCTGGTTCTGGGCACGATGTACTTCGGCACGCGCACCGACGAGGCGACGTCGTTCGCGCTGCTCGACCGGTTCGTCGAGGCCGGCGGCCGGGTGCTGGACACCGCGAACTGCTACGCGTTCTGGGTCTCCGACACCGGGCACGGCGGCCAGAGCGAGGCCGTGATCGGCCGGTGGCTCCAGGCCAACCCCGGCATCCGCGAGGACCTCGTCATCGCCACCAAGGTCGGGGTGGAGCCGGTGGACGGCGGCGGGATCGAGGGCCTGTCCGCGGAGGTCATCGGCCGGGAGGCGGAGCAGAGCCGGGAGCGCCTGGGCGTCGAGACGATCGACGTCTACTGGGCTCACGCCGAGGACCGGCACGTCGACCTCGCCGAGACCGTGGCCGCGTTCGGCGAGCTGGTCACGGCGGGCGCCGTACGCCGGCTGGGCGCCTCCAACCACGCGACCTGGCGGGTGGAGCGAGCGCGTGACCTGGCCCGCGAGCAGGGGCTCGAGCCGTTGGACGCTGCTGCAGCTGACCGCGTCGTACGTCGACCCGCGCCCCCGCGTCGAGGTGCCCGGCAAGGACCACCGGTTCGGCTTCGTCACCGACGAGACGGTCGACTACCTGGAGCACCATCCCGGAGATCGAGCTGTGGGTCTACAGCCCGCTGGTGCAGGGCAGCTTCGACCGGGCCGACCGGCCGTTCCCCGACGCCTACGAGCACCCGGGGACGACGGCCCGGCTGGAGGCGCTCGGCCGCGTGGCCGAGCGGCACGGCGTCGCGCCCTCGCAGGTCGTGCTGGCGTGGATGTCGCGGCGGGCGAAGCCGATCGTGGGCGTGAGCAGCGTCGAGCAGCTCGACTCCGCGCTCGGCTCGGTGGACCTCGACCTCACCGAGGCCGACCTGGCCGAGCTGGACGCCCCGGCCTGACCCGGCCCGAACAGTCGGCGCTCAGCTGGCGAGGGGCTCGGCGCCGACGACCCACATGGCGAAGAACTGCGAGCCGCCGCCGTAGGCGTGGCCCAGCGCGCGGCGGCAGCCGTCGACCTGGTGCTCGCCCGCCTGGCCGCGCACCTGCAGGGCAGCCTCGGCGAACCGGAGCATCCCGGAGGCGCCGATCGGGTTGGACGACAGCACCCCGCCGGAGCAGTTGACCGGCAGCACGCCGTCGAGGGCGGTGCCGCCCGACTCGGTGAGCTTCCAGCCCTCGCCCTCGGGGGTGAACCCGAGGTTCTCCAGCCACATCGGCTCGAACCACGAGAACGGCACGTAGATCTCCGCCGCGTCGATCTCCTCCAGCGGGTCGGTGATCCCGGCCTGCTTCCAGAGCGCGGCAGCGGCCTCGCGCCCGGCCTGCGGGTTCACCTGGTCCCGCTCGGCGGCCGTGGTCGGCTCCGAGCGCATGACCGTGCCGTGGATCCAGGCGGGGGAGTCGGCCGAGGCCGGGCGGTGTCGCTCGTCGGCGATGACCAGGGCGCAGGCGCCGTCGGAGGACGGGCAGGTCTCGTCGTAGCGGATCGGGTCCCAGAGCATCTGCGACGCCATCACCGACTCGAAGGTCGTGTCCGGGTTCCGCAGGTGGGCGTAGGGGTTCTTCAGCGCGTTCTGCCGGTCCTTGGCGGCCACGATCGCGCCGATGTGGGTCGGCGCCTCGGAGCGGCGGATGTAGGAGCGCACGTGGGGGGCGAAGTAGCCGCCCGCGCCGGCGTGGACCGGCATGTTGAACGGCAGCGGCACCGACAGCGCCCACATCGCGTTGGACTCCGACTGCTTCTCGAAGGCCACGGTCAGCACCCGGCGGTGCACACCCGCCTGGACCAGCGAGGCCGCGACGATCGCGGTCGAGCCGCCGACCGAGCCGGCGGTGTGCACCCGGAGCAGCGGCTTGCCGGCGGCTCCGAGGGCCTCGGCCAGGAAGAGCTCGGGCATCATCACGCCCTCGAACAGGTCGGGCGCCTTGCCGACCACGATCGCGTCGATGTCGTCGAAGTCCATGCCGGCGTCGGCCAGGGCACGGTCCACCGCCTCGCGGCAGAGGCCGGCCATCGACACGTCCTCGCGCTTGGCCCGGTGGTGGGTCTGGCCGACGCCGATGACCGCTGCCGGCTGCTTGCTCATCGCGCCTTCGGTTGTCGAGCCGTCGAGACATCCATCACGCACACGAGGTTCTGCTGGAGGGCCGGGCCGCTGGTGGCATGGCCGAGCACCTGGTCGGCGAGCCGTCCCAGACCCTGCGGGCGGCCTCGCCGATCCGGTTCAGGCCGCTGGTGAACATCGGGTTGCTGGCCAGCGCCCCGCCCGACGGGTTGATCCGTACGTCGTCGCCGAGCCCGAGCTCGCGGCGCAGGATCAGCTCCTGGTGCGAGAACGGCGCGTGCAGCTCGGCCACCTCGACGCCCGGGCTCGACACGTGCTGGCGCCGACTCGACCGCAGGCGACGGTCAGCGCGCTCGGCCGACGGCGCGCGGGTGAGGTCGCGCGCGCCCAGCTGGAGCGGGTCCACGGAGTGGGCCAGCCCGGTGATCCAGGCCGGGTCGCTCCGTCGCTTCGTGGGCCCGGTCAGTCGGCGGCGAGCACGATCGCGGCCGCCCCGTCGGTGACCGGAGCGCAGTCGTGCTTGCGCAGCGGGTCGGCGTACATCGGACGCGCCAGCAGCTCCTCCACCGACGAGCCGCCCTTGCGGACGGCGTACTCGTTCTTCTCGGCGTCGGTGAGCGACCGGTTGGCGACCTCGGCCATCGCCCGCTCGTCCCAGAGGCCGGCGTCGATGCCGGTCCGGGCCTGGAGCCCGGCCAGCGACACGGTGTCGGGCCACAGCGGCGTCATCGTGTACGGGTCGAGCTGGAGGGCCAGCGTGCGGCGCAGCACGCCCGCGGAGGACTTGCCGAAGCCGTAGACCAGGGCGGTGTCGACCTCCCCGGTCTGGATCTTGATCCACGCCTCGTAGAGCGCCCAGGCGGCGTCCATCTCGACGTGCGACTCGTTGACCGGCGGCAGGACCCCGATCGCGTCCACGGCCGACACGAACGAGAACGAGCGGCCGGCGAGGTAGTCCGAGGAGCCCGAGCACCAGAAGCCGATGTCCTTGCGGGTGAAGCCGGTCTGCTCGTAGCACTCGGCGAGGATCGGGACCAGCAGCTCGACGCAGGTCGGCGATCCGTCGAACTCGGGCATCTGTCGCTGGGCGAAGCCCACGACCGCAATATCTCTCATCGGGTGTCTCTCACAGGTGCACCTTGTAGGTCTCGTAGTCCGCGTCGGGCTCGCCGGTCGGACGGAAGTGGCTGATGTTCTCGATCGTGGTTCCCCATTCCTCGCGTGGCTTCCACACCGCCTCGACCCGCATCCCCATCCGGACCTCGTCGGCCGGGATGTCCAGGATCAGGTGCAGGAACGCGATGTCGGCGCCGTCCAGGAGGACGTACGCCGAGACGTACGGCGGCGTGATCTTCTGGCCCATGAAGGGGACGTTGACGATGCAGAACGTGGTGACCGTGCCCGGTGTGACCGAGCTCGACCTCGTCGGTGGTGGCCACGCCGTCGACCGGGCAGGCGCTGCGTGGTGGCACGTAGACCTTGTGGCACACCGGGCACCGCTGGCCGATGATCCGGCCCTCCTCGAGCCCGCGGTAGAACGCGGACTCCTCCGGGGAGGCGGCGTAGAGGTAGTCGAGCTCGACCGGGGTGATGATCCCGGTGACGGATCGGACTCCTCGGTGGTCGAGCCCCGGTGCGAGCTCAGCCGGGTCTCGAACCGCTCCGTCGCGGGCTCCGGCTCAAAGCAGGCGATGTCGGTGATGGCGCCGACCCGTTCCTCGGCCCAGCGGACCTGGACCCGCATCCCGGTCTCGACGTCGTCGGGGGAGGGGACGTCGAGGGCGTGGAGGAGGGTGCCGTCGGCGCCGTCGAGTCTCACCTGCACCCACGCGAAGGGCCGGTCGAGGGGTTGGCCGGCGACCGGCTCCGGGCACCACGACCAGGCGGTGACGGTCCCGGCGGTGGAGACCTCGACGAAGTCGTTGGTCTGCTCGTGGTTGTCCGGGTCGAACTCGGGCGGCGGCACGAGCACCCGTCCGGACGACGTACGACCGCCGACGACGACGCCGTCCCGGAGACCGGTGAAGAAGCGGCCCAGGACGGGTCCGGTGGACCTGGTGTAGTCGAAGGCGACCGTGACCGGTGCTTGCAGGGTGTCCGCGCCGGATGGGTGGGTCGGCATGGCAGAAACTGAAACACGTTCTATCAATCCGGTGGCAAGGAGGTCCACATGAAACTGGGACTGCAACTCGGCTACTGGGGCGCCGGCCGCCCGCAAGCATCGGCGAGCTGGTCGCCGCCGCGGAGGAGTCCGGGTTCGACGCGATCTTCACCGCCGAGGCGTGGGGCTCCGACGCGTTCACGCCGCTGGCCTGGTGGGGCCGCGAGACCGAGCGCCTCAGGCTCGGCACCTCGATCGTGCAGATGAGCGGGCGTTCGCCGACCTCGATCGCGATGCACGCCCTGACCCTGGACCACCTCAGCAACGGCCGGGTGATCCTGGGCATGGGCGTGAGCGGGCCGCAAGTGGTGGAAGGCTGGTACGGCCAGCCGTTCTCCAAGCCGCTCGCCCGCACCCGTGAGGTCGTCGACATCATCCGCCAGGTGCTGGCGCGCGAGGGGCCGGTGACCAACGACGGGCCGCACTACCCACTTCCGTACACCGGTGAGGGTTCGGTCGGCCTCGGCAAGCCGCTCAAGCCGATCGTTCACCCCCTGCGCTCCGACATCCCGATCTGGCTCGGCGCCGAGGGGCCCAAGAACGTCGCCCAGACAGCGGAGATCGCCGACGGCTGGATCCCGATCTTCTACACCCCCAAGTCGGCCGGCATGTACGGGCCGTGGCTCGACGAGGGCTTCGCCCGCGAGGGCGCGCGCCGCAGCCGGGACGACTTCGAGATCGCCGCCACCTGCCACGTCCAGATCGTCGAAGGACACCACCGAGAAGGTCGCCGTCATCAACGCCTTGAAGCCGATCGTCGCCCTCTACATGGGCGGCATGGGCGCCAAGGACCAGAACTTCCACAAGCAGGTCTTCGACCGCATGGGCTACGAGGCGATCACCAGCCAGGTCCAGGAGCTCTACCTCGGCGGCAAGAAGGACGAGGCCACCGCCCTCATCCCCGACGAGCTCGTCGACGACATGCACATCATCGGCACCGAGGGCGAAGTCAAGGAGACCGTGGCCGCCTGGGAGGAGACCGGCGTGACCACCCTGCTGCTCAGCTGTGGGTCGGCCGACGAGGTCCGCCGGATCGCCGAGGTCCTGGCGTAGCGGTCAGGACTGCGGGACTCACCATCACCGTGTGGAGGATCCTCGCGGGGTACGACCTGCGAGAACGACGTCGTGAGGAACTGCAGTGAATCTCATCAGCAAGGCCACCAGCGCGATCATCGAACCGGTCGGACGACGACCACGGTTGCGGGCCAGACCTGGGGCGTCGCGGATGCCGGCGCAGGACGACGATGCGCATCATCGACCGCGCCGCAGGACAGGTCCTCGGCGACAGCTCGGAAGTGCGGTCGACCACGGACCCAGCCGCACACCGACAGCCACGCAGAGCGCCACCGAAACGAGCGCGACACCAGAGCCGACGTTGGTCGAGCCCGCAGCCAGGAAGGCGCCGGCCAGGAACACCGCGCCCAAGAAGGGGACCGCCGCCAAGAGGGCGCCTCGGCGCGGGCCGCGACAGTGGCTCCGGCACGTGGACACCGCCCGGGAGGCGACCGAGGAAGACGAAGTCCGGACGCCTCCGGGATCGCGGCGGACGAGGGGGACAACGGCGACACCGCCGAGAGAGACCTCCACCAGCGCGGGACAGAGCCTCTGATGGACCAGGCCACGGTGAAGTCGATCAAGAGCGAGGCCGAGGTCATGCAGCGGGCCGCCGATCTGGACAAGGGCTAACCGCGACGATCGATGAGTTTGCGGTGGTCCACAGGTCTATGCCCTCGGACCGCTCCGTCGCTCTCGAATCGGGAGGCAACTTGAGACTTCTGCTCACGTCCGCGGGCGTCAAGAACGCCAGGATCCACGACGCGCTGGTCGAGCTCCTGGGCAAGCCGATCGCCGACTCGAGCGCCCTGTGCATCCCCACCGCGCAGTACGGGCACCCCATGGTCGGCCCCGGCGTCAGGGCCTGGCAGTTCATCAGCGGGAACTCCGAGAATCCCGATGGTCGACTGGGCTGGAAGTCCGTCGGCGTGCTGGAGCTCACCGCGCTGCCCAGCATCGAGAGGAGCGCTGGGTGCCCATGGTCCGGGAGACAGACGTCCTGCTGGTGGCGGGCGGCGATGCCCTGTACCTGTGCCACTGGATGCGGCAGTCCGGACTGGCGGACCTGCTTCCGTCGCTGAGCGAGACGGTCTGGGTGGGACTGAGCGCCGGGAGCATGGTGATGACCCCCAGGATCGGGGAGGACTTCGTCCAGTGGAGACCGCCGACCGGTGACGACAGCACGTTGGGCATCGTCGACTTCTCGATCTGTCCGCACCTGGCTCCGGACGGCATGCCGGGCAACTCCATGGCCGAGGCGGAGCAATGGGCGGCCGGCATCTCGGGTCCGGCGTACGCGATGGACGACGAGACGGCCATCAAGGTCGTCGATGGCACCGTCGAGGTAGTGTCCGAAGGGCACTGGAAGCACTTTCCCGCCTAGCTGCCGTATCGAGGGCGACCGGTGGTGCGGTAGGCTGGATCGATCGGTCGCGGCAGTGTCAGTCGCGGACCCGGGCACGCAGTACGTTCTTCTGGATCTTCCCGGTGGAGGTCTTCGGGAGCTCGACGAACTCGACACGTCGGGGCACCTTGAAGCCCGCGATCCGCTCGCGGACGAAGGCGAGCAGCTCGTCGGCGTCGACCTGCGCACCCTCCTGCAGCGTCACGAACGCGACCGGGATTTCGCCCCACTGCTCGTCCGGTGCGCCGACGACTGCACACTCGAGCACGGCCGGGTGAGCGTCGAGGACGCGTTCGACCTCGACGGAGGCGACGTTCTCGCCGCCAGAGATGATCACGTCCTTGCGGCGGTCGCGGATCTCGACGTACCCGTCCGGGTGGATGACCGCCAGGTCTCCGGTGAGCAAGCAGCCGCTGCGGGTGACAGCATCGGTCGCCTCCTCGTCGCGGTAGTACCCGAGCATGACGTCGTTGCCCCGCACGGCGAGCTCCCCGATGGTCTCCCCATCCGCGGGTACGTCGTGGCCGTCGGGGTCCAGAACGCGCAGCGGCCGGGCGACGATGTTGCCGACACCCTGGCGGGCCCGGAGCCGGTTCCGCTCGTCGGTCGCCAGCTCGTCCCATTCTGGCAACCACTCGTTGATCGCGATCGGCCCGAAGGTCTCGGTGAGTCCGTAGAGGTGCGTCACGTCCAGGCCGAGCGGACCGAGCCGGCCGATCAGCGCGGGTGACGGCGGAGCGCCACCGACGTCGACGTGGACGCGGTGGCCGAGCTCCGTCGCGGCCGGGTCGGACGCGATCATCGCCAACACGGTCGGAGCCGCCACTGAAGTGGGTGACGCCCTCCTCGCGGAGGAGTCGCCAGATCTCGCTCGCGTCGACGGCGCGCAGGCACAGGTGCGTGCCGCCGGCGGCGGTGACCGCCCAGGTGAAGCACCAGCCGTTGCAGTGGAACATCGGCAGCGTCCACAGGTAGCGGGCACCCGGACCGAGCCGTGCGTGGTAGGCCATCGCGGCGGCCTGGAGGTAGGCACCGCGGTGGTGGTACATGACGCCCTTGGGCCGTCCGGTCGTACCGGACGTGTAGTTGAGGGCGAGCAGGTCGTGCTCGTCGACCTCCACCTGGTCGGAGGGCTCGGGATCCGCACTGGCCAGCCAGGCGTCGTACTCCGCCTCGGCAACCATCTGGATGCCGAGCTCGTCGGCCAGCGCACGCGCACGGTTCGCGAGTTCGCGGGTGGCCACGAGGAGCCGCGCACCGGAGTGCTCGAGGACGTAGCGCATCTCGTCGTGGCTGAGCCGGATGTTGACGGAGACGAGCACCGCACCGCGTGCCGGTACGGCGTGGTGGAGCTCGAGCATCACGTGACTGTTGGCGCACAGCGCTGCCACTCGGTCGCCAGGCTCGACGCCGGCCGCGGCCAGCGCGCTGACCAGTCGAGCGCAGCGACCGGCGAGCTCGGCGTAGGTCAGCCGGACATCACCGTCCACGACGGCGAGCCGCTTGGCGAAGACGGCTGCCGAGCGGTCGAGGAACGACGCCGGCGTGAGCGGCGCGAAGGTGAAGTCAGCCATGCCCACCAGCCTGCCGCAACCGCTGCTGCCGTTGCCTCAAACTGGAACACGTTCTAGTCTGCCACCCATGGCAGACGACCTCCGCATCGCCCCGCACAACGGCCACCTGATGGTGGCCGCACTGAAACGCCACGGGGACAAGCCGGTCATGCACCTCGGTGACACCACGCTGACCGGGAGCGAGACGGCCGCGCGGATCAGCCAGTACGTCCAGGCGTTCGAGGCCCTCGGCGCCGGCACCGGATCGCATGCCGCCCTGCTGGCGCTGAACCGGCCGGAGGTGCTGTTCATCCTCGGGGCCGGCCAGACCCAGGGCTTCCGGCGGACCTCCCTGCATCCGCTCGGGCTCTGCAGACGACCATGCCTACGTCATCAACGACGCCGGCATCACCACCTTGATCGTCGACCCGATGTTCACCGAACGAGCCGTGGCCCTGCTGGGGAAGTGCCCGGGTCTCGAGCAGGTGCTCACGATCGGACCGGTGCCCGAGCCGCTGGCCGAGCGGGCGCGCAGATGGCGGCAGAGCCGGGACCTGGTCGCGGAGGCGGCGTCGTACGAGTCGAAACCGCTCAGCGCGAGGCTGCTGCCTCCCGACCACATCGTCTCGATCGCCTACACCGGTGGCACGACCGGCAAGCCCAAGGGCGTGATCGGCACCGCCCAGACGATGGCCACGATGACCCAGGTCCAGCTGGCCGAGTGGGAGTGGCCGGAGGCGCCGCGGTTCCTGATGTGCACGCCGCTGTCGCACGCCGGGGCGGCGTTCTTCGCGCCGACCGTGGTCAAGGGCGGCTCCCTCTACGTGCTGTCGAGGTTCGACCCGGCGGAGGTCCTGCAGACCATCGAGGAGCAGCGGATCACCGCGACCATGCTGGTGCCGTCGATGCTCTACGCACTGCTCGACCACCCTGACTCGCGGACCCGCGACCTGTCGTCGCTGGAGACGGTCTACTACGGCGCGTCGGCGATCAACCCGGTGCGGCTCCGGGAAGCGATCGACCGGTTCGGCCCGATCTTCGCGCAGTACTACGGCCAGTCCGAGGCGCCGATGGTCATCAGCTACCTCGCGAAGGGCGAGCACGACGAGAAGCGGCTCTCCTCGTGCGGGAGGCCGTCGGCGTTGCTCCGCACCGCGCTGCTGGGCGAGGACGGGTCACCGGTCGCGGTGGGGGAGCCGGGCGAGATCTGCGTGGCCGGGCCGCTGCTGGCCGGGGGCTACTGGAACCTCCCCGAGGAGACCGCCGAGACCTTCCGCGACGACGGCTGGCTGCACACCGGCGACATCGCGAGGGAGGACGAGGACGGCTTCTGGTTCATCGTCGACCGCACCAAGGACATGATCGTCACAGGCGGCTTCAACGTCTTCCCCCGCGAGGTCGAGGACGTCGTGGCCGAGCACCCGTCGGTCGCCCAGGTGGGTGTCATCGGGACACCGGACGAGCGGTGGGGCGAGGCCGTCACCGCGATCGTCGTGCTCCGCGAGGACGCAGCGACGGTCGACCGTCGACGGTGATAGCCGAGATCCAGGCGCTGGTCAAGGAGCGCAAGGGAGCGGTGCAGGCGCCGAAGCGGGTGATCGTGGCCGACTCCCTCCCGCTCACCGGGCTCGGGAAGCCGGACAAGAAGGCGCTGCGGGCGCAGTACTGGGACGGCGACCGCGCGATCGGCTGAATCGCTTGCCGGGGAGGCCTAGCCTGAACCCCATGCCACTCCGGAACGGTCCCCACGGCTACGGCCTGGTCACCAAGCTCCTGCACTGGGTGACCGTGGCGGCGCTGGCCGCGCAGTTCGTCGTCGGCTACGTGATGGCCACCGACGACGGGGGGTTCGAGGAGGCCGAGTGCGACCGACGGTCCGACCGGCTCGAGGAGCAGTGTGAGCAGCAGCAGGACCGCCTCGAGGCGCGTGCCGACGACCCGCTGGGTACGGCGTACTCCGACCTGGGGTCGGGGGACATCCTCGACGGAGGAGTCAGCCTTCCCGAGGTCCACGTGCTGCTCGGGCTGCTCGTCCTCGTCCTCGCCGCGAGCCGCGTGGTCTGGCGCCGGACGGCCGGGTTGCCGCCGTGGGCTGAGGGCCTCTCACCTGGCGAGCGGACGTTGGCGCACTGGACGGAGAAGGCACTGCTGGCCCTGCTCTTCCTGATTCCCCTGAGCGGGCTCTCGCTGGTGCTGGTGAGCTACGACCTGCTGCCGCTCCACATCGCGGCCCACCTCGGCTTCTTCGCCACCATCGCCACCCATCTCGCGCTGGTGCTCAAGCACCAGCTGGTGGACCGGGACCGACTGGTGTCCCGGATGCTCTGAGTCCCCAGGTCGGACGCCTGTACGCGGGCATACGCGGTGCCTAGCATGACCCGGGTGGCCCGCCGGGCCGAGCAGGGGGTTGAGATGTCAGCACAGGAGAACATCGAGCGCACCAAGGCTGCCTACGCGGCGTTCGCGGCGGCCGACGTCGACGGGGCCAGCGAGGCGCTTGACGGCGGGATCGAGTGGGTCGTCCCCGGAGACAGCACCATCAGTGGCACCTACAACGGCAAGGACGAGGTCATCGGGTTCTGGATGAAGCTGGTCGAGAAGGGCTTCACCACCGAGCCGCAACACTTCCTGGGCGACGACGAGCGGGTCGTTGTCCTGACCCGGATCACCGTCGACGGCGAGTCGGCCGACCAGGCCGACGTCCTGACGTTCCGGGAAGGCAAGGTCGTGAAGTTCCAGTCGGCCAGCGACACTGCGCTGCAGGCACGGATCTGGGGCAGAAGTAGCGCTCAGGTCCCGGTGAACTCCGGCGTCCGCTTCTCCATGAACGCCTTCGGGCCCTCCTTGGCGTCGTTCGAGGCGAAGACGGCGGCGCCGACCTTCGCGTCGTCGGCCCAGCACGTCGTCCTCGTGCTTGCCCTCGGAGTCCCGGATCGTCTTCAGCACCGCCTGGACGGCCAGCGGCCCGTTGGCCGCGATCAGCCCGGCGATCTCGTGCGCCTTCTCCAGCGCCTGTCCGTCGGGTACGACGTGCCCGACCAGGCCGAGGGCGAGGGCCTCCGGGGCCTTGATGTGGCGGCCGGTGAGCAGCAGGTCGGCCGCCACCGTGTAGGGGATCTGGCGGGGCAGCCGCACGGCGGAGCCGCCGAGCGGGTAGAGGCCCCAGCGCGGCTCGGAGACCCCGAACCGCGCGGACTCGCCGGCCACCCGGATGTCGGTGGCCTGCAGGATCTCGGTGCCGCCCGCGATCGCCGGGCCCTCGACCGCGGCGACCAGCGGCTTGGTGAGCCGGAAGCCCTTGAGCAGCGACTTGATCACGGACGGGTCGAACTCCCCGGACTCGAACCGGTCCGTCGGCGCCGACTTGCTCATCGCGGCCAGGTCCGCGCCGGCGCAGAACGAGCCGCCGGCGCCGGTCAGGATCGCGACCCGGACCGCGTCGTCGGAGTTCACCCGGTCCCAGGCGTCCGACATGATCTCGAGCATCTCCCCGGACAGCGCGTTGCGCTTCTCGGGCCGGTTCATGGTCACGACAAGGGTGTGGTCGACGAGCTCGACCAGGCAGTGCGGCTCGGCGCCGGAGTGGGTGTCCGTCATGGGGAACGATGCTAGCCAAAAACAAGAACGTGTTCTAGTCTCGGGCGTCGTGGCCCTGAACATCGCTGACCTCTTCGAGCACGCCGTCGACGTCGTCCCAGAGCGGTTCGCCATCCAGTGTCGGTGACCGCAAGGCGACGTACTCCGAGATCGAGGCCGACGCCAACCGGCTGGCCCACTTCCTGCAGAGCCGGGGCATCGGGCCGCGGCGACCACGTCGGGGTCTACGCCAGGAACAGCGTCGAGCACGTCGTCGCCCTGCTGGCCGATCTTCAAGGTGCGGGCGGTCGCGATCAACGTGAACTACCGCTACGTCGAGGGCGAGCTCGACTACCTCTTCGACAACTCCGACATCGTCGCCCTCCTGCACGAGCGCCGCTACGCGCCCCGGGTGGCGGCGTGCGCGCCCCGGCACGAGAAGCTGCACACGATCGTGTCGATGCCCGACCCCACCGAGCCCGGCCGCAGGGCCAGAGCCGGACGACGAGCTCGCCGGACTGGTGGCGTCGTACGACGGCGTCGCCTGGGCCGACGCGCTCGACGGGCAGAGCGCCGAGCGCGACTTCGGCGAGCGCAGCGACGACGACGTCTACATCGTCTACACCGGCGGCACGACCGGCTACCCGAAGGGCGTCATGTGGCGCCACGTCGACTTCTGGCGCGTGCTCGGCGGCGGCATCGACTTCATGACCGGGGAGGCCCTGGAGGAGTTCGACCAGTCCAAGCAGGCCGCCACCAACGAGGCGATGGTCACCTTCCCGCTCAGCCCCCTCATGCACGGCGGTGCCCAGGCCGCGACCCTGATGCACCTCTTCGCCGGCCACCTGACGATCGTCGAGCCCGGCTTCGACCCGGTCCGCGACCTGGGAGATCGTCGACGCGCGAGCAGGTGCAGCTGATGTTCATGACCGGCGACGCGATGGCCCGCCCGCTGATCGAGGCCTACGACCGACGGCGACTTCGACGGCTCCTCGCTGGTGGCGGTGGCCAGCAGCGCGGCGATCTTCAGCCGGCCGGTCAAGGAGCGCTGGATGGCGGCGTTCCCCAACACCTTCTTCACCGACTCGGTGGGCTCCTCGGAGACCGGCTTCCAGGGCACCGGCCTGCAGGACCCCGAGAACATCAAGGGCGAGGGCTGTGTCGTCGCCCTCGGCCCGGAGTCGGTCGTCCTCGACGAGGACAACCGGATCCTCGACCCGGCCGACGAACGTCGGGGCGGTGGGCCGGCTCGCCCGCGGGCGCAGCGTCCCGCTCGGCTACTACAAGGACGAGGAGAAGTCCGCGCGCACGTTCATCACCATCGACGACATCCGCTACTCCGTACCCGGCGACTTCGCCCGGATCGAGCCCGACAACAAGGTCACGCTGCTGGGGCGCGGCTCGAACTGCATCAACACCGGCGGGGAGAAGGTCTTCCCCGAGGAGGTCGAGATGGCGGTCAAGGCGCACCCCGACGTGTACGACGTCCTCGTGGTCGGCGTGCCCGACGAGCGGTACGGCCAGGCGGTGACGGCCGTCGTGCAGCCGCGCGAGGGCGCCACCCCCGAGCTCGAGGACCTGCGCACCTTCCTGCGCGCGTCGCTCTCCGGCTACAAGCTGCCGCGCGCGATGACCCTGGTCGACGAGATCCCGCGCCACGCGACGGGCAAGGCCAACTACCCCAAGGCGGCCGAGCTCGCCGGCGCACCGGGCGGCTGAGGGATCCGATGCGCACTCCCACTCTGCGAGGTCTTCGGCATCGAACGGCCGATCTTCGCGTTCACCCCGAGCGAGAAGGTCGCCGCGGCGGTCTCGCGCGCCGGTGGCCTCGGCGTGCTCGGCGCCGTCCGCTTCAACGACCCCGACGAGCTCGACCAGACCCTGACCTGGCTCGACGACAACACCGACGGCAAGCCGTACGGCGTCGACGTCGTGATGCCGATGAAGATGCCCACGGAGGGGACATCGGTCGACCTCCAGGCGATGATCCCGCCCGAGCACGTGAGCTTCGTCGACCGCACCCTCCAGAAGCTGGGCGTGCCGCCGCTGCCCGAGGGCGAGGGTCGGGAGGGAGTGCTCGGCTGGCTGCACTCGATTGCCCGGTCCCACGTCGACATCGCCCTGGCCCACCGGCCGGTGCTGATCGCCAACGCCCTCGGCTCGCCGCCGGTCGACGTCATCGAGCAGGCCCACGCCCGCGGCGTCAAGGTCGCGGCCCTGGCCGGGGCCGCGAAGCACGCCGTGTCCCACGTCCACAACGGCGTCGACGTCATCGTCGCCCAGGGCTACGAGGCCGGAGGGCACACCGGCGAGATCGCCGGCATGGTGCTCACCCCCGAGATCGTCGACGCCGTCGGCCCCGCCGTACCGGTGCTCGGCGCCGGCGGCATCGGCACCGGCCGCCAGATCGCCGCCTCGCTCGCCCTCGGTGCCCAGGGCGTGTGGACCGGGTCGATCTGGCTGACCGTGGAGGAGTACGACCTGTCGGCCGGCGTCGGGATCCGCGACGCCTTCCTGCGCGCCGGCTCCTCCGACACCGTCCGCACCCGGATCTACACCGGCAAGCCGGCCCGGTTGCTGAAGACGAAGTGGACCGAGGCCTGGGAGGCCGAGGACGCCCCCGAGCCGCTGCCGATGCCCCTGCAGAACCTCCTCGTCGCCGACGCCCACAACCGGATGAACCGGGGACGACGACCCCGACACGATCTCGATGCCGGTGGGCCAGATCGTGGGCCGGATGAACGAGGTGCGCCCCGTCGCGGAGGTCATGGACCGGCTGGTCGAGGAGTTCGAACGAGGCGGTCGGGCGGCTCGACGACGTCGCCCAGGCCTAGATCGCGCATAGATTCCGCCGTTCGGGGAAGGACACCTCCCATGGATCATGAAGCAGCGCCCTGTCCGCCGGCTGGCCACGGTGGTCGCCGCGCTGGCCATCGGCGGCGGCCTCTTCGGCCTCGCCGGCACCGGATCGGCCACCGGCGACGCCTTCCCCGCGCCCACGCCCCAGGCTGAGTGCGGTCCGGGTGCCCGGGAGGAGACCGACATCCAGGGCAGGGTCCCGCAGCGCGACTACGACACCGGACGGGTGGACCGTGGCTATCGCTGCAACACCGAGCAGGCGGCCCACCAGGGGCAGACCGGTGGGTTCAAGGTGCAGCGCTATCGGGACGAGTCCGGGCGGGTGTGCGCCTACTACGACTCGACACTGCTGTTCCCCAAGGACGTCCTGATGAACGCGGCCCAGGGGCTCGGTGTGATCGTGCTCGACATGAGCGACCCGTCGCGACCGGTGAAGACCGGCGAGCTGGTGTCGCCCGCGATGCAGAGCCCGCACGAGTCGGTGCTGGTGAACAAGAAGCGCGGCCTGCTCGCGGCCGTCCTCGGCAATGCCGCGACCAACGCGGGCGTGCTCGACGTGTACGACGTCAGCGAGGACTGCCGGCACCCCCAGCTGTTGTCCTCCACGCCGTCGGCGGTCCTCGGCCACGAGAGCGGCTGGGCGCCGGACGGGAAGACCTTCTGGGCCTCCAGCAGCGGCGGCCAGACCCTCACCGCGATCGACGTCAGCGACCCGCAGGTGCCGAAGCCCGTGTTCCTCCAGTCCGGCGTCAACTACCACGGCCTGCGGCTGTCCGACGACGGGCGGACGATGTACGTCGCGGAGATCGGCAACCCGACCGACGGCAGCTTTGCCTCCGGTGGCCTGCGGATCCTCGACGTGTGCGAGGTGCAGGACCGCGCACCGGACCCGCAGGTCCGGCTGATCTCCGAGCTGGACTGGCCGGAGCGGTCGATCCCGCAGGTCGCCGAGCCGTTCACGCGCGACGGCCACCCCTACCTGCTCGAGGTCGACGAGTTCGCCAACTACAACTTCACCAGCGGGCAGGACCAGTCCGAGGCTCCGGTCGGGGCAGCCCGGATCATCGACGTCGCCGATCCCGCCAACCCGCGCATCGTCGCCAACCTGCGGCTCGAGGTGCACCAGCCGGCGGCGCGCAAGACGTCACAGCAGGACGACCCCGGCGCGACCTCGCCCGTGCAGGGGTACGCCGGCCACTACTGCTCGCTGCCTCGCCGGACCGACCCCAAGCTGGTCGCCTGCTCGATGATCGCGTCCGGGCTGCGGATCTTCGACATCAGCAACCTGCGGAGCCCGGTCGAGGTCGGCTACTTCAACCGGCCGGTGCGTCCGGGTTCGAAGCCGGCCAACCCGACGGCGGCCGGTGGCTATGCGATGTCGCAACCCGCATGGGATGTCGCCCACCGTCAGGTGTGGTACTCCGACGGGAACTCCGGGTTCTACGCGGTCCGGCTCACCAACGGGGTGGGGGCGCTGCTGCCGCGCTGAGTCGACGCTCGGGAGCGTCGTAGCGCTGCGTGCTGAAGTCGCCGGCGTAGTAGCCGTTGTGGGGGTGCACCCGGCCGGAGCAGGTGCCGGACTCCACCTCGACGAAGATCGTTGCGGCCATGGTGCTCACCTCCTGGTCTTGCTTCCCTTTACCTTCGAGAGTCGCTGCGTTCTCTGCAGATACAGACCTTCGGAGGTCGCGGAACTCATCGGCCGGCACGACCAATTTGCGCGCACTCAGGAGTACGCCGTCCCGCGCTCGGCACGGGTCCAGAGCGGGTCGGTGACGTCGAGTCCCTGGTCGACCAGCTCCCGCTTCAGCACCTTGTTCGTGGCGGTCTGGGGGAGGGTTGCGGCGATCCGGACGTGGCGTGGCCACTGCTTGGGCCCGAGGTCGGGCTGGGCGCCCAGGAACTCCTCGAACGAGGCCGGGTCGAGGGTCGCGCCGGGTCGCAGGACCAGGGCCGCCACCAGCTGGTCGCCGGTCGTGGCGTCGGGGACGGCGTACACCGCGACCCGGCTGACTTCGGGGTGACGCAGCAGGATCCGCTCGACCGGTGCGGCCGCGAGGTTCTCCCCGTCGACCCGGAGCCAGTCGCCGGTGCGGCCGGCGTAGTAGGCGAAGCCGTTGGCATCGAGGTAGCCGAGGTCGCCGGACCAGTACATCCCGTCGCGCATCCGCTCGGCCGTGGCCGCCTCGTCGTTGTAGTAGCCGGCGAACTGGCCGGCTCCGTCGACGTTGACGAACTCGCCGACGCACTCCTCGAGGTTGGTCACGCGGCCGTCGGGTCCGAGCTCGGCGGGCGGGCACTCCCGGCCCGTGGCGCGGTCGAGCACCTTCACCCCGTCCATCGGCCTTCCGAGCGAGCCCGGTGGCGTGCCCTCGACGCGCGAGATGATCACGGCGTTCTCGGTGGAGCCGAAGCCGTCGCGCACCTCGCAGCCGAAGCGGGTCGAGAACGCGGCGATGTCCTTCTCGTTGGCCTCGTTGCCGAACGCCAGCCGCAGCGGGTTGTCGGCGTCGTCCTCGTGCTCGGGGGTGGCGAGGATGTAGGAGAGTGGCTTGCCGACATAGTTCATGTACGTCGCCCCGAAGTGCCGCACGTCGTCGAGGAAGCCGCTGGCAGTGAACCTCGTAGCGAGCGCGAGCGTGGCGCCACTGACCAGCGCCAGCGCATAACCGGACATCACGGCGTTGCTGTGGAACAGCGGCATCGACACGTAGAGCACGTCGTCGCGGGTGATCGAGAACATGTCGGCCAGCACCACGCCCGGGAACCAGACCTTCTCGTGGGTCACCCGGACCGCCTTGGGCTCGCCGCTGGTGCCGGACGTGAAGATCAGCATGAACAGGGACTCGCCGCCGAGCTCCGGGAACGTGACACCGGGGTCAGCGGAGTTCAGGTCGGTCCAATCCGGGGCGTCCACCCGGATGACCCGCACACCGGCCAGGTCCAGGCCCTCGAGCAGGTCGGCGTGTGCCGCGTCGGTGAGCACGACCTGGCAGTCACCGGTGCGGATGTCGGCGAGCAGCGACTCACCACGTCGGGTCGT
The DNA here is from genome assembly GCA_963812345.1 of uncultured Actinomycetota bacterium. Taxonomy (GTDB): domain Bacteria; phylum Actinomycetota; class Actinomycetes; order Propionibacteriales; family Nocardioidaceae; genus Nocardioides. The sequence goes on from CAWEVA010000004.1 coordinate 129,291, forward strand.
GTTGAGCCCGACGACGACGTGACCACCCAGCGCGGCGGCCGACAGGGCCATCGCCATCTCGGAGGTGTTGTCGAGCAGCACCCCCACGTGGGGTGGCCGGCTCCTCGTCCAGGAGCATGCGCAGCGCCGTCGCCCGCGCCGTGGCCTCGGCGACGTGCTCTGCCCAGGTCCAGGTGCGGTCCCGGGTGGCGAGGCCGGGACGGTCGTCGTCGGCCCGGTCGAGGAGCAGCTGCCGGAGGGTCGTCAACGTGGGTGCGTCACGCAGGTTCGTTGGCGAGGGCGCGGCCGATGTCGAGCGCCTGCCCGGTCGTCCCGCCGTACGCGAACTCGAAGCGCTTGGCGGTCGTGAAGAAGCGGTGCGCCTCCCCGTCCAGGTCGATGCCGACCCCGCCGTGCACGTGGACGGTCGTGTGCGCGAGCCGGTGGCCGGCGTCGGCCGCCCACAGCTTCGCCACGGCCAGCTCGGTGCCGGCCGGAAGGCCCTCGGAGAGGCGCCACGCCGCCTGCCACAGGGTGAGCCCCTGGCCGAGGACGTCGATGTAGCCGTCGGCCAGCCGTTGCGAGACGGCCTGGAAGGTGCCGATCGGTCGCCCGAACTGCTCCCGCTCCTTCGCGTAGGCCGAGGTCAGCGCGAGTGCGCCCTCGGTGACCCCGAGCTGCTCGGCGCAGGCGGCCAGGACCAGGAGCTGCCCGAGTCGGGTGGCCGCGTCGGCGTCCCCGAGGGGCTCACCCGGGGCATTGTCGAGCTCGACCCGCGCGGCGACGTCGCCGTCGCTGGTCCGCTGTGGCAGCACGGTCACGCCGGCGGTGCCGGGCTCGACCAGGAAGACGCCCGAGCCCGAGGGCGTCGTCGCCGTGACCAGGAGCAGGTCCGCCCGGGTCCCGGTCGGGACCAGCGTCTTCACCCCGTTCAGGGTCCAGCCGTCATCGGACGGCTCGGCCGTCGTCTGGGGATGCTGGGGCAGGGGTTCGCGGTCCTCGGCGACGGCCGCGGTGAGCAGTCGCACGCCCGACGCTGCGCCGGGCAGCCAGTGCCTGCTTCTGGTCGGCCGAACCCTGCTCGGCGAGGAGACGGCCGGCGGCACCGTGCGCGACGAGCGGGACGGGAGCGACGGTGCGCCCGACCTCCACCAGGACCCGGCAGAGCTCGATCAGGCCGAGGCCGGCGCCGTCGTACTCCTCGGGGAGGGCGAGGCCGAGCAGGCCGGCGGAGCCCAGCTCCGCCCAGAGCTCGGGGTCGAACCGGTCGCCGTCGGCCTCGACCTGCTTCATCCGCTCGTTGGTGGCCCGGTCCTTGAGGATGCGGGCGGCCAGCTCGGCGGCCTCGTCCTGCTCCGGGGTGAACGTGAAGTCCATGGTCTTACCCCAATCCCTTTCAGCGCCGCGCGGCCGGGAGCCCGAGCCCGACGTAGCCGATGATGTCGCGCTGGATCTCGTTGGTGCCGCCGCCGAACGTCATCACCAGCGCGGAGCGGTGGTACCGCTCGAGCCGGCCGGCCAGCACGGCGGCGGGGGAGTCGGCGGCGACCAGCGCGTTCGGGCCGACGATCTCCATCAGCGAGCGGTAGACCTCGGTGGCCAGCTCCGAGCCGTAGACCTTGGTGGCCGAGGCGGCGGCGGGGGAGAGGTCGTCGACCGCGGAGGCGAGCTGCCAGTTCAGCAGCCTGAGCATCTCGACCCGGGCATGGACGCGTCCGAGCAGGATCTGCACCCACTCCTGGTCGATCACCCGCTGCCCGTCCGGAGGTTCTTGGTGTCCTGCGCCCAGGCGCGGACCAGCCCGAGTGAGTGCGTCAGCGGGGCCGCGGAGGTGAGCGCGACCCGCTCGTGGTTCAGCTGGTTGGTCATCAGCGACCAGCCGCCGTTCAGCTCGCCGACCAGGTTCGACGCCGGCACGCGCACGTCCTCGTAGTACGTCGCACTGGTGCCGACCCCGGCCACCGTGTGGACGGGGGTGAACGAGAAGCCGTCGGCGTCGGCCGGCACCAGGATCATCGAGAGTCCCTTGTGCCGCGGGAGGTCCGGGTCGGTCCGGCAGGCCAGCCAGATCCAGTCGGCGTACTGGATCAGGGAGGTCCACATCTTCTGCCCGTTGATCACCCACTCGTCGCCCTCGAGCACCGCGCGGGTCTTGAGGCTCGCGAGGTCGGTGCCGGAGCCGGGCTCGGAGTAGCCGATCGAGAAGTGCAGCTCGCCGGCCAGTATCCGTGGGAGGAAGTACTCCTTCTGCTCGTCGGTGCCGTAGCGCATGATCGTCGGGCCGACCGTGTTCAGGGTGAGGTAGGGGATCGGCACGCCGGCGACGGCCGCGGCGTCGGTGAAGATCAGCTGCTCGACCATCGAGCGGTCCTGGCCGCCGTACTCCCTGGGCCAGCCGATGCCGAGCCAGCCGTCGGCGCCCAGCTTGCGGATCACGTCCTTGTAGACGCCGGCGTCGCCGAACTCGCCAGAGGCGGCGGCGAGACCCGCGCGCACCTCGGGGGTGACCAGGGCGGTGAAGTACTCGCGCAGCTGCTCGCGGAGGCGTTCCTGTTCGGTGGTCAGCGCGACGTGCATGCGCCCTAGACTAGAACGTGTTCTTGTTTTGGTCCATCGGGGTGAGACGGCGTCAGCGCGGTTCGTAGGTGACGAGCAGGTCCCCGACGCCGTCGATGTGCCCCTCGAGCCGGTTCCCGGGCTCGATCCGGCCCACGCCGCTGGGGGTCCCGGTCATCAACAGGTCACCGGGGCGGAGGGTGACCAGGCTGCTGAGGTAGCTGATCGCCTCGGGGACCTTCCAGATCTGCTGGGAGAGGTCGCCCACCTGGCGCTGCTCGCCGTCGACGCGCAGCCAGATCTCTCCACGGTCCGGGTGGCCGATCTGGTCGGCCGGCCGGATCGGGCTGGTGGGGGCGGACTCGTCGAAGCCCTTGGCCATGTCCCAGGGCCGTCCGGCCTTCTTGGCCACCGACTGCAGGTCCCGGCGCGTCATGTCCAGCCCGACGGCGTACCCGAAGACGTGGTCGAGAGCCCGGTCCACGGAGATGTCGCGGCCGCCCTCGCCGAGCGCGACCACGAGCTCGATCTCGTGGTGCAGGTCGTCGGTCTGCCGCGGGAAGGCCAGGGTGCTCCCGGACGGCACCACGGCGTCGGCCGGCTTGGTGAAGAAGAACGGCGGCTCGCGGTCGGGGTCGTGGCCCATCTCGATGGCGTGCTCGGCGTAGTTGCGCCCGATGCAGAACACGCGGGCGACGGGGAACACCGCCGGGGAGCCTTCGACCTCCAGGGTGGTGATGAGCGGCTCCGCAATGGCGTAGTCCAGCTGAGTGTCAGCGGCTCGAGGCATAGAAGGACACCTTTCGTTCGACGTGTGCGACCGCCTCCGAGGCGAGGAAGGCGAACCCGAAGAGCACGAGCAGAAGCGCCCAGAACTCGGGCATCAGGAAGTTGCGGGAGTAGAGCTCGAAAAGGTAGCCGACGCCGATCACGGCGATCAGCAGCTGGCCGATGATCACGCCCTTGAGCCCGCGGATCAGGCCGAGGCGGATGCCGGCGAGCAGCTCGGGCAACGCGTCCCGGAGGACGATGCGTCCGTAGAGAACCCGGCGGCTGGCTCCGAAGGAGCGACCCATCTCGACCAGCGACGGGTTCACCCGCTCGACCCCGACCTGGGTGTCGAGCGCGATCACCCAGACCGAGAACAGGACCACCGTGACGATCATGGTCGGCAGCCCGAAGCCGAGCAGCGCCATCAGGGCCGGGACGACCGCGGTGAGGGGTGAGCTCTCGAAGATGTTGACCCACATCCCCATCAGCGAGGCGATCGCGCGGTTGGTGCCCATCAGCATCCCCATCCCGATCCCGACCGTGAACGAGATGGCCATCCCGATCAGGAACGCCTGCAGGGTGATGCTCGCGGCCTCGACGAAGGTCGGTGAGTTCACCACCTCGGGCAGCGCCCGCAGCGTCTCGGACAGGGGAGGGATGAGCGAGACCAGCTCCAGGCGGCCGACGACCTCCCAGATCACGCACCAGACCACCAGTGAGAACGCCATCGGCACGCGATGGCCGCGCAGGTCCATGTCACTCCTCCAGGTAGTCGCGCAGCTCGACCCAGATCCGCTCCACCCAGTCGAGGTAGGCCGGGCTTCGGCGGATGGCGTCGGAGCCGCCGGTGTGGTCGACGCCGGGACGGACGACGTTGGAGACCCGGGACGGCCCGCGGGTCAGGATCACGACCTGGTCGGAGACGTAGACCGCCTCCTCGATCGAGTGGGTCACGAAGATGACGGTCTTCTTCTCGTCGCTGAGCAGTCGCAGCAGGTCCTCCTGGAACTTCCGGCGGATCTGCTCGTCGACGGACGCGAAGGGCTCGTCCATCAGCAGGATGTCGGCGTCCACGGCGAGGGCCCGGGCGAGTCCGACCCGCTGCCGCATTCCGCCCGAGAGCTGGTGGGGGTAGGCGTCCTCGAACCCGGCGAGGCCGACCTTGGCGACGTACTCCCGGGCGATCTGCTCCCGTTCGGCCTTGCGCATGCCGCGGAGCTCCAGCCCGAAGGCGGCGTTGCGCAGCACCGTGGCCCACGGCATCAGGGCGAAGTCCTGGAAGACGAAGGCCCGGTCGGGGCCGGGTCCGGTGATCGGCGCGCCGTCCGCCTCGACGCGGCCGGACGTGGCGTCGATCAGGCCCGCGATGATCTTCAACGTGGTGGTCTTGCCGCAGCCGCTTGGCCCGATGATGCTGGTCAGCTCGCCGCGTGGCACGTCGAAGGTGATGCCGCCGAGGGCCTGGACGCCGCCGGGGAACTCCTTGGTCAGGTCGGCAACCCGGACCGCCGGTTGAGCATCTGTCTCGGGGCGCAGGCTGGAGGTCATGCTGGGGCTTTCGGTCACTGGGGCCTCATCTCGGGTCGCAGGAGTCGCAGCTCAGCCCGCTGGAGCAGGGTGATGCTCACGCTGGCGACGATGATGATCGACAGGATGGTGGCGAACATCGCGGGGTAGTCGGCCACGGAGCGGTAGAAGGTGATCAGGTCTCCGACCCCGGTCGGGGTGATGATCAGCTCGGCCAGGATCGCGCCGGTGAAACCCTGGGCGAGGCCGAGGCGGAGGCCGGCGAAGATCAGCCCGCTGCCGGCCGGGATCACCACCTTCCAGATCCGCTGCCAGCGGCTGGCCAGGAAGGCGTGGCTCATCTCGACCAGGGACTCGGGGGTGTTGGAGATCCCGCGGTAGGAGTTGAGCACGATCACCGGCGCGCTGAGCAGCACGACGGCGAACACCTTGGCCGAGAAGCCGATCCCGTAGACGAACGTGATCAGCGGGATGATCGCGGCCGACGGCGAGGCCTGCAGGACGATGAAGACCGGCAGTCCGAACCACTCCGCCCGCGGGGAGAGGCCCATCACCAGCCCGCACAGGACACCGCCGACCGCGGTCAGGAACACCCCGACGAGGAGCGGGCCGGCCGTCTCCTTGTAGGCCTCCGCGAAGGTGCCGTCGGTCAGCATGGTCCAGAAGGCGGCGAGGGTGTCGGTGCAGGTCGGGAAGGCGATGCTGACCGGGACCCGCCCGGCCCATTCCCACAGGACGAGGACGAGCAGGATGGACGCGGTCCGCAGCACCCACGGGTGGGCCGCGAACGAGCGGACCGGCGCCGCCTCCTGCGTGCGGACCGGCGTCGGCTCCTGGGTGAGTGTGGTCACCCCTTGGCGCCGGACTCGTCCACGGTGGACACCGCCTGCTCCATGGGGCCGAGCGTCCAGAAGTCCTCGACCGCGAGGTCCTCGGGGTCGCCCTCGAGCTGACCTGCCGCTCCGTAGAACTCGAAGTCGTCTCGAGCGGCGGGCTCACCGCCGCAGTCGTCGGTGAAGAGTCCCTCCTCGGAGGCCTGCTCGTAGTAGGGGAGCAGCTCCGACTCGAGCTCCTGGGGGAGGTCGGGCAGCAGACCCAGGCGCTCGCGCTCCTCCTGGACGAAGGTCGGGTCCTCGTTGATCGAGCGCCACACCTCGAGGATCTCCTCCAGCAGGACCTGGACCGACTCCTGGTTGGACTCGAGCCACTCGGTGTTGCCGAAGAGCACCTCGTCGCTGGCCTCGGTCTCGGGCACGGGCAGCACGTGGAAGGTGCCGGGCTGCTCGCTCATCACGAAGTTCTTGTTGGGGATGTCGAGCACGGCGGCCTTCACGTTGCCCCGGAGCAGGGCGGTGGCGCGCACCTCGGAGCTCGGCACGTAGCTGATGTCGCCGAACTCGATGCCCTCGTCCTCCTGGACGATCTCGGCCAGCGCCTCGGTCGTGGATCCGCGGGAGTGCACGGTGAACGTCTCGCCGTCCATCGCCTGCCAGTCCGGGTAGGCCTCCTTGTCGACGACCGGGAAGAACCGGGCCGCCGCCAGCTGGCAGAAGATCCGCAGTGGGGCGTTCGACCCCTGGATCAGGGCGTACGGCGCACCGAGACCGACGTCGGCCTGACCGCCCACGACCGCCTGGTTGGCGAGGTCCTCGTCGGCGAGCTCGATCAGCTCCACCTCGGTGCCCCGGTCCCGCACCCGCTCGAGGGCGATGAAGAGGGCGAGGGTCTCCACCGACTCGATGTCGCCGAGGGCGACCCGGATGCTTCCTGACTCTCCGCCGGATCCGGCGCCTTCACCGCAGGACGCGAGTCCCAGCGCCAGCACGACCGAGGCGACCACTGCTCCGAAACGCTTCATGCCTGCCTCCAGGTGGTAGTGTTCGGGAACATATCAGATATGATTCCTCGCGAACAGGGTCGCTCGCAGCGTGCACTTGAAGGGGGTCCGCGATGTCGAACCTGAAGTCCCAGGCGATCTACCAGGCGCTGCGTGAGCGGATCCTGTCCAGCGACATCGAGCCGGGCTCCCGGCTGAAGCTGCGCGAGATCGGGAACCAGTACGACACCAGCGACATCCCGGTCCGCGAGGCGCTGCGAATGCTCGAGCGGGACGGCCTCGTCGAGACGTCGCCGTACGTCGGTGCGCGGGTCACCACCCTGACCGCCAAGGAGGTGGCGGAGACCTACTTCATCCGCTCCCACCTGGAGAGCATCGCCACCGGCCTGGCGGCCGAGCGGATCACCGACGCCGAGCTGGCCGAGCTGGACGTGCTGATGGCCAAGATGGACGACGCGGTCGACGCACAGGACGGGCCGGCCTTCTCCGACCTGAACCGCGAGTTCCACCGCACGATCGTGGCCAGCTGCGGCAACGACATGCTGCGCGACCTCACCATGGACATCTGGCAGCGGCACTCCGGCTTCCAGCGGGTGTTCCGCCAGGTGCCCGAGCGGCTCGCCGTCTCCCAGCGCGAGCACGAGGGCATCATGGCCGCGCTCCGCGCCCACGACGCTCCGGAGGCCGCGCGGCTCGCGCTGCTGCACAAGCGCTCGGTCCGGGACTCCGTGAGCACCCTGGTCGAGGAGACACCCGTTCCGGCCGACACGGACGGGCTCGGGGTGTACGAAGACTAGAACGTGTTCTCGTTTTGGTCCATACTGGGCGCATGACTGACACGAGACTGCTCGACCACGGCACGCCGCCGGAGCGGTTCGCCCGTGGCTGGCACTGCCTGGGGCTCGCCCACGACTTCAAGGACGGCAAGCCGCACGCGGTCGAGGCCTTCGGCGGGAAGCTCGTCGTCTGGTCCGACTCCCAGGGCGACCTCCACGTGCTCGACGGCTACTGCCGGCACATGGGCGGCGACCTGACCCAGGGCACCGTCAAGGGCGACGAGATCGCCTGCCCCTTCCACGACTGGCGGTGGGGCGGCGACGGCAAGTGCAAGCAGATCCCCTACGCGCGCCGGGTGCCGCTGCGCGCCCGCACGCAGAAGTACCCCGTCGTCGTGCGCAACGGCCAGCTGCTGGTCTGGCACGACGCGGAGGGCGGCGCGGCCGAGGAGGAGATCCTGCCGCCGGAGCTGCCGGGCATCGGCACCGACGAGTGGACCGACTGGACCTGGAACGTCATCGACGTCGACAACTCCCACTGCCGCGAGATCATCGACAACGTCGTCGACATGGCCCACTTCTTCTACATCCACTTCGCGTTCCCCACGAACTTCCGCAACGTCTTCGAGGATCACATGGCGACCCAGTTCATGGAGTCGACCGGACGGCCGGACATGCAGGCGGAGGGGTACGGCGACGAGGACCTGGTCCTGAAGTCGGAGGCGACCTACTACGGGCCGTCGTACATGATCAACTGGCTCAACACCGACTACAAGGGCTTCATCACCGACGTCATCCTGGTCAACTGCCACGTCCCGACCTCCCAGAACTCCTTCAAGCTGCAGTACGGCCTGTGCGTGAAGAAGCCCGAGGGGCTCGACGAGAAGACCGCCAACTACATCGCGAAGAAGTACTCCGACATGTTCGGCGAGGGCTTCATGCAGGACGTCGAGATCTGGCTGAACAAGGCGCCGGTGCAGAACCCGCTGCTCTGCGAGGAGGACGGACCCGTCTACCAGCTGCGGCGGTGGTACGAGCAGTTCTACGTCGACAAGGACGACGTCACGCCCGAGATGACCGAGCGCTTCGAGTTCGAGGTGGACACCACCAGGGCCAACGAGTTCTGGCACGCCGAGGTGGAGGCGAACCTCGCGCGGAAGGCTGCCGAGGACAAGGCTTCGGCGGACGCCTGATGCCATCCTTCGTCCCCACCAGCGCGGACACGCTGGAGGACCAGCGGCTCTACACCCGGGCCCGCATGGTCGAGGTCGCCTGCCTGGACTGCCTCGCCCGGGTGGGCGTGAAGAAGAACAGCGAGCACCACACGTCGATCCAGTGGACGCAGGACGCGCTGGGGGAGTGCCAGGTGTTCGCGCGGATGTCCGGCGAGCCCGGCGGGCGCCGGGTCCATGCGTCGTGCCCCCGCCTCGCGGCCAGCATCGACGCGGCGGTGCGTGAGGGCCGGCTGTCGATCGGTGCCCAGGATGGTTACTGAGCATGGACACTGAGTCCTTCGAGCTGAAGGTCCTCGACGTGGTCGAGGAGACTGCGGACGCCCGCTCGATCTCGTTCGACGTCCCCGAGGACGTGGCCGAGCACTTCGACTACAAGCCCGGGCAGTTCCTCACCGTCGCCGTACCCAGCGAGCAGACCGGAGTCGCCGCCCGCTGCTACTCGCTGTGCAGCAGCCCCGTCGAGGACGGTCCGCCGACGATCACCGTCAAGCGGACCGAGGACGGGCTACGCCTCCAACTGGCTGGTCGACAACCTCCAGCCGGGCGACACCCTGCGCGTGCTCCCGCCCAGCGGGATCTTCACCCCGGCCTCGCTGGACGCCGACCTCCTGCTGTTCGCCGGCGGGTCGGGGATCACCCCGGTCATGTCGATCCTGCGCACGGCCCTGCTGAAGGGCAGCGGCAGGATCGTGCTCTTCTACGCCAACCGCGACGAGCAGTCGGTGATCTTCGGGTCGGCCCTGACGTCGCTGGCCGCCGAGAACCCCGACCGGTTGCTGGTCGTGCACTGGCTCGAGTCGGTGCAGGACCTGCCCAGCCAGGAGCAGATGAAGGCGTTCGCGGCGCCGTACTCCTCCTACGACGCGTTCGTCTGCGGGCCGGCGCCGTTCATGAAGGCGACCGTCGCCGCGCTGCGCGAGCTCGACTTCCCGCGGGCCCGTCGTCACCAGGAGAAGTTCATCTCCCTCGGCGGCAACCCGTTCGGCGACCTCCACGACGTCGAGGTGGCCGAGGGGGAGATGACCGCCGCCGACACCGACGAGGAGGACGCGGCCGAGGACGCCGCAGCGGCCCAGCCGCAGGAGCCGGTGGCGCTGGAGGTCGAGCTGGACGGCGAGAACTACTCCTTCGACGACTGGATGCCCGGCACCAAGCTGCTCGAGCACCTCGAGTCGAAGGGCATCAAGGCGCCGTTCTCCTGCCGCGAGGGCGAGTGCTCGGCCTGCGCCTGCCGGGTGCTCGAGGGCGAGGTCAAGATGCTCCACAACGACGTCCTCGACGACGAGGACCTCGAGGAGGGCATCCGGCTGGGCTGCCAGTCGGTCCCCGTCACCGACAAGGTGTCGATCACCTACCACTGACCGTTGAGTGGGGGCTTTCTGACCGTCGAGTGGGGGATTCCTGACGGTTGAGTCGGGCCGACCCGCCCGCCAATGGAGGACCGCTCACTCAATCAACGTTGAGTGAGTCATGGAGCCGCGTTCTCAGACCTCGGGTCAGTCGTTCGCCCGCGAAGTGGTTCAGGGGTGTGTCCGGCAAGTAGAACGCCGACGCATTGGCGGACATGTCGCCCGCTGCGAACTGGATCACCCCGGCGGCCGTGGTGATGGTGGTGACGTAAGCCGGGTGCCGCTGCTGTGGGCAAGTGGGATGAGCAACCACGATCGTTTCGCCGGTTGACATCCACTCGTAGTCCCAGGGGTTTACGCCATTCAGGTCGAAGGGCTGCCGTCGACGGACATGCCCACCGGCCCGCCAACCTCGGGTGGTCGCTTCCATCCACTACCAGCCCCGCTCGCGCCACTCCGCCAGGTGAGGTCGCTCGGCGCCGATCGTGGAGTCGTCACCGTGCCCGGGATAGAACCACGTGTCGTCGGGCAGCCGGTCGAACAGCTTGGTCGAGACGTCCTCGATCAGCTGCGCGAACGCGTCCTTGTCGCCGAACGTGTTGCCCACGCCGCCGGGGAAGAGCGAGTCGCCGGTGAACAGGTGCGGGTGGCCGTCGGGGTCGTCGTACAGCAGCGCGATCGAGCCCGGGGTGTGGCCGGTCAGGCGGATCACCTCGAGCGAGCAGCTCCCGACGGTGACCGTGTCTCCGTCCCCGACCCGGGTCGACACCGGTACGCCGGTCTGCTCGGTGATCGCGTCGGCGTCCGGGGCGCCGGCCACCGCGGAGGCACCGGTAGCGGAGACCACGTCGGACAGGGCCCGGTGGTGGTCCCAGTGCTGGTGCGTGGTGACGACGGTGGTGAGGCCGGCGTCGCCGACGAGGGGCAGCAGGGTCTCCGGCGCGGCGGCCGCGTCGATCAGCACCTGCTCGCCGGTGTCGTTGCAGCGCAGGAGGTAGCAGTTGTTGGACATCTTCGGGTCGACCGCGACCTTGGTGATGGTGAGGGCGGAGAGCGAGCGGACGTCGGGCTCGTCGCCCGGGGAGACGGCTCCGGTGTAGGTCACCAGGCACCCACCTTGGGTAGACCTCCCCGGTCGCTGGTCGAGGCCCTCGCCGGACCCCCGCCCGGTCAGCCACCAGCCCAGGTCGGCGGCGGTGCCGGAGACGGTCGGTCCGTCCCCGTCGCCGTAGATCCAGGCGCCGTCGAGGTCGGTGGGGGTGACCCGGAACGGCTCGGACCACTCGCGCTTGGTCATCGAGGCGAGCAGGATCTCGCAGAAGCGGGGCGGCCAGTCGGTCCGGGAGTAGCCGGCATCCAGGTCGGCGTGGTGGATCTCCACCTCCCGCAGCCGCATCCCGAGCGTGGCGCCGGCCGGGATCGTGGGGCCGCCCGCGGTCCTCTCGAACGTGGCACCGCCGGCGTCGTCGGGGAGTGCGGTCCAGGCGTCGGCGTACAGGGTGCACCCGGCCAGCAGCCGCTCGCGGAGCTCGGCCGGGTCGCCCCCGGCGAGCTCCTCGATGTCGCGGTCCCGGTCCTCCTGCGAGGCGTACATCGGTGTCGGCTCGTCCTGGACGATCCCGGTCAGGGCGCCGGCCAGGCCCTCGGCGTTGAGCGCGAGGTGGGCGACGACGTGGGCGCGTGTCCAGCCGGGCAGGCCGGACGGCGCGCTCCAGTCGTCTCCCTTGAAGCCGTCCACGGTGCGGACCAGGCGGTTGGTCGCCTCCTGGAGCTCCTCGAGCTGCTGGGTCTTGACGCTGACGTCGTCGGCCATGCGCCCATCCTTACCCCCTGCGGCTGCGGCTCGCCAGCAGGGTTGTCGGTGGCCGCGTGAGAAGGTGAGCATACGTGGCGTGGCGGCTTGTGTCGCAACGTAGGATGACGAACACTTGTTCGAACAGCTTGATTGAGCTTTTGGTTGATTGGCACCGGGTCGAATGTCGAGGGACACAAGTGGCGGAACAGCTCATCATCCGGGGAGCCCGGGAGCACAACCTCAAGGACGTCTCGCTCGACCTGCCCCGTGACTCGCTGATCGTCTTCACCGGCCTGTCGGGGTCCGGCAAGTCGAGCCTCGCCTTCGACACCATCTTCGCCGAGGGGCAGCGCCGGTACGTCGAGTCCCTCTCCGCCTACGCCCGACAGTTCCTGGGCCAGATGGACAAGCCGGACGTCGACTTCATCGAGGGGCTCTCGCCGGCCGTCTCGATCGACCAGAAGTCCACGTCGCGCAACCCCCGCTCGACCGTGGGCACGATCACCGAGGTCTACGACTACCTTCGCCTGCTCTACGCCCGGATCGGCCATCCCCACTGCCCCACCTGCGGCGCCATGATCGAGCGGCAGACGCCCCAGCAGATCGTCGACAAGGTGCTCGCCCTCGAGGACGGTCGCCGTTTCCAGGTCCTGGCCCCGGTCATCCGCGGCCGCAAGGGGGAGTACGTCGAGCTGTTCCGGCAGCTCCAGACGCAGGGGTTCTCGCGGGCCAGGGTCGACGGCGAGACCCACACGCTCGACCAGCCGCCGACCCTGGACAAGCAGAAGAAGCACACGATCGAGGTCGTCGTCGACCGGCTCGCGGTCAAGGGCTCCGCCAAGCGGCGGCTGACCGACTCGGTCGAGACCGCCCTCAACCTCGCCGGCGGCCTGGTGCTGCTGGACTTCGTCGATCTCGACGCCAAGGATCCCGATCGCGAGCTGCGGTTCTCCGAGAAGATGTCGTGCCCCAACGAGCACACCATCGACACCGACGAGCTCGAGCCCCGGTCGTTCTCGTTCAACTCCCCGTTCGGCGCCTGCCCCGAGTGCCACGGTCTCGGCACCCGGATGGAGGTCGACCCGGAGCTCGTGGTGCCCAACCCGCAGGCGACGCTGGGGGAGGGGGCGATCCAGCCCTGGAGCCAGGCCCATGTCGCCGACTACTTCCTGCGGCTGATGGGCGCGCTCGGCGACGAGCTCGGCTTCGACCTGAACACCCCCTGGGAAGACCTGAAGCCCAAGGCCAGGAAGTCCCTGCTCGACGGCCACCCGACCAAGGTCCACGTCGTCACCCGCAACCGCTACGGCCGCGAGCGCGCCTACTACGCCGAGTTCGAGGGCGTGCAGAGCTACATCGAGCGCCGGCACCGCGAGGCCGAGTCCGACACGAGCCGCGAGCGCTTCGAGGGCTTCATGCGCGAGGTCCCGTGCCCCGCCTGCGAGGGGACGCGCCTCAAGCCCGTGTCCCGGGCGGTCACGCTCCGCTCGACCACCGCCGAGGGCCTCTGGAGCATCGCCGACGTCTGCCGGCTGCCCATCAACGAGACCGCCGACTTCCTGCGCGGCCTCGACCTGTCGCCGCGCGAGAAGCAGATCGGCGAGCGCGTGCTGAAGGAGATCCAGGAGCGGCTCAACTTCCTGCTCGACGTCGGCCTCGACTACCTCTCCCTCGAGCGGCCCTCCGGCTCGCTGTCCGGCGGCGAGGCCCAGCGGATCCGGCTCGCCACCCAGATCGGCGCCGGTCTGGTCGGCGTCCTCTACGTCCTCGACGAGCCCTCGATCGGGCTCCACCAGCGTGACAACCACCGGCTGATCGAGACCCTGGTCCGGCTGCGCGACCTCGGCAACACCCTGATCGTGGTCGAGCACGACGAAGACACCATCCGCACCGCGGACTGGGTCGTCGACATCGGGCCCGGAGCCGGCGAGCACGGCGGCCAGATCGTGCACACCGGGTCCGTCCAGGGCCTGCTGGAGCACGCCGACTCCCTCACCGGCCAGTACCTCTCCGGCCGCCGCGAGATCCCCGTCCCCGCCGTACGCCGCCCGCGGGCGAAGGGCCGCGACCTCACCGTCCACGGCGCCCGGGAGCACAACCTGCAGGACATCGACGTGTCGTTCCCGCTCGGGCTCTTCGTCTCGGTGACGGGGGTGTCCGGCTCCGGCAAGTCGACGCTGGTCAACGACATCCTCTACACCGCCCTGGCCAAGCAGATCTACGGCTCGCGCGCGGTGCCCGGACGGCACCGCAAGATCAGCGGCACCGACCACGTCGACAAGGTCATCCACGTCGACCAGTCCCCGATCGGGCGGACGCCGCGGTCCAACCCGGCGACGTACACCGGCGTCTTCGACCACATCCGCAAGCTCTTCGCGTCCACGCCCGAGGCGAAGATGCGTGGCTACCTCCAGGGCCGGTTCTCGTTCAACGTCAAGGGCGGACGCTGCGAGGCCTGCTCGGGCGACGGCACGATCAAGATCGAGATGAACTTCCTGCCCGACGTCTACGTTCCCTGCGAGGTCTGCCACGGGGCCCGCTACAACCGGGAGACGCTCGAGGTCCACTACAAGGGCAAGACCATCGCCGAGGTCCTCGACATGCCCATCGAGGAGGCCGCGGAGTTCTTCGCCGCGGTCCCGCGCGATCGCCCGCCACATGAAGACGCTGTGCGAGGTCGGCCTCGGCTACGTCCGGCTCGGCCAGCCCGCCACCACCCTCTCCGGCGGGGAGGCGCAGCGGGTCAAGCTGTCCTCGGAGCTCCAGAAGCGGTCCACCGGAAGCACCGTCTACGTGCTCGACGAGCCGACCACGGGCCTCCACTTCGAGGACATCCGCCGGCTCCTGGGCGTGCTGTCCAGCCTGGTCGACAAGGGCAACACCGTGCTGGTGATCGAGCACAACCTCGACGTGATCAAGACCTCCGACTGGGTCGTCGACATGGGTCCCGAGGGTGGCTCGCGCGGCGGCACGGTCATCGCCGAGGGCACGCCGGACGAGGTCGCGGCCAACCCGGACAGCTACACCGGACAGTTCCTCGCGCCGATCCTGGCGGCGGCCCCACACAAGGCCAAGCCGCGGAAGCGATCGACGCGCAAGAAGTAGCATCACCTGAGACGAGGGAGCCCGACGATGACGACCCGCAGACGCACCGACCCGCTCACCCGCCGGCATGTGCTCGGCGGGGCGACCGCCGTCGGCCTGGGCGGGCCGCTGCTCGCCGCCTGCGGCGGCGAGAGCACGAGCGAGTCGACCGCCGGTGACGCGACGACCGGGCCGACCATCCGCTGTGCCTGCCACGGCAGCACCTTCTCCGCGGTCGACGGCGCGGTGCTCAGCGGCCCGGCTCCCTCCGGCCTGCCCTCCGAGGCCGTCTCGGTGCAGGGCCAGGACATCGCCGTCGACGGCCAGGTGGTCGGGTTCCAAGGCCGACGTGCCCGAGGGCAGCGGCACCGTCTTCAGGGAGCAGAAGTTCGTGGTGACCCAGCCGGCGGCCGGCGACTTCAAGGCGTTCAGCGCGGTCTGCACCCACCAGGGCTGCCTGGTCGACAGCGTCGAACCGGGATGACCGAGCAGCGCGCCTCGCGGCGCATCGTCTTCCAGGGGCTGTCGGCGCTCGGGGTCGCCGCGGTCCTGGCAGGGTGCGGCGGCGAGGAGCGCGCGCAGCCACGAGCCGCCCAGACTTCGCCCACCGACTCTCCGCGCCCGACGCCGAGCAAGGCCCCGCCCACCCGGAAGCCGAAGAAGGATGAGGACGCCCTAAGGCGGCAGACGCGCTGGCGACGACCGACGAGATCCCAGTCGGCGGCGGCATCATCCTCACCGACGTCCGGGTCGTCATCACCCAGCCCGAGCCGGGGCGAGTTCGAGGCCTTCTCGGCGGTGTGCACGCACCAGGGCCAGACGGTCGGCGAGGTGGCCGACAACACCATCACCTGCTTCTTCCACGGCAGCCAGTACGACGCCGCGACCGGCGACGTCACCACCGGGCCGGCCACCACCGGCCTCGACCCGGTGAAGATCCGCGTCAAGGGCGGCGCGATCCTGCGGGCCTGACCACGTCCGTCACCGCCGGGCGGCACTCGGCTCGCCAGCGCTCGTCTCGCGGTGAGCGACGTCTGTCGAGGCGGGCGTCGAGAACCCGCCGTGCCTCGTCGTACCGGTCCGCGCGCAGCAACGCGCAGATCCGGGTCTCCTCGAGGATCTCCCGTTGCGCGTCGGAGCCGCCGAGCCGATGGCTGTTCCTGCCGAGCCTGGCCAGCGCGTCCGCTGCCTCGGAGTACCGCCCGGCCGCCATCTGCAGGAGCGCCGTCCCGAGCGGTGCCACGACCTCACGGTGGACCGGGTGTGCGTGGCCGGCCGCCCACCGGGTGAGGTTGACCAGCCCGGCGCGGTCCCCGAGGGCAAGCATGGTGACGGCGGCGTGCATGGCAACGAACGGCGTTGCCGGCCGCTCCAGGAGCTCGCGGTCGGTGACTGCGGTGACCACACGGAGGTCGGGGACGTCGGCCGCTCCAGGAGTGATGGCCCAGCGGAAGAGCAGCGAGCCGCTGTCCACGAGCGCGCGGCAGCCGAGTCCGGCCTCGGGCAGCAGCTGCGCGTCGTAGCGGCGGCGGACGGCGTCCAGGTCGCCCAGGGAGAGCTCGTGCAGTGCGGCGTGCCAGGAGAAGTGGGTGAGGCTCTCGGTGGCGGCACCGTCCCCGGTCACCCAGCCGTCCATCCAGGAGAGCCCGGCAGCGTGGTCCCCGGTCTCGTAGTGGGCGTGGGCCCGGGCGTGCGCAGAGTGTCCGGCGCGCGGCTCCTCGTCCAGCGAACGGCAGGAGAGCTCCATCGCCTCGTCGAACCGACGCTGCTCCTGGCGGACGAAGGCGAGGAGTCCGGTGAACCACCAGTCGTCGCCGTACGCCGGCGCGGCGCGCTCGACGATCGACCAGGCTTCCTCGGGCACCTCCGTCACGCCGGCGAAGGCAATCGTCGGGACCGCGATGGACAGGAGGAGGGCGTCGCGGGGATAGGCGGCCAGGTGGGCGACGAGGGGGCGGGAGTCGCCGCGCACGTGGGCGGCCACCGCGTGAACGTGGCTGCGCTCGCGGAACGTGCCCCGCACGGAGTGGAGGACGGCGTCACGCAGTCGCCCCTCCACGTCCACCGGGGCGCACAGCTCGTGTCCGAGCAGCGCGAGCGCAGCGTGCCCCAGGGCGAACCGCGGGTCGTGGGCGATCGACTCGGCTGCGGCCTCGACGGCACCCGAGCGCAGGCACAGGAGGTCGCGCACACCGCGGACGTAGGCGGCGCCTGCCTCGGGCCCGGTGCTGAGGGCGTAGCCGTACAGGTCCCGACTGAGCATGGAAAGTAGAGTAAAGTGACTCGACAAAAGGATCCGGGCAGCCGCGCCGATCTGTCCCAACCCGACCGTAGGGTTGGAGCGTGCCAAGATCCCCAGCGCACAAGAACTCAGCGCGCAGCCCCGCGTCGTACCGCCCGGAGCCGGGGTCGATCCCGACCCAGCCGGGGGTCTATCGGTTCCGTGACGCCCAGGGCCGGGTGGTCTACGTCGGCAAGGCCAAGAACCTGCGCGCCCGGCTGTCGTCGTACTTCCAGGACATCGGCAACCTGCACCAGCGGACCGCGACCATGGTCACCACCGCGGCCAGCGTCGAGTGGACGACCGTCAGCACCGAGGTCGAGGCGCTCCAGCTGGAGTACTCCTGGATCAAGGAGTTCGATCCGCGGTTCAACGTCAAGTACCGCGACGACAAGTCCTACCCGTGGCTGGCGGTGACCGTCGGCGACGAGTTCCCGCGGGTGATGGTGGGCCGCGGTGCGAAGAAGAAGGGGACGAAGTACTTCGGCCCCTACAGCCACGCCTGGGCGATCCGGGAGACCGTCGACCTGCTGCTCCGGGTGTTCCCGATGCGGTCGTGCACCAACGGCGTCTTCAAGCGGTCGGCCCAGATCGGCCGGCCCTGCCTGCTGGGCTACATCGACAAGTGCTCCGCGCCGTGCGTGGGCAACATCAGCGCCGAGGACCACCGCCGGATCGTCGACGACTTCTGCGACTTCATGGGCGGCCAGACCGCTGCGTTCGTCAAGCGGATCCGCAACGAGATGTACGCCGCCTCCGAGGCCGAGGACTTCGAGAAGGCCGCCCGGCTGCGCGACGACCTCGCCGCCATGGAGAAGGCGCTGGAGAAGCAGGCGGTGGTGTTCGGCGACGGCACCGACGCCGACGTCATCGCCCTCGCGGAGGACCCCCTCGAGGTCGCGGTCCAGATCTTCTACGTCCGCGGAGGCCGCATCCGCGGCCAGCGCGGCTGGGTCGCCGACAGGGTCGACGAGGGCGGCACCCCCGAGCTGGTCGAGGACTTCCTGCTGCAGCTCTACGCCGGGGACGCAGAGACCATCCCTCGCGAGATCCTGGTGCCTGCGATGCCTCCCGACGCGGCGACGTTCGAGCGGCTGCTGGGCGACCTGCGCGGGAGCAAGGTCCGGATCCGGGTCCCGCAGCGCGGCGACAAGAAGTCGCTGCAGGAGACCGTCGCCCGCAACGCCGGCCAGGCCCTGGTCCTGCACAAGACCAAGCGGGCCAGCGACCTCACCACCCGCAACCGCGCCCTCGAGGAGATCCAGCTGGCGCTGGCCCTCGACGAGGTGCCGCTGCGGATCGAGTGCTACGACGTCTCCAACCTGCAGGGCACCGAGGTGGTGGCCTCGATGGTGGTGTTCGAGGACGGTCTGCCCCGCAAGGGCGAGTACCGCCGCTTCGTCATCCGGGGTGTCGAGGGGCAGAACGACGTCGCGTCCATGCACGAGGTGATCACCCGGCGGTTCCGCCGGCTGCTCGACGAGCAGGCACGCAGCAGCGAGGTCGCGCTCTCCGGAGACGGCGAGGAGGGCCCGATGCTGGTCGATCCCGAGACCGGACGGCCGCGCAAGTTCGCCTACGCCCCCGGGCTCGTCGTGGTCGACGGCGGCCCGCCGCAGGTGGCGGCGGCCAGGGAGGCCCTCGCGCAGCTCGGGATCGACGACGTACCGGTCTGCGGCCTGGCCAAGCGGCTGGAGGAGGTGTGGCTCCCCGGCGAGCCGGATCCGGTGATCATGGCGAGGTCCAGCGAGGGGCTCTACCTGCTGCAGCGGATCCGCGACGAGGCCCACCGGTTCGCGATCACCCACCACCGCAGCCGACGGTCGAAGTCGATGGTCGAGAGCCTGCTCGACGACGTGCCCGGCCTCGGCGAGGTCCGGCGCAAGACCCTGCTCAAGCACTTCGGGTCCCTGAAGAAGCTGCGCGCGGCGAGCGTCGACGACATCGCGCAGGTCCCGGGCATCGGGACCCGCACCGCCTCGGCGATCAAGGATGCCGTCGCGGCCGGGAGCGGCCAGACTGTCTCCGTCAACACCGCGACCGGCGAGATCGAGGAGGGCTAGGCGTGGCTGACCAGACGCGTGGCGAGCTGGTGGTGGTCACCGGGATGACCGGTGCCGGTCGCAGCACCGCCGCCAAGGAGCTGGAGGACCTCGGCTTCTACGTCGTCGACAACCTCCCACCGAGCCTGCTCAAGGACGTCGTCCGGCTGGTCGACGAGAGCCGGGGGCTTCGGCAGCCGATCGCGGTGGTGGTCGACGTGCGCTCCGGCGCCTTCTTCGGGTCCCTCCGCGCCAACCTCGCCAAGGGCAAGATCGGCAACCGCCACGCGACGCTGGTGTTCCTCGAGGCGTCGGACGACGTCCTGGTCCGGCGGCAGGAGGCTGCCCGGCGGCCCCACCCGCTGCAGGCCGGAGGGCGGCTCCTCGACGGGCTCCAGCGGGAGCGCGAGGTCCTCGCCGACCTCCGCAGCGAGGCCGACCTGATCATCGACACCTCCGAGCTCAACGTCCACCAGCTCACCTACCGGATCGCGGACGCCTTCGGCTCCCCGGACACCATGAACCTGAAGATCACGGTGGTCAGCTTCGGCTTCAAGTACGGCATCCCCCCTGACGCCGACTTCGTCGCCGACATGCGGTTCCTGCCCAACCCGCACTGGGTGCCCGAGCTGCGTCCACGGACCGGCCGTGACCCGGAGGTCGCCGCCTACGTCCGGGAGCGCCCCGGCGCCGAGGAGTTCCTCGAGGGCTTCCTGGGGGTCCTGGAGGGCGTGACCAAGGGCTACCTCAGCGAGGGGAAGCGGTTCATGACCGTGGCCGTGGGATGCACCGGAGGCAAGCACCGCAGCGTCGCCATGACTGTGGAGATCGCCCGTCGGCTCGCCGAGCGCGGTCACCACGTCCGGGCCACCCACCGAGACCTGGGCAGAGAGTGACCCCGATGCGCGCCCAGTCGGCGGTGGCCCTCGGTGGCGGACACGGCCTGCATGCCTCGCTGCACGCCCTGCGCCGCCTCGTCGACGACCTGGTCGTCGACGACCTGACCGCCATCGTCACCGTCGCCGACAACGGCGGGTCGTCCGGACGGCTCCGCGGCGAGTTCGGCGTGCTGCCGCCCGGCGACCTCCGGATGGCGCTGGCCGCCCTGACCCGCGCCGACGAGTGGGGCCGGACCTGGGAGAGCGTGGTCCAGCACCGCTTCGAGGGCGAGGGCGAGATGCGCGGCCACGTCGTCGGCAACCTCCTCATCGTCAGCCTGTGGGAGCTGCTGGGCGACCACGTCGCGGCGCTGCAGCTGATGGGCCGGCTGCTGGGGACGACCGGGCGGGTGCTCCCGATGGCGCTCACCCCGATGGACATCACGGCCGAGGTCAGGGGCCTGGACCCTGCCGATCCCGAGGCGACGCGGACGGTGCGCGGCCAGGTCGCGGTCGCCACCACCGAGGGGGAGATCGTCTCCGTCGCCCTCGACCCCGCCGACCCCGAGGCGTGTCCGGAGGCGGTCGATGCGGTCCGGGACGCCGACTGGGTGGTGCTCGGCCCGGGCTCGTGGTTCACCTCGGTCATCCCGCACCTGATGGTGCCGGCGCTGCGCGAGGCGCTCGGCAAGACCACCGCCCGCGTGGTCGTCGTACTCAACCTGGCGCCGCAGGCGGGGGAGACCGGTGGGTTCGGGCCGGAGGACCACCTGGCGGCCCTGTTCGAGCACGCACCAGGGCTCAAGGTGCACACCGTGCTGGTCGACCCCGGCAGCCTCACGGAGGTCGACGAGCTCGAGCGGACGGTGGCGTCGTACGGCGCGCGCCTGGTCGTCGACGACGTCGCCCTCGGCGACGGCACGCCCCGCCACGATCCCGAGAAGCTGGCCCGCGCCTACGCGACCATCTTCGAGGACGGGTGAACCGGTCGACGGATATCGAGCGACCGATCGGGTTGTTGACGTACGTGGCAGGATTCAGCCCATGGCGATGACCGCACAGGTGAAGGCAGAGCTCGCCAACACCCAGATCTCGAAGAACTGCTGTCGCAAGGCCGAGGTGGCCTCGATGCTGAGGTTCGCAGGGGGCCTCCACATCGTGAGCGGCAAGATCGTGGTCGAGGCCGAGCTCGACACCGGTGCCGCAGCCCGCCGGCTCCGCAAGGACGTCGCCGAGGTCTACGGCCACGCCTCCGACGTGGTGATGATCCAGGGCAACGGGATCCGCAAGGGCAGCCGCTACCTCGTGCGCATCGTCAAGGACGGCGAGGCACTGGCCCGCCAGACCGGTCTGCTCGACCAGCGCGGACGTCCGGTGCGGGGGCTGCCTCCGCATGTCGTCTCCGGTGGCGGCTGCGACGCGGTGGCGGCCTGGCGCGGAGCGTTCCTGGCGCACGGCTCGCTCACCGAGCCGGGGCGCTCGTCGGCCCTCGAGGTCACCTGCCCCGGGCCCGAGGCCGCGCTGGCCCTGGTCGGTGTCTCCCGGCGGCTCGGGATCCAGGCCAAGGCCCGCGAGGTGCGCGGCGTCGACCGGGTCGTGATCCGGGACGGCGACGCCATCGGCGCACTGCTCACCAGGGTGGGCGCCCACGAGACCCTGATGGCCTGGGAGGAGCGCCGGATGCGGCGCGAGGTCCGGGCCACGGCCAACCGGCTGGCCAACTTCGACGACGCCAACCTCCGGCGTTCCGCCCGCGCCGCGGTGGCCGCCGGTGCGCGGGTCGAGCGGGCCCTGGAGATCCTTGCGGACGACGTACCCGACCACCTGCGCCTGGCCGGGACCCTGCGGCTGGAGCACAAGCAGGCCTCGCTCGAGGAGCTCGGGCAGCTGCACGACCCGGTGCTCACGAAGGACGCCATCGCCGGCCGGATCCGGCGGCTCCTCGCCATGGCCGACAAGCGGGCCGAGGAGCTCGGCATCCCCGACACCGAGGCGTCGCTGACCCCCGAGATGCTCGCCGACGAGGGGTAGATCTCCGGCCCTCGGGCGCGCGATAGGGTCGAGTGACAGCTCAGGATCGACGCAGCGTCAATCGACACAGGGGTAGGAGTCAACCAGTGACCGTTCGCGTAGGCATCAATGGCTTCGGCCGGATCGGCCGCAACTTCTTCCGGGCCGTGCACGCCAGCGACGCCGACATCGAGATCGTCGCCGTCAACGACCTGACCGACAACGCCTCCCTGGCCCACCTGCTGAAGTTCGACTCGATCCTGGGTCGGCTCGGCACCGACGTGACCTCCACGGAGTCCGCCATCAAGGTCGGGGACCAGGAGATCGCCGCCTTCGCCGAGCGCGACCCCGCCAGCCTCAAGTGGGCCGACGTGGGCGCCGACGTCGTGATCGAGTCGACCGGCTTCTTCACCGACGCCACCAAGGCCCGCGCCCACGTGGACGCCGGGGCGAAGAAGGTGATCATCTCCGCGCCCGCCTCCAACGAGGACATCACCGTGGTGATGGGCGTCAACCACGAGCAGTACGACGGCGACGCGCACACCGTCATCTCCAACGCCTCGTGCACCACCAACTGCCTCGCCCCGATGGCCAAGGCGCTGCACGAGGAGTTCGGCATCGTCAAGGGCCTGATGACGACCATCCACGCCTACACCGCCGACCAGAACCTCCAGGACAACATCCACAAGGACCCGCGCCGGGCCCGGGCCGCGGCGATCAACCTGGTGCCGACGTCGACCGGCGCGGCCAAGGCGATCGGCCTGGTGATGCCCGAGCTCAAGGGCAAGCTCGACGGCTACGCCGTACGCGTGCCGGTGCCGACCGGATCGGCCACCGACCTCACGTTCGAGGCGGGCCGTGAGACCTCCGTCGACGAGGTCAACGCCGCGGTCGAGAAGGCGGCGGACGGGCGCTACCTGCGCTACTCCACCGACCCGATCGTCTCCTCCGACATCGTCACCGACCCGGCGTCGTGCATCTTCGACGCGCCCCTGACCAAGGTCATCGGCAACCAGGTGAAGGTCGTCGGCTGGTACGACAACGAGTGGGGCTACTCCAACCGCCTCGCCGACCTGGTGACGCACATCGGCGCCTCGCTCTGACCGTGCCCCAGGAACACGACCAGACCAAGGCCGAGAGCGGGATCGAGAGCCTGGGCGACCTCCGCGGGAAGCGCGTGCTCGTACGCAGCGACCTCAACGTGCCGCTGGACGGCCCCGCGGACAACCGGACCATCACCGACGACGGGCGGATCCGGGCGAGCGTGCCGACGATCAGCCGGCTGGCCGAGGACGGCGCCCGGGTGGTCGTGGTCGCCCACCTGGGCCGCCCCAAGGGGAAGCCGGACCCGGCGTACTCCCTCGCCCCGGTGGCAGAGCGGCTCGGCGAGCTGCTCGACCGCAAGGTCACCTTCGCCACCGACACCGTCGGTGAGAGTGCCAGCGCGACCGTCGAGGCGTTGCAGGACGGCGAGGTCGCCGTGCTCGAGAACGTCCGCTTCAACGACGGGGAGACCAGCGAGGAGGACGAGGTCCGGGCCGCCTTCGCAGCCGAGCTCGCGAAGCTCGCCGACGCCTTCGTCTCCGATGGCTTCGGCGTCGTGCACCGCAAGCAGGCGTCGGTCTACGACATCGCACTGCGGCTGCCGCACGCCATGGGCTACCTGGTGGCCGCCGAGCTCGACGTGATGCGGCGGCTCACCGCTGACCCCGAGCGGCCCTACGCGGTGGTGCTGGGCGGCTCCAAGGTCTCCGACAAGCTCGGCGTCATCGACAACCTCCTCACCAAGGCCGACAAGCTCCTGATCGGCGGCGGCATGGTCTTCACGTTCCTCAAGGCTCTCGGCAACGAGGTCGGCAAGAGCCTGCTGGAGGAGGACCAGCTCGACACCTGCCGTGACTACCTGGCGCGGGCAGAGGAGTCGGGGGTCCGGATCGTGCTGCCGACGGACATCGTCGTCGACACAGCCTTCCCCTCCGACGACCGCGAGCCCGACCCGACCGTCGTACCTGCTTCCGGGATCCCCGCCGACAGCCTCGGCCTCGACATCGGGCCCGAGTCGGCGAAGGCGTTCGCCGCCGAGCTCGCGGACGCCCGCACCGGCTTCTGGAACGGGCCGATGGGGGTCTTCGAGACCGACGCCTTCGCCGCGGGGACCCGCGCCGTCGCCGAGGCGCTGACGAAGATCTCCGGCCTGTCGGTCGTCGGCGGCGGGGACTCCGCGGCCGCCGTGCGCATCCTCGGGTTTGACGAGGCCGCGTTCGGGCACATCTCGACCGGTGGCGGCGCGAGCCTGGAGTACCTCGAGGGCAAGGACCTGCCCGGCATCGCGGTCCTCGAACGCTGACCCGCCCGAGAAACTCAACACTGTTCCGGCGCGGGTCACCGTCCTCAACCACAGTCGAACGAAGGAACCACATGGCCGACTCCCGCACGCCGCTGATGGCGGGCAACTGGAAGATGAACCTGAACCACCAGGAAGCGGTGGTGCTGGTCCAGAAGCTCGCCTGGACTCTGGCGGACAAGAAGCACGACTACGGGCAGGTGGAGGTCGTCGTGCTCCCGCCCTTCACCGACCTGCGCTCGGTGCAGACGCTGGTGGACGGCGACCAGCTGCTGGTGAAGTACGGCGCCCAGGACGTCTCCACGCAGGACAGCGGTGCATACACCGGCGAGATCTCCGCGGGCATGCTGGCGAAGCTGGGGTGCTCCTACGTCGTCGTGGGGCACTCCGAGCGCCGTGAGCACCACAGCGAGTCCGACGAGGTGGTCAACGCCAAGGCGAAGCAGGCGCTGGGCTCGAAGATGACGCCGATCGTGTGCGTCGGCGAGGGGCTCGAGGTCCGCCAGGCCGGCGACCACGTGGCCCACACGGTCGCCCAGGTCGACGGTTCCCTGGACGGGATCTCCGCGGAACAGGTCGCCTCCTTGGTGGTGGCCTACGAACCGGTCTGGGCCATCGGCACCGGCGAGGTCGCCACGCCCGACGACGCCCAGGAGGTCTGTGGCGCGATCCGCGAGCGGATCCGCGAGGTTCACGGCGACGCCGCGGCCGACGGCGTACGCGTCCTGTACGGCGGTTCGGTGAAGGCCGCGAACGTCGCCGGGATCATGGACAAGGCCGATGTGGACGGCTGCCTGGTGGGCGGCGCCAGCCTGCAGGCGGACGAGTTCGGCGGTATTTGTCGTTTCTATGACATGCCGTTGCTGTGATCGACCCGGCGTGACGTAGCATTCAGGCCGTGATTCTGCTCTTCACCATCGTGCTCGTTGTAGCGAGTGCCCTGATGATCCTGCTGGTGCTGCTCCACAAGGGCCGCGGCGGCGGACTGTCCGACATGTTCGGCGGTGGCGTGTCCAGCTCACTGGGCGGCTCGTCGGTCGCGGAGCGGAACCTCGACCGACTCACGATCGGGATCGGTGTGATCTGGTTCGCCTGCATCATCGCCCTGGGCCTGCTCCTGGCCTACCAGAGTTGAGAGAGGACCGCACACGTGGCTGTTGGAGGAAACGCAATCCGCGGAAGTCGGGTCGGCGCCGGCCCGATGGGCGAGGCCGAGCGCGGTGAGGCCGCGCCCCGCCAGGCCGTCACCTACTTCTGCTCGCACGAGCACCGCTCGGTGGTGACCTTCTCGGTCGAGGCACAGGCCCCCGAGTCGTGGGACTGCCCGAAGTGCGGGCTGCCGGCCAGCATGGACAGCGACAACCCGCCCCCGGCGCCCAAGATCGAGCCCTACAAGACCCACCTGGCCTACGTGAAGGAGCGCCGCTCCGACGCCGAGGCCGCCAGCATCCTCGACGAGGCCCTGCAGCTGCTGCGCACCCGCCGGAAGACCGGCGAGATCATCTTCTGACCGAGTCGGCGCCTCTGCTGACGCTCTGGATGTCGAGTCGGCGCGTGTGCTGACGTCTTGGGTGTTGAGTCGGCGCGTCTGCTCATGATGTGACGCGACCGCCAAGCCGGCGGCGGGCATCGCGAGCCCCCTGAATCAACAGCGACTCACAGTCCCGATCCCGGCCGTACACGTTGGCCGCGACGAACGGTTGCACGAACCAGCCCTCTTTCTCGGCGTCCCCCCTTCGGGCTCGATCGTGTTCGCGCTGCTGCGGGGAGGTGTGCCATTCCGCGCCGTCGTACTCAGCGGCGAAACGGATCACGTCGTTCGCGATGTCGAGGATCGCGATCAGGACACCATCGCGCCGCACCTCGACCTGCGGTTCCGGCGACGGCAGTCCACAGTCGATCCATCTCAGGCGGAGCACGGATTCGCCCGGCGAGGCGGCCCGGCCGTCCGCGAGCGGCGCGAGCTCACGCAGCCGAGTCACCCAGCGCATGCCGCGGAAGCGCTCCACGCCGGCCACCAGCTCGTCCCTGCTGAACAGCTGGAGCCGCAGCATGGCATCTAGCCCGGAGATGGCGTCCTCGCGAAATCGCACCCTCCCCAGGTCCCAGGCCGTCCGCAGTGGTGTGGTGACGGCGATGCCTGAGACCTCGATGACGTCGGACGGGATCAGGTTGCGCTCGCCGCTGTCCGCCAGGTCGTTGCGTAGTCGTCCCTTCCCGGACGGCCGGAAGATCGAGATCGGCCGAAGCTCGAGGTGTTCGTTCGGCGCGAGGATCATCTCCGCGCCGAGGAGCCAGCCGGCATGCCGATCACAGACCACGCAGTCGCTGGGCACCACCAGCGACAGGCACTGGCTCCTCAACCTGACCGAGTCGCCGGCCTGGGTCGCCAGGTACACCGACTTGAGGGGTCTGCGAAGGAGACCATGCGCGACCAGCATCGTCAGGACATGTCGGGGCACACCCTCCCGGTGGGCGTCGGACGTGGTGAACGGGCGGTCCAGTGGGAGAGGAAAAGTCGAGTCGAGGAGCGCGATCCCTCGCAGGTCCCGAAGGTTCATGCCTGTCATGGTTTCCGCGGACAGCGCACTCGACCAGAGGGAACTCGGCGGCTGTGGATGAGTGCCTGTTGGGCACCTGCAGTCGCGCCGACTCGCGCGTGAACAGCGTTGCAGTAGCGCCGACTCGCGGGTGGTGAGGGTTGCAGTAGCGCCGAGTCGGCTCAGAGGGCGGACGCCGCCGCGCGGTCGAGGAACCACACCGTCTCCTCGGTACCGCCCACCCGCGCGGCGGGGACGTCTCCGCCGGCCAGCGCCCGGGCGACGGCGTCGGCCTTCTCCGCCCCGCTCACCACCAGCCAGGTCGCTCGCGTGCGGTTGAGGGCCGGGAACGTGAGGCTGACCCGCTCGGGCGGAGGCTTGGGGGAGTCGGTCACGGGTACGGCGATCTCGTCGTCGACGTCGAGGGCGGGGTGGCCGGGGAAGAGCGAGGCCACGTGGCCGTCCGGTCCGACGCCGAGCATCACCACCTCGAACGCTCCGCTGCCGTGGGTCCGGACCTCGCGGCCGTAGGCCTCGGCGGCGTCGGCGACGGTCGCGAAGTCGTCGGACGAGCCGATCTCGTGCACCCGCGCAGGATCGGCGCCGACCGGGTCGAGGAACGCGGCCCGGGCTGCCCCGGCGTTGCGGTCGGAGGAGTCGCGGGGGACGAAGCGCTCGTCACCCCACCAGAAGTCGACGCCCGACCAGTCGACGTCAGAGGCGTCCGAAGCCACCCGCGCCAGCTCGTGATGGATGGCGTCGGCGATGGTGCCGCCGGTGAGGGCGACGTGGGGATCGATCGCCGCTGGCCTGGGCAGCGGCGAGGCGCGACACCAGCGCGCCGGCCACGGCCGATGGCGAGGGCCGCCGCGTCGTCGTGGACCTCGATCCGTGGGCTGCTCACGAGGCGGTCACGCCTGCTGGTCGGCCGGCGCGCGGCGAGACGCCGCACCGTGGCGGCGTACACCTCGTCCTCGTCGAGACGTCGCAGCTCCTCGGCGAGCAGCTCGGGCACGTCCCGGCGCTTCAGCGCCACCGGACGGTCGGGCGCCTCCGGGCGAGGAGAACGTCGCGAGCTTTCCGTCCCGTCGCTCGAGCCTGATCGGGCCCGCCCTGGTGTCGAGCACGACCTCGGTGATGCCGGGGCCCGAGGAGCTCGTGCGCTGCGACGTCCACGCGGAGCCGGTCGCCGAGCCAGGTGGCCAGCAGGTCGGCGCTGGGGCTGATCCGCTCGGCGGCCACCGACGCCCCGGTCACCTTGACCTGGTGCTGGTCGAGCGCCGCTGCGAGGAGCGCCCGCCACGGGGTGATGCGGGTCCAGGCGAGGTCGGTGTTGCCGGGGGCGTACGACGCACACTGCGTCTCCATCGCCTTCATCTTGCCCCGGGTCGTGGCCGCAGCGTCGGTGATGCGGCGCTGGGCCAGGGCGCCCAGCGGGTCGGCGGCCGGGTCGTCGGGCGCGTCGGCGGGCCACCAGATCGCGACCGGGGAGTCCGGCAGCAGCAACGGGAGCACGACGGACTCGGCGTGCTTGACCACCTCGCCCTTGAGCCGGATCAGCGCGGTCTCGCCGGTCCAGCCGTGCGCCGGTGCCGACCTGCGCGTTGACCTGGGCCGCGCCGCGGCCGTCGCCGAGGATGACGCCGAGCACGCGGGCCGGATGCTCGTGGGAGGCCTGCCGCGCCGCGTCCATCGCCGCCTCGGCGTGGTCCTCGGGTACGACGATCACGAGGGTCATCACCATGCCCATGGCCGGGCTGCCGGCCCGCATCCGGGCCCGGACGAACTCCGCCGCGATCTGCGAGGAGTTGGTGTCGATCAGCTCGATCATCCGGGAGTCATGGCCGCCTCCAGGTCCGGCCGTCCCGGGCCAGCATCCGGTCGGCGGACTCCGGGCCCCAGGTGCCCGAGGGGTACGCCTCCGGCTCGGCCCTTTCCGGCGCGGTCCTGCCGGGCCCAGTGGTCGAGGATCGGGTCGAGGATCTCCCAGGAGAGCTCGACCTCCATGTGCTGCGGGAACAGCGGCGGGTCGCCGAGCAGCACGTCGAGGATCAGCCGCTCGTAGGCCTCCGGGCTGGCCTCGGTGAACGAGCCGCCGTACGCGAAGTCCATGCTCACGTCCCTGATCTCCATCTGGGTCCCGGGCACCTTGGATCCGAAGCGCAGGGTCATGCCCTCGTCGGGCTGGATCCGGATCACCAGGGTGTTCTGGGTCAGGTCCTCGGTGGACACCGCGCTGAACGGCAGGTGCGGCGCCCGCTTGAACACCACCGCGACCTCGGTGACCCGTCGCCCGAGCCGCTTGCCGGTGCGCAGGTAGAACGGCACGCCCGCCCAGCGCCGGGTCTCGACGTCGAGGCGGATCGCGGCGTAGGTCTCGGTGGTCGAGGTGGGCTTGATGCCCTCCTCCTCGAGGAAGCCGGGCACCTGTACTCCGCCGGCCCAGCCGGGCGCGTACTGCCCGCGCGCGGTGTTCAGGTCGAGCCGGCGGGGGAGGACCACGCTCTTCAGCACCTTCTGCTTCTCCAGCCGCAGGCTGTCGGCGTCGAACGAGGTCGGCTCCTCCATCGCCACCAGCGCCATCAGCTGGAGCAGGTGGTTCTGGATCACGTCACGGGCGGCCCCGATGCCGTCGTAGTAGCCGGCCCGGCCGCCGATCCCGAGGTCCTCGGCCATCGTGATCTGCACGTGGTCGACGTAGTTGGTGTTCCAGATGGGCTCGAACATCGCGTTCGCGAACCGCATCGCGAGGATGTTCTGGACGGTCTCCTTGCCGAGGTAGTGGTCGATCCGGAAGATCGACTCCGGCGGGAACACCTCGTCGATCATCCGGTTCAGCTCGCTGGGCCGACGCCAGGTCATGACCGAACGGCTTCTCGATCACCACCCGGCGCCACGACTCGGCGGTCGGCTCGACCAGCCCGTGCTCCTTGAGCTGGCCGACCGCGTCGCCGAAGAGCCCGGGCGGGATGGCGAGGTAGAAGGCGTGGTTGCCACCGGTGCCGCGGATCTCGTCGAGCTCCTCGATGGTGTGGCGCAGCTTCTCGAAGGCGAGGTCGTCGGAGAAGTCGCCCTGCACGAAGCGGATCCCCTCGGCGAGCTGGCGCCAGACCTCCTCGCGGAACTCCGTCCGCGAGTGCTGCCCTGACGGAGTCGTGGACGATCTGCGCGAAGTCCTGGTCCGCCCAGTCGCGCCGCGCGAAGCCGACCACGCTGAAACCCGGCGGCAACAAGCCCACGGTTGGCCAGGTCGTAGATCGCGGGCATCACCTTTCGGCGCGCGAGGTCGCCGGTGACGCCGAAGATCACCAACCCGCAGGGGCCGGCGATCCGGGGCATCCGCCGGTCCGCGGGGTCCCGCAGCGGGTTCCGGTGGTCCGTGGCCCTTGCTGGTCACGCCAGCGCCTTCTGTACGTCGGCCAGGTCGGCCGGGCTCGACACGTGCAGGCGCAGGACAGGGCGGCCCTGGTCGGCGAGCACCTGACCGTCCCCGACCGCCTGGGCGGTCAGGAACTCGTGGAAGGTGAACGGCCGGTCCGGGACGGCCAGGTCGGCCTCGGGCTGCCCGGTGACCTGCAGGTAGACGCCCGTGGCGGGGTCCGCCCTTGTGGTACTGCCCGGTGGAGTGCAGGAACCGGGGTCCCCAGCCGAACGTCACGGGCCGCCCGGTCCTGGCGGCCAGCGCGTCCCGGATGGAGGCGAGCGAGGCGTCCCGGTGCCGGTCGAGGTAGGCCTGCACGGCGACGTAGCCGTGGTCGCCGTCCAGCAGGTCCAGCAGGGCGGTCACCGCCGCACCCATGCTCTCGGTGCCCTCCGGCAGCCACGACCCGGACGCGTAGACCGTGACCGGTCCGTCCTCGAACACCGGGACCGGCTCGGAGGCGCCTCCGTCGAGCATCTCCCGCGCGGCCGACTTGGCGCTCTCCACGTCGGGCTGGTCGAAGGGGTTGATCCCGATCATCCGGCCGGCGACGGCGGTGGCGTACTCCCAGAGCAGCAGCTGGGCGCCGAGGGGGGCGTCGACGGAGACGCCGAACCCGGAGGCGGGCCGGACCGACCCGAGGACGGGCTCAGGGCCCGTACGTCCCCAGGACCTCGTCGGGTGTGCTCGGCGAGAAGTTCGGGGACTCGACCGAGTCGACCACCACCGGGAGGATCCCCTTGCCCTCCTTGCCGGTGGACTCCGCGATCAGCTGCTCGGCCCAGTCGCCGAGTCCGGCGTACGTCGAGCCCGCGTCTGGCCAGGACGAGCTTGTCCACGCCCGCGGCGTTGGCGACACCCAGCAGGCCCCCGAGCCGCAGCCCGGGATTGTCGACCGAGTCGGCCTCGAGGGCGCCGCGCATCTCGGCGGCCTGCTCGAGCAGGCCGGCGACGTCGGCGCCGGCCAGGCCGCTGGGGACCAGCCCGAACGCCGTCAGCGCGGAGTAGCGGCCACCGACGTCGGGATCGGCGAGGAAGGTCCGGTAGCCCGCCTCCTCCGCCAGCCCGGCGAGCGGGGAGCCCGGGTCGGTGACGACGACGATCCGCTCGGCTGGGTCGATCCCCACGTCGCCGAACGCCTTCTCGAACGCCCGCCGCTGGCTGTCGGTCTCGACCGTGCCACCGGACTTCGACGAGACGACGACCACCGTCTCGGCCAGTCGGTCCTCGAGTGCGGCGCGCACGAAGTCGGGGTCGGAGGAGTCGAGCACCACGAGCTCGACGCCCGCCGCGGCGCAGATGACCTCGGGCGCCAGGGACGAGCCGCCCATTCCGCACAGGACGATCCGCGACAGCCCCCGCTCCCGGAGCTCGACCTCGAGGGTGGAGATGTCGGTGACCAGCGCCTTCGACCGCTCGGGCAGGTCCACCCAGGCCAGGCGCTTGCCCGCCTCGTCCTCGGCGGCGGGGCCCCAGAGCGTGGGGTCCTGTCCGGCGATGCCGCTCGCGACCTCGTCGGCCACCAGCTGCTCGACGGCCGCGGCGTACACGGCCTCGTCGGGGTAGCCGAAGAACAGCTCGAACGCACCGGCGCCATCGCCGGATTCAGACTTGGCCTCGACGGTGTTCCAAGCCGTCCCGCTCATTTCTTGGCCGAGTCCATCTGCTCCGAGACGGTGTCGAGCAGCTCCTGCCAGGACTTCGAGAACTTGTCGACGCCCTCCTGCTCGAGGGTCGCGATCACGTCGTCGTAGTCGATGCCCACGGATTCAGGTCGTCCATCACCTGCTGGGCGTGGTCGTACATCGTGGTGACCCGGTCGCCGTCGACCTCGCCGTGGTCGGCGAACGCCTCCAGGGTCTTCTCGGGCATGGTGTTGACGGTGTTGGCGACCAGGAGCTCGTCGACGTACATCGTGTCGGAGTAGTCGGGGTTCTTCACGCCGGTCGACGCCCACAGCGGCCGCTGGGTGTTGGCGCCGGCCTCGGCGAGCCTGGCCCAGCGCTCTCCCTCGAAGAACTTCTGGTAGTCGCGGTAGGCGAGCCGGGCGTTGGCGACCCCGGCCTTGCCGCGCAGGGCGAGCGCCTCGTCGCTGCCGATCTCTTCGAGGCGACGGTCGATCTCGGTGTCCACCCGGGAGACGAAGAAGGAGGCCACCGAGTGGATCCGGGACAGGTCCTGCCCGGCGTCGAGCGCCTTCTCCAGGCCCGAGAGGTAGGCGTCCATCACGGCGGCGTAGCGGCCGAGCCCGAAGATCAGGGTGACGTTGACGCTGATCCCGTCGCCGAGGGCGTCGGTGATCGCCGGGGCGCCCTCGGTGGTGGCCGGGATCTTGATGAAGAGGTTCTCCCGGTCGACCTCGGACCACAGCTCCCGGGCGGAGGCCAGGGTCGCCTCGGTGTCGAACGCGAGGGTGGGCGCGACCTCGATCGAGACCCGTCCGTCGACGCCGCCGGTCGCGGCGTACGTCGGCTGGAGGACGTCGCAGGCGGCCTGGACGTCGCTGGTCGTGAGCTCGAAGACGACCTTCTCCACGTCGTCGCCGTCGGCCACCAGCGCGCGGACCTCGTCGTCGTACCGCTCGCCCTCGGAGATGGCTGCCGCGAAGATCGTCGGGTTGGTGGTCACCCCGACCACGGACTTGTGCTTGACCAGGTCGGCCAGGTTGCCGGTCTCGATCCGCTCGCGGGACAGGTCGTCCAGCCAGATCGAGACTCCGGCGTCGGAGAGTGCCTTCAGTCGTTCGGTCATGCTTCCTCCCTGGTGGTCGCTCGGGCCGGCGGATCAGCCGGTGGCCGCCGCGATGCTGTCGTGGGCCGCCGACGCGACGGCGTCGGCGGTGAGGCCGTACTCGGTGAAGATCCGCGAGAACTCCGCGGAGTGGCCGTACTGGTCGATGGACACGATCCGCCCGTGGTCGCCGACCAGCTCGCGCCAGCCCTGGGCGATGCCGGCCTCGACCGACACACGGGCCTTCACGGTGGGCGGGATGACGGTCTCGCGGTAGGACTCCTCCTGCTCGTCGAACCACTCACGGCAGGGCATCGAGACCACCCGGGCGCGTACGCCGTCCTCGGCGAGCTTCGCCCGGGCGGCCACCGCCAGCTGGAGCTCCGAGCCGGTGCCGATGATGACCACGTCGGGCAGGCCGCCGTCGGTGTCCAGCAGCACGTAGCCGCCGCGGTGGACGTTCGAGGTGTCCGAGAACCCTTCCTCGCCGCGCGGGAACACCGGCAGGTTCTGCCGGCTCAGCGCGAGGCCGGCGGGCCGGTCGGTGTGCTCGAGGACCGCCTGCCAGCAGGCGGTCACCTCGTTGGCGTCGCCGGGACGGACGACGTCGAGCCCGATGATCCCCCGGAGGGCGGCGAGGTGCTCGATCGGCTGGTGGGTCGGGCCGTCCTCGCCGAGACCGATCGAGTCGTGGGTCCAGACATAGGTGACCGGCAGCTTCATGATCGCGGCCAGTCGGACCGAGGGCCGCATGTAGTCGGAGAAGGTGAGGAAGGTGCCGCCGAAGGGGCGGGTGCCGCCGTGCACCGCGATGCCGTTGAGGATCGCGCCCATGGCGTGCTCGCGGATGCCGAAGTGCAGCACCCGTCCGGCCAGCGGGTCGCCCTGCCACAGCTTCGTGGAGCGGTCCTTGGGCAGGAACGAGGGGGCGTCCTCGATGGTGGTGTTGTTGGACTCGGCGAGGTCGGCGGAGCCGCCCCAGAGCTCGGGGACCTTCGCCGCGATCGCGTTGATCACCGCGCCCGACGCCTTGCGGGTGGCGACGTCCTTCCCGGCCTCGAACGTCGGCAGCTGGTCGGCCCAGCCCTGCGGGAGGGTGCGGGTCTGGAGCCGCTCGAACAGCGCGACGTCGGCCGAGGGCTTGGTGGTCCAGTGCCGGAACGCCTGGTCCCACTCGGCCTGCGCGGCCTTGCCGCGCTCGACCACCTCTCGGGTGTGCTCGAGCACCCCGGGTGGCACCTCGAAGGTCTTCTCGGCGTCGAAGCCGAGGACCCGCTTGGTGGCGGCGACCTCGTCGTCACCGAGCGCGGAGCCGTGGGCCTTGCCGGTGTTCTGGGCCGAGGGGGCCGGCCAGGCGATGATGGTGCGGAGCACGATGAAGCTGGGTCGGTCGGTGACGGCGTTCGCCTTCCGGATCGCCTCGTGCAGGGCCGGAACGTCCTCGACGTACTTGGTCTCGTCGTGGGTCCAGTCGACGGTCTGCACGTGCCAGCCGTAGGCCTCGTAGCGCTTGCCGACGTCCTCGGCCAGGGCGATGTCGGTGTCGTCCTCGATCGAGATCCGGTTGGCGTCGTAGAGGACGGTCAGGTTGCCGAGCTGCTGCACTCCGGCGATCGCCGAGGCCTCGGCGCTGACGCCCTCCTCGATGTCGCCGTCGCTGCAGATGGCGTAGATGTGGTGGTCGAAGGGTGAGGTGCCCTCGTCGGCGTTGGGGTCGAGCATGCCGCGCTCACGGCGGGCGGCCATGGCCATGCCGACCGCGTTGCCGATGCCCTGGCCGAGCGGCCCGGTGGTGGTCTCGACCCCTGCGGTGTGGCCGAACTCCGGGTGTCCGGGGGTCTTGCTGCCCCAGGTGCGCAGCGCCTTGATGTCGTCCAGCTCGAGGCCCCAGCCGCCGAGGAAGAGCTGGAGGTAGAGGGTCAGCGACGAGTGGCCGGCCGAGAGCACGAACCGGTCGCGGCCGGGCCAGTGCGGGTCGGCGGGGTTGTGCCGCATGACCTTCTGGAACAGCAGGTAGGCGGCGGGCGCCAGGCTCATCGCGGTCCCGGGATGGCCGTTGCCGACCTTCTGCACCGCGTCCATGGCGAGGACCCGGATCGTGTCCACCGCCTTGTCGTCGATCTCGGTCCAGTCGAGTGTGGTCACGAGCTTCCTTTCACGGTGCCGACATCGGCTTCGAGCCTACTCATCCCTGCGGATAGACTGCGACCCGCACTCAGCCGCCTCCCCATCGAGGAATCTTCCGTGACGTACGTCGGCCAGCCGGCCTCCGCTGTCTCGCAGCCGGAACCGGCCCGCGCGACCGCCGGCGACGTGGTGGCGGCGTACGTCGGCCTGACCAAGCCACGGGTCATCGAGCTGCTCCTCCTCACGACCGTCCCGGTCATGTTCTTCGCCGCCCGGGGCATCCCCGAGCTGGGTCTCGTCGTCGCCACGGTCGTCGGCGGCACGCTCTCGGCGGGTTCGGCGTCGGCGCTCAACTGCGTCTACGACCGCGACATCGACGAGCAGATGCGGAGGACGCGTCGAAGGGCGTTGCCGCCGCATCGTGGTCACCGTGAGCGGCTGCTCTGATCTTCGGCCTCACCCTCGCGTGGTGTCGACGGTGGTGCTGGCGGTCTGGGTCAACTGGCTCTCCGCCGGACTCTCGGTGCTGGCGAACGCGTTCTACGTGCTCGTCTACACCATGGTCCTGAAGCGGCGGACCACGCAGAACATCGTCTGGGGCGGCCTCGCGGGCTGCTTCCCCGCGCTGATCGGCTGGACCGCGGTCACCGGCGAGCTGTCGTGGGTGCCGATCGTGCTGTTCGCGGTCGTGTTCTTCTGGACCCCGCCGCACACCTGGGCGCTGGCCCTGCGCTACCGCGAGGACTACGCGAACGTCGAGGTGCCGATGCTCCCGGTCGTGGCCCCTGCGCGTGAGGTGGGCCGCCGGATCGTGGCCTACAGCTGGGTCATGGTGGCCACGTCCCTGCTGCTGTGGCCGGTCGCCGACACGGGGATCTTCTACCCCCTGGCGGCTGCCGCGCTCGGGGCCGTGTTCCTGGTCGAGGCGCATCGCATGTGGCGACGTGCGCTGGGCACCGAGGACCTGAGCGTGATCCAGCCGATGCGGCTGTTCCACTCCTCCAACCTCTATCTCTCGCTGCTCTTCGTCGCGGTCGCGCTGGACCCGCTGCTGACCCGCTGACCGCCGCCCGTCGCACCGAGAGCAAAATTTTTCGGGATTCCGGCAACGAAGTCCGGCCGCGATCGCGTATATCAGTGGGAGGACGACGGCAGGGCCTGTCCACGGGGGTGCGGGCCAGCCGTCGTCCTCGCTTTCTCCGGGGGCTCCTCGCGGACCGTCAGCAGCATCCAGGTCGCGGCCGCGGAGACGAGGGCGGCGCCGAGCAGGTGGAAGCCGACCAGCACCACCGGCAGGTCGGTGAAGTACTGCACGAACCCGATCGTCCCCTGGGCGAGCTCCAGCCCGAGCAGGGTGAGTACGGCGCGCCGCACGGCCGGCGGTCGGCCGGCGGCGCGGACCGCGAAGAGCAGCCCGACCGTGAGCCCGACGAACAGGAACACCAGGTCCGCGTGGAGCTGGCTGACCTGGAGCGGGTTCAGCCCGTTCCGCGGCGAGTCGATGTCGCCCGCGTGGGGACCGGAGCCGGTGACCACCGTGCCGACGTACAGCACCAGCCAGCCGGCCGCGAAGGTGAACGCGGCGAGCGTCACGTCGGCGCCGCCGCTCGAGCCGCCCGCGGGACGGTCGAGGCGCCACAGGAACAGCACCGCCAGCCCGATGATCGCCAGCGAGCAGAGCAGGTGGAACGACACCACCCAGGGGTTGAGGTCGGTCAGCACCGTGACCCCGCCGATGACCGCCTGGGCCGGGATGCCGAGGGCGAGCACCAGCCCGATGGTTCGCAGGTCGCGGCGTCCCGTCTGCCAGGCGGCGACCAGCGTGGCCAGGGCGACCGCGACCAGCACGAACGTGAGCATCCGGTTGCCGAACTCGATCGCCTCGTGGACGTCGAGCGCGCCGTGCGGCCGGAACGACCGGTCGGTGCAGCGCGGCCAGGTCGGGCAGCCCAGCCCGGAGCCGGTGAGCCGGACCGCCCCACCGGTGACGACGAGGACGCAGTTGGCGGCCAGCGTGGCCCACGCCAGCGGCCGGACCGGCAGCTTCACTCCCACCGGAACGTCCGGGCGGTGAGGAACGTCCCGAGCGCTGCCCAGGCGAGGAGCACGACCAGGTTGGTCCAGGCGATCGTGTCGCGGATCAGGGCGTCGCGCATCGCGTCGCCGAGCGCGCCGGACGGCAGCCAGCGGACGAGGTCGCCGAAGGCGCCGTACGCGACCGACGGCACGACCACGGCGCCGCCGGCCATCAGCAGCAGGTAGACGAGGTTGGCGGCCGCGAGGGTGGCCTCCGCGCGGAGGACGCCGGCGACGAAGAGGCCGAGGGAGGCGAACGCGGCGGTGCCAAGGACGACCGCGAGGAACGTCCCCATCCAGCTCGGATCGGGGTCCCAGCCCAGGGCGAGCGCCACGGCCCCGATGACGACCATCTGCGCCAGCTCGACGAGCAGCAACGAGCAGACCTTGCCGGCCAGGAGCCCCGAACGTGGCAGCGGGGAGGAGCCGAGCCGCTTGATCACGCCGTAG
Source organism: uncultured Actinomycetota bacterium (assembly GCA_963812345.1). Taxonomy (GTDB): domain Bacteria; phylum Actinomycetota; class Actinomycetes; order Propionibacteriales; family Nocardioidaceae; genus Nocardioides. The sequence continues at coordinate 167,099 of CAWEVA010000004.1, forward strand.
CGCCGCTCGAAGCCGGTGGTGATCGCGAGCGAGGTGAAGGCGGTCGACATCACCGCCAGGGCGAGGACCCCGGGCGTGAACACGTCGACCGAGGCGTGCTCGAAGGTGATGTCGAGCGCCTTGGTGCCCCTGACGCCGGCGACCAGCACGATCACGGGGATGACCACGGCGAGGAGGAGCTGCTCGCCGTTGCGCAGCATCAGGCGGGTCTCCATGAGCGGCCTGGGCGGCGACCATCCGGGGGAGTGGCGCGGCACCGGGGCGGGGGGTGAAGTCGAGCGGCGGTCGGCCGTCGAGATTCATGCCGACAGCTCCCGTCCGGTCAGCTGCAGGAAGACGTCCTCGAGCGTGCGCTGGCCCAGGGTGAGCGACTCCGGCAGCACGCCGTGCTCCTGGCACCAGCCGGAGATGTTCGCCAGCGTGGAGGCGTCGGCCGGTCCGGTCACCAGCAGGCTGACCTCGTCGAGCTGGGTCACCTCGGTCCGGTCGCCGAGCGCCCGGCGCAGGGACTCCGGGGCCCCCGGCGGGAACGGCCGGCTGACCACCAGCCGGATCGTCGCCGCCGGCTGCCGGTCGGCGCTGCCGCGGGTGAGCTCGAGGGCGGTGCCCGTCGCGATCAGCTGGCCGCGGTCGATGATGTGGATCCGGTCGGCGAGTCGCTCGGCCTCGTCCATGTAGTGGGTCGTCAGCACCACAGTCACCCCGCTGGCGCGGAGCTCCTCGAGCAGCTCCCACGTCCCGCGCCGGGCCTTCGGGTCCATGCCGGCCGTCGGCTCGTCGACGAAGACGATCTCCGGGCGCCCGACCAGCGCCATCGCCAGGCCGAGCCGCTGCTGCTGGCCGCCGGAGAGGCGTCGGTACGGCGTGCTGCCGCACTCCCCGAGCCCGAGCCGCTCGCCGAGCAGGTCGACGTCGAGCGGGTGGGCGTGCAGCCGGGCCATGTGGTGCAGCATCTCCATCGCCCGCACCCCGCTCCAGGCGCCGCCGTCCTGCAGCATCACCCCGATCCGCGGCAGCAGGGCCCGGCGGTCCCGCACCGGATCGAGGCCGAGCACGCGGACCGAACCCTGCTGCGGCTGCCGGTATCCCTCGCAGGTCTCCAGGGTGGTCGTCTTCCCGGCGCCGTTCGGCCCGAGGACGGCGGTGATGGTCTGGCGCTCGACCGTCAGCGAGAGGCCGTCGACGGCGACCTTGTCGCCGTACCGCATCACCAGTCCGTCCACGGCGACGGCGGGATCGGCGGCTGGCACGGCGGCATTCTCTCACCCGGCAGATCGGTCGGAGGGTGGGCTACCCGTGCGTAACGTGTGCATTGGCCGGATCGTTGAGGGTCCATGCGCGCCCGACTCCTGCTCCTGGCCCTGCTCGCCGCCCTTCCGCTGGTGGTCGGCACCCTGCCGGCGGGCCAGGCCTCTGCCGCCGGCCCGCTGACGATCCAGGTGCTGTCCAACCGGGCCGACCTGGTCTCCGGCGGGGACGCGCTGGTCGCGATCGAGCTCCCGGAGGGGGTCCCCGCAGTCGGACGTGCGAGTGACGGTGGGGGAGCGCGACGTCACCAGCGCCTTCGCCGTCGGCCGAACGGGAGGTTCGAGGGGCTGGTCGACGGACTGGCCCTGGGCGCCAACGAGCTCCGGGCCGAGGCCGGTGGCGAAGTGGCCACGGCCACCGTCACCAACCACCCGAACGGCGGCCCGATCTTCTCCGGGCCACACCACGAGCCCTACCAGTGCCAGGCCGGGGCGGTCGACGCGAAGTGCAACCAGCCCGTGTCGTACACGCTGCTCTACAAGTCCACCGACCCGACCCAGCCGGACCTCGAGCCCTACGACCCGCAGAACCCCCCGGACGACGTGGCCACCACGACCACGGACGAGGGCAAGACGGTCCCGTTCATCGTCCGTCGCGAGGACGGCTTCCAGGACCGGGACCGCTACACGATCCTCACCCTCTGGCAGCAGGGCCAGGACTGGCAGCCCTGGGCTCCCCAGGAGCAGTGGAACCACAAGGTGCTGATCACCCACGGCGGGAACTGCGGGGCGTCGTACGCGCCGGGGTCGCCGCCGCTCCAGGACTACTCCGGCACCCTCGAGTCCGCTCCGGGCGTGACGCCGAGCTACGTGACGGCGCTGGGCAAGGGCTTCGCCGTGGTCTCCACCGCCCTCGCCAACACCGGCCACAACTGCAACGTCCCGATCGAGGCCGAGTCACTGATGATGGCCAAGGAGCGGCTGGTCGAGCAGTACGGCGAGATCAGGTACACGATCGGCACCGGCTGCTCCGGCGGCTCGATCGCCCAGCACACCATCGCCAACGCCTACCCGGGCATCTACCAGGGCCTGGTCACCACCTGCTCCTACCCCGACACCCTGACCGCGGGGACCCAGTTCACCGACTACCACCTGATGCGGCTCTACTTCGAGGATCCCTCGCGCTGGGGGTCCGGCGTCGCCTGGACGCCGACCCAGATGGCGCAGGTGGAGGGCCACGCCTCCCACGCCAACGCGGTGGTGGCCGACGAGAACCTCTACAAGTCGGCCCTCAACCCCGAGAACGACTGCTCGGGCACCCGCGACACCGTGCCGGGCGACGAGAGCACGCGCTACGACTCCGAGACCAACCCCGGCGGGGTGCGCTGCTCGGTGCTCGACATCATGATCAACGTGCTCGGGCCGCGTCCCGAGAGCGTGTGGAGCGCGGAGGAGCAGGCGGCCGGCCACGGGTTCGCCGGCATCCCCTTCGCCAACACCGGCGTCCAGTTCGGCCTCGAGGCGCTCCAGCAGGGCCAGATCACGCCGGCCCAGTTCGTCGACCTCAACGCCAAGATCGGTGGGCTCGACGTCAACTCCGACTTCGTCGAGGAGCGGGTCGACGGCGACCAGGCCGCGATCGAGCGTGCCTACCGCTCCGGCCTGATCAACGAGACCACCAACCTCGACCAGGTCGCCATGATCAACCACGGCGGGCCCGACCCGGGCCTGGCCCACGACTACAGCCACGCGTTCTGGACCGAGGAGCGGCTGCTGGCCGACCAGGGCCACACCGACAACCGGGTCATGTGGTTCGGCCCGGCACCGCTGATCGGCGACCCGCAGTGGGCCAACGAGGCACTGCTGGCCATGGACCGCTGGCTCACGGCCGTCGAGTCGGACACGCGTGAGGTGTCGCTCGCGCAGAAGATCGCCGAGGACCGTCCCGGGGACGTCACCGACCGCTGCGTCACCGCCGAGGCCGCGCCGGCGTGCTCCGTCGAGGAGCTGCAGGTCCTGCAGACCCGCCTCTCGACCCCGCGGCAGGAGGCCGGCGGGCCGGTCGCCAACGACAACGTGGCCTGCCAGCTGAAGCCGCTGGACCGGGCCGACTACGGCGTGCTCGGGGCGGCGTTCACGGCCGAGCAGTGGGCGCAGCTCGAGGTGATCTTCGCCGACGGTGTCTGCGACTGGAGCGCCCCGGGCCGTGGCCAGGGCGCCGGCCGAGACCTGGCTGCAGTACGGCACGGCCACCGACCACGTGTACGGCGGCGAGAACCTCCCGCCTGCGCCGACCGGCTCGGCCGGTGGGCTGATGGGCGGCTCGTTCCTACCGCTGCTCGCCCAGTAGCGCAGTAGCGCGGCCGGCGGTCCGTCAGGACCCGGCGGCGAGCTCCTCGAACACCGCCGGCGGGTCCCGCCAGGGGTCGGGGAGCGTGCCGGCAGCCGCCTGCTGGATTGCGTGCCAGACGCGGTAGCGGTGTGCACGGCAGGTCGATGTGGCGCACGCCGAGGTGGCGCACCGCGTCGATCACCGCGTTCTGGACCGCGGGCGTCGAGCCGATCGTCGCGGACTCGCCGATCCCCTTCGCCCCCAGCGGGTTCAGCGGGGTGGGGGTCTGGGTGCTGGACACCTCGAGCGAGGGCGTGTCGGCCGCCGTGGGGATGGCGTAGTCGACGAACGTGCTGGTCAGCGGCGTCCCGTCGGCGTCGTACACGAACTCCTCCCACAGCGCCTGCGACATGCCCTGCACCGCCCCGCCGTGCTGCTGCCCGGCCACGATCATCGGGTTGAGCACCCGGCCGCAGTCGTCGACGGCGACGTGCCGGAGCGGGTGGACCCGCCCGGTCTCGGTGTCGACCTCGACGATCGAGACGTGCGCGCCGAACGGGAAGGTCGCCCCGTCGTGGGTGAAGTCGGTGTCCGAGCCGAGGCCGCCGTCGTGCTCGTGGGCGTACGCCGCGACCTCGGCCCAGCGGACGCTCGGAGCCGGGGACGCCCTGGACCGAGAAGGCGCCGTCCTCGAGCGTGACGTCGGCGGGGGCCGCCTCCAGCATCCGGGCGGCCACGGCGACCGCACGTTCCCGGACCTCGTCGGAGGCGGCGGCGACGGCGTTGCCGCCGAGCTGGAGGGACCGGGATCCGCCGGTCCCGCCGCCGGAGCGGACCAGCTGGGTGTCGGACTGGGTGTAGCTGATCTCCGACAGCGGGATCCCGAGCCGGTCCGCGACGATCATCGAGAACGACGTCGCGTGGCCCTGGCCGTGCGCTGAGGTGCCGGACATGACGACGGCGGACCCGTCCGGCTGGATCTGGACGGACCCGAACTCCGACCCACCGAAGCCGGTGATCTCGACGTAGGTGGAGATGCCGATGCCCAGCTGGCACGGGTCGCCGGACTCGCGCCGGCGCTGCTGCTCGGCCCGGGCCGCGTCGACGTCGGCGATCCGGAGCGCCTCGCGCAGCGGCAGGTCGTAGTCGCCGTTGTCGTAGGTCATCTTCGAGTGGGTCGTGAACGGGAAGTCGGCGGGCTGGATGAAGTTGCGGCGCCGCAGCTCCTCGGGCGGCAGCCCCAGCTCGGCGGCGGCGGCGTCGACGAGGCGCTCGATCATCGCGGCCGCCTCGGGTCGCCCGGCGCCACGGAACGCGCCGACGGGCGAGGTGTTGGTCAGGACGGAGACGGCGTCGTACTGGAGGCGGGGGACGACGTAGGTCCCCTGCGCCATCAGCCGGGTCGGCCCGACCGTGAAGCCCCCGCCGAAGCCGGCGTACGCGCCGCAGTCGCCGACCATCCGCAGCCGAAGCCCGACGAACTTGCCCTCGGCGGTGAGCCCGAGCTCGGCGTACTGCACCTGCCCGCGTCCGTGCATGGAGAGCATCGCCTCGCTGCGGGTCTCCGCCCAGGTGACGGGGCGGCCCACCCGGCGGGCGGCGGAGATGACGGCCGCATGCTCGGCGAAGATGCCGGCCTTGCCGCCGAACGCCCCGCCGACGTGCGGCGCGATGACGCGCACCGACTCCGGCGGCAGGCCGGTGTACTTGCAGATGAGGTCCCGGGAGTCATGCGGGTGCTGGGTGGAGACCCAGCAGGTGAGGCCGGCGTCGGTGGGCTCGACCAGGATGGCGTGGCCCTCGATCGGGGCCACGGCCACGCGGTGGTTCTCCATCCGGAGCCGGACCACGTGGTCGGCGCCGGCCAGGGGATCCTCCCGGTCACGGTCGATCCGGGACTTCGCGAGGTTGCTGCCCAGCTCCTCGAACTGCAGCGGGGCGTCCGCGGCCAGCGCGGCCTCCATGTCCGACACCGCGTCCAGCTCGTCGTAGTCGACGTCGACCAGCTCGGCCGCGTCCACGGCCTGGGCCCGGGTCTCGGCGACCACCAGCGCGACCGGCTCGCCGACGAACCGCACCTTGTCGGTGGCCAGCGCGGTGCGGACCAGGTCGTCGTTGGCGCTCCCGAACGTCGGCACCGGACGATCGGCCACGTCCTGGCCGGTGAGCACCGCGACCACGCCCGGGGACCGCTCGGCCTCGGAGGCGTCGACCGAGGTGATCCGCGCGTGGGCGTACGGGCTCCGGACGAACACGGCGTGGGTGGTCCCGGCGGGGCGGAGGTTGTCGACGAACGTCCCGTGACCGACCAGGAGCTCGGGGTCCTCCACGCGCCGGACGGCATTGCCCAGGATCGATCCAGCCATGCGGGCACTCTAGGGTCTCGACACGCTCGCTGGCGCTCGCTACTCGACCACCGAAACTCGGTGGCGGTGTCGAGACCGGATGGTTAGGCCACCCTTACTTGAAGTGCGTCCTGCATTAACGTCACACTGTTGTTGTGGAAATCGAGGCAGGGGTTCGCGAGGTGGGTCCCGTGACCCACGACCAGCCGACGCGCGAGCGCGTCGTGCGGTCGATCCTCGTCGACGGCGCCTCGACCGCCGCGGCCCTCGCCGAGCGGCTCGACCTCACCCCGGCGGCCGTGCGCCGACACCTCGACGCGCTGCTGGAGGAGGGCATGATCGCGGCCCGCGAGCCGCGCAGCGGGACGACCCGGGGCCGGGGCCGACCGGCCAAGGTCTTCGCGCTCACCGAGGCCGGACGCGACCACTTCGACCAGCAGTACGACGACCTCGCGGTCCAGGCGCTCCGGTTCCTGGCCGAGACCGGCGGCGACGACGCCGTTCGCGAGTTCGCCAACCGGAGGGTCGAGTTCATCGAGGACCGCTTCGAGGGCACCCTGGCCGACAACCCGCACCTGAGCCCGACCGAGGCGCTGGCCCAGATCTTCACCGACGAGGGGTACGCCGCCTCGGTGCGCGACATCCCCCCTGCCAATGGGCACAGTGGCCACCAGCTGTGCCAGCAGCACTGCCCGGTCTCCCACGTCGCCCACGAGTTCCCCCAGCTGTGCGAGGCCGAGACCGAGGCCATCGGCCGGGTCCTCGGCCGCCACGTCCAGCGGCTCGCCACCATCGCCCACGGCGACGGCGTGTGCACCACCTGCATCCCGGACATCCAGAGGAAGAAGGACGGAGCGTCAGCATGACGAGCATCGAAGAGCTCAACCCGGAACTCAAGGGTCTTCGCGACCGCTACGAGTTCGGCTGGGCCGACAGCGACGCCGCCGGTGCCTCGGCGACCCGTGGTCTCAACGAGACCGTGGTCCGCGACATCTCGGAGAAGAAGAGCGAGCCCCAGTGGATGCTCGACCTGCGGCTGAAGGGTCTCAAGCTCTTCCACCGCAAGCCGATGCCGACGTGGGGCTCTGACCTCTCGCACATCGACTTCGACAACATCAAGTACTTCGTCCGGTCCAGCGAGAAGCAGGCCACCTCCTGGGAGGACCTGCCCGAGGACATCAAGAACACCTACGACAAGCTCGGCATCCCGGAGGCGGAGAAGCAGCGCCTGGTCGCGGGCGTCGCCGCGCAGTACGAGTCCGAGGTCGTCTACCACTCGATCCGCGAGGACCTCGAGGAGCAGGGCGTCCTGTTCCTCGACACCGACACCGCGCTGCGCGACCAGCCGGAGCTCTTCCAGGAGTACTTCGGCACGGTGATCCCGGTGGGCGACAACAAGTTCGCCTCGCTCAACACCGCGGTGTGGTCGGGCGGCTCGTTCATCTACGTCCCGCCGGGGGTCCACGTCGACATCCCGCTGCAGGCCTACTTCCGGATCAACACCGAGAACATGGGCCAGTTCGAGCGGACCCTGATCATCGTCGACGAGGACGCCTACGTGCACTACGTCGAGGGCTGCACCGCGCCGATCTACTCCTCCGACTCGCTGCACTCCGCGGTCGTGGAGATCATCGTGAAGAAGGGCGGCCGCTGCCGCTACACCACGATCCAGAACTGGTCGAACAACGTCTACAACCTGGTGACCAAGCGCGCGACCTGCGAGGCCGGCGCCACCATGGAGTGGGTCGACGGCAACATCGGGTCCAAGGTCACGATGAAGTACCCCGCCGTCTACCTCATGGGCGAGCACGCCAAGGGCGAGACGCTCTCGATCGCGTTCGCCGGCGAGGGCCAGCACCAGGACGCCGGCGCGAAGATGGTCCACGCGGCCCCGCACACGTCGAGCTCGATCCTGAGCAAGTCGGTGGCCCGCGGCGGCGGCCGGACGTCGTACCGCGGCCTGGTCCAGATCAACGAGGGCGCCCACGGCTCGAAGTCCAACGTCCTGTGCGACGCGCTGCTCGTCGACCAGATCAGCCGCTCCGACACCTACCCGTACGTCGACATCCGCGAGGACGACGTCTCCATGGGTCACGAGGCGAGCGTCTCGAAGGTCTCCGACGACCAGCTCTTCTACCTCATGTCCCGCGGGATGGAGCAGGACGAGGCGATGGCGATGATCGTCCGCGGCTTCATCGAGCCGATCGCCAAGGAGCTGCCGATGGAGTACGCCCTCGAGCTGAACCGGCTCATCGAGCTGCAGATGGAAGGAGCCGTCGGCTGATGACGGTCACGGATACCCCGGCAGTCGCCGGGGCGGTCGAGTCCGCCCCCGAGAAGGTGTCGAGCCACCTCCACCCGGAGGGCTCGTTCGAGGTCGCCGACCACATCGTGCCGACCGGCCGCGAGGAGATCTGGCGGTTCACCCCGCTCAAGCGGCTGCGCAAGCTGCACGCCGACGCCGAGTTCGGTGCGCCCACGATCTCCTGCACCTGGAACGCCCCCGACGGCGTGCGGGTCGAGCAGGTCGACGGCGAGGAGGCCCGGGGCCTGCGAGGCATCAGCGGCCTGGTGCCGAACACCCTGTTCGGCGCCCGGGTCCTGGCCGAGGTTCCCACCACCCTGCTCGTCGACGTGCCCGCCGAGGCCGAGATCGCCGAGCCGATCGTGGTGGAGCTCGACGGTCAGAGCGCGGAGGAGACCGAGGCCGGGCACATCGCCCTGCGCTTCGGCAACCACGCCCGCGCGGTGGTGGTGCTCAACCACACCGGACACGCGACGCTGGCCCAGGTCGTCGAGGTGTCGGTGGGCGACGGCGCCCAGGTGTCGGTCATCTCCCTGCAGGACTGGGCCGACGACACCGTCCACCTGACGCACCACGAGGCCACCGTGGGCCGGGACGCGACGTACAAGCACGTCGCGATCTCCTTCGGCGGCAAGACGGTGCGGATGGACGCCAACGTCCGGTACGCCGGCCCCGGCGGCGACGCCGAGATGCTGGGCCTCTACTTCGCCGACGAGGGCCAGCACATCGAGCACCGGCTGTTCGTCGACCACACCGCTCCGCGTACCAAGAGCCATGCGGTCTACAAGGGTGCGCTCCAGGGTGAGGGTGCCCGGACGGTGTGGATCGGGAACGTGCTGATCCGCAAGGTCGCCGAGGGCATCGAGACCTACGAGGAGAACCGCAACCTGGTGCTCACCGACGGCTGCCACGCCGACTCCGTCCCGAACCTGGAGATCGAGACCGGGGAGATCGAGGGCGCCGGCCACGCGTCGGCGACCGGCCGGTTCGACGACGAGCAGCTGTTCTACCTGCGCTCGCGCGGGGTCAGCGAGGTCGAGGCCCGCCGGCTGGTCGTGCACGGGTTCTTCAACGACCTGATCCGCAAGGTCGGCGTACCCGCCCTCCAGGAGCGCCTGCTGGCGACTGTCGAGGACGAGCTCGCCAAGAACGTCCTCAAGGAGCTGTGATGGGCGGCTTCGAGAGGGTGTGCGCGGTCGACGAGGTGCCCGGCGACGAGGCGCTGGCCGTGACGATCGGTGACCTGGACCTGGCGATCGCCCGTGACGGGGACGAGATCTTCGCCCTCCAGAACGTCTGCTCCCACGCGGAGGTCGCCCTGAGCGAGGGCGAGGTCGCCGACGGCACCGTCGAGTGCTGGCTGCACGGCTCCTGCTTCGACCTGCGCACCGGCAAGCCCACCCACCTGCCGGCCACCGAGCCGGTGGCCACCTTCGCGGTCGAGGTCCGCGGCGGCGACGTGTACGTCGACGCGACCGAGACCCTCAACGGCGTCAGGCCGAGCTGACTTACCCAAGGAGAGAAATGACAACGCTGGACATCAAGGACCTGCACGTCTCGGTCGACACCGAGGACGGCCCGAAGGAGATCCTCACGGGGGTCACGCTGACCATCAGGGACGGCGAGACCCACGCGATCATGGGCCCCAACGGATCGGGCAAGTCGACGCTGGCCTACTCGATCGCGGGCCACCCGAAGTACCAGATCACTGGCGGGACGGTCACCCTCGACGGTGCCGACGTGCTCGCCATGACGGTCGACGAGCGGGCCCGCGCCGGGCTGTTCCTCGCGATGCAGTACCCCGTCGAGGTGCCGGGGGTCTCGGTCTCCAACTTCCTGCGCACCGCCAAGACCGCGATCGACGGCGAGGCGCCGAAGCTGCGCACCTGGGTCAAGGACGTCAACAACGTCATGGAGCGGCTCAACCTCGACGCGTCGTTCTCCCAGCGATCGGTCAACGAAGGCTTCTCCGGCGGTGAGAAGAAGCGGCACGAGATCGCGCAGCTCGAGCTGCTGAACCCCAAGGTTGCGGTCCTCGACGAGACCGACTCCGGCCTGGACATCGACGCGCTCAAGATCGTCGCCGAGGGTGTCAACCGGTTCCGCGAGCAGGAGGGCAAGGGCGTCCTGCTGATCACGCACTACACCCGGATCCTGCGCTACATCCAGCCCGACTTCGTCCACGTGTTCGTCGACGGACGGATCGCCGAGGAGGGTGGCCCCGAGCTGGCCGACCAGCTGGAGGCCGAGGGCTACGACAAGTACACGAAGGCCCGGCCGCTGGTTGAGGTAGTCGAGACGCGAGCGCGCCTTCCTCAACCTACGAAGATCGTCGAAAGGCGAAGTCGGAAACCTGATGGAGGGTCTGCTCCCCGATCTGGAAGTGATCCGCAAGGACTTCCCGATCCTCTCCCGCACGCTCTCCGGCGGCCAGCCGCTGGTCTACCTCGACAGCGCCAACACCTCGCAGAAGCCGCAGGTCGTGATCGACACCATGGTCGACCACCTCGAGCGGCACAACGCCAACATCGCCCGGGCCATGCACCAGCTGGGCGCCGAGTCGACCGAGGCATTCGAGGCCGCCCGCGACAAGGTGGCGGCGTTCATCAGTGCGCCGAGCCGGGACGAGGTGATCTTCACCAAGAACATCTCCGAGGGGCTCAACCTGGTCGCCAACACGCTCGCCTGGGCCCGCGGACCGCTCGCGGTCGGCGAGGGCGACGAGGTGGTCATCACCGAGATGGAGCACCACTCCAACATCGTGCCGTGGCAGCTCCTGACCGAGCGCACCGGCGCGACCCTGCGCTGGTTCGGCCTGACCGACGAGGGCCGGCTCGACCTGTCGAACATCGACGAGCTGATCAACGAGCGCACCAAGGTGGTCTCGCTGACCTGGATCTCCAACATGCTCGGCACCGTCAACCCGGTGGCGGAGATCGCCCGGCGCGCTCACGAGGTCGGCGCGATCGTCGTAGTCGACGCTGCGCAGGCCGCGCCCCAGATCCCCGTCGACGTGGTGGCCTCCGGTGCCGACATCGTGGGCTTCACCGGCCACAAGGTGGTCGGACCGACCGGCATCGGCGTGCTCTGGGGCAAGCGCGAGATCCTGGACCAGCTGCCACCGTTCCTCGGCGGCGGCGAGATGATCGAGACCGTCGCGATGGAGCGCTCGACCTATGCCGGGATCCCGCACAAGTTCGAGGCCGGCACACCGCCCATCGTCGAGGCGGTGGGCCTGGGTGCCGCGGTCGACTACCTCTCCCACGTCGGGATGCAGAACGTCCACGCCCACGAGCAGGCAGTGACGGCGTACGCCCTGGAGGGCCTGGCCACCGTGCCCGGCCTCACCGTGCTCGGCCCGCTCGACGCCACCGAGCGCGGGGGAGCGATCAGCTTCGAGATCGAGGGCGTGCACCCGCACGACGTCGCGCAGGTGCTGGACTCCCGGGGAATCGCGGTCCGCGCCGGTCACCACTGCGCCAAGCCCGCTCACGCGCGGTTCGGCGTGCAGAGCTCGACCCGGATGTCGTCGTACCTCTACACGACGCCCGCCGAGATCGACGCCCTCGTGGACGGCCTGGAATACACCCGCTCCTACTTCAAGTTGGGTTGAGGAAGGGAGTGAGATGAGCGAAGAACTGGACTCGCTGTACCAGGAGATCATCCTCGACCACTACAAGAACCCGCGCCACGGCGGCCTGCGGGACCCGTTCGAGGCCGAGGTGCACCACGTCAACCCGACCTGCGGTGACGAGGTGACGCTGCGCGTCCACCTCGCCGACGGGATGGTGGAGGACGTGTCGTACGACGCCGTCGGCTGCTCCATCTCGCAAGCCTCCGCCTCGGTGCTGACCGAGCTGGTGATCGGGAAGAAGATCGACGACGCCATGGCCATCCACCAGGACTTCCTGACCCTGATGCAGGGCCGGGGCGCCGTCGAGCCGGACGAGGACGTGCTGGAGGACGCGATCGCCTTTGCGGGGGTCGCGAAGTTCCCGGCTCGCGTGAAGTGCGCGTTACTGTCGTGGATGGCATGGAAGGACGCAACCGTGCAGACCCTGGAGGAGACGTCATGACCACCGATCACAGAGCCGACCACGGGGACCTGCCCGAGGTGCCCGAGGCGGCACCCGCCGGCGGGGGGACCGCCACGGTGACCGAGGAGGACGTCACCGAGGCGATGAAGGACGTGGTCGACCCCGAGCTCGGCATCAACGTCGTCGACCTCGGCCTCGTCTACGGCGTGCACGTCGACGAAGGCTCCAACGCCGTCATCGACATGACGCTGACCTCGGCCGCATGCCCGCTGACCGACGTGATCATGGACCAGACGAACTCCGCCCTTGAGGGCCTGGTCAACGACGTCGCCATCAACTGGGTCTGGATGCCGCCGTGGGGTCCCGACAAGATCACTCCCGACGGCCGGGAGCAGCTGCGCGCCCTTGGCTTCAATGTCTGAGCCCACCATGCGAGACACGGAGGACGAAGTCAGCGGTCGAGGCTTTCTGGGAGCTGGCGCGGTTCCACGCCAACCTGAACAGCGCGCCGACCTACTTCGGCCCGACCACGCTCGAGGTCGTGCCGCCCCCGGCCTGGGCGTTCGGCGGCTCGTCCGAGGAGGCCGACGAGCTGCTCCAGCTGGTGCTCGAGGGCACCAAGACCGCGACCGCGAGCGCGCTCTGGGACTACGAGGCGGAGGGCGAGGCCCTGCCCGAGGTCGGCAGTCTGAGCATCCTGCTCGACGGCCAGGGCCACCCGCGTGCGCTGATCAACACCACGGCCGTCGCGGTGGCCCCGTTCGACGAGGTCGACGAGGAGCACGCCCGTCTCGAGGGGGAGGGCGACCGGTCGCTGGGCCACTGGCGTGCCGCGCACGAGCGGTTCTTCAGCCAGGTCTCCAGCCGCGGGTTCGAGCCGGACATGCCGGTGGTGCTCGAGCGGTTCGCCGTCATCTACCAGGCCGAGTAGGCGGTCAGGCAGGACGCGCCTCGAAGGTGAAGCACTGGGCGATCGCGCTGCGCACGTGGAGGTGCGCCACGTCGGGCTGCGCGAGGACCTCCCGGACCGCCGTCTCCGGGTCCTCCTCGGGCGTGACGAACCTGATGTGTCGATAGGCACGCGCGCCGGTGTGGTCGAACGGGTTGAGCTGGAGGCGCAGGCCTCGGAGTCCGTCCGGGTAGCGATCGGCTTGGGCGTAGCCCGCGCAGCCGGAGTCACACACGAAGACCGGGCCGGCCTCGGCCCAGGGCGTGGACCAGGGGAGCGGCCACGGGCTGTAGCTGATCAGCGCGATGTCGGCGCCCTTCTCCGCCGTACGAAGGCAGCAGCGCAACGGTTCCCAGCCCTGCGCGGTGCGAGTGCGCCACGGGTTGCCGAACTCGTCCTCTCCGGCGTCGCGCATGCCGCGCAGCCGGTCTGGGTCGATCGGGCGGTAGATGATGTCCATGCGGCCATCGTGGTCGCTGTGCGCTCCCAGGGCTGGCGGGTTTCGGACGTGGCGGACAGGCCGCAGGATCGGCTCCGAACCCGGGTCAGCGGCCGGAGCCCGCGCGACGCAACCACTCGAGCACCCGCTCGGCATGTCCGTCGGGAGGAAACACCGGGTAGAACGTGTGGACGATCCGCCCTTCACGGATCACGAAGGTCAGCCGCTTGAGCAGCGTGGCGCGGGACTCGTCCTCGAGCTCAGCCGTGAACGTCGGGAGGTTCAGGGCGCGGGTCAGCCTCAGGTCCGAGTCGCTGAGCAGCGGGAACGGGAGGCCCAGGCGCTCGGCGGCTTCCTGCTGGTACGCCGTCGACTGGGTTGAGAGGCCGACCACGCCCGCCCCGGCGTCGGCGAGGTCGTCGGCATGGTCGCGGAAGCCGCAGGCCTCGGGCGTGCAGCCACGCGCGCCCGGGATCTCGTCCCATCCTGGCGGCAGCGCAGCGTCCGGTCGTCCGGTCCGGGGGTAGGCGTAGACCACCAGGCACTCGAACGGCTCGGGCACGAGGTCCATCCGGATCTGGGCGCCCCGGGTCGACGGCAGTGCCAGCGACGGCACCTGCGATCCCGGGAGGTGGTCGGCGGCGCCGTCGTCGGCCGGCGCGGGCAGGTCGTCGGGAAGTCGGGTCGGGTCGTGGGACATCGATTCCGAGGGTAGGCCAGGTGGCCCGCAGAGCGCCGTACCGTGGACCCGTGCCCACCGTCCTGGTCCCGACCGCCCGCCTCGAGCGGTGGGTGCTCAACTTCAACGGCCGGCACGGGGCGACGGCTCTTGGGGTCGCCGAGGGCGCGCTGACGGGTGCCGCGAGCGACGGTTCGACGTTCACGGCCCGGCTGCCGTTCGCGGGCGAGTACGACGGCCTGCCGGACGCCGATGCCTTCCGCCTGGCCGCGCTTCCGCCCGACGACTGGGGCGTTCTCCTGGTGCGGAAGGGCGGGTTCGCGGTGGCGCGCCTGAACGTCACCGAGCTCGTCGAGCACAAGATCGGCCAGCGGCACGTGCAGGGGCGGACCAAGGCCGGCGGTCAGAGCCAGCAGCGGTTCGCCCGCCGCCGGGACAACCAGGCCCGGCAGGCGTTCGAGGCGGCAGCCGACCACGCGGCCCGGATCCTCGGGCCGGCCCGGGGCGCTGTGCTCGTGACGGGGGGCGACCACGCCGCGGTCGACGAGGTGCTCGCCGACCCCCGGCTGAGCCGGCTCCGGGTGGTGGATCCCTGGCTCGCCGTACCCGACCCGAAGCGCGCCGTCCTGGACCAGGCACTCACCGACGCACAGGCCATCCGGATCGACGTCGACAACGCCTGAGCGGCCCCGCCGACACGCCGCACCTCCGCCCGGGGTGGCCGGTCCGGTGTCAGGATTCCGTCATGTGGCAGCCCCAGCCAGGCTGGCATGCGTTGCCGGGAGGCACCAGCATGTCGACGGTCGGCGTCTGGCGGACGGTCCTCGACGACCGGCCCGTGGTCGTCAAGCGCTTCGCGGCGCCCACCGAACATGATCCGGCCGAGCTCGGCGACCGCCGTCACTTCGCCTACTGGCGCCGGGCCGCGGACGTCGCCAGCTCCGGCCTGGTCACCGCGACGCCCGGCCTCCGGGGCCCGCTCGATGCCGTGGTCGAGGAGGACATCGACGGGATCACCCTGATCCAGGACTGGGTCGAGGACGCCGCCAACAGCGGCCTGTTCGCGGTGAACGCGATGGGCAGGTTCGCCGGCGCCGACCTCGGCCCGGTCACCTGGCTGGCCCGCGACCAGCTCCGCGACCGGCTGGCCCGGGTCGAGCGACGCGGCGGCTGGAAGACCCTCGACCGGACGACCGTCGCCGACGTCGCCGACCACCTGTGGCGCCGGCGGCACCCCTTCCTCGACGCTCTCGACGAGCTGACCCAGGTGCCCCAGCACGGCGACCCCGTGCCGGCCAACCTGCCCGGCCGCGAGGGCGACGAGGTGATCGCCATCGACTGGGGGATGCTCGGCCACGGTCCGGTCGGCGCCGACCTGGGCTACTACCTGCTGTCCGCACGGGAGGACTTCGAGCCGCTGGTCGACAGCTACCTCATGGGGCTGCCGACGGGCCTCGCGAGCCGGGACGAGGTGGAGCTCGGGGCGAGGGTCACGGCCGTCTACACCGTCCTGACCCGCGCCGACTGGGCACTGGCGAGGGTGGCCGGGGGAGAGGGGGCGCTCGCCGCGAAGTACCGCCACCCCAGCGTGGCGCCGTACCTTCGGGCGCTGCAGCGGCAGTTCCCGCTGATCGAGGCCCTGCTCGATTGACCGGGCTCGATTGACGGGGCTCGACTGACCCGGCTCAGAGCTGCGAGGCCGAGAACGTGTCGCAGGCCTCCATGGAGCCCTCTTCGTACCCGATCAGGAACCAGCGCTGGCGCTGCTCGGCCGACCCGTGCGTCCAGCCCTCGGGGTTGACCCGACCGGTCGTCTGCTGCTGGATCCGGTCGTCGCCCACCGACTTGGCGGCGGCCACCGCCTCGGCCATGTCCTGGTCGCTGATGTCCGAGATGAGCGGCACACCCGAGGCGTCCTCGGTGGAGGTCGCGGCGCGGGCCCACATTCCGGCGTAGCAGTCGGCCTGCAGCTCGAGGCGTACGGCGTCGCTCAGCGGGCCCTGCTGGGTGCGCACCTGGCCCATGGCGCCGGTGAGGTTCTGGATGTGGTGGCCGTACTCGTGGGCGAGGACGTAGGGCTCGACGAACTCACCCGCGGGCCCGCCGAGCTGGCCCTGCAGCACGTCCTCGAAGAACGTGGTGTCCAGATAGATGCCCCGGTCGGCCGGGCAGTAGAACGGCCCGACCTGGGAGGTCGCCTGTCCGCAGCCGGTGTCGACCGCGCCGCTGAACGTGGCCAGCTCCTCCTCGGGGGTGAAGGAGACGCCGGACTGGGACTCGAGGTTGTCGGACCAGAAGTCGAACAGGGAGTTCTCGACTGCCACCCGGGCGCAGTCCTCGTCCTCGTTGGCGTCCGCTCCGGTCTGACAGCTGGCGTACCGGCCGCTGTTCCCGCCGTCGACCCGGCTGGTGTCGAGGCTGTCGTCGGGGAGCGGGGAACCGCCGGTGCCGCCGCCCACGCACTGGGTGAGCACGATGAAGAGGATGATGATCACCAGCCCGGCAAGGCCGCCGCCGGCCTTGGTCCCGCCGGGGATCGGGATGCGCATGCCGCCGCCACTCATGCCGCCGCCGCGACCGCCCCGACCGCCTGAGTCCGACACACGTCCACGGTCGAGCCGGGCCTTGGGGTTGAAGCGCATCGAACTACACTAGCCAGCCTGATGATCACCGCGCAGCGCCTAGAGGTCCGCGCGGGGGCTCATCTCCTCATGGACAACGTCAGCTTCCGCGTCGCTGCCGGCGACAAGGTCGGGCTGGTCGGGCGCAACGGCGCCGGCAAGACCACCCTGACGAGGATCCTCGCCGGAGAAGGGCTGCCCGCGTCCGGCACCGTCCTGACCACCGGGGAGGTCGGCTACCTCCCCCAGGATCCCCGCATCGGCAACCCCGACATCCCGGCCCGGGAACGGATCCTGTCCGCCCGCGGCCTCGACGACGTCGTACGCCGCCTGCGCGCGTCCGAGGGCGAGATGGGCAGCGCCGACGCGGCGGTCCAGGAGCGGGCGATGCGCCGCTACACGCAGGCGGACGCGGAGCTGCACGCCGGCGGCGGCTACGCCGCCGAGTCGGAGGCCGCCCAGATCGCCCACAGCCTCGGCATCGAGGACCGCCTCCTGAGCCAGCCGCTGCGGACCCTGTCGGGGGGCCAGCGCCGGCGCGTCGAGCTGGCCCGGATCCTCTTCTCGGGCGCCGACACGCTCCTCCTCGACGAGCCAACCAACCACCTCGACGCGGACTCCATCGTCTGGCTGCGGGAGTTCCTGAAGGCCCACAGGGGCGGGCTCGTGGTGATCAGCCACGACAACGCCCTGCTCGAGGCCACCGTCAACCGGGTCCTGCACCTCGACGCCAACCGGGCGGAGATCGACGTCTACAACATGGGCTGGAAGGCCTACCTCCAGCAGCGCGAGACCGACGAGAAGCGGCGCAAGCGGGAGCGGGTCAACGCCGAGAACAAGGCGAAGACGCTGACCGACCAGGCCAACCGGATGCGGGCGAAGGCGACCAAGGCCCAGGCCGCGCAGTCGATGCTGAAGCGGGCCGAGAAGCTGAAGGCCGGCATCGAGGGCGAACGCCGCGCCGACAAGGTGGCCCGGATCAAGTTCCCAGCACCCGCGGCGTGCGGGAAGACGCCGCTCACCGCGGAGGAGCTCTCGAAGTCCTACGGGTCGCTGGAGGTCTTCACCGACGTCGACCTCGCGGTCGACAAGGGGTCCCGGGTGGTGATCCTCGGGCTGAACGGCGCCGGCAAGACCACCCTGCTGCGGATCCTCGCCGGCGTCGACCTCCCCGACACCGGAGAGGTCACGCCGGGTCACGGACTCAAGGTCGGCTACTACGCCCAGGAGCACGAGACCCTCGACACCGGCCGCACCGTGCTGGAGAACCTCCACTCCGCGGCCCCCCAGCTCACCGACACCGAGGCGCGCTCGGTGCTCGGGTCGTTCCTCTTCTCCGGCGACGACGCCAACAAGCCGGCCAGCGTCCTGTCCGGAGGCGAGAAGACCCGCCTCGCGCTGGCCATCCTCGTCGTCTCCAGCGCCAACGTGCTGCTGCTCGACGAGCCCACCAACAACCTCGACCCGGCCTCACGCGAGGAGGTCCTCGCCGCGATCCGTACCTACCAGGGGGCGATCATCCTGGTCACCCACGACGAGGGCGCGGTGACGGCCCTCGAGCCGGACCGGGTGCTGATCCTGCCCGACGGTGTCGAGGACCTCTGGAACGAGGAGTACGCCGACCTGGTGGCGCTGGCCTAGGTGTGATGTCCAGGCACGTTGGTCGAGATCGTGCGACGACACGATCTGATGTCGTAGATGGGTGAAGGCCTCCCGGTGTGGAGTGGAGCTGTCTAGAAACCGCTCCACACCAAGGAGGCCTTCGTGTCCCACGCTACCCATGCCAACGCTGCACTGACCCCTCGTGCCCGGCTGCGGCTGGCGCGGCTGATCGTCGACCAGGGCTGGCCGCCGGCTCGGGCGGCCGAGCGCTACGACGTGTCCTGGCGGACCGCGACGAAGTGGGCCGACCGCTACCGCGCCGAGGGGCCGGCCGGGATGGTCGACCGGTCCTCGGCGCCGCACCGCCAGCCGAACCGGACCCCGGCCCCGGTGGTCCGCAAGATCGTGCACCTGCGCTGGAAGCAGCGCCTGGGCCCGGTCGCAGATCGGCGACCGGCTCGGCATGCCGGCCTCGACCGTGCACGCGGTCCTGGTCCGGTGCCGGCTCAACCGGCTCACCCACATCGACCGGGCCACCGGCGAGCCGATCCGCCGCTACGAGCACGAGCGCCCCGGCGACCTGATCCACGTCGACGTCAAGAAGCTCGGCAAGGTCCCCGACGGCGGCGGCTGGCGCTACGTCGGCCGCCAGCAGGGCAGCAAGAACCGCGCGGCGACCGCACCGGACCGGCGCCCCGCAAGCAAGTACCGCAACCCGCTGATCGGGACCTGCTACCTGCACACCGTGATCGACGACCACTCCCGGGTCGCCTACGTCGAGGCCCGCGACGACGAGACCAAGGAGACCGCCACCGCGGTGCTGCGCAACGCGGTCGCCTGGTTCGCCGAACGCGGCGTGACCGTCCAACGGGTCCTCGTCCGACAACGGCAGCTGCTACAGGTCCTACCTGTGGCGCGACACCTGCGCCGAGCTCGGGCATCACCCCGAAGACGGACCCGGCCCTACCGGCCCCAGACCAACGGCAAGATCGAGCGCTTCCACCGCACCCTGGCCGAGGGCTGGGCCTTCAAGAAGTTCTACAACTCCGAGTCAGCCCGCCTCGCCGCTCTGCCAGCATGGGTCCACGAGTACAACCACCACCGGCCCCACTCAGCAATCGGGAAGGCCCACCCATCACCAGGTTGGACAACCTGGCTGGGCATCACACCTAGGCCCGCGCCGTGACCGTCCAGGCGGTCGCGTCGACCTCGAACGGCGACTGGGGGAGCCGCGCGCGGCAGGCGCGCTCCAGCGACGCACGACCGCGGTCGTCCAGTCCGGCGACGTAGGAGCCAGCCGGCCCGACGCCCATCGTGTAGGGCTCCCACCACTCGGTCGAACGAGTCGAACCCGACGGTCACCGTGATGCTTCCCGACTCGACGTTCGCCCAGCCCGGCCTGGGCGAACAGCCGAGGCCAGGTGGCCCTCGCGGGTACCGGGCAGTCCGCTCTCGTCGGGCGCCTGGGGATCGACGTCGCGGACCGCGTTCCAGAACGTCGTCAGCGGACCTCGGTCAGCCGGCGTGATCCCACACGCTGGCAGCAACCAGCCCTCCGGGACGGGTCACCCGGGCCATCTCGGCAAGCCCCGCCACCGGGTCGCTCATGAAGTGCACGACCAGCTGGGCGACGGCGAGATCGAAGTGCTGATCGGGGAACGGAAGGTCCTCCGCCGAGCCCTCGTGCACCTCGACGCCCGGCAGGCGAGGCCCGCGCGGCGATGACGAACGGCGTCGAGGGATCGATGCCCACAACGTGAGCCGTTCCGAGCCACTCCGCCAGCTGTGCGGTGAGCACCCCCGGACCGCAACCCACGTCGAGGGCCCGCTGGCCCGACCGCGGGTCGAGGAGCTCGACGAACCGGACCGCAAGGGGCTCGGAGTAGACGCCCATGAACCGCGTGTAGGCATCCGGGGTGACGTCGAAGCTCACCCCGCGAGGGTATCCGCGATGATGACGCATGACTCCCGACGAGATCGCCGCAGCCGGGCTCCGCTACGCCATCGACGGGCCGGTCGCCACGATCACCCTCGACCGCCCCGAGGTCCGCAACGCCCAGACCCCCACCATGTGGCGCACGCTCGCTTCGATCGGGCGGGAGATCCCCGACGACGTCCGGGTCGTGGTGGTGCGCGGAGAGGGCAAGCAGCTTCTCCGCGGGGCTGGACCGCGCGATGCTCGCGCCCGGCGGGGGCGACGGCCAGGAGACCGTGGCCGGGCTGCTCGCGAAGTCCGACGAGGAGATGTCGGCGACGATCGACGACTACCAGCAGGGCTTCACGTTCCTGCGTGACCCACGGTTCGTCTCGATCGCCGCCGTCCAGGGCCACGCCATCGGTGCCGGGCTTCCAGCTCGCCCTCTCCTGCGACCTCCGCGTCGTCGCCGACGACGTGCAGTTCTCCATGAAGGAGGCCACCCTGGGCCTGGTGCCGGACCTGACGGGAACAAAGCCGCTGGTCGAGAGCGTTGGCTACGCGAGAGCGCTGGAGATCTGTGCAACCGCGCGGACGATCGGCGCAGCCGAGGCACTCGAGATCGGGCTGGTGACGGTCGCCGTACCCACCGCCGACCTCGACGTCACGGTCGCCGACCTCGTCAGCGCCCTCACCGCACCGATGCCCGGTGCGGTCCGCGAGACCAAGGCGCTGCTCCAGGCGGCGTCCGGCCGGAGCCTTTCGGACCAGCGCCGCTTCGAACGTGAGGCGCAGGTACGCCGGTTCCGAGAGCTGGCCGGCCTGCTGGCCGGCCAGGACTAAGGAGGCAGCCGTGTCGCTCAGCATGGGCATGGGCCCCGCGTGGCGCCACATGCGGACCGACCGCGACGCGGTCAAGTCCCGGGTCGACCCCGGGACCGTCCGCCGGGTGCTGGGCTTCGCGGGCCCACACCGCGCGCACCATCGCTGCCTTCCTCGTGGTCACGGTCATCGACGCCGGGCTGGTCGTCGTCAACCCGCTGCTGGTGCAGCGGCTCATCGACGACGGGATCGCCAAGGGCAACTCCGGGCTGGTGACCGTGCTGGCCCTGATGATGGTCGGGGTGGCGCTGCTGGGCGCCCTGCTCTCGGTCGCCGGCGGCTACTTCTCCTCGCGCATCGGCGAGGGCCTGATCTTCGACCTCCGCAACCGCGTGTTCGCGCACGTCCAGCGGCAGTCCCTGGCCTTCTTCACCCGGACCCAGACCGGGGCGCTGGTGTCCCGCCTCAACAACGACGTGATCGGCGCCCAGCGGGCCTTCACCTCGACGCTGTCCAACACCGTCTCCAGCAGCATCTCGGTGGTCGTGGTGGGGGTGGCGATGTTCGCGCTGAGCTGGCAGGTCACGCTGCTGTGCCTGGCGCTGTTCCCGATCCTGCTGCTCTCCTCCCGCATGGTCAGCGCCCGGCTGGCGAAGCTGACCCGCGAGCAGATGGACGGCAACGCCGACATGGGCAACGCGATGACCGAGCGGTTCAACGTCGGCGGGGCGATGCTGCTCAAGCTGTTCGGCAACCGGCCGACCGAGGACGCACTGTTCGCGGCCAAGGCCGGCCACGTCCGCGACCTCGGCATCCGGATCTCGCTGATCACGCGGATCTTCTTCGCCGCGATGCTGCTGGTGCCGGCGCTGGCCACCGCCCTCGTCTACGGCGTCGGCGGTAACCTCGCGATCTCGGGGACGCTCACGGTCGGCACCATGATCGCGCTGGCCACCCTGCTGCTCCGGCTGCTCGGACCGCTGCAGAGCCTCTCCAACGTGCGGATCGACGTGATGACCGCGCTGGTCAGCTTCGAGCGGGTCTTCGAGGTGCTCGACCTGCCGTCCCTGATCGAGGAGAAGCCCGACGCGGTGGCGCTGCCGCCGCAGGCGTCGCGCCTGGAGTTCGACGACGTCGCATTCACCTACCCGCGGGCCGACGAGATCTCGCTGGCCTCGCTGGAGTCGGTCGCCCGCACCGAGTCCCGCGACACCGGCCAGGTGCTCAACGGCATCTCCTTCACCGCCGAGCCCGGGCAGATGGTCGCGCTCGTCGGGCCCTCCGGGGCGGGCAAGACCACCGCCACCCACCTGGTCGCGCGGCTGTACGACGCCGACAGCGGGGTGGTCCGGGTCGGCGGCCAGGACGTCCGTGACGTGACCCTCCAGTCCCTCGAGGACGTGGTCGGCTACGTCACCCAGGACGCCCACATGTTCCACGACACGATCCGGGCCAACCTGATGTACGCCCGGCCCGACGCCACCGAGACCGAGGTGCTGGCACGCCCTGAGTCGGCCCAGATCGCGCGGCTGGTGCAGTCGCTGCCCGACGGGCTCGACACCGTGGTGGGGGACCGCGGCTACCGGCTGTCCGGCGGCGAGCGGCAACGCCTCGCCATCGCCCGGCTGCTGCTCAAGGCGCCCGCGGTCGTCGTCCTGGACGAGGCCACGGCCCACCTCGACAGCGAGTCGGAGCTGGCGGTCCAGCGGCCCTCGACGCCGCTCTGGAGGGCCGCACGTCGCTGGTGATCGCGCACCGGCTCTCCACCGTCCGCAATGCCGACCGGATCCTCGTCATGGACGAGGGCCGGATCGTGCAGGCCGGCACCCACGCGGAGCTGCTCGCCGCAGGGCGGCCTGTACGCCGACCTCTACCGCACCCAGTTCATCCAGGACGCCCCGGTCGCATGAGTGAGGTGGTGGCTCCCCCCGGGGAACCACCACCTCACCGCCCCCTCCGAGACTGGCGCTAGGCCGAGGCCTTCCGGCGACGGACCAGTGCAACGACCGTCATCCCGAGGCCGAACAGCATGGCCAGGAGCGGGAGCACGGACCGAGACTGCTGCTCCTGTCCGGCCAGGCCGGACTCGACCGCGGTCGGGACCTGGGCAGCGGCCGGGGCGCTCGGGCTGTTGCCGACCGAGGCCTGGGCACCGAAGACCACGGTGCTGGTGTTCCCACCGTTCTCGTCGACCGTGTCCTGGACTCCGTCGTTGTCATCCGGGTTGTTGTCATCCGGGTTGTCGACGGGGTTGTCCGGGTTGTCCGGGTTGTCCGGGTTGTCCGGGTTGTCGGGCGGGTTGTCGTCGTCCGGCGGGTTCTCCTCGTCGGGGGTCTCCTCGTCGCGGGGTCTCCTCGTCCGGGGGTCTCCTCCTCCGGGGTTTCCGCTTCGCAGGCCTCGACCCAGAAGACCTTGTGCTTGCGGTCACTGCCCTGCGAGTACGGCGTCACGGCAGTCAGCTTGACGTGGTAGCCGTGGATGGGGTGCGGGTCGCCCTCGAAGTCGAGGTTGTAGGTCTCGACGCCGTCGTAACCGGCCGTGCTGCCACCACCGCTGTGTGAGTCGGTGTCGAGCGAGACCGAGTTCGTCTTGCGAGCTCCCACCCCTGGTGGGGGCATGCTGGTCGAACGTCCCACCCGACGTGTCGGCGACCGCGTCGAAGCCGAAGGCCTCCACGGCGAAGTCGCACGGCAGATGCGGGTCGTTGCTGGGGTGCATGTACGCCGAGCCGTCGCCACTGGAGTGGCCCGGGCCGTTGCCGTCGCCGAAGCCGGCGAGCTTCACGGTGCCGTTGTTGCCGGCCGGGTCACCCGTGTCGCCAGACGTGCTGGAGGGCTTGCTGGCGGCCGAGCTCTGCTCGGCGTCACCACCCGACTGACCGGCTGCGGTGGTGGTGCCGCCCTGCTGGGACTCGCTGGAGCCGGTGCTCTCGCTGGAGCTGGGGCTGGTGCTCTGGCTGGAGCTGGAGCTCTTGTCTGCGCCGTTGCCGTTGTCGGTCTTGTCGGCGCTGGTGCTCTGGCTGGAGCTGGTGCTCTTGTCTGCGCCGTTGCCGTTGTTGGTCTTGTCGGCGCTCTGAGACTTGTCGGCGTTGTTGGTCTTCGCGGTCTTGTGCGTCTTGCCATGCTCGACCGCGTCAGCCGGTGACAACGCCGCCGTTCCCCATGAGACGAGGACGACCGCGGTGAGCAGCGCCAAGATGCGGCGCAGCACCTGCGGATAGGACGTGGTGGTGGACATGGATTCGCTCACTCCCTCGTTGCCGGTCGAAAGACCGGCGTGTGCTCTTGCCTGGTCGGCCATCCCTCCCGAGCGGTAGCGGCCCTAAGCAAGTCGCGTACCCGGTCACCTACTGGTCTAAACCAGTGAGTCCGACAATCCCGCTAGACTTTATTGCCCGGAAGCCGAGGCGAATCGTCGTTACATGAGCGAGGTGGTGGCTCCCCCCGGGGGAGCCACCACCACTCAGCTCCCTCAGGGGCGCTCCTCAGCCTGTCGGTGGCGCGGGGTCGTCCGTCGGGAAGGCTTCAGGGCAATCCCGATCATGAACAGGCCGAAGGCCACCATCAACAGGGCCAGCGCGGACCGCAGCCCGGTGGAGGCCGGGTCCGGATCCTCGATACCAGCGTTGACCGCGGTCGGCACCTGCTGGCTGCCCGCACTCGGGGCGCTGGAGCCAGCGCCGCTCGAGGCCTGCGCGCCGAGCACGTCCACGGCGCTGGCGTTGCCGCCCGGCGTGTTGCCGCCCGGGGTGTTGCCGCCGGGGTTGTTGCCGCCGGGGTTGTCGCCGCCGGGGTTGTCACCGCCGGGGTTGTCACCGCCAGGCTCGTCGCAGAACTCTTCTGCGGTCTCGCCGTCGGGGATGGTCTCGCCGTCGTGGTCGGGACCTTCTTCGCAGACGTCGCCTTCACCTTCGTCGGGCTCGTCGTCGTTGCAGGAGGCCTCGGTTCCGTCGGGGTAGGGCTGACCTTCGTGGTCGGTGCCTTCTTCGCAGCCGTCGGGCTTGTCGTCGTTGCGGTGGCCTCGTTCCGTCGGGGTAGGGCTGACCTTCGTGGTCGGTGCCTTCTTCGCAGCCCTCGGGCTCGTCGTCGTTGCAGGAGGCCTCGTTCCGTCGGGGTAGGGCTGACCTTCGTGGTCGGTGCCTTCTTCGCAGCCCTCGGGCTCGTCGTCGTTAGGAGGCCTCGTTCCGTCGGGGTAGGGCTGACCTTCGTGGTCGGTGCCTTCTTCGCAGACCTCGGCTCGTCGTCGTTGAGGAGGCCTCGGTTCCGTCGGGGTAGGGCTGACCTTCGTGGTCGGTGCCTTCTTCGCAACCTCGGGCTCGTCTTCGGCCGGGGTGTAGGCGAGCGAGTAGTGCGAGATCCCCTTGCCGGTGGAGTGGGTGATGGTCACAGACTCTTGGGGCTGCGCTCAGGGTGACGTAGCGGGGCCCTTGCCATTCTTGGTCGAGCCGGCCTTCACGCAGTAGCCGGAGATGAGCATGGCCGGCGGGGGCAGCTGACCGTGATCGACGAGCTTTTCGCCGGAGACGTCGATCTTGCCGGAGTCGAGGCCGCTGCAGACCTGGTTGTTCTCGACCGCGTCAGCCGAGGACAACGCAGCCGTTCCCCACGAGACGAGGACGACCGCGGTCAGCAGCGCCAGGATGCGGCGCAGCAGCTGCGGATAGGACGAGGTGAGAGACATGGTGACGCACACTCCAGGGAGTCGGGCCGGTCCCGAGCACCCGGCTGTGATCTTTCAGGGGACCGTGCCTCCCGAGCGGTGCGGCAAGTAGGGCGCGTACCCGGGTCCCACTGGTCCAAACCAGTGCTGATCAAGGCTTAACTTTCGCCTCGCCAAGCGGACTCGATACGCTCGCGCTGATGGATCTCGAGCTGCGCGACCGCGTCTTCATCGTCACCGGCGGAGCCCGCGGCCTCGGCCGGGCCACCGCGGACTGCCTGGTCGCCGAAGGTGCCCGCGTCGTGCTCTCGGGGCGCAGCGACGAATCGTTGACCGCCGCCGAGGACGAGCTCGGCGAGAACGCCGTGTCCCTCGTCGCCGACAACGCCGACCCCGGCACCCCTGGCCGCCTGATCGCCGCCGCCCGGGACACCTGGGGGCGCCTCGACGGTGCGCTGATCAGCGTCGGCGGACCGCCCAAGGGTCCGGTCACCGGGATCGACGACGACCAGTGGACGGCCGCCTTCGGGTCGGTCTTCCTCGGCGCCGTCCGGCTCTGCCCGGGAGATCGGTCTGGCGTTGCCCTCCGGCGGTTCGCTGGCCCTGGTCCTGTCCTCGAGCGTCCGGGCGCCACTGGCCGACATGGCCATCTCCAACGGCCTGCGCCCCGGGCTGGCCATGGTCGCCAAGACCCTCGCCGAGGAGCTCGGCCCCCGCGGGGTCCGGGTGAACGGGCTGATGCCGGGCCGGATCGGCACCGAGCGGGTTGCCGAGCTCGACGCCGCCGGCGGCGATCCCGAGGCCGCTCGTGAGGCCGCGATCAAGACGATCCCGCTGGGTCGCTACGGGGAGCCCGAGGAGTTCGGGCGGACGGCGGCCTTCCTGCTCTCACCGGCCGCGTCTTTCATCAACGGCGCCATGGTCCCCGTCGACGGTGGGATGCTGCGGGCGCTGTAGGTGTTCAGGGCGTCGCGCTCGCGACTCTCGGCGCCCTTGCGCCACTCGTCGTACGCGAGGTAGCCGAAGCCGACGATCGCCAGCACGCCGAAGAACCACCACTGCAGCCCGTAGAAGAAGTGCGGCCCGTTGTCGAGCTCGGGCAGCTCGGCCGGCTCGAGCGGCGTACCGGGCGCCGGCTCCTCGGACTTGAGGTCGACGAACCCGCCGTAGACCTCCCGGTCGATCGCCTCACCGATCCGCTCGCTCGAGATCGCCCGCGTGGTCAGGGTGTCGCCGCTCGATCCGGCGGTCACGGCCGTGCTGTCGCCGGTCGCGTCCACCCGCATCCATCCGGTGACGGTCACCTCACCGGATGGGGGAGCGGGTACGTCGACGGGCTCGGTGGCGGCGTTGTCCGTGGCCATCCAGCCGCGGTCCACCAACAGCGCAGGTCCCTGGGGGGTGACCAGGGGGACGACCACGTCGCTCCCCGAGGCACCCTCGCGGGTGCGGTAGCGGACGATCACGGTGTCGTCGGTGGCATAGGTCCCCGTCGCCGTGACCACCCGCCACTCCTCGGACGGGGAGACCGGGCGGTCCGGCTCCAGGACCTCCGAGACGGGAGCCGCCGGTGCGGAGGTGTTCCTGGCGACGATCGCGTTGAACTCCTTGCGCTCCGCCAGCCGGTGGAACTGCCACTCGCCGAGCAGCCAGGCGGCCCACGCGAGCAGGGCCACCGTGATCGCGAACAGCACCCAGCGTCGGCTGACCAGGAACCGCAGCGACCGCACGCCCGCGAGATTAGCCCGGGACCGGCAGCGGTTCGGGCTCGGCCCGTTCGGATTGGAGCCGCCCGGCCCGTAGACTCGCGTGGGTGACGGCAGCTGTGACGACACGACCCCTCGAGGACCGGTACGGCCGGGTGGCCACCGATCTGCGGGTCTCGCTGACCGATCGGTGCAACCTGCGCTGCTCCTACTGCATGCCCGCCGAGGGCCTGGACTGGCTGCCGGGCGACGACATCCTGACCGACGACGAGGTGGTCCGGCTGATCGAGGTCGGGGTCCGCCGCCTCGGGATCCGCGAGGTCCGGTTCACCGGCGGCGAGCCGCTGGTACGGCGCGGCCTCGTCGACATCGTGCGTCGCACCAAGGCGATCGACCCCACCGTCGAGCTGTCCCTCACGACCAACGCGCTCGGGCTGGCGCGGACGGCGGTCGCCCTGAAGGCGGCAGGCCTGGACCGCGTCAACGTCAGCCTCGACACGGTCCGGTCGGACACCTTCCACACGATCACCCGGCGCGACCGGTTCCACGACGTCGTCGAGGGGCTCGTGGCGGCTCGTGACGCGGGCCTGGTGCCGGTCAAGATCAACGCGGTGCTGCTGCGGGGGGTCAACGACGACCAGGCGCCGGAGCTGCTGCGCTGGGCCATCGAGCACGGCTACGACCTGAGGTTCATCGAGCAGATGCCGCTGGACGCGCAGCACGGCTGGAGCCGGGCGGAGATGGTGACCGCCGAAGAGATCTTCGCCCATCTCGAGGGGGAGTTCGTGCTGACTCCCGTCGACGAGCCGCGCGGGAGCGCGCCGGCGGAGCTGTTCCACGTGGACGGCGGCCCGGCCACGGTGGGCGTGATCGCGTCGGTCACCCGGCCGTTCTGCGGCGACTGCGACCGGGTGCGGCTGACCGCCGACGGCCAGGTGCGCAACTGCCTCTTCGCCCGGGAGGAGTCCGACCTGCGGACGGCCCTGCGGGCCGGGGCGTCCGACGACGAGCTCGCCGACCGGTGGGTTGTCGCCATGCGCGGCAAGCGGGCCGGGCACGGCATCGACGACCCGACCTTCCTCCAGCCAGATCGGCCGATGTCGGCCATCGGGGGATAGGTCAGCCGGGAGGAGCGTCCTCCACCGGCACCACGTCACGCAGGAAGCTCCGCGCCGCGAGGAAGTCGCTCAGCGACTCGCGGTGCTCGTCACAGGCCAGCCAGGTCTTGCGGCGCTCGGGCGTGTGCAGCTTGGGGTTGTTCCACAGCACGGCCCAGACCGCGGGCGCCGTACACCCCTTGGCCGAGCAGGTCAGCGGATCCTCCACGAATGCATCGTGCCAAACCGGGCACGGGACCGTGACAGCGCCCGGGACGGGAAGAGAATTGGTGCCGGACGACCACGGGGGAAGTCGTCCGGCACCAGGGGCGAACTGAGACGGGGGAGGCTCAATTCGCCCGGCCGATTGTTGCATGAGCAACTACTTTGTCAAATGTCGGCGTGTCCTCGGCGCGTCACCGGCGGCTCACTCGGAGGCCGGCCCGGTCGGAAGCTCCGGGTGCGCCGCGCCGCCCTGTGGCAGCGCGAAGTCGTCGCCCTTGGTGTGGGTGGCGTTGGCCATCACCACCGCGACGTAGGGCAGCAGCAGCGCGGCCGCGACCAGCACCCAGCGCAGCCAGCCAGGGCCGACCAGGACGGCCGCGACGAAGCAGATCGTGCGGATGGTCATCGAGATGACGTACCGGCGCTGCCGTCCGGCGATCTCCTCCGTGCGGCTCGCCGAGGCGGTCGTGATCCTGACCGCGTCCCGGTCACCGTGCTGGTCCCGGGCCATGCCCTTCATCGTACGTCGCTACGATCGGATCCCTCAGGCCACTACGCCCGTCACCACGTCGTCACCGGGAGGCACCAATGTCCAACCGCACGTACCGCGTCACCGAGATCGTCGGCACGTCGCCCGACGGCATCGACCAGGCCGTCCGCAACGGCATCGAGCGCGCCTCCAGGACCCTGCGCCACCTCGACTGGTTCGAGGTGACCCAGGTGCGCGGCCAGGTCAAGGACGGTGCGGTGGAGCACTTCCAGGTGGGGATGAAGGTCGGCTTCCGTCTCGAGGACGACTAGCCAGTTTTCGTGTACCACCGAGTAGTCGCTAGCGTCGCGTGACGTGAGCGACACGAGCGAGCACGAGGCCAGGTCCGTCCTGGTGACCGGCGGCAACCGCGGGATCGGCCGGGCCATCGCGGAGGCGTTCCTCGCGAACGGTGACCGCGTGGCCGTGACCACCCGCAGCGGGGGCGCCCCGGAGGGGGCGCTGGACGTCCGGTGCGACATCACCGACCAGGAGGCGGTGGACGCCGCCTTCGCCCGGATCGAGGAGGAGCACGGTCCGGTGGAGGTGCTGGTCGCCAACGCCGGCATCACCGCCGACACGCTGGTGCTGCGGATGTCGGACGACGACTGGTCGTCGGTGATCGACACCAACCTCACCGGCTCGTTCCGCCTGGCCAAGCGTGCGGCCAAGGGCATGCTGCGGCTGAGACGCGGACGGCTCGTCTTCATCTCCTCGGTGGTCGGGCTGCTCGGGTCGGCCGGACAGGTCAACTACGCCGCTTCCAAGGCCGGTCTGGTCGGGATGGCCCGGTCGCTGGCCCGCGAGCTCGGCTCCCGCTCGATCACCGCGAACGTCGTCGCGCCGGGCTTCATCGAGACCGACATGACCTCGGTGCTGACCGACGACCAGAAGACCGCGATCAAGACCCAGGTCCCCCTCGGGCGGTACGGCTCGGTGGACGAGGTCGCGGAGACGGTGCTGTGGCTGACCGGCCAGGGCGCAAGCTACGTCACCGGGGCGGTCATCCCGGTCGACGGTGGACTCGGAATGGGGCACTGATGACTTCGACTGGCTCGACCCCGGGCATCCTCGAGGGCAAACGGATCCTCGTCGCCGGCGTCACGATGGACAACTCCATCGGGTACGCCGTCGCGAAGACCGCCATGGAGCAGGGCGCCACCGTGATCATCTCCAACTTCGGTCGCGCCCTTGGGATCACCCGCCGGATCGCAAAGCGGCTGCCCACCGAGCCGCCGGTGCTCGAGCTCGACGTGACCGACGAGTCCCACCTGGCGGGCCTCGAGGCCGCCGTCCGCGAGCACGTGGACGGCCTGGACGGGGTGGTCCACTCCATCGCGTTCGGCAACCCCGAGACCCTGCTGGGCGGGAAGTTCATGGGCGGGCCGTGGCCGGACGTCGCCCAGGCGGTCCAGGTCTCCGCGTACTCCCTGATGTCATTGTCGAACGCCTGCCGTCCGCTGATGGGGAAGGGGGGCTCGATCGTCGGCATGACCTTCGACGCCACCGTGGCCTGGCCGGCGTACGACTGGATGGGCGTGGCCAAGGCCGGCCTGGAGTCGTGCTCGCGCTACCTGGCCCGCGACCTGGGCCCGGACGGGATCCGGGTGAACCTGGTCTCCGCCGGCCCGCTGAAGACCCTCGCGGCCAAGGCGATCCCCGGTTTCGAGGAGCTCGAGTCGATGTGGAGCACCCGCGCACCTCTCGGCTGGGACGAGAAGGACCAGACCCCGACTGCCCGAGCCGTGTGCGCCCTGCTGTCGGACTTCTTCCCGGCCACCACCGGCGAGATCGTCCACGTCGACGGCGGCTTCCACGCCATGGGAGCCTGAGCGGGTGACCGCACTCGTCGAGCTCAGGGTTCTCGAGGGCCCCAACCTCTACTTCCCGCGCGCGGCGATCAAGCTGACCCTCGATCTGGGGCCATTGGCCTCCGCGTCCACCGCGACGGCCGAGCGGTTCGCCCGCCGGATCGGTCTGCGCAACGCCCGGCCGGGCGAGCCGGACACGGGGTTCCGCCAGCGGTTCGCGGCCCGGGCGGTCGGCCGGCTGGTGCGTGCCGTGGCCACCGAGTCCGGGACCTCGCGGCTCGCGGTGCGTGTCCGCCCGACCAGCGACCCCCAGCGCATCGTCGTGGCCTTCCCGTGGGGGCACCGTGAGCGAGCCCAGGTGATGGGCCGCGCCGTGGCCGACGTGCTCGACGCGCTTCCGCAAGGCGACGTCGAGGCGGCCGTGAGCGAGGCGGCCGAGCGGGTCAGGGCGGCGGAGCTGGGCGAGGCTCCCCGCACGATCACGCCCAGGGTTCCGGTGGTCGCGGTCACCGGCACCAACGGCAAGACCACCACTTCCCGGCTGATCGCCCACCTCGCCCGCACCCAGGGCCTGCTGGTGGGCTGGTCCAACACCGACGGGATCTACGTCGACGGTGAGCTCGTGGAGGCCGGCGACTACTCCGGCCCGAGCGGAGCAGGGCGGGTCCTCGCCCACGAGGACGTCGAGTTCGCGGTCACCGAGACCGCCCGCGGCGGGATCCTCCTCAAGGGCATCGGGCTGACCCGCAACGACGTCTCGGTGGTCACCAACGTGAGCGCCGACCACCTCGGGCTGCACGGCATCGACACCCTCGACCAGCTGGCCGAGGTGAAGGCGGTCGTCCCCCGGATCACCCGCAAGGACGGCTGGGCGGTGCTGAACGCCGACGACCCGCGGGTCCTGGCCATGCGCGGCGTCATCAAGGCCGGCAGCTGGGTGTTCTCACGCGACCCCGACTCGCCGGCCATCCGTGAGGTGCTCAGCTCCGGGGGTCGGGCCACGACCGTGATCGACGGCTGGGTGTCCGTCCTCGCACCCAACGCCGACCCCGACCCGCTGGTGGAGCTGGTCGACGTCCCGATGACCCTGTCCGGACTGTCGAGGTTCAACGTCGAGAACGCGCTCGCCGCCGCCTCCGCGGCCCTGGCGATCGGTCTCCCGCGAGCCGTGGTCGTCGAGGGGCTGCAGGACCTTCCGCAACGACGCCGAGCACAACCCGGGCCGGATGAACATGTTCACGGTGGGTGAGGTCTCGGTCGTGGTCGACCTGGCCCACAACGAGGCCGGGCTGGAGGCGCTGATCGAGGTCCTGAACGGCGTACGACGCCCGGGTTCCCGGCTGCTGCTCGGCCTGGGCGCGGTCGGCGACCGCCAGGACGACCTGATCGAGAAGCTCGGTGAGATCGCGGCGCGGGACAGCGACGTGCTGGCGATCGCCCACAAGCAGCGTTACCTGCGCGGCCGGGACCTCGACGCCCTCGACGCGATCCTGAGGGCCGGGGCGGAGCGGGTCGGAGTCACCGACATCGATTCCTACCCGACCGAGGTCGAGGGGCTCGCGGGCCTGGTCAAGCAGGCCGAGCCGGGCGACGCCGTCGGCCTGATGTGCCATGCCGAACGGGAGGCGGTCTACGATGGATCGCCGACCACGGGGGCGCGGCCGACACCCCCGAGGCGCTAGCGGGAGAAGGTGCGGGTGGCAGGTCAGTCCGGCGAACCGCCCGGTCCGAGCACCTATTGGCGCGGCCGTTCAAGCAGGCGAGACAGCCGCTCCGGCTCGAGGGCCACGACAGGTGGCGGGGCGGGCTCGGCCAGGCGAGGGCAGCGAGGCGCACGCCGGAGCGCCACGCATTCTTCAACGCCTTGTCCAGCTCGCACGACCGGGACCCGCACGAACAGGAGTAGCCCAAGGCCTCCTGCTCCGGCACGGGGCCGTGCCCGTCTTCGTCGGTCGGAATCGGCGAGTGCCCGAGTCGCCCGTCGGCTCCGGCATCCTGGTTCTCCCAGTTCACCTCAGCCATGCGGTCCACCATGCCTCGGGCGTTGGCAGAGGTCTAGCCCGGGTGGCACCGGGTGGGTAAAAACTGTCGGCCGGGGTGTCACATGCGTCCCAGAGAGTCGGTGACCCCGCGCCGAGGCGGTCAGCCCTCGACCGCCGCCGGGGTGTAGTCGGGGTCGGCGGCCGGGGCCTGGGCACTGGCGCCGGAGCCGGCCTGGGCCTGGCTGGACCAGTTCTCGAGCTCCGACATCACCTCGCCGTGCTTGTCGACGCACACCACCACGAGGTCGCCCTTGTTCGCCCGGCTCATGGCGTGCCGTACGGCGTCGATCTCGTCGAGGACCTCCTCGACCTGCCGGCACCGGGAGCCCGAGGCCATCGCCTCGCGTACCCCGTCGAGCACGAGGGCGGCGGTGTCGCCGCGCTTGCGTCCCCGCAACGCGACGTCCTCCCGCACGATCAGCACGTCGAAGTGCTGGGCGGCGATCTGGCCGAGCTCGCGCATGTCCTCGTCGCGTCGGTCACCGGCCGTGGCGATGATCCCGATCCGCGATGGCCGGGCCATGTCGTGGCTCTCCTCCATCGAGTCGCCGACGCGGTCCACGAAGTCGCCGAGCGCCTTCATGCCCGGCGCGTTGTGGCAGTAGTCGACGATGACGTTGATCCCGTTGACCTCGACCTCGTTGAGGCGGCCGGGGGAGAGGTAGTAGTTGGTCGAGAAGGTCCGCAGCCCCTGGCGGATGTCGTGCAGCGGGGCGCCGGCGGCGAAGGCCGCGGCCGCGGCGGCGAGCGCGTTCTGCACGTTCATCCGGGCCCGGCCGCCGAACGTCGCCGGCAGCAGGTGCGTCCACGCGAGCTGCATCTCGCGTCGGCCGTGCTTGACCACGATCATCTCGCCACGGTCGGACGGGTTGAGCACCAGCGCCTTGCCGCCCCGCCGGCAGTGGGCGTCGATCATGTCGCGAACCTCGGAGCCGGGCTCCTCCATGGAGATCCACACGACCTGCCCCGAGCAGCGTCGGCGCATCGCGCGGACCAGCGGGTCGTCGGCGTTGAGCACGGCGTGGCCGTCACGGGGCACGGCCTCCACCAGCACCGCCTTGACGTCGGCGAGCTGCTCGACCGTGTCGATGCCGCGCAGGCCGAGGTGGTCGGGCTGCACGTTGAGGACGACGGCGACGTCGTTGCGCTCGTAGCCCAGGCCCTCGCGCAGGATGCCGCCGCGGGCGACCTCGAAGACCGCGAAGTCGACCCGTGGGTTCTGCAGCACCATCCGGGCCGAGCGGGGGCCCGAGGCATCGGAGCGGATCAGCAGCCGCTCGTCGATCACGATGCCGTCGGTCGAGGTCATGCCGACCTTGCGGCCCATCCCCTTGAAGATGTGGGAGATCATCCGGGAGGTCGTGGTCTTGCCGTTGGTGCCGGTGACGGCGACGATCGGGATCCGCGACGGGGCTCCCGGCGGGAAGAGCATGTCCACCACCGGCTTGGAGATGAACTGCGGCTCCCCGATGGTCGGGTGCGTGTGCATCCGGAACCCCGGCGCCGCGTTGACCTCGCAGATCGCGCCGCCGGTCTCGCGGACCGGCTCGGTGATGTCGGGACAGATGAAGTCGATGCCGGCGATGTCGAGCCCGATCATCCGGGCCGCCTCCTCGGCGATCTCGACGTTCTCCGGGTGCGCCTCGAAGGTCCGGTCGATGGAGATGCCGCCGGTGGACATGTTGCCGGTGAGGGTCAGCTTCACGGTCTCGCCCTGCTCCGGCACCGAGTCGAGCTTGTGGCCCTGGCTCGCGAGGAGCTCCTCGGCGGCGGCGTCCAGCTTGATCCGGGTGAGGACCTTCTCGTGGCCGACGCCGCGGCGCGGGTCGGCGTTGGTCAGGTCGACCAGCTCCTGGACCGTCGAATGACCGTCTCCCACGACGTGCGCCGGCACCCGCTCGGCGATGGCGGCCACCCGGCCGTCGATGATCAGGCAGCGGTAGTCCTTGCCGGTGATGAAGGACTCGACGATGACCCAGCCGCGCCGCGACTGCTCGCGCGCGATCGGGAACGCCTCGCGCACGTCGGCCTCGTTGAGCAGGTCCAGGCAGACCCCCCGGCCGTGGTTGCCGTCGAGCGGTTTCACGACGACCGGGTATCCGATGCGGTTGGCGACCTTCACGGCATGGTCCGCGCTCCGGACCGAGTCCTGCCGGGGCACCGGGAGACCGGCCGCTCCGAGGAGCCTGGTGGTCAGGTCCTTGTCGGAGGCGATGTCGACCGCGATCGAGCTGGTGGCCGACGTCATGGTCGCCCGGATCCGCTTCGCGTGAACGCCCTGGCCGAGCTGGACGAGGGAGTACTGGTTGAGCCGGATCCAGGGGATGTCCCGCGACACTGCCTCGTCGATGATGGCCTGCGTCGACGGGCCGAACGCCGTGCGCTGGGCCTGCTTGATGAAGGCCTCGAGCTCGCTCTCCCAGTCGAAGTCCCGGTCGGCCTCGACGAGGTGGTTGACGAGACGTACGGCGAGCTGCCCGGCAGCGAGGCCGACCTGCTCGTCGGCGTACCCGTAGATCACGTTGTAGACCCCGGTCCGTCCCTTCACCTGGCGGGTCTTGCCGCGGCGGATGTCGTGGCCGACGACCTGCTGGAGGGCCAGTGCGCAGTGCTCGGCGACGTGGCCGAGCCAGGTGCCTTCGTTGAGCCGCTCGACGAAGCCACCGCGACGCCCGCGCGAGCAGGAGTGCTCGCGCAGCCCGGGCAGCATCTGCAGGAGGTTGTCGGTGAAGCCGGGGAGCGTGTTGGTCGGGAAGTTCTCCAGGGAGCCGAGGTCCACGACGAGGTGGATCGCCTGGTCGTAGGACCAGACGTTCGCGCCCCGATAGACCCGGGTCTCGAGGAGCTGGAGATCGGGAGTGGGGCGTTCGGTCATGACGAGGCTCCGTCCTGGTGTGGGTGCTGGGTCTTCCTGCGGGTCCGTGCGCGGCGCCGTCGCAGCGCACTGGGCGACACGTCGTCTGCGGCGATGTCGCGCGCCAGCTGGCGGAGGTCCTGTCCGGCCTCGACCATCTCGGCGGCCTCCGCCGGGTCGGCGAACCTGGGCGGCGGGATCAGCGTGCGGGTGGTCATGTCGAACCGCGAGCCGTGGGGGAGGACGTGCAGCACCACGCCGCTCGCGAGCAGCGGCGAGGACCGCTTGGCCTCGTAGGCGTTGGTGACGATCCGGGCCGGGTCGAAGATCGTCACCGCGCCCTTGCCCACCACCCGGAGGACCTCGTGCCCCTCGATCTCCTCCACGACGGCCGCGGTGTCCTCGTCGACGCCGATCCCGAGCAGCGAGGGGGACTCGCTGACGATCATCAGCAGCCGGCCGTAGCGGTTGCGCTGGTCGAAGTGCTGGTCGATCACGCAGGACTCGAGCAGGCCGAGGCCGGCGGCCACCTGGGTCATCCGCTGCTTCGGGGTCGAGCCCGGCCCGCCGAAGGCCACCATGTGCGAAGACTGGATGCTGGCGCCCGCGGAGGTCCCGGCCACGACGACGCCGCGCTGGTGCGCGTCGACGAGCGCGTCTCCGAACGGCGTCCCGCAGATCACGGCGGACAGCTTCAGCTGGTTGCCCCCGGTCATGAAGACCCCGGTCGCCTTGTCCAGCTCGGCCACCAGGTCGTGGTCGTGTGCCTGCTCGCGGCTCTCCGGCCGCACGGAGACCACCTCGGCGGCGCCGAGCCTGCGGAACAGGGCGTCGTACACCTCGACGACCTCGGGCCCGAGCGACGAGGCGGTGGCGATGACCGCGATCCGCGCTTCCTCGCCTCCGGCGGCGCCCACGAACTCGGTGAGGATGGTGCGCCGGCGGAGCTTGTCCTCGGCGCCACCGATGATCATGAGCGGTCCGCTGGACATGACAGCGAGGCTAGGGCATGCCACTGTGAGCGCGTGCAGCAGGATTCCCGCCGTCTGGTCGTGGTCCGGCACGCGAAGGCCGAGCAGACGGCGGACACCGACCACGCCCGGGGTCTCCGGGATCGCGGCCGGGCCGACGCGGCGGCGGCCGGGCAGTGGCTGGCCGGCCAGGGCGTCGTGCCCGACCACGCGCTGGTCTCCGCGGCGACCCGCGCCATGGAGACCTGGACGGCCTTGGCGTCAGGCGCGGGCTGGGACCTCCAGCCGAGCGTCGACGAGGGGCTCTACACCGCCGGCCCCGACACCGCCCTCGACCTGCTCCGCAGCACACCCGCGGACGCACGCGTGCTGGTCGTCGTCGGGCACAACCCGACCATGGCTCACCTCGCGCAGCTGCTGGACGACGGTGAGGGCGACCCGGAGGCCTCGAACGCAATGGTCTCCGGCTTCCCGACCAGTGCGGTCGCCGTGTTCGAGTACGACGGTGAGTGGGCCGACCTCGACCTCACGAGCGCCCGGCTGACGTCCTTCCACGTGGGCCGCGGCTAGGGCCGGTGTCCTAGGGGATGGGCGGCGACGGGGTGACGATCCCCGCCTCCGCGTCGGCGGCCTCGATCTCCTCGCGCGAGATGCCGAGGAGGTACATGATCGCGTCGAGGTACGGCACGTTGACGGAGGTGTCCGCCGCGTCCCGGAGGACGGGCTTGGCGTTGTAGGCGATGCCGAGGCCGGCGGCGTTGAGCATGTCGAGGTCGTTGGCGCCGTCCCCGATCGCGATCACGGCCTGCTGTGGCACACCCGCCTCGGCCGCGAACTGGCGCAGCGCGTCGGCCTTCCCGGCCCGGTCCACCACGTTGCCGACGATGCGCCCGGTGAGCCTGCCGTCGACGATCTCGAGCTCGTTGGCGCGCGCGAAGTGGATGCCGAGGTCCTCCGAGAGCCGGTCGGTGATCTGGCTGAACCCGCCGGAGACGATCGCGAACCGGTAGCCCAGGCGGAGGAGGGTCCGGACCAGGGTCCGGGCGCCGGGTGCGAGCTCGAGCGCGTCGTACACCGCGTCGAGGCACTGGGCGTCGACCCCCTCGAGGAGCGCCACCCGCGAGCGCAACGACTCCTCGAAGTCCAGCTCCCCGCGCATCGCCGCCTCGGTGATCCGGGCGACCTCGGGCCCGCAGCCCGCGTGGGCCGCGAGCATCTCGATGACCTCGCCCTGCACCAGGGTCGAGTCGACGTCCATCACGATCAGCCGCATGCTGCGCCGGAGCAGGTTGGCCGGCTGGACGGCGATGTCGATGGACTGGCGGGCCGCCTCCGTGGCCAGCAGCCCGCGCAGCATCTCGGGGTCGGCGCCCGAGACGTGCAGGTCGATGGCGGTGACGGGGTAGCGCGCCATCCGCTCGATCCGGTCGATGTTGGCCCCGCTGTCGGCGATCCGACCGGCGACGGCCGCCATGGCGGAGGCCTTCAGCGGCGTGCCGATCACGGTGACGTGGGACCGTCCGTCGCGTCGGGCCCGGTTGTCGCCGACCCCGCGGTCGACCTCGACGTGCATGTCAAGGGCCGCGGCCGTCTCCTCGACGGCGTCGCGGAGCCTCTTCCAGTCCCGCGGCGCGGACACGAGCACGCCGAGCACCAGCCGGCGGCGCAGCACGATCTGCTCGATGTCGAGGACTTCCACGCCGGCATGGGCCAGCGTCCCGAAGACCGAGGACGTCACGCCCGGCCGGTCCTTGCCGGTGAGCGTGATCAGGAGGGTCTTCGGGGCGTCGTCGTCCATGTCGGTGATCGAGGTTATCGCCGACCCGGCGGTGTCGGCGCCCGTCCGTAGGCTGGTCGCCATGGCACACACCCATCACGCGATCGACTACATCGAGCTCAGCGTGGCCGATCTGCCGACCGCCAAGGAGTTCTACGGCTCCGCTTTCGGCTGGACCTTCAACGACTACGGGCCGGACTATGCCGGCATCCGCTCGCCTGACGGTGAGGGCGAGGTCGGCGGGCTGAACCCCGCCGGCAGCCCGGGGCGGGGCGGACCGCTGGTGCTCCTCTACTCCGACGACCTGGACGCCACCGTGGCGGCCGTCCGCGCCGCGGGTGGGGAGGTCGTGGAGGGCCCCTACGACTTCCCGGGAGGCCGGCGCTTCCACTTCACCGACCCGAGCGGCAACGAGCTCGGCGTCTGGGCACCGGCCTGATCGTCAGTCCGGCCACGCTTCCGGGGAGCACGCAGCCACCAGCGCCCGTCGACCGGCGCGCTCGAGCGGGACCAGTGTCTCCCGGCGCTGCTCGGCCTCCTGTGCGGTGAGGGCGCCGCCGTCGTCGACCAGGGCGAGCTCCACGATCGTCATCGCCTGGATCCCGCGGCCGGCCAGCGCCAGGCAGCGGGACGGGACCCCCGGCGGCGCCTTGACCGGGTGCGGGTGGCGGAGGTCGATCAGCTCGTCGGCGACCTCGGGGCGCCACCTCGCGACGTCGAGACGGGCCAGCTCGTCGGCGGTCTCGAGCAGGGCCGAGCGCAGCGCGCGGTCTGCTTCGCCGACGTCCGGCACCTGCCGCCGCTGGGCGGGGTGCTCCGTCCAGGTCACCGAGGCGCCCACCCGGGCCGGCACCAGCCCCACGTCCGAGCCGGTCGTCACCACGGCCTCCCCGGCCGTCAGCGCGGCGGCGTTGAACGCGCTCGGGCCGCCCAGCCCCAGCGGGTCGCCCGCCACGGGCAGCGCCAGCCCGAAGCCGGTCGCGCCGGCGGTCCGGAGCCGGCCCAGACCGAGCACCAGCGGCTCGGCGCCGTCCGCGCCGCCGACGAGGTGCACAGCGTCGTCGCCGACCACCCCGTCGACCATCTGGTCGCTGACGACGTGGCCGCGGAGCCAGGCCGTGCCCCACCAGGAGAGGCGCACGGACGGCAGGAGCGGGGAGGTCACGGCGGGTGAGGATACGCCGCCGCGGCGGATGGCTAGGGTTGCGGCCATGGCCGCCGTGCTCGAGTTCGCCGACGTCACCGTGCGCCGCGGCCAGGCCACCCTCATCGACTCGATCTCGTGGACCGTGGAGGATGACGAGCGCTGGGTGATCCTGGGGCCCAACGGCGCCGGGAAGACGACGCTGCTGCAGGTCGCGTCCGCGCAGATCCACCCGACCTCGGGGGTCGCCGGGATCCTGGACGAGGTCCTGGGCACCGTCGACGTCTTCGACCTCCGCCCGCGGATCGGGCTCACCAGCGCGGCCCTGGCGGAGCGGATCCCGCGTCACGAGGTGGTGCACGACGTGGTCGTCTCGGCGTCGTACGGCGTGCTCGGCCGCTGGCGGGAGGAGTACGACGACCTCGACCACGACCGGGCCGCGGACCTGATGGAGGAGGTCGGCGTCAGGCACCTGGGGACCCGGACCTTCGGCACCCTGAGCGAGGGGGAGCGCAAACGGGTCCAGATCGCCCGGGCGCTGATGACCGACCCGGAGCTGCTCCTGCTCGACGAGCCGGCGGCGGGACTCGACCTCGGCGGCCGGGAGGACCTGGTGTCCACGCTCAACGTGCTGGCGATGGACGAGGACTCCCCGGCCACCGTCCTGGTCTCCCACCACGTCGAGGAGATCCCACCCGGCTTCACCCACGCGCTGCTGCTGCGCGACGGCAGGGAGGTGGCGTCCGGACCGCTGCCCCACGTGATCACAGAGCACAACCTCTCCCGGACGTTCGGGATGCCCCTGCTGCTGAGTCACCACGACGGCCGTTACGCGGCGCGCCGTCGTACCCGGCACAGGGGCGGTTCGGTGGGCACCGCAGGCTAAAGTCTCGACATGGAGTGGTTCCGGGATCACATGTGGGAGACGTGGCTCGGGCGCCGCCATCCTGCTCGGGGTCGCGGAGATGTTCAGCCTCGACCTGATCCTGATCATGCTCGCCGTGGGCGCCGTGGCCGGCTTGGTCATGGCAGCGATCGACGCGCCGGTGGCTCTGCAGCTGCTGGCCGCAGCCGGAACGTCCATCGCGATGCTCGCCGTCGTCCGGCCGAGCCTCGCCAAGAGGTTCCACGGCGGTCCCGAGCTCCAGCTCGGCCACGGCAAGCTGGTCGGGAAGCAGGGGCTCGTGACCGAGCCGATCACCGCCATGGCGCCGGGGCGGATCCGGCTGGGCGGGGAGATCTGGTCTGCCCAGCCCTACGACGAGACACTCAGCATCGCGGCGGGGGAGACCGTCGAGGTCTTCGAGATCCGGGGCGCCACCGCCTTCGTCCACCCGGTGCCGGGCCTCGAGTCCTGACCGCCCGTCCGATTCCTGCAATCCTGAGAGGAGCCCTGTCATGATCCCACTGGTCTTGATCGTGCTGTCGTTCCTGTTCGTGGCGGTGCTGCTCGCCAAGACCGTGCGGATCGTCCCGCAGGCGCGGGCCGGCATCGTCGAGCGCTTCGGCAAGTACAAGGGGACCCTGCCGGCCGGGCTCAACGTCGTCGTCCCGTTCGTCGACCGGGTGCGCTACCTGATCGACCTGCGCGAGCAGGTGGTCAGCTTCCCGCCCCAGCCGGTGATCACCGAGGACAACCTCGTCGTCTCCATCGACACCGTCATCTACTTCCAGGTGACCGACCCGGTTGCGGCGACGTACGAGATCGCCAACTACATCCA
Organism: uncultured Actinomycetota bacterium; assembly: GCA_963812345.1. GTDB lineage: Bacteria > Actinomycetota > Actinomycetes > Propionibacteriales > Nocardioidaceae > Nocardioides. Next base: position 208,928 of record CAWEVA010000004.1, read on the forward strand.
GGCCATCGAGCAGCTGACCATGACCACGCTGCGCAACATCGTCGGTGGCATGGACCTCGAGGAGACGTTGACCAGCCGCGACCAGATCAACTCGGGCCTGCGCGGCGTGCTCGACGAGGCCACCGGCAAGTGGGGCATCCGCGTCAACCGCGTGGAGCTGAAGGGCATCGACCCGCCACCGTCGATCAAGGACTCGATGGAGAAGCAGATGCGCGCCGACCGCGAGAAGCGGGCCGTGATCCTCACGGCCGAGGGTCAGCGGCAGGCCGCCATCCTGACCGCCGAGGGTTCGAAGCAGTCCTCGATCCTCAACGCGCAGGGTGACCGGGAGTCGCTGATCCTGCGCGCCCAGGCCGACCGGGAGTCACAGATCCTGCGGGCCCAGGGTGAGGGCCAGGCCATCCAGACGGTCTTCCAGGCGATCCACGACGGCCGCCCCGACCAGTCGCTGCTCGCCTACCAGTACCTCCAGATGATGCCCAAGATCGCCGAGGGCGACGCCAACAAGGTGTGGATCGTGCCCAGCGAGATCGGCCGCGCGCTGGAGGGCCTGGGCTCGACGATGAACGACCTGAAGGGCATCCCGCAGGAGGTCGAGGGGCCCCGGACCCGCGTCGACATGGGCCCGAGCGAGCCCGAGGTCGATGGCTGGCGTCGACTCCGAGCTGGCGAGCACCACCGCCAGCGTGGAGGAGGCAATCGCGGCGGCCGAGAGTGCTGCCAACCCGGGCAGGTCGTCGCAGCGCGGGTCCGGCTCCGGATCCACGGACGACGCGGCGACCGACCCCGGGGCGCCGCCCGCCCCGTGACCGGCCTGGAGATCGCGGCAGTCCTGCTCGCCGGCGTCGCTGCCGGAACCATCAACACGGTGGTCGGGTCGGGAACACTGATCACGTTCCCGACGTTGCTGGCCCTCGGCGTGGCACCGGTGACGGCCAACGTCTCCAACACCGTCGGCCTGGTGCCGGGTTCGCTGTCCGGCGCCGATCGGCTACCGCCGCGAGCTGGCCGGCCAGCGCAGCCGACTGCTGCGCCTGGCCTCCGCCTCGGTGCTGGGCGGCATCGCGGGTGCCGTGCTCCTGCTCGTCCTGCCCTCCTCGGCCTTCGACGCGATCGTGCCCGTGCTGATCGGGATCGGCGTGCTCCTGGTGGTCCTCGGCCCGGCGATCCAGCGCAAGGTGGCCGCCCGGCATGCCGCCCGCGGGGGCCTGCCCGACCACGGAGCGGCCTGGGTGTGGCCGGCCGTGGCCGGCGCGGGCGTGTACGGCGGCTACTTCGGTGCCGCCCAGGGGGTGCTGCTGATGGCGATCCTGGGCATCGGCGTGGACGACGACCTCCAGCGCCACAATGCCACCAAGAACGTCCTGGCGTTGCTCGTCAACGGGGTCGCCGCCGTGGTGTTCATCGCCGTCGCCGACGTGGACTGGCCGATCGCCGGCCTGATCGCGGTGGGCTCGGTGATCGGGGGCCAGATCGGCGCCGGTGTCGGTCGTCGGCTGCCGGCCGCCCTGCTGCGCGCCGTGATCGTCGTGGTGGGCGTCGTGGCGCTCACGGTCTTCCTGCGGGGGTGACGCCGTCGGACGGCACGCACGGGTTCGCGTGACTCAGCTCAGTGCCAGCACCCGCTGCATCATGGGGAGGCTGGGATGCGGGTCGCGACGGATCTTCTCCATGAGCACCTGGGCATAGATCGAACGCTCGTCCGGGCCGATCAGCTGCTCGATGAGGTTCATCATGGTCACGGATGGAAACCGGTCGCGCTGCACCCTGGTCAGCAGGATCTCCAGCAGTTCCCGGCGTGCGTCGTACTGCTCAGCCGCTTGTGTCATTGCTTGCTCCCACGGGTCGGGGTATGCATGCGCGTACCCGTACCGGCGGAGATCACACCTCGCGCGAGGAGGTGAGACGCCATCCCGGTCAGGCGAGCTTGACCACCCGGGTGCCGCCGGCGAACTCGTCGTGCCAGCCCTGCCGGCTGACCTTGTCGGAGTTGATGCCGACCGCGATGAGGGCGACCGCGGCGAACGTGACGAGTGGCCCCAGCCAGAAACCGATGACGGGCACGATGGCGAGAAGCTCGAAGGCGTAGAAGATGTTGCGCTTCACGCCTTGTGTCAGGGTCGGGTTGGTGCCGTCCGACGCCATGGTGCGCAGCCGCAGGACCATCTTGCCCACCGTCTGTCCGCGGCTGGACTCCATCAAGGCGAAGTAGCCGATGGCGACGGCGGTCCACAGGATCGAGACCACCGCGTAGTAGGCGAACAGCTCGCCGGTGGAGTCGACTCCGGAGATGAACACCGGGCGGAAGATCGCGCTCAGCACGACGTACACCACGCCGAGGACGAGGCCGTCGATGAGGCGGGCCAGGAACCGGTCGAGCAGCCCGCCGGGGTGAGTGGTGCCGGGACCGGTCGGGTGCGGCTCGGCTGAAGGAGGTGGCATCTCGGTCATGTGGGACTCCTGGTGACGCGCTGGTAATTCAACGGTAGGGGAGTCCGGGCAGGGCGGATCCATGGTCTAGCCCGCGGAGTCTGCCGCGGGCCGCGGGCTCAGATCCCCGCGACGACGCCTGCCGCGCCTGCGAACACGGCCGCCACCGCGGGCGCGGTGAGCAGCGCCGCGGTGGTCCGGTCGACCGCACGCGCCTCGCCGGCGAGCCACGCCGCGGCCGCGTCTGCCACGTCGACGGCGATCCCGGCCAGGACCAGGTTGCGACGAGTCGTGCCCGACGCGAGCAGGGTCGCCGCGCCGAGTGCGATCTCGCGGGAGCCGAAGAGCCGGGTCATGTACGGCAGCTGTGGGTTGCCCGGGCCGTCGAGCCGGAAGAGCTTGGTGCCGAGGTCGGGGGTGGCGAGGGCACAGCCGCCGATGACGACGCGGGCTGCGGCGAGGCCGAGTGCGGGGTTCATGCGGCGCAGCCTAGCGAGGACGGCGACTCCTCAGTCGACGTACGCCGTGACCCATCGCTCCAGCTCGTCGTAGACCCGCGAACGGACGTCGGCGCGGGACAGGACGACGTCGTGCCGCGCGCCCTCGATGCCGACGTAGGTGACGTGGCGGCCCAGAGCCGGCGCCCAGCGCCGGATCTGCTCCACGTCGAGGACGATGTCGTGGCCGTGGACGTCCTCGCCCATCGCGGTCGGCCAGGCGCTGCCGCCGGACGAGACCACGAGCGCGGGGCAGCCGACGTCGAGTCCCTCCTGCAGCTCGGCCTGGCCGAGCCGGATCGCGCGCAACCACCCGGCGTACACGGGGAAGGACATGACCGGCTTCCAGTCGAGGTCGAACTCCCACTCGCCCTCGTGGTCGAGCATGCAGGCCGCGCGCGTAGAAGCCGGTGACGGTGCGTGGCACGATCCGCTTCGGCTGCCGTGCCCCGATCTGGATGTACGCCTGCGTGCCGACGATCTGTTTCAGCGACGGAGCGTGCAGATCGAACCACGGGGAGTTCAGCACCATGCCCGGCCAGGGGCAGGCGCCGCTGGTTGACCCAGAGCGGGACGGTCAGGCCACCGGTGGAGTGGGCGCTCGCGACGACGTGGTCGTGGCCGTCGCGTTCGGTGATCCGCCACCACGCCGCGTCGAGCTCGGCGAAGTAGTCGCGGAGGTCGGTGACGTAGTTCGGCGTCTGGTGCGGACGGAGCGAGCGGCCGTACTTCCTCAGGTCGAGGGCGTAGAAGTCGTAGCCGCGGTCGGTCCACCACTCGGCGTAGCCGGTCTGGAAGAAGTAGTCCGCGAATCCGTGCACGTGCAGCACGGCCCTCCGGCCTGCTGCGCCCTCGCCGTCCGCGGGCCGCCTGACCAGGGTCGCCACCACCGGGCCTTCGTCGTCTGGCGGGAACCCGATCGTCTCGGCGGTGTACGGCGCCCCGAGGACGTCGGTCACAGGCTCCATGCCCGCAGTCTCCCAGCCGACCTCCTGAGCGCATGCACGGACCCGGAGACGGCCCGCCACCGTCTCCGGGTCATCGTGCGCTGTCCTACCGCACCACCCGGACCCTCCGGTTCGCGGAGCTCAGGCCGTCAGACTCCACCCGCAGCTTGTACGCCCTCGCCCGTGCCGGCAGGTTCACGCCATCGAACCTGTAAATGCCCTGGGCGTTCGCGGTGTCGGTGCCGCGTTCACTGCCGTCGACCAAGAGGGTGACCAGGTTGTTGGCTGCGCCTCCGCTCACACCGGTCCCCGCGTTCCCGCGGAAGGTGAGGTTCCTGGCCTTGGTGGTGACGTGGTCACCGTACCTGCCGGTGTCGTCCGCCGCGTCCAACCGCGGTGCCGTCGGGTCCCTCTGCAGCCGCGGGCAACCCGCGAGCGGCTCGGGGTCTCCGAAGTCGAAGACGGTCAGCTCGGGCGGGGACGCCTCGGTGTTCGCCGACCACTCGAGGAACGTCTCGCTGGAGCGCGCCGCCTCCCTGACGTCGCGGGCACTTCCGTTCATCACGTGGCGCCAGGTGCCGTCCCGGTTGACACTCCCGTTGATGTCCTCGCGGTTGTCGACCCTGCCGGTCCCGTCCCAGGCCGTGTCCTTGTTGATCCGGAGCTCGAGGACGTCCCTTCTCCGGTTGACGGCGGCCGGTCCGGTGCCGAGGGTCACCCGGCCGGTCACCGTGATGCTCCGGGCGTTGGGGACGCCGTACCGGACGCGGTTGATCCTGACTCCCCGGACCACGCTGCTCTCCGGTGTCCCACCGGGCTGGATCGTGGTGCGGATCCTGTCGCCCGCCCTCACGTCGGGGGAGGTAGCCGACTCGAAGCAGTCGCCGTCGCCGCCGCCCGGGGCGCCGTCGTGGTTCATCTCGATCAAGCCCTCGCCGTCGGCGGTCTTCGTGGCGAACCCGAGCACCTCCCCCCGCCGGACCACCTCGACGAGCACGTCGGTGTTGGGCGGAAAGCCCGCAAAGATCATCAGGTTGGATTGCGTGGCGACCTCGTGGCTCCGACCGCCGCTGGGCACGGCGTCCGCCGAGAGGACGGGCATCGCCGCCGCCACCACGGCCCCCGTGGCCGCGGCGGCGCAAAGCCGCCGGTTGCCAGTGTTTCGTCTGTGCACCCTGCTTCCGCGGGTGGGCGCGACGCGCCAGTGCGTCCTGAGTTCCATCCGTCTTGCTCCCATCACCCCTGGGCGTCGCTGGTGCCTGAGAAGAACTCCCGAGCGTCCGGACGTCCGCGGACAAGGTGACCCCGGGGCGTCAACGGCACGTTAAAAGAAGGTCAGGGTCTGGTGCTCGGAGCGGGTCAGCGCACGCACTGACCCGGAGACGGCCCCCACCGTCTCCGGGTCATCGTGCTTGCTCCCTGTGTGCTGGCTAGTTCTGCTCGACCGGCGGGCAGCCCGGGAGCCGCAGCGCGGGCCCGTCCTCCTCCGCGACCGTCAGCTCGCCGTTGCCACCGCCGATCCACTCGAGAACGACCTCGGCGGCGGCGGCTTCACCCGCCGCAACAGGGACCACGACGGGCCCCCAGTCGCCGGTGTCCGAAACATCGCCGCGGATGTCTTGGCGAAGGTCGTCGCTGGCGGTCCTGACGCGCAGCTCCAACGGGCCCGAGGGAACTCCCGTCCGTCCCGTCAGTCGCACGTGGCCGCTGACGGTGACCGACGTGTCGCCCCGGTCCACGGTGTCGATGAACAGGCCCCGCACGACCATGCTGTCCCTGGTGCGGGTGCCGATGATCCTGGTGCGAATCTTGTCGCCCGGCCGGAGGTTGGGCGTCCTGGCCGACTCCCAGCAGTCAGGCCCGCCGCCGTGGTTCATCTCGATCGTGCCACCCGGCTGGACCCGCTTCGTCGCGGAGCCGACGATGACCCCGTTCCGGATCGCCATGATCCTGACCCGGGCACGACGCGGGTAGCCCTCCAGGATGACCAGGTCGGAGGTAGTGGTGACCTCGATGCTGCGCCGGCCGCCGACGGCCGCATCGGAGGACACGGAGGACAGCACCGGCAGCGCCACTGCCACCATGGCTCCTGCTGCCACGGCCGCACCCACGCTGCGCCGGCGATTGGTCTTGTGCACCCTGGCCGAGCGAGTCGGCTCGGCGCGCCAGTGCTTCATGCGTTCCATCAGAGTCGCTCCCATCACACTGGGCGTCGCTGGTGCCAGAGATGGATCCCGAGCGGCCGTACGCCCGCGGACAACGTCGCCCCGGACCGTCAACAGCGCGTTAAAAGGACTCGGTCGCCGAGTAGAGGTCGCGGATGACGTCCTCGATGGCGGGCTCCTGGATGGAGAGGTCGGCCACGTCGTACGCCGCCGCGACGGCGGCCACGATCGGGGCGGCACTGGCGTCGGCCGGGAAGGACAGCCACTGCCGCGGCCCCTCGACCTTGCGGGCGACGGCACCGGGCACCTCGATGGCCGGCCCCGCGTCGACCAGGTCCACGACGAGGGTGCGGGTGGACCCGCCCTGGCGGTGCAGGTCGCCCAACGGCCCGTCGAAGATCGCGGTCCCGTGGTCGATCACGATCACGCGCCGGCACAGTGCCTCGATGTCCTGCAGGTCATGGGTGGTGAGCATGAGCGTGGTCCCGCGTTCGGCGTTGAGCCGGCGCAGGAACTCGCGCAGCCGCCCCTTGCTGATCACGTCCAGCCCGATCGTGGGCTCGTCGAGGTAGAGGATCTCGGGGTCGTGGAGGAGCGCGGCGGTGATGTCGCCGCGCATCCGCTGGCCGAGGCTGAGCTGGCGGACCGGGGTGTCGAGCAGTCGACCGAGGTCGAGCAGCTCGAGGAACTCGTCGAGGTTGCGTCGGTAGCGGTCGGCGGGGATGCGGTAGATCTTCTGGAGCAGCTCGAAGGAGTCCCGCAGCGGCAGGTCCCACCACAGCGTGGTGCGCTGCCCGAAGACCACTCCGATCCGGCGTGCCAGAGCGGTACGGCGGGCACTCGGCTCCAGCCCGGCCACGCGGATCTCGCCCGACGTCGGCACGAGGATGCCGGTGAGCATCTTGATCGTCGTGGACTTCCCGGCGCCGTTGGGCCCGATGTAGCCCACCATCTCGCCCGCCTCGATCGCGAACGACAGGTCGTGCACCGCCGGCACCACCGACGGCGTGCGTCGCAACCGGCCGCTCCGCCGCCGGACGACGAACGTGCGCTCCAGGTCGTGGACCTCGATCAGGCTCAACTCAGCTCCCCGTGGAGGTGTAGTGGCGGACACCGGACCGCCAGATCAGCAGGGCGCCCGCGAGGGAGACGACGGCGGCGATCGGCGAGCAGAACTGCAACCACGTGGGCAGCCCGAAAGGATCTTCTCGGCCGAGCAGGTAGAGGCAGGGGTACCAGTTCACGAAGGCGATCGGCAGGACGAACGTCAGCCCCACCATCACCTCGCGCGGGAAGATGCTGAGGGGGTACTGCGTGAGGGTGTTGCCGCCGTAGGTGAAGGCGTTGGCGAACTCGCTGGCGTCGGTCGTCCAGAACTGGATGCACGAGAAGCCCGTGAACAGCGCGAAGAAGATCACCGTCGCGCTGATGACCATCACCACGGCGACCACGATGCGCGACGGCGTCCAGTCGACGTACGTCGCCGCCCAGCCGAAGATGATCCCGGCCTGGCTGATCCGGCCGAGCCGTCGGAGGGTGAACTGGTCGGCACAGACCTGCACCAGCAGCGGCACCGGCTTGGTGAGCATCTGGTCGAGGCGGCCGGTGCGGACGTAGACCCCGATCCGCTCGACGCTCCCGATCAGCGTGTCGGCGAGGCCGATGCCCACACCGGTGGCGCCGTAGAGCAGCGCGATCTCGCGCAGTCCGAAACCGCCGAGGGTGTCGATGCTGGCGAACATGACCCAGATCCCGACGAAGTCGAGCGCCGTGATGAGGAGGCTGCCGAGGATCATCATCAGGAACGACGTCGGGTAGGCCCACGCTGCCCGCACCCAGAGGGTGGCGATGTCGACGTAGCTTCGTGCCGGCCCGGCGAGGGTCGTGGACGCATCAGCCACCCTGGAGCACCACCTTCCGGGTTGCCGACCGGAGCACCAGCGCGCAGCAGCCGAGCAGGAATCCGGCCCAGGCCAGCTGGAACCCGATGGCCAGGAGCACCTCGACGCCGGGGTACTTGCCGAGCCAGAGGTCGTTGGGCACCTGGACGATGGCCGACCAGGGAAGTGCCCTGGCGAGGGTCCCGAGCCACCCGGGGAAGAGGACGAGGGGCAGCGCCATCCCGCTGAAGAAGATCGCCAGCGCGCCGCTGAGCACCCGGGGTCCGGACGCGTCCAGCAGCCAGAACGCCGTCGACGCGACCAGGAACCGCAGCGCGAAGCTGACCGTCACGGCCAGCGGCACACTCACCAGGAAGGCCACGGCGGCCACCGCCCCCGCCGGCATCTGGATGTCGAAGAGCAGGAGGCCGATGAACGTGGGCGCCACCCCACGCGTCAGCAGGTGGTACGCCGCCCGGCCCAGGTCGCCGGCGAGGTACCACCCGAGAAGGCCGACCGGGCGGTACAGGTCGATGGCGACGTCTCCGGTCCGGATCCGCTCGGCCAGGTCGTCGGTGGTGCCGCCGCCCCAGACGGCGACCGTCATCAGCAGGGCCTGGCCGAGCCAGACGAAGGTGACCGCGTCGCCGGCGTCGTACCCGCCCGCGTCGGGGTTCTCGGCCCAGAGTGCGAGGTAGGCGAAGGAGTAGATGACCCCGAAGACCGAGTTCGTGAAGATCCCCGCCAGGGTGGCGGCGGTGTAGGTGGAGTACCGCCGGAACGCTCGCGTCGCGACCGCGACGTGGAGCATGGCCGACCTCCGGGCTCGGGTGGGGGAGCGGGCATCATCTCACCCTGCCCCGGGCCGGGCGCGGACGTCAGGTGGGGTCGCCGAGGTTCACCACGCCGACCACCCGGCCCTGGGCGTCACGGCGGATCGCGACGCCGGCGAGGTTGGCGCGTGGCTTCATGAGTACGGCGCGGTGGCCGGGCGAGCGCATCCAGGCGCGGACCATCTCGCGCGGGCCCAGGTTGCCGGCCCCACGGGCCAGGGTCTCGCCGGTCCAGTGCAGGTTGCAGGCGGAGAGGACCCGCTGCTGGTTGCGGTGCTCGAGCCGGCCGCTCTCGGCGAGATGCTTCGCCCAGCGTTCGGCGTGTCCGTCCAGGCAGCTCTGGTAAGACGCGGAGCTGCTTCAGGCCGGCGCGCGCCCGCGCCCTGTTGACCGCGGCGACCACGCGGTTCTCGTACTCGTTGGGGTGGGTCGCAGGGTTGACCGAGGGGTCGGGCTTGGGCACCGGTCGTACGGCGGCCTGGGCCGGTGCCACCGTGGCCGCGACGACCATCGCCGAGACCGTCAGAGCGGATGCGGCGCGGACGAGCAGCTGCATGGGTCCTCCCGAGATTTGTGGCCGCACTTTCGTGCGGCCAACTTCAAGGATCCTTCAACAGTTCGTTAAAGGATCGTTCAAGAGTCGGGATTCGGCAACCATTCGATCGACCAGTGGTCCATGGCCCGGCGGGACTACGGCGGCCTAACCGCAAGGCGGATTCAACGAACGCCAAGGGTTTGATCGAGCCTCTCCCAAGGGTTGTTAAGTCACCGGCGCAGCGCCCGCCCGCGCGATGCAATGAAGTGCTCACTCGGAGCCCTCGGGGTGGACGCGGCTCGCCAGCGATGGCGTGTCGCCGTACAGAAGGACGGACCCTCCCATGTCGGCCACTTTGCGCCTCAAACAACTACTCTTCATCGCCGCCGCCCTCGCCCTGGTGTCGCTCGGGCTGGTGGCGGCCTTCTCCCGGCCAGCCCAGCGCGGGCCGACGAACCCTGCGTCGAGACCCAGGACTCGTACACGCGACTGGGTGAACGAGCGGAGACCAGATCCCACGACGCGACCGAGCGCAGACACGAGGGCAACGACCCGGTCCCGGCGCTGAACGGTGACCATCGACACTCCGGCCTGCGGACTACGTCTTCGTCGGCGAGACCGACCCGGAGGTCATCACTCCGGGCGTGGCCGGAGGTCACTACTCGTGGACCGGCGGCAACCGTGGCGTGGGCAACCCCCCGACGGTGACCCCGCCGCACGATGACTGGCAGCTGAACACCGACGGCGAGCCCGCTGGTCACCTGACCGCTGCCACCTGGTCCGGCACGACGGGTGTGGGCCTGCACGTGCTCGGCAACTCCCCGAGCAACGCGTCGTGGTTCTACACCGTGGCGTCGGTCCCGGAGGTCACGGACACGGACTTCCTGTGGCAGAAGCAGACGCGGACCTTCACGGAGGGCGTTGACTGCCCGACGCCGCCGGAGTGCCCCAACGGGGACTTCAACGGCGACCAGGACGGTTGTGGCACGCCGCCCGAGGAGTGCCCGAACGGTGACTTCAACGGCGACCAGGACGGCTGTGGCACGCCGCCGGTCGAAAAGAAGATCGTGGTGTGCAAGTACGTCGGCACCCCGCCGGGCGTCCTGGACCACATCGTCATCGTCAGCGAGAACACGCTCAACAACCTCGTGGATGACAATGGCAATCCGTTCACCGGTCAGTTCCCGTTCTCATGGACCGATGCTCAGGGTCAGACGACCGAGGGGTCAAAGGCCATCCGCTACGCCACCGATGGTGAGCAGGCGAAGGATGTCGCGCTCAGCGTGTGCGGCGAAACGCCGCCGGAGTGCCCCAACGGGGACTTCAACGGTGACGAGGACGGTTGTGGCACCCCGCCCGAGGAGTGCCCGGACGGTGACTTCAACGGTGACGAGCCAGGCTGTGGCGAGCCGAACCCGGGCCCGGACACCTGCCCGCTCGACTCTGACAAGCCGGGCGCGGAGATCCCCGAGGGTGACGACCCGGAGGAGTTCTGCAACGAGGACGACGAAGAGAACGTCTGCCCCGAGGACTCCGACAACGCGGGCGACGTGATCCCCGACGGTCAGACCGAGGAGGAGGTCTGCGACGAGGACGACGACGTGGACCCGGGCCCGAACTGCGAGGAGGACCCGACCCAGCCAAGTTGCGACGAGGACAAGCCGCCAGTGGTCAACCCGGATGACGGGAACTCGCCCAGCAACGGACCCACGGTGAAGGGTGCGAGCGCCACGGCTCCGACCGCGGCTGCGGGACACGGTTGCCGGAACTCCGGCAGCCCAGGTGCCCACCGCCGTCAACGCCGGACTGGGATCCACCCAGCAGGAGCTGGCGGACAACGGCGGAACGCTGGGTCTCCTCGGGATCGCGACGGCGCTCATCGGCGCCGCCCTGGTCGGCCTGACCTTTCGCCCGAAGCGGCGGATCGGTGCGGCCCTCCGCGCGAGGACGTAACCTGACTGGATGAGCCTCGGACGCATCGCGGTAGCCGGGCTGGGGGTGACACTTGTCGCCCTCGGCTCGGCTGTCGCGTTGGGGGACTTGTCCGAAGGGCCCGCCGGCCGTGGCTTCCGGGCAGGAGTCCACAGCCTCCGTCCTCACCAAGCCGCCCGCGGTGGTCGGCACGACGTTCCACCGTCACGGCCGGCCGGCGTGGAAGCCCGGCGTGCCCCGCCGCGTGGTCATCGAGCGGTTGAGGATGGATGCGCCCGTCGTCCCGATCACCACGGCTGGGAATGCGCTGACCCCTCCTTCCGACCCCCAGCAGCTCGGATGGTGGTCGGCGGGGGCGTCGACCGGCGCTCGTCGGGGCAGCGCCCTCGTGACGGGTCACACGGTCCACACCGGCGGGGGTGCGCTGGACAATCTCGAGCGGATGCGCACGGGGGACCGGGTCACGGTCTACACGGGGCGCGGGATCATCCCGTACGACGTTCGGTCGGTCGAGGTCTTCGGCAAGGGATCCGTCGCCCGGCACGCGAAGCGGCTCTTCAGCCAGGAGGTGCGCGGTCGTCTCGTGCTGGTCACGTGTGAGGACTGGGACGGCACTCAATACCTGAGCAACGTCGTCGTCGTGGCCACGCCGTCGCCCGCCTGAGTCGGCGCGGGGCATAACCCGGCCCGATCTGGGCCGTTACCGGTGCGGCGGGCTAATGACCCGCAGAAGTCCGCACCAGACGCCAGGCTGTCGGCCTGGCCCGACGATGGAGTCCCCCCTTGCCCCGCCACCGCGCCGCCCACACCCACGCTGCCACCCCCACTTCCTTCATTGCCCTGCTCACGGCTCTGCTGGTCGCCGCCCTCGCCGTACCCGCCGCGGCTGCTTCAGACGACCCGGGCCAGGGTCGCCACGGCGCCGCTGCCGGCACGAGCGAGAAGGGCGCGAGCTCGGAGGGGAAGGGCAATGCCAGCAAGGACGCCAAGGGTGACAGCGGCGAGAAGGGGGACCCGCCGGGCAACAACGGCACCGTGAAGATCGCTCCCGCCGGCGAGAACGACGGCACTCCCGACAACAACCCGCACGTCGGGTGCACGTTCCAGATCGAGTGGTACGGCTTCGACGAAGGATCCGACATCGTGTCGACGGTCGGGTTCGCCATGCACGCGCCGACCAGTGACGTGGGGCTGTCCGGGACCTCCCCGGAGGAGGTCTTCGTGGGCGGCGACCCGGCCACAGGCGCGGGCACCGAGACCGGCCTCGACGGGGTCCAGCGAGTACACGCTGGCCTTCGACGGCGAGCCGCACGCCCAGCAGGGCTACCACGTCAAGCTCACCGTCCACACGCCCTACTCGCAGGGCTCCGACACCAAGCACAAGGTCTACTGGGTCGAGGGCTGCGAGGAGGACTCTGAGCTGCCGGAGGCCGAATCCGGCGCCGCGGAGGACGAGCAGGGCCCCGCGGAGGAGAGCGACGCCCAGGCTGAGGACGAACGAGACCGAGGTGCTCGGTGAGCAGGCGGAAGACGACACCGAGGTGCTCGGCGCTCAGGCCTCGGCCCAGGAGAACCCGGGCACGCAGGCTGCAGACCAGGCTGCGGGCTCGTCCGCCACGGTCCCGACCTCGGTCGACGCGGGAATGAGCGGTACCGAGCGGCTGCGGTCGGTGCTCCCGGCCATGGTGATCCTGCTCGGTCTGGCAGTGGCCGGAGCAGCCCTGGTGCGCCGACGCCGCACCCGGGCTTAACCCGGAGAGTCGTAACCAGTCGACGCACTCGTCGTTGTCCGGTTGTGGTGGCTCGGGCCCCGCAGTCCGAACATCACCGTCAGGATCGGGCCTGACCTGACGAGGGAACTCCAATGACTCGCCCCCGTGCTCTCACCAGCACTTTCAGATCCGTCATCGCTTTGCTCACCGCGCTCGTGGTCTCGGTCGTCGGAGCGACGGCCCTGCCCGCCGCTGCCCTCGCCGGCCAGGGGCAGGCAAAGGGCCAGCAGGCGGAGCGTGCCGAACAAGCCCGGAAAGGCCCATCAGCAGGGCAGCGCCCAGCAGCAGAGCAAGGCACAAACGGCCGGCAACAGCCAGAGCGCGTCGAAGAGCCAGGAACGCGACAGCTCCGCCGAGGCCGAGAAGCCCGCCAAGGCCCAGGAGAGCCAGTCAACCCGCGGCCAGTCCGCGCAGGCCCACGAGAGCAAGGTCGGCAAGGGTTCGGCGGCCAGCAAGTCCGACAACAGCTCCGCCAGCGAGTCCGCCGGTACGAGCGGCGCCGAGGGTGGCGACAAGGGCGACCCGCCCGGCAACAACGGCACTGTGAAGCTCGCCGGCTTCGGCGGTACCAACGGCCCCGGCCACTCCAGTGGCGACGGCTCGACGCCGAAGCACCCCAGCAACGACCCGCACCTGCCCTGCGACTTCTCCGTGGAGTGGTTCGGGTTCGACAGCGGCGTCACCTCGGAGGTGACGTTCGAGCAGCACGCTCCCACCCGGGGTGGCAGCCCGCAGCACGACTCGGTCCCGCTCGACAACGACTCCCACAGCGGTGGTGGCAGCACGGCCGGCTACGACGGCGTCCAGGACTACAACCTCGACTTCGAGGGCGACCCGCACCCCGTCCACGGCTACCACGTCAAGCTGACCACCGAGACGCCGTACTCGCAGGGCAGCGACCGCAAGCACAAGGTGTTCTGGGTCGAGCCCTGCGAGGAGGACACCGACGTTCCGCCCGGCGAGGAGATCCCGGACGAGGAGACCCCGGACGAGGAGACCCCGGACGAGGAGACCCCGGACGAGGAGACCCCGGACGAGGAGACCCCGGACGAGGAGACCCCGGACGAGGAGACCCCCGACGAGGACAACGGCGTTCAGGACACGGTCGACGAGAACGGTGGGAACACCAGCACCGTGGTCTTCGGCGCCCAGGCCTCGATCCAGGACAGCGCGCAGGCAGCCCAGTCGGCGGCAGGCGGCGCGGAGGTCCCGACCGCCGTCGCGTCCGGCCTGACCGGTGACGAGGCGGGGCTGACGGGTGACAAGTGGTCCCGGTCCGTGCTCCCGCTCCTTGCCGTGCTGTTCGGCTTCGGAACGACATTCGTGGCGCTGGTCCGCCGCCGGACGCGTGTCCAGACCGTCACGCGCGACTGACCGAGACCGGACGCGGCCGCTCCCTGCTGGGAGCGGCCGCGTTCGGCATTTCTGTTGCTTCGACCGCCCCGGCCAGCGAGCATCCTTAAGGCATTCCTAAGACCTTTGATCAAGGCAATTCTTAAGGCCTTTCTTGAGATGGACCCCTGCCGCCATTTAGTAGATTGGTCAACTTCCAGAGCGGGGGGCTCGGGGCCTTCGCCCGAAAACCGCAAGTCTCGGGAGGACCCAAACGGGGGGGATTCCACATGGTTCGCCATTCCGTATTCACCAGCATGTTCAAGCTCGTCATCGCCCTGCTCACGGCACTTGTGTTCGTCGGCATCGGAGGAGTCACGGTGTCCGCGGGCGCCCACGACTGCGGCTGCCAGGAGGACAACAGCGGGCCCGGCTCCACCGACAGCGGCTCCAGCGGGTCCGGCTCCAGCGGGTCCGGCTCCAGCGGCTCCGACAACAGCGGGTCCAGCGGCCCCGACAACAGCGGGCCCGGCAACGCTTGCCACGACAACAGCGGGCCTGGCAGCAGCGGACCCGACAACAGCGGACCCGGCAACGCCGAAGACGACTGTCCCGTGGACGAGCCGGACGACGGGGGCGACAGCACCGACCCGGGCAACCGGCCCAAGCGGCAGCAGCGGCGGCGGGCAGTCTGCCGGTTCCAGCACCGTCGTTCTCGGGGCACAGGCCTCGACGCCGGCAGGCGCCGCGGTTCCGACCGCCGTCAACGCCGGCCTGACCGGCGGCGAGGGCGAGGAGTCGCCCTCCGCGCTCGCGGGCCTGGCGATCCTGCTCGGACTCGCGATGACGTTCGCGGCGGTCCGTCGTCGGACACGTGCCTAGGTGGTGACACGCGACTGACCGATCCGGACGCGGCCGCTCCCTGCAGGGAGCGGCCGCGTTCGGCGTTCCCGATCCGGTCGGCGACCGGGTGGAATAGCCATCTTCCCCTTGGCGTTGCAGCACTAGTTGCACTTTCAACTACAGGAGGAGTGGCGATGCAGTTCGGCATCTTCACCGTCGGCGACGTCACGACGGACCCGACGACCGGCCGGACCCCGACCGAGCACGAGCGGATCAAGAACACCGTCGCGATCGCGCAGAAGGCCGAGGAGGTCGGCCTCGACGTCGTGGCGGTCGGCCAGCACCACAACCCGCCGTTCGTCGCGTCCTCGCCGACGACCACCATGGCCTACATCGCCGCCCAGACCCGGCGGATCATCCTCTCCACGTCCACCACCCTGATCACGACCACCGACCCGGTCCGGATCGCCGAGGACTACGCCACCCTCCAGCACCTCACCGACGGCCGGATGGACCTGATGCTCGGCCGGGGCAACACCGGCCCGGTCTACCCGTGGTTCGGCAAGGACATCCGCGAGGGCATCAACCTCGCGATCGAGAACTACGCGCTGCTGCACCGGCTCTGGCGCGAGGACGTCGTGGACTGGGAGGGTCGGTTCCGCACCCCGCTCCAGGGCTTCACGTCCACGCCGCGGCCGCTGGACGGCGTGCCTCCCTTCGTCTGGCACGGCTCGATCCGCAGCCCGGAGATCGCCGAGCAGGCGGCGTACTACGGCGACGGCTTCTTCTCCAACCACATCTTCTGGCCCGCCTCGCACACCGCGCAGATGGTGAGCCTCTACCGGCGGCGCTTCGAGCACTACGGGCACGGTCGCGCCGACCAGGCGATCGTCGGTCTCGGCGGGCAGGTCTTCATGCGCCGCAACAGCCAGGACGCGGTGAACGAGTTCCGGCCCTACTTCGACAACGCGCCGGTCTACGGCCACGGACCGTCGCTCGAGGACTTCATGGCCCAGACGCCGCTGACCGTCGGCTCTCCGCAGCAGGTGATCGAGCGGACTCTCGGCTTCCGGGAGTACGTCGGCGACTACCAGCGCCAGCTCTTCCTGATGGACCACGCCGGGCTGCCGCTGAAGACGGTGCTCGAGCAGCTCGACCTGCTCGGCGAGGAGGTCGTGCCAGTGCTGCGACGGGAGTTCGCCGCGCTCAAGCCCGACCACGTCCCGGACCCGCCCACCCACGCCGGACGCGTCGCCACCGCCGACGCCGCGCAGCAGGAGGTGACCGCGTGATGAAGCGACTCGTCGTCGTCTCCGCGGGACTCTCGGTTCCGTCCTCCACCCGGCTGCTCGCCGACCGGCTGGCCGACGCCGTGGTGTCGGCGACGGAGGCCCGCGGGTCGACGGTCGAGGTCGAGCACGTCGAGCTGCGTCCGCTGGCCCACCCGCTGGCCGACCACCTGCTGACCGGCTTCGCCTCGGGCGACCTGGCGGACGCCATCGCGAAGGTGCGCCGTGCCGACGGGCTGGTGGTCGTGACCCCGGTGTTCTCGGCGTCGTACTCCGGCCTGTTCAAGACGTTCGTGGACGTCCTCGAGCCGGGGACGCTCGACGGCACGCCAGTGCTGGTCGCCGCCACCGGCGGCACCGCACGACACTCGATGGTGCTCGACCACGCCCTCCGGCCGCTGTTCTCGTACCTGCGTGCCGTCGTGGTGCCGACCGGGGTCTTCGCGGCGAGCGAGGACTTCGGCCGCACCGACGAGGGTCACCTCGACAAGCGGGTACGACGCGCCGCGGGCGAGCTCGCCGCCCTCATGGGCGTCGACGCGGAGCCCGCGGACGAGCCGTTCACCGACGAGCGTCGGTCCGTCGAGGACCAGCTCGAGGACCCGACTCCGTTCGACGAGCTCCTGCGCCGGGCCACAGGCCGCTGACCCGCCCGAAACTTTCGGGCGGGTCAGCGCATTTTCAGGGCAGTTTTGGGCGGGTCAGTGCTGGTAGGTGCCGTGGACGATCGCCCGGCCGGCGGTCTTGAAGGCCAGGTTGAACGACACGACCGCGGGGGAGGCGTCGGAGTCGACCCCGAGGCTGTCCTCCTTCACCGCGTGCACCACGAAGAAGTAGCGGTGCACCTGGTCGCCCTCCGGCGGAGCGGCACCCATGAAGCCCTTCTCGCCGCCGTCGTTGCGGCAGTGGAACGCCGATCCGGGCAGGTCGCCCGAGGCCGCGCCGGCGTCCAGCGAGGTGACGTCCGCCGGGACGTCGACCAGCACCCAGTGCCAGAAGCCGCTCGGGGTGGGGGCGTCGGGGTCGAAGCAGGTGATCGTGAAGCTCTTGGTGCCCTCCGGCGCTCCCTCCCACGACAGCTGGGGGGAGGTGTTGCCGGCCGCGGCCACCTGGTCGTCCTTGAGCGGCTTGCCGTCGGAGACGTCCTCGCTGGTCACCGTGAACGACGGCACCTCGGGGAGGAGGTCGTAGGGGTTCGGGTGTACCGGGCGGTCCAGGCTCATGTGCTCTCCTCACAACTCGACGGTTCGCCAGTCAACCTAGTCCGATGGGTGAGCGAGTGGAACGGTCCCCGGCCACCGAGCCGGGACAATGAGCGGCGTGGACTTCGCGACGTACCCCTCCGGGCTGCGCCTGGCCGGCCGCCGGGTCGTGGTGGTCGGTGCGGGCCAGGTCGCGCAGCGCCGGATTCCCGGCCTGATCGCGGCCGGCGCCGAGGTGTACGTCGTCTCGCCGGAGGTGACTCCGGCCATCGAGGGTCTCGTCGGGGCCGGTGAGGTCGAGTGGGCCGACCGTGGCTTCCGAGACGACGACCTCGACGGCGCGTGGTACGTGATCGCGGCGACCGACGACCCGACGATCAACGAGGCCGTCAGCGCCGGCGCCGAGACCCGCCGGATCTTCTGCGTGCGGAGCGACGACGCCACCGCCGCGACCGCCTGGACCCCGGCCGTGGGCCGGCACGCCGGCGTGACCGTGGCGGTGCTGGGGAACCGCGACCCCCGCCGCTCGGCCGGTGTCCGCGACGAGATCCTCGAGGGCCTGCGCGAAGGCACCATCGCCGCGCGGCACCATCGGGACCGCTCGCCGGGCGTCGTCCTGGTGGGCGGCGGGCCGGGGGACCCGGAGCTGATGTCGGTGGCGGGCCGCAAGGCGCTGATGGAGGCCGACGTCGTCGTGGCCGACCGGCTGGCGCCGCGGGAGCTGCTCGGCGAGCTGCCCGCCGACGTGGAGCTGATCGACGTCGCGAAGCTGCCGCGCGGTCGGTCGGCGCAGCAGGAGGAGATCAACCGGATCATCGTCGAGCGCGCCCGGGCCGGGCAGCGGGTGGTGCGGTTCAAGGGCGGGGACAACTTCGTGTTCGGCCGCGGGTTCGAGGAGGTGCTCGCGTGCCGCGAGGCCGGCGTGCCGGTCACGGTGATCCCGGGTCTGACCAGCCCGATCGCGGTCCCGGCCGTCGCCGGGATCCCGGTCACCCACCGCGGGGTGGCGCACGCGTTCTCGGTCGTCTCCGGCCACCTGCCGCCGGACCACCCCGACTCCCTGGTCAACTGGAAGGCCGTCGCCGGCCTCGACGGCACCATCCTGCTGATGATGGCGGTCGAGAACGCCGCCCTGATCGCCGACGCCCTGGTCGCCGGCGGCCGCTCCCCGGCGACCCCGGTCGCGGTGGTCTGCGACGGGACGATGCCGGGGGAGCGGACCGTGCTGTCGACGCTCGGCGACCTCGGGGCCGACCTGTCGGCCGGCGAGGTCCGGCCACCCGCCATCATCGTCGTGGGCGACGTGGTCGCCGTCGCGCACCCCGAGGCTTTTGGTGGTCGAGTAGGGCGCGCAGCGCCCGTATCGAGACCGTGATGGCCGACCTGCATCGAGGTCACCGATCCCACCGACCCCCGGCTCGCCGACTACCGCGACCTGCGCGACGTCGAGCTGCGCAAGCACCTCGAGAGCGAGCACGGACTCTTCCTCGCCGAGGGCGAGAAGGTCGTCCGGCGGGCCGTGGAGGCCGGGTTCACTCCCCGGTCGTTCCTGATGGCGCCCCGCTGGCTGGAGGGCCTCGCGGACGTGCTGTCACGCTGCGAGGCGCCGTGCTTCGTCGTCTCCGAGGCGCTCGCCGAGGAGGTCACCGGCTTCCACGTGCACCGGGGTGCGCTGGCGTCGCTCGAGCGACGTCCCCTTCCGGACGTCGAGAGCGTGCGTCGCTGACGCGAGGTCGGTGCTCGTCCTCGAGGACATCGTCGACCACACCAACGTCGGCGCGATCTTCCGCTCCGGCGCCGCGCTGGGCTTCGACGCCGTGCTGCTCGCGCCCCGGTGCGCCGACCCGCTCTACCGCCGGGCGATCAAGGTCGCCATGGGGGCCGTCTTCACGCTGCCCTGGACCCGCCTCCCCGACTGGTACGACGCCCTGCCCACCCTGTCCGCTGCCGGCTTCACCACGATCGCCCTGACCCTGGCCGACGACGCCGCACCGATCGAGCAGGCGGTCGCCGGCCTGGACCGGGTGGCGCTGGTGCTCGGCTCCGAGGGACACGGGCTGTCACCCCGCTGGGAGGCCTCGGCCGACCGAAGGGCGGTGATCCCGATGCGCGAGGGCATCGACTCCCTCAACGTCGCGGCCGCGACGGCCGTGGCCTGCTACGTCACCGCCCGGCGCTAGGTTGCCCCACATGAGTGACTACGAGACCGCGCCGGCCGACTCGGCATACCACCGGACCCTCCCGATCGGCGACCGGCTCTCCTCCCGGCCGCTGGTCGACGACGCCTGTCGTGCTTCGACGACGTGACCCTCAAGGCGCTGGCGCCGATGCTGGTGCCGGAGGCGCCGCGGGCCGGCGAGCTGGACCGTGCCGAGTGCGGCCACTGCCGCCCGTCCGAGCACACGATCTGGGCCGACGACCTGTGGCAGGTGCGGGCGGGCTGGGACCGCATGGGCATTCCGTACGTCGGCGGGATCGCGACGCGGGAGCACCACCGGCTCGAGGACGCGCCGATCGAGCTGCTGACCACCCTCGGGCCGCTGCTCCAGCGCGTGAGCGCCGCGGTCAAGGCGATCCCGGGCGTGGCCCGGTGCCACTTCGCCCGCTGGGGCGACGGCTCCGAGCACTTCCACATGTGGGCGCTCGCGAGGCCGGCCGGGATGATGCAGGGCCGCGGGGCGATCCTGGCGTTCTGGGACGCCGTGCTGCCGTCGATGTCGGAGGAGATGAAGGCCGAGCACCTGCGGATCGTCGCCGAGTCTCTGGCGGCTGGTGGGGGCACGGCGTTCCCGGGAGCGGTGAAGGCTCAGGCGTCGGCGTGGGCGTCCTCGAGCGGCCAGCCGGCGGGATAGTCCTCGACCGCCTGGTCGTGCTGCTTCTGGAGCTTCTTGCGGAGCTTGGTCGACAGCCGGTCCCCGAAGACCGTGCCCAGGGTGTGGTCGGTCTCGTGCTGGAGGCAGCGTGCGAGCAGGCCGTCGCCGGAGAACGTGACCGCCTCCCCGGTGAGGCCGGTGCCGGAGACCGAGGCGAAGTCGGGTCGCGGGCACTCCACGAACGCGCCCGGGAACGACAGGCAGCCCTCCTCGGCCACGTCCAGCTTCCGGTCGCGGCCCTCGGGCAGGGTGAGCACCGGGTTGCAGACGACGCCGACGGTGCGCTCGAGCTCGGTGTCCGGGCAGTCGAACACGAAGACGGCCAGGTCGACACCGATCTGGCAGGCGGCGAGGCCGACGCCGTCGGCGGCGTACATCGTCGCGACCATGTCCGCGACCAGGGCGCGCAGCTCGTCGTCGTACGACGTCACCGGCTGCTGGGCGCGGTGCATGACCGGGGTGCCCCAGCGCGTCATCGGGCGGAGCTTCCCGCCCTCCGGGAGCGGGCCGTACGGCGCGTGGGCGGGCGGGTCCGGCGGCTGGGGCATGGAGGGGAGCCTAGCGAGCGAGCAGCTGTGACCGAGGAACGAGGTCACAGCGTCGCGAGCGAAGGTCGAGCAAGCCCCGCGACCGACGAAGGAGGGCGCGACGGGCGGGTCGAGACCCGGCGTCCACGTGTGATCGGGGACACCGCCCGCGCTGTGGCTTTACCTGTAACTCAGAGTTACATTATCGGCATGTCCCTGACCAAGACCCTTCGGCCCGGCGGCCGGCACGGCATCTCCTCGAAGGAGAGCCGCGACCCGATCGGGCTCGCCGTCGCCGCGCTGAACAAGCTCGCCTCGAGCGACGTGCTCGACCGGATCGGCCTGCGCAAGCAGGCCGAGCAGACCGTCTTCACCGTGACCCGGAGCGGCTTCGCGACCATCACCAACGCCAGCCGCACCTTCGCCCGTCGGGGCAAGCGCGGCAAGCCAGGCGTCCGGGTCGCGCCCACGCGGTCCCGTGGCGTCTTCGACCTCACTCCCACCGAGGACGAGCAGATGCTGGTCGACGTGGTGAACGAGTTCGCCGAGGAGGTGGTCCGCCCCGCGGCGGCCGCCGCCGACGAGGCCTGCGCGGCGCCCGACGACCTGCTGAAGGCGACCCTCGAGATCGGGCTGCCCATCCTCGGCGTCCCCGAGTCGCTGGGCGGCATCTCGGAGGAGCGGTCCGCGATGGCCGGCACGCTGGTCGCCGAGGCGCTCGCGAAGGGTGACATGGGCCTGGCAGTGGCCACCCTGGCGCCCGGCTCGGTCGCCACCGCGATCGGCCTGTGGGGCACCGACGAGCAGCAGAGCACCTACCTGCCCGCCTTCGCCGGAGAGGACGTCCCGGCCGCGGCCCTGGCCCTCAACGAGCCCACCGTCCTCTTCGACGTGCTCCAGCCCTCGACGACCGCGGTCCGGCAGGGCGACTCGTACGTCCTGAACGGCGTCAAGAACCTCGTCCCGCGCGGCGCCGACGCCGAGCTGTTCGTGGTCGGCGCCGAGCTCGACGGCGAGCCGGTCCTGTTCCTCGTCGAGTCCGGCACCGACGGGCTCGCCGTCGAGGGCGACCCGGCCATGGGCGTCCGCGCGGCGTCCCTCACGAAGCTCACCCTCACCGACGTCACCGTCGACGCGGGTGCCGTCCTCGGCGCCACGGACGGGACGACGTACACCGAGTGCGTGCGCCTCTCCCGCCTCGCCTGGTGCGCGCTCGCGGTCGGCACCGGCCAGGCCGTGCTCGACTACGTGACGCCGTACGTCAAGGAGCGGGAGGCGTTCGGCGAGCCGGTCGCCCACCGCCAGTCGGTGGCGTTCATGGTCGCCAACATCGCCATCGAGCTGCAGTCGATGCGGCTGCTCACCTACAAGGCGGCCGGACGTGCCGCGGCCGGCAAGGACTTCTCCCGCGAGGTCGCGCTGGCCCGCAAGCTGTGCGCCGACAAGGGCATGCAGATCGGCCTCGACGGCGTCCAGCTGCTCGGCGGCCACGGGTTCGTCAAGGAGCACCCGGTGGAGCGGTGGTACCGCGACCTGCGTGCCGTCGGCGTCATGGAAGGAAGCGTGCTGGTCTGATGATCAATCTCGACGATCCGAAGAAGTTCCGGACCCTCACCGGACAGGCCCACCAGGTCGCGATGAACATGCTGCGGCCGATCTCCCGCAAGTACGACCTCGCCGAGCACGAGTACCCCAAGGAGCTCGACATGCTCGCCGCGATGATCGACGGGCTCTCCGAGTCCGGCGCCAGCGAGGGCGCCGGCGCCTCCGGCGTACGACGGGCCGAGGGGGAGGACGACGGGGCCGTCAAGAACGGCACCAACCTGGCCTCGGTGATGTCCATCGCCGAGATGTGCTGGGGCGACGTCGGCCTCCTGCTCTCCATGCCCCGGCAGGGCCTGGGCAACTCGGCCATCGCCTCCGTCGCCGACGAGGAGCAGCACGAGCGCTTCGACGGGCTGTGGGCCTCGATGGCGATCACCGAGCCCAGCACCGGGTCGGACTCCGCCAGCATCTCCACCACCGCCCGCCTCGACGGCGATCACTACGTGCTCAACGGCGAGAAGATCTTCGTCACCGCCGGCGACCGCTCCGACGCCGTGGTCGTCTGGGCCACCCTCGACAAGGAGCTCGGCCGCGCCGCGATCAAGTCGTTCGTGGTGCCCAAGGGCACCCCGGGGATGACCGTGGAACGACTCGACCACAAGCTCGGGATCCGGTCCTCCGACACCGCGACGATCCGGTTCGAGGACTGCCGGGTGCCGGCGGAGAACCTGCTCGGGTCACCGGAGGTCGACGTCAAGCAGGGGTTCGCCGGCGCGATGGCGACCTTCGACAACACCCGCCCGCTGGTCGCCGCGATGGCGGTGGGCTGTGCCCGGGCGTCGCTCGACCTGACCCGTGAGCTGCTCGAGGGGGCCGGCGTCGAGATCGACTACGACCGGCCGGCGGTCGTCCAGTCCGCGGCCGCCGCCAAGTTCCTCCAGATGGAGGCCGACTGGGAGGCCGCCCACCTGCTGATGCTGCAGGCTGCCTGGATGGCCGACAACCGCAAGCCGAACTCGCTGGAGGCCTCGATGGCCAAGGCGAAGGCCGGTCGGGTCGGCTCCGACATCACCCTCAGCTGCGTGGAGCTGGCCGGCTCGGTCGGCTACAGCGAGACCGAGCTGCTCGAGAAGTGGGCGCGTGACTCCAAGATCCTCGACATCTTCGAGGGCACCCAGCAGATCCAGCAGCTGATCGTGGCCCGCCGGATCCTGGGGCTCTCCAGCGCCGAGCTGAAGTAGCTACCTGCCGCTGGGGGTCCCGGCCTTCTTCGGCGGGCTGCGTCTTCTTCGTCGCCGTCCGTCGGCTTCCGCGGAGGGAGCTTCGCGCTGGGGGAGGACTTCCGCGCCGGCTTCTTCCTCGCCTGCGGCTTCGGGGCGACGTTCTTCGCGACGTCGGCGGGGGTGACGGGCGCCTCGGGCTGCACCGGCGTCGGCCGGCTCGGCCGGCAGACTCGGCCGGCTCGGCGGGAGAGCGGTCGCGCTCGGGAGTGGGCCGGGCGGGTGCGGGCGCGGGTGCCGGTGCGGAGGCCGGCGTACGACGGGGGATGCGCGCGACCACCGCGCCGGCGGTCTGTCCGGCGACGGCGGCGGCGCCGCGCAGGACATGTCCGGCGATGGACCTGCCGACCTTCAACGTGCTCGTGATCCTCGGGTGCGGCTTGCTCACGGGGGCATCCCTCCTGGTGGTCGGTCGGTCCTTCTGCGCAGTCAAGCACGACGGCACAAAGAGGCCCCGCCCCGGTCGATCGGGGCGGGGCCTGCTCGCGGAAAGGGAGGGTCAGGCAATCTCGCGGAACGGGTCGTGCTCGGAGAGGATCCGCTCGACCCGCGCCTGGTCGAGTCGCGCGTGGACGGCCTGGTTCTCCTGGGCGTCCCGGACACACTTGGCGAGGGTGAACGACGAGGTGGTCAGGTACATGACCCCGAGGCCGAGGAAGGCCCGGATCCAGGGATCGACGGGCAGGTAGATCACCGCGAAGATCATGGTCAGCAGGGCGATGCCGAAGGAGATGCCGGCCTGCATGAAGAAGGCGTTGGTGTTCTTGGGCTGTGTCGGTGTGCTCATGGCACCAGCCTTCCGGCTGCCCGCGGCCCTGCCACCGGTCGTCGTACCCGACCTCAGGTGAGTACGTAACCTCAGCCCATGAAGCTGTACGCCGATAGTCCCGCCCGCGCCACGCGTCAGGTCCTCGCCGATCTCCTGTTCCTGCTCTGGCTCTTCCTGTGGGTGATGGCCGGGAACGCCGTGCACGACGCGACGCTGGAGCTGGCCGGACCCGGCCGGCAGACCGAGGAGTCGGCCACGAGCCTGTCCGAGTCCATGCAGGACGCCGGTGACGCGCTGGACGACGTGCCGATCGTGGGCGACAGCGCCCGCGCGCCGTTCGACCAGGCGTCCGAGGCGTCCGGGGCGCTCGCCGACGCGGGGCGGGCCGAGGTGGAGGCCGTCGAGGGGCTGGCCTTCTGGCTGCGGCTGTCGGTCATCCTGATCCCGGTCCTGGTCGTGGCGGCCTTCTTCCTCCCCGTGCGGTGGCGGTTCGTCCGCGAGGCGACCGCCGGCCAGAAGTTCGTGGACGCGGAGGCCGACCTCCAGCTCTTCGCGCTCCGGGCCATGTCCAACCAGCCGATGCACCAGCTGGCCCGGGTCTCCGACGACCCCGTCGGGGCCTGGCAGCGCGGCGACCGGGACGTCGTCCATGCCCTCGCGAAGCTCGAGATGCGGTCGGTGGGTCTCAGGCCGCCCCCGGTGCGGAGTGCCTGACCCGGGACCGGGTTGGCAGACTGCACCGCATGTCGGACAAGAAGCGCAGCGAGCTGATCGTCTCCGTCCTCGACGACGCGTTCGCGCCGCTGATGAAGGCCGACCCGGTGGCGTTCCGGGCGAAGTACCGCAAGATGGCCTCGGACCCGCACGCGTTCTACCGGGGCAGCGCCTGCCTCTTCTACGCCGACCTGGCCGACGCCGACGACCCGTACATCGACGACCACAGCGGCCGGATCTGGGTGCACGGCGACCTGCACGTCGAGAACTTCGGCACCTACCTGAACGCCAACGGGCGGATGGTCTTCGACATCAACGACTTCGACGAGGCCTACCTCGGCCGGTACACGTGGGACCTGCAGCGCTTCGCGGCCTCGCTCGCGCTGACCGGCTGGCAGAAGGCGCTGCCCGAGGAGGACGTGCGCCGACTGATCGGGAAGTACGTGCGGTCCTACCTCTCCCAGGTCGACAGGTACCGCCACAGCGAGGACGACGACTTCGCGCTCCACCTCGAGAACACGAGCGGGCCGATCCTCGAGGCGCTGGTCAGCGCCCGGTGCCGCCGCCGGGCGGACCTGCTCGACGGAACCACGGTGCATCGAGGACGGGACGCGCATGTTCCGGCACGACTCGTCGGTCCGTGAGCTGTCCAGGACCGAGCGGAAGAAGGTGGTCCGGGCCTTCGACCGCTACCTCGAGACGATCCCGGAGGACAAGCGGTTCGACCGGGAGCTCTTCTACGACCTGCGCGACGTCGTGGGGAAGACCGGCTTCGGCATCGGCAGCGCCGGGCTGCCGGCGTACAACCTGCTGGTGGAGGGCTTCAGCCAGGCGCTCGACAACGACGTGGTGCTGTCGATGAAGCAGGCCAACGTCCCGGCCGTGAGCCGGTTCGTGGACACCAGCGAGGTCGACGACTACTTCGAGAACGAGGGCCACCGCACGGCCGTCAGCCAGCGCGCCCTGCAGGTGCACACCGACCCGCTGCTGGGCCACACCTCGATCGACGGCGTGGGGTTCGTCGTCGCGGAGGTGTCGCCCTACGAGGTCGACCTGGACTGGTCGGGCATCACCGAGCCCGACGACATCGGCGCGGTCGTCGACCTGCTCGGACGGGCGACGGCGAAGATCCACTGCGCCTCCGACGAGGACAGCGAGCAGGACCTCGTCGACTTCCAGGTGGAGGAGGCGATCGGCGACAGCCTGGAGGGGCGCCGGCGGGAGTTCACGAGGTGGGTGACCGACTTCGGGATGGAGTACGCCGTGCGGGTGCGCGATGACCACAGCCTCTTCGTCGAGGCCTTCCGCGAGGGCCGGATCGGGGTCTCCGCGACGTAGGGCAGGCTCGATGAGCGCAGACGACCGGCGGATGCGATGAGTTCGGCATGCCCTGCGGGTCTCAAGCACTGGGTGCGCCGCCAGCCAAGAGCCGCGCGGACGAGCACTCACCGACGAGGAGGCTGGAAATGACCGAGGAAACCGCTGCCGTTGCACGGGCTGGACGTGCTCGTGGGCCGATGGCGCCTGACGACGTCCTTGGCGCCTGCAGACGCGCAACCGGAGGCAGAAACGACCTTCGAGTGGCTGGAGGGTGAGCGGTTCCTGATCCAGCGATGGCGGGTCGACCACCCCGACGCGCCGGACGGCATCGCCATCATCGGCTACGACGATGAGTCGGGCACGTGTCGCCAGCACTACTTCGACTCCCGTGGCATCGCACGCGTCTACACGATGAGCCTCGCCGACGGCGTATGGCGGCTCGAACGCCTGGAGCCTGGCTTCTCGCAACGCTTCACGGGCACCTTCGACGACTCCGGCACTTCCATCGTCGGCGCCTGGGAGATCTCGTCCGACGGCACCGAGTGGGAGCACGACTTCGACCTCACCTACACCCGGATCCCGGTGCCAAACGAAGCCTGAGCACACACGACCCCCGTACGGATGCCTCGCTCGGGAACTGTGGTCCGTGGACACCGCGTGGACGTTTTGTCGTTCCACTGAATCGAAGCCGTTGCTCGTGTAGAACAAGGCCGCATGAAACGTCTCGGGATCACGCACGCCACCGTTGTCGCCTATCTGGCCCTGTTCGTCGCGCTGTCGGGGACAGCAGTTGCGGCCACCGGCGGCACCTTTCGGCTCGGCATGTTCAACAGCGCAGGTGAGACGACGGTCCTCAAGAGCAATGCGGGCGCGCCATTGGCATTGCGCTCCGAGCCGGGTATCCCGCCCCTACGCGTGAACGGCGAAGCGAAGGTCACAGGGCGGAACGCGGACAAGTTGGACTCATTGGACTCTTCTGACCTGCAGCACCGCGTCACAGGCGCGTGCGGGGCAGGGACCTTCGTTAAATCGATCAAGGCCGACGGCTCCGTGGGGTGCGATGGCCCTACCCCCATCACCACCTACGAAAGCGTTGCGACCGCAACGGCGCCGGGGCAGCCCGGCGACAGGCCCGGCTACGCTGCCGCTTTCTGCGACGGGGCGACCATGTGCTGAGCGGCGGATACTCGGCTGCTCCACGAGCGAACATCGACGTGTGGGCCGAGCAGTCTGTCCTCGAACTGAGCGACCCTACAAGCGATTACTTCGCCGAGTGGGAGGGGCATGACGGGTACGAGGTCTTCTGGACAGACGACGTCAGTACCGACCCATCCCAGGTCCACGTCATCGCGCTCTGCATGAGGCACCAGT
>CAWEVA010000005.1:0-40552 GCA_963812345.1 uncultured Actinomycetota bacterium
TCGGCTACCTCCAGGAGACCCTGGTGCGCGCCATGGCGGACTGAACGCGCCGCGAGCCGCCCTGTCCGAGGAGCAAGCCGCGCGTTCCACGAACTGAGACGCGACCTAGTCTGGAGGGCGTGCTGACCATCGACCAGGAGACGTACGACGCCATCGTGGCGCACGCCAAGCGGGACCACCCCGACGAGGCGTGCGGCGTGGTGGCGGGCCCGGTCGGCAGCGACCATCCGGAGCGGATGGTGGAGATGGTGAACGCCGCCGGCAGCCCCACGTTCTACGAGTTCGACTCACTCGAGCTGCTCGCGCTCTACAAGGAGATGGACGTCCGGGACGAGGAGCCGGTGGTGATCTACCACTCCCACACCGCCACCGAGGCCTACCCGAGCCGCACCGACATCGGGCTGGCCAGCGAACCGAACGCCCACTACGTGCTGGTCTCCACCCGGGAGCACGGGAATAACGACGGCCCGGTGGAGTTCAGGTCCTACAGGATCAAGGACGGCGAGGTGACCGAGGAAGAGGTCGCCGTCGTCCCCGAACCAGCCCCACAGTCCGCGAGGAGAACCTGATGGCCATCGAGGTCCGCATCCCAACCATCCTGCGCACCTATACCGGTGGAGAGAAGGCCGTGACCGCCGACGGGGCCAACCTGAGCGCGCTCATCGACGACCTCGAGGCCAACCATCCCGGGATCAAGGAGCGCCTCGTCGAGGACTCCGACTCGGGGAAGGACCTGCGTCGCTTCGTCAACGTCTACGTCAACGACGAGGACGTCCGGTTCATCGGCGGGCTCGAGGCCGAGATCACCGACGGTGACCAGGTCGTCGTGCTCCCCGCCGTCGCGGGCGGCTGATCTCCACGGCGCATCACCCGGAGCACTCGATGACCCGCTTCGACAACCTCCTGGCGGCCGTCGGCGGGACGCCGCTGGTCGGTCTTCCCGGTCTCTCGCCCAGTCCCGACGTACGGCTGTGGGCGAAGCTCGAGGACCGCAACCCCACGGGCTCGATCAAGGACCGCCCGGCCCTGAAGATGATCGAGCAGGCGGAGAAGGACGGCCAGCTCCGCCCCGGGTGCACGATCCTCGAGCCGACGTCGGGCAACACCGGCATCTCCCTGGCCATGGCCGCGCGGCTGAAGGGCTACCGGCTCGTGTGCGTGATGCCCGAGAACACCTCCGCCGAGCGCCGGCAGCTCCTGGGCATGTGGGGTGCCGAGATCGTGTCCTCGCCGGCGGCGGGCGGCTCAAACGAAGCCGTCCGGGTCGCCAAGGGCATCGCGGCCGAGCACCCCGACTGGGTGATGCTCTACCAGTACGGCAACGAGGCCAATGCGCTCTCCCACCAGGAGGGGACCGGACCCGAGCTGCTCGCCGACCTCCCCGGCATCACCCACTTCGTCGCCGGGCTCGGCACGACCGGCACTCTGATGGGGGTCTCCCGCTTCTTCCGCGAGGCCAAGCCGGACGTCCGGATCGTGGCCGCCGAACCCCGCTACGGAGAGCTGGTCTACGGGCTGCGCAACCTCGACGAGGGCTTCGTCCCCGAGCTCTACGACGAGTCGCTGATCGACTCCCGGTTCTCCGTCGGGCCGCGCGACGCCGTACGACGCGTCCGCGAGCTGCTGGACATCGAAGGCATCTTCGCCGGCATCTCGACCGGGGCGATCCTGCACGCGGCGCTCGGCCAGGCGGCGAAGGCGGTCCGCGCCGGCGAGACCGCCGACATCGCGTTCGTGGTCGCCGACGGGGGCTGGAAGTACCTCTCCACCGGTGCCTACGAAGGCACCATCGACGAGGCCGAAGAGCGGCTGGAGGGCCAGCTCTGGGCATGAGCACCCCATCCTGGGATCAGTTCCAGTCCAGGTCCTGTGCCCGGTCGTGCTCGCTGCCCCTGACGGCGCCCAGCCCGAGCAGGTCGAGGGCGAGGTTGGCCACCGCACCGTTGCGGACCGGCTGCTGGGAGTCGGCGTAGCTCGTCCGCCGATCGCCCGGGTTCGCGTAGTCGGAGTTCAAGCCGTAGAGGTTCGCGCCGCGGGCGACCGTCCGACCCCACACGATGAACGGGATGCGGTAGTTCACGAGCCGCGTCGCGTCACTGTGGCTCTTGCCCGTGCCGCCGTGGTCGGCGGTCACCAGCAGGACCAGGTGGTCCCGGAGCCTGGCGTGCCCGTTGATCGTCCTCACGATCTGCCCCAGCCTCCGGTCGGTGGCCCGGACGGCGTCGCGGTAGGCCGGCGAGTTCCAGCCGCGGGCATGTCCGGCGTCGTCGGGGGCGGAGAGGTGGAGGAACGTGAACCCGCGGTTGTGCCTGAGCAGGTCCGTCCGCGCCATCCGCGTCAGGGCCGCGTTGTCGAGGCGAATCCGGACCTTGTCGATCGCTGTGCTCCACGAGCGCTCGAACAGGGAGAACTTCGTCTTGCTGGCGAACAGCGCGGTGTTGCGACTCGCGTTGTGCACGACGCGGAAGACCGACGACACGTCGTGGCCGGCAGCACGCTGCACCGTCCGTGGCCGGCGCCGGTCGTCGTTCCAGGTCACGCCGTGCCCGCCCCGCGAGGCGGTGATCCGGCGGCCGGTCACCATGCCGGTGTGGTTGGGCAGCGTGACGGTCATCTCCCGCTCGGTGCGGGCGTTGAGGGTCGAGGCGCCCTGGGCCATCAGGCGGTGAAGCGTGGGGGTCCCCGCGCGTCCGAGCTGGTTGATGACCGAGGACCTCAGCCCGTCGAGTGAGACGGCCAGCACCCGCCTCACCGGGCCCGCGGCGGCGGCCTGTGCGGCGGTCGGTCTCGACTGGGTGGCTCGGGATTCGAGTGCGCGGCCCGGGGTGCCACCTGCGCGGACGACAGGGTCGCCTGCCCCTGCGGGGCCTGGGTTGCGCCACAGCCGGACACCGCGAGCGCCAGTGTCGCGAGGGCAGCGCAAACCGTGGTTGTGGTTCGGGGCATGGTCTCGAGGCTAACAAGACGTGACGACCATCTCGTGTCAATCGTCTGCGTATATGTGCACGCGAGGTGTCCGACGACCTAGCCTTGCGTCTCGTGCCGGAAATCACGGCCGATGCTCCCATCGGCATCTTCGACTCGGGCTTCGGTGGCCTCACCGTCGCCCGCTCGGTCATCGACCAGCTGCCGCACGAGTCGATCGTCTACGTCGGCGACACCGCACGGCAGCCCTACGGCCCGAAGCCGATCGGCGAGGTCCGCGAGTACGCCCTCGAGTGCCTCGACCACCTGGTCGAGCGCGGGGTCAAGGCGCTCGTCATCGCCTGCAACTCCGCCAGCGCCGCGGTGCTGCGCGACGCCCGCGAGCGGTACGACGTGCCAGTGATCGAGGTGATCTACCCGGCCACCCGGCGCGCGGTGGCGGCCAGCCACAACGGCCGGATCGGGGTCATCTGCACCCATGCCACCGCCGAGTCCATGGCCTACGACGACGCGTTCGCAGCCGCGCCCCACGTGCAGCTGGTGACCCGCGTCTGCCCACGGTTCGTCGAGTTCGTCGAGCGGGGCGTGGACGGGGGAGAAGAGCTGCTCGCGGTCGCCCGCGACTACCTCGACCCGCTCACCGAGGCACGGGTGGACACCCTGATCCTCGGCTGCACCCACTACCCCCTGCTCACCGGCGTCATCTCGCTGGTGATGGGCGATGCCGTAACGCTGGTCAGCAGCGCGGAGGAGTGCGCCAAGGACGTCTACAAGATGCTGGCCACGACTGGGCTGATGCGGGCCGGTGGCGAGCCGACGTACCACTTCCTGACCACGGGCACCCCGGGCGACTTCGAGACCCTCGGCCAGCGGTTCCTCGGACCGGAGCTGGTCTCCGCCTCGCAGTTCGTGGGCGGCCTGGCATGAGGCTCACCGTCGTCGGCTGCTCCGGGTCCTACCCCGGCCCGGACTCCCCGGCCAGCTGCTACCTCGTCGAGGCCGACCACGACGGTCGCACCTGGCGGATCCTGCTCGACCTGGGCAGCGGCGCCCTCGGCGCGCTCCACCGCTACGTCGACCCGCTGGCCGTCGACGGCGTGTTCCTCAGCCACCTCCACGCCGACCACTGCCTGGACCTGACCGGCTACTACGTCCTGCGGCGGTTCCACCCGGACGGCCACCAGCCGAGGATCCCCGTGTGGGGCCCGATCGGCACGGCCGACCGGATGGCGCGTGCCTACGACCTGCCACCCGACCCGGGCATGCACGAGGAGTTCGACTTCCGGGTCTACGACGGGAAGGTCGAGTTCGGACCGTTCGTGGTCGAGCCGATCGGGGTCGAGCACCCGGTGCCCGCGTTCGGCCTCCGGGTGACCGCGGACGGGCGGACCCTCGGGTACTCCGGGGACACCGGGCCGTGCGCCGGGCTCGACGCCGTCGCCGCGGACGTCGACCTGATGCTCGCGGAGGCCTCGTTCACGTCCCGGGACAAGAACCCCGCCAAGCTGCACCTGACGGGCGCCGAGGGTGGCGACGCCGCGGCCCGCAGCGGGGCGCGCCGGCTCGTGCTGACGCACGTCCCGCCGTGGGGCGACCCCCGAGGACGCCCTCGCCGAGGCCCGGACGACGTACGACGGCGACATCGAGCTCGCGACCGCGCGGCGCCGTGTTCGAGGTCTGATCCGACCGGCTCGGTCCACTGGGTTCAGTCGAGGCCGGCGTCGTGGACGAGGATCGCGATCTGCACCCGATTGGTGACCTCGAGCTTGTCGTAGAGCCTCGACACGTGTGCCTTCACCGTGGGCAGTGAGAGGTAGAGCTCTCCGCCGATCTCGGTGTTGCTCAGGCCGCGCGCGACGGCCAGGGCGACCTCGCGTTCCCGCGCCGTCAGCATCGCCAGGCGGCCCTCGGCCTGCGCGGACCGGTGCCCGGCACCGTCGGCGCGTACGCGCTGGATCAGGGTGCGGGTGACCGACGGCGAGAGCATGGGGTCGCCGGACGCGACCCGTCGGATCGCCGCGACGATCTCGGCGGGCGGGGTGTCCTTCAGCAGGAACCCGTCCGCGCCTGCCTCGAGTGCGCCGAAGACATGCTCGTCGGCGTCGAAGGTCGTCAGGATGATGACCCGGGGCGGCTCCGGGCGCGCGTGGAGCTCACGGGTCGCGTCCAGCCCGTTGAGCACCGGCATCCGGATGTCCATCAGGATGACGTCGGGCCGCAGCGACCCGGCAAGCGCCACTCCCTGCCGCCCGTCGCCCGCCTCGCCGATGACCTCCAGGTCGGCCTGGCCGCCCAGCATCAGCGAGAGGGCCGACCGGACCAGGGGGTCGTCGTCGACGACCAGGACGCGGATCGCGTCCGGACTGCTCATGCGGCCCACGGTATCCAGCCGTGCAGGACGAACGTCGACCCGTCGCGATGATGCTCGATCCGCCCACCCCGCAGCTCCGCCCGCTCGGTCAGGCCGACAAGCCCCAGCCCCGATCCCGGCGTCGCCGTGGGACCGAAGCCCACCGGGTTGCGGAGCCGGATGTCGATGCCGTCGTCCGGCGATCCGCTGACCCTGATGCTCAGTCGGGCGCCGGGCGCGTGCTTGCGGGCGTTGGTGATCCCCTCCTGCACGATCCGGTAGAGCGTCCGTCCGACCACGTCGGGGACCTCCCCGGTGTCCCCGTCCAGGAGGTCGACGTACTCGAGGTCCAGCCCGGCGTCGCGCGCATCGTCCACGAGCCGCGGCAGGTCGTCGTAGGTCGGCTGGGGAGCGTCGAGCCGCTCGCCCGCGTCGTCGCGCAGGACGCCCAGCACGCCGCGCAGGTCGGTCAGTGCCTCGTGCGCCTTCTCCTGGATCACGTGGGCGCTGGTCCGCATCTCGGCGGCCGTCAGGTCGTCCCGGAAGGCGAGCGCGCCGGCGTGCATCGAGATCTGGGAGATCCGGTGGGCGAGCACGTCGTGCATCTCCCGCGCGATCCGGGCCCGCTCGTTGCTCCGCGCCTGGGCGACCCGCAGCTCCTGCTCGGCCTCGGCGCGTTCCGCCCGCTGGCGCAGGGTCCAGACCAGCTCGCGCCGGGAGCCGACGTACATGCCCCACCCGAGCAGCGAAGCGATGAACGTCAGGTTGATCACCAGGACCAGCAGGTACGGATCCTCCGGGGGTCCGGTCGGCTCGACCACGGCGAAGATCTGGGCGCTCACCAGGTTGACGGCACCGACCACCATCACCTGCCACCACCGGCGGTGGGTCGCCACGGACGCGGCCGCCAGGGTTGCGGGACCGGCCGCCAGCCCCGAGACCGTGGCTAGTACCGCCAGGACGATGGCGACCGTCATCGGCCACCGCCGACGGAAGAAGACCAGGACGTAGGCGGGCACGGCCAGGGCGATGTCGAGCCAGAAGAGCGCTGGATACTCCTCCCACTGCCGGGCGGCGACCGTGCCCCAGACGATGGTGCTGATCACGAGCATCAGCAGGATCCGCCAGACGTGTCCCCAACGCGTGATCGGCGGCTGGAAGGCCTCGGGCGAGGGTTTGTCCACGATCCAAGGCTAGGGCGACGCGAGGCTCTGGACAGGAGGCTCAGGTCTCGTTCAAGGCCCTACCCAGGTAGGGCCCTGAACATTCCGAAGTCTGATGCGGCGGACGCGTCACCGGAGCAGGATGTGGCCCATGATCAAGGTCGAAGGACTGTCCAAGTCGTACGGCGGCTTCCTGGCGCTCGACGACATCACCTTCTCCTGCCGGCCCGGACGGGTCACCGGGTTCCTGGGACCCAACGGTGCCGGCAAGACCACCACCATGCGGATCATGGCGGGGCTGACCCCGGCGAGCCGGGGCGAGATCACGATCGGCGGCTTCCACTTCCGCGACATCCCCAACCCGGGCCGCCACGTCGGCGTCCTCCTCGACGCCTCCGCCCAGCACGACGGTCGTACCGGCCGCGAGATCCTCACGCTCGGCGCCCGGACGATGGGCCTGCCCGACTCGCGGGTGGACGAGATGCTCGAGCTGGTCTCGCTGACCCCCGCCGAGGCAAAGCGCCGGGTCCGGAACTACTCGCTCGGCATGCGGCAGCGCCTCGGCATCGCCCACGCCCTGCTCGGTGACCCGTCGGTGCTGATCCTCGACGAGCCGGCCAACGGGCTCGACCCCGCCGGCATCCGCTGGATGCGCGGGCTGCTCAAGTCCTACGCCGAGCGCGGCGGGACCGTCCTCCTCTCCAGCCACCTCCTCAACGAGGTCGAGCTGATCGCCGACGAGATGATCCTGATCGGCCGCGGCAAGATCGTGGCCCAGGGCGACAAGAAGGCGCTGCTCGCCGAGCGGGGCACGAGCACCCACGTGATGGCGCTCGACAACACCCGGCTGCAGCAGGCGCTCGACGCCTACGACGTGAGCTGGACGCCGGCCGGAGAGGGGCTGGCGGTCGAGGCCGAGCCCGTCGAGGTCGGTCGCATCGCAGCCGAGAAGGGCATCGTGCTCATCGACCTCCGACCGGCCGACGGCGGCCTGGAGAACCTCTTCCTCGAACTCACCTCCGACGCACAGCGCGACGACATCACCCAGGGAGTGCAGGCATGAGCACCGCAACGACCACCGCCCCGACCCTCGACGTCTCCGGCACCAGCCCGGTGCCGTTCGGCCGACTGATCGGGGTCGAGCTGCGCAAGATGGCCGATACCCGGGCCGGGATGTGGCTGCTGATCGCGATCGGCCTGATCACCGCGGCCATCGTGACGATCTTCTACTTCGCCGCCCCCGACAGCGAGCGCACGTTCCTCAACTTCATGGGGGCGACGGCGACCCCGCAGGGCTTCCTGCTCCCGGTGCTCGGCATCCTGCTGGTCACCAGCGAGTGGGGCCAGCGGACGACCCTGACGACGTTCGTCCTCGAGCCGTCCCGGCCGAAGGTGATCGCGGCCAAGGTGGTCGCGGCCCTCCTGCTCGGGCTGGTCGCGATCGTGATCGCGGTGGGCATCGCCGCGCTGGCCACAGTGCTGGCAGGCGAGCCCGGCGCCTGGGACAACATCGGCGTCGACGACTTCGCGAAGTTCGGCATCCTCCAGATGAGCGGGGTCCTGCAGGGGCTGGCGTTCGGCCTGATCTTCCTGAACTCGGCGGCCGCGATCGTGTCCTACTTCGTGCTGCCGATCGCGTTCTCGATCGTGGCCACTCTCTGGAGCGCCCTCCAGGACGCGGCTCCCTGGGTCGACCTCGGCACGTCGCAGCAGCCGCTGTTCAGCGGCGTCGACCTGACCGGGGACCAGTGGGCACAGCTGGCCACCAGCTCGGCCATCTGGATCCTCCTGCCGTTCGTGGCGGGACTGATCCGGGTGATCCGCGCCGAGGTCAAGTAGCACGGCCTCGACGCTCTGCGGGCCCGGTCTCCACGGGGGAAGGCCGGGCCCGCAGCGCGCCCCGAGGTGCCCTAGGGTCGGCGCCATGACGACACGCGCCGACGGCCGGGCCGACGACGAGCTCCGCCCGATCAAGCTCACCCGCCACTGGCTCGACCACGCCGCGGGATCGGTGCTGGTCGAGTTCGGCGGCACCAGGGTGCTCTGTGCCGCCTCGGCGTCGGAAGGGGTGCCGCGCTGGCGGAAGGGCTCCGGTCTCGGGTGGGTCACCGCCGAGTACGCCATGCTCCCGGCCGCCACCAACACCCGCTCGGACCGCGAGTCGGTCAAGGGCCGGATCGGCGGCCGCACCCACGAGATCTCCCGGCTGATCGGTCGGTCCCTGCGGGCGGTCATCGACTACCAGGCGCTCGGGGAGAACACGATCGTGCTCGACTGCGACGTACTCCAGGCCGACGGCGGCACCCGCACCGCCGCGATCACCGGGGCGTACGTCGCGCTGGCCGACGCCGTCGCCCACCTCCGCGGCGCCGGCGCGCTGACGGGGGAGCCGCTCACCGGATCGGTCGCCGCGGTCAGCGTCGGCATCATCGACGGGGTCCCCCGCCTCGACCTCCCCTACGAGGAGGACGTCCGGGCCGAGACCGACATGAACGTCGTGATGACCGGCGAGGGCAAGTTCGTGGAGGTGCAGGGAACCGCCGAGGGTGCTGCGTTCGAGCGCTCCGAGCTCGACGCGCTGCTCGCCCTCGCCGAGAAGGGCTGCGCCGACCTGACCAAGCTGCAGAGCGAGGCACTCTCGTCGTGACCCTTCGAGACGGGCGCGGAGCGCCCTCCTCAGGGACCACCCGGGTCTTCCTCGCCTCCCGCAACGCCGGGAAGCTCGCGGAGATGCAACGGATCCTGCGTGAGCACGCGCCCGGCATCGTGGTGGTCGGCCTCGACGACGTGCCGGCGTACGACGAGCCCGTCGAGGACCAACCCACGTTCGAGGGCAACGCGCTGCTCAAGGCCCGCGCCGGGCTGGCCGCGACCGGCCTTCCCACGCTCGCGGACGACAGCGGGCTCTGCGTGGACGCCCTGAACGGGATGCCCGGTGTGCTGTCCGCGCGCTGGGCCGGGCCTCCCAAGGACGACCACCGCAACAACGAGCTGGTGCTCGCGCAGCTCGCCGACGTACCGGACGAGCGCCGTGGCGCCCACTTCACGTGCGCGGTCGCCTTCTGCCACCCCCACGGCGGCGAGATCGTCGTGCACGGCGAGATGCACGGCCGGGTGATCCGGGAGCTGCGGGGGAGCGGAGGGTTCGGGTACGACGTCCTGTTCGTCGCCGACGAGCACGCGGCCGCCGGCACCACCTCGGCCGAGCTGTCGGCGGAGGAGAAGGACCGGATCTCGCACCGTGGGAGGGCGCTCCGCGAGATCGCCCCCGCCGTCGCGGCCACGCTGGGTGTCGGAGGGGGGACTTGAACCCCCACGCCCGAAGGCACGGCATCCTAAATGCCGCGTGTCTGCCAGTTCCACCACTCCGACCCGTCGCCGAAGTCTACGAAGCGGCGTGGTCAGGGGGCCCGGAAGGTCGGTCCTAGCCGAGGCCAAGGTCGCGACGCAGCTTGGCGACGTGGCCGGTGGCCTTCACGTTGTACTGCGCGAGCTCGATCCGCCCGTCCTCGTCCACGACGAACGTGGACCGGATGACTCCCTCGACGACCTTGCCGTAGAGCTTCTTCTCCCCGAACGCGCCGTAGGCCTTCATCGCGGTCCGGTCCGGGTCGGACAGCAGGGTGATCGTCAGGTCGTCGCGGTCGCGGAACTTGCCCAGCTTCTCCGGCTTGTCCGGCGAGACACCGAGCACCTCGTAGCCGGCGCCGCGCAGCGACTCGAGGGAGTCGGTGAAGTCGCAGGCCTGCTTGGTGCAGCCCGGCGTCATCGCCGCCGGGTAGAAGTAGACGATGACCTTGCGGCCGCGCAGGTCGCTGAGGGTCACCTGCTCACCGGTGTCGGTGCCCAGGGTGAAGTCGGGCGCCTGGTCACCCCGGTCGAGACGGTTGCTCTCCGATCGGGCAGTGCTCATCTCGCTCCTTGACTGTAATGTGCACACACATAGGCTGGGTCTGACACTGGTTGTTCAATCCTTGGATTGAGGAGGTCGCTCAGCGACCGTCTCGAAATCTACCGGCCCCACAGGAGCCCGCATGCACGTGCCCGACGGTTTCATCGACGCCACCACCTCGCTCGCCACGGGCGCGGTCGCGGTGGCGGGGGTGACGTTGGCGTTGCGTGGCGCCAGGCGCGAGCTCGACGACCGCACCGCGCCGATGGCCGGCCTGGTGGCGACCTTCGTCTTCGCCGGCCAGATGATGAACTTCCCCGTCGGCGCGGGGACCAGTGGCCACCTGCTCGGCGGCACCCTGGCCGCGGTCCTCGCCGGCCCGTGGACGGCGGTCCTCGCGATCACCGTGGTCCTGATGGTCCAGGCGCTGCTCATGGCCGACGGCGGCATCACCGCGCTCGGCACCAACGTCACGCTGATGGCGCTGGTCGCGGTTGTGGTCGGCTGGCTCGTTTTCCGGGGGATGCGGGCCGTGCTGCCGCGTCGTACGACCTCGGTGGCAACGGCCGCAGCGATCGGGGCGTTCGTGAGCGTGCCGGCGGCCGCACTCGCCTTCACCGGGATCTACGCCGTCGGTGGCACCGCACCGATCCCGCTCGACACCGTGCTGACCGCGATGCTCTCGTGGCACCTCGTCATCGGCCTCGGCGAGGCCGCGATCACCGGACTCGTGGTCGCGAGCGTCGTCGCCGTCCGGCCGGACCTCGTCTACGGCGCCCGCGGGGCGTTGGCCGCCCGGCCGCTCGAGATCCGGCAGAGGGCGACCGCATGAGCTCTCGCGGGTTCTTCCTGACCGGCCTGGTGGTCGCGCTGCTCATCGCCGGGGTCGGCAGCTACTACGCCAGCGGCCATGCCGACGGGCTCGAGTCCGTCGCCGGGCAGGTCGGCTTCCTCGACCGGGCCGAGGACTCCCCGGCGGCCGACGGCCCGTTCGCCGGCTACTCCACCAAGGGGGTCGGAGACGCGCGGCTCGGCGGGGGACTGGCCGGAGTGGCGGGGTCCCTGCTGGTCCTGGTCGTCGCGTTCGGGCTGTTCCGCGCACTACGGCGTCGCGAGGTCTCGGACGAGCCCGTCGAGGACCAGGCCTGAGCATGGGCGCCGGACACGGGCACAAGCTCCACTACCACGGTCACAGCGTGGTCCACCGGGCTCCCGCGCACCTCAAGCTGGTCGGCCTGGTCGCGTTCATGCTGGCCGTGGTGGCCACCCCCAGCGACCTGTACGCCGTCTTCGCCGGCTGGACCGCCCTGCTCCTGATCGTCGTGGCGGCCTCGCAGGTGCCGCCGACCTACCTGGCGCGGCGGATGGTGGTCGAGGTGCCGTTCGTGGTGTTCGCGCTGCTGCTGCCGTTCATCGCGACCGGGCCGCGCACCGAGTTCCTCGGCCTGACCGTGTCCGAAGCGGGACTCGTGGCCGCGGCCGGCCTGCTGATGAAGGGGACCCTCGGCGTTCTCGCCGCGCTGACCCTGGCCGCCACCACCGAGCCCGACGAAGTCCTCCGCGGGTTGCAGCGGCTGCGGGTGCCCGACCCGCTGGTGCAGATCATGGGCTTCATGATCCGCTACCTCGACGTGGTCACCGGCGAGATGGGACGGATGCTCACCGCGATGCGCTCGCGCGGCTACGACCCGCGTTCGCCGCGCCACTGGCCGGTCCTCGCGCGGTCGCTGGGCGCGCTGTTCATCCGCTCCTACGAGCGCGGCGAACGCGTCCACCTCGCGATGCTCTCGCGCGGCTACACCGGGACGTTGCCGCGATGAGCACCCCCGTCCTCGACGTCCGCGGGCTGGCCTACGCCTACCCCGACGGCCACCAGGCGCTCTACGGCGTCGACCTCCACGTCCACCGGGGCGAGAGCGTCGCCCTGCTCGGCCCCAACGGCGCGGGCAAGACCACCCTGGTGCTCCACCTCAACGGCATCCTCACCGCCGGTGCCGGCTCGGTCGCGGTCAGCGGCCTGCCCGTGACGAAGGAGAACTTCCAGGAGATCCGGCGCCGGGTCGGCATCGTCTTCCAGGACCCCGACGACCAGCTGTTCCTCGGCACCGTCCGGCAGGACGTCGCCTTCGGTCCGGCCAACCTCGGGCTGAAGGGGAGCGCCCTCGAACGCCGGGTCATGGAGTCGCTGGACAAGGTGGGCATGGCCGACTTCGCGGACCGGCCGCCCCACCACCTGTCCTTCGGACAGCGGCGACGGGTCGCGGTGGCCACGGTGCTCGCCATGGAGCCCGAGATCCTGGTCCTCGACGAGCCGTCGTCGAACCTCGACCCCGCCTCCCGCCGCGAGCTCGCCGAGATCCTCCGCTCGATCGACGTGACCCTGCTGATGGTCACCCACGACCTTCCCTACGCCCTCGAGCTCTGCCCGCGGTCGGTCGTGCTCGGTGACGGGATCGTCGTGGCCGACGGTGCGACGTACGACGTCCTCACCGACGACGACCTGATGCGGGCCCACCGGCTGGAGCTGCCCTTCGGGTTCGACCCGCGCCTCGTTGGTAACCTTCCCGCGTGACCAACCAGACGTCCCTCGAGCAAGAGATCGAAGAGACCCGGGAGCGGCTGGCGCACACCATCGACCAGCTCCTCTACCGCGTCCACCCCAAGACGATCGTCAGCCGCGAGGTCACGAGCGTGAAGGCGCACTTCGTCGACATCCGCACCGGCGCACCACGCACCGACAACATCCTCAAGGCCGCCGGCGTCGTCGCCGGGTGCGTCGCGCTGTTCGTGGTGGTCCGCAAGGTCGCTCGCTGAGCAGCCTCCCGTGTCTGCGCCGAAGACCCCCATCAAGATGCTGCACGACCGGATCATGGTCGAGCTCGACGACGACGCCGGGGAGCGCAAGTCCAGCGGCGGCATCGTGATCCCGGCCACAGCGGCCATGGGCGCGCGTCGTCTCGCCTGGTCCCGCGTGGTCGCCGTGGGCCCGCACGCCCGGACGGTCGAGGCCGGCGACCGGGTGCTCTTCGACCCGGAGGACAAGTCCGAGGTCGAGGTGGCCGGCGAGGTCTACGTCGTGATGCGCGAGCGCGACGTGCACGCCGTGGCCTCCGACCGGCTCGGCGACGAGGCGACCGGCCTGTACCTCTGACATAACCCGGAAGCCGGGGTCGCACGTTGACCCTCACATGCCCCGGAACCGTCTGACCGCCCTGCTCGCCTGCGCGACCCTGGTGCCCCTCACCGCGCTCGCGACCTCGACGCCGGGTGCCAGCGCACAGCAGACCCACGAGCGCCCGCGCAGAGTCGCACGGCTACTCGGCCACCATCAAGCGCACCACCCACGGCATCCCGCACGTCACCGCGGACAACTTCGGCTCCCTGGGATTCGGCAGCGGGTACGCCGCCGC
Organism: uncultured Actinomycetota bacterium; assembly: GCA_963812345.1. Classification (GTDB taxonomy): domain Bacteria; phylum Actinomycetota; class Actinomycetes; order Propionibacteriales; family Nocardioidaceae; genus Nocardioides. Next base: position 13,741 of record CAWEVA010000005.1, read on the forward strand.
CGAGACCTCGATCTGCACCCTCGCCGACACCCTGGTCACCGCCCGGGCCCAGCGGTCACGGTGGTTCGGACCCGAGGCTCGCTACAACGACCAGGTCACGCTGGAGGCGTCGAACCTCCAGGTGGACGCCTTCGTCCAGGACCTCCACAACCGGAAGATCGTCGAGAAGCTGCTCGCCGACGAGGACCGCGGCCCGGGACCCCAGGCCCGCGAGATGGTCCGCGGCTACGTGGCGGGCGTGAACCGGTACCTCGACCGGGTCGGCCCGGCCGGGGTCAGCGACCCCGAGTGCAAGGGCGCCGGCTACCTCCGGCAGGAGGCACGCCCGATCGACCTCTGGTACGGCGTCTACCTCGCCAACCTGCTCGCCTCCAGCGGGGTGTTCGTCAAGGAGATCGTCGACGCCGACCCGCCGTCGCCCGACGACCCGGGGATCCCCAACCCCACCGCGAGCTCGGTCGACCGGGACGAGCTGCTGCGCGGCCTGGGCCGGGACCCGTCCGCGCCGTTCGGGTCCAACGCGACCGCCCTGGGCGGCGACGCCACGACCACCGGCAAGGGCATGCTGCTGGGCAACCCGCACTTCCCGTGGCGGGGCCGCTACCGGTTCACCCAGCAGCACCTGACGATCCCCGGGCGGTACGACGTCGCCGGGGCCTCCCTGATCGGCTCGCCGGTGGTCAACATCGGGTGGAACAAGGACGTGGCGTGGAGCCACACCGTCTCCACCGCCTACCGCTTCACGCCGTACGAGTACCGCCTGGCCGGCCCCACGACGTACCTCACCGACAGCGGGCCGCAGGAGCTGAAGCGTCGTGAGGTGACCGTGACGGTGCGCCGCGACGACGGGTCGCTGGGCCAGGTGAAGGAGGACCTCTACCGCACGCCCGAGGGCTACGTGATCGACGCGCCGGCACTGCTGATGCCGTGGTCGGCGGCGAGCGTCTGGGCGATCCGCGACGCCAACGCCGAGCACCTGCGGACCGTCGACACGTTCCTGCAGATGGGCAAGGCCACCGACGTGCGCGACCTGCTGGCCCGCCAGGACGAGGCGGCCGGCATGCCGTGGGTGAACACCACCGCCGCCGACCGCAACGGCGACGCCCTCTACGCCGACCACTCCGTGGTCCCCAACGTCACCGACGAGATGGCCGAGCAGTGCATGACCCCCACCGGCCGGATCCTCGACGGTCTGGCCGGGCTGCCCGGCCTCGACGGAACCCGCGCCTCGTCCGGCTGCAAGTGGGGCACCGACGAGGACGCCTCCCGGCCCGGGGTCTTCGGCCCGGGCAACCTGCCCTACGCCATCCGGCGCGACTGGGTCGCCAACGCCAACGACTCCTACTGGCTGCCCAACCCCGACGAGCGGCTCGAGGGGTACGACCTCGATCATCGGCTGTGAGCGGTGCGAGCGGACGATGCGCACCCGCATGGTCTACCGCTACATCCAGGACCGGCTGGCTGGGACCGATGGGCTCGCACCCGACCAGCTGGAGTCGCCGGCCACGTTCCGGGGCCACGAGCACGAGAACCGGCTGATGGCCGCCGAGGTGATGCGCGCCAACGGCGATCTCGACACCCTCTGCGAGTCCACCGGGGAGACCCGGGCCTGCGAGGTCCTGCACGACTGGGACGGCCGGTCGGAGCGCAGCTCCCGGGGCACCCACATCTTCGAGGAGTTCGTGGCCCGGCTTCCCGACCAGGGCGTGTGGCTGACGCCGTTCGACCCGGCCGAGCCGCTGACCACGCCGCGGGACCTCAACACCCTCAACCCGCTGGTCCGCCAGGCGATGTCCGACGCCATCGACTCCCTGCGCCAGCGGGGCATCCCATTCGACGCGACGTGGGGCTCGCTCCAGGTCGCCGGAGACCGGGGTGCGTCGCCGATCGCGCTGGGAGGCGGCACCGGCGACTCGGTCGGCAACGCCAACGCCCTCGCCTCGCGCTGGCCCGAGGACAACACCGACCACTACCGACCGATCACCTACGGCTCGTCGCACATCCAGGCGATCTCGTTCCTGGCCGGCGGCGGGGTCGACGCCCGCACGATCCTGACCTACGGCCAGTCGGAGGACCCGACCTCGCCGTGGTCGGAGGACCAGACGCGGATCTTCGGCAGGGGCGAGTGGGTGCACTTCCCCTGGACCGACGAGGAGATCGGGCAGCAGATGGTCGACAGCTACACCGTGTCGTCGCCCTGAGCCAAGCGCGCTGCGGCGCTGGCGACCGCCATTTGACGCCCCCTTGACGGGGCGTCCGCACCATCCCAGATAGCCCCGGCATGACCGGGTGCATGTACCTGGGAGGTGCGGATCCGCGTGCGTGGAGCAACTCCGCCAGGGCGCGGTCCTCCGCTCGACCCGGCTGCAACATCGCGACCGCGACCAGCGACGCCAGGCGGGTCGAGGTCAGGCTCGTCGACAAGGACCGCGGAGAGCCCAAGCGCATGGTCGCGAAGCGGCCTGACAGGACACCCCCGGCACCGGCCTGCGTCCGGGTCACCGGGCGCAGCTTCGGCGCCTCGACGGACGCTTCCGCGTCTCCAGCCTGCACACCCTGAACGGCGAGACCGCCCGGATCGGCGGGCCCACCAAGTTCGCCATCCGGAAGCTCAGATGAACTAACCAAACGATTGGGAGGACGGGGCATGCAGAACAACCGAAAGAGGCTGGGCACGGGACTCGCGGCGGCGGTGGCCGTCGCAGTCGGATTCCTCGCGGTGCCGCCCGTATTGGCGGCGACCACGAACGTCGCTGCGAACGACAACAGGACTTTCAGCCCCAGACCGTCAACCCGGCCGTCGGGGGCAGCATCCACTGGACCGCCAGCGGCGTCGACGATCACAGCGTCCACCAGAACAACAACGTCTTCGACTCGGGCAACCCGGGGCCTGGCCTCAATTTCACCCGCACGTTCTCCGCGGGGACGTTCGCCTACCTCTGTGGGGAGCACGGCGATCGGGGCATGAGGGGGACGGTCAGGGTTGCCCCCCAGACGCTGAGTGCCCCTGCGGGACTCGACTTCACCGTCAAGTGGGCGGCCGCGGGAACCAACACCGGGAACCGCTTCGACGTGAAGTACCGCGTCGGGAGCGGGCCCTGGAAGACGTGGCGCAACAACACCAGCGCCAAGAGCATGGTCTTCGGCGGCGCGGGGCCGGTGGCAGTGGCTCGTGGCAAGACCTACTCGTTCAAGGTGCGGTCGGGCACGGGTACGGGCTCGATTCAGAGCGGCTTCTCACCGGTCAAGTCGTTCCGCGCGAGCTGATCGTGACACACCTGCGTTCGCGGTGACGTTGGCGCCCCCTCATCCCTCGGGGATGAGGCGGGTCGGTGTCAACGCGAGCAGGCTCGAAACCCACTGATCGTCTAGGAGGGTTTCGTCATGTCTCAGAGTGCGCAGGCAGGGTCCGTGCCCAAGGCGTCTGAGGGTTACTCGGGATGGGTCGGCTGGATCGCGTTCGCCGGCGTGATCATGATGCTGCTCGGCACCTTCCACGCCATCCAGGGACTGGTCGCGCTGTTCAACGACGAGTACTACCTCGTCGGCTTCGTCGGGCCTGGTGCTCGAGCTCGACTACACCGCTGGGGCTGGGTGCACCTCATCGCCGGTGCGATCCTGGTGGCTGCGGGGCTGGGCGTCTTCGGCGGACAGGTGTGGGCGCGGACCGTCGGCGTGGCCGCAGCCATGCTGAGCGCGATCGTCAACGTCGCGTTCCTGGCCGCCTACCCGGTGTGGTCGCTCATGATGATCGCGCTCGACGTCGTCCTGATCCTCGCGCTCACGGTCCACGGCTCCGAAGTCAAGGCTCGCCGCTGACCCAGGCTCGTGCAGCTCATCCGTATCAGGTGAGGCGGGCCGGAGCGAACGGTGCCGAGACTGGACTCCGTCGAGGAGAAAGGCCTGACAATGTCGTTCTGGGAAGTCCTGTGGTTCTGTTTCGTCAGCTTCGTGTTCATCGCCTATTTGATGGTGATGTTCTCGATCATCGCCGACATCTTCCGCGATCCGGACGCGTCAGGGGTGGCCAAGGCGGTGTGGTTCATCGCGCTGATCTTCCTGCCGTTCGTCACGGCGATCATGTACCTCATCACGCGTGGCAAGAGCATGCAGGAGCGCTCAGCCCGCCAGGTCGCCGCGGCCAAGCAGCAGCAAGACGAATACATTCGGGAGGTTGCGGGCTCGTCCCCGGCAGAGCAGATCGAGAAGGCTCACGTCATGCTGGACCGAGGCGCCATCACGCCGGCTGAGTTCGATCAGCTCAAGGCGAAGGCCCTGGCCTGAGCGCGGCACGCGCACCGACTGCGACGTGGCCGCACGGGTCGGACGAGCAGGAAAGCCGTGCCGCGCGCTACCGAGCGAGGCCGAAGCGCCCGATCCGCCGTGCCCCGGCGGGCCCACGGCGAGTGGAAACCCGCCCCCGACCGCGCCGATCCCGTCCGGATCCTGTCCGACCAGGCGAGGTCGCGGGTGCAGGAGCTGCTGCCCCTGCGCAACGAACGCATGTCCGAGTCGCCGTTCGCGTTCTTCCGCGGCAGCGCGGCGGTGATGGCTGCCGACCTGGCCACGACGCCTGTCTCCGGCATCCGAGTCCAGCTTTGCGGTGATGCGCACCTGTCGAACTTCGGCGGGTACGCCTCGCCGGACCGGACCCTGGTCTTCGACCTCAACGACTTCGACGAGACGCTGCCGGGGCCGTGGGAGTGGGACGTCAAGCGGCTGGTGGCCAGCGTGGAGATCGCCGCCCGGGATCGGGAGTACGGCGATCGAAAGCGCCGCAAGATCGTGGTGACGACGTCTCGCGCCTACCGAACGGCGATGCGTGAGTTCGCGTCCGCCGGGCTGCTCGACGTGTGGTACAGCCGGATGACGCCCGCCGACATCCGGGACCGTTGGGGCGCCTCCGCGGGGCCCAAGGCCCTTGGCGCGCTCGACCGACTCGTCGAGAAGGCCATGCGCAAGGACAGTGTCCGCGCGACCTCGAAGCTGACCAGGGTGGTCGGGGGAAGGCCAAGGTTCCTCAGCGACCCACCACTCCTGGTGCCCGTCTCCGAGCTTGTGGACTCGGAGGCCCACCTCGCCATGGAGGAGGTGGTCCGTCAGGCCCTGCGGAGCTATCGGAACAGCCTCCCCGGATCGCGGCAACACCTCCTCGAGCAGTTCCGGTACGCCGACGTGGCACGCAAGGTTGTCGGCGTCGGCAGTGTCGGGACCAGGGCCTGGTCGCTCTTGATGCTGGGGGTGGATGACGAGCCGCTGGTGCTGCAGCTCAAGGAGGCCGGGGAGTCGGTGCTCGAACCCTTCGCAGGTGCGCAGCAAGCACCAGCACCACGGTCAGCGCGTGGTCGAGGGGCAGCACCTGTTGCAGGCGAGCTCCGACGTCTTCCTCGGGTGGACCCGGATCCCCGACCTCGATGGTGCGGCGCGGGACTTCCACGTACGTCAGCTCTGGGACTGGAAGGTCTCTGCCGACCTGAGCCGGCAGGACCCCGCGACCATGGCGATCTACGGGCAGCTGTGCGGGTGGACGCTCGCTCGCGGTCACGCCCGCTCGGGGGACAGGATCGCGATCGCGGCCTACCTGGGCGGCAGCGGTGCCTTTGACGAGGCCATGGCCGACTTCGCAAGCTCCTACGCAGACCAGACCGAGCGGGACCACGCTCACTTCTCGACGGCGATGCGCGCGGGGGATGACGCAGGGCTCCGGACTAGTCCGCCTAGTCGTTCGGGTCATGACAGCGAACGACGCGGCTCACTACCGTGGATGAAGTCTGCTTCTGATCTGACGCCCGGTGGCGTAGGCGCCCCGCCAGCCGAGCGCGGATCAAGGCGGGAAGGTCGTCGCCATGCCCGACGCATCGGCTCGAAACCGTGGCCGTGCGGCCCCACGAGGGGTCACCCTCGATCGCGCCCACTGGAGGCTGGCCCGGGACACCCTCCGTGGGAGCGTTCCATGTCCGGCGCCCCCGGCTCCTGCAGCTGCTGCACGCCGCGGATGAGCGCCAGCTGATCCTGGTGAGCGCACCCGCCGGCTATGGCAAGACGTCCCTTGTGGCCGACTGGATCGCGTCGTACGGCGCCGATGAAAAGACCGCGTGGGTGACCTTCGAGGACCACGACGAAGGCTTCTGGCAAGGACTCGTGGGCTGTCTGGAGACGCTGGGCGTGGAGACGTCGGCCGACACGTTCAGCCATGCGGGAGCGAGGGTCGACCCACGGCTTCTGACTTCTCTGGCCTCCCGCGTGGCCGCCCAGAGCTCACGCTTGCGGGTCGTCATCGACGGATACGACTTCGTCTCAGCCGCGGTGGGTCGCGACCTCGACTTCCTCCTCAGGCACAGCGGTCACCGGCTCCAGCTCGTCCTCCTGACCAGGAGCGACCCTCTGCTGCCGCTCTACCGCTACCGGCTGGACGCCACCATTGCGGAGCTGCGGATGCGCGATCTCGCGTTCACCGACGACGAAGCGTCCGAGCTGTTCGCCTCAGCTGACGTGAAGCTCTCGAAGAGCTCGGTCGAGGCTCTCAACGCGCGGGCCGAGGGGTGGGTGGTGGGACTCCGTTTCGCCAGCGCCCTGTTCCAGGAGCGGGCCGACACGGACGCAGCCGTCGCCGAGGTCGTCGGCGACACGGGGAACATCGCGGAGTACCTGGTGGCCGAGGTGCTGGAGGTGCAGACCCCGGAGGTCAGGCGGCTGCTGCTGAGCACCTCGGTCACCGACATGATGCGTCCCGGTCTCGACGCAGCCCTCGGCGGCAGCTCGGCGGCGCGGAACCTGTCGCTCCTCACCCGGAAGAACGCGTTCGTCGAGCCGGTGCCTGGCTACCCGGGTTGCTACAAGTACCACCCCTTCTTCCGGGAGCTGCTGCGGGCGACGCTGGCCTATGAGGCGCCTGAGGAGCTGGAGCGTCTCCACCGCGTCGCCGCCGAGTGGTTCGCCGAACAGGGAGAGGTCGAGGAAGCCGTGGGTCAGCTTGCCGCGATCCATGCGTGGGACGAGGTCGCCGTACGAGTCGTGGTCGACCACGGCCTCGGTGAGCTGTTGCTGCACGGATCGTCCGGAACGCTGCGCACCAGGCTGCGGGACATGCCGCCGGCGACCCCAGGACCCGCGGCACCGCTGATTCGGGCAGCGCTCTCATTGGTCGAGGGGGAGGCCGAGCAGAGCGACCGCGACCTGGCCCGTGCCCGCCAGGCGATCGACGCTGTTCGCGGGGATGCCGACAAGAATGCCGAGGTGGCGTTGGTCGTGCTCGATGCGCTGCGGGCGCGCAACGACGACGATGCGGAGGCGGCGGGTGTGGTGGCGGCCAGGGCAGCGACCGCGTTGACGTCAGCAACCGGCACACATCCGGAGCCCGACCCGGTGCTGGCCGGGCTGGTCAGCACCAGCAAGGGAATCGCCGCCATCCGGGTGGGCGACCTGGCCGCTGCTGGGGAGGACTTCACCGAGGTCACGGGCGTGGCCAACCCGCCCGAATCCCTGCTGGCTGCCGAGTCCGAGGGCTTCCTTGCGCTTCTGGCGTGCTTCCGCGGGCGGCTCTCTGACGCGGTCGGGCTGGCGAGTCAGGCGCTGGCCGGGGTGGAGCGGATCGGCCTGTCCGCCGAGGAACGCCCCGGTGCGGCCTCGCTCGCCCTCGCGTGGGTCGCGGTGGAGCGGTGCGACCTGCCCGCCGCCATGGGACACGCGGCGCAGGCGGAGCGGTCGCACTTCCTCGGCGGCGACCCCGTGTCCGTGGCAGTCCTGGCGCTGATCCGGGCCCGCATCGAGAAAGCGCGTGGGCACCCGGCGCGTGCCCAATCGATCGTGCAGACGGCCATCGCCGAGACACCGCCCGAGGAGTGGCTCACTGACGTCCTGCACCTCGAGGCCGCTCGCCTCGCGCTCGGCGAGGGGGAGCACGGGCTGGTCGAGGAGCACCTGACGCGCTCGTCCGGGTGGGCGGAGGCCGAGGGTGTGCTGCTGGAGGCCCAGCTCGCCCTGGCCCGGGGAGACGATCTGGACATCGACCGCGCGCATGCCGTCATGCAGGCCTCGCCGGCGCTGCACGTCCAGGTCAACGGGCTCCTGGCACTTGCGTCGGCGCGACTCCGCAGCGGCTCACCGGGCCGCGCCAGGGTCGCATTGGACCGTGCCCTGCGCCTGGCCGCAGAGGAGAAGCTGCGGCGGCCCTTCCACGAGGCGTCCCCAGATGTCCGACAGCTGCTGCTGAACGATGCGGGGCTGCTGGCTCGCCATCAGTGGGTGGGACCGAACGAGCGGTCTCCCGCGGCGGACCGCACGAGAAGTGGTCCGCCGAAGCCTGGGCGGGACGCCGCGTCCCCGGTGCTGGAGGAGCTGACCCCGAGGGAGCTGGAGGTGCTCGGCCATCTGGCCGAGCTGCTCTCGACCGAGGAGATCGCCAGCGCGATGTTCGTCTCGGTCAACACGGTCCGCACGCACGTGCGCAGTATCTTGCGCAAGCTCGGGGTCCCGCGGCGCAACGCCGCCGTACGGCGCGCGCGAGAGCTCCATCTGATCGCCTCCTGAGGCCGCTTCCCACGGGAGGTCGTGGTCACGATCGTCTTCCCGGGATGAGGCGCGCGGGCCCGTCGCGGAGTCCCATGAGTGGCACGTTCCTCAACCGGAGGAGGCAGAGGCGATGGGCGCGCCGACGTACGAGGTCCGGCTTGATGGTGAGGTGCCGTCATCGGTCCTCGACCAGCTCGCGGACGTCAATCTGGCGACACTGGAGCTGAGGACGGTGCTGACGGGTGACTTCGAGGACCAGGCGGCCCTCTACGGGTTCCTGCACCGCTTGCGCGACTTCGGGCTGTCGGTGGTCGAGGTCCGCCGCGTCGCCGTGGAGTCCGAGCCCGGCGATCCAGAGCCGGAGGCGGGTGACCAGGGATGAGGGTGCAGCGGAGGGGAACGTCCGACTCGTCGAGCATCCCTGCCCGCTACGAGCTCATGGTGGACGGACGCATCGGACCAGTGTTGAGGTGCGCCCTGAGCTCGCACGGTGGGGGCGCGGCGCAGGTCTGCCTCGTCGTGCGGGCCTCTGGTCCGGATGACCTGGTCGGCCTGATGCAGGTTCTCGATGCCCACGGCCTCGAGGTGAACAACGTGTCGCGACTCCCGACCAGGGCGCCAGACGGATGACGATGGTGCCGCTCAGTGCCCTGACGGATGCCCTTCAGTCGCTCCCGGTTGTCGTGGCAGCCGGACTCCTGGCCCTCGACCTCGCGCTGCGGATCGCCTTGCTGGGGATCATTCCCCACAATCGCAAGCCGTCCTCGGCCATGGCGTGGCTGCTGCTGATCCTGCTGATCCCCTTCCTGGGGCTCGCGTCTTCCTGGTGCTGGGCCGGACCCAGGTCGGGCGGCGCCGGCACGAGCAGCAGGCCGAGGTCAACGCGATCGTGGCGGACCGCACACGCCGACCCGACGCTCGAGGCCGATCTCCCCCGGGCCCGCGTACGTCGCGTCGGTGGCGCACGCTGAACCGCAACCTGGGGGCGCTGCCCTGCATCGCACGGCAACCGGGTCGACGCTGTATCCCCGACTACGGCGAGTCGATCGCGGCGATGACCGCGGAGGTCGACGGCGCCACGCACTGCGTGCACGTGGAGTTCTACATCACGGCGTGGGACGACGTCACCGGCGCCGTTCTACGAGGCGCTGGTCCGGGCCGCGCGACCGCGGGGTCGACGGTGCGGCTGCTGTTCGACCACCTCGGGTCAAGGGCATCCCGGGCTACAAGGAGATTCTGCCAGCGGCTGGACCGGACGCGGATCGCCTGGCACCCGATGCTCCCGATCGGCGCCGCTCAAGGGCGAGTGGCGCCGGCCCGACCTGCGCAACCACCGCAAGATCCTCGTCGTCGACGGAAAGGTGGCGTTCATCGGGTCGCAGAACCTCATCGAGCCCGGCTACGACAAGCCCAAGAACCACTGGCCGGCCGCGAGTGGGTCGAGCTGGATGGCCGGGTGGAGGGCCCGGCGGTGCGCGCGCTCAACGTGCTGTTCGCGACCGACTGGTACAGCGAGACCGACGACGATGCTGACCGACGAGCTGCAGTCCGTCTCACAGCGGACCTGGCGGTCGAGCTGACCTGCCAGGTGATCCCGAGCGGTCCGGGCTTCGCGACCGAGAACAACCTGCGCGCGTTCACCACGCTGCTCTACTCGGCGCAGCGCCGGATCTCGATCACCAGCCCGTACTTCGTCCCCGACGAGTCACTGCTGTACGCCGTGACCACCGCCGCGCAGCGCGGCGTCGAGGTCGAGCTGTTCGTCAGCGAGGCGGGCGACCAGTTCATGGTCTACCACGCCCAGCGCTCCTACTACGAGGCGCTGCTGCGGGCCGGCGTGCGGATCTACCTGTACCCGGCGCCGTACGTCCTGCACTCCAAGTTCTTCACCGTCGACGACGACGTGGCCGTGCTGGGCTCGAGCAACATGGACATGCGGTCGTTCGGCCTCAACTACGAGGTCTCGCTGATGATCCCGGACGGCGGAGTGGTAGCCGGCATGCGCGAAGGTCGAGGACACCTACCGGGTGCTCTCGCGCGAGCTGACGCTCGAGGAGTGGCTGTCCCGGTCCCTGCGGTCTCGGCGTACGCCGACAACGTCATGCGGCTGACATCGGCCCTTCAGTAATCCGTGTGGGCTGCACGATCCATTTCACGGGCATTTTGCAAAGGTCTGGTGTGGTCTCCCGAACAAGCCGTTGTGGGGGACACGATGAACACCATCGCCATGGTGGGCCTGAGCCACCGTACTGCGCCGTTGGCGCTGCTGGAGCGCGTCGCGGTCCCAGCCCACCGGCGTAGGGACGTGCTCGCCGCCGTCCGGGCAGCCGGGTTCTCCGAAGCGGTGCTTCTGGTCACGTGCAGCCGCACCGAGATCTACGCGGCCGGACGGCACGCGCACCCCGACCGTCTGATCAATGTGCTGGCCGAGCAGGCGGGCTCGGCGTACGCGACCGTGCGGCGCACCGCGGAGGTCCGGGTGGGTCAGGCGGCCGTCACGCACCTGTTCCGGGTGACCTCCGGCCTGGAGTCTCGGGTCGTGGGCGAGCCGGAGATCCGAGCGCAGGTTCGCACCGCGTTCCGGGAGGCGTGCGCCGCCGAGGCCACCGGCGGCACGCTCGGCGAGCTGTTCGCCGGAGCGGTACGGCTCGCCAGCCGCGTGCATCAGGAGACGGCGCTGGGATCGACCAGCCGCTCACTGGCCTGCCGCGCCGTCGACCTGGCAGTCATCGGCACGGCCGGCGCCGACCCGACCTTCCTCGTCGTGGGCTCCGGGCGGATGGCGTCGGCGGCGGTGAACCACCTGCGCTGCCTCGGCCACCGACCCACCGTCGTGGCGCGGGACGAGACACGGGCGGTGCAGCTGGGCGGAGCCTCCCACGCCCGCCCGCTCTCGGAGCTGGTGGGACTCATGGGCGCGGCCGACGTTGTCATTTGCACGACCTCGGCGTTGGAGCCGCTGGTGACGATCAACGGCGTACGTCGGGCGATGTCCGACCGCGCGGCGCCCCTCACCCTGGTCGACCTGTCCGTCCCGCGGAACGTCGACCCGGCCGTGGCCGCCATCGACGGCGTCCGGGTCGTCGACGTGGAGGCCATGCAGGACCGCCCCGCGATGGGGGTGGACCTCGCCGAGAGCGTCGCCAAGGCGGAGGCGCTGGTCGTGGCCGCGGTCCGCGGCATCGTGACCACCTCGCTGCGCGACGGGCCGGGCCGCTCATCGCAGCCATGCGCCAACGGGTCGAGGCCCAGTGCGTCGAGGCGGTTTCGCGCCTCGCGCACCCCAGCTGTGCGCCGGAGGAGCTGACCCGGATCGCACGTACGGTCGCCGGACGGCTGGCGCACCCGCGACCATGGCCGCTCGAGCGGCGGCGGCGGCCGGCGACGACGCCGCCCTCCTCACGATCTGTGGCGCGATGGACGTCGCCCTCACTCCGGAGATGGTCGGACTGGGCGAGGAGGAGCTGCTCCCGCAGTGCAGCTGACCGGTCGGGATGCCATCCTCGATGCCGGAGACGGTCGAGAGGAGGGGACCCGGGTGGGCAAGGCAATCATCACGGTCCAGATGTCGGCGGATGCGAGCATCGGCCCGAACCTCGGCTGGTTCGAGGGCGGTGAGCAGGAGGCCGCGGGTGAGGACGAGCTCCGCCTCGCCGACGCGATGCTGCTCGGTCGCAAGACCTACGAGGGCCTCGCGCCCATCTGGACCCAGACCACCGGGGAGTTCGCCGACCGGGTCAACAGCATGCCCAAGTACGTCGCCTCCACGACCCTGGCCGAGCCGCTCGAGTGGAACGCGTCGCTCATCACGGGCGACCTCGTCGGGGAGGTACGCCGGCTCAAGGAGCACCACACCGGCAACCTGCTGTCCTACGGCTGCGGTGAGCTGGCCTTCAACCTGGTCAGGCACGGCCTGGTGGAGGAGGTGCACTTCTGGGTCCACCCGATCGTGTGGAGCGAACCGTCGCGGCCCTTCCACGGACTCGGCCACGTGCGGATGAACCTCAAGCACAGCACCGTGTTCCGCAACGGGGTCACGCTGCAGAACTACGAGCCGGTGTCGGTCGAGGAGTAGCCCGCCACGTTCAACCGGATGGTGGCAACGCTGTCTTGCGTCCCAACGCAGTCGCTTCTTGAGTCGGACCGCGCCGCCCTCGTCCTTGGACTCGAAGCTTGCGTGGTCGGAGAACGCCGTCATCAGCGCCAGGCCGTGATCGTCCTCGATGACGACCTCCGGCCAGTCCGCCAGCTTGCGCTGTCCGGGGTAGCCGGCGTCCGAGTCCAGGATGTGCACGGTGAGTTCGGTGTCGCCGATGTTGATCAGCACCTCGAAGCTCCGGTCCGCTCTGAGGCGGCGGAGGAAGTTGCTGCACGCCTCCGACAGGGCCACCTGCGCCTCGTGGATGCACTCCGGTGACACCTCGGGAATCCTCAACGCCTCGGCCAGGGCATGCCGGGCCAAGGACACGCTGGCTGCTTTCGGGGGCAGCATCATGACGATCTGGATGCTCACCGATCCAACCCCTCCCCGTCCTGCCCCCGGATGTGTATCTGTAGGCGCCAGGTGACGACAGGTGGTCGCCGCTGGCGCGATCGCGACATCGCGCGGGCGAGACCGCCGGATCCGGTCCGGTCCGAGTCTCGTCACCGGCGGAGGAGCGGGCGGGATGCGTCTTGCTCAAGGGTAGTCCCCTCGCGCCCACCTGTTACCCCTGTGTGGGCGAGGATTTCGTCGATTCTTCCCGGCCCGGCTCGGGACATGGCACCCGGGTGGTGCCGGCCCGGGTCGGTGACGGCGCGCCAGTTCGGTCTACGTGCGCGTTGCCGACGTGGGTGCGGACTCGGCCGCGTCGGCCTTGGCCGCGACTACGCCGACGGCCACGACGGCGAGCAGCAGGGCCGCGATCAGCGGCAGGAGCTGGCGCGTCATCGGGTCGCCACCTGTGCCAGCAGGACGTCCTGGGTCTGTCCCAGGCGGTTGTGGGTGCGATCGACCAGGGCCCGGCCGTCGGGGACGGTCGCGGATCGGGCGAATCGGTTGGCGCGGGTGTTCAGGTGTCTTGCCTTTCGTATCCGTTGAGGGGGCTCTGGCGGTGCCACCCTCGGCAGGCTCCCGAGACGCCTGCCGAGGTTAGACCGGTGCCGCCCCATCAGGGGAGGGTGGAACGGCACCGGTGGTGCGGGGTCGCAGCAGAATGCGACTCCATCGAGGATCGCCGAAACGATGCTGGGTGGCGCCCGCCGACCTACGGGTTCGGTTACCTGTTTCAGGGCGGCCAGGGGCTGCTGGCGCAGCCCGGCGACACGGTGGCCCGGACCGTGCCGCGCGATTAGGGTGGCTCCATAGGGACGCTCGCCTTCTACACGTCATTCGTGGGCCGCAGGGCACTGTTGGCCGACATTCGCGAGCACCTGACGTCGTCCCGGGTGGTCACCCTGGTGGGCACGGCGGGGTCGGGAAGACCCGAGTCGCGCTCAAGGCCGCGGAGCTCGGCCGGCACACCTACCCCGACGGATGCTGGATCGCGCCGTTGGCGGACCTGACCGAGCCCGACCTGCTCAACGCAACCGTGGCCGAAGCAATGGGCCTGCATGCCACCGACAGGCCGTGGGAGCTGGAAACACTCGCCGACCACGTCGCCGACCGCACCGCGTTGCTGGTGCTCGACAACTGCGAGCACCTCCTCGCCGCCGTCAGCGACCTGGTGGTGGGTCTGCGATCCACGTGCCCGAATGTCAGGTTCCTGCTCACGAGCCGCCGTCCCCTGCGGATCAGCGGGGAGGACGTCGTCGCAGTGCCGCCGCTCAGTTTCCCCGACGGCAACGTCGCGACGCCGGAGTCGATCACCCACTACGAGGCCGTCAACCTTGTTCGTGGACCGCGCCGTGTCCGCTCGCTCCGACTTCCAGCTGACACCTGACAACGCGGCGGCGGTCGTCACCCTGTGTCGGGAAGTCGACGGCATCCCGTTGGCCATCGAGCTGGCGGCCGCCCGGATCCGAGCGCGGACACCGCAGGAGATCTGCGACAGCCTCACCCAGCGCCTCGACGTGCTCAACTTGGGCTACCTCGACGTCGACGACCGGCACCGGTCACTGCGCGCCTGCCTCGAGTGGTCCTACGACCTGTGCGCGCCGCTCCAGCAGAAGTTCTGGACACGCTCATCCGTGTTCGTGGGCGGGTTCGACCTGCAGTCCGCAGCGGGCGTGTGCGTGGCCGACGACCTGCCCGCCGAGGAGATCCTCGCGCTGACGAGCGCGCTCGTCGACCAATCCGTCGTCGTCGCCGAGGAAGCCGACCCGGGTCGGACGCGATACCGGATGCTCGCCGACGTCCGGCAGTTCGGCCTCGAGCAGGCCGAGAAGGACGGCGAGCTCCAGGGGCTGCACCAACGGCACGCGAGCTGGTACGCCGAGCTGGGCTCGCGGTTCGACAAGGAGGCCTCCGGGCGGCATCAGGCCGACTGGCTCAGGCTGCTGCGCCGGGAGCACACGAACCTGCGGGCCGCTGTCGAGTACTTCTTCGGGACTTCGGGAGACGCCGCGGCGGGACTGGTCCTGGCGCGAGAGCTCGACCTCTACTGGTCGGCCTCCGGGTTGCTCGACGAGGCACGCCACTGGCTGGACGTCGGGCTGGCCATGCGGGCCGGAACGCCGCAGGAGCGAGCCGCTGCGATGGCCGTCGACGCCCGCTTCGCGGTCCTCCAGAACGACCGGGTCCGGGCCAGGGCGCTGGTCGACGAGGGGACCGACGTGGCTGCGCTCGACGATGACGCACGGTCGCTCGGGCTGCTGCTCGTCTCTGCCGCCATGCTCTCGGTCTGGGACGGCACTCCTGCCGCGGCGGCGGAGCAGGCCGACCGGGCGGTGGCATTGCTCGAGGCCGAGGCCTTTCTGCCCGGCGAGCTGATGGCGCTGTTCGTGGCCGGGGTCTGTCACGGCTTCGCCGGCAACAGCGCTGAATCGGTGGCCAGGCATCAGCAGTGCATCACCCGCGCGAGCCAGGTCGGCGAGGTTCACATGAGAGCCCTGGCCGTGGCCGGGCTGGGTGAACAGGAGCTGGCAGGTGGCCGCCTGGACGAGGCGGGCGTCCTGTTCCGGGAAGCGATCGTCTTGAAGAGCGAGCTCGGAGACCGGATGGGCATGGCGGTCGGACTGGACTCCCTGGGGCGCCTCGCGACGGCAGAGGGTCAGGGCGAGCGGGCCGCGCTGCTGCTGGGTGCGGCCGAGGGCATCTGGGACCTCGTGGGCATGTCGGAGACCGGCAACCCGTTCGCGTTCGCGCCGAGCCGGTCCGACGGCCTCAAGCAGACTCGCAGCCTGCTCGGCAAGCAGAGGTTCCGTGAGCTGTTTCGCCGAGGCTCCGAGCTCAGCCTCGACCAGGCGGTCCGGTTCGCCCTCGAGGGGGAAGCCGACGAACAGCCGACGCCCGCGTCGGTCCAGCCGTCGCCTCTGACCAGGCGGGAGCTCGAGGTCGCCGACCTGGTCGCCGACGGACTGTCCAACCCCGAGATCGCGGCACGACTGGTCATCTCCGTACGTACCGCCCAGGGGCACGTGGAGAACATCCTGCGCAAGCTCGGGTTCAGCTCCCGGTCGCGGATCGCAGCGTGGGTCACCGAGCGGCGGCTGGCGCTTGGGCATGCCGCGTCCCACCCGGCTGGGAACGTCTGAGGCACTGCCGAGGCACGGCTCAGGCGCCGTGCACGACCCACGAAGGAAAGCGGTCCCCACCCGGCCGGATGGATCCGGGTGGGGCCCGCGGCTCGAAACACGCACCCCACCCCAAATCGGGGTGCATGACATGCGACCCGTCCGTCACCCAAGGTTCGCCGAAGGAGGGCGGACACACATCCGCCGTTTGCCCCGTTTGGCTACCCGTTCGCGTCTAGAAGCTGCGCCGGGCGGGTGCCGAGTTGATCGGGTGGTTCGGATCGCGTTGGCCAGGCTGCCAGCCCACGGCGAACTGCTGCATCATGTCGTGGTCCTCGTGCGGCAGGTTGTGGCAGTGGACCATGTAGCGCCCGCGGTGGGGACCGAACTTCATGATGCAGCCGGACCGTCTCGTTCTCGCCGACGTAGACGACGTCCTTGGGCCCTCGCTCGTAGTCGAAGGGCGCGCGCCCGTTGCGGGCGAGGATCTTGAAGTCGATCAGGTGGATGTGGAGCGGGGTGGAACCAGCCACCGAGTCGTTGTCTCGATCTCCCAGATCTCGGTGGCGTTCAGCTTGGGGTCGGCGACCAGACAGTCTCGAAGCCGCTGTTGATCGACGTCCTCCCAGGTCAGGCCGTTGATCGTCCACATCGCCATTCGTGCGCTGCACGCGCAGCTGCCGGCGTCTCGGGTGGCGTCGGACTGCCGTCAGTCGCATCACGGTGGCTGTTGGACCAGCGGGTCGGGCAGCTCCCGTTCCAGGTGGGGTCCGCGCTGTGAGAACGGCGCGTCGGTGACGTCGAAGGCCATCACCTTGTCGGTGTGGTCGTAGTCGCGGTTGTTCTTGTTCGACAGGTTGCGCAGCTGACCACGCGTTGGCCGCGGCCGGTACTTGCGGAAGTCGATGAGCACCTCGTACCGCTCCGCGCTGCCGTGCCGCCACTGGGTCACCTGCTGGGCCCGGGCATCAGCCCGCCGTCGGTGGCGACCATCGTGACCGGATCCCCGTTGCCCAGCGCGAACCGGTACGAGCGGGAGATGGAGGCGATTCAGGAAGCGGAACCGGTAGATCCTCCGCTTGACCTTCATCACCGGCCAGGGCCGGCCGTTGACCAGGATGACGTCTCCCCACAAGCCGGACTGCGTCGTCGTCGTAGCGTCAGCCGCCTTCTGCGGCGAACGATGGCGTCGCCGATGGTCAGCGGTACGTCGAACTCGCCCTGCGGCAGCAGCTCCCGCTCCGCCGGGTCGTGCATGTGGTACTGGGCGTAGCCAGGCCCGGCGTAGGCGTTCTGCGCGGTGTGGTGCACGCCGTGGTCGTGGTACCACAGGGTCCGCGCGGGCTGGAAGTTCGGGTAGCTGGTAGTCCTTGTACCAGCCCGGGCCCGGTGATGTCGCTGGCGTAGCCGTCGAACTGCGGCAGCGACGCCGAGCCGTGCAGGTGCACCGACGTGGTGGACTCGTGCCCCACGTGGGGTGCCGGTCCGGCAGCTGATTGCGCACCTTGACGACGGCGCGGCGGCCGCGGCGTACCTTGATCGTCGGACCCGGTGAGGTCCCGTTGTAGGCGTACACGAAAGTGGACATCGTGGGCAGGATCCGCGCTCGCCGAGCAGTTCGGTGAGGGTGAAGTAGTCGGTCCACACGCCGTCCGGTCGCGGCGGCTCCTGTCCGGACGCAGGACCGGTGGGCGCAGGAACTGAGTGCGGAACGGGCGGGGCATGTCGCGCCCGGCCAGCCAACTGGCGGATTTCGCGCTGACCAGTCCACCCCATGGCAATTGAGCCGTGCCGGCGGTGCCGACAGCCCCCAATCCCCGAGCTCGAACATGTCACGACGTGTGAGATCCATGTCGTCGGTACCCCCGGTGCCGTCCCTTAGATGTGCGTCCCGAGAGCCGATTTGCCGTCACGTTCAACCCTGCCCGGTGGGACGGCTGCGGACCATCGCCCTCCTGAGTCAAATTCACTGTTCAACCGTGCTGGCCCATTCGGACCATTAAGGGCGGTATAAGTTGCGGATTCGGCAGTCTAGACAGGTAAATGCAACGAAATTCGTTGCGGATGCCGAGCGGCCTTCCGACCCGGCCCGTGGCCCTCAGGACGGTCACCCCAGGGTCAGATAGCCCACCGCGATAGCGAGCAGGAGGTTGCAGCAGGCGGCTAGGCGCAGGCCTTCGCGCTCCGCGCGCCGCACAAGGCCACGAGAAGCTCGATCAAGCTGGCAGGGTCATCCGCCTTGTCGACGACGGCATCGGCACCGAGCTCATGGCCAGCTTTCGCAGTCTCGGGTGGAGGAGTACATGACGATCACGCTGTCGGGGCACGCCTTGCGCAGGAGCGGCAGCGCCTCGATTCCATCCATGCGCGGCATCTGCACATCACAGATGATGGCATCGGCACAGTCGCGCTCACTGTGCTCCAGCGCCTCAACGCCATCCGTCGCTATCCCGGCCAGGGAAAGCCGGTCATCGGCGTCGACGAGGTAGGTCAGGACGCGCGCGATCTCGGGTCGGTCCTCAACCACGAGCACGGAGAGCGGCATTCGGGGGTTCCTTCTTCGGTTGGCACAGCCTTGCGATGGAGAGGCAAGGATGGCGCAAGTGCGGGCCGTACGGGGCCTCGTTGGCCTCCACTCGGGCTGAAATCACCCGAACGGATCGGGTACGTCATCCGAAGGGACCAGATCGGATATCGAACTCCGCTGGAAGCGGTCGACGTGGCTGCCGCCAAGGCTCCGCCGGGCTAGCCCACATCCTGGTCGCCGGACGTGTCGGCGTCGACGTTCCCGCTCTCGGCTTTCTCCTCGTCGGAGCGGCCCCCCATGCGGGTCCCGGTGCATGGCGACGGGCGGAGCGGGGTACCAGAACCATGACCACATCTGGGCTACCACGGAGGTGTGCGATGCCGAGCAAATCCGCGAACGTGAAGAACGAGAAGCAGTACGAAGCCCTGAAGGACAAGGGGATGTCGAAGCAGCGCGCTGCCCGCATTGCCAATGACCCGAAGTCCTCTGAAAAGGGTGGAAAAGCCAGCGGCAGCGGGAAGAAGAAGAGTGCCAGCAGCCAAGGTGGCACCACCGCGCAGAAGAAGAAGGCCGGCCGCAAAGGCGGACAGGCCGCCTCGAAGCGCTGATCCAAGACCCTGGCGAACGCGCCCCGGCGTGACGAGCGGGTGGCGAGACAGCGGTGTGTGATCCCGGCCTGCACGGGTACGCCGCGACAAAGGGTCGAAACCTGAGCCCGGACGGTTGCTGATGACGGCACCAACAAGGAGGCAGGCATGACCACTGCCCGAGACATCATGACCGGAGGCGCCGAGTGCGCCCAGACCACAGAGACGCTGGCCGACGCCGCGAAGAAGATGCGTGACCTCGGAGGTCGGCGCGCTGCCGATCTGCGGCGAGGACCACCAGCTCAAGGGGATGATCACCGACCGCGACATCGTGGTGAAGTGCATCGCCGAGGGTGGCGACCCGACGTCGACCAAGGTCGAGCCGCTCTGCGAGGGAAAGCCGGTGACCATCGGCGCCGACGACTCCGTCGAGGAGGCGCTGAAGACGATGACCGACCACGGCGTACGCCGGCTGCCGGTCATCGACGGCCACGAACTGGTCGGCATGGTGAGCCAGGCGGACGTCGCCAAGAACCTGCCGGAGGAGCAGGTCGGGGAGCTGGTGGAGGCGATTTCCTCCGGTAGCGCCAACAACTAGTTCTCTGGGCCGTCGCTGCGGCGGTCCCGGAACGCCTCGAGTGCCTGCCCACGATCCTCGGCGCGGGCACTCGACGCTCTGCGGACCAATGATCACGGTCTCGGACGCAGTGCCGCGGCGAGGGATACGACCCCACATGGGGGCAAGTGGGCGTGGGTACACGGAGGCCCATTGACTTGGAGAGAGAGGCGGTTCGACGTGAAGGCAGTGACCTGGCAGGGCGTCCACGACATGCAGGTCACCGAGGTGCCCGACCCGCGGATCGAGGAGCCGACGGACGCGATCATCAAGGTCACCTCGACCGGCCTGTGCGGCTCCGACCTGCACCTCTACGAGACGCTGGCGCCGTTCATGGAGCCCGGAGACGTCGTCGGCCACGAGCCGATGGGCATCGTGGAGGAGGTCGGTCCGCGGGTCACGAAGCTCCAGGTCGGCGACCGGGTCGTCGTACCGTTCAACGTCTGCTGCGGCTCGTGCTGGATGTGCGAGCGCAACCTCTACAGCCAGTGCGAGACCACCCAGAACCACGAGCACGGCACCGGCGCGAGCTTCTTCGGCTACAGCAAGCTCTACGGCCAGGTCCCCGGCGGCCAGGCGGAGTACCTCCGCGTGCCCTTCGCCGACTTCCTGCCGGTCAAGGTGCCCGCAGGAGCACGCCGACGACCGGTTCCTGTTCCTCTCCGACGTCCTGCCCACCGCGTGGCAGGGTCTGAAGTACGCCGACGTGCCCGACGGCGGCACGCTGCTCGTGCTCGGCGCCGGCCCGATCGGCGACATGGCCGCGCGGATGGGCGTGCGTGCCGGGCACCGCGTGATCTCCGTCGACCGGGTGCCCGAGCGGCTGGCGCGGGTCGAGGCGTTCGGCGCCGAGGCGCTCAACCTCGACGACGCCGAGAAGGTCGGCGGCGTGGGCGACGTCGTGCGCGAGCTCACCGACGGCCGCGGGGCCGACGCGGTCATCGACGCCGTCGGGATGGAGGCGCACGGGTCCCCGGTCGCCAGCGGCGTGCAGAAGTTCGCCGGGCATGCTGCCCGACGCGGTCTCCGAGCCGATGATGAAGAACGCCGGGCTCGACCGGCTGGCGGCGCTGCACACCGCCATCGACGCCGTACGCCGCGGCGGCACCATCTCGATCTCCGGGGTCTACGGCGGCGCGGCGGACCCGATGCCGATGATGCAGCTCTTCGACAAGCAGGTGCAGCTGCGGATGGGCCAGGCCAACGTGCGCGCCTGGACCGACGAGCTGCTGGCCATGCTGATCGACGACGACCCGTTCGGCGTCGACTCCTTCGCCACCCACCACCTCCCGCTGGACGAGGCGCCCGACGCCTACGAGCACTTCCAGAAGAAGGAGGAGGGCATGGTCAAGGTGGTCTTCCAGCCCTAGGGGCTCACTGGAAGCTGAGGTGTGACGGTGCGGAAGATCGGTGTCGAGGAAGAGCTGATGCTCGTCGACCGAGACTCCGGAGCCCTGATGGCGGTGTCACACCGAGCGCTTGCGGCACATCGCCAGCCACGTCGGCCGTGAGGCAGGCAGCGAGGACTACGGGGCCGACGGTGGCCTCGAGCAGGAGCTTTTCCTGCAGCAGATCGAGACCGGTACGTCGCCCTGCGCCTCCGTCGACGAGCTGCGAGCCGACATCCTCGCCTGCCGCCAGCGGGCCGCTGAGTCGGCCGACACCGCGGACGCAGGGCTGGTCGCGGTTGGCGCGCCGGTGCTGGCGGACAGCTCGGCCGGACGTGACGCCCCAGCCGCGCTACGAGCGCATCGTGGCCGAGTTCGGCGAGATCGGCCGCGAAGGCGCTGTCTGCGGGATGCACGTGCACGTCGACGTCAGCGATGGACGAGGCGGTGGCCGTGCTCGACGGGCTCCGGCCGTGGCTGCCCGTGCTACGGGCACTGAGCGTCAACTCGCCGTTCTGGCGAGGCAAGGACACCGGCTACGCAAGCTGGCGCACGCAGATGTGGGGACGGTGGCCGACGGCCGGTCCGGCCGAGCCGTTTGGCGACCGGGCGGACATACGACCTGGCTGCGAGATCTCCTCGTCGTGAGCGGCGCGGCGCTCGATCGCGGCATGCTCTACTTCGACGCGCGGCTGGCGGAGAACTACCCGACCGTCGAGGTCAGGGTGGTCGATGCGATCACCGAGGTCGAGGACGCCGCCCTGGTGGCCGCGCTGGCTCGGGCACTCGTCACGACCGCGGCTGTCGGCAACAACGGAGGCACAGCCCCCTGGCGGGGCGACCTGCTGCGCGTGGCGGCCTGGCGTGCGTCACGGCACGGGCTCTCGGGCCAGCTGGTGCACCCGGAGACCTTCGCTCTCGCCCCCGTCCGCGAGGTTCTGAAGGCCTTGGTCGCACACGTCGGCGAGGCACTCGATGAGGCGGGAGACCGGGAGTTCGTCCTGGACGCGTTCGAGCACCTGCTGTCGCGCGGCAACGGAGCCAGCCGGCAACGCTCCGTCTACGAGGCCACGGGTGGTGACCTGCAGGCGGTCGTGAAGGACCTGAGCGAGCGAACCGCGGCCTCCTGGTCGGACTGAGTCACGCCGCTGCCATCAGGCGTTCCGGTCGGCCCACGGTCTAGGCTGCCAGGCACACGCGTACGCCTAGCCCTCGCTGAACGCCGTGAGAGGAGTCGTCGTGCCGGATGGAGACCAGAGCCGACGACCGATCCGCGTCGCCCTGTCGAACGACTACGAGATCGCCCTTCTCGGTCTTGCGCAGATGCTCGCGCGCCACCCTGGCCGGGTGCAGGTCGTCGACCTGACCACGCTGCCGAAGATGCCGCACGAAGCCGACGTCATCCTCTACGACACCTTCGGTCGCCTCCCCGACGAGGACGACAAGCTCCGCAAGATCGTCACGGGGAACACGGCGAAGGTCATCGTCTACAGCTGGGACGAGTACCCGGAGGACGCGGCACGACGCCACGGCGCGGCCGGGTACCTGCACAAGCGCCTGAACGCTGACGAGCTCGTCGCCGGGATCGTCGCGATCCACGAGGGCCACCGCGCACAGGAAGTCCAGAGCGACAGTGAACCCGTCCTGACCTGGCCCGGGCAGGTGCTGGGGCTGTCGGAACGCGAGTCAGAGATGTTGACCTTCATCACCCGCGGCCTCACCAACGACGAGATCGCCCGACGGGCCTTCCTCAGCATCAACACCGTCAAGACCTACATCCGAACCGCCTACCGCAAGATCGGCGTCGAGACCCGAGCCCAGGCAGTGGCGTGGGGATACCAGAACGGCTTCCAGTCCACGGACGACACCAGGCCCTGACGCCCGGGTCAGCATTCCCGGCGCACTTGAGGGCGAAGTCGCGAAAGCAACTTCACCCCCGAGGGTGTGACGGGGGCTCGATGGGGTGCGGCACCGTGGACGGCCGTGAACGGTGGGACGGCTTCAACTGGCAGGAGGTGTCCCGCAGAAGTCCTTCAAGGAGTGAGGCCCGATGAGCCTGCCCCGGCGGGGTCCGGTCCCCGAGGCGTGCTGAGCCGACGGCAAACACGGGAGCGCACCGCCCGCGCGTTGACGACCCGCGCCGAGACCAGCTGCGAGAAGCGACGCCAGGAGCTCTTGGAGTACGTGGTGAGCGTCAACATGGGCGTCGCCAGGGCGGTCGCCTCCCGATACACCAACCGCGGACTCGAGACCGAAGACCTGTTTCAGGTCGCGTACGCAGCGCTGACCCGCGCGGCTCGTGACTTCGACCCCGGCCAGCACGACGAGTTCCTTTCCTACGCCGTGCCCACCATTCGTGGGGAGATCAAGAAGCACTTCCGTGACCGTGGTTGGACAGTCCGGCCGCCCCGACGCATCCAGGAAGCCCAGAGTCGAATCGCCAGGGCGGAAAGTGCGCTGTGGCAGGAGCTGGGGCGCTCCCCGAAACCGACCGAGGTCGCGACTCACCTTGCCCTGCCCGTGGACATGGTGACCGAGGCCATGGTCGCCGACGGATGCTTTACGCCGACCTCCCTCGATCGGCCCGTCGACGGCCTCCGTGGCGTCTCCACCCTCGGTGATCTCATCGGCGACGTGGACCCTCACCAGGCCGCGGCTGAGGCGCGTGCCTTGCTTGCGCCAGTCAGTGAGCTCGCCGAGCGAGATCGGCGCATCCTGTACCTGCGGATACTTCGAAGAACGCAGCCAAGAGCAGATCGGGCAGGAGCTCGGCGTGAGCCAGGTTCAGGTCGCTCGCCTCTTGAGCCGGATCCTGCGCGACCTGCGCGCTGGCCTCGGCGAGGCCAGGCGACCGGCCCCCGCCCCCGTCCCTGGCTGATGACGAAGCTCGGGCGGCGCCTGATCGACCGGCCACCGTGTGGGGGAGCCCGCGCTCGGGTACCAGGAGTCTTCTAGACAACGGCAGGGTGGCTCTTCACAGGACCGCCCCGCGCGGCGCGACTTCGACGGCGGCAACACCCCGCGCGTAGAGCACGAACAGTCTTTGTCCGTGTCTGCATCGAAGCACGCCGGCGTCATCCGACAGCGTGGAGACAACGTGCTCAATGACCTCGGCTTCGCTGCCCGCATCCGGCTTCTCGTACGTGACATCCAGGCTCTCACCGCTGATGAGGCGGACTCTCAGCACAATGCCTTCCATGTTTCCGCACCCTAGACGGCCCCGGCACCACAAGCCATGACGATGCTTTCGTTGCGGTGCTGGAGGTGCGGCACGTCAGTAACGGACCGAGCGATGCGTCTCCCGCCGCATGGGCCCAGGCCATCGCGCCGGGCGATGCGTCCGGCGCGTGGGCGGTGCGGATGCGACCGCGGGGTTGGCCGATGTCACAAGGGCGGGACGGACTCTAGGTCAGGGGAGGATCCGGATCGTGAACTGCCCCGTCGCGATCTGGCCACCGTGGTCCGTTGACCCGAACGTGAAGGTGAAGGTGCCCGCCGTGTTGTGCTAACCCTCCACCCGACCGGGGGACGCCTGCACTCGAAAGCCCCGGCGGAGAGGGCGCCCGCGATGAGTCGACCAGCTGCAGGGCGGCGGGCCGCCACCGGGTAGAGGCCCCTTTCGTCCAGGCTACGCCATGCTGACCTGGCCGTCCCTGAGTCGGTCGGTGCCGTTCGTAATCACCAGCGGACCGGACGGGTCCACGGTCAGGGTGAAGGTCTTGGTGGCGGTATTGCCCGCTCCGTCACGCGCGCGGATGGTGAACGTCGTGGTCTGGACCCGCGTCGCGACACCGTGTGACCGCCGTGGTCTGGACTAGCCTCAGGTCGTTGCCGGCGAAACCTGAGCCCGTCGGGCACCCTGCCGTTCACGAGCGACCACCGGATCGGGCCGCTGCCCGGACCGCAGCACGCCTCGATGAACCCGGCGTAGTTCGCCCCGACCCGTGGCGTTCGGCAGCGGAGAGTTCGTGGTGATCCGCAACAGCGACTGCGAGGTGACCGTGAGAACCGCCGAACGGGTGACCCCGTTGTAGGTCGCGGAGATGGTGGCCGTGCCGACGGCCGACGGGTTGATCGACACCGAGAACGCGCCGGTCGAGCTGAACGCCGGAACCGTCACCGTGGCCGGGACCGTGGCGATGGAGGTGTTGCTGCTCGCCAGCGAGACCGTCGCCCCACCAGTCGGGGGGTCGGGCGGTGAACGCCAACGTGGCGGAGGTGCTCGGGGTGCCGGTCTGGACGGTGGCGGGACTCAGGCTGATCGAGTCGAGCGCGCCGCCCGGCTGCGGTGGTGGAGGGCGGTGACCGTGATGGTGGCCGTCCGGGTGACCCCGTTGTAGGTCGCGGAGATCACGGACGAGGTGGTGGCCGAGACCGGGCTGGTGGACACGAAGGGCAGGACCACCCTGCTGTTGACGCCCTCTGGCACGGTCATCGTGGCCGGCGCCGTGGCCACAGCGGTGTTGCTGCTCGAGAACGAGACGACGGCCCCTCCTGCAGGGAGCGGGCACGGTAAGCGTCACGGTCGTCGACGCCGAGGATCCTCCCTGCACGCTTGCTGGGCTGACGCTGACAGTGTCGAGCGTGGCACTCGGAGCAGGCGGCGCAGGAGCGGTGACGGTCAGGGTGGCGGAGCGGGTAACGCCGTTGTAGGTCGCGGAAATCACCGAGGTGGTGGTCGAGGTTGACGGCGCTGGTCGCGACGGAGGATGTGGTGGCCGACGTGGCCCCCGCGGGGACGGCCAGGTTGGCAGGGACGGTTGCCGCGGCTGTGTTGCTGCTGGTCAGCGACACGACGGCGCCCCCGGATGGGGCGGCGGCCGTGAGCGTCACCGTTGCCGTGCTCGTAGCCCCGCCCTGCACCGTCGATGGATTCAGACTGACCGAGCTGAGGGGCGGCGCGCGGGCCACCGTGCAGCCCGAGAGCCGGGCGTTGGTGGGCACTCGCCGAGCCGTCGTTCACGTCCACAGTGCAGTCCCCGGGCGGCGTGTAGCCCGACCGGTCGATCTTCGTAGCTTCCGGATCCGTCACTGCTGCCCATCGGCACGCCGTCCACCGTGATCGGACGGCTCGCGATTGCAGACCCCCTCGATCTTTGAGCCGGTCACCACTAACCTCAGCCCGCGTGCCGCTGACGGCCGCGCGGGCCGTCCCGGCCAAGGCCGACCGACATCACCGCAGTGAGGGACACCAACGCCAACGCCAACCGATTCCGACGACCGGTCATCTCCGCCTCCTGGGCCACGGACACGACGCGACTCCGGGCCCGTCCCACCCTGATCGTGCCCCCGCTGACGCGCCGGCGCCATTGAACAATGGTCCTAGTACCCGGGCGCGGACCGCCGAGGTTCGGGTCACCAGCGCGGCGTGAGGTGCCGCGTGGCGGCCGACCGGGCCCGCCTGCCGCGTCAGACGAGGCCTAGCACGACGACCGCGGCCACCGACGCACTGACCCCAGGAGCTCCACGACCGATTTGCTGACCGAGTCGACCGCCGGAGACGGAAAAGCCCTTCCCGACCGAAGCCGGA
>CAWEVA010000006.1:0-122373 GCA_963812345.1 uncultured Actinomycetota bacterium
GTACGACGTGTTCGAGGCCGGCGCCACCGGCGCGCCGTTCGTGAAGTACAAGCGCGAGGCCTACCTGCATCCCGGGGAGGCAGCGGTTGCGTTCACCCTGGGACTCGTGGCCAAGGACCAGGAGCTCATCCACGCCCTGGCGCAACAGGTCGGGGCGCGCATGGACCAGGCGGACACCAGTCGGCGGCTCGTCGCCGAGGCCGTGCTCGACGGCATGGGCGAGCGCGACCTCAGCGCGGTGGCGGAGTTCCTCCGGACGCCCTAGCCGAGACCCAGGCGGTCGGGATCTGTCGCCAGGTCGAGGTACGAGGAGTCCGGGGAGTGCGTCCGGACGAGCCGGTCGAGCGACTCCTGCAGGCGGGCGATCGGCTCCTGCCAATCGGCGACCCCTTCCGCACTCAGGTCGGCGTATGCCGCGGCGAGCCGACGAGTGACGTGCAGCGAGCTGGCGCCGTACTGGCTGATCTCCCGGAACGCCAGATCGAGGATGTATGACGGTGGGGTCGTCGGCTCGACCAGCCGGACGGTCCCCTCGGGGTCGGTGTACATGCCGGAGGGCGCCGGCTGCCGACCGATCCGCAGCAGGAGGTCGTGCAGGCGGTCGATGACCAGCACCGCCGTCGTCATCTGGTTGATGGCGGGTGACAGGGCCTGGGTGCCGACGTCGACGAGCTGCCGAATGCCGAAGGTCGGGTCCTGAACAGGCGTCCGGGCCCGGCCCAGGTGGAGACAGGCGAGGAGCTGCTGATCGCCGGGTGGAGTGCCCCCGTGAACCGCGAACACGGCTCCTCCGGAGGTCACGTACTGGCCGATGCGCGGCAGGAGCTCGATGACGCACTTGTGTTCCGCCGCGAGGCGCACCAGTCGGGGGCGGTCGATCGCCTGCACCGTGCCGAGCACCCCCTTGAATCCACGCCTGTCCTTCGTGGACAGGCGCACCGTCTTCGGAGCGTCGTCCAGCCGGGGAGCGGGCGCAGACATGTAGGCACCTTCGGGCGGGAACTCCCGGCGGATCGAGACGCGTGCCTCGTTGGCAACCGCGGTGACGACCCACCCGACCTGGAGGAGCCGCATGGTGGCGGTGACGTACACGACGAAGACGGCGACCGACAGGGCCAGCAGAGCCACAGCGACGGCG
This sequence comes from uncultured Actinomycetota bacterium, assembly GCA_963812345.1. Classification (GTDB taxonomy): domain Bacteria; phylum Actinomycetota; class Actinomycetes; order Propionibacteriales; family Nocardioidaceae; genus Nocardioides. The sequence continues at coordinate 1,139 of CAWEVA010000006.1, forward strand.
ACGGTGCGCGAGGCGGCCGCACGATCCGTGACGTTGTCGAACGCCAGTGCGGTGAGGGCGAAGGCGAAGGTGGCCAGGAAGACGCCGAACGCGGTCTTGGTCACCGGGGAACGCACGAAGATGGGGATGACGCGCGGCGACATCTGCGAGCTGGCGAGCTGAAGTCCGACGAGCGTGATGGCGAAGACCACCCCAACGAAGGTGAGCATCGAGGACGCCATCACCTGGAGCATCGCGTCGGCTGTGCTGGTCCGCGCACCGCTGCCCAGGTGCCAGTCCGCCGACAGGCCGAGCAGGTCGGGCCGGGACACCACGATGCCGACCAGCACCCCGGCGAGGATGAGGGCCAGGGGGATCGACCAGAAGCGCTCGCGAACCCACTCGCCCATGCGAACCCGTCGATGCGCCCAGAGGGACCCGGCGGGCCGTGCCTGGACGAAGGACTCCTGAGCGTGGGTCTCCTCCACAGGAGCCAGTGTGGCGTGTTCACCACACGTGGTCATCTGCTTCGCGCACGATTGCTGGATCAACCTCACCGAGCGCCTCGGGGAGTGATCCGGTCCGAGGCCTCGTTCTCAACAGCATCGTCAGCGCGTGACGTGGACCCAGCGCGCCTTGGAGGGTACGCCGTTCGCACGAAGCACGAAGAGCATGTAGTAACCGGGGGGTGCGACGGCCCGAGACGGCACCCGCGCCCTCAACCCGCGGCTCGTCCTGGTGACCGAGAGCGGGACGCGGCGAGCGTTCATCTCGTTCGCGTGGGTGGTTGCGCCGGGTGCCATCAGGACCGCACCGCTGACCTCTGGCCCCCGCGTCCTGATGCCGAACCGCTGGCCGTTGCGCACCGCGTTCCGGGCGGCCGTGATCCTGGGCCGCGTTCCATGGAACAGGTAGGGGGGTGAGTAGAAGTCGATGAGCTGTCGACCACCGCCGGCCTTCTCGTCGCCCGCTGACATGATCCGGCCATCCGGTAGCAGCACCGCGGTCGAGTGGTAGGCGCGACGCGGGGCCTGCCCGGCCAGGTTTCGCCAGCGTCGCGTCCCCGGGTCGTAGTGCATGGTCCGCCGCCGCGGTGCCTCCTTGGCGCCCTCCGAATTCCCACCGATGGCGTAGGCGGACCCGTCCGGGACCTGGACCACGTTCATGTGCGCCCGCGGGGTCGGCATCGGGGTGCCGCGCTTCCAGCCTCTGGCGCGGTGTGCGTAGTCGAAGGTCTGCGTGGTGGCCTGGGCCAGGCCGCGTATCCGCCCACCGATGAGCATCACGCGACTCGATCCGGCCGGCCCGCCAGGAAGCATCAGGTGTGCAGCCCCCTCGCCGGTGGAACGGATCGGCGCCGGAAGCGTGTTCCAGCTCCAGGTGGCCGGGTTCAACACGGACGCCCGCGTGCGGTCGATCTGCAACATGCGGCCGTCCCGCATGACGAGCTGGTGCGGGTAGTTGGCGGTTGGGTGCTCCGGGCCCACGACCCGGAGTGCGCCCAGGTTCCCGCCCGCGGCCGGTGGCGTGTACACCTCGACGTCGGGGTTGTCCGTCACGCCATCCTCCTGCGTCCCGGCCGTGATGACCACGCGACCGCTGGGAAGCCTCGTCGACGTGGGGTAGTAGCGAGCATTCGAGGTTGCCGGTTGGGGCAGCCACTGCTCGGTGCGCGGATCGAACAGCAAGACGTCGTTGATGCCGTTCGGAAACGGTTTGGCGCCTCCGACGCTCAGGATCCGACCGTCACTCAGCGGCGTCAGGCTGCTGCAGAAGATCGGAGCCGGTGGTGTCACGGCGTGGCCTCTGCCGGTCACCGGGTTGAACACATAGGCAGGCGTGTTCTCGCCGGCATTCTCCTCCGCCCCGACGAGGAGTACCCGCCCGGTGTGCAGGAGCACCGCGGCGATTCCGACAGTGTTCGTGCCCGGATTGCGAGCCGCGCTCCACCGGCCGATCACTGATGCCGGCGCCTGTCGTGCCGCAGCGGAAACCCTGTGCACGCCGGAGGCGCGCCCCGCGGGATGGGCGCGCTGCTGTAGGTGCTCACAGGCATGCTCGCGACCCAGGGTCGCGGCCTCGGCCGTGAACATCGAGTCCGCGTCGAGGCCGCCGCAGACCGTCGTCGTTGCCGGACGCTCGGCAGAGACGCCGTCCGCCGCCGTGCCGGCCAGCGCGAGGAGAGACGAGAGCCCGATGCAACCAGAGAGGAGCCCGGCGCGCCGCGCGCGGCCGCCGCTCAGGCGTGTGCCAGCCATGTTCCCCCCGTCCCGTTGAAGGTTAAACCACACGGAAGTCTCATCGTGAGTGCTGTCGAACTTGCTGGCTATGGTCAGAACGGGGCATTGCGCCTGGCCGAAACGGGCCACCCGATCCCTCGTGGTGGATAGGGCTGACTCCGAGGGCGGCCGGTCGGCCCTGGTGATCGTGCCCGCTCAGCGACCGATCCCCGCGGCGAGGACGACAACCCCGACCAGGATCATGATCGCCCCGGTGACCGCCGTCCCGTGGGCGCTGACCCAGTCCCGCGCCGCGACGAGTCGTGGCTCCATCCGATCGGGGAAGAACACCGTTGCCAGCGTCGGGTGCCACCACGGTCGAGGTGGCGATCGCGGTGTAGACGACGATCAGGAAAGGGTCGTCGTCGACGAGCGGTGGGGCACCGCTGATCGCCAGGCTCGCCGCAGCGAACAGGAGCAGCGCCTTCGGGCGGAGGTTCAGCGCCAGGCCGATGCCGAAGACTGGCCAACGGACCGAGGGAGCCGATGCCCTCGATCCGGCCCGGCCGCCGGCTGGTCGACGTGCGGGCGTGCCGAACCACGGTGACGAGACCGAACACGACGAGAGCGCTGCCGATCACGATCTCGAGGTTGTCGATCAGCGAGGCGAACTGTCGCGGTCGTCCGGGAAGCGCCTGAGCCGCGAGCGTGGCGAGGGTGAGGCCGGCCGCCGTACCGATCACCCACCCCGAGAGGAAGGGGAGGGCGGTCACCCTCCGTCTCTCCGAGAGCAGGATGAAGAGCGTGGCCATGATCGGCACCGTGCTCAGCGCGGCCGCGAGTGCCACCGGGATCAGCTGAGCGAGGACCTGCCCCATGCCACCTCCGACGGCCTCATCGGGCGTTGTCGGTGACCCAGAGGCCGATCAGGCCGCGGAAGTGGTCGAGGAACTGCTCGTGCTCGTGCGGCGGGTACGTCGCCGCGACGGTGTCGCGCAGCAGCCGGTCGAAGTCGTCGGAGGTCACCCAGTCGTGCACCTGCTCCTCGAGGTGCGGCAGATGCTCCGCGCACCACTCCCAGTACCGGTCGCTCTCGAGGTACTCGTCGGCCAGCGCCAGGTAGGCGTCCAGCTTCTCGTCGTAGGACAGGTCGGGGTCGTCGGCGATGGCGAAGTAGCGCGACGTCTGCAGGTCCACGGCCGACCGGCGACCGGTGACCACGCAGTACGTCGACCATCGGACCAGCGCCGTGATCGCCCACGGGAAGTAGTAGTGCAGGGACGTCACCGCCACGTCCGGGCAGGCGTTGGCGTAGTCGATCGGGTAGACCTCGTCCCCGGTGACCAGCATCTCGGCGGAGTTGAACTCCCACCGGAAGAACGCGTTGACGATCCGGCTGATGGCGGCTGTCTGACGCCCGGCGGACTCGGAGAGGAAGTCGTGCGAGACCGCGTAGCGGTTGTGCATCGGCTGGTCGGGCCGGAAGTCCATGACCATCGTCTCGGGGCCGATGGACAGCGCCCGCGCGAAGTGCTCGTAGTCCACCGTGGCCTGGAGGTGCATCAGCATCTCGCCGGACTCGTCGTACGAACGGTGCAGGTCGGCCCGGTCGTTGATCCGGGAGACGCCCCGCCAGCCGCCGCCGTCGAACGGCTTCATGTAGAGCGGGTAGCCGAGCTCGTCGGCGATCTTGTCGAGGTCGAAGGGCCGGTTGTACTGCTCGGCCGTGTAGGCCCACCGCACGTTGTCGATGGGGTTCTTGTACGGCACCAGCGTGGTCGGCGGAACCTTGAGCCCGAGCCGCACCATCGCGCAGTAGGCGCTGTGCTTCTCCATCGACTGGAACGTGAAGGGGCTGTTGAGGAGGTACGTGCCGTTGACCAGCGCGGCCTTCTTGAGCCACTCGCGCGGGTGGTAGTACCAGTGGGCGAGCCGGTCGATGACGAGCGGGCGTGCGCACGGCGTCGTCGAGGCGGAAGGGCTCGATGGTCAGCCGTTCGCTGGAGAGCGTGTGGACGGCTCCGCCATCCTTGATCGGCCCCACCATGCCCAGCACCGTCTCGAACGCACGCGGCCAGTCCTTCTCCGCGCCCAGCAGCAGCCCGATCAGATGGTCACCCACCGTGAGACCTCCCGTTCCTGGAGTTCCAGCCGACTATAGCGATGACCCGCTGGTCCTCGGGATGGCCTGAGGTGGGCAGCCGTGGTAAGCATCGCAGTGGCCCCGACAGTGGAGGAGCGGTTCAGTGAAGGCGACCGAGCGGTGGTTCTCCGATCGGCTCCAGCAGGACATCACCATGGCGAGGTGGGGCCACTTCGGCACGCCTGTGCTGGTGTTCCCCACGGCCGGCGGTGATGCGGAGGAGATCGAGCGGAACCACCTGGTCGGTGCCTGCTGGGAGCTGATCGAGAGCGGTCGCGTCAAGCTCTACTCCTGCGACAGCGTGGCGGGTCGGGCCCTCGCGGCCGGCGTCGGCTCCCCGGGCTACCGCATGGCGCTGCTCAACCAGTTCCACCAGGCGGTCCGCAACGAGATCGTCCCGGCCATCCACGCCGACCTCGGTGACCAACGCCCACGAATCGTCACCGCCGGGGCGTCCATCGGGGCGTTCAACGCCCTGGCCGTCCTCTGCCGCTACCCGGACACCTTCGACGCCGCGATCGCGATGAGCGGCACCTACCAGCTCAAGCGGTTCATCGAGGGCCAGTTCAGCGAGGACCTCTACTTCGCCTCACCTCTCGACTTCCTCCCCGGGCTCGAGGGCCCGCAGCTGGAGACCCTGCGGCAGAGGCGGGTGATCCTCGCGTCGGGCGAGGGGGAGTGGGAGGACATCGGTGAGTCCTGGAACGTGGCGGACGTCCTCGGGCGCAAGGGTGTGCCGAACCGGGTCGACTCGTGGGGCACCGACTGGAAGCACGACTGGCCCACCTGGTGGAAGATGCTTCCGCAGTACCTCGACGAGCTCTGCTAGGGACTGCCCGCGGGCCACCGGGAGAGCCGGTCCAGCAGAAGCGCCTCGGCCAGGCACGCGCGCTCGAAGTCGGCCAGGTGGAGGCTCTCGTTGGGGGCGTGAGCACGCGTGTCGGGATCCTCGATGCCGGTGACCAGGATCTCCGCCTGCGGGAAGGCCGCGGCGAACGGTGCGAGGAACGCCGATCGAGCCTCCGACTCCGATCTCGACCGGCGGAGTGCCCCAGGCCTCCTCGTACGCCGCGCGGGCGGCGGCGTACGCGGGACCCGAGGTCACCGCGGAGTACGGCGCGACGGGTTCGCCCGCGGCTCACGCTGACCTCCGCGCCCCACGGAGCGTGCTCATGCAGGTGCGCGACCAGGGCGTCCCGGGCGGCAGCGGGGTCGTCCCCCGGGCCGATCCGGAGGGCGAGCCGGGCACGGGCGGACGGCACCAGCACCATCCCTGAGTCGTCGACCGCGGGGGCGTCGATGCCGACGACCGACAGGGCAGGGCCGGCCCACAGCCGCGAGGTCAGCGTGCCGCTGCCGATCAGCCGGACGCCGTCGAGCACGCCGGCGTCCGCCCGGAGCTGCTCCTCCGACAGGTCCAGCGGGTCAGCGGCACCCCGCGACAGGCCGGCCACCGCCACGTCCCCCCGCTCGTCGTGCAGAGTCGCCAGCAGCCGCGCCAGCGCCGTGAGCGCGTCCGGGACCGGTCCGCCGTACGCGCCGTTGTGCACCGCGTGCCGCAGCGTGCGCACCTCGACGACGACGCTGACGCCCCCGCGCAGGGTCGTGGTCAGCGCGGGCACGCCCACGCGCCAGTTGATGGAGTCGGCCAGCACCAGGACGTCGCCCCCGAGGCGGTCGCCGTGCCTGGCCAGGAGCGCCGGCAGGGTCGGCGACCCGATCTCCTCCTCGCCGTCGACCAGCACGGTGACGCCGACGCCCGGTTCGCTGCCCAGCGCACGCAGCGCGGCGCAGTGCAACGCGATCCCGGCCTTGTCGTCGGCGGCCCCGCGCCCGTACAACCTGCCGTCCCGCTCGACGGGCTCGAACGGATCGGTCTCCCACAGGCCTGCGTCGCCGACGGGCTGTACGTCGTGGTGGGCGTACAGGAGCACGGTGGGCGCGTGCGACGGACCGGGCCTGCGCCCGACCACGGCCGGCAGGCCACCACCTTCGGTGAGCACCTCGACCTCGGTGAGGCCGGCCCCCTCGAGCTGTCGAACCACCTCCTCGGCGGAGGCTTCCACGTGCGGCCTGGCCGAGGGATCGGCGGACACCGAGGGGATGCGGACCAGGCGTTCGAGGTCCGCGCGGATGCCGGGGAGGACCTGGTCGAGGGCGGTGCGGACCTCGGCGGCCGTCCGCATCACTCGGCGTACAGCTGCAGGTCGGATGCGAAGCGTTCGGTCATCTCGATCACCCGCCCGAGCTCGTGGTGGCGCACGAAGACGATCCCGTCACCGATGGTCGTCGCCCGCCAGTCCCGGCGCGGCGCGCCGACCGGCAGCAGGTCGACGTCCAGCACCGAGTCGCCGTACTCGGACAGGAGCGCGTCCAGCCCGGTCACGGACGAGATCCGCCCGGATCCGTGTGCTCGCTTGCAGATGCTGCCGGCGTTGTACCGCTTCTCCATCGGCCGCATCCGCCCGTGGACCACGGCCTCCGCCCAGCCGACGTACAGGTCGCCGTCGGTGCTGAAGTTCATCAGGTCGACGACCCGGACACCGGGTGGCCGGGCAGCGATCTCACCGAAGACCACCTCGCCGTCGTGCTTGCGGTACCACTCCATGTGGGTGAACCCGGTGTCGAACCCGAGCGCCGCGAGCACCTGCTGTCCCATCTGCCGGCCGCCCTGCAGGTGCGGGACGTCCAGCTCGCGCAACGTGATCGCCACGGGGCTGACCCATTCGTGCTGTGCCATCTGCAGCGGGCGGGGGCGGTACCACAGGATGTGCTCGAACAGGATCTGGCCACCGGCGCAGACCGTGTCGTAGGTGAACTCCTCACCATCGACGAACTCCTCCACGCTGACCTCGGGGACGTGACGAAGCCGCGGCAGCACGTCTCCGAGGTCGGCGGGGGAGTCCAGCCGGTAGGTGTCCGCCGACCCGGCCCCGGCGATCGGCTTGACGATCAGCGGGTACCCGATCTTCTCGGCGGCCTCCCAGACCCCGGCCACGGTGGTCGCGCTCGCGTGCCACGGAGTGCGGATCCCGGCGCTGTCGAGCGCCCGCTTCATGTGCTCCTTGTCGCGGAACGGCAGGGTGGCTCCGACGGACATGCCGGGGAGCCCGAACGCTTCGCGCAGCCGCGCCGCCAGCATCATGTAGGGCTCCCACAGGCACTCGACCTGGTCGACCCGGGCGTGCCGGGTCAGCCCCCGCAGGGCCGCCAGCACCGCTCCCTCGTCGGCGAGGGAGACGTGTTCGTAGTGGGCCAGCGCCTTCCGCGCTGCCTCCGGGAGCGCGTGGGCCGGCTGGTCTCCCACTCCGATCACGGTGGCGCCCACAGCGGCCAGGGCGCGGGTGAAGTAGGCCATCTCGGCCGGGTAGCCCGGAGAGATCATCACGACGTTGGTCACAGGCCCTCCAACAGCTCGACTCGTACTCCGCCGACGATCCGCCGCAGCGCGTCACGCACCACCTCGGTGTCAGGGTCGCGGACGGTCACGTATCCCTCGCCGAGGTAGTCGGAGGCGGCAGGCTGCCCCGGCCGTGGCAGTCGGGAGTCCACCACGAGGTGTCCGACCTCTCGCTGGACCTCCTCGACCCCATGGACCGCCCGGACCCGGCCGCGTCCCATGCCGCGCAGGTACGCCGTCCCCGCCGCGAAGCGGCGCTGTGGCACGTCGAACCTGCCGAGCACCACCAGCTCCGCCCACGCCTGGTAGAGGTCGAAGTCGTGCACATGTCCGTGCATGGACGTGAGCTGCGCTCCCGGGGGACGGGCTGCGACCTCGGAGACCGCCACGGACCCGTCGGGTCGGCGGAACCACTCCATGTGGGTGAGGGCGTCGGTGACCCCGAGCGCGCGGAGGGCGGCCGGGCCGACCGTGTGGATGCCGGCGTAGTCCGGCCCGCTGATGTCGCGCGGCAGCAGGACGGTCCACTGGATCCACGGGTTGCGGAGCACGTCGAGCGGCGGCGGGTGGTAGTCGGCGATCGATGACCACACCGTGTTGCCGCCCACGGTCACGCTGTCGAAGGTGTGCTCCTCGCCGACGAGGAACTCCTCCAGGAGTGCCGGCGCATCGGGGCTCGGCGGCATCACGTGCAGCCATCCCTCCAGCGCGTGTCCGTCATCGAGGCGGTGCGTGGCCTGTGAGCCGGCTCCAGCCGGCGGCTTGGCCACCAGCGGGAAGCCGACCTCGCCCGCAAAGGACCGCGCCTCTCCCGGGGTGCTGACCAGCGAGTACCGCGCGCAGGGCACACCGGCCGCCTGCAGCACCCTCTTCATCTGGGCCTTGTCCCGCACGTTGCGGGCGGTGTTCACATCCATGCCCTCGATGCCGAACGCCTCGCGTACCTGCGCGAGCGGCACCTGGAGCTGCTCGAGCGCGCCGACGAGGCGCTCGACCCGGCCCATCTGGCCGCCCAGCCCGGAGACCGCGTGGGCGATCTGGCTGGGGTCCAGCGCGTTCTCGACGCGCCAGTGACCGGACAGCCGGGAGCGCAGCTGTGGCGGAATGTCCTCCAGCGCGGAGCTGGTCACCACTCCCAGCCGGACGCCCGGGAGGGATGCGGCGGCGGCCACGAACCGGGCGGTGGCCTCGAGCAGGTACGGCGCGACGAACGCGGCGACCACCATGCGCGGGACCTTACCGGCGGGGACACGATGGCGACAGGGACGGCTAGCATGGCGGCCGTGCGCGTCATCTTCGTCGAGCCGTCCTTTCCGAACAACCAGCGCCAGTTCGTCCGCGCGTTGGCAGACGTCGGCGCCACGGTCATCGGCATCGGGGAGTCTCCGCAGGAGGCGCTCGATGAGGAGCTGAAGAGCTGGATGTCGCACTACCACCAGGTCGGCAGCGTGGTCGACGTGGACGCGATGGCCGACGTCGTCCGCTGGGTGCAGGGCAAGATCTGGGTGGACCGGATCGAGACGACGATCGAGGCGCACACGCTTCCGGTGGCGCAGGTGCGGGAGCGGTGCACGATCCCGGGCACATCCGTTCGTACTGCGTGGCTGTGCCGCGACAAGCCGTCGATGAAGGACGCCCTGCGGCAGGCGGGCGTGCCGACCGCGGCCTCGGCCGCTGTCCAGACGGCCGACGAGGTGTGGGCCTTTGCCAAGACCGTGGGCTACCCGATCGTCCTCAAGCCGCGCACCGGTGCCGGGGCCCTGGACACCACCCGCGTCGACAACGACAGCGAGCTGGAGGCAGCCCTGGCGATGTTCGGCGGGAAGGGCGTCACGTCGATCGCGGTCGAGGAGTTCGTCGAGGGCCACGAGGGCTTCTACGACACCATGTCGGTCGACGGGCACGCCTCGCTGGACTTCGTCTCCCACTACTACCCCAACGTGCTGGAGGCGATGCGCACGCGATGGATCTCCCCCCAGTTCATCTCCACCAACCGGGTCGAGTCGGTGTCCGAGTACGCCGAGCTGCGGGAGCTGGGCCATCGGGTCGCCGAGACCCTGGGCATCGGCACCAGCGCGACCCACATGGAGTGGTTCTTCGGACCGAAGGGCCTGAAGTTCTCCGAGATCGGCTGCCGCCCTCCCGGTGTCGGAGCCTGGGACCTCTACTCCGCGGGGAACGACCTGGACGTCTACCGGGAGTGGGCCAACGCGATCGTTCACGGGAACGTCAGCGCCCGGCCGTCGCGCCGGTTCGCCAGCGGCATCATCGCGCTGCGGCCCGACCGTGACGGCCGGATCGCCGGCTACTCGGGTGTCGACGAGGTGCAGGCGAAGTACGGCGAGTGGGTGCTGGACGCCCATCTGCCCAATCCCGGGACGCCTACCCAGGGCCCTGAGGCCGGGTACATGGCCAACGCCTACGTCCGGATGCGTCACCCGGACTACGACGTGCTCCGGGAGATGCTGGACGACGTGGGACGGACCGTCCAGGTCCACGCCACATGAGCACCCCACGAAATCGCTCGCTCCGCTCTCGATTCCGCGGGGACCCCGCTTGACCAGGGAGATCGTCCTGCTCGGGTCACAGCGCCGACCGAGTGTGCAGCACGTCGTCAGCGACATGGACCCTGACGCGCGGATCGTCACGGTGACGGCCGGCTGGAGGGAGCGGGAGCCAGACGATGCCGAGCTGAACGAGCTGCTCGGTCACCGTGCGGTGAACCTGTCCCTCCACGCGCGGTGGCAGGACGTTCTCGAGAACGACAGGGACTACGCCACGGCCGAGCGCGAGCACGACGCCGCCCTCGAAGAGCTGCGGCAGCTCTACCTCACGCAGCTGGACCACGCCCTGGGAGCGACGTACGAGATCGCAGCGGGCAAGGAGGGGAGGCCACGGTTCCGCGACCGGGTCCTCACCGATGCCCTGGAGCTGGTCCGGATGGCCGACGAGCAGCATCTCGTCCGGGTCCGCGAGGCGCACCTCGAGTTCTACGACGCCTGGCAACCCCAGTCCCGTCCGTTGGTCGCCGCCCACCGGGAGCAGGTGCGGGGGATCCTGCAGTCCGCGTCGGCCGTCGTCATCGCCGGAGGTCACGTGGGTGACCTGGTCAAGGTGCTCCACCTGTTCCACGTCGAGCCCCACCTGCCCGGCCTCGTCGTCGCCTGGTCCGCCGGCGCGATGGCGCTGACCGAGCGCGTGGTGCTGTTCCATGACTTCGTCCCGCACGGAGTGGCGCAGACCGAGCTGATGGGTGAGGGGATCGGGCTGCTCCGCAACCTCGTCCCGCTCCCGGACGCGCGTCGCCGGCTGCGGGTGAACGACCCGGTCCGGATGTCGGTGCTCGCGCGCCGCTTCGCGCCGTCCCGCTGCCTCGTGCTCGACGACGGGGTCCGGGTCCGGCTCACCGACGGCGGCTTCCCGGCCGAGGCTCGCGTGGTCGACCACGACGGCCGGATCACTCCGTTCGAGGCGGCGTGACCGACAAGGCCCCGGGCACCGTGACCAGACGGCTCGCCATCAACCAGCTGAAGGACCAGACGCCGCTCGACGCCGCGGCGGTCGACGAGTTCCTGGCACACCACGACGTGCCGATCGTGGAGGGCTCCCGCTGCACCTTCCTGTTCCGCGGCGAGGCCGATGAGGTCCACCTCGCCCAGCGGATCGTCGGTCTCGCCGACCTGCTGCCCCTGCGCCGGTTGTGGGGCACCGACCTGTGGTACCTGGTCCTGGAGCTGCCGGAACGCTCGCGGGTGGACTACCAGCTGGAGGTCCGGCGCGGCGACGACGTCGAACGAGTCAACGACCCCCTGAACCCCGACCTCTCCCACAGTCCCGTCGGCAGCTCCTCCGTCTGCTCCGCCCACGGTTACGAGACTCCCGCGTGGACACTGCCGGATCCTGACGCACGCCAGGGCGACCTGGTCGAGATGACCGTGCGCAGCCGCGCCCTGGGCCGCGACTGCCCCGTGACGGTGTACCTGCCGGCCAGGTTCCGGCGTACGACGTCGTACCCGCTGCTGGTGGTGCACGACGGCCCGGACTTCCTCCAGTACGCCGCCGCGAAGACGGTGCTGGACAACCTGATCCATCGACTCGACGTCGCCGAGACGGTCGTCGCCTTCCTGCACCCCGAGGAACGGCTCACCGAGTACGCCAACTCCACCGCCCACTCGCGCTTCGTGACCGACGAGCTCGTGCCGAGGCTCGAGGTGGAACTGCCCCTCACAGGAAAGCCATCGAGTCGCTGCCTGCTCGGCTCCAGCTTCGGGGCGGTGGCGTCACTGTCCGCGGCCGTCAAGTCCCCGAAGACCTATGGCTCCCTGGTCCTGATGTCCGGGTCGTTCGTGTTCACCGACATCGGCGCCGCCGATCACGGCGGCGGTCCGGTCTTCGACCCGGTCGTCAAGTTCGTGAACAAGTACCGGGCGCGGCCGACGTACGTCGCGGACCGGATCTTCGTCAGCTGCGGGGTCTTCGAGCCGCTGATCGTGCCCAACCGGTCCATGGTGCCGACCTTCGAGTCGACGGGCATGTCGGTCCGCTTCGTCGAGGCCCGGGACGGCCACAGCTGGGAGAACTGGCGCGATCGGCTCCGGGACGCGCTGTCATGGGTCTACCCGGGCCCGCAGAAGTTCGTCTACGAGTGAACTCGGATGGCGGAGTCCGCTGGGACGTGGACCGGTCAGGTCAGGTGAACTCGTGGTGGCCCACGGCGACGTCCGCCGGGTCGCTGTCGAGGACCTCGAGCGCCTGCTTCAGGGACTCGACCCGGCGTGCGACGCGGTCGGCGGAGTCGCGGACGATGGGATCAGCGGTCGGTTGCAGTCCGATCGCGAGCACCTCGACCGCCTCCTCGACCTCGGCGACACGCTCCCTGAGCTCGCCGAGGACGTCGACCGCGTCCTGCCCGCCGCCGATCTGCCGGCGGAGGAAGGCAGCCTGCGTGGCGAGCCGGCGACCGGCCACCCACAGGTCGACGAACACCTGGACCTTGGCCCGCAGGACCCAGGGGTCGAACGGCTTGGCGATGTAGTCGGCGGCGCCCGCGGCGTAGCCACGGAAGGTGTTGTTCTTGTCGGTGTCGACCGCCGTCAGGAAGATGATCGGCACGTTCTTGGTGCGGTTGCGCCCCTTGATCCGCGCCGCTGTCTCGAATCCGTCCATGCCCGGCATCCGTGCGTCGAGCAGGATGAGCGCGAACTCGTCCTTCAGCAGGGCGCGCAACGCCTCCTCGCCCGAGTTCGCCCGGACCAGCTCCTGGTCCAGGGCGCTCAGGATCGCCTCGAGTGCGAGGAGGTTCTCGGGCCGATCGTCGACCAGGAGGATCTTGGCGCGCTCGGTCATGACAGCCACAGCCGGAGGAGCGTGAGCAGCCGGTCGATGTCGACCGGTTTGGTGACGTAGTCGGAGGCGCCCGCCGACAGGCTGTTCTCACGGTCGCCGGGCATCGCCTTCGCCGTGAGGGCGATGACCGGCAGGCTCGCGGAACGCCGGCACCTTCCGGATCTCGCGCATGGCGGTGTAGCCGTCCATGCCCGGCATCATCACGTCCATCAGCACCAGGTCGATCTCCGGGTCCTGCTGGAGCATCTGGATCCCCTCCTCACCGCTCCCGGCGTAGACCACGTCGATGTTGTGCTGCTCGAGGGCGCTCGTCAACGCGAAGACGTTGCGGACGTCGTCGTCGACGATCAGGATGCGCTTGCCCACGAAGACCTCGTCGTCCTGGTGGAGCTGTTCGCCGGAGGCCGCCTCGGGCGCGGGCAGCTCGACATCCGAGCGGTGGAGGAACAGCGCGATCTGGTCGATCAGCTGCTCGATGGAGGACGGGTAGGCGACCACTGACTTCTGCGCGTACTGGCCCAGGCGGGTCAGGTCCCGCTTGGAGGGCGAGTCGCCCGTGCTGACCACGACCGGGATGTCGCGAAGCGCCTTGCGTGCACGCATCCGCTTGATCACGTCGAAGCCGGTGCCACCGGAGAGCTTCAGGTCCACGACCACGCAGTCGTACTGTCCGCTCTCCAGAGCGGCGATCGCCTCGTTCACCCCGGTCTTCACGCGCAGCACGACGTCGGTCACGGCTCCGAAGAGGGCGACGACCGCGGACGTCTCGTCGACGACGTTGCTGGTGACGACCAACAGAGATCGGGTGGTGCGGTCGAGGTAGGCGCTCAGGTCCTGCAGCGCCACCTCGATCCGCTCGGAGGACGCCGGCTCCTCGATGATGTCGAGGGCCCCGCTGAGCCGTGCCATCGTGGGCGTCGTCCGCGGCGTCCGGCGCCAGGACGCCGACCGTCGGGATGTGGCGCAGCTCGTGGTTGTGCTTCAGCGCGCGGAGGAGCGACTCCCCACTGTCGACGCGCATGTCCATTCCGACCATGATCCCGTCCGGGCGATGCTGCCGCGCCGTCATCAGGATGGTCTCCGGCTTGGCGCTGGCGACCGTCCGGAAGCCGCTCGCCTGCCCGAGCTCGACGACCTTGTCGCGCAGGTCGTCGTCGGAGAGCACGACGAGGAGCACCCGGCCGCTGCGGTCGACCTGGTCGGTCTCCTCCTCGCCGGCCGACATCGCGCCCGCGGAGATCTCCATCGGCGGGACGGTCGACTTCAAGGAGGGCTCGGCCTGGTGGACGCCGGGGGATGTAGAGGGTGAAGGTGCTGCCCTTGCCGGGCTCGCTCTCCGCGTGGATCTCTCCTCCGATGAGCTCGGCGATCGCCCGGCTGATCGAGAGGCCGAGCCCGGTGCCGCCGAACTTCCGGCTGATCGTGCCGTCCGCCTGCTGGAAGGCCTCGAAGATCACCTTGAGCTGCTCGGGCGGGATGCCGATCCCGGTGTCCGTGACGGAGAAGGCGATCACCTGGTCGGCGTGCGTCAGGGACGGCGAGACGAAGTGCTCGTGCTCCGTGGCAGCACGGATCACCATGCGTACCTCGCCCGACGAGGTGAACTTCACCGCGTTGGACAGCAGGTTCCGCAGCACCTGCTGCAGACGGTGCTGGTCGGAGTAGAGGGTCCGGCCCACGTCCTCGGACATGGACACGGAGAAGCGCAGGTCCTTCTCCGCCGTCAGGGGCCGGAACGTGGCATCGACGTACTCGACGATCCCGGAGAGCGCCACGTCGGCGAGGTGCACGTCCATCTTGCCGGCCTCGACCTTGGACAGGTCGAGGATGTCGTTGATCAGCTGGAGCAGGTCGGTGCCCGCTGTGTGGATCGTGCGGGAGAACTCGACCTGGCGGGAGTTGAGGTTCCCCTCGCTGTTCTCGGCGAGCAGCTTGGCGAGGATGAGCAACGAATTCAGGGGCGTCCTGAGTTCGTGTGACATGTTCGCGAGGAACTCCGACTTGTACTTCGACGACAGGGCCAGCTGCTCGGCACGGTCCTCGAGGCCCCGGCGAGCGTCCTCGATCTCGAGGTTCTTGATCTCGATCGCGCGGTTCTGGCGCGGCGAGCAGGCTCGCCTTGTCCTCGAGCTCGGCGTTCGTCTGCTGCAGCTCCTTCTGCTGCGACTCGCAGCTCACCGGACTTCTCCTGCAGCTCGGAGGCCAGCCGCTGGGACTCGACGAGCAGCTCCTGGGTGCGGGAGCTGGCGATGATGGCGTTCAGCGACACGCCGATGCTCTCCATCAGCTCTCGAGGAACTGCATCTGCACGGGGCTGAACGGGTTGAACGACGCGAGCTCGACGACGCCGAGCACCTGCTCCTCGAACAACACCGGGAGGATCACGATGTTGAGCGGCGGCGCCTCGCCCAGGCCCGAGGAGATCCGGATGTAGTCGCCGGGGACGTCCTTGAGCAGGATCGGCGTCCGCTCGAGGGCGGCCTGCCCGACGAGGCCCTCGCCGAGCGGGAACACGCTGGGCACGCCCTTGCGCGGGCGGTAGCCGTAGGACGCCATCCGACGCAGGGACACCTCGTCCTGCGAGTCGTCGCTGAGGAAGAACGAGCCCTGGGTGGCGCCGACCAGCGGCGTCAGCTCGCTCACGATCAGCCGGGACAGGTCGAGGAGGTCTCGGCCACCCTGCATGTGTCCGGTGAACTGGGCCAGGTTGGTCTTCAGCCAGTCCTGGTCCTGGTTGGCCCGCGTCGTCTCGCGCAGGTTGTCGATCATCTGGTTCAGGTTGTCCTTGAGCTCGGCAACCTCGCCCTGGGCCTCGACGCTGATCTGCTGGCTCAGGTCGCCCTGGGTCACCGCGGTCGACACCTCGGCGATCGCGCGGAGCTGGGTGGTCAGGGTGCCGGCGAGCTGGTTGACGTTCTCGGTGAGCTTCCGCCAGGTCCCGGAGACGTCCGCCACCTGTGCCTGGCCGCCCAGCTTGCCCTCCGTGCCCACCTCTCGCGCCACCCGGGTGACCTCGTCGGCGAACGACGACAGCTGGTCGACCATCCGGTTGACCGTGGTCTTGAGCTCGAGGATCTCGCCGCGGGCATCGACGTAGGTCTTCTGCGTCAGGTCGCCGTTGGCCACCGCGGTGGTGACCAGCGCGATGCTCCGCACCTGGCTGGTCAGGTTGCCCGCCATCGAGTTCACCGACTCGGTGAGGTCCTTCCAGGTGCCGGCCACGCCGCGGACGTGGGCCTGCCCGCCGAGGATGCCCTCGGTGCCGACCTCGCGGGCCACGCGGGTGACCTCGTCGGCGAACGCGCGCAGGGTGTCCACCATCGCGTTGATGGTGCCCGCGAGGGCGGCCACCTCACCGCGTGCCTCGATGGAGATCTTCTGGCTCAGGTCGCCACGGGCGACAGCGGTGGAGACGAGGGCGATGCTGCGGACCTGGTCGGTCAGGTTGTTCGCCATCGAGTTCACCGAGTCGGTGAGGTCGCGCCAGGTGCCGGCAACGCCGGGTACGGCGGCCTGGCCGCCCAGCCGGCCCTCGGTGCCGACCTCGCGGGCCACGCGGGTGACCTCGTCGGCGAACGGCGGAGAGCTGGTCGACCATCGTGTTGATGGTGCTCTTGAGCTCGAGGATCTCGCCCCGGGCGTCGACGGTGATCTTGCGGGTCAGGTTGCCGCTGGCGACGGCGGTGGTGACCTCGGCGATGTTGCGCACCTGGGAGGTCAGGTTGGTCGCCATCATGTTGACGTTCTCGGTGAGGTCCTTCCAGGTGCCGGAGACGTCGTGCACGTCGGCCTGGCCACCCAGCCGGCCCTCGGTGCCGACCTCGCGGGCCACGCGGGTGACCTCGTCGGCGAACGCGGAGAGCTGGTCGACCATCGTGTTGATGGTGCTCTTGAGCTCGAGGATCTCGCCGCGGGCCTCGACGGTGATCTTGCGGGTCAGGTCGCCGCCGGCGACGGCGGTGGTGACCTCGGCGATGTTGCGCACCTGCGAGGTGAGCGTGCCGGCCATGAAGTTCACCGAGTCGGTGAGGTCGCGCCAGGTCCCGGACACGCCGGGCACGGCCGCCTGGCCGCCCAGCCGGCCCTCGCCACCCACCTCGCGGGCCACGCGGGTGACCTCGTCGGCGAACGCGGAGAGCTGGTCGACCATGACGTTGACGGTGGTCTTCAGCTCGGAGAGCTCGCCGCGCACGTCGACGGTGATCTTCTGGCTGAGGTCGCCGCGCGCGACGGCGGTGGTGACCTCGGCGATGTTGCGCACCTGGTTGGTCAGGTTGCTCGCCATGAAGTTCACCGAGTCGGTGAGGTCCTTCCAGGTGCCGGCGACGCCGGGGACGTCGGCCTGGCCGCCGAGCATGCCGTCGCTGCCGACCTCGCGGGCCACGCGGGTGACCTCGTCGGCGAAGGCGGAGAGCTGGTCGACCATGACGTTGACGGTGGTCTTCAGCTCGGCGAGCTCGCCGCGCACGTCGACGGTGATCTTCTGGCTGAGGTCGCCGCGCGCGACCGCGGTGGTGACCTGGGCGATGTCGCGCACCTGGGCGGTGAGGTTGCCGGCCATGTAGTTCACCGACTCGGTGAGGTCCTTCCACGTGCCGGAGACACCGGGCACGTCGGCCTGGCCGCCGAGGATGCCCTCGGTGCCGACCTCGCGGGCCACGCGGGTGACCTCGCCCGCGAACGTCTGCAGCGTGCCGGTCATCGAGTTCAGCGTCTCGGCGAGCTCGGCGATCTCGCCGCGCGCGGTCACCGTGATCTGCTGGCTCAGGTCGCCCTGGGCGACCGCCTGGGCGACCGAGGAGATGCCGCGCACCTGGCTGGTGAGGTTCGACGCCATCGTGTTCACCGAGTCGGTGAGGTCCTTCCAGGTGCCGGAGACGCCGCGGCACGTCGGCCTGGCCGCCGAGGATGTCCCTCGGTGCCGACCTCGCGGGCCACGCGGGTGACCTCGGCAGCGAACGAGGACAGCTGGGCCACCATCCGGTCGACGGTGTCCTTGAGCTGGGACATCTCGCCGGACACCTCGACGGTGACCGTCCGCGACAGGTCGCCGTTCGCGACCGCGGTCGTGACGGTGGCGATGTCGCGGACCTGGTCGGTCAGCCGCGACGACATGGTGTTGACGGCGTCGATCAGGTCCCGCCAGCTGCCGTCGGCGCTGCGCACCCGCGCCTGGCCGCCGAGCTTGCCCTCGGTGCCGACCTCGCGGGTCACCCGCGTGATCTCGTCGGCGATCGACGGAGAGCTGGTCGACGAGCCCGGTTGACGCCGCGGGCCAGCTCGCAGGGGCTCGCCCCGCAGCGGCTGGCTCGTCGAGGCCGGACGTTCATGCGCTGGGTCAGGTCGCCCTCGGAGACGCCCGCGATCACGCGGGCGAACTCGCTGGTGGGTCGCACGAGGTCGGCCACCAGCCCGTTGGCGGCGTCGATGCACCTGGCCCAGCCACCCTCGCCCACACCGACGTCCAGGCGCTCGGAGTAGCGGCCCTCGCGACCGGCGACCCGGTGCACGCGGTTCAGCTCGGAGGCGAGGTGCTGCTGGCGCTCGGCGATCTCGTTGTAGACCTCGTACAGCTCGGCCATGGTGCCGGTCGCCGGTCACCGGCAGCCGCCTGCGGAAGTTGCCGTCACGCATCGACTTCATCGAGGCCAGGAGTCGCCTCAGCTGGGCGGCGTCGACCTCGTCGACGGCCGAGCCGTTGGTCGGAGCGGGAGCTCGGCGGACTGGTCCACTGGTCCGCTTCCGGCCGGTCTTGCTGCTGGGCATCACGCGCCTCCTAGTTCGTGCACCCCTCGCCCGGCCCAAGTCTGTCACCATGTTCTAAGTCCGCAGGCAAATTCCGAAAGTGGTCATGACAACTCTGCCGCTTCACGCTCACCGCACCTTCGCGGCGGACGAGAGATCCGTCGCCAAGGCCCGGCGCGTTCGCGCGGGAGATGCTCGAGACGTGGGATGCCGCGCGACCTCGCCGACAGCGTCGTACTGCTCGTGAGCGAGCTGGTCACCAACGCCGTGGTGCACGCCGGGACCACCGCCCGGCTGGAGCTGCGGCTGGACACCCAGAGCGTGCGGGTGGAGGTCGAGGACCAGCATCCGCGGCGGGTGCTGCCCATGGTGGTGGACCAGCCCACCGAGGACGCGGAGGAGGGTCGTGGGCTTCTGATCACCTTCTCCCTGGCCTCGGCCTGGGGTGTCGACTACACCTCCGGGTCCAAGCGGGTGTGGCTGCGGTTCGACCGGCCGGTGGACCAGGAGGCCACCCCCCGGTGGTCGCCCGAACCCGGTGACAGCCAAGGACCACGCCCTCGTCGCCGTGGCCGAGCTCTCCGGCGACGGTGTGGTGACCGCGTGGAACGACGACGCGGTGGCGCTCTTCGGCTGGCGCCCCGACGAGGTCCGCGGGCGTCACTTCGACGAGCTGCTGGACCGGGTGCCCGGCGACCACGACACCGATGTTCCCTCCCTGGCGGACATGGCCCACGGATGGCAGGGCACCTACTCCCTGCTGCACAAGAGCGACCAGCCGGTGACGGTGTTCGCCTCCCACGTCGGTCGCGCGCGTGGTCGCGGCTCGACGCGTGCTGATGGTGGCGACCGACCAGCGCCCGCTCATCGAGCGACCGGCAGCACGGCCGGGAGCCCCGGCTCCCGATCCGGGATTCCTCGGTCTGATGGACGAGGCGTTGGTGCGGCTGCGGCTCGACGACTACCTGATGCTCGCGGTCGAGCGCGTCCGCGACCGTCTCTCGGCCGACGCGGCGTACCTGCTGATGCTGCGCGACCTCGAGGACGAGTACGAAGTCAAGGCGGTCAGTGGCCTGTCCGCGACGTTGGTCGGCAGGCGGCTCGCCTCGGGCGAGCCCGGGGCGCCCGACCCCCGGACGCCACACCTCCCGGTGGTCGTGTCCGACCTCTCGAAGACGGCTGTGCCGCTGCTCTCCGGCACCGGGCTCTGCTCGCTGGTGCTCGTCCCCATCGCCGCCGAGAACCGCGTGGTCGGGGCCATCGGCGTGGCGTCCGCGCACGTCGAGGGGTTCTCGACGGACGAGAGCGTGCTCCTGCAGCAGATCGCCAACGCCCTTGCCGTGGCGACCGACCGGGCCAGGCTGCAGTCGCTGGAGCGCGAGCGGAGGGGATGGCTGACGTTCCTCGCGGAGGCGGGGGACTTCCTGGCCGGTTCGCTCGACCAGGACATGACGATGGCGATCACCGGCCAGATCGTGGTCCCCAAGATCGCCCAGTGGTGCGCCGTCCACCTCGACGACGACCGGGGCCATCCCGTCCTGCAGCAGGTGTGGCACGAGGACGAGCGGCAGGTCGAGCCGCTCCGGGCCGACCTCGAGGCGAAAGCCGCGGCAGGCGCCGGACGAGCCGGCGGAGCCGGGCCAGACCGGGCATCTGGGGCGAGGTGCTCACCGTGCCGCTGGTCGCGCGCGGTCGGCGGATCGGGCACCTGTCGCTCGGCCGGCCGGCGGGCGACCCGTTGCGCGGCGAGCCCCTCCTGGTGGCCGAGTCGGTCGCCCGACGGGCCGCGATGGCGATCGAGAACGCCCGGGCCCACGGCGAGCTGAGGGCGATCGGCAACGCCCTCCAGCTCAGCCTGCTGCCGTCGTCCACGCCGGAGGCGCCGGGTCTGGACGTGGGCGTGGTGTACGAGGCGGCCGGCGAGGCGAGCACCGCCGGCGGCGACTTCTACGACCTGTTCCCGATCGGGGGCGGGAAGTCGTGCTTCGTGGTCGGCGACGTGTGTGGCACCGGACCCGAGGCGGCGGCGGTCACCGGACTGGCCCGGCACACCATCCGCGCCCTGGTGCTCGCCGGGTTCCCGATCTCCGACGTCCTCGAACGCCTCAACACGGCGATCATCGACGAGGGCGAGCGTTCCCGCTTCCTCACCCTGGTGTGCGGCGTCCTGCAGCCGGACGGCGACGCCATGCGGGTGGAGATGGTGAGCGCGGGACACCCGCTGCCCATGATCGTGCGCGAGAGCGGCGCGGTCGAGCAGGTCGGCCGCCCGCAGTCGCTGCTCGGCGTCGTCGACGACGTGCGGTACTTCGAGGAGCAGCACCGGCTCTCCCGCGGCGAGCTGTTCGTGGCGGTGACCGACGGCGTCCTGGAGCGTCGGGTCGGCTCGCTGATGCTGGGCGAGGAGGGGCTGGCGGAGGAGCTCGCCGCGGTTGGAACGTCGCTCTCCGCCCAGGCGGTCGCCGAACGGGTACGTCGGCTCGTCGTGGAGTTCGCCCCGGAGGCTCCCCGGGACGACATGGCCGTGCTCGTCCTGCGGCTCGGGCGAGGCGCCGGGCGGCACCTGATCCCGGGTCAGCCCGTGCGCCTGGCGAGGGTCAGTGCGAAGTCCCCCTCGTCGTCGGTCAGGCTCCGCTCGACGTCGAAGCCGGCCGCGCCCAGCTCGGCGGCGATGCCCTCGAGCCGGAACTTCGTCGAGATCTCGACCCGGATCTCCTCGCCGCTCGCGAGGTCGATCGAGATGCCGGCGCCCGGGATCGACACGTGCTGCGGCATCTCGGCCCGCAACCGCAGGTCCATCCGCTCCATCCGCGGGTCCCAGAACGGGACGTAGGTGAACGCGTCGAGGTCGAAGTCGGCGTCGAGGCGGTTGTTGAGCACCTGCAGGCAGTTCGTGACGAACGCGGGCGGTGATCCCGCCCGGGTCGTCGTACGCCGCGATCAGGCGGTCGGCGCTCTTGACCAGGTCCGTGCCGAGCAGCAGCCAGTCGCCGGGGTCCAGGGAGTCGGCGAGCGCGCCGAGGAAGGCCGCGCGCTCCTCGACGTAGAGGTTGCCGATGGTTCCGCCCAGGAAGGCGACCATGCGCCGGCCGCCCCGGGGAGGTGCCCGAGGTGCAGCGTGAAGTCGCCGACCAGGGCCTCGACCTGCAGGCTCGGGTACCTGCTCGGCGAGCTGCCGCGCCGCGGCCCGGAGGGTCTCCTCGGACACGTCGACCGGGACGAAGCGGGTGAGCTGGCCGGCCGTCGTGAAGGCGTCGAGCAGGATGCGGGTCTTGTCGCTGGTGCCGCTGCCGAGCTCGACCAGCGTCGTGGCGCCGGTGGTCGCGACGATGTCGTCGGCGTGCCGCGCCAGGATGGAGCGCTCCCGCTCGGTGGGGTAGTACTCCGGGAGCCGGGTGATCTGGTCGAACAGCTCGGAGCCGACGTCGTCGTAGAGCCACTTCGGCGGCAGGCTGCGCGGCTGGGCGCCCAGTCCTCGTCGCACGTCCTGGACCAGGGTGTCGCCGGCCCAGTCCGGGTCGAGGACGACCGAGACCACCGGTGGGCGGGGCGCGTTCACGACGCGGCTCCCGGCCGGCCCGGCGTGGGCGCGCCGCCGTCGGCCAGGCGGACCCCGGACAGCGCCCACCGGGACTGGTGCGGGAAGAAGTTGCGGTACGTCGCCCGCGCGTGACCGGGCGGGGTGAGGGCGCAACCGCCGCGCAGCACCATCTGGTTGGACATGAACTTGCCGTTGTACTCCCCGATGGCGCCTTCGGCCGGGTGGAAGCCGGGGTAGGGGTGGTAGGCGGACGACGTCCACTCCCAGCAGTCGCCGTAGGCCTGCCGGAGCCGTCCGCCGCCGGGCTGTGCCGTACCAGGCTGGGCGGCGCGCGGGTGGTAGGTCTCGCGGTCCGCCAGGTTTCCGACGACCTGCGAGCCGTCGGCCTGCCCGTCGGCGACGACGGCGTGCTCCCACTCGGCCTCGCTCGGGAGCCGCTTGCCGGCCCAGGTCGGCGATACGCCTCGGCCTCGTAGAAGCTGACGTGGCTCACGGGCAGCCCGGGGTTCACGGGCCAGGTGCCGTTGAGGGTGTGCTCGAACCACACGCCGTCGTGCTCGGTCCAGTAGAACGGCGCGCGCCAGTGCTCGTCCTTGACCTTGGCCCAGCCGTCGGAGAGCCACAGGTCAGGTCGCTCGTAGCCTCCGTCGCGGACGAACTCCAGCCACTCGCCGTTGGTGGTCAGCCGGTCGGCGAGGCGATACGGCTCCAGCCACTCGCTGTGCCGGGGGAGCTCGTTGTCGAAGCAGAAGCCGTCTCCGTCGTGGCCGATCTCGACCAGTCCGCCCTCGACGTCGACCCAGCCGAGCGGGTCGGGCTCCGACTGCTCGCTCGGAGACCCGGCGTACACCGGCCGGAGGGGGTTGCAGGGAGAGCACGTGCTTGATGTCCATCAGCAGCAGCTCCTGGTGCTGCTGCTCGTGGTGGAAGCCGAGCTCGATCGTCGGCGCCAGCCTTGTCGAGGGAGCCGGAGTCCAGGCCGGCGACCAGGTCGCGCATCCGGTCGTCGACGTTGCTGCGGTAGACCCCGACGTCGTGGGCGCCGGGGCGGCTGATGAGACCGCGGTCCGGGCGCGAGTACCGCGGGCCGACCGCCTCGTAGTAGCTGTTGAACAGGAACCAGTACTGGTCCTGGTACGGCGCGAAGTCGGGCTCGTTGTCGGCGAGGACGAAGGTCTCGAAGAACCAGGTGACGTGCGCGCGGTGCCACTTGGTCGGGGAGACGTCGGGCATCGACTGGACGGTCTGGTCCTCCGGCGACAGGGGAGCGGCGAGCGACTCGGTGTGGGAGCGGACCTCGTCGTAGCGCTGGAGCAGCGTCTCGGCGTCCCAGGATTCGGATGGCACGGGAGTGGGCCTCCTTGACATCGGTCTCACGGGCGGGCCATTCGTGGCCGCGCCCGCAGGTCTCGCCGAGTCTATGACGGGACGGACCGGGTGGGGACCAGGCCGATGAGGCGCTCAGCCGCCTGGGGTGACTAGACCCGAACCAGCAATTCGCTCTATGGAGGTGCGTCACGCCGCGCCATACGGTGGTACGTGGGGGACGTGAGGCCACGCGACAGGGAGATGACGCATGGCAGAACTCACGAGACGGCAAGTCCTGATCGCCAGCGGCGGAGGGCTCGCGGCGGTCGCGATCGGCGGAGCAGTCAACTCTGCTCTGCCTGGTCTGCTCTCAGCGCGGCTCGACCTCGGTCAGGCCACCGCGTTCGGCAAGGTCACCATCCTCCGGGCGCACCGAAAGCATCGAACCGGGGCACTGGCGGGTCCCCACCACGGCCGCGCCGCCCCTGCGGACACGGCCAACGACCACCTGGCGCCCCAGCACCTGGCGTGGTCGGACTACGTGCACGTCGACCTCGCGGTCGAGAACTCCTCACGGAGGCCGGTGCTCCTGTCGCCCGGCCAGTTCCGACTCAGGGTCGGACGCAGCGGTCCGACCGTCTCGCTCTACGACGCCGGGCACCGGGTCGTCGCGCTGGCCGCCGGGAGCACCCTCACCACGTGGGTGGGCTACCTGGCTCCGTCGGACCAGTCCGCGTTCGGGATCGAGTACACCGAGGCGGGTGCCCGCGCGCCGCACACCTTCGAGATCGTGCCGGAGGTGCTGGCATGAGCACTAGTGCCCCACGTCGTCGACTCGACCTGTTCATCAACGAGGGCTTCGTCCCGATGGTGGACGGCAGCCTGGTCTACATGCGCGGCTTCGGCGACCGTCGTACGACGGTCGACTCCCCGAAGCCGAGCCTGACGATCCCGGCCACGGTCTTCTCCGCCGACGGCCGGGTCGCGAAGCCGCACAGCTACCCCGCGCGAGCGGAGGAGGGCCACGAGGGACGCCCCATGCCCATGGCACGGGACCGACGGAGAAGCGGGTTCTACCTCATTCGCCGCGGCACCTGGGCCAGCGACTTCCCGGCCCGCACGATCATCGTCGAGACCGGGACCCCGGTCCGGCTGCGTATCCACAACCGACTCGGCCAGCCACACCGGTTCGCGATCGAGGACGTGGTGCGGACCCCGCCGATCCTGCCGGGTGCAGAGCTACGACCTGACCTTCCCGGCGCCCGCGGCCGGCACGTACCTCTACCACGACCCGACCAACGCGCCGGTGGAACGGGTCCTCGGGCTGTTCGGCGTGCTGCTCGCTGTTCCTGCCCGCGACCGGTGGCGGCTGACCGAGGGTGGCGTCGAGTTCGAGCGTCAGTGGCTGTGGCTGTGCCACGACGTGGACCCCGAGTGGGGCCGCAGGGCCCACGCGGGGGAGCGGATCGACCCGGCGCCGACGATGCCTGTGCCGCGCTACTTCAGGCTCAACGACAAGCAGCGGGCTACGACTCCCTCGGCGTCACCGCGGACAAGGAGCACAACCACTTCACCCACGAGGACACGATGCGTCACCGGCTTCCCGACGGCAGACCGACGTGCGCGACTTCAGCAAGGCCGGCCCAGGCGGCTCGGTCTCGACCGGGGCAGCTCGATCCGCCTCGTGAACGCGGGTGTCGTCGACCCACCAGATGCACTTCCACGGCAACCACGTGTGGACGCGTCAGCCGCAACGGCAACCGACTTCCCACGCACCGCCGGGCGGTTCGACTCGACGGCCACGTCCGTGCTCCAGCAGTGGGAGGACGTCGTCGAGCTCGACCCGCTGGACCGCAAGGACGTCGTCCTGCCGATGAAGCGCCCGCCCGACGTGACTCGACGAGGTCTGGGACGGCGCGCGACTGAGGACTGGTTCTTCCCGATGCACTGCCACGCCGAGCCGTCCCAGACCGCCGCCGGCGGCCTGTACCCCGGCGGCCTGGTGGCGCGACTGGGTCCTGGCCGGCCGACGTGGCCAGCGCGAGGTGCACCCGACCTTCCCGAGCCAGGTCGACGTTCGCGACCAACCAGCCGAAGGCGTCCAACCCCGTCACCGAGTTCAGGGTCAAGCGCCGACGTGTCGTTCGGTTCGTGACTTCTTCAACCGGCAAGCTGACGTTCCCCGACGGGTCCGAGCACGAGATGTGGACCTTCGAGGACGAGACCTCGGGCACGCAGAACTTCCCGGCCCCGCTCGTCCGGGCGAGGGAGGGCCAGGTCGTCCACGTCGAGCTCGCGCCCGAGCAAGCGAGTGCACACGATCCACTGGCACGGGATCGAGCCGGATCCCCGCAACGACGGGGTCGGGCACACGTCGTTCGAGGTCTCGGGAAGCTACACCTACCAGTGGCGGCCGCGAGACGGCCGTGCCCGGGGATCCCAACCGGGGTACCGCCGGGACGTACTTCTACCACTGCCACGTCAACACCGTGCTGCACGTGCAGATGGGGATGGTCGGGCCGATGGTCGATCGACCCGATCGAGCACCCGGACTTCCCCGTCCCCGACGGTGCCCGGCGCCCCTTCGTCGACGGACCGCTCTACGACGTGGCGAGCGAGGCACCTGCTGGTGCCCTACGCGCTGGACCCGCGATGGCATGAGCTCTACGCACGCGGCGGGGCTGTCGGGGGAGGACGTCGGCCTGAACCGGTTCGAGCCGAGATCACTTCTTCATCCTCGGCGGCAACCTCGCCGAGGGAGGCCCACCGCGATGCGGTGTGGAGCTCGGAGGTGATCCGGGTCAACGCCGAGGGGCACGGGCATCCCTCCCTGCTGCGCCTGCTGAACCTGAACTACTTCCCGGTGGTGATGACGTTCTCGAACGGGGCGCGGACGCGTGTCACTGCCGTTCGCCGAGCTGATCGGCCACGACGGCCGCCCGTATCCGCGACACGTCGTTCCGGCGGGGTCGCTGCCCGCCGCCCAACGCCCGGGGTGGCGCGCACCGGCTGCGTGACGGAGCGCATCGCGTTCGGCGCCGCCGAGCGGTACGACGTCCTGCTGCACCCCGCCCCGGGCAGGTACACCCTGAGGGTCGACTTCCACCACTGGATCCCGGGCCGGGAGCGGGATGGGGCGCGCGGCCAGCAGCCCCGCATCCTCGCGACCAGGTGGATCGAGGTCGAAGCCCGCTAGGCAGGGTCCCCGCCGGTAGGGTGGCAACGCCACCACCACCGACCGCGAAGGAGCCCACGCTGACCGAGTGGATCCTCCTCGGGACGGCTCTGCTGCTCATCGCCGCCTGTGGCGTCTTCGTGGCGGCCGAGTTCGCCTTCGTCACGGTTGACAGGAGCAAGGTCGACCAGGCTGCCGCCGAGGGTGACACGGGGGCGATCGGGGTGCAGCGTGCCCTGCGCTCCCTCTCGACCCAGCTCTCCGGGGCGCAGGTCGGCATCACCGTCACCAACCTGGCCATCGGCTACCTCGCCGAGCCCGCGATCGCCGAGCTGATCGACGGGCCGCTCGAGGCATGGGAGTACCCAGCGGTGCGGTCCGCGCGGTCTCCGTGACGATCGCGCTGACCCTCAGCGCCGGGCTCACGATGATCTTCGGCGAGCTGGTCCCGAAGAACCTCGCGATCGCCCGTCCCATGCAGGTCGCCCGGGCGACCCAGCTGGTGCAGCGCACTTTCACGTCGGTCAACCGCGTGCCGATCCGGGTGCTCAACGGCTCGGCCAACGCGCTGGTCCGGAGGCTGGGGCTGGAGCCGCAGGAGGAGCTCAGGTCGGCCAGGAGCTCCGCCGAGCTGGCGTCGCTGGCGCAGCGGTCGGCCGAGCACGGGACGCTCGACACGGAGACCGCCGAGCTGATGGAGCGGTCCGTGGAGTTCGGCACCCGCACCGCCGGCGAGATCATGACGCCGCGCGT
The DNA here is from genome assembly GCA_963812345.1 of uncultured Actinomycetota bacterium. Taxonomy (GTDB): domain Bacteria; phylum Actinomycetota; class Actinomycetes; order Propionibacteriales; family Nocardioidaceae; genus Nocardioides. Next base: position 28,748 of record CAWEVA010000006.1, read on the forward strand.
GCGCACGGTCAGCGTCGAGGACGGCGACCGGGCCACCCACGTCATCGACCTGGCCCGGCAGTCGGGCCACTCCCGGTTCCCGGTGCTGGACGCCGACGACGCCGTGGTCGGCACCGTCCACGTCAAGCACGCCGTCGCGCTGCCCGTCCCCGAGCGCGCCACCACCCGCATCAAGCACATCATGGTCAGGCCGATCGTCGTCCCCGACACCATGCGCCTGGACCCGCTGCTGGCCCTGCTCCGCGAGGGGGAGGGGTTCCAGATGGCCGTGGTCCTCGACGAGTACGGCGGCCACGCCGGGATCGTCACCCTCGAGGACGTGATCGAGGAGATCGTCGGCGACATCGCCGACGAGCACGACCGGCTCGGCGCGCGCGGCTCGACAGCTCCAGGACGGCAGCTGGTCGCTGTCGGGCCTGCTGCGTCCGGACGAGGTCGAGGACCTGACCGGGATCCAGCTGCCCGACCACGAGGACTACGACACGATCGCGGGCCTCGTGCTGCGCACCCTCGGCCGGGTGCCCGAGCAGGGAGACGTCGCCGAGGTGCCGGTGCCCGACCCCACCGACGAGGAAGGCGTCCGCGAGCAGCTCGCCGTGCTCACCGTGCTCTACATGGACGGGCTGCGCATCGACCGGGTGGGCCTGCGGCTGCTCTCGGGTCATCCGTCGACGGAGGACGGCGAGCGTATGAGCACGTTCGGCCTGCTCCTGTTCTCCGCCCTGCTGCTGCTGGGCAACGCCTTCTTCGTCGGAGCCGAGTTCGCGCTCGTCTCGGCACGTCGTACCCAGATCGAGCCGCGGGCCGAGGCCGGCTCGCGCATCGCCCGGACCACCCTGAAGGCGATGGAGAACATCTCGCTCGTGATCGGGGTGAACCAGCTCGGCATCACCGTGTGCTCCCTGCTCCTGGGTGCGGTGGCCGAACCCACCATCGCCCACATCATCGAACCCGGGCTGCACGCCCTCAACGTGCCCGACTCGTTCGTCCACCCGATCGCGTTCGCCGTCGGTCTCTCGATCGTCGTCTACCTTCACGTCGTGATGGGGGAGATGGTCCCGAAGAACATCGCCCTGGCCGGCCCGGACCGCGCCGCGCTGGTCCTCGGCCCGCCGGTCTGGGCCATCGTGACGGTGCTGCGGCCGGTCATCGTCGTGATCAACGCGATGGCGGGCGCGATCCTGCGCCTGGCCGGGGTCGTCCTGCGCGACGAGGTGAGCTCCACCTACACGCGGGAGGAGGTCGCGGCCCTGGTGGAGGAGTCCCGGGGCGAGGGGCTCCTCGAAGAGGAGGAGTACGGGCGGCTGGCCGGGGCGCTCGGCTTCACCGAGAAGACCGTCCAGGACGTCCTGATGAGACCCGACAGCCTCACCACGGTCCGTCGCGGCGCCACCGTCGCCGACGTCGAGCAGCTGTGCGCCGCCACCGGCTTCAGCCGGTTCCCGGTCATCACCGATGACGGGGCCCTCCTTGGCTATCTGCACATCAAGGACGTCCTCGAGACCGACGAGGAACGCCGGGCCCGAGTGATCGACGACAAGTGGATCCGGCCCTTCGCGCCGGTGCGGGCGACCGACCCCCTGCACGACGCGCTCGAGACCCTGCAGCGGCGCGGCGCCCACATGGCGCTGGTGGTCGGCCCCGAGGGGGAGGAGCTCGGGCTGGCCACGCTCGAGGACGTCATCGAGGAGCTGGTCGGCGAGATCCGCGACGCGGCCCACCAGGACGAACAGGTCTGACCGCTCCGCCGGATAGGCTGTGAACGGCAGCCGAAGAGATCGAGATGCAGGGAGCCACGTGGCAGACGACCTGACGCGCGACAAGCGCGTGTGGACGGTGCCGAACCTCCTCAGCATGGCCCGGCTGGCCGGCGTCCCCGTGTTCCTCTGGCTGGTGCTGGGCCCCGAGGCCGACGGGTGGGCGCTGGGGTTGCTGATGCTCTCCGGCTTCACCGACTACCTCGACGGATACCTCGCGCGAAAGCTCGACCAGACGTCTGCGCTCGGCGAGATCCTCGACCCGGTGGCTGACCGGCTCTACATCCTCGCCGTCGTCATCGGCCTGGCGCTGCGCGACATCATTCCCTGGTGGGTGGCGGTGATCCTGCCGCTGCGTGATCTCCTCCTGTGGGGGCTGGTGCCGCTCCTGCGGACCCGTGGGTACAGCGCGCTGCCGGTGCACTTCCTGGGCAAGGCCGCCACCTTCAACCTGCTCTACGCGTTCCCGCTGCTCCTGCTCGGCGACGGGGTCGGCGTCGTCGCGTCCCTCGCCGAGGTGTTCGGCTGGGCGTTCGCGATCTGGGGGATCGGGCTCTACTGGTGGGCCGGGGTGCTCTACGCCTGGCAGGTCCGCAAGCTGCTCGCCGAGACCGAACGCCGGACGGTGGCGCCCGATGCCTGACCTGCGAGACGGCCCCCTGCCGGAGCACGTGACGACCCCTCTGCTGACGCTGATCACCGAGCACTCCCTCGACGACGACTACCGGGAGGTCGCGCAGCGCCGCGGCACCCCGGGTGCGGACGCGCCGAAGGGGCGGCCGGCGTGGGTCGCGGCCGCGGTCGTCGCGGTGTTCGGGGTCCTGGTCGCCATCGCGGCCGTCCAGACCTCGCGCAACGCCGACACCGCCGACGCCGGCCGGGCGACCCTGATCGCGCGGGTCCAGGTCGAACGGGCCGCCGTGGAGCGGCAGCAGGACGAGATCGTGGACCTCCAGCGCGCCAACATCGGGCTCGAGGATCGTCGCTCGGAGGTCGTCGCGGACCAGCGGGACACCAGCGCGCGCTTGCGCCGGCTCCAGGTCGCCACCGGGTACACCCCGGTCACCGGACCGGGGGTCCGGATCGTCGTCGACGACGCACCCGGGGGAGACGTGACCCAGATGGTGCGGGACGAGGACCTCGCCCTCCTGGTCGACGGGTTGTGGAGCGCCGGAGCCGAGGCGATCTCCATCAACGACCAGCGGTTGACCGCGCTCAGCGCCATCCGCAACGTCGGACCGGCGGTGCACGTCAACAGCAAGCCGGTGAACCCGCCGTACACCGTCCAGGCCATCGGTGACACCCTGACCCTGCAGTCAGATCTGCTGGACACCACCCACGGCCAGCAGTTCTTCGACCTCGCCGACGATCTCGGATTCGAGTTGGACATGGAGAACGAACACTCCCTGACACTCCCGTCAGCGCCGGGGCCCAGGCTTCGTCACGTCGAGGCCGGGACCGGTGACGGTCAGGACCGGCAACAGGAAGAGGAGGCAAGTCCGTGATCGCCGCACTCGGGCTGCTCGTCGGCATCCTGCTGGGCATCTTCCTCCAACCCGACGTCCCGCTCGGACTCGAGCCCTACCTCCCGATCGCCGTGGTGGCCGCGCTCGACGCCGTGTTCGGCGGCCTGCGCGCCTACCTCGACGGGATCTTCGACGACAAGGTGTTCGTCGTGTCCTTCTTCAGCAACGTGGTGATCGCGGCCGCCATCGTCTACCTCGGTGACCAGCTCGGCGTCGGCGGCCAGCTGTCGACCGGGGTGATCGTCGTCCTCGGGATCCGGATCTTCTCCAACGTCGCCGCGATCAGGAGGCACCTCTTCCATGCCTGACTCGCCTCCTTCCGGTCGGCAGCGCCTCCGCAACGCGCTGCTGCGACCGGGCCGCCCGCAGGTCGTCGTGGCCGTGCTGCTGGCGATCGTGGGCTTCGCCGCAATGACCCAGGTCCAGGCCAACCAGCAGGACGACACCTACCAGGGTCTGCGCGACCAGGACCTGATCGACGTGCTGAACGGCCTGGCCGGAACCTCGCAACGAGCCCAGGCCGAGATCACCCGGCTGGAGAACACGCGGGCCGACCTGCTGTCGAGCACCAGCGCCCGGGAGGCGGCCCTCGAGCAGGCCCGGACCGAGGCCGACACCCTGGAGATCCTCGCCGGCACCGTGCCCGTCACCGGCCCCGGCATCCGGATCACGATCGAGGAGGTCGACGGACCGGTCGACATCGACTCGATGCTCGACACCGTCCAGGAGCTGCGCACGGCAGGCGCCGAGGCGATGCAGTTCAACGGCGAGGTCCGGGTCGTCGCCGAGACCTCGTTCGAGGACGGTGTCGGCGGCATCGAGGTCGATGGCCAGCTGCTCGAGCCGCCGTACGTCATCGACGTCATCGGCGAGCCGGCCACGCTGTCCGGGGGACTGGTGTTCGCCCAGGGTCCGATCGACCAGCTCGAGGACGACGGCGCCACCGTCGACGTCGTCGAGCTCCAGTCGCTGGACATCGAGAGCGTTGTGCCCACGACCAGGCCGCAGTTCGCCGACCCGGCAACAGCGCAGTAGCCTGCCGACCGCAGTACCTTCCGACCATTGGCCGACCGGAGGAGACGAGTTGTACCCCGAGGACTTGAAGTACACCACCGAGCACGAGTGGGTCCGCAGCCCCGGCGACTCGGAGGGGTCGGTGCGGATCGGCATCACCCACTACGCCCAGGACGCCCTGGGCGACATCGTCTACGTCTCGCTGCCGGAGGTGGGGGAGTCCGTCTCGGCCGGTGAGGCCTGCGGAGAGCTCGAGTCGACGAAGTCGGTCAGCGACGTCTACGCCCCGCTCACCGGCGAGGTCTCTGCGCGCAACACCTCGCTGGACTCGACACCGGAGCTGGTGAACAACGACCCCTACGGCGCCGGGTGGCTCTACGAAGTGGTCCCGGCCGACGCCGCGGCGATCGACGGACTCATGGACGCCGAGGCCTACCAGGCGACCCTCGACGGTTGAGCCGAACACCGGCTCGTCGGGCTTGATCGAGGTCCCGCGGCTGATAGGTTCGGGGAACCGTCAACCTCAGCCCCGTGGTGAGGGTTGGCGGCAGACCATATCGATCCGGAGGGAACCCATGCCGTTCTGCACCGCCTGTGGCCGGCAGAACCCCGACGACGCGCGCTTCTGCTCCCAGTGCGGCACCCGGCTGGTGACGGCCGAGCAGTCCGGCGGGGAGTCCAGCGCCGCCCCCGAGGGTGCTGGTGAGGCCACGGCGACGTTCGGGGCGGCCCACGACAAGGTGGACACGTCGGATCGTCAGCTGAGCCCGGTCGACGCGGCGGCCGTGGACGCGCTGCCCGGCGGTCACGCGCTTCTGGTGGTGCAGCGGGGTCCCGGAGCCGGGAGCCGGTTCCTCCTCGACGAGGACCAGGTCAACGCGGGGCGCCATCCCGACAGCCAGATCTTCCTCGACGACGTGACCGTCTCGCGACGGCACGCGGAGTTCCACCGCACCGGTGAGGACTTCACCGTCAGCGACGCCGGCAGTCTCAACGGCACCTACGTCAACCGCGACCGGATCGACCGGGTCCAGCTCAAGGACGGCGACGAGGTGCAGATCGGGAAGTACCGCCTGGTCTTCTTCTCCGGGCACAGCAAGGGCTGACCGTGCAGCCAGCCCCAGCCTCCCGGGCGAGGATGAACATCGGAGAGGTGCTCGATCGCCTGCGCCCCGACTTCCCGGGAATCACGATCCCGAAGATCCGCTTCCTCGAGGACAAGGGCCTGATCAAGCCCGAACGCACCCCCGCGGGCTACCGCAAGTTCACGGCCGAGGACGTCGACCGGCTGCGCTACATCCTGACGATGCAGCGCGACCACTACCTCCCGCTGCGGGTCATCGGGGAGCATCTCGACGCCATCGACCGCGGTCTCGAACCGCCCCCGATCGAGGCCGTCGTCCCCACCGTGCCCAAGGTGGCGCTGGCTTCGGACGGACTGCCCAGCCCGGAGTCGTTCGGCCGCACCGACAACGTGCGGCTGTCACGCAAGGAGCTGGTCAAGATCGCCGAGGTCTCCGAGGCGCTCCTCGAACAGCTCGAGCAGTACGGCCTGATCGTTCCACGAGCCGGGACCGGCCACTACGACACGGACGCACTGGTCATCGCCAAGTCGGCGCGTGAGCTGGCGGAGTTCGGGTTCGAGCCGCGGCACCTGCGGGCGTTCAAGACCGCGGCCGACCGGGAGGTCGGGCTGGTCGACCAGGTTGTCGCCCCCCTCAAGCGGGGCCGCGACGCCTCCGCCAAGGCACGAGCCGAGGAGGCGGTCAGCGAGATCGCGGCGCTCTCGGTGCGCCTGCACGCGACCCTGGTGAAGACCGGTCTCCGGTCCTCCTGAGCCGTGGGCGGGTGATGGCTCCCGTCCCGGAGTACTGTGGATCCGTGCGCGAAGTCGATGTCATGGGAGTCCGGGTCGAGATGCCCTCGAACCAGCCGATCGTGCTGCTCCGGGAGGTGTCGGGTGACCGTTACCTGCCGATCTGGATCGGGGCGGTCGAGGCCACCGCGATCGCCTTCGCCCAGCAGGGCGTCGTACCCCCTCGGCCGCTGACCCACGACCTCCTGAGGGACGTGCTGGCGGCCACCGGGACCGAGCTCGCCGAGGTCCGCATCACCGAGGTCAAGGACGGCGTCTTCTTCGCGATCCTGGTCCTCGGCTCCGGCACCGAGGTCAGTGCCCGCCCGTCGGACTCGATCGCCCTCGCGCTCCGCACCGGGAGCCGCATCGTCTGCTCCGAGGAGGTCCTCGACGAGGCCGGCCTCGCCGTCCCCGCGGAGCAGGAGGACGAGGTCGAGAAGTTCCGCGAGTTCCTCGACCAGGTGACCCCCGAAGACTTCGACGCCCACTGAGGACTAACCCTCAGCAAGAGGTTGAGGGTTGCGACACGCCGACCACCTCGTTGACCGCCCCTCGGCCGCGGCCTACCTTGAAGTGTCTCTGTTGTAACTCCATCGTTGTGGGCCGATCCTCGTGAACCCGGCTCCAACGCATTCCCCAGGGGTTACGCTCAACGGAGTAGACGTGGAGGATGTCGTGGGCGCAGGAGAGAACGAGCAGGACAGGGCCTCGGCCGAGGCAGCACGGGCTGCCGAGGAGGCCGCTCGAGCAGGGTCTCCTGTTCACCGACGACGTCTCCCCGCTGCCGAGCGACACCGGCTACCGCGGGCCCACCGCCTGCAACGCGGCCGGGATCACCTACCGCCAGCTGGACTACTGGGCCCGGACCGGACTGGTCGAGCCCACCGTCCGTGGGGCGACCGGCTCCGGCTCGCAGCGGCTCTACTCCTTCCGCGACATCCTGATCCTCAAGGTCATCAAGCGCCTGCTCGACGCCGGCATCTCGCTGCAGCAGATCCGCAGCGCTGTCCAGCACCTGCGCGCCCGCGGCACCGACGACCTCACCCGCGTCACCCTGATGAGCGACGGCGTCTCGGTCTACGAGTGCACCAGCAACGACGAGGTCATCGACCTGCTCCAGGGCGGCCAGGGGGTCTTCGGTATCGCCATCGGAGGCGTCTGGCGTGAGATCGAGGGCACGCTGGCCGAGCTGCCGAGCGAGCGCACCGCGGAGCCCGACGCGACGCCGAATGCCAGCGACGAGCTTGCCGCCCGCCGCGCCGCACGCAAGATCGGCTAGATTGGGGATCGCCGACAATCCCGCACGGGAGAGTCTTCGCCGCGGCCGCAGTCCGGTCACCGGCGGAGCGCCGAAGGGGCAACCCCTCCCCGGAACCTCTCAGGCGCCAAGGACCGTGCGGACCAGGCATCTCTGAAGCTCGGGACACCGGGTGACAGAGGGGGAGGCGACCTGATCGACCCAGCTTCAGGAGCCACCTTGTCGGACCACCCCACCCTTGCCGAGCTCGACGCCGCCCTGCCGTTCGTCGAGCGCCACATCGGGCTTCGGCCCACGGACGTCGAGACGATGCTCGAGGCCGTCGGCTTCGCCTCTCTGGACGAGCTGATGGCGGCCGCCGTCCCGGGCGGCATCCGCTCCGAGAGCGACCCCCAGCTCCCCGAGCCGGCCACCGAGGACGCCGTGGCCCGCGAGCTGCGCGAGCTGGCCTCGGCCAACCGGCCCGCGGAGTCGATGATCGGTCTGGGCTACCACCCGACGCTCACGCCGCCGGTCATCCGGCGCAACGTGCTCGAGGACCCCAGCTGGTACACCGCCTACACGCCGTACCAGCCCGAGATCTCCCAGGGACGTCTCGAGGCGCTGCTCAACTTCCAGACGATGATCGGCGACCTGACCGGCCTGCCCACGGCGAACGCGTCCCTGCTGGACGAGGGGACCGCTGCGGCGGAGGCGATGACCCTGGTCCGCCGCGGCAACCGGAAGGCCTCCGGCCCGTTCGTCGTCGACGCCGACGCCCTGCCGCAGACCATCGAGGTGGTGCGCACCCGTGCCGAGGCGATGGGGATCGAGGTCCGCGTCGCCGACCTGCGGGACGGCCTGCCGGAGGGCGAGCTGTCGGGGGTGCTGGTGCAGTACCCCGGCGCGTCCGGACGGATCGTCGACCCCCGGCCCGTGATCGAGGCCGCCCACGAGCGCGATGCGCTCGCCGTGGTCGCGGCCGACCTGCTGGCGCTGACCCTCCTGGAGTCTCCCGGAGAGATGGGCGCCGACGTGGTGGTCGGGTCCTCCCAGAGGTTCGGAGTCCCCCTGTTCTACGGAGGACCGCACGCCGGGTACATGGCGGTGGCCCAGGGCCTCGAGCGGCACCTGCCCGGGCGCCTGGTGGGCGTCTCGGTCGACGCCGAGGGACGGCCGGCCTACCGGCTGGCCCTGCAGACCCGGGAGCAGCACATCCGGCGGGACAAGGCGACGTCCAACATCTGCACCGCCCAGGTCCTGCTGGCCGTCGTGGCCTCGATGTACGCCGTCTACCACGGCCCGGAGGGGCTGCGGTCGATCGCGACGCGGGCTCACCGGTACGCCGCCGTCCTGGCGCGGGCGCTGGCCGACGGGGGAGTGGAGGTCGAGTCGGAGGAGTTCTTCGACACCGTGACCGCCGCGGTCCCCGGACGTGCGGCCGAGGTGGTCGCCGCGGCACGCGAGCGGGGCGTGCACCTGCGGCTGGTGGACGCTGACCGGGTCGGCATCTCGACCTCGGAGGCCACCACGGGGGCCACGCTGGGCCGGGTGCTCGAGGCGTTCGGGACTGGTTCCGTCGACCTGGTCGCCCTCGACCAGGCCACCGGCGTGGCGCTCCCGGAGGCACTGCGCCGCGCCACGCCGTACCTCACGCATGAGGTGTTCTCGACGCACCACAGCGAGACCGCGATGCTCCGCTACCTGCGCCGGCTCTCGGCCCGCGACTACGCGCTGGACCGCGGGATGATCCCGCTGGGCTCCTGCACGATGAAGCTGAACGCCACGACCGAGATGGAGCCGGTGTCGCTGCCCGGCTTCGCCGACCTGCACCCCTTCGCCCCTGCCGAGGATGCCGCCGGCTACCGGCGGCTGGTGGCCCAGCTGGAGGAGTGGCTGGCCGAGGTCACCGGCTACGACCGGGTCTCCATCCAGCCCAACGCGGGGTCGCAGGGGGAGCTGGCCGGCCTGCTGGCCATCCGCGCCTACCACCGGGACCGGGGCGAGCGTGCCCGCAACATCTGCCTGATCCCGTCCTCGGCCCACGGCACCAACGCCGCCTCCGCGGTGATGGCCGGGATGAAGGTCGTCGTGGTGAAGGCAGCCGACGACGGCTCGGTCGACCTGGCGGACCTGCGGGCGAAGTGCGAGGAGCACAGCGACGACCTGGCCGCGATCATGGTGACCTACCCCAGCACCCACGGGGCCTACGAGGACACGATCGTCGAGCTCTGCTCGATCGTCCATGATCACGGCGGCCAGGTGTACGTCGACGGTGCCAACCTGAACGCCCTCCTGGGCTACGCCCGTCCGGGGGAGTTCGGCGGCGACGTCTCACACCTGAACCTGCACAAGACCTTCTGCATCCCGCACGGCGGCGGCGGGCCCGGGGTCGGACCGGTCGCGGTGCGTGCCCACCTCGCCCCGTTCCTGCCGTCGCACGCCCAGCACCCCGACGCGGACCAGCGGGACGGGATCGGCCCGATCAGCGCGGCCCCGTACGGCTCGGCCGGCGTGCTGCCGATCTCGTGGGCCTACATCCGCCTGATGGGTGCGACAGGGTCTCGCCCGGGCGACGGCGGCCGCGGTGCTGTCGGCCAACTACGTCGCGCAACGCCTCGAGGAGCACTTCCCGGTGCTCTACCGCGGCCACAACGGGCTGGTGGCGCACGAGTGCATCCTCGACCTGCGCGGGCTCACCAAGCAGACCGGAGTCACGGTCGAGGACGTCGCCAAGCGACTCATCGACTACGGCTTCCACGCCCCCACGATGTCGTTCCCCGTCGCCGGCACGCTGATGGTCGAGCCGACCGAGTCCGAGGACCTCGCCGAGCTGGACCGATTCTGCGAGGCGATGATCGCGATCCGCCAGGAGATCGACCGGGTGGCAGCGGGGGAGTGGACCGCCGAGGCCTCCCCGCTCCGCGGGGCACCGCACACCGCCCGGGCGCTCGTCGGCGAATGGGATCGCGCCTATCCACGCGACCTCGCGGTCTTCCCGACCGGGATCGACCCCGACAAGTACTGGCCGCCGGTGGCCCGGGTCGACCAGGCCTACGGCGACCGGAACCTGGTCTGCGCCTGCCCTCCGCCGGAGGCGTTCGCCGACGCATGAGCGCAGACCACTGGCAGGCCCGTCTCGGCGGCATGCAGTCCGAGGGGCGGCTCCCGTCGGTCGTCGCCGGGGTGCTGCGGGCCGGAGAGCTGGTGTGGACCGGTGCGGCCGGCGATGGGCCGGGCGAACCCCGACGACCGGCAGTACCGCATCGGGTCGATCACCAAGACCTTCGTCGCCGTGGCCGTGCTCCGGCTGCGGGACGCCGGGCTGCTGGATCTCGACGACCCGATCGGCCGGTTCGTGCCCGACACGGGGTACGCCTCGTCCACCATCCGTGCCCTGCTCTCCCACACCTCCGGCATGCAGAGCGAACCCGTCGGACCGTGGTGGGAGCGCTCACCGGGCGGCGACTTCCCGACGCTCGTCGCTCGCAACGACGGCTCGGGCGCGGTGGCCGGGCCCGGCGACTTCTTCCACTACAGCAACCTCGGCTTCGCCCTCCTCGGCGAGGTCGTCGCCAAGGTCGGTGGTACGACGTGGTGGGACGTGGTGGCGACCGAGATCCTCGGCCCGCTCGGGATGGCGCGGACGACGTACCACCCGGCTGCGCCGCACGCGCAGGGGTACAGCGTCGACCACTTCGCCGGGACGCTGACGCCCGAGCCGCACCAGGACACCGGCGCGATGGCGCCGGCCGGGCAGGCGTGGAGCACGGTGGCAGACCTCGCCCGGTGGGCGGCGTTCCTGGCGTCCGGCCACCCCGACGTGCTCGAGCAGGACACCCTGCGCGAGGCCGCGCGTCCGGTGCCGCCCGCCGCGGACTACGGGCTCGGGCTGCGGGTGGTCGAGTGCGGTGGACGACGGCTGGTCGGCCACACCGGGTCGATGCCGGGGTTCCTCGCGAGCCTGTTCGTCGATCCCGACACCGGCGACGGGACGGTCGCCGCGGCCAACGCGACCACGGGGCTGGACACCGCCGGCGTACCGCTGATGCTGCTCTCCGACGACCCGGTCGAGGCCGCGGAACCCTGGGTGCCGACCGACGTGGTCCCCGACCCGGCGCGTGAGCTCCTCGGGCTGTGGTTCTGGGGCAACACCGCCACCGAGCTGCGCTGGAGCACCGGTCGGCTCGAGCTGCGGAGCCTGGGTCCGGCCGGAGGGCGTCGACCGCTTCGAGCTGCGCGGCTCGCGGATCGTCGGGACAGAGGGCTACCACCGCGGTGAGGAGCTGCACGTCGTGCGCAACGGCGACGGGTCGGTCAGCCACCTCGACATCGCGACGTTCATCCACACCCGCACCCCCTACGACCCGGCGGCCCCGATCCCCGGCGGCCACGTCGTGTGACACCCACCGTCGTTCACCGGACGAGGTAGACCTAGGCCATGGCCGACACGTGGAGATCGAACGCACCTACGCGGCCGACCCTGACGCGAGCCTTCCCGAGCTGACCGAGCTCCCCGAGGTGGCGGCGGTGGGACCTGCGCGAGTGGACGACCTGGACGCGGTCTACTTCGACACCGCCGACCTTGCGCTGACCCGGGCCGGCGTGTCGCTGCGCCGCCGGACCGGCGGCACGGACGAAGGTTGGCACCTCAAGGTCCCGGCCGACGACGGCCGCGACGAGATCCGCGTGTCGCTGAGCCGGGCGCGACGCCTCCCGCCGGCCGAGCTGCGCCGCAACGTCGTCGCGTGGACGCTGAAGGCTCCCCTGGAACCGATCGCCACCATCCGGACCCGCCGCACCCGCCGGGACCTGATCGCCGACGACGGGACCGTGCTGGCCGAGCTGGCGCGACGACGAGGTGACCGGTACGCCGGAAGGCAGCGCCGGGCCGGTCGTCTGGCGCGAGTGGGAGCTCGAGCTGGTCGAGGCCGGCGCCGAGCTGCTGGAGGCTGCCGGACGAGCTGACTGGCCGGCATCGGGGTCCGCCCGGGCGAGGTGCAGCGAGAAGATCGTGCGAGTCCTCGGGACCGTGCGCCGTCGGACGCCGCTGCCCGAGGTCGGGCGGACCTGGCCCGCCGGACGAGTGCTGCACCGGCGGCTGATCCGGCAGGTCGCCGAGCTGTCGCGTCGCGACAGGAGATGCGCCGCCGCCGGACGGGCGTCCACCAGGCCCGGGTCACCTGCCGGCGGCTGCGGGCGGCGCTGGGGACGTTCCGGCCGCTGCTCGATCCGGACGTGACCGGACCCGTGCGGGACGAGATCCGGTGGCTCGGCCGGGCGCTCGGCGACGCCCGTGACGCCGAGGTGGTGCATGAGCGGCTGCGCGCCTGGTCGACGCCGGACGGTGAGCGTGGTCGGCCCGGTGCGGCTCCGGATGGAGAGACTCTTCGTGCCGGACCGAGTCGGCGGACGCGGACGTCTGCGGAGACCATCGCGTTCCCGCGCTACTCCGACCTCCTGGGCAGGCTCGGACGCCTGGTGGCGGCCCGCCGTGGACCGGGCTGCAAGGCCGAGGTCTGCCGAGCCGGGCCGTCCTGCGTGCGCCGTGGCTACGCGCGCCTGGCGACGGATGAAGCGGCGGGGCCGGCGGTGGCCGCCGCCGGTGTCGGGCACGACGTCGCCGTCACGAAGTGCGCAAGGCGGCCAAGCGGTTGCGCTACGCCGCGAGGCCGTCGAACCCCGTCTGGGACAACGACGCGACCCGGCTGGCGAAGGCGACGACGCGGATCACCAAGGCACCTCGGCGAGCGCCAGGACACGGTGATCAGCCGGCGCGTCATGCTCGGGCTGGCGGCCTCGGCCGCGGCGTGCCGGGGAGAGCACCGTGACCTGCGACCAGCTCGAGGCGGGAGGAGGAGCAGCGCGCCGGCTCGAGTGCGAAGCTGCCTTCGACCTGGCGTGGCAAGATGCTCGCGGACCGAAGCTGTGGGCCTGGCTGCGAGTGAGAGGCGTCAGAGCGCCTGGGACACGCTGGACATGTTGAAGTCGGGGATGCGGAGCCCGGGGGTCGCGGTCCGCGAGAAGTAGTCGTCGCCCCACTCGCGGCTGAAGCTCGGCACCGTCCCGGAGGCGTGGGAGAACCGCCGCAGCAGGTCGATCGGGCTCTCGTTCCACCGGAAGTTGTTGACCGCGCCGGTGATCTCGCCGTTCTCGACCAGGTAGACCCCGTCCCGGGTGAGCCCGGTCAGCAGCAGGGTCTGCGGCGTCGACCTCCCGGGTGTACCACAGGCAGGTCACCAGCAGCCCGCGCTCGGTGCCGGCCACCAGGTCGTCGACGGTCCCGGACGCGTTGTCGATCGACGAGCACCAGGTTGTCGATCATCGGCGTGACCGGCTGGCCGGTCATCGAGGCGCTGTGGCGGGTCTGCAGCAGGGAGGTGAGGTGTCCGTCGCGGATCCAGTCGGTCCGGGCGAGCGGGAGGCCGTTGTCGAAGACCGAGTCGGTGTTGTCGGACGTCGCGGCCATCGTGAACGGGGCGCAGGCCAGTCCGTCGTACGCCGGGTCGGAGAAGAGGTTGACCCCCTCGCGGGTGATCAGGTCCCCGATCCGGGTGCCGCCGCCACGCCTGCTGTAGACCGACTGCCCCTCGTGGGCGGTCCGGGCTCCCGCGGACCAGTAGGCCTCGACCATCAGGTCCGCGACCGCCGTGGGCGGCAGGATCGTGTCGTACCTGCCGGCCGGGAGGTCGACCTGCCGTGAGCCCCAGCCGAGCCGCTGGGCCAGGGTCTCCTCGACGGTCAGGGCGTCGACGTCGGTGAAGTCGCGGGTCGCGCCGCCCACCCAGGCACTCCTGGTCAGGTCCGCCGTCTTGCCGGTGCAGCCGTAGTGCCCGGTGGGTTGCGCGTGCCGCAGCCGGAGCCCGGTGGAGGAGCCCAGGAACGTGGTGGTCAGCTCGTGGTTGACGAAGCCGTAGAGCACCCGCTTGCCGTCCGAGGCCCGACCGAACGCCTCGCCCAGGGCGGGGGCGAACTTGTCGTAGACGTGGATGTCGGTGGGAGCCGGGCGCGCTGGTCCCAGTCGGCCGCCGCGTCCCCGGTGACCAGCTCGGCTGGCGTCCTCGGCGGGCGAGCCGGCCCTGGCCGCGGCGTCGGCGGCCTCGACGAGGGACGGCGACCTGGGCGGCCGAGCTGGCGCTGCCGGTGACCGAACCGGTGCGGATCCCGTCGGCCGCCTTGATGAAGGAGATGACGGTGACGCTGATCCGGTGCATCACGCCGTTGGTCGTCAGGGTGTTGTTGGCCCAGCGGAGGTTGGCGCTGGTGCTGTCGGAGACGATGACGATGCAGTCGTCGGCGGTGGAGGTGACCAGGGCGTGCTCGACGAGCGCCTGCGGCGTGGTGTTCATCAGTTGCCTCCCTCGTCGTTGGTGTTGAGGATCCGGACCCCGCGGAAGAGCGAGGTGGGACAGCCGTGGCTGACCGCGGCGACCTGCCCGGGTTGTGCCTTGCCGCAGTTGAACGCGCCGCCGAGCTGCCAGGTGTCCGGGCCGCCCACGGCTTCCAGGGAGTTCCAGAAGTCCGTCGTCGTGGCCTGGTAGGCGACGTCGCGGAGCTGGCCGACCAGCTCGCCGTCCGCGATCTTGTAGAACCGCTGGCCGGTGAACTGGAAGTTGAAGCGCTGCATGTCGATCGACCACGACTTGTCGCCGACGATGTAGAGCCCGCGCTCGACCCGGCCGATCAGGTCCTCGGTGGAGGGTCCGTCCTCGGCGGGCTGGAGGGAGACGTTGGCCATCCGCTGGATCGGGATGTGGCCGGGGGAGTCGGCGTAGGCACAGCCGTTGGAGCGGCCCTTCCCGTCGCGGGAGTTCAGCTCCGGCCGCTGCGCCGCCATCGGCCGGTCCAGCTGGTAGCCGACGAACACGCCGTCGCGGACGATGTCCCAGGCCTGCGTCTGCACGCCCTCGTCGTCGTAGCCGGTCGTGGCGAGGCCGTGCTCGACGGTGCGGTCACCGGTGACGTTCATGACCGGTGAGCCGTACTGCAGGGTGCCGAGCTTGTCGACGGTCGCGAACGAGGTGCCGGCGTAGTTGGCTTCGTAGCCGAGGGCGCGGTCCAGCTCGGTGGCGTGGCCGATCGACTCGTGGATGGTGAGCCACAGGTTCGACGGGATGGATGACCAGGTCGTAGCTGCCGGCCTCGACGCTGGGCGCCTTCAGCTTCTCGGCGAGCAGCTCGGGGACCTGCTCGATCTCGTCGTCCCAGTCGTAGGTGCCGTCGGTGAGGTACTCCCAGCCGCGACCGACCGGCGGCGCGATCGAGGCCATCGAGTCGAACGTGTCGGCGCCGGTCGCCCATCGCCTCGAAGCCCGGCTGCAGCCGGATCCGCTGCTGGGTGGTGCGGGTGCCGGCGAGGTCGGCGTAGAACTTGTTCTCCTGCACCTGCAGCAGGTAGGCGGTCGCGTGGTCGACCGCCGCACCGGTCGCGCAGCCGGTTGGTCCAGTCGATCAGGAGGGCGGCCTTGTCGGCGGTGGGGACGTCGAACGGGTTGACGTCGTACGACGAGACCCAGGTGACGTCGTCGTGGACCGGCTCCGGAGCGAGCTCGACCGGGGCGCTCGTCATCGGCGGCCGCGACCCGCGCCACCTCGACCGCTCGCTCGGCGACGCGGACGGCCTCGACTCGGGCGTCAGCACCACGCCGGAGGCGAATCCCCAGGCTCCGTGGTGGATGACCCGGACGGCGAAGCCGAGGTCCTCGGTGTCGCTGGCGCCCTGCAGCACCCCGTCGCGGACGCCGAGCTGCTGGTAGCGGACCCGCTCGAACCGGAAGTCGGCGTGGCTCACGCCGAAGTCGCGGGCCCGGCCGAGGGCGGCGCCGGCCAGCAGCCGGAAGGGCAGGTCCAGGAAGCGTCGGATCGACGTGCGTTGTCCATGAGGTGCGAACCTATCGTGGCGTGGCACGAGGTGCGCACCGTCGAGCCGTGGCGTCGCTCTTGTCGACGTGGAGCTGGGTGGGGATCCGGTCGCGCAGCTCGGCGACGTGGCTGACCACGCCGACCACGCGGCCGCCGTCGCGCAGCGAGTCGAGGGTGTCCATCACGTCGTCGAGGGTGTCGGCGTCGAGGGAGCCGAAGCCCTCGTCGACGAACAGGGTGTCGAGGTCGGCGCCGCCGACCTCGTGGGCGATCACGTCGGCCAGGCCGAGGGCGAGGGCCAGCGAGACCACGAACGTCTCGCCGCCGGACAGCGTGGCCGGGTCGCGGGCCTCGCCGGACCACTCGTCGCGCACCAGCAGGCTGAGCCCGCCGCGGGTCTCGCCGGCGCCGCGGCTCGCCGGTGTGCTCGAGGGTGTAGCGCTGGTCGCTCATCCGCGACAGCCGCTCGTTGGCGGCGGCCACCACCTGGGCGAGCCGGCAGGCCAGGACGTAGCCGGAGAGCCGCATCGCAGCCGGTTGTCGGCGGACGTGCCCTCGACGAGCGCGGCCAGCCGGGTCGACCAGGTCGAGCTCGTCGCGCACCGGGGCCCAGGCGTCGAGCGCGGCCGCGAGCTCGGTCGCCCAGCCCGGCCAGCCGCTCGGCCCTCGCGCGGCCGACGTTGGCTGCGGTGGTGGCCGCCTCGAGCGTCGGTCGACCGCGCTGCTGGTGGGCCGCCTCGAGGGCCGGGACGTCGGGCGGGGGCCGGAGCGCCTGGTCGCGCAGCGCCGGGTCGGACAGGCGTCGACTCGGCGCCGGCGACGGCCTGCGTCGTGCGCCTGGATCTGCCCGCTCCAGCACGTGCGAGGGACGGCGGGTCGAGCGCCGCGTCAGGGCGGCGTCGGCATCCTCGAACCCGGCGGCCAGCCGCGGCCTCGTCCAGCTGCGTCGCGGCCGCTGCCGCCGCCTGGTCGGTGCGGCGTGCGTCGTCACGGGTCAGCGAGCGCCTGCGTGCAGGCGCGTGGCAACGTCGTCGTGCGCGGCAGCGAGGTCGGTCAGGGTGTCGCAGCCGGTGCCGGCGAGCAGGCCGGACAGCTCGCGCTCGATGGTCGCGGCACTCGCTGGCGCTGGCGCTCCAGGCGCGGCCGTGACCGCGCAGGTCTCGGCCGACCTGCTCGCGACGTGCGGTGAGCTCGGTCTGCCGGGCCTCGGCGGCGATCGCGGGCGGCCGACGGTCCGCCAGCGGCCTCGGCCAGCGCGGTGAGTCGCTGCAGCTCGGCCTCCGCGGTCGGCGAGCTGCCTCGCGCAGGGCACGCGAGGTCGCCGTCGGCGCGTGGCCCGGGCGGCCTCGAGCCGGGCGGTCGAGCTCGCGCACCCGGGCGTCGTGGGCGTGGCGAGCGGCCTCGGCGTCGTCGACCTGCTGCGGGCGGCCTTCTCGGCGGCGGCGTCGGGCGCGCCGGCGTCGGGCGCTGGCGTGCTGCGGGTGGTCGGCGGAGCCGCACACCGGGCAGCTCGTCGCCGACCGCGAGCGCGCCGGCGAGCTCGGCGGCCATCCCGTGGATGCGCTGCTCCTGGAGCTGGAGCCAGTCCTCCTTGAGCTGCTGCGCCTCGTCGATCGCGCTGCCGGTGCAGGTCGCGTGGCCTCGGCCAGCTCGCTCGCGAGCCTGACCGCCAGCGCCGGCGGCCTGCCCGTCTGCTGCGCAGTCGAGCCGACCGCGTCCCGCGACTCCGGGCAGGTCGCGCTGCGGCTCGCGGGCCTCGGACTCGCGCTCGCGCAGCGCCGCGAGCTCGGCGGGCAGGTCGGCAGAGCAGGTCGGCGAGCTCGTCGCGCTCGGCCGCGAGCTGCCGCTCGCGCGCCGTGGCGTGCGTCGACCTCGCGCCGCAGGACGCCGAGCGCGTCCTCGCGCGGGAGCGAGGGCCCGGGCGTCGCGCGGCCGCGGCGACCGCCTCGGTCGCGGCAGGTCGACGCAGGACGGCGTCGTCGAGGTCGGCCGTCGGCGACGCCAGCCGGCGGCCGCGGCCTGGTGCGGCGGCGCTGAGCGCCTGGGCGCGCGCGGCGGCCTGCGCGCTGCTGGTCCGCGAGCCTGCGCAGCGGGGCCACCGCGGCCGCACGCCGGGCCCGCGCGAGCCGGCGACCTGCCGGGCGTGGTCGGGCGCCGTCGGCGTCGAGGCGCGTCGCGCTCGGCGAGCGCGTCGGCATGGCGCTGCTGGGCTCGCGCGAGCTGCCGGCCGGCGTCGCGGGCCTCGCGCGCCGCCGCCTCGTCGGCGACCGCGGTCCGGCGCTGGACGCGGCCGCTCGCGCCGACTCCTCGGCTGCGCTGTCGGCAGGCGCCGACCACTGCGTCGAGCTCACCCGTCGCCGGCGACGCGGCCGAGGTCGTGCAGGTCCCAGCTCGTCGGGGAGCGGCGACGCCGGCGGCCTCGCTGACCCGGCTGACCAGGTCGGCGACCCGGTCGTGGTGGGCGCGCGGACTCGCGGCGCAGCGCGCGGCGGCGGTCGCGCAGCCAGCGCTCGACGTCCTCGAAGCGCGCGGTGCGGAACAGCTGCTGGAGCAGCTGGTGCCGCTCCTCGGAGCTGGCCCGCAGGAACGCCTGGAACCGGCCCTGGGGCAGCATCGCCACCTGGCAGAACTGGGTGAGGTTCATGCCGACCAGGTCGGTGACCAGGTGGCCGGCCTCGTCGAGCCGGGTGGAGAGCGGGTGCCAGGTCGCCGTCGACGCCGCTCGCCGAGCCGGACGCGAGGCCTGCTCGGTGGTGGTGCCGGTGCCGCGCTTCTTGGGCCGCTCCCACGCGGGGGAGCGGACGATCCGGAACCGGCGGCCGGCGAGGGTGACCTCGAGCGTGACCCGCGGGCGCCTCGCCGTCGGCGGCCTGGTCGCAGCGGAGCCGCTTGGCGCTCTGCGGTCGCCGGGGACCTCGCCGTACAGCGCGAAGCAGACGGCGTCGAGGACGCTGGTCTTGCCGGCGCCGGTGGCGCCGGTGAGCAGGAACAGGCCGGCGGCGGAGAGCGCGTCGAAGTCGACCGCGACCGTGCTCGGCGAACGGGCCGAACGCGGTGACCTCGAGGTGGTGCAGGCGCATCAGCCGCCACCCGCGTCGAGCGCAGGACGTCGAGGTCGGGGTCGTCGCAGCAGGCGTCGCACGGCGTCGAGCAGCAGCGCGGACTCGGCGTCGGTGGCGGGCGTGCCGCGCAGCTCGGCGACGAAGTCGAGGGCGATGTCGTGGTCGGTGCGGCCGTGCGTGCGCGCGACGGGGCGCGCCGGAGTCGCGTGGCCGGGCGGGCTCGAAGCGCGAGGACCAGGGTGTGCGGGAAGCGCCGGCGCAGCCGCTCCATCGCCTGGAGCGGCCGGGTGTCGTCGGTGAGCGTCGCCTGCACCCAGGCTGCTCGTGGCCGGCGCAGCGCCGGGTCGGCCAGCAGGTCGTCGAGGTCGCCGCGGATCCGGGCCAGCGGCCGCGGGACCGGCGCGTCGACGAACTCGGCCGTCGCCGAGCCCGGCGGCGCCGAGGTCGACCAGCCAGGAGCCCTTGCGGTGGTCGGCCTCGGAGAAGGAGTAGGCCAGCGGGGAGCCGCTGTAGCGGACCGCGTCGGTCAGCGTGTGCCGGCCGTGCAGGTGGCCGAGCGCGGCGTAGTCGACGCCGTCGAAGACCGACGTCGGCACGATCGAGACGCCGCCGACGCTGATGTCGCGCTCGGAGTCGCTGGGCTCGCCGCCGGCGACGAAGGCGTGGGCCAGCACGACCGAGCGGGTGCCGCGGCCGGCCGGCGAGGTCGGCGCGGACCCGGCGCATCGCCTCGGTCAGGGCCGCCTCGTGGGAGCGGCCGGGCAGGCCCCAGGGCTCGCGGAGGGCGTCGGGGTCGAGGTAGGGGAGGCCGTAGACGGCGACCGGGCCGTGCTCGTCGTCGAGCAGCACGGGCCTGCCGGCCGTCGCGGCGTCGGTGCGGATGTGGACGCCGGCGGCGTCGATCAGCCGGGAGCCGAACCCGAGCCGCTGGGCGGAGTCGTGGTTGCCGCTGGTGACCACGACCCGGGCGCGGGAGGCGGCCAGCCGGGCGAACGCCTCGTCGGCCAGCCGGACCGCGTCGACCGGCGGCAGCGCCCGGTCGTAGATGTCGCCGGCGACGACGACCAGGTCGACCTGCTCCGCGCTCGACGACGTCGAGCAGGTGGTCGACGTACGCCGCCTGGTGCCCGAGCATGCCCTCGCGGTGGAAGGACCGCCCAGGTGCCAGTCGGAGGTGTGGAGGATGCGCACGGCACGAACGTAGGAGCCGCCACCGACAAGGCGGCGGACCCACGCCGTCGCGCCGGTGCGCACCCTCCTCAAGAGCGCTCTGGGTCACGCCTGAACGGTCAGCGCGAACTGCACGCCGCCGCTCTGGTCGACCTCGGCGTCGAGCACCTTGTCGTCGAGCTGCAGCGAGGCGGCCTCGTCGAGGTAGATGGTCGCGCCGTCCTGCTCGACGACCGCGTCGCCGGGCTCGGCGGCGGCGGCAGGCTCGACCTCGAACGAGGGCTGGTCGGCGCTCTCGCTGGTGATCCGCAGGCCCGCGGCATCCGGGATCTGGTCGGCGATGTCCTTGACGATCGTGCTGGCGTTCTCGGTGAGAGTGAGCATGGGCTCGCTTCCGATTGCGGTCAGTACCCCTCCACCGTGTCGCAACCAGTCGCCGTACACAAACCGCGGGCGTCAGTTGGCGGCGAGCTGCCCCCGGATCGCGCCGCCCGGGAACGGGGCGTTGTGCACGTTGACGTAGTAGTTCTGCGGGTTCGCCAAGATCCTGGCCCGTAGACCTTCCCGCGTCTGCACGCAGCCGGCGGAGTCACCGTCGGCCGGTGCCCTGAAGGGCACCACGACCGGACCGATCACTCCTTCCACACCGCGGTGGATGTGAGCATCGGTCGGCGTTGCGATCCGGTCCACCATCAGCACGAAGCAGAGCTTGCTCGGGTTGCTCGTGGGGGCGAAACGAAGGCGTCGCCCACGCCGTTGGGGTCAGCCGGCGGCACTTCGTTGGCGCCGATGAGCTCGGCCGCCAGGGCCGTGCGGTTGGTGGTGGTCGCTCCCGACGGTGTGAGCGGAATGGCGATCGCGAGTGCCGCGACACCACCGATGCCTGCCGCGAGCAGGCTTCGCATGGGTGTGTTCATCGCGCGTCCTCCTCAAGGAAGTTGAAAGTTGTCCCCAATTCCTTGGTACGCCTCCGGCCCGCGCTTGGTAATGGCTACCAAGGGTTGGCTAGACGGGACCAGTCGCCTACGGGTAGCGGACGCACCACCCACCCCCGCGGCGATGGTGAGAGGCCGGGGGAGCGGTCTGGCAGGCTGGCCGCATGAACCCCGAGACACTCCGCAGCATCGACCTCAGCCGGATCGGCGAGGGCCGCTACCAGGCAACGAACCGGCGCGGGGGAGTGCTCCCCGTCGGGACGGGTGAGGGCGACCGACTTCACTCCCGTCGAGCTGCTGCTGGTGGCGATCGCGGGGTGCAGCGCCATCGACGTCGACCTGATCACCGGCAAGCGGGCCACGCCCGAGGCGTTCGACGTACGCACCGAGGGCCACAAGGTCCGCGACGAGCAGGGCAACCATCTGGTCGGCCTCAAGGTCACCTTCGACGTCAGGTTCCCGGAGGGGGAGGGCGGCGACCGAGCCCGGGAGATGCTGCCGCGAGCCCTTCAGCAGACCCGCGACCGGCTCTGCTCTGTCGGCCGCACAGTCGCCCTGGGGGAGCCCATCGAGTACGTCGGCGCGTAGGCATGGCGGTCGATGTCACGGTCGAGACCCGGATCGAGCGACCCATCGAGGACGTCGCGGCGTTCGCGGGCGACCCGGGCAACGCGCCGTCCTGGTACGTCAACATCGAGTCGGTGCGATGGCAGACGCCTCCACCGGTGCAGGTCGGGTCCCGGATGGACTTCGTCGCCAAGTTCCTCGGTCGTCGGATCGAGTACACCTACGAGGTGGTCGACCTGGTGCCGGGGGAGCGGCTGGTGATGCGCACCGCGCAGGGCCCGTTCCCCATGCAGACGACCTACACCTGGGAGCCGGCGGCAGTGGCACCCGCATGACGCTGCGCAACAACGGTTCACCCTCCGGGTTCGCCCGTGTCACCGCCCCGGTCATGGAGCTGGCGATGCGGCGGGCCATGACCAAGGACCTTGCGGCACTCAAGCGGAGGCTCGAGTCCTGATGGGCCGACCACGCGGCCGGCAGCCATGGACGGCGGTTCCGCGGCAGGACGGTCGTACGGTCGTGGTCACCGGCGCCAGCAGCGGGATCGGGCTGCAGGCGGCCCGGATGCTGGCCGCCTTCGGGGCCCACGTCGTGCTGGCCGTGCGGAACCCCGAGAAGGGGGAGTCGGTCGCCCGCGAGCTCCCCGGCAGCATCGAGGTACGCCGGCTCGACGTCGCCGACCTGGCCTCGGTGCGCGCGTTCGCCGAGGAGATCGGCCCGGTCGACGTCCTGGTCAACAACGCCGGGATCATGGCCGTCCCGTTCGCCCGGACCGCCGACGGCTTCGAGAGCCAGCTCGCCACCAACCACCTCGGCCACTTCGCGCTGACCAACCTGATGCTGCCGAAGCTGACCGACCGGGTCGTGGTGGTCGGCTCGGCCGCCCACCGGTCGCGGCCGCATCGACCTCGACGACCTGAACTGGGAGCGACGCCCCTACCGGGCCTACGCCGCCTACGCGCGTCCAAGCTCGCCAACCTGCTGTTCCTCGCCGAGCTGCAGCGCCGGCTCACGGCGCCCGGGTCGACGCTGCGGGCGACCGGCGCGCACCCCGGCTACACCTCGACCGCCATCCAGGGCGGCACGGGCAACCGGGCGTTCACGTGGATCGCCGACCTGGGCAACAGCGCTGGTCGGCATGCCGGCCTGGCAGGGCGCGCTGACCACGGTGTACGCCGCCACGATGGACCTCCCCGGCAACAGCTACGTCGGACCGCACGGGCCGGGGAGATGCTGGGCTGGCCGACCCTGGTCGGCCGCAGCCCGGCGGCCAGCGACCCCGAGCTGGGCAGGGCGCTGTGGTCGCGCTCCGAGGCGCTGACGGGCACGTCGTTCCCGCTGTGACCCGCGGTCAGTCGACGGTGACGGACTCGATCTCGACCTGCTCCTCGGGCGGACCGTCGGGGGCGCCGTTGGCGGTGCCCTTCGCGGCGACGTCCCGCAGACCTTGAGCCCGGCGTCGTCGATCGGCCCGAAGACGGTGTAGGCGGGAGGGAGCGGCGTGTCGTCGTACACCATGAAGAACTGCGAGCCGTTGGTGTCGGGCCCGGCGTTGGCCATCGCGAGCGTGCCGCCGGGTAGGTCTCGTCGCCGCTGAGCTCGTCGGGGAAGCGAGTAGCCCGGGCCGCCGCCACCGGTGCCGGTCGGGTCGCCGCACTGGAGCACGAAGATCCCGGCCGTCGTCAGCCGGTGGCAGGGGGTGTCGTCGAAGTAGCCCTGCTCGGCCAGCGACACGAACGAGTTGACCGTGCACGGCGCGGCGTCGGCGTCCAGCGTCGGCGGCGACGTCGCCGGCGCTGGTCGCGATGGTCACGTCGACGTCACCGCTCGCGGTCGGCTCACCGGGCGGCGGCTCGACCTCCTGGGCCGGTTCGCTGCCGTCCGCGGGGTACTCGCACGGTGGCGGCGTCGCCGCCTTCAGCTGCGGCGTCGTCGTCGTCGCCGCAGGAGACGAGGACGGACGCACACAGGAGGGCGAGCAGGACGGCGAGGAGTCGAGCGGGCATGCGGGCGATCCTAGGAGGCCGGGTCAACCGTTCTGACCGCGGGCGACCACCGGCCACGCCGTGAGCACGCCGGCGTCCTCGACGTACAAGGTGTCGGCGAGGTTGACGGCGTTGCACACGTGGTTGGGCACGACGTCGACCCGGCTGCCGATCGCGGGCAGGGGAGCGTCGCCCAGGTCGGCGACCGCGTGGTGCTCGGAGAGCAGCACGATCCGGGCGTCCGGGTGCTCGAGCAGGCGCCCGTAGCCCGTCGCCCACGGGGCGCGGTCGGCGCCGAGCGCCTTGCTGCCGGCGTCGAGCACGAGCCTTCCGCCGGAGTGGCTGACGACGGTCGAGCGGCAGGTGAGGGCCACGTCGTCGGGGGACATGGAGCCGAGCTCCCACTGCTGGGCGTCGCCGAAGACGTAGACGCCGGGGCGCAGCTCGGTGAGGACGTCGGTGTCGGCGCTCGACAGGCTGGGCGTCGAGCCGCCGCTCACCACGGTCGGCTCGATCCCGGCCACGCGCAGCGACTCGGCCGCCTCGGTGAGCGCCCGCGCCTCGTCGACGGCGGCCTGGCCCAGCTTGTCCGGTGCGTAGCTGTGGCCGGGGAAGGTGAACACGCCGCGTACGTCGAGACCGGCCCGGGCGGCGGTGAGGGCCAGGGCGCCGGCCTCGTGCGGCGGCACCCCGCTGCGATGGTGGCCGCTGTCCACCTCCACCAGCGCGCGGGCACCCTCGCCGAGGTGCCGGCCCGCCGCCGCCGCGCCCTCGGACGAGTCGACGCCGATGGTGACCGTCGCGTCCCCGGCCAGGTCGCGCATCCGGCGCGCCGACACGTCGTCGAGCCACAGGGGATAGGCGATGAAGATGTCGTCGAACCCGTGCCGGGCGAAGGTCTCGGCCTCACCCAGGGTGGCGACGGTGATGCCGACCGCTCCGGCGGCCAGCTGCAGCTTGGCCACCTCGACGCACTTGTGCGTCTTCACGTGCGGCCGCAGCGCGACCTGCGCGCCGGCGGCCCGGTCCGCCGTACGCCGGATGTTGTGGCGCAGCCGCACCGGGTCCACCCGCAGGTACGGCGTCGGCGGCAGCTCGTGCGGCAGCGTCGTCGACATGCCGCCACCGTAGGGGATCCGGAAAGGGTCGGTCCTCTCGTACGTGGCAGGGGACTCCTACCGGGAGCCGGCAGCGTCGAGCGCTGCGGAGATGGGCTCGAGGTCCGCGATGAGCTGGTCGAGCTCGCTCGGCTCCAGACTGTCGTACGGCGGTGCGGCGAGCTCGTCGGTGAGCGCCTCGATCCGCTCCTTGGTCTCCCGGCCGGCGTCACTGAGCCGGCCGGAGGCGTCGATGAGGCCCCGGGCGCGCATCCCGTCCACGACCGCGGCCAGCCGGGCCGCGGGGAGGTGGTGGATCCTGCCGAACTTCTCCGCGGGCGATGCCCTCGGAGAGCGCGTGGAGCACGTGGGCCTCCGTCCCGCCGATGCCCGCGGCGACCAGAGCGGCGATATGACCGTCCCCGCGGTGCTCGCGGAGCAGGGTGGCCGCGTGCCAGAGCCGGGCCACCGGCTCCTCGGGTACGGGGAGCGCTCGGAGCGCGGCGTACATGATCCGTCCCTCCGTCGGCGCGCTGGTCGCCGCCCTGGTGGCGAGGTCGGCGGCACGCGCGAGACCGGGGGCGGCGGCGAGGTCGCCGAGGATCCGCCTCAGCGCCGCGACGCTGCCCTGCTCGCGAGCGGCGAGCGCCGCCTCGGGAGTGGCCGTGTCCCAGACGCGGGGGATGTGGCGGGCGACCTCGCCGTCGGCGAAGTTGTAGAAGATCGCATGGACCACCTCGGCAGGGACCCGGCCCAGCGGTGCGGCCCGTCCGGCGAAGTAGCCGTCCCAGACGTTCCGGAGGCCGAGCGCCATGAGCGCATCGGTCGGCTCGTCCGCGAAGTAGGTGACCACGTGGATCGGCTCCACGAGCTGGTGCAGGCGGCGCGCAGTGGGCTCCATGGGTTTTATGCGCGATATGTGAGTCTGCTTGTTCTCAGACATGCAAGGTGGGCCGGTAGATGAGCTCTAGGGTGTTGCCGTCGATCGTCCGGCTCTCGATCAGCTCGAGGTCGAAGTCGGGCGCACCCTGGAAGATCGGGTCCGCTCCCGGTCTGACCGGAGATCACAGGGAAGAGCGTCACCTGGACGCGGTCGACCAGACCGGCGGCCATGAGCGCCCGGTTCAACGACAGGCTGCCGTGCGAGCGCAACGGAACCTCGGACTCCTCCTTGAGCCGGGCGACGACGTCGACGGCGTCGCCGCTCACGACGGTCGCGTCCGGCCAGTCGAGGGGTCCTTCCAGTGTGGATCGACACCACGGTTGCCGGTAGGTTCCTCATCCGGGTGACCCATGGGTCACTCAGCTCGGACTCCTCGATGCCCGAGGCCAGCATCTGCGCGTGCGCCCGATACGTGTTGGCCCCGAAGACAATCCGCTGCGTCTGGCTGTACAAGGCGAGGCGGCGGTCGAGAAACTTGGGGCCTTGCTTGCCCCAGTAGCCGCCCCAGCTGCCGCTGTGGGCGCCGTAGCCGTCGAGCGTGGAAAAGACGTCGAAGGTGGTAGGTAGTGGCGATGGTGCGCTCCTCGAGTGCCGGTTTGGGGAGGCAGACTGCCAACCATCGGCGAGACTCATCGCCGCGGTAGGGGATCAGGGAGGGGGTTGCGCTCCGGGGTAACTGACATAATGTCACTTATCGGCGAATATCATGGGGTGGTCGTGCTGGGCTGCGGGCAGCTCAACCGCCAGGTGCGGGTGAGCGCTCGGAGGAAGTCCTCCGCGTCGAACATCGCTCCGGCGGAGGCGACGCCAGTTGTACAGCGTGTGGCCAGCCGTGCCTCGCGTTGCCTGTTGACACTTCATCGATTCGGTCAGATTCCGACGTACTCCGCGAGGTGCTGGCCGGTGAGCGTCTTGCCCTTCACGAGGTCGGCGGGTGTGCCCTCGAAGATGACCCGGCCGCCGTCGTGGCCGGCTCCGGGCCCGAGGTCGATGATCCAGTCGGCGTGCGCCATGACCGCCTGGTGATGCGCGATCACGATGACCGACTTGCCGGAATCCACGAGCCGGTTGAGCAGGCCGAGCAGGTGCTCGACGTCGGCCAGGTGCAGGCCGGTGGTCGGCTCGTCGAGGACGTAGACGCCGCCCTTCTCGCCGAGGTGGGTGGCCAGCTTGAGCCGCTGCCGCTCCCCACCCGACAGGGTCGTCAGCGGTTGGCCGAGACTGACATAACCCAGCCCCACGTCCGCCAGACGGTCCAGGATCTTGTGGGCCGCCGGGGTGCGCGCCTCGCCGCTCTCGAAGAACTCCTCGGCCTCCACGACCGACATCGCGAGCACCTCGGCGATGTTCCGGCCGCCCAGCGTGTACTCCAGGACCGCGGCCTGGAACCGCTTCCCCTCGCACACCTCGCAGGTGGACTCGACGGTGGCCATGACGCCAAGCTCGGTGAAGATCACGCCCGCGCCGTTGCAGTTCGGGCAGGCGCCCTCGGAGTTGGAGCTGAACAGCGCCGGCTTCACGCCGTTGGCCTTCGCGAACGCCTTGCGGATCGGGTCGAGCACTCCGGTGTACGTCGCCGGGTTGCTCCGCCGCGAACCCTTGATCGCCCCCTGGTCGATCACCACGACGCCCTCGCCCCCGGCCACCGAGCCGTGGATGAGCGAGCTCTTGCCGGAGCCGGCGACGCCGGTGACGACGCAGAGCACCCCGAGTGGGATGTCGACGTCCACGCCCCGGAGGTTGTGCAGGGAGGCGCCGCGGACCTTCAGGCGCCGGACGACGTCCGCACGGACTCCTTGAGGCTGGCCCGGTCGTCGAGATGACGGCCGGTGGTGGTGTCACTGCCCCGCAGCTCCGTCCAGGGTGCCCTCGAAGCAGACGGTGCCGCCCCCCGTGCCCGCCCCGGGCCCGAGGTCGACGACGTGGTCGGCGATCGCGATGGTCTCGGGCTTGTGCTCCACGACGAGCACGGTGTTGCCCTTGTCGCGCAGCTGGAAGAGCAGCTCGTTCATCCGGTCGATGTCGTGCGGGTGCAGACCGATCGTGGGCTCGTCGAAGACATAGGTGACATCGGTGAGCGACGACCCGAGGTGGCGGATCAGCTTGGTTCGCTGCGCCTCTCCCCCGGAGAGGGTTCCCGCGGGCCGCGCGAGTGAGAGGTAGCCCAACCCGATCTCTCCGAAGGAGTCGAGGAGATACCTCAACGCGGCGAGGAGCGGCGCCACCGACGGCTCGTCGAGGTCACGGATCCACTCGGCGAGATCGCTGATCTGCATCGAGCAGAGCTCGGCGATGTTCTTCCCGTTGATCTTCGACGACAGGGCTTCCTGGTTGAGTCGCGCGCCGTCGCAGTCGGGGCACGTCGTGAAGGTCACCGCGCGCTCGACGAACCGTCGTACGTGGGGCTGCATGGCCTCGACGTCCTTGGAGAGCATCGACTTCTGCATCTTCGGGATGACGCCCTCGTAGGTGAGGTTGACGCCCTCGACCTTGATCTTCTCCGGCTCGCCGTACAGGAGCTTCTTGCGGTCCTTCTGGCTGTACTTGGCGATCGGCTTGTCCATGTCGAAGCCGGCGCCGCTGAAGATGCGGCCGTACCAGCCGTCCATGCTGTAGCCCGGGACCAGCAGGGCACCCTCGGCCAGCGACTTGGACTCGTCGTAGATCGCCGTCAGGTCGAAGTCGTTGATCGACCCCATGCCCTCGCAGCGTGGGCACATGCCGCCGAGGTAGACGCGCTTGCGCACCACGGTCTTCTCGCCCTGGCCCTTGTCGGCGGTCATGATCCCGCTCGCCGTGCGGGTCGGGACGTTGAAGGAGAAGGCCTGGGGTGAGCCGATGTGCGGCTGTCCGATCCGGCTGAAGAGGATCCGCAGCATCGCGCTGGCGTCGGTGGCGGTGCCCACGGTCGAGCGCGGGTTGGCGCCCATCCGCTCCTGGTCGACGATGATCGCCGTCGTCAGGCCCTCCAGTACGTCGACCTCGGGCCGCGCCAGCGTCGGCATGAAGCCCTGGACGAAGGCGCTGTAGGTCTCGTTGATCATCCGCTGTGACTCCGCGGCGATCGTCTCGAAGACCAGCGAGCTCTTCCCGGAGCCGGAGACGCCGGTGAACACCGTCAGCCGGCGCTTCGGCAGCTCGACGCTGATGTCCTTGAGGTTGTTGACGCGCGCGCCCTGCACGCGGATCAGTTCGTGGCTGTCGGCAGCGTGCGACCGGACTTCGTGTTCTCTCGCGGCCTTGCTCATCCTGTCTCCCTCACTCCCTAGACCAGCCACGCGCCGTCGCGCATGAGCGTACGACCCGCGATCTCGTTCGCCTCGCGCCAGGCCTGCACCCGGACCGGCCGCAGCACGAGGAACACGTATCCGCTGTCGCGGCGCGGATCCCAGTCGGCCTGCGCACGTACGCTGCCCCCAGCCATCGTCGGCCGCGACTTCACCGCCGTCTCGAGGACGCGTCGATCATCGTCAGGTCGCGGTGTCGGTCCGACGGCGAGCCGGGCCTCGCCGGAGGCGGTCAGGTGTGCGCGCGGTGACCAGGTCCCCTCGACCGCGATCACCACCCGTTCGTCGACCCAGGCTAGCGACACCGGCACAGCGTGCGCGCCCGCGGCCGAGGCGGTGCACCCAACGTCGATCGCCGGGGTCGCCAGCATCGCCATGTGTCGGCCTTGCGGGTCTCGGTCGGGCACGGCGATCACCACGGCTCAGCCGAGCTGGTTGATGCGGATCAGGTTGCCCGACGGATCGCGGAAGGCGCAGTCGCGCACGCCGTACGGCTGGTCGGTCGGCTCCTGGAGGACCTCCGCGCCGCTGGCCTCCAGCTTCCCGAAGACCTCGTCGAGGTCGGGGGTGGCCAGGGTGACGGCGGTGTAGCTGCCCTTGGCGATCAGCTCGAGAATCGTGCGGCGCTCGTCGTCGGTGATGCCGGGGTCCGTGGCCGGCGGGTGCAGGACGATGGACGTCTCCGGCTGGTTGGCCGGGCCCACCGTGATCCAGCGCATGCCCTCGTAGCCGACGTCGTTGCGGACCTCGAAGCCGAGGGTGTCGCGGTAGAAGGCCAGGGAGGCTTCCGGGTCGGTCTGCGGGAGGAAGGCGTAGTGAATGTTGATGTTCATGGCCGCCACGCTAGTTGCGGCTAGGTGGCCTGCGCTTCTCCATTCCTGATCGATGTGGCCCTGATCGGCCGGGTCACCTGCTTCGCGTGGCACGACGGCATCTCGGCCGACTCGCCGGCGTTCTGGGCCCGGTAGGTGCTGGGCGGCACCCCGACCAGCTCGGCGAAACGGGTGCTGAAGGTGCCGAGCGACGAGAAGCCGACCGTGAAGCAGACGTCGGTGACGCTCAGGTCGCCGCGACGCAGCAGCGCCATCGCGCGCTCGATGCGCCGCGTCATCAGGTAGGAGTACGGCGACTCGCCGTAGGTGCGCCGGAACTCGCGGCTGAGGTGCCCGGCCGACATGTGCACGCCGCGGGCGAGCGCCTCGACGTCGAGCGGCTGGGCGTACTCCCGGTCGATCCGGTCGCGGACACGGCGCAGCCGCGCGAGGTCCCGCAGGTGCTGCTCCGCGGCCCGGTCTGCTGGTCACACGCGGATCGTACGTCGCGCCGGCGGCCCGAGCGCCGACCGGTCGTCAGAAGACGAGGAACAGGATGACGATGACGACCAGGACCAGGGCGGCGATGGCGATGGTGCGAGTGTTCATGTGGTGCCTTCCTTCGTGCCCCCGGCGGAGGCCTCGTCCGCAGTCTGGCACAGGCGGCGCGGTATGCGAGCGGGCACGTTCTGACCACCACGGTCGCCCGAACGAACGACCGGGCGGATCAAGGTGGACTATGCCGGTCTGGTCACCTCTAGCGATTTGCATCGAAACACCGGTGAGTCGTCGGTAGAACGTTCAATCATGGTGGTGCGATCTACTCACGAAGGTCACACGATCCACAGAGGTCAAGACCGGTGAGTGTGAGAACGGGGACAGCGGGAACGCTTTGTGGGGAGGAGGGAAAGGCCATGTGGGACACCGTCCAGACGACGACGCACCACCTGTCGCACGACATGCCCTGCCAGAACTGCGGGCACGCCATTCACACCTACCTGGTGTGCGGCGACGAGTGCAACTGCAAGCCTGCCCCGATGCCGGGTAACGCCGCCTGAGGCGCGTTACCCGGATCAGGGCTGGAGCAGCACCTTCACCGAGCGACGCTCGTCCATCGCCCGGTAACCCTCCGCCACCTCGGCCAGAGGCAGCGTCGAGTCGAAGACCAGCCCGGGGTTGATCTGCCCCTCGAGCACCAGCTTCAACAGCTCGGGCAGGTAGGCCCGCACCGGCGCCATGCCGCCGGCCAGGCCGATGTTCTTGCCGAACATCCGCCGGACCGGGAGGTCCACGCCGTGCGGGACGCCCACGAAGCCCACGGTCGACCCGGGCCGGGCGATGTCGAACGCCGTCTGGATGGCGGCGTCGGTGCCCACGCACTCGAGGACGGCGTCGGCGCCCACGCCGCTCGTGATCTCGCGGATCGCCGCGGATCCCTCCTCGCCGCGCTCCTCGACGACGTGGGTGGCACCGAACTGCCGGGCGATGTCCTGGCGTGGCACGTGCCGCGACATGACGATGACCTTCTCGGCACCCATCACCGAGCCGCCAGCACGCCGCACAGACCCACGGCGCCGTCCCCGACCACGACCGCGGTGCCCCCTTCGCGTACGTCGGCCGCGACCGCCGCGTGCCAGCCGGTCGCCATCACGTCGGAGAGCGTCAGCAGCGACGGGATCATCGCCTCGTCGGGCTGCCCGTCGGTCTTGACCATCGTGCCCTCGGCCTGGTGGACCAGCGCGTACTCCCCCTGGCCCGTGGCGGTGAAGCCCTGGTTCTCGCACGCCGAGTGCATCCCGGCCCGGCAGTGGGCGCACGTGTTGTCGCTGTGGCAGAAGGGCACGACCACGAAGTCGCCGGGCCGGAACGAGACCACGTCTCCCCCGACCTCCTCGACGACGCCGACACACTCGTGGCCGATCGTCGAGCCGGCGTCGATGTCGTTCTCCCCGCGGTAGGGCCACAGGTCCGACCCGCAGATGCAGCCCGCGGTCACCTTGACGATGGCATCGGTGGGAGTCGAGATCTCCGGATCGGGTACCTCCGAGATCCGGACGTCTCCTGGCGCATGGATGGTGGTGGCTCGCATGCGGGCATCCTTGCAGGCGGATGCAACATCCGCGCGCGTGCGCGATGTTGGCTCATCTCATATCTGAGATACCGTGGCTGGCATGACTGTCGACTACAAGGGCCGGATCGGGAACCTGATCAGGGACGCGCGCAAGCATCGCGGCCTGACCCAGCTCGAGCTGGCACAGCTGTTGAAGACCAGCCAGAGCGCCATCAACCGGATCGAGAAGGGTCACCAGAACCTCTCCCTCGAGATGCTGGCGCGCATCGGCAGCGCCCTCGACTCCGAGATCGTGGCGCTCGGCGCCGGACCCACCCACCTGCGCGTGTCCGGCCCCACCCGCCTGTCGGGCAGCATCGATGTCAAGACGTCCAAGAACGCCGGGGTGGCGCTGCTGTGCGCGTCCCTTCTCAACCGGGGTCGGACCACGCTGCGCAAGGTCGCCCGGATCGAGGAGGTCAACCGGCTGCTCGAGGTGCTCGGGAGCCTGGGCGTGCAGACCCGGTGGCTCGGCGACGACGGCGACCTCGAGATCATCCCGCCGGCCGAGCTCGACCTCGAGCACATCGACGAGACCGCCGCCCGGCGTACCCGCTCGGTGATCATGTTCCTCGGGCCGCTCCTCCACCGCGCCGGCACGTTCGAGCTGCCGTACGCCGGCGGCTGCAACCTCGGCACCCGCACGGTCGAGCCGCACATGGCCGCGCTTCGCCCGTTCGGCCTGGAGGTCAAGGCCACCGACGGGATGTACCACGCCAACGTCAACCGGACCATCGAGCCCGGCCGGGCCATCGTGCTCACCGAGCGCGGCGACACCGTCACCGAGAACGCCCTGATGGCCGCCGCCCTGCACCCCGGCACCACGGTCATCCGCAACGCCTCCTCCAACTACATGGTCCAGGACCTCTGCTTCTACCTGCAGAAGCTCGGGGTCGTCGTGGACGGCATCGGCACCACGACGCTGACCGTCACCGGCCGCGCGGAGATCGACGTCGACGTCGACTACGCCCCGAGCGAGGACCCGATCGAGGCGATGTCACTGCTGGCGGCGGCGATCGTGACCGAGTCGTCGATCACCATCCAGCGGGTGCCGATCGAGTTCCTGGAGATCGAGCTGGCGCTGCTCGAGGAGATGGGCTTCCAGTACTCCCGCTCCGAGGAGTACGTCGCCCGCAACGGGCACACCCGTCTGGTCGACCTCACCACGCAGCCCAGCCCACTCCACGCGCCGCTCGACAAGATCCACCCGATGCCGTTCCCGGGCCTGAACATCGACAACCTGCCGTTCTTCGCGGTGATCGCGGCGACGGCGCAGGGCCAGACCCTGCTCCACGACTGGGTCTACGAGAACCGGGCCATCTACCTCGTCGAGCTCAACAAGCTCGGCGGGGACGTCAAGCTGCTCGACCCGCACCGGGTGATGATCGAGGGGCCGACCCACTGGTCCGGCGCCGAGATCGTGTGCCCGCCGGCGCTCCGTCCTGCGGTGGTCGTCCTGCTCGCGATGCTCGCGTCGAAGGGCACGTCGGTCCTGCGGTCGACGTACGTCATCCACCGCGGCTACGAGGAGCTGGCGGAGCGGCTCAACCTGCTGGGCGCGAACATCGAGACGTTCCGCGACATCTGAGCGCAGACGCGTCAGCGGCTGCGCTGATGGTGGTCGAGCGAGCGGCGCGACTGAGGACGAAGTCGCGACCCGCGTGTCGAGACCCGGTGAGGCTACGCGAGCCTTAACCACGGGCGCGCTCAGCTGAAGAGCGTCTCCACCCAGGCCCGGGCCTTGGCCCGGCCGGAGGGCGGCGCGGTCATGTCGGCGGTGATCCGCGGCAGCGGCGCGGTGTGCTGGCTGGCGTTGCGGTGCCAGTCGGTCTCCGACTCGATGAGGCTGCCCAGGTCGGCTCGTGCCAGGAACACTCCGTGACCGTCCGGGCACTGGCTCACCTGCCCGTCGGCCAGAGCTCGACTCTCCATCTCGGCGCCACAACGAGGACAGGTCAACGCATCCATGGACTCGACGCTACTCCCCTTCCCCGGTGACCGGTGAGTACGCACCGCCGGAGAAGCCGAAAGGCGTGAGCACGACCACACGGCGGTGTTTACTGCACGGGTGAACGCGCCGCGGACCGGACACCGCTATCTCGACGCCGTGCTGGACCAGCCGGGCTCGACCCTCGCCTTCGCCCATCGCGGCGGCGCCTACCACCCGGAGCTCGAGGGGCTGGAGAACACCCTGGCCGCCTTCCGGCACGCCGACGAGCTCGGCTACTCCTACCTCGAGACCGACGTCCACGCCACCAGCGACGGAGCTCTGCTCGCCTTCCACGACGCCGTCCTGGACCGGGTCACCGACCTGAAGGGGCGGATCGAGGGCCTGACCCTGGCCGAGGTCGGCGAGGCCCTGATCGGAGGTCGCGAGCGCGTCCCGACGCTGGCGAAGCTCTTCGAGGAGTTCCCGAACGCGCGCTTCAACATCGACATCAAGGCCTCGGCCGCGGTCCCGCTGCTGGCCCGGTTCCTCGACGAGCACGATGCGTGGGACCGGGTCCTCGTCGGCTCCTTCTCCCCGCGTCGGCTCAACCACTTCCGCCGCCTGACCGGAGGCCGGGTGCCGACCTCGGCCCACCCGCTGGAGGTCATCGCCTTCCGGTTCCTGCCCAGCGGTCGGCTGGCGGACTTCCTCACCCGCGGCCGGGTGGCGGCCCTGCAGATCCCTCACCGCCGAGGTCCGCTCATCGTGGCCACCCGAGGACTGGTACGGCGCGCGCACGCGGCCGGCAAGCACGTGCACGTGTGGACCGTCGACGACGCCGACGAGATCCGCGAGCTGCTCGACCGTGGTGTCGACGGGGTGATGACCGATCGCACCGACATACTCAAGGAAGTGCTCGTCCAGCGCGACCAGTGGATGAGCAACGGGAGGGAAGACTCATGAGCGAGGCAGCCGGCGGCGTCGCGGATCTGCGTCCGCTGGGGCGGGCCAGGGAGCAGCGGGCCTGGTACTGGTACGACTGGGCGAACAGCGCCTACACCACCACCATCGGGACAGTCTTCTTCGGCCCCTACTTCATCAACCTCGCCGAGAACGCCGTGGGCGAGGGCGGCCGGTTCGACGCTCGGGATCTTCACCCTGCCGCCCGGCGCCCTGTTCTTCTGGCTGATCACCGCTGTCCACGATCCTGTCCGCGCTGCTGCTGCCCGCCGCTCGGGCGCGTTCGCCGACCGCACCGAGAACAAGAAGGGGATGCTCGCGGCGTTCGCCTGGACCGGCGCGGCCTTCGCTTCGCTGATCTTCTTCGCGACCGGCGACAACTGGCAGCTGGCGGCGGTCGGCATCGTGGTCGGGCAACGTCTGCTTCGGCGCCGCCGGCGTGATCAACGACTCGATCCTCCCGCTGATCTCGTCCGAGGACGAGCGCGACCGCGTCTCCTCACGGGCGTGGGCCTTCGGCTACCTCGGCGGCGGGCTGCTGCTGGTGATCAACCTCGCCGTCTTCCTCGGCCACGACGCGATCGGTCTCGAGCGAGGGTCTCGCCGCCCGGCTCTGCATGCTCTCGGCCGCCGTCTGGTGGGCGGGCTTCACCTTCATCCCCTTCCGCAGGCTCCAGAACCACCCGCCGCAGCACGTCGTCCCGGAGGCCGGCGGCGCGGTGCGGCAGAGCTTCGGACAGCTGTTTGCCACGCTCAAGGACCTGCGCCGCTACCCGATGGCG
The DNA here is from genome assembly GCA_963812345.1 of uncultured Actinomycetota bacterium. Taxonomy (GTDB): domain Bacteria; phylum Actinomycetota; class Actinomycetes; order Propionibacteriales; family Nocardioidaceae; genus Nocardioides. The sequence goes on from CAWEVA010000006.1 coordinate 64,642, forward strand.
CTCACGTTCCTGTTCGCCTACCTGTTCTTCAACGACGGCATCCAGACCGTCATCGCGTCCTCGGCGGTCTACGGCGCGGAGGAGCTCGGGCACAGCCAGACGATCCTGATCGCGACCATCCTCATGGTCCAGTTCGTCGCCTTCGGCGGCGCGCTCGTCTTCGGTCGCGCCGCGGCGACGTACGGCGCGAAGCAGGTCATCCTGGTCGGGCTGGTGGTCTGGATGGTGATCGTGACCGTTGCGCTGTTCCTGCCGGCGGGCAACGTGCCCCTGTTCCTGGTCCTCGGGCGCGGCCATCGGCATCGTGCTGGGCGGCACCCAGGCACTGGCGCGGTCCTACTTCTCCCTGCTGATCCCGCGCGGCAAGGAGGCGGAGTACTTCAGCTTCTACCACGCGATGGACCGCGGCACGTCGTGGTTCGGCACGGCGACGTTCGCGATCGTGCTCTCGATCACCGACTCCTACCGGCCGGCGATCTTCGCGTTGATCGTTTTCTTCGTGATCGGTGGGGTACTGCTCCTGAAGGTGGACACCGAACGCGGCATCCGTGAGGCAGGAAACGCCGTACCAGCCGTGATTTGACCCACTCGGTCGATCTGGGCATTTCGGAATGCCCGGGACACCACTAGCGTTGAAGAGATCAAGGCGACCGACGCCAGACGGCGTCATGTCCTGGCCGTTCGGCCGTCTCAAAGTCGTCAACCGGGGGAACTAGCCAGGAGGTGGCTCATGGCGGAGCGAACATTGCGTGGCGCTCGACTGGGGGGTCAGAGCTTCGAGGACGAGCGCGGCATCGAGTTCGCGGCTCGCCAGCAGGTCGGATACCTCTGCCCGCGCGGGCACGAGTTCGAGATCACGATGTCGGTCGAGGCCGAGGTCCCGGCCACGTGGGAGTGCCAGAAGTGCGGCAGCGAGGCGCTGAGCACCTCGGGAATCCAGCCGGAGGCCAAGAACGAGAAGCCCGCCCGCACCCACTGGGACATGCTCCTCGAGCGTCGCTCGGAGAAGGAGCTCGAGGACATCCTCAAGGAGCGTCTCGAGCTGCTCCGGGGCGGCGAGATCGGGCCCGCTCACCTGCACCGCGCGTCGGCCCGGAAGAAGAAGGCCGGCTGACCCGGTCTCGACACGCCGGTCGCGACCTCGTCCCTCGGTCGCGCGGCTCGCTCGACCACCATCAGCGGATCCGCTGCCGCGTCTCCGCTACTCCTCGACCACCTCGCCCCGGACGACCGGTCCACCAGGACCGGGACCGGGGCGAGTCGTCTGTCCGGCCAGCAGTCGCCTGGTCACGACCTGGGTCAGCAGCCGCCGGGCGGCCGGTCGGGTGAAGGGCAGGATCAGCAGGATGCCGAAGGCGTCGGTGACGAAGCCGGGCGTCAGCATCAGGGTCCCACCGACCAGGATGAGGGCGCCGTCGGCCAGCTCGCGCGCCGGCATCCGGCCCGACTCGAGCGCCACCCGGAGCCCCTGCCAGGCCTTGCCGCCCTCGCGCCGGATCAGCCAGGTGCCGAAGAGGCTGTCGAGGATCAGCAGCAGGATCGTCCACCACGGCCCGATGACCTGGCCGACCTGGATCAGCACCCAGATCTCGATGAGCGGTACGCCGATGAAGGCGGCGAACAGCGCGAGCCTGGTCCACCGGCGCCGCGTCGTCGGGCGCGTCATCGCGGCCTCCGGAGGAGCGGACGAACGGCCTCCCGGAGCCGGGAGGAGCGGTGCCGCAGCCCCCAGCCGGTGATCCGTCGCAGCGACTCGACGGCAACCCGGGCGCTCATCTTCGACTCGCCCCGGACCCGCTCGACGAACTCGATCGGGACCTCGCGCACGGCCAGTCCCGCGTCCAGCGTGCGGGCGACCAGGTCGGTCTGGAACACGTAGCCGGCGGACCGGACGGTCCCGAGGTCGATCTTCTCCAGCGTCTGGCTGCGGAAGACCCGGAACCCGGAGGTGGCGTCGTACACGTCGATGCCCAGTAGAGCGCGGACGTAGAGGTTGCCGCCCCGCGACAGCGCCTCACGACCCCGGGACCAGTTGACGATCGACCCGCCCGGGATCCAGCGGGAGCCGATCACCAGATCGGCGTCGCCGAGCGCGTCGAGGAGCTGGGGCAGCTCCTCGGGCTGGTGGGAGCCGTCGGCGTCCATCTCGCCGATGACGTCGTAGCCGGACTGCAGCGCCTGGGCGAACCCGGCAAGGTAGGCGGCGCCGAGCCCTTCCTTGCCCGGGCGGTGCAGGACCCGCACCTGGTCGTCGGCGGCCGCGAGCCGGTCGGCGACGGCGCCGGTGCCGTCCGGGGAGTTGTCGTCGACGATCAGTACGTCGGCCTCGGGGACCGCGGCGCGGAGCCGCCCGACCACCTGGGCGATGTTGTCGGCCTCGTCGTAGGTCGGGACCACGATCAGGATCCTGCCGAGGGACTCGAAGCTCACGGCTGCACCTCCTCTCCCCTGCGCTGCCGTCGACGATACGGGAGCAGCCCCAAGCACAGCGCGGCGACGGCGATGCCGGCGCAGGCCCGCCCGACCCAGGGCCCGAGCCACACCGCCGGGGTGATCGCCGTGCTCAGCCCGACCTCCTCGGTGAGCACCGCCTGGGTGCGCGGCTCCGCCCGGTCCAGCACGGTGCCGTCGGGCGACACCACGCCCGAGACGCCGTTGGTGGCCGCGACCAGGACGTAGCGGCCGGTCTCGAGGGCCCGGAGCCGGGAGATCTCGAACTGCTGCTCGATCTGGCTGGTGTTGATGAACATGGCGTTCGAGGTCTGGACGACCAGCAGCTGGGCGCCCTCCCGGACCTGGGCGTGGATCCCGTCGTCGTAGGCGACGTCGAAGCAGATCGCGTCCGCGACCGCGGTGTCAGCGATCCGGATCGGCTCGGTCCGGGTGCCGCTGCGCATGTCGCGCGGGATCAGGGCGAGACGTCCGAAGTTGCTCCGGAAGACGCCGCGCCAGGGGATGTACTCGCCGAACGGGACCGGGTGCCGCTTGGTGTACCGGTCGCCCGCGCCCGTCCCGGGCGCCCACACGATGCCCTGGTTGAGGACGTGCTCGGTCCCTGCGTCCACCATCGCCCCGACCAGGATCGGCCGGCGGACGGCCTCGCTGGCCTCCCGGATCGCGGCGTTGATGCCCGCGTCGGCGAAGGGATCGACGGCCGTGGAGTTCTCCGGCCAGAGCACGAAGTCGGGCTCGGCCTCGTCCCCGGCGGCGACGTCGTCGGCGAGCGCGATCGTGGCGTCGACGTGGTTGCGGGTCACCTGCCGGTGGTCGAGCAGGATGTCGTCCCCGTCCCCGGGCACGTTGCCCTGGACCACGGCCACCGACCGCTGCCCGTCCGTGGGCACGTCGTACGGCGTCAGGGCGGGAGCCATGCCGGCGCCGAGCACGACCAGGGCAGCCACCGCCGACACGACCCGCGTCCGGCCCGTCGTGACGACCGCCCAGGCGAGCAGGCAGCCGAGCAGCGCGAGCAGCAGGCTGACCCCGCTCTGCCCGACGAAGGGCAGCGCCTCCTGCCAGGGGGTCTCGGCGGTGGCGAACGCGAGACGGCCCCACGGCATCCCCCCGAACGGCCACGTCGACCGGACCGCCTCGGTCCCGACCCAGGCGCAGGCGATCCACACCGGGGCGAGGCGCAGCCGGGAGAGGGCGGCGGCCACGGCGCCGAGGATCGCGTAGAAGGACGCCTCCAGCGCCGAGAGCGCGAGCCAGGCGTCGATGCCGACGACCCGCATCCAGAACATCAGGACGTAGCAGAAGCCGATTCCGAAGGCGAGACCCGGGATCCATCCCCTGCGCGCCGGCAGCCCGTGGGTGGTGAGCACGAACCCGGCCACGGCGAAGGGGATCAGGAAGGAGGCCCCCACCGGCGCGTACGCCAGGGCGAGGAGGACGCCCGCGACGAGGGCGGAACCGGTCCGGAGGAGCACGCTGGCAAAGGTACCTGCCTGCAGAGGTCCGGAAGGGTCCCCGATCCTTCGGACCGACCCAAGACCGACTGGCTGCCGAGATCAGGAAGTTGTCTAGGGAACCGGGGACCCTTCCGTGTCCGCCCTCGTGGAGCGAGACCGACCTCCGCGAACAATGTCGGAGGGATGGTGGCGCCCCATTCCCCGACACAGCCACTCGGACGTCGGTCCGCCGAACACGATCTGCATGGGCGGACGAGGACCAAGTTTCATCGCGACCACGGGTGCTGTCAACAGGCCTCTGACCTGCGGGAACACCTGTAAAGCGCAGGTCACAGGCGGGCGTCCGGTTGCCGAACGTCTGACAATTTTGCGGCGCCTCCGGCGTGTCGTGCGGGACACGCCGGGGAGCCGGTCAGCCGGGGACGACGACAGTGCCGGTCGCGGTCGTCACGAGCAGCGGCGGGTCGAGCACCCGCGGCCGCTCCGGGCGCCTCGGCGGTGGCCTCGCCACGCGCGACGACGTGCACCGCGAAGTCCAGGACCCGCGAGCGCGAGCCGACCTTCACGATCTCGGCGCTGACCTCCACGACGTCGCCGGCCCGCAGCGGCGCGCGGAACTGCACGTCGGAGTACGACGCGAAGAGCCCCTCGTCGCCGTCGGTGCGGATGCACATCTCCGTCGCCACGTCGCCGAACAGGCCGAGGCTGTAGGCGCCGTCGACGAGGTGCCCCGCGTAGTGGGCGTGTGAGTAGGGCACGTAGCGACGGTGGACGACGCGGAGGCCGACCTCGGCTCGGGTCATCAGGAGGCCTTCCGTGACGAGGTGATCCGGTGCACGAGGAAGCTGGCCACCTCGCCCGGCGTCGTACCCCGCGCGAAGACCCGGTCGACGCCCAGCTCCGCGGCCATCGCCTCGTCGAACCGCGGCCCGCCCACCACCAGGAGCGGACGCCGTTCGGGCGGGTAGGCCTCGCGGAACGCCGCGGACATCTCCCGGGTGTTGAGCAGGTGTGCGTCGCGCTGGGTGACCACCTGGGAGACCAGGACCGCGTCGGCCTTCTCCGCCAGCGCGCGGTCCACGAGCTCGGGGACCGACACCTGGGCGCCGAGGTTGACCACCTTGAGCTCGCGGTAGTACTCGAGCCCCTTCTCCCCCGCGAAACCCTTGATGTTGAGGATCGCGTCGATGCCCACCGTGTGCGCGTCGGTCCCGATGCACCCTCCGATCACGACCAGCCGGCGGCGCAGGGCCTCCTTGACCTCGGCGTTGACCTCCTGCGGGGTCAGCAGCGGGTAGTCGCGCTCGACCACCTCCACCTTGCTCACGTCGACGAGGTGGTTGACGCGTCCGTAGACGACGAAGAACGTGAAGTCCGGCCCCATCGGCTTGCTGTGCACGACCAGGGCCGGGTCGATCCCCATCTTCTTCGCCAGCTGCGCGGCCGCGCCGTCGGCGACCTTGGAGTGCGCCATCGGGAGCGTGAAGCTGACCTGCACCATGCCGTCGCCGGTGGTGTCGCCGTAGGGCCGGATGATCCGTTGAGAAGGGGATTCCTGACCTTGAGTGGGGGGATTGTGTCCTGCGAGTCGGTCATCTCTGCTCCAGGATCTCGGTGGCCGGGTTGAAGTACGCCGGCGACTTGCGGGCCACGCCGTCGAGGCCACGGCCACCGTCGGCGGGCCGCTTCATCAGCCCGAAGGTGCCGTCGGCGATCGAGTCCAGCAGGCCGTTCTGGTGCTGCCGGATCTGCTCGAGCAGGTCGATCGACTCCTCCAGCACCTGGCGGGCGCGGCCGACGATGAACCCGTCGGGGGCTGGGTGGAAGTCCTCGTGCAGGCTGCCGGCGGCGTTCATCACGTAGCGGACGTTCTGCAGCGCGAGGTCGCGGTCGGAGATCCAGGGGGTGACCACCGCCTCGGTCATCATGCCGACCAGCAGGATCCCCTGGCCGGTGAGGGCGCCCACGAGGTTGAAGAACCCGTCGAGCAGGTAACCCCGGAAGACGTCACCGGTCATGTGCCGGGTCGGGGGCATCCACTTCAGCGGTGCGTCGGGGAACAGGTCCCGGGCCAGCATCGCGTGGGCGAGCTCCATCCGGAACGAGTCGGGCAGGTCCGGGTCGATCTCGAAGGCGTGGCCGAGGCCGAGCTGCCAGTCCTCGAGGCCGGCCTCCTGCGCGAAGTACTCGTTGAGCAGCTGGCTCGTCGTCACGGTGTGCGCCGCATCGACGGCATCGGCAGTGGTGAGGTAGTTGTCCTCGCCGGTGTTGATGATGATCCCGGCCCGTGCGTGGACCTGCCGGCTGAAGCGCTGGTCGACGAACGTCCGGACCGGGTTGATGTCGCGGAAGAGGATGCCGTACATCGAGTCGTTGAGCATCATGTCGAGCCGCTCGAGACCCGCCAGGGCCGCGATCTCGGGCATGCACAGCCCGGAGGCGTAGTTGGTCAGCCGGACGTAGCGTCCGAGCTCCCGGCTCGTCTCGTCGAGCGCGGCGCGCATCAGCCGGAAGTTCTCCTGGGTGGCGTACGTGCCGGCGAACCCCTCGCGGGTGGCGCCCTCGGGCACGAAGTCGAGCAGGCTCTGGCCGGTGGAGCGGATCACCGCGATCACGTCCGCGCCCGCCCGCGCCGCGGCCTGGGCCTGCGGGATGTCCTCGTGGATGTCGCCGGTGGCCACGATCAGGTAGATCCACGGCTTCGCCGGCGCGTCGCCGACGTCGGCGATCAGCTGCTCCCGCTCGAGACGCCGCGCGTCGATGCGTCGTACGCCGGCGCCCACGGCTGCCCGCGCGGCTTCCCGCGCGTTGTCGGCCTCGGTCCCGTCGGGGAGCCGGAACCGCACCGACCCGGCGGAGGCCTTCTGGGCCAGTCCCACGAGGTCGTCGGCCTCGCCGCGCAGCAGCGCGTCCCAGACGGGGAGGGAGATGCCGTGCTCGAGACCGACGTCGGCGCGGACGCAGTCGGCGAGGCGGTTCGCCCAGGGGGTCCCGTCCGCGTCGGCACCACCGAGCCCGGCGAGCCGGAGCGTGGCGCGCTCGACGGAGACGGTGGTGTGCTCGGTGGCCATCCGGACGATGGGTTCGCCGACCTGGGCGGCCAGGGCCCGGGCCTTCTGGACCGTGGCCGGGTCGAGCGCCAGCTTTCCGCTCATGCCAGCCGCCTCTCGAAGAGTCGTCGCACCCCTGCGTCCGCGCGGAGCAGATCGAGGGCGTAGGCCGCGTGACCGGGGACGTAGCCGTTGCCGACCAGCATCGTCACGTCGGCCGCCAGCCCTTCCGCGCCGAGCGCGGCCGCGGCGAACGACGTGGCCATCGAGAAGAAGATGACGGTCCCGCCCTCGGCGGTGGTGAGGATGGCACCGCCCTCGCAGCCGGGGACGTCGACGCAGACGACGGTGACGTCGGCGGGGCCCCCCGCCTTGACCACCGCGTCGCGCAGCGCGATCGGGTCGCGGGCATCGGCGACCACGACCTCGTCGGCCAGCCCGGACTGCGTGAGGAGGTCGGCCTCGGCCTGGAGGGGCACGACACCGATGGTGAGGCCGGCTCCGGAGCGTCGGGCGGCGGCGAGGCTCATGGACCCGGACTTCCCGGCTCCCCCGATGACGGCGACCGTCATCCCCTCCTCGACCACGCGGGCGGTCAGGGCGGGAGCGCCACACACGTCCATGACCGAGAGCGCGAGGTCGGCCGGGAGGTCGTCCGGGATGACCGCCGCGATGGACCGGCCGAAGAGGACGGCGTACCCGTCGCAGGGCACCTGTTCGCCGTGCCCGTCCCAGCCGGCCAGGGCGTCCTCGATGACGAGCGGGGTGAGGGTGAGCGAGACCAGCGTGGCGACCCGGTCGCCGACCGACAGGCCCAGCGGTGACCGCTCCCCCACCTCCTCGACGGTGCCGACGAGCATGCCGCCGGACCCGGTCTCGGGGTTCTGCATCTTGCCGCGGGCGGCGACGATCTCCAGCACCTCCGCTCGGATCTTCTCCCCGTCGCCGCGGTGCTTGCGCTCCAGCTGGCGGTACGACGCCGCGTCCAGGTTGAGCTTCTCGACCCGGATCCTGACCTCGTCGGGCCACAGCTCCGGCCGGGTGTCGAGCCGCTGCGCCGCCTGGGGCAGGACCAGGCGGTCGTCGAGCACCCGGTGCAGGCCGGTCGGGTCACTTTCACGGGCCAGCATGGCCGACATCCTCCATCAAAATCACGGTGCGACAGGAAATCGTCCGGCGCGGCATTGGACGAACCGAACGTCCTCCTCGTACTCTGACAGAGGAGGGCTGCGACACACAACTGACGCGCCGCCCTCGACGTACGCCCCGAGCGGGCCGCACCACAGGAGCAGCGGATGAGCATCGAGACCGCCATCGGTCTGGAGACGGGTCAGCCCTACCCCTACCGACGCGTCGAGCCGGTGGAGCCGGACTGGACCCGGTTCCCGGGCTGGAGGGACGTCACGCCCGACGAGTGGGCTTCGGTCCAGTGGCAGCGCGCCCACTGCGTCAAGAACGTCCGTCAGCTGCGCGAGCTGCTCGGCGACCTGGTCGACGACCGGTTCTACGCCGACCTCGAGCGGGACCAGGCCGAACGCGCCACCATGTCGATGCTGCTGCCGCCGCAGATGCTGAACACCATGGCGCCGCAGTCGGCACCCGCCGGGCCCGGGTCCCTGACCGACGCGTTCTACGCCGACCCGATCCGCCACTACATGATCCCCGTGTTCTCGGACCGTCGTACCGACTGGCCCTCCCACCCGCACGCCACCCGCGACTCCCTGCACGAGCACGACATGTGGGTGGCCGAGGGGCTGACCCACCGCTACCCGACGAAGGTGCTGGCCGAGCTGCTGCCGACCTGTCCGCAGTACTGCGGCCACTGCACCCGGATGGACCTGGTCGGCAACTCCACCGCGGTGATCGACAAGCTGAAGTTCACCAGCAAGCCGAACGACCGGCTCGACGCGATGATGGACTACCTGCGCCGGACGCCCTCCGTGCGCGACGTGGTGGTCTCCGGGGGTGACGTCGCGAACATGCCGTGGCCCAGGCTCGAGGACTTCCTGACCAGGCTGCTGGAGATCGAGAACATCCGCGACGTCCGGCTGGCCACCAAGGCCCTGATCGGGCTTCCCCAGCACTGGCTCCAGGACGACGTCCGCAGCGGCATGGAGCGGGTCGCCACCGTCGCTCGCCGGCGCGGTGTCTCGATCGCGATCCACACCCACACCAACCACGCCAACTCGGTGACCCCGCTGGTGGCCGACGCGACGCGCGCGATGCTCGACACCGGGATCCGCGACGTGCGCAACCAGGGTGTGCTGCTCAACGGCGTCAACGCGGACCCGAACGCACTGCTCGACCTGTGCTTCGCGCTGCTCGACGGCGCGCAGATCATGCCCTACTACTTCTACATGTGCGACATGATCCCGTTCTCGGAGCACTGGCGGGTCTCGGTCGCCGACGCCCAGCGGCTCCAGCACCACATCATGGGCTACCTCCCCGGCTTCGCGACTCCGCGGATCGTGTGCGACGTGCCCTTCGTCGGCAAGCGGTGGGTCCACCAGATCGCCGACTACGACACCGAGCGCGGCATCTCCTACTGGACGAAGAACTACCGCACCTCGATCGAGTCGTCGGACCCCGAGGCGCTGACGCGCACCTACGAGTACTACGACCCGATCCACACCCTCCCCGAAGCGGGCCAGCAGTGGTGGGCCGAGCACGGCAACCTCGACGAGTCCGACCTCCGCGCGGCCGAGGTCGCCGAGGCGTCCCGGCGCACCGCCGCACTGCAGGCCTACTGAGCCCGGCTCACCAGGGCGAGAGCACCGGGTACGGCTCGCGAGGCCGGGGCGCTGCGGGCTCGCCGGCCGTGAATGCGGTACGCCGACCGGTGCGGTTGCCGTACGGGTCACCGACGGTCCCGGCGGGGACGACGACCCGGTCGCCCGGTGACCGCCGCGACCTCGAAGACACCGCGGCGGGACGGCGAGACCCGCACCCGCTCCCCCGACACCATCACGGTCACCGGGGTACCGCGGGCGACCTGCGGCCGCCAGGTCAGGTCGGCGTACGGCTCGGGCTGGGGGTAGGCGAGCGTGAAAGCGGCCCGTCCCGCGGGCGCCCGCACCGGCTCGACGGCCAGCTGCGAGCCGCGGGTGACCGGGAACGACGCGGAAGTGAGCCGGTACCGCTTCGCCGTCACCACGAACCGGTAGCGCCCGGGGGTGGTGTCCAGCGGCACCTCCCAGTGCGCGGTGTAGCGGCCCTCGTTGGCCGCCACCAGGTAGCCCGGCCCGAGCGGCGCCTGCTCGTTGCCCTCGACCCGCCACTCGATCGTGGTCCCGAGGTCGTCGTGCACGCGACGCCAGCCGCCGTCAGCACGGCGTTCCACCCGGACGAAGGCCCGGTCGAGCGGGCGGTCGGTGCCGCGCGCCCCGCCGCGCCACGAGAACCCCGCTCTCGCCAGGCGCTGCACGCCGACGGGCTGCTCGAGCACCTCGCCCCGCTCGGCGCCGTCCGGGAACGGCGTGTGATCGGGCTCGAGACCGTTCGTCGGGTCGAACTCGTAGGCCGCCGGGGCCGGTCGTCCGTCGGCCAGCGACGCGGCGAGCAACCCGGTCTGCTCGACCAGCAGGTTGGCGCTGTACTTGCCGAAGTTCGTCTGGCCGCCCTCGTAGGCCTGCCAGGCGTACTCCTCCGGCGTCGTGAAGTAGCCCTGGTACTCGTTGGCCAGACCGCTGATCGCGATCGACTGCACCCCGGTGCCAGCCATCGCCGACCCGACCGCGGCCTTGATGCGTCGGCCGACCTCGGTGGTGACCTCGCCGGGGTTGGAGACGACCACCCCGTCGCCCACGCGGACGATCGCCAGCGGCGCGCCCTGCGGGATCGGCACGCCCTGAGGTTCGAGCTGGATCTTGTTGCCCTGCGGACCCACCTCGGCCGGTAGCCGCTCGCCCTCGAAGACGAGGCCGGTGTTCTCGTGCAGCTGGCCGCGGTGCTCGTCGGAGCCGCTGAGCAGCGGCAGCCCCGGCACGGCCTTGTCATCGACCCGGCCCCCGTCGGTCTCCTGACCGCAGAAGCAGAACCTGGTCCACCGCAGGTCGAGCTCCGGGGTTGCCGAGAGTCGGTCTCCGGCGTCCGTCCACGCCCGCACCATGGCGGCGGCCTCGACCCGGCCGACGTACTCCGCGGCCGCCGGGCCCGTCCGGTGGAGCGCGGACGAGGTGTCGCCCTCGTCGGCGTTGGAGAAGGCGGTCACGACGTCCTGGCCCGGCGGCGCCCCACCGGTACGCCGGAGCGCGTCCTCGGTCGCCAGCATGGCGGCCCCGAGGTGGTCGCCGTTGTAGTTCTGGGCGCGGGAACCGAGCGTGACGGTGCCGTGGTTGGCGAAGGTGGACCAGAGCCCGACCGGCACCAGGCGGCCGTCGATCAGCTTGTCGACCCGCAGCACGTCCAGGTCGGGGTCGATCGTGCTGTCGGCGCCGTGGGGACTCTCGGAGGCGCTCCCCTCCCCCAGCTCGCGCTGGATCCCGTAGTTGGCCAGGTGCGCCTCGATGGACCGGTTCTCGGTCAGCCCGACCGGGATCTCGGTGTGCCCCCAGGCCGCGGCGCCGGGTGCGAGGTCGTCGTCGGCCCGCTCGATGGCGGTGGCGATCCGGCGGGCGAGGAAGGCGTACAGCTGCGGATCGGGCTGGAGGCTGAACTCGGTGGGCGTCGGGAAGTTCGGGAACACGACGTCGTGGGCGGCGAACGGGAAGTACTGGCCCGGCGCGCTGTGGGTGTGGGTGCCCGCGACCACCATCGACCGCTCGTCGATCCCGCGACCCTCGAGCTGCTTCGCGGCCTCGGTCAGCAGTCCGCCGGCCACGCAGCACAGGTCGGTGACGACCAGTGCCACCTTGGTGTCGCCCCGCTCCAGCACGATCGCCCGGGCCTGCAGCCGCGTGTGCTGTCCCTTCGCGCGTGCGTCCGAGCGGACGTTGCCCATCGTGAAGTAGCCGGTGGGCGGGGTGATGTCGGCGCGACCGACGCCGACCCGCAGGGTCGGCTCCGGCTCGACTCCCGCGGCGCTGCCGAGGCCGGTCACCGGACCCGTGAGCGCACCGGCCAGGGCCACGAACGCCGCGAGCAGCAGGGCGATGAGTCGGGAGGGCATGTCCGGGTCAACGAGCCCGGGGCGCTCCGGGTTATCCCGGGATCAGGTGACCGGGCGGTTCTCGTACGGCGTGGAGAGCACGATCGTGGTCCTGGTGGCCACGTTCGCGGCCGAGCGGATCCGGGCGAGCAGGTCCTCGAGGTCGACGGGGGTGGCGACCCGGATCTTGAGGATGTAGGACTCCACGCCGGCCACGGACCAGCACGACTCGATCTCGGGGATGTCGCGCAGCCGGTCGGGGTAGTCGTCGGGCTGCGACGGATCGTTCGGGATGATCGAGATGAACGCGGTCAGCGGCAGGCCCAGCTCGTCGTGGCTGACGTACGCGCCGTACCCCATGATCAGCCCCCGCTGCTCCAGCCGCTTCACACGCTGGTGGACGGCCGACGTGGACAGCCCGGTCGCCTTGCCGAGGTCGGTGAACGACATCCGGCCGTCGGCAGCGAGCAGGCTGAGGATGCGGCGGTCGGTGTCCTCCACGTCTGGCGTCGTCACGCCGGACAATCTAGCGGCAGACCCTCCGGCCGGTCCGCATGACAGGATGCGCCCGTGAGCGAGCGCCTGATGCTGCTGGACACCGCGTCGATGTACTTCCGCGCCTTCTACGGCGTCCCGGAGATCACCGCCGACGACGGCACGCCCGTGAACGCCGTGCGCGGCCTCCTCGACTTCATCAGCCGGCTGGTGAGCGACTACCGGCCCACCCACCTGGTCTGCTGCTGGGACAACGACTGGCGACCGCAGTGGCGGGTGGACCTGATCCCGTCGTACAAGGCGCATCGGGTCGAGCAGGTGGTCCCGGGGCCCGCACCCGACGTCGAGGAGGTCCCCGACCCGCTCGAGGTGCAGATCCCGATCATCCTCGACGTACTCGACGCCTTCGGGATCTGCGTGCTGGGTGCCGACGGCTACGAGGCGGACGACGTGATCGGCAGCCTGGCCACCGGCGCCGGGATGCCGGTCGACGTGGTCACCGGCGATCGCGACCTCTTCCAGCTCGTCGACGACGACGCGGGGGTCCGGATCCTCTACATCGCCCGCGGGGTCGGCAACCACGAGCGGGTCACCCGCGACTGGGTCCGGGCGAAGTACGACATCGAGCCCGGCCAGTACGCCGACTTCGCCACCCTCCGTGGGGACAGCTCCGACGGCCTGCCCGGTGTGGCCGGGGTCGGCGAGAAGACCGCCGCCACCCTGCTCAACCGGTTCGACGACATGGCGGGCATCGTGACGGCCGCGCACGACCCGGACAGCGACATGGGCCCCGGACCGCGCGGCAAGATCAAGGCGGCCGCCGACTACCTCGAGGTGGCGCCGACGGTGGTGGCCGTGGCCCGGGACATCGACTTCGCCGACGCCGATCTCGCGCTCCCCCGTGTTCCCCGGGATCCGGACACCCTGGCCGACCTCGCCGACCGGTACTCCCTGACCAGCGCCGTCGAGCGGCTGCGACAGGCACTGGACCACGAGAGCCACTGAGCACCTGCGTACGGTGGGCGCAATGAGCAACGTCGCCGTCGTCGGGGGCCACGGACAGGTGGCCCGACTCCTCCACCCGCTCCTGGTCGGCGCCGGCCGCACCCCCGTCGCGCTGGTCCGCAGCGATGACCAGCGGGCCGAGCTGGAGGAGCTCGGCGCGCAGGTGCGCCTCCTCGACATCGAGCGGGCGACGGGTCCGGCCTTCGCCGACGCGTTCGCCGGCTGCGACGCGGTCGTCTTCACCGCGGGCGGCGGACCCGACGGCAACATCGAGCGCAAGCGGACCGTCGACCTGGAGGGCAGCCTGAAGTCGATCGAGGGCGCCCACGCTGCCGGCATCACGCGCTTCGTCCAGGTCTCCGCCATCGGCGTCGATGACCCGTTGCCCGGTGACGTGTCCCCGGTCTGGAGGGCGTACGTCGAGGCGAAGCGCGACGCCGACGAGGCGCTGCGGGTGAGCGCCCTGGACTGGACGATCCTGCGGCCCGGCCGCCTGACCGACGATCCGGGCACCGGCCTGGTCGCCCTCGGCGAGGACGTCAGCCGGGCGGAGATCCCGAGGGCCGACGTCGCCGCCGTCGTGGTCGCCGTACTCGACGACGAGTCGACGCATCGCCGTCAGTGGAACCTGGTGGGTGGCAACGTCCCGGTGGCCGACGCCGTAGCGGCGGCCGTCCGCGACTGACCCGGGGTCGGTCGATCGGCGTACCCTGAGCGAGTGCTCAGGGTGTTGTTCGCGGTCCCGACAACGGTCGCCCTGATCGGGCTGTCGGCGCCCCCGGCTTCCGCGCAGCTGGACCCGGTCGCCGCCGTTGCCCCGGATCCCGGGGGTGAGCTCGTTCCCGCTCCCGGGCCGTTCGAGACCCCGTCCGAGGGCTGCGTCGTCCCGGCCCTGGCTCCGCTCGAGCCCCCGTGCCCGTCGCCCCGCCTCCCCGGCGACACCCGCGGCGGGGCGTGCAACCTCCCGGTCGTCTACCTCGGTGGCACGCCGGGACCGTGCCCTGAACGCCAGGAGCCGCCGAGGAGCCGGATCATCCCGCTCGACCTGTCGGGCCTCAGTCGCTGAGCCCGGAGTAGGCCACGACCCCGCGCCGGAGCCGGCGTAGAGCCTCCCGGGCCGTGTCGCGCAGGGGCGAGTCCCCGGCCGCGTCGGCGACCTGCCCGGTCAGGTCCAGCAGCTGCTTCATCCAGCGCACGAAGTCACCGGCAGCCAGGTCCACGTCGGTCAGGACGGAGTCGAGCTCGTCCCCCTCGGCCCACCGGTAGGCGGCCCAGGCGAAGCCGGGGTCCGGCTGGCGCAGGAAGTCGAGGTGGTGGTCGCCCTCCAGCCTGCGCAGCTCGCCCCACAGCCGGACCATCTGCCCGATCGCGACCTTGACCGCTCCGCCGGGGATCCGCGGCGAGCTCGCGTCGTCCGGGCGGCGCGCCTCGAACACCAGGATCGAGAGCGCTGCGGCGAGCCCCGAGGGGTCGAGGTCGTCCCACACGCCCTGGCGGAGCGATTCCGCTGCCAGCAGGTCGACGTCGGAGTAGATCCGGCGCAGGTGGCCGCCCCGGGGGGTGACCGTGTCACCATCGAGGTAGCCCAGCGCGGTGAGCACCTCGCACACCCGGTCGAACTGCCGGGCGATGGTGTTGGTCCGCTTCTCGATCCGGCGCCGCAGGGTCGCGGCGTCGCGGTCGAGCTTGAACCACCGCTCCGCCCAGCGGGCGTGGTCCTCGCGGTCGGGGCAGTCGTGGCAGGGGTGGGCCTTCAGCTCCTCACGGAGGCGCTCGACCTCCTCGGGGCCGGCACCCTGCCCGCCCTCACCGGGTTCCGACGACGCTCGCTGCTCAACCACCGGAGGGGATGGAAGGTCCCGGGTCTTGGTGCGCAGGGCCGAGGCCAGGTCGCGCCGCATCTGCGGGTTGCGGCCGTTGAAGTTGCGCGGCACCTTGACCCGGGTCAGCGCCTGCACGGGTGTCGGGAAGTCGATCATCCCCAGCCGGCGGGCCTGCCGGTCCGCGGTCACGACGTAGGGTCGCGGCTCGTCCCGCGACAGCCCGGGATCGACGACCACCGCGAACCCGGCGAACTTGCCCGTCGGCACCTCGATCACGTCACCCGGCCGGAGCCGGGTCAGCGAGTCCAGCGCGTCTGCCCGGCGGTCGGCACGGCGCGCCTTCGCGGCCCGCTTCTCGACCTCGGAGATCCGGTTCCGGATCTGCGCATACTCCATGAAGTCGCCGCGGTCGCAGGTCGCCGCCTCGGCGTACCCCGCAAGGGCCTCGTCGCTCTTGCGCAGCTGCCGGGCCAGGCCCACCACGGCCTTGTCCGCCTGGAACTGGGCGAACGACTGCTCGAGGAGCTCACGGGTGGTCTCCCGGCCGAACTGGTGCACCAGGTTGACGGCCATGTTGTACGACGGCCGGAACGACGAGCGCAGCGGATAGGTGCGGGTGGACGCGAGCCCGGCCAGCTCCCGCGGGTTCATGCCCGGCTGCCACAGCACGATCCCGTGGCCCTCCACGTCGAGTCCCCTTCGTCCGGCGCGGCCGGTGAGCTGGGTGTACTCCCCCGGCGTGACGTCTGCGTGCGTCTCGCCGTTCCACTTGCTCAGCTTCTCGATCACCACCGTGCGGGCCGGCATGTTGATGCCGAGGGCCAGGGTCTCGGTCGCGAAGACGGCCTTGCAGAGGCCGCGGACGAACAGCTGCTCGACGCACTGCTTGAACGCGGGCAGCATGCCGGCGTGGTGCGCAGCGACCCCGCGCGTCAGGCCGTCGAGGAAGTCGTCGTACCCGAGGACCTCGAGGTCTGCGTCGGGCAGGTGCCGGCAGCTCTCCTCGACGAACTGGTAGATCGTGTCCCGCTCCTGCGGCGTGGTCAGCCGGACCCGGGCGTTCAGGCACTGGGTGACGGCGGCGTCGCACCCGACCCGGCTGAAGATGAAGACGATCGCCGGCAGCAGCCCTTCCCGGTCGAGCCGGTCGACGACGTCGACGCGGCTCGGGATCCATACGCGCCTGCCGTTCCCCACCGGGCGTCCTCCCCCGCCGCGACCCCGTGCCGGTGCCCGGCCGCGGGCAGCGGACCGGCCGCGGGGCGACCTGCGGTCCTTCATCCGGGAGCTGGCCCAGTCGTCGCGGGCGAGCTTGAGCAGCTCGTCGTTGACGGGTGCGCCCTCCCGCACGAACCCGGCGGAGGCGTCGACGTCCGACCCCGCGAACAGGTCGAGCAGCCGCCGGCCGGCCATCACGTGCTGGTAGAGCGGCACCGGCCGCTTCTCCTCCACGATCGTGCCCATGGAGCCCCGCACCGTGGTCAGCCACTCCCCGAACTCCTCGGCGTTCGAGACGGTCGCGGACAGGGAGATCAGCGCCACCGACTCGGGCAGGTGGATGATCACCTCCTCCCAGACCGCGCCGCGCTCCCGGTCCGCGAGGTAGTGGACCTCGTCCATCACCACGAAGCCGAGGCCGAGCAGGGTCCGGGAGCCGGCGTAGAGCATGTTGCGCAGGACCTCGGTCGTCATGACCACGATCGGGGCCTCGCCGTTGATCGTGTGGTCACCGGTGAGCAGGCCGACCCGTTCCTCGCCGTACCGCGCGACCAGGTCGTAGTACTTCTGGTTGGACAGCGCCTTGATCGGGGTCGTGTAGAAGCACTTGCGGTCGGTCTTCAGCCCCAGGTGTACGGCGAACTCGCCGACGATCGTCTTCCCCGAGCCGGTCGGGGCGGCCACGAGCACTCCACCGCCGCCCTCGATCTCCCGGCACGCGCGGATCTGGAAGTCGTCGAGCGGGAAGTCGTAGAGACCGGCGAATTCGTCGAGGAGGTCAGGCAAGGACGCTCAGCGCTCCCGGTGCGGCCTCGATCGTGAGGGGCAGGGCACCGAACCGCTCACCGTCGGCGTAGGACACGATCCCCGGCGCCGCGACCGTGACGGTGCGCACCAGGTGGTGTTCGTACTGCGGGTGCGTGACGTGGGTGCCCTTGAAGAGCTTGGGGTAGGTCCGCACGAGGTCGGGCTTGCTGATCGGCTTGATGATCACGACGTCGAGCAGGCCGTCGTCCAGGCTGGCCCCCTCGGTGATGCGCAGCCCGCCGCCGAACGACGCGCCGTTGCCCACGGCGACGAGCATCGCGTCGAGCTGGAGAGTGCGGCCGTCCAGCTCCAGGGTGTACGGCAGTGGCTCGAAGGTGCGCAGCTCGGCCAGTGTTGCCAGGTTGTAGCGCATCTGCCCGCGCGGCCAGGTCATCCTGTTGGCCCGCTCGTTGACGACGGCGTCGAAACCGGCGGCCAGGACCGTGACGTAGTACTTCGAGCCGCTGCGGGCGAGGTCGATCCGCTTGGTGTTCGAGGCGATGACCCTGTCGGCGGCGGCCATCGGGTCCTTTCGCGGGATGTCGAAGTAGCGGGCCACGTCGTTGCCGGTGCCGGCCGGGATGATGCCGAGATTGGTGGGGGTGTTGGCCACCGCCTGGGCGCCGATGTGGACCATCCCGTCGCCACCGCAGACCACCAGCGCCTCGAGACCGTCGGCAACGCACTGCCGGGCGAGGTCGAGCGCCTCCTCGGCGTCGCGGCCCTCGAGGTTGCGGACCACGAAGCCGGCCTCGCGCAGGCGTGGCAGTGCGACGTCCCGTGACTTCGCTCCCCTGCCCTTGCCCGCGGTGGGGTTGGTCAGTAGTGCGATCTCGCGCGAGTCTCCGGGCACGGCCCCGACCCTATCGGCGGTCCGAACCGATCCGTAGCAGCGCGACGTAGTTCTCGGGCGAGGCGCCGACGGCCTTGGCCAGCCGGCTGAGGGCGTCGAGTGCGAGGTCGGCGGTGAACCCGGTGCCGGGGACGGCCAGGACGACGCGGTCGTGGTCGGCGAGCAGGAGGATCTCTCCGTGTCGCCAGGCCAGGTGGGCGCGGGTCCTCGTGGCCTCGTCGGCGACTGGCACGGGGTGCGCTTCGTCCACGGCGAGCAGGTCGCAGGGCAGTTCCTGCCCGGCGCCCGTGAGGTGGCCCGGGACCCGGTGGCCGCGGCGTACGCCGGTCTCCGCAGCCCAGGTGACCGCGCCCTCGCCCAGCCAGTCGGGGAGGTCGAACGGGTCGAGGTCGTCCAGGTGCCCGGTCACAGCGGCGACAGCTCGTCGTCGCCGACCCCGGAGGCCTGCTCCCGGTCGCGGCGGCGGCGGTCGAGGACCCGGCAGATCACCTCGGAGATTCCGAAGAGGATGAGCATCGGGATGGCAAGGATCAGCATCGTGAACGGGTCGGTGGACGGGGTCGCGATCGCGGCGAACACGAACGTCCCCATCACGATCCACGGCCGATGGGCGCCCAGAGCGGCCCCGCTCAGCACGCCGGCGAGGTTGAGCAGGATCACGAAGACCGGGATCTCGAAGGCGATCCCGAACACCAGGAGGGTCCGGATCAGGAACGTGAGGTAGTCGCCGAACTCGACGAGGTTGGTCAGGGCCTCCGGCGTGAACCCGATCAGGATCTCCAGGCCCTTGGGCAGCGTCAGGTAGCCCACCAACACTCCGCCCAGGAACAGGGGGCCGGCCACGGCGGCGAACACCCGGGTCCACTTGCGCTCCCGCGAATGCAGTCCGGGGAGGATGAAGGCCCAGATCTGATAGAGCCAGAACGGGCTGGTTGCGACGAGTCCGACCAGTCCGCAGAGCTTGAGGTGCAGCATCAGCGGGCCGCCGGCGCCGGCGATGGTCGCCTGGGTGTCGACCTCCTCGCCCAGTGCCTCCCGGGCGTGGTTGTAGGGCTCCAGCACCAGGTCGAAGATCTGGTCGAAGAAGAACAGCGAGACGACCAGGCCGAGCAGGATGACCAACGCGCTCTTGAGCAGGCGGGCCTGGAGCTCACGGAGGTGGTCGGACAGCGCCATCCGGCCGTCCGCGCCGATGGGGTGGTGGGGCCTCCCCGCGAAGAGCTGGAGGATTCCGGAGACTGACACCGACTACCGGGTCAGCTGGTCGTGCCGTCGCGCTGCTCGCGCACGATGGGGTCGGACTGCTCGCGCCGCGCCTCCAGCTCCTTCTGCTCCGGGGTCTTCTGGCTGTCGGAGACGTCGTCGTCATCGTCGACGAGGCCCTTGGTCTCGGTCTTGAAGATGCGCAGCGCCCTGCCGGTGCCACGAGCGAGCTCGGGAAGCTTCTTGGCGCCGAACAGCAGCAGGATCACGAGAACGATCAGCACGAGTTCCCAGCCACCGGGTACGGCGATGAGCGTTGCGGTCATGGCTTCCTCACATCGGTTTTGGCGTCGACATCCATCGTACGCCGGTCAGGTGTACAGGGAGTGCGCTTCCCGTGCAGCCGCCGTGAACGACTCCGCGACCTCCGCCGGTGCCACCACCCGGGCGTCGGGCGCCAGGCGCAGTAGGAGCCTACGGAGCCAGCGCTCGTCAGCCAGCACCAGGTCGACCTCGAGGTCTCCGTCGGGCTGGGGTCGCACCTCCTCGACGGGGTAGTACTCCACCACCCAGCGGGCGGCGGGTGCCAGCCGCAACGTGGCCAGTGAGGTGTCGGCGGAGTGCTGGAACATCCCCTCGGCCAGGTCCCGGGGTGGTTCGGCGGGGGTCTGGATGGAGGAGTCGAGGACCTCGGCGTCCTGGATCCGGTCCAGCCGGAAGAGCCGGGGCGCCTGTGCCGTGTGGCACCAGGCGTCGAGGTAGGTGAGTCCGTGGGCGGAGACGATGCCGCGCGGGTCGACCACCCGGTCCGTCACGTCGTCGCGGGAGGGCACCCAGTAGGTCAGACGCACCTGTCGGGCCTGCTTGGTGGCCTCCTCCAGTGTGGTCCGGAAGCGGGCGCCGAGGACGTCGACCCCAGTGCCGGTGCCAGGATCGACCAGTGGGTCGGCCGCCCCGTGCACCGCCGTCTCGAGCTTCGCGACGGTGCGGTCCACGATCTCCCGCGTCGCCTCTCCCGCACCGTCGCGCAGGGCCCGCAGCGCGACGATCACCGCCGTCGCCTCGGTGGGCGAGAGCTGCAGCGGACGAGCCAGGTAGTCGGCGTTGGACACCCGGATCACTCCGTCGGCGTCCTCCCCCTCCAGGGCGTCCAGGTCGACGTCGATCAGGTCGTCGGGATAGCCGCCGGGCAGCCCACACATGAACAGGACCTTGAGGTCCGAGACCAGCCGCTCGGGGGTGACCCCGAGATCGGCGGCCGCCTCGTCCACCCGCACGGTTCCGCGGGCGTAGAGATAGGGCACCAGGCGGAGCAGGCGGACGACCTGGTCCTTGGCCGATCCTGGCGGCGCGCCGCTCACGACGCCGACCCGTCGACGACGGCGGCCAGCCGGCCGACCATCGCTTCGCGCAACGCGGCCGGAGACTCGACGTAGACGTCGGCCCCGTAGGACAGGAGCTCGTCGGCCAGCGCCTCGCCCCCGCGCCCGAGTGTCAGCCGGTCCCAGGTCGTGGCGTCGTCCGGGCCCGCGACGTCTGTCTCGACCGCGTCCGCGCCCCGGCGCAGGGCGTGTCCGGTGCCGGCACGGGACAGCACCGTGACGGTTTCCGCGACCGGCGCCGGCGCGAGCCGCCGGGTGACGTCGCGGATGTCGACGTCGGCCGGGACGTCGTACGACGCGGGCTGGCCACTCCTGCGGGCCTGGCCCCGCACCCGCGACAGCCGGAAGACCCGCTCCTCTCCCCGGTCGGTGTCGAAGCCGACGGCGTACCAGCGACCGGAGTAGCGGACCACGCCCCAGGGCTGGAGGTGGCGGGTCGTGGGCTCGGACTGGCCGGAGCGGACGTAGTCGAACTCGACCGGGGTGCGCTCCTGGCTGGCCTCCCAGAAGACGTCGAACGAGGGCTCCTCGGCGACCAGCCGCGGCTCCACGATGTCGAGTGCGGAGACGTCGACCGGTAGCCCGAACGCGGTCAGCTTCCGCACCGCCTCGGTGGTCGCCTCGGCCAGCCTGGCGTGGCCCCACACGCGGGTCGCCAGGCCGATCACTGCGGCCTCGTCCGCTGCGAGCTCGATCCGCGGCAGCTGGAGCTCGTCAGGGCGCACGCGGTAGCCGGGTTCGTCGTCGAAGTACGCGTCCATCTGGCCGACCTCGACGGGCACCCCGATGCTGCGCAGGTCGTCCTTGTCGCGCTCGAACATCTTCTCGAAGGCCTCGTCGGTGGAGTCGGGGTACAGGATCGACCGGATCCGGTCCTTCGACACGTAGTGCCGCTGGACGAGCAGCATGATCAACAGGTTCAGCAGCCGCTCGGCCTTCTCCGTCGCCACGTCACGCCCCCTCTGAAGGCCGGTCAGCCAGCCGCGAGGATGTCGACGACGAAGTAGAGCGTGTCGTCACCCTTGATCCCGGCCTGGGGGTTGCCCTGCTTGCCGTAGCCGTCCTCCGGCGGGACCGCCATCACGACCCGTGAGCCGACCTTCTTCCCGACGAGGGTCTTGTCCCAGCCGGGGACCACGGCACCCACTCCGATCTGGAAGCTGGTGGGCTCCTGACCGAAGCTTTCGTCGAACGGCTTCTTGCCGTCGAACACCTGCCCCAGGTAGTCGACCACGATGGTCTGACCCTTCTCGACCTCGGCGCCGTCCCCGCGGACGAGCTCGGTGCTGCGGAGCTGGTCGCTGGGCCCTGAGATCCCCTTGAAGTCGAATCCGGTGGGGACGCCGTCCTTCTCGACGATCTTCGGTGCCCAGGAGGGCGCGTTCGCCGACTCGCCGGAGGGCTCCTCGAGCACGGAGCTGAGCAGGTCGATGACCACCAGAACGGTGTCCTCGTTGCCGATGCCGAGCTGGGGATTGCCCTGCTCACCGAACGCCTCGGACGCGGGAGCCGCGACCATCACCCGGGAGCCGACGGTCTGGCCCTCGATCCCCTCGCGGAAGACCGGGCTCAGCTGCTCCTCGTCGATCGTGACCAGCTCGGGATTCTTGGCGTCGTAGGTCGAGAACGCCTTCTCCTGGGTGAAGCCGTTGCCGAACCACAGGTGGGTCAGCACCTGGTCGCCGGCCGCCAGCTCCGGCCCGTCGCCCTCGATGAGCACCTCGGTGGTGGTCTCGGTGGCATCCAGCTGCTGGTCGAAGGAGACCTCGGGAGCGGTGCCGATCTCGCCCTCCACCTGGACCGAGTCGAGGGTCGTGTCAGCGCTGGAGGCCCCCTCGTCGTCGCCGCAGGACGTGAGGGCGAGGCCGAGCGAGGCAGCCAGCAGGAACGGGAGGACACGACGAGTACGTCGGAACACGGGATTCATCAACACCTTCACGGCTTTCGGGACAGCGCCGACACCCTATCCGGCGACCCTCACATGCCGTCGATGAGGCGCTGCACCCGCTCGTCGTACGCCCGGAAGGGGTCCTTGCACAGGACCGTCCGCTGCGCCTGGTCGTTGAGCTTGAGGTGCACCCAGTCGACGGTGAAGTCGCGCCGCCGCTCCTGGGCCTTGCGGATGAACTCGCCGCGCAACCGGGCGCGGGTGGTCTGGGGCGGGATCGACTTCGCCTGGAAGACCTTGAGGTCGGAGGTGACCCGCGCGACGGCGCCCCGCTTCTCCAGCAGGTAGTAGAGACCCCGGCTGCGGTGGATGTCGTGGTAGGCGAGGTCGAGCTGCGCGATCCGCGGGTGGCCCAGCGGAAGACCGTGCTTGGCGCGGTAGCGGTCGATCAGCTTCCACTTGATGACCCAGTCGATCTCGCGGTCGACCAGGCCGAGGTCGTCGGACTCGACGGCCTTCAGGCCCCGCTCCCACAGGTCGAGGGTCTGCTCGATCACCGGGGTGGAGAGCTGACGGCGGTCGACGAAGTCGCGGGCCTTGGAGAGGTACTCGTGCTGGATGTCGAGCGCGCTGGCCTCACGACCGTTGGCCAGCCGGACCTTGCGCCGGCCGGTGACGTCGTGGGAGATCTCGCGGATCGCGCGGATCGGGTTCTCCATGGTGAGGTCTCGCATCACCACGCCCTCCTCGATCATCCGGAGGACCAGGTCGCAGCTCGCGACCTTCAGCAGGGTGGTCGTCTCGCTCATGTTGGAGTCACCCACGATCACGTGGAGGCGGCGGTACTTCTCGGCGTCCGCGTGCGGCTCGTCGCGGGTGTTGATGATGGGACGGCTGCGGGTCGTGGCGCTCGACACGCCCTCCCAGATGTGCTCGGCCCGTTGGGAGACGCTGTACGTCGCGCCGCGCGGTGTCTGGGTGATCTTGCCTGCGCCCACGACGATCTGGCGGGTGACGAGGAACGGGATCAGCACGTCGGCCAGGCGGGTGAACTCGCCCGACCGGCCGACGAGGTAGTTCTCGTGGCAGCCGTAGGAGTTGCCGGCGGAGTCGGTGTTGTTCTTGAAGAGGTAGATCTCGCCGGCGATGCCCTCGTCGTGGAGGCGTTGCTCGGCGTCGAGGAGCAGCCCTTCGAGAACCCGCTCCCCCGCCTTGTCGTGGGCGACCAGCTCGGTGACGTCGTCGCACTCGGGGGTGGCGTACTCCGGGTGGCTGCCGACGTCGAGGTAGAGCCGGGCGCCGTTGCGCAGGAAGACGTTGCTGCTGCGCCCCCAGCTGACGACCTTGCGGAAGAGGTAGCGGGCCACCTCGTCGGGGCTCAGGCGGCGCTGTCCGCGGAACGTGCACGTGACGCCGTACTCGTTCTCGATGCCGAAGATCCGCCGGTCCACGAGTGCCAGCCTAGGCGTACCACGGTCATCCCGTACCGAACTGCTTCAGAACGGCAGGTCGCAACCGTCAGGACGTGGGGTCGGGGACGTCCGGCGCGGTCGCGAGCGGCTTGCCGGCGATCGTGAGCATCCGCGCGATGGTCGTGCCCGCGACGTCCCCGGGAACGTACGGACCACCGACCACGAGGTGAGTCAGGTCGCCAGCAGCCTGGCCGTTGGCGAGGCGGACGGCCGAGCCCGAGTCGCCGGGGCTCGCCGCGCCGACCCAGGCGAACGCGTCACCACCGTCGCCGTTGCCGCGGTAGACCACCACGCCGGCGCGGGGGGTGCCGCCGGTGCCGATGACCAGGCCGTGGCCGGCGTGCTCGACGACGTCGTTGGGCTGCGGGCTTCCGGCGCCGGTCGGGCCTCCGAAGTAGGTCATCGACGGGTTGACGTACTGCTCCATCGAAGGCCGCACGTCGATCAGGGCGAAGTCGTCGCCGATGCCCTTGTTCACGCTCTTCACCGTCGTCCCGATGTTCATCAGGACACCCGGCGCCGCGATCAGCGTCACCTCGTCGCCCACGTCGGCGCAGTGGCCGGCAGTGCCGATGTAGTAGTCGCTGGCGGAGCCGAAGACGAAGTTGGTGGTGCAGCCCGCCGGGGCGAGGATCCAGGCACCGGGGCGGATGCCGGTGAAGGCCAGCCCGGAAGCCGGGTAGTCGACCCCCTCGGGGATCGGGACGCCCTCACCACGCTCGGCCGCGGCCATCACCCGGCTGTGCAGCGCTGGGGTGTACCAGTCGGGCTGCGGCGCCTTCAGCTCGACGTACCGGGCGCCGGACTCCGTGGCTCCTGTCGGTGTGCCCGCCGCGGGTCCGGCGGCCAGCGGCAGCGCCAGGACGACGGCGGTGAACAGTGCGGACAGCAGGCGTGACGACTTCATAGCAACGACTCCTCGTAGGTCGTGCCTCCCCTGTCAGGTCCAACGTCGCCGGCCGGGCGCGGTTACGCGACACGCCGGTCTCCGGCACGACGACCTACGAATTGGGCGCCAAAGCCCCCGAAACGTATGACGTTGCGGGCGAAACCGGCCCTCAGGACGGGTCTGAGGGGTCCGCCGGAGGCGGCGCGACGGGCGGCTCGCCGGTGGTCGGGTCCTCGAGTGGAGGTACGCCGCCGCTCACCTGGTCGGTCGGGTCGGCCGGGTCGTCGGTGGCAGAGGGGGTGGGCGCGGCGTCCGGGCGCTGGTCCTCGTCGCTCGGCACGCCAGGAGTCTCGGGACCGCGGTCCCCGAGCAGCTCGCGGAGCTGCGCCGGCCGGAGCCGGCGGAACTTGCGGGGCTGGATCCGGGTGCGGTCCAGCACCGCGACCTCGAGGTGGTCGACCGGGACCACGCGGTCGCCCGGACCACCCTTCTCGTTCTCGGAGTGGCCCAGCGCGGCCACGGCCACGCGCGCGGCGTCGTCGAGCGAGGCGCCCTCGGTGTAGTTGTCCTCGAGGTGGCCGGCCACGACGTCGGCGGCACCGCCCATCACGGCGTAGCCGTGCTCGTCGGCCACCTGTCCGTCGTAGGTCAGCCGGTAGAGCTGGTCCTCCGCGGCGGCGTCGCCGATCTCGGCGACGAAGATCTCCACCTCATAGGGCTTCTCGCCCCCGCTGGAGAAGATCGTGCCGAGGGTCTGGGCGTAGGCATTGGCCAGTCCGCGCCCCGTGACGTCGCGGCGGTCGTAGGCGTAGCCGCGCATGTCGGCCAGACGGACGCCGGCGATCCGGAGGTTCTCGAACTCGTTGTAGCGGCCGACCGCCGCGAACGCGATCCGGTCGTAGATCTCCGAGACCTTGTGCAGGGCCTGGGAGGGGTTCTCGGACACGAACAGGATCCCGTCGGCGTACTGCACCGCGACCACCGAACGGCCGCGGCCGATGCCCTTGCGAGCGAAGTCGGCCCGGTCCTTCATCAGCTGCTCGGGCGAGACGTAGAACGGCATGCTCATGAGCGGCCTCCGGCTGCACTTGAGCATGCCAAGGCATGGCTCTGTTGAATTGTTCCCTCGCTTCGCTCGGTCACGTGCTCGCTACGCTCGCTCTCCACAAAGGCTCCTAGGTAAGGGACGCGGCCGGGCCGTCGGGCCGGGTCATCCGGCCCGCGATCATCCGGTCGGCGATCTCGGCCACGTCGGCGTCGGGCATCCGGCGACCGCCGTCGGCGGTGATCACCTGGACGACCGGGAAGATCCGTCGGGTCAGGTCGGGCCCACCGGTGGCGGAGTCGTCGTCGGCGGCGTCGTAGAGCGCCTGGATGACGGCGGTCACGCAACCCTCCTCGTCGAGATCGTCTCGGTAGAGCTTCTTCAGCGAGCCGCGGGCGAACAGGGAGCCGGAGCCGACTGCGTGGAAGGCCGTCTCCTCGTAGCGGCCGCCGGTCACGTCGTAGCTGAAGATCCGGCCCTGGTTGATGGTCAGGTCGTAGCCGGCGAAGAGGGGTACGACGGCGAGGCCCTGCATCGCCATGCCGAGGTTGGCGCGGATCAGGGCCGCGAGCCGGTTGGCCTTGCCGTCCGTGGACAGCGTCGTGCCCTCGATCTTCTCGTAGTGCTCGAGCTCGGTCTGGAACAGGCGCACCAGCTCGATCGCCAGCCCGGCGGACCCGGCGATGCCCACCGCCGAGAACTCGTCGGCCGGGAAGACCTTCTCGATGTCGCGCTGGGCGATGATGTTGCCCATCGTCGCCCGGCGGTCACCGGCCATCACGACCCCGCCGGGGAAGGTCGCACTGACGATCGTGGTGCCGTGCGGCGCGAGGTCGCCGGCGTGCCCCTGGGGCACGGCACGTCGCGACGGGAGCAGGTCCGGCGACTGGCTGGACAGGAAGTCGCTGAACGACGACGAACCCGGCATGAGATACGCCGCGGGGAGGCGGGGGTCGGACATCCTTGCCTACTCCCCGCCCTTCTGGATGAAGGACTTCACGAAGTCCTCGGCGTTGGTCTCGAGCACGTCGTCGATCTCGTCGAGGATCGCGTCCACGTCGTCGTCGAGGGCCTCCTTGCGCTCAGCGACGTCGGTCTCGGGCGCGACCTCGGTCGCTTCTTCGTTCTCCGTCGACTTCCGCGGCTGCTTCCGCTCCTGTGCCATGACCCGACCCTATCCACTCAGTGGTTCCGACAAGGGCGACCGCGCCAGAATTGTGTCAGCGAGTCAGGGCGGCGAAGAGGGCCTCGGCGGTGTCGCAGCGGTCGAGGAGCGCGCCCACGTGGGCGCGGCTGCCCCGGAGCGGGTCGATCGTCGGGACCCGCTGCAGGGACTCCCGCCCGGGCAGGTCGAAGATCACCGAGTCCCAGGAGGCGGCGGCGACGTGGTCGGCGTACTTCTCGAGGCAGCGGCCGCGGAAGTAGGCGCGGGTGTCCTCGGGCGGGTCGTGCATGGCGACCTCGATCAGCCGGTCGTCGAGGAGCCGCTCGATCCGGCCCATCCCGACGAGGCGGTGGTAGAGCCCCTTCTCGGGACGGATGTCGGAGTACTGGTAGTCGATCAGCTGGAGCTTGGCGTCCTCCCAGGCGAGGCCGTCACGATGGCGGTACTGGTCCAGCAGCTTCAGCTTGGCCACCCAGTCGAGCTCGCTCGCGCACAGCATTGGGTCGCGCTCGAGACGGTCAAGCACCGACTCCCAGCGCCGCAGCACGTCGACGGTCTGGCTGTCGGCGTCGGAGCCGAACCGGTCCTCGACGTACTTCTTGGCGAGGTCGAGGTACTCCATCTGCAGCTGTACGGCGGTGAGCTTCCGGCCGTCGGTGAGGGTGATGGTCTGCTGCAGCGTCGGGTCGTGGGAGACCGACCGGAGGGCCGACACCGCACCCTCGACCGTGAACTCCTGGCTGAGGAAGCGGTCCTCGATCATCGACAGGACCAGCGCGGTGGTGCCGACCTTCAGATACGTCGACACCTCGGACAGGTTGGCGTCGCCGAGGATCACGTGGAGCCGGCGGTACTTCTCCGGGTCGGCGTGCGGCTCGTCGCGGGTGTTGATGATGGGCCGCTTGAGCGTGGTCTCGAGGCCCACCTCGACCTCGAAGTAGTCGGCCCGCTGGCTGATCTGGAAGCCGTGCTCGCGGCCGTCCTGCCCGATCCCGACCCGGCCGGCGCCGCACACCACCTGCCGGCTCACGAAGAACGGCGTCAGGTGACGGACGATGTCGCCGAACGGCGTCGACCGCCGCATCAGGTAGTTCTCGTGGGCGCCGTACGACGCGCCCTTGTTGTCGGTGTTGTTCTTGTAGAGCACGATCGGCGCCCCACCTGGCAGCTGGCTGGCGCGGCGCGAGGCGTCCAGCATCACCTGCTCCCCCGCCTTGTCCCACCGCACGACGTCCAGCGGGGTCGTGACCTCGGGCGTGGAGTACTCGGGGTGGGCGTGGTCGACGTAGAGCCGGGCGCCGTTGGTGAGGATGACGTTGGCGAGGCCCATGTCCTCGTCGGTCAGCTGCGAGGGATCGGCGACCTGGCGGGACATGTCGAAGCCGCGGGCGTCGCGCAGCGGCGACTCCTCCTCGAAGTCCCACCGTGCGCGGCGGGCCCGGACCGTGGCGGACGCATAGGCGTTCACGACCTGCGAGGAGGCGACCATCGGGTTGGCCGTGGGCTGGCCCTGGACCGAGATGCCGTACTCCACCTCGGTGCCCATCACCCGCCGCACGCTCATGCCCTGAGCCTACGTGCTGGGCACCCCACCGGGTCCAACGTCCGTAGACTGCGAGCCGTGACCTGGTGGAGCGACCGGGTGGTCCCGCACCTGACCGACGTGGCCCTGCGCAGCGCGGAGGTCGGAGAGCTGCGCGACGAGACCTGCCGTGGCCTGCACGGCCGCGTCCTGGAGATCGGCTTCGGCAGCGGGCTCAACCTCCGGTTCTACCCCGCCGCGGTGACCTCGGTCGCCGCGGTCGAGCCGTCCGACATCGGCTGGAAGCTGTCGGCGGAGCGGCGCGCGCGCACCGCCGTACCCGTCCACCGCAGCGGGCTGGACGGCCAGCACCTCGCCGAGGAGGACGACTCCTTCGACTCCGCCCTGGTGACGTTCAGCCTCTGCAGCATCCCCGACCCTGCCCTGGCCCTGTCAGAGGTACGCCGGGTCCTGAGGCCGGGGGCGTCGCTCCACTTCCTCGAGCACGGGCTCGCCCCCGACGCGGGAGTCGCCCGGTGGCAGCGTCGCCTCGACCCCGTGCAGAGGCGGGTCTTCGGGGGCTGTCACCTCAGCCGCGACATCCCCGGGCTGGTCGCGTCCGCCGGCCTCGAGGTCGCTGAGCTCCGTGCGGAGTACCAGCCCGGCCCGCGGGTCATGCGGCCCTGGGTGCACGGATACCTCGGCCGGGCGACCCGGGTCGCCTGACAACACGACCGCTCCACACGGGTCAGCGCGGTCGAGCCTGGATGGCATGGGCGAGGTTGACGGCGGAGATGCCGCCCCACGCGATCGCGAGGCTGACCAGGGAGGACAGCCCCTCCGGCACCGCCAGGGCGATCGCCGAGATGGGGATCCCTGCGCCGAGCGAGACGATCCCGAGTGCCAGCTGCCGCTTGCCGGCGGCCGCCTCCTGCCGGCGATGCCAGTCCGCTCGGCTCCACGCCTCCGCCGAGCGCTGCTGCACGGCTCGCTCGATCCGCTCGGCGAACCCGTCGACCAGCGCAGCGTCGTACGACGACCCGAGCTCCCGGCGCGTCTCCAGGACGGCCTCGATCTCGGAGCGTTCGAGCTCGTCCTCGGCCATCCCTCAGAGGTACTGGCCGGTGTTGGACACCGTGTCGATCGAACGCCCGGGCTCGGTGCCGCCCTTGCCGGTGATGAGCGTGCGGATGAAGACGATCCGCTCGCCCTTCTTCCCGGAGATCCGCGCCCAGTCGTCGGGGTTGGTGGTGTTGGGCAGGTCTTCGTTCTCCTTGAACTCGTCCACGCAGGCCTGGAGGAGGTGGGAGATCCGCAGACCCTTCTGCTCGTGCTCGAGGAGGTCCTTGATCGCCATCTTCTTGGCCCGGTCGACGATGTTCTGGATCATCGCGCCGGAGTTGAAGTCCTTGAAGTAGAGGATCTCCTTGTCGCCGTTGGCGTAGGTGACCTCCAGGAAGCGGTTCTCCTCGGTCTCGGTGTACATCCGCTCCACCGCGGCCTGGATCATCCCGGCCACGCAGGCGTCGCGGTCGCCGCCGAACTCCTTGAGGTCGTCGGCATGCAGCGGCAGGGTCGGCGAGGAGGTACTTGCAGAAGATGTCGCGGGCCGACTCGGCGTCGGGGCGCTCGATCTTGATCTTCACGTCGAGGCGACCGGGGCGCAGGATCGCGGGGTCGATCATGTCCTCGCGGTTCGAGGCGCCGATGACCAGGACGTTCTCGAGCAGCTCGACTCCGTCGATCTCGCTCAGGAGCTGCGGGACGATGGTGTTCTCCACGTCGGAGGAGACGCCCGAGCCGCGGGTGCGGAACAGGGAGTCCATCTCGTCGAAGAACACGATGACCGGGGTGCCCTCGCTGGCCTTCTCGCGGGCCCGCTGGAAGACCAGCCGGATGTGCCGCTCGGTCTCGCCGACGTACTTGTTGAGCAGCTCGGGGCCCTTGATGTTGAGGAAGTAGGACTTCGCGGCGGTGCCGCTCGTCCTGGCCGGTCTTGGCCGCGACCTTCTTGGCCAGCGAGTTCGCCACGGCCTTCGCGATCAGGGTCTTGCCGCATCCCGGCGGGCCGTAGAGCAGCACGCCCTTCGGCGGCTTGAGCTGGTGCTCCTTGAACAGGTCGGGGTAGAGGTACGGCAGCTCGACGGCGTCCCGGATCTGGTCGATCTGGTTGACCAGACCACCGATCGAGTCGTACTCGATGTCGGGCACCTCCTCGAGGACGAGCTCCTCGACCTCGGACTTGGGCACCTTCTCGTAGACGTAGCCGGCGCGGGAGTCGAGCAGGAGTGAGTCGCCGGCGCGGAGCGTGAGCGCGCGCAGCGGCTCGGCGAGGCGTACGACGCGCTCCTCGTCGGCGTTGGCGATGACCAGCACCCGCTCGCCGTCGTCGAGCATCTCCTTGAACATGACGACCTCGCCGACCTCCTCGAAGTCGAAGGCGGCGACGACGTTGAGCGCCTCGTTGAGCATGACCTCCTGGCCCCTGACCAGGTCGTCGAGGTCGACGCTCGGGCTGACGTTGACGCGAAGCTTGCGGCCGCCGGTGAAGACGTCGATGGAGTCGTCCTCGTTGCGGTTCAGGAAGGTGCCGAAGCCGGCGGGCGGCTGGGCCAGCCGGTCGACCTCCTCCTTGAGCTTCATGATCTGGTCGCGCGCCTCGCGCAGGGTCTCGGCGAGGCGTTCGTTCTGGGAGGTGACGGCCGCGAGGGAACGCTGGGTGTCGGCGAGCCGCAGCTCCAGGCCGCGCGAGTGGCCGGGGGCGTCCCCGAGCCTCCGCCGCAGGTCGGTCACTTCGGCCTCGAGGAAGCGCACCTGGGTCATCAGCTCGTCACGCGAGCGACCTGCGGAGCCGGACGTACCTTCGGATGCAGACATCGATGTCACCTCCTGACGTTCGAGACATTACCCGTCCAGCGTGGCGAGGGAAGCGCACTTTGGCAGGTGTTGGTCACAATTCAGCCTAGGTCGATCCGGAGTCGAACTCCTCGTCCAGCACCTGCGGCGGCAGGTCGGGGGGCCGGGGACCGGTGTAGTCCGGTCCGTAGGCACCGGGCGCCGGCCGGCGCTTCTTCAGCGGCGGCCGCTCCCCTGGTGCCATCCGACGGGCGGTGACCAGGAAGGCGGTGTGGCCGATCATCTTGTGCCCCGGACGCACCGCCAGACCCTCGACGTGCCAGTCCCGCACCAGCGACTCCCAGACCGCCGGCTCGGTGAAGCCGCCGTGCGCCCGGGTCGTCTCCACGAACCGGGAGAGCTGGGTGGTCGTGGCGACGTAGGCGCAGACGATGCCGCCCGGCCGCAGGGCCCCGGCCGTGGCTTCGAGGCAGTCCCACGGCGCCAGCATGTCGAGGATGACCCGGTCGACCGGGCTGGCCTCCCGCGGCAGCTCCTCGGCCAGGTCTCCGATGGTCAGGCTGCCACGCCGGATGACTGGTCCGTCGGGGGCGGAGAAGAACTGGGTCACGTTCTGCCGGGCGACGTCGGCGAACTCCTCGCGTCGCTCGTACGACGACACCCGTCCGTGCGGCCCCACCGCACGGAGGAGGGAGCAGGTCAGCGCGCCGGACCCGACTCCGGCCTCGACGACGTGGGCGCCGGGAAAGACGTCGGCCATCGCCACGATCTGGGCGGCGTCCTTGGGGTAGACCACGGCCGCACCCCGGGGCATGGAGACGACGAACTCCGAGAGCAGGGGACGGAAGACGAGGTACTCACCACCCGCCGACGACGAGACCGTGAACCCCTCCTCCCGCCCGATCAGCTCGTCGTGGTCGAAGTGGCCGCGGTTGGAGAAGAACCGCTTGCCGTGCTCGAGGCAGATGTTGTGCCGCCGACCCTTGCTGTCGGTCAGCCGCACCCACTCGCCCGCCCGGAGCGGGCCGCGGTGGACACCCGACCATGCCTCGGGCGCGACGTCGCCACCGCCGGTCAAGCCTGTCATGACGCGAACCCTACTGACGGGTCTCCCGGAACGCCCGGTCGACGTCGGCCGTGGTCAGGACGCCGTAGATGGAGCCGTCCTCGTCGACGAGGAGGTACTCCGATGCCGGGTTGCGGCTGATCGCCAGGATCAGCTCCTCGCCGCTGATGCCCACCGGCAGGCTCAGGCCCTCGTCGAGGGTGCGCGCCACCGTGGAGACGGCCACCCACGGACGCCGGTCCTCCGGCGTGGCCAGGAGCGCGGCCTCGTTGACGACGCCGGTGGGGCGGCCACCGCTCGTGACGGTGACGATGCTGCCGGCCTCGGCCTCCTGCGCGCGGCGTACCGCCTCCCCGAGAGGGAGGTCGTCCGGGACGGTCAGGGTGCGCCGGGCGAGGTCGCGGGCCACGAGGCCCGGCAGGCGTCGCCGCAGCCGGGCCGAGGCCATCGCGGAGGTCGCGCCCGACCAGAGGAACAGGGCGATCACGAAGGCCAGCACGAAGTCGATGACGTCCGGCGGCCTCCCCAGGACACTCTCCTGGAGGACCGGCCAGCACAGGACGGCCACGGCGGTGAGCCGACCACCCCAGCCCGCGACGATGGTGCCGCGGTGGACGTTGCCGGTCGCGCCCCACACCAGGGACTTGAGGACGCGTCCGCCGTCGAGGGGCAGCCCGGGGACGAGGTTGAGGACCCCGACGAGCAGGTTGGCGCCGGCCAGTCCCTCCACCGCCATCCGGAGCAGGCCGTCAGGGGTGACGAACCAGAGGCCGACCGCGCCCGCGCCGACCGCGATCGACGTCAGCGGACCGACGACCGCGATCATGAACTCCTGTCGCGGCTTGTTCGCCTCCCCCTCGATGGCGGTCATGCCGCCGAGGAAGTGGAGGGTGATCGAGCTGACCGGGAAGCCGTACCTCCGGGCCATCACCGCGTGGGACGCCTCGTGCAGCAGCACGGACAGGTAGAGCACGACCGCGAACGCCAGCCCGGCGACGTACTTCCAGGCGCCGAGGCCCGGCTGGACCTGGTCGACCCGGGGCGCCACCAGGACCGCGACCAGGCCCGCGACCAGGAACCAGGAGCTGGAGACCAGTACGTCGCTGCCCGCGATCGACCCGATCCGGATCGTGCCGGGAGGTCGGCGCACTGGTTGGTCGGGCACGTTGCGACATTATCCGACGCCGCCACGGTGTGTCCGCGGCGCTGTCGGCGGGGTCGCCTAGGGTCGGAACATGAGCATCGAGCAGCAGTCCGGCTCCCCTGCCGACCGCGTGTCCACCGCGGTCGACGGCGTGGAGGTGCTGGGTGCCCTCTCCCCGAGCCGGGCCGGCGACTTCATGTCCTGTCCCCTGCTCTACCGGTTCCGCACCATCGACCGGCTGCCCGAGCCGTCCTCGCCCGACGCCGTGCGCGGCAGCCTGATCCACAAGGTGCTGGAGGACCTCTACGACCTGCCGGCCGCGAGTCGCACGCCCGAGCAGGCGCGCTCCCTGCTGGTGCCGACCTGGGAGGCGCTGCTCGCCGAGGAGCCGGAGATCGCCGAGATGTTCGCTCCGGCCGGCGAGGAGGGCACCGACGTCGACAGCTGGCTGGTCACCTGCCGCGAGGTCCTCGACCGCTACTTCACCCTGGAGGACCCCCGACAGCTCGAGCCGGCCGAGCGTGAGCTCTACGTCGAGACCCTGCTCGACTCGCGGCTGCTGCTGCGCGGGTTCGTGGACCGCCTCGACATCGCTCCCAACGGCGACATCCGCGTGGTGGACTACAAGACCGGAAGGAGCCCTGGCGAGCGCTACGAAGCCAAGGCGCTGTTCCAGATGAAGTTCTACGCCCTCGTCATCTGGCGGACCCGCGGGGTGATCCCGGCGATGCTGCAGCTGGTCTACCTCGGCAACAGCGAGATCATGCGCTACGTCCCCGACGAGCAGGACCTCCTCGCCACCGAGCGCAAGGTCGAGGCCATCTGGCACGCGATCCGGCGGGCGGAGGAGACCGGCGACTGGCGACCCAACCCGTCGAAGCTGTGCGACTGGTGCGCCCACCACGCCCTGTGCCCCGCCTTCGGCGGCACTCCCCCGCCGCTCCCGGCGCCGGTGGTCCACACCGACCCCGGCGCGCTCACCGCGGAGGACACCGACCAGCCACCACCTACGACGACAGGTCCTCGACCCCCAGGTCCCTGAGCGACTCGGCGAACACCCGTCGGTCACCGGGCAGCACCGGCACGTGGTTGGGGACGACCAGCACCGTGCAGCCGGCGGCCTCCGCGGACCTGGCCCCGGTGTTGGAGTCCTCGATGGCCAGGCAGTCGGCCGGATCGACGCCAAGGGCGCGACTGGCCTTGAGGTAGGGCTCGGGGTGCGGCTTGCCGCGCAGCACGGCATCACCCGTGACCACCTCGGCGAACGTGCCCTCCGGGAGCGCCGCGAGGATCGGTGCCACGAACCGGCGGTAGGACATCGTGACCAGCGCGCACGGGACGCCGTGCTCCTGCAGGTCCGCCAGCAGCTCGACCGCTCCCGGGCGCCACGGCACCGACCGCTCGACCGAGGCGATGACGTGGTCGAGGAGCTCCTCCACGATCAGGGACGGCTCGAGGTCGATCCCCATGTGCTCGCGGATGTAGCGGCCGGACTCGATCAGGTCGTTGCCGACCAGGTTGAGCGCGTGCTCGCGGCTCCAGGTCCCGCCGTACCGCTCGGCGAGGGCGTACTCCGCCTCGACCCAGTACGGCTCGGTGTCCACCAGCGTGCCGTCCATGTCCCACAGGACGGCCGTGGGTCCGCCGCACCCGGGCCTAGTCGTCGGGGTCGTAGCCGAGGTTGGCCGAGAGCCACCGCTCGGCCTCGCCCAGGGTCCAGCCCTTGCGATCGGCGTAGTCCGCGACCTGGTCGCGGGCGAGCCGGCCGACGACGAAGTACTGCGAGTCGGGGTGGCTGTAGTAGACCCCGGACACAGCGGCGCCCGGCCACATCGCCATCGACTCGGTGAGCTTGATGCCGGCGCTCTGCTCCACGTCGAGCAGCTCCCAGAGGGTCTGCCTTCTCGGTGTGGTCCGGGCAGGCGGGGTAGCCCGGGGCGGGACGGATCCCGCGATAGCGCTCGGCGATCAGGTCCTCGTTGCTGAGGCTCTCGGCGTCCTCGTGGCCCCAGAACTCCTTCCGGACCCGCTCGTGCAGCCGCTCCGCGAAGGCCTCGGCCAGCCGGTCGGCCAGTGCCTCGACCATGATCGCGCTGTAGTCGTCGAGGGCGTCCCTGAACTCCCGGACCTTGTCCTCGAGCCCGATGCCGGCCGTGACGGCGAACGCCCCGACGTGGTCGGGCAGCCCGGTGTCCGCGGGTGCGACGTAGTCGGACAGGCAGCGGTTGGGTACGCCGGCGCGGTGCTCGCCCTGCTGCCGTAGCTGGTGCAGGACGGCCCGCACCTCGGTGCGGGACTCGTCGAGCAGCTCGACGTCGTCGCCGTCGGCTCGGGCCGGGAAGAACCCGAACACCGCACGCGCGGTGACCCACTTCTCCTCGATGAGCCGGTCGAGCATGTCCTGCGCGTCGTCGTACAGCTTGCGCGCCTCCTCGCCCGTGCCGGGGTTGTTGAGGATGTCGGGGAACTTCCCCTTCATCTCCCAGGCGTTGAAGAAGGGCTGCCAGTCGATGTAGTCGCGCAGCTCGGCGAGGTCGTAGCCGTCGAGCACGTGCACGCCGGGCTTCTTCGGTGCCGGTGGCTGGTAGTCGTCCCAGTCGATGGGTGTGCGGTTCTCCCGCGCGCCCTCGAGGGTCTGCTTGGGGCGCTCCTGCTTGGTCGCGTGTCGGGCGCGGAGGGCGTCGTAGTCGTCGCGCTGGGTCTCGAGCAGAGCCTTTCGCCGCTCGCCGTCGAGCAGCGCTGCGGCGGTGGGCACGGACCGGGAGGCGTCCTTGACCCACACCACCGGGCCGTCGTACTTCGGGTCGACCTTGACCGCGGTGTGGGCGCGCGACGTGGTGGCCCCGCCGATCAGCAGCGGCAGGTCGAGCCCGACACGCTGCATCTCGGACGCGAAGTTGACCATCTCGTCGAGGGACGGGGTGATCAGCCCCGACAGGCCGATCAGGTCGGCGCCGACCTCCTTCGCGGTGTCGAGGATCTTCTGGGCCGGCACCATGACCCCGAGGTCGATGACCTCGTAGTTGTTGCACTGCAGGACGACGCCGACGATGTTCTTGCCGATGTCGTGGACGTCGCCCTTGACCGTGGCCATGACGATGGTGCCGTTGGTCTCCTTGGCGGTGGCGTACTCGGGGTTGTCGAGCTTCTCCTGCTCGATGAAGGGGATCAGGTAGGCGACGGCCTTCTTCATCACGCGCGCGGACTTCACGACCTGCGGCAGGAACATCTTCCCGGCGCCGAAGAGGTCGCCCACCACGTTCATGCCGTCCATCAGCGGGCCCTCGATCACCTCGATCGGACGCCCTCCGCGCTCGGCGATCTCGGCCCGCAGCTCCTCGGTGTCGTCCTCGGCGTAGGTGTCGATGCCCTTGACCAGGGCGTGGGTGATCCGCTCGGACACCGGCAGGGAGCGCCACTCGTCAACGGCCTCGGCCTCACCGGCCTCGGTCCGGTTGTGCTCCTCGGCGATCTCGAGCAGCCGCTCCGCGGCGTCCGGCCGCCGGTTGAGCACGACGTCCTCGATTCGGTCCCGCAGCTCCGGGTCGACCTCGTCGTAGACCCCCAGGGTGCCGGCGTTGACGATGCCCATGTCGAGCCCGGCCTCGATGGCGTGGTAGAGGAAGACCGCGTGGATCGCCTCGCGGACCGGGTTGTTGCCCCGGAAGGAGAAGCTGACGTTGGAGATGCCGCCGGACACCAGCGCGCCCGGGAGGTTCTCCTTGATCCAGCGGGTGGCCTCGATGAAGTCCTGGCCGTAGGTGGCGTGCTCCTCGATCCCGGTCGCCACGGCGAACACGTTCGGGTCGAAGATGATGTCCTCGGCCGGGAAGCCGACCTGCTCGGTGAGGATCCGGTAGGCGCGCTCGCAGATCACCTTGCGCCGCTCGAGGGAGTCGGCCTGACCGTCCTCGTCGAAGGCCATGACGACGGCTGCGGCGCCGTACTTGCGGCAGAGCGTGGCCTGCTCGACGAACTTCTCCTCGCCCTCCTTCATCGAGATCGAGTTGACGATCGCCTTGCCCTGCACGCACTTGAGCCCGGCCTCGATCACCTCCCACTTGGAGGAGTCGACCATCACCGGGACCCGGCTGATGTCGGGCTCGGTCGCGACCAGCTTCAGGAAGCGGTCCATCGCCGCGACGCCGTCGATCATGCCCTCGTCCATGTTGACGTCGATGACCTGCGCGCCGTTCTCGACCTGCTGCGCCGCGACGGACAGTGCGGTGTCGTAGTCGCCGTCCTTGATCAGGTTGCGGAAGCGGGCGGAGCCGGTGATGTTGGTGCGCTCGCCGACGTTGACGAACAGGCTGTCCTCGGTGATGTTCAGGGGCTCCAGCCCCGACAGCCGCATCGCGCGGCGCCGGCTCGGCGAGCGGTCGCGGCGTCGCGTCCGCCACGGCGGCGGCCAGGGCCTCGATGTGCGCGGGGGTGGTGCCGCAGCACCCGCCGACGATGTTGACGATCCCGCCGGTGGCGAACTCCCCGACGACCTTGGCCATCTGGTCCGGCGTCTCGTCGTACTCGCCGAACGCGTTGGGCAGCCCGGCATTCGGGTGGGTGGACACGAACGTGTCCGCGAGGCGGCTCAGCTCGGCGACGTAGGGCCGGAGGTCCGCTGCGCCCAGGGCGCAGTTGAGCCCCACCGCGAGCGGGCGGACGTGGCGCACGGAGTTCCAGAACGCCTCGGTCACCTGGCCGGAGAGTGTGCGCCCGGAGGCGTCGGTGATGGTGCCCGAGATGATCACGGGCCAACGCCGGCCGTGCTCCTCGAAGAGCGTCTCCAGGGCGAAGATCGCTGCCTTGGCGTTGAGCGTGTCGAAGACGGTCTCGACGAGCAGCAGGTCCGCGCCGCCGTCGACGAGACCCCTCGCCTGGTCGAGGTAGGCCGCCACCAGCTCGTCGTACGAGACGTTGCGGGCGCCGGGGTCGTTGACGTCGGGGCTGATCGAGGCGGTCCGGTTGGTGGGGCCCAGGGATCCGGCCACGAACCGGGGGCGCTCGGGTGTCGAGAGCTCGTCGCACACCTCGCGGGCCAGCCGTGCCGCTGCCTCGTTGAACTCCCTGGCGAGGTCCTGCATGCCGTAGTCGGCCTGGGCGATCGAGGTCGCCGTGAAGGTGTTGGTCAGCACGATGTCGGCGCCGGCCTCGAGGTACTGGCGGTGGATCGAACGGATCATGTCCGGCTGGGTGAGGCTGAGCAGGTCGCTGTTGCCCTTGAGATCGCTCTCCCAGTCAGCGAACCGCTCCCCACGGAACTCCGCCTCGCCGGGAGCGAACCCCTGGATCAGGGTGCCCATGGCGCCGTCGATGACCAGGATCCGCTCGCGCAGCGCTTGGGTCAGCGCCTCGGTGGCGTCCGGTCGGGGCGACTCTGGCACGGCACTCCTCTCGCGGCAGGGGTGTATTCAGCCTAGGAACAGGGTCCCAAGCGTTGAAAGCATTCCCGCATCGTGACACCCCGGGCGCAAAACCTCCGCATCCTCGATGGCCTGGGCGGGGGCGCGCCGCGCCCGTGTCGGGGCCGGCGCGTCACGCCCTCGTGACTACTGTTGAGGCGTGATCGAGATCCAGGATGCCCCGGACCTGGTCGACCCCGTGGTGATCGCCGCGTTCGAGGGCTGGAACGACGCCGCCGACGCCGCATCCTCGGTGGTCGACCACCTGATGACCGTCTGGAACGCCCGGACCGTCGGCGCCATCGACCCCGAGGACTTCTACGACTTCCAGGTGAACCGGCCCGTCGTGGGCGTCGACGAGCGCGGGCACCGCAGGCTCACCTGGCCCAGCACCCAGATCGCCGTCGCGTCCCCGCCCGATCTCGACCGCGACATCATCCTGGTCCGCGGCATCGAGCCGAACATGCGGTGGCGCCAGTTCTGCGCCGAGCTGCTCGCGGCCTGCGACGAGCTGGGCGGCCAGCTCGTGGTGACCCTCGGCGCCCTGCTCGCCGACACGCCCCACACCCGGCCGATCCCGGTGACCGGGACGGCCACCGAGCCCGAGCTGCTGGACCGGCTCAAGCTCGAGCAGTCCACGTACGAAGGACCGACAGGCATCGTCGGTGTGTTCCAGGACGCGTGCGTGCGGCTGGACATCCCGGCGGTGTCCTACTGGGCGGCGGTCCCCCACTACGTCGCGCAGCCGCCGTGTCCGAAGGCGACCCTGGCGCTCCTCGGGCAGCTCGAGGACCTGCTCGAGGTGAGCATCCCGCTCGGCGACCTCCCCGAGGACGCCCGGGCCTGGGAGCGCGGGGTCGACGAGCTCGCCGAGGAGGACGAGGACGTCGCCGACTACGTGCGCGCCCTCGAGGAGACCCGGGACACCACCGACCTCCCCGAGGCGACGGGCGACGCGATCGCCCGCGAGTTCGAGCGCTACCTCAAGCGCCGGGGCGACGAGCCCACCGCCTAGATCACGACGGATGGTCGTCCAGGACGTCCCGGATCTCGTCCGAGGTCATCGTCGGCTCGGCGTGCAGCAGCCACTGCACCCCGAACGGGTCTCGCACCCGACCCCACCGACCACCGAAGGGCTGGTCCGACATCTCGAAGACGACAGACCCGCCGCCCTCGACAATGGCATCGGCCACCCGGTCGGGGTCCTCGACGCAGCACGTCCAGGATCGGCCCGGGACCTTCGGGCACGGGGTCGTGCTGATCGGCATCCTTGAGGGTGATCCGGGTCCCGAACACCTCCGTCTCGGCGAAGACGATCCCGCCCTCGACGTCGTACCGCACGATCTCGTTGGCGCCGAGGACCCTCGAATAGAAGTCCAGCGCGGCGGCTGCGTCGGCCACCACCAGCTTCGGTCGCACCCGGTTCGGCCTCATCGGATCCCTTTCGGCTAGATCGCCAGCCCCAGCGCGGCGTCCAGCAGCGCCAGCATGGTCACGGCGGCGTCCGGGTCGCTGGTGTCGGCCAGTCCGTCGGAGCCGAGCGTCGCGGCCACCCACGCGTCGACGGCGGCAGTGGCGCGCGGGGCGTCCAGGTCGTCGGCGAGAGCGGCGAGGACGGTCTCCACCACCGGGGCGGCTGGGGCGCCGGCGCCAAGTGAGATCGCCTTGCGCCAGTCGGCGAGGGTGTCCACGGAGTCCCAGAGCAGCTGGTCGGTCCACTCCCAGTCCGAGCGGTAGTGGTGGCGGAGCAGGGTGAGACGGAGCGCCACCGGGTCGACGTCGCTGTTGCGCAGCTGGGAGACGAAGACCAGGTTGCCCTTCGACTTCGACATCTTCTCGCCGTCGTACCCGACCATGCCGGCGTGGGCGTAGACCTGGGCGAACCGTTTCCCGGGCGCCGCGACCTGGGCCTCGCCGGCACACATCTCGTGGTGCGGGAACGACAGGTCGCTGCCGCCGCCCTGGACGTCGAACCCGGTCCCGAGGTACTCCATCGCCATCGCCGTGCACTCCACGTGCCAGCCGGGCCTGCCGCGACCGAACGGGCTGTCCCAGGCAGGTTCGCCGGGCCGCTCGGCACGCCACAGGACGCAGTCCAGGGGGTCCTTCTTGCCCTCGCGGTCGGGGTCGCCCCCGCGGTCGGCGTAGAGCCGCAGCATCTCGTCGCGATCGAGCCCGGACACCTGGCCGAACGTCGGGTCGGCGGTCACCGAGAAGTAGAGGTCGCTCTCGACCCGGTACACGGCGCCCGCGGCCTCCAGCCGACGGATGAGCTCGATGACCAGCGGGATGGACTCCACGGCACCGATGTAGTGGTCGGGCGGGATCACCCGCAGTGCGGCCATGTCCTGCCGGAACAGCTCGGTCTCGCGCTCGGCCAGCTCCACCCAGTCGACCTTCACCTTGTCGGCACGTTCGAGGAGCGGGTCGTCCACGTCGGTCACGTTCTGCACGTAGGTGACGTCGTGGCCGGCGTTGCGCCACGCCCTGTTGAGCAGGTCGAACGCGACGTACGTCGCCGCGTGGCCGATGTGGGTGGCGTCGTACGGCGTGATCCCGCAGACGTAGAGGCGCGCCCGGCCGTCCGGCCGGGTCGGCACCAGCGAGCCCGAGACGGTGTCGTGGAGCGACACCGCCGGCCCGCGAACCGGCAGCGTGGACGTCTCCGGTACCGGCCAGCTGCGCATGTCGGGAAGCCTAGCGGTGGGTCGCTGCGATTGCCATGAAAGCGCAGTCGGTCGCTGCGCGACTCTACTCGACCACGTCGTGCGCGATACGCGATCAGAACGGTGGCCACGGGATGGCGGGGCCGGCGCCGGTCGGGGCCGGCATCACTCGCTTCTCGAGCATCCGGGCACACCGCTGCTCGAGCGACGTCACCTCCCGCTCGGTGAGCAGCTCCCGCAGGGTCACCCCGAGCGCCCCCCGGAGGTCGTCGTGCAGCTCCTCGACCGCGGCGAGGTCCTCCTCACCCACCGGCTCCCCCAGCCAGCCCCACAGGATGGTGCGGAGCTTGGGTTCGGCGTGGAAGGTGACGCCGTGGTCGACGCCGTACCGGTGCCCGTCCGCCATCGGCAGCACGTGCCCGCCCTTGCGGTCGGCGTTGTTCACCAGCACGTCGAACACCGCCATCCGCCGCAGCGGCGGCGTGTCCTCGTGGACCAGCGACACCTGCTGGTCCAGGCCGTCGACGCCGTCGAAGACGTGGCACCAGCCCTCGGGGACGGCGTCGACCGGCACGATCCGCACCGCCTCCACGCCGTCGTCCGGCTCCTGCCACAGCTGCACCATGCCCTCGCCGTGCGGCCCGTCGCGGAGCCAGGTCCGCGGCACGATGTTCCAGCCCAGCGCCTCGGAGACGGCGTACGCCGCCACCTCCCGCCTGGCCAGGGTGTGGTCCGGGAAGTCCCAGAGCGGCCGCTCCCCCGCGACCGGCTTGTAGACGACGCGGACGCCGTCGATCT
This sequence comes from uncultured Actinomycetota bacterium, assembly GCA_963812345.1. Taxonomy (GTDB): domain Bacteria; phylum Actinomycetota; class Actinomycetes; order Propionibacteriales; family Nocardioidaceae; genus Nocardioides. The sequence goes on from CAWEVA010000006.1 coordinate 107,385, forward strand.
CGCCGATGAACGTCGCGTTGGACGCCGGCATGATGCGGCCGTGGACGACCAGGTCGCCCCCGGCCTCCTCCCTCACGGGTCCCGTCGCCGGAAGCCGTTCATCCGCACGCACAGGTGCCCCTCCGAGTCGACGGGGCCGCCGCAGAACGGGCAGCTGGGCCGACCCGCGCCGAGCACCTGGGTGGCGCGCTTGACGAAGGCTCGGGCGGCCCCGGCAGGGATCCGGACCAGCAGCAGCTCGTCGGGCTCCGGCTCCTCGAAGTCCTCCTCGACCTGGTCCGGCGACACCACCGCGGCCTCGGTGAACGGGAAGACCTCGATCACGACCCGGGCGTCGGCGGGGTCCCAGGACAGCGTCATGGTCCCGGCCCGGAACTCCTCCTCGATCGGCTGCTCGAGCGGTTCGCCGTCCTCGAGGTCCAGCGGAGCCACGGCCGGGATCGTGGCCGCGCCGCCCTGGCTGGCCATCACCTCGTCGAGCAGCTCGTCGATCCGCTCGGCCAGGGCCGCCACCTGCTGCTTCTCCAGCGCCACCGTCACCAGGTGGCTGCCGCTGCGGGCCTGGAGGAAGAAGGTGCGCTGCCCGGGCTCGCCGACCGTGCCGGTGACGAAACGCTCCGGCGGGTCGAATCCGTGGACGAGAGCCATGCGGCCACCCTATGACCGAGCCGCAGGCGCCTGCGGACCGGCGCCACCGCCCACCGCGGCCTCACGCGGGGCGTTCCGTCGCCCGCGGCGCGGCTTCGGCGCCAGCCAGGAGAGGTCGCCCTCGTGGGAGTTCACGGCCAGGACGAAGGGGTGGGTGTCGGCATAGTGCACGATCGACACCGAGCCGGGGTCGACGTGCAGCCGCTGGAAGAGGTCGAGGTGCATGCCGAGCGCGTCGGCCAGCACGGCCTTGAGCGGGTCGCCGTGCGAGACCGCCACCCAGACCGCGCCCGGGCCGTGCTCGGCCTCCAGCTCCGCGTCGCGGCGGCGTACGGCGGCCACCGTGCGGGCCTGCATCTCCGGCAGCGTCTCGCCGCCGGGGAAACCGACCCGCGACGGCTGGCCCTGCACGGACTTCCAGAGCTTCTCCTTCGCCAGCTCCTTGAGCGCCCGGCCCTGCCACTCGCCGTAGTCGCACTCCAGGAGACCCCGGTCGGTGCGGGTGCGCGGGCTGCGGGGGTGCGCCCGGCCGATCGCCTGCGCCGTCTCCCGGCACCGCTCGAGCGGGCTGGTGACCAGACCCGCGAGCGGTACGTCGGCGATCCGGGCGCCGACCCGGGCGGCCTGCTCGGTGCCGACCTCGTCGAGGTGCACGTCGGGCAGCCGGCCGGCCAGCGTGCCGCTCACGTTGGCGGTCGACCGGCCGTGGCGCACGAGGATCACGGTTGCCATGCCGGGGACTCTAGTGGGGATAGCCTGCAGCGGTGATCGTCGACAACGCCTTGTACCGCAAGGGCGTGCGGGTCCCGGTCGACTGCGAGATCTCCGACCTGGCCGCCGTGCGCGAACGATGTGGCCCCGACGACTTCGTCTGGGTGGGCTGCACGAGCCCGAGCAGTCGGAGCTGGACGCGGTCGCCGAGATCTTCGGCCTGCACCCGCTGGCCGTCGAGGACGCGGTCAAGGCCCACCAGCGGCCCAAGCTCGAGCGCTACGAGGACAGCCTCTTCCTGATCCTCAAGACGCTCTGGTACGTCGACGAGGAGGACGCCGTCGAGACCGGCGAGATCAACATGTTCGTCGGTCCCGACTTCGTGATCACGGTGCGGCACGGCGAGGGCGGTGCCCTGCGCCAGGCCCGCAAGGCGCTCGAGGACCGCGAGCAGGTGCTGGCCCACGGACCGCTCTGCGGTCGTCTACGCCGTGTGCGACCAGGTCGTCGACGCCTACGAGGAGGTCGCCGAGTCAGCTCGAGGTGGACGTCGACGAGGTCGAGACGTCGGTGTTCTCCGACGAGCGCACCAACGACTCGGCCCGGATCTACGTCCTCAAGCGCGAGCTGGCCGAGATGCGCCGCGCGGTGATGCCGCTCCGCGAGCCGATGAACCGGTTCATCGACCGGCGCGGTGCGGGGCATCGACCCCGACGCGGCGCCGTACTTCCGCGACGTCGTCGACCACCTGTCCCGGGTCTCGGAGACCGTCGACAACCTCGACTCGCTGCTCTCGTCGGCGTTCGACGCACACATCGCGCAGATCAGCATCCAGCAGAACGACGACATGCGCCGGATCTCGGCCACCGTCGGACTGATCGCGGCGCCGACGCTCGTCGGCTCGATCTACGGCATGAACTTCGTGCACATGCCCGAGCTCGGCTGGGGGTTCGGCTACCCGTTCGCCCTGCTGCTGATGGCTCTGGCCTCCCTGACGGTCTGGATCCTCAGCAAGCGCGCCGGCTGGCTGTGATCAGGCCCGCTGATCAGGCGCTGAGCACGCCGGTCGCCAGCAGCACCAGCGTCAGCGACCCGAGCCCGACCCGGTAGATCACGAACGGCAGGTAGGAGTGCGTGGCGACGTAGCGCAGCAGCCAGGCGATGGCGGCGTACCCGATGAGGAAGGAGACCGCGGTCGCCACGATGGTCGGGCCCCAGCCGTAGTTGTTGTCGCCGTGCGGGATCTCCTTGAGCTCGAAGAGCCCGGCCCCCACCACCGCCGGGATCGCCAGCAGGAACGCGTAGCGGGTCGCCGCCTCGCGCTCGTAGCCCAGGAAGCGGCCCATCGAGATCGTGGCCCCGGAGCGGGAGACGCCCGGCACCAGCGCACAGGCCTGCGCCACCCCCATGAGTACGGCGTCGCGCAGCCGGATGTCCTTGATCCGGAGCCGGTCGGAGCTGACCCGGTCCGCGATCCCGAGGATCAGCCCGAGCACGATCAGGGTGGTGCCGATGACCCAGAGGTTGCGGAAGTCCTCCTCGATCGTGTCCTTGAGGAAGATCCCGAGGATCACGATCGGCAGTGAGCCGATGATGATGAACCAGCCCATCCGGGCGTCGAGCTGGCCGCGGTACTCCGGCCGGTAGAGCGACCGCACCCACGTCGAGCCGATCCGCCAGAGGTCGCGCCGGAAGTAGATCAGCACCGCCAGCTCGGTGCCGATCTGGATCACTGCGGTGAACGCTGCGCCTGGGTCACCCCACCCGAAGAGGTCCGGGAAGATCCGCAGGTGGGCGCTGCTGGAGATCGGGAGGAACTCGGTCAGGCCCTGGAGGACGCCGAGGAAGACGGCTTTGAGGAGGTCCGACACGACGCGCCAGCCTACGGATACGGTTGCCACCATGCAGCAACGCACCCTGGGGTCCACCGGACTGAAGGTCTCCCGGCTCGGTCTCGGAACGCTGACCTGGGGTCGCGACACCGACGAGCACGAGGCCCGCGACCAGCTGATCGCCTTCGCCGAGGCGGGCGGCACCCTGGTCGACACCGCGGCGGGCTACGGCGACGGCGCCTCCGAGGAGCTGATCGCCACCCTGATCGGTGACGTGGTCGCCCGCGACGAGATCGTGCTCGCCACCAAGGCCGGCATCTCCCGTCGCCGGGGCACGCGCGAGACCGATGCCTCCCGCGGTCACCTGCTCCGCACGCTGGACGCCTCGCTGAAGCGGCTCGGTGTCGACCACGTCGACCTGTGGCAGGTGCACACCTGGGTCGACGACACCCCGCTCGAGGAGACGCTCTCCGCGCTCGACCACGCCGTCACGTCCGGCCGCGCGTCGTACGTCGGCGTGTCCAACTACTCCGGCTGGCAGACCGCGCAGGCCGCCACCTGGCAGCGCGCGGTCCCCGGCCGGGCGCCGATCGCGTCGACGCAGGTGGAGTACTCCCTCCTCAACCGCACCATCGAGCACGAGGTCCTGCCCGGCGACGTCCGCGCTCGGCCTGGGCGTGCTCCCGTGGTCGCCGCTCGGCCGCGGGGTGCTCACGGGCAAGTACCGCACCGGCACGCCGTCGGACTCGCGGGCCGCCTCCCCGCACTTCGCGAACTTCGTCGAGACCTACCTCGGTGAGCGGTCGCGGGGCATCGTCGAGGGGGTCGCCCGCGCCGCCGACGGCCTGGGCTGGTCGTGCCTCGAGGTCGCGCTCACCTGGGTGCGCGACCGTCCCGGAGTGACCGCCCCGATCATCGGTGCGCGCACCGCCACCCAGCTCAAGGACGCCCTGGGCGTCGAGGAGCTGACCCTGCCGGACGAGATCGTCGAGGCGCTCGACGACGTGTCGGGAGAGTGACGTGGCCATCCGCGCGACCCAGCGCGACCACTGGAGCCCACTGGGCCGAGGGGTGGAGTGGGAGTTCGAGAGGCTGCTCATCTCGCGGGAGTTCTCGCGCAACGTGGTGACGAGGTTGCTGGTCGAGCGCGCCGAGCACGGCGGCTGGGAGCTGGACCGCGTCCGGGTCGCGCCCGACGGCACCCGGCGGGTGGTCCTGCGGCGGCGGATCATCCGCCAGCGGCTGACCTCACCCGTGTGACAGGTGCCGGAGCAGGTTGGCCGGCGAACCGCCGTCCCATCACCGCGATCACGCCACGCATGGCCCGCTCCACGGCCCCGCGCGCCACGGCCGGCAGGGGGAGGTCGACGCAGATGTCGATGTCGATGCTGAGCCGGGTGCCCCCGTCGACCTCTTCGAGCTCGTAGGCGCCCTCGACGCCGGCCTTCTCCTGGCCCGACTCCGGGTCGTGCGTGAAGCCGATCCGTCGTGGCTCGTCGAAGGTCATCCGCTCGGTGAACGACGGAGCCACGCTGATCCCGAGCACCGGGATCCGGGCCATGTTCCACCGCCAGCGGTCGCCATCGACGTCGATGCTGTGCAGGTACGGCGTGAGGCGGGGCAGCAGGTCGGGATCGGTGAGCGCCGCCCACAGGGCGGCCCGGTCGGCCTGCACGACCTCGGTGGAGCGGTCGCGCGCGGTGAACCTCGCCACGCGCTCAGGCCTCGTCGAGGAAACGGTCGAACACCCGGGCCCCGAACTCCAGCGCGTCCACCGGCACCCGCTCGTCCACGCCGTGGAACAGCGCGGTGAAGTCCAGGTCGGCCGGCAGCCTCAGCGGCGCGAACCCGTAGGTCCGCATCCCCAGCTTCTTGAAGTGCTTGGCGTCGGTGCCGCCGCTCATCAGGTACGGCGCCACGATCGCGTCGGGGTCCTCCGCCAGGAGGCAGCGGGTCATCGCGTCCACGAGCTCGCCCTCGTAGGGCACCTCCCACGGCTGCTGCTTCGAGACATACTCGATGTCGATGTTCTCGCCGCACAGCTCGGCGAGCGTGGAGAAGAACTCGTCCTCGAAGCCGGGCAGGAACCGTCCGTCCACGTGCGCGGTCGCCTCGGTCGGGATCACGTTCACCTTGTAGCCGGCGCCGAGCATGGTCGGGTTGGTCGTGTTGCGGAGGACCGCGCCGAGCATCCGCGTCGCCGTACCGAACTCGTCGACGAGCGCCTCGGCGTTCTCCGGCGTCGCCTCGGTGCCCACCAGCTCGGCGACGGAGGCGAGCAGCACCTTCATGGCGGGTGTCAGCCGCACCGGCCACTCGTGGGCGCCGATCCGGGCCACGGCAGCGGCGAGCTCGGTGACGGCGTTCTCGCGGTTCATCATCGAGCCGTGCCCGGCGCGACCACGCGCGGTCAGCTTCATCCAGGCCATGCCCTTCTCGGCGGCCTCGATCAGGTAGATCCGGCGGCCGCGGACGGTCGCGCTGAACCCTCCGACCTCGCCGACGGCCTCGGTGCAGCCCTCGAACTCCTCGGGGTGCTCGCCGACCAGGACCTCGGCACCCTTGTGCCCGCCGGCCTCCTCGTCGGCCGTGAAGCAGAGCACGACCGGACGCTCGGGCTCCCGGCCGGCCCGGGCGCGGGCCCGGACCACGGACAGGAGCATCGCGTCGAAGTCCTTCATGTCGACCGCCCCGCGGCCCCACAGGTAGCCGTCGCGGATCTCGCCGGAGAACGGGTCGACCTGCCAGTCCTCCGCGGCGGCGGGGACGACGTCGAGGTGGCCGTGCAGCAGCAGCGCGCCCTTGTCACTGGCACCAGTCGCGCTCCCGCCCCAGCGCGCGACGACCGAGGTCCGGCCCGGCTGGGACTCGTGGAGACGGCTCTCGATCCCGACCTCGTCGAGCAGCGTGGCGACGTACTCGGCGGCCTTGCGCTCCCCCGGCCCGGAGTCGTCGCCGTAGTTCGTGGTGTCGATCCGGATCAGGTCGCGGCACAGCTCCACGACCTCCGCCGCAGGGTCGTGCTCCCGCCCCATTTTCAGCGTCCGACATGCCCCCAGCATGACACCTTCCGGAGGCCCGATCCCGATGCGGGGAACGGCCCCTTGCTTTGCTAGAGTTTCGGCGCACTCGTCCGGGTGGCGGAATTGGCAGACGCGCTAGCTTGAGGTGCTAGTGCCCGTATTAGGGCGTGGGGGTTCAAGTCCCCCCTCGGACACCAAAGAGCCTCCGTCGGCTCACCACGACGGGGGCGCGTTCCCCGGGGTCGTGGGGCCGGCTTCGTCGTTCAGTGCCCCGCACACGCTGCAGGTCGAGGCGATGTCGAGTCGGCCGCGGCCCTCACCGATGACTGCGAGCACCCAGACGTGCTGTGCGCACGCCGCGTCGTCGGCCGTCATGCCCCGCTGGTACCCATGAACGGGCCGGGTATGCACCCCCCGCTCCGATCCGAACTCACCCGTCCTTGTGGGCGAGCTGGCTGCACAGTGCCCAGATGACCACGACGTTGAACCCGATGAGCAGGAGCGCCCAGAAGGGGTAGTGCGGCAGGAACGCGAACTCGGCGACCATGTTCACGAAGGCCAGAGCGATGCCGGCCATCAGTCCCACGGTCGTCCGGGTCAGGATCGCGATGCCGATTCCGACGCCCAGGAGTCCCAGGACGAGGTGGACCCATCCCCATGCGGTCGTGTCGAAGCTGAAGACGTAGTCCTGTCCGGCGACGAAGAGCTCGTCGTTGGCGATGGCCGCGATTCCCTGGAGGATCTGGAAGCACCCCACCGCCATGAGCATGATCGCGGCGAACCCGGTGACGCCGGAGGACAGCATGCCCTTCGTGGAGTAGTCGTAGGCACTCGGAGACGTACTCATGGGACCTCCTGGCGACGGCGCGCACGGTCGGATGTTGGTCTGACCACGCGACGGTAGGCGGGTACGACGCGCTCTGGCGTCACCCGGAACAGGCGACTTCGCCATTCACCCGGTCCCCCGCTCCGGGGGATGCGGCTGACCTCGCAGCGGTTCGATGATCTGGCCATGCCGAGCAACGACAAGCCCGCACGCAGGCCGAGGTTCGCCCTCTTCCCGCTTCCACCCGTGTCCCGGCTCGACGTAGGGGTCGCAGCCGTCACCGGCGTGGTCGGCGGAGCCACGGCCGCGAGCCGGCGGCTGGTCGCGCTCGGCAAGCCGCTCGCCGAGGCGCTGGTGCTGAGTCCACCTCTGGTGCCCGGAGCGGTACCAGCCGCGCCGCGTCGTGGAGCTGCTCGCACTGCGCGGCTCGCAGCAGCGCGAGGATCTCAGCGCGGGAGCTGGCCGCAGTGCTCGACCGGGCTGTCCCGCTCGTGGTCGACGAGCTGCTGCGCCGCGTCGACCTCGACGCGGTCATCGCGCGGCTCGACCTGGCGAAGCTCGCCGACGATGTCATCGCCTCCGTGGACCTGCCGGAGATCATCCGGGAGTCCACGAGCGCCGTGCAGTCCGAGACGGTGCGCGAGGTGCGGATGCGCAGCATCTCCGGGGACGAGGCGGTCGGTCGGGCCATGGAGCGCTTGATGCCCCGTCGTCGACGGGTTACCGACGCATGACGAGCACTGAGGGTGCTCCCTCGGCCGTCCCACGCGAGGCCCGGCCGTACCAGGGTCACCGGGCCGGCATGGTGACACGCACCATCGCCGCGGCCGTCGACGCGGTGGTGGTGCTCCTCGTGGTCACTGTCGGCCTCCTCTCGGTGAACGGACTCTCCTTCGTGCTCGATCCCCGGGGCTTCCGGGTGGTGGGCGCCTCGCAGGAGGTCCTGGTCGAGGTTGCCCTCGGAACCGCGATCGTCTACCTGGCCGGCGCCTGGACCGTCATGGGCAGGAGCTACGGCTCCCGCCTGATGGGCCTGCGGATCGTGGACCGGCGCGGACGGTCACCGAGACTGATCGAGGGCGTTCCTGCGCGCGGCGTTCTGCGTGCTCTTCCCGCTGGGCCTGCTGTGGTGCGGCGTGGGCCGGTCGCGGAAGTCCGTGCAGGACCTCGTGCTCGGCACGTCAGTGGTCTACGACTGGATGCCCGAGCACCGCCCGCGGCGGGTGGTGGCCTGAGTCAGGGCACGACATCGCCGGCCCCGGGCTGCCGGGTCGGGATCGAGCGCGCGGTGAAAAGCGCACCCAGCGCCACCACGGCGAGCAGAGCGAGCGACGCCCGCAGCCCCGCCAGACGGGCCTCCTCGTTCTCGGCGACGATCGCGTCGGCCGTGTCACCGGAGACTCCCGCATCGGCCAGGGCGTCCTCGAGCTGGTCGTCGGAGATGAACGGCACGCCACCGCTCAGCTCCACCTCGGCCTGGGACGAGAGGGTGTCGGGCACATCGGGGTTCTCCTCGATCCCGCTCGAAGAACGACGTGGTGAGCGCCGAGATCAGGATGGCTCCCGCCAGCGCGGTCCCCACAGCCGCGCCCGTGAACGTCACGGTGTTCTGCAGACCGCCGACCTCGGCGCTGTCCTTGTCAGGCACCGCGGAGACGGTGATGCTGCCGAGCTGGGAGGCCAGCGCACCGATGCCCAGCCCGGCGAGCAGCATCGGCACCGTGACCACCTCGGGGCCGACCCCGACGCTCAGCGCAGCGGTGAGCAGGGCCATCCCGATGAACAGGGTCGCGAAGCCGAACCGGACGACCTTGCGGGGTGACGCGTCGGGCAGGAACTTCGGAATTGCGACGGCCGCCAGCAAGAGTGCCAGGGAGAGCGGCAGGAGCCGCAGCACCGGTCTGGATCGCCGAGAGACCCAGCGAGATGGACAGGAACAGCGGCACGACGAAGAAGAGCCCGGACTGGAGGAAGTACTGCAGGAAGAAGGACACCAGCCCCCCGCGCAGGCGCTCGTTCCGCAGCATCGCCGGGTTCAGCAGGTAGGACGCGCCCCGTTGCAACCGGCGAGACTCCCACGCCACCAGCGCCCGCAGTACGAGCCCACCGGCCAGGACCAGCCACAGCACGGGCGAGAGCCCGAACCAGTCGGAGCCCCCGGCTTGGGGGTCACGAACCCCCAGGTCCCCGCCTGAAGGATGCCGAAGACAATGAGGCCCAGGCCCACGGCGGACAGCGCGGTCCCGACGAGGTCCAGCTTCGCGCCCTCGTCGGGTGGGGCGTCGGCCATCCGACGCGTCATCGCGAGGATGCCCAGGACGATGAGGACCTCGCCCGCGAAGACCCAGCGCCACGAGGCGTACGTCGTGAAAACTCCCCCGATGAGTGGGCCGAGGGCCACCGCGATCGCGCCGAAGGCCGCCACCATGCCGTAGGCCCGCGGACGTTCGGACTGCTCGAAGTTCGTGGCCACCAGCGCCACGATCGCCGGCATGATCAGGGCCGCGCCGATGCCCTCGAGGAGGGACCAGCCGAAGAGCAGCACGCCGAGGTTCGGCGCGATCGACGTGGTGAACGAACCGCAGCCGTAGATCACGCAGCCGATGGCGAAGGTGCGTTTGCGGCCCAGGATCTGGCCGAGCTTGCCGCCGGTCATCATCAGCGACGCCATCACCAGCATGTAGAGCGTGATCGCGGTCTGGATCCCGGTCACGGTGGTGTCGAGGTCATCCGCCACGGTGGCGATGGAGACGTTCATGACGGAGCTGTCCAATGCCATCAGGAACTGGCCGGACGCCAGGGTCACCAGGACGACCCCGCTCGCCTGCGCGGTCTTGGTGCCCGCCCCGGACACTCAGCTCACCGGCGTGATGTCGTCGACGCACCGTTGCATTCGTTCCCTCCAGTTCCGCGGGCCCTGCCACAAGCACAACGCAGTGCCCGACCCGTTGCCTCACCCCAGCCGGATGAAACGCCGCGGGGACCGCTGACGGGCGCGGTTGGCTGGCCTACGTTGGCGGCATGGTTGAGGCGTTCCGGCTCGGTTTCGTGACCGGCGCGACCCCCGACAAGTGGGCCCGCACGTGGCGGGAGCGTCGCCGGGAGCCCCTGGAGCTGGTGCCGCTGGAGCAGGACGGCCAGACGGACGGGCTCCACGACGGCACCCTCGACATGGCGCTGGTGCGGCTGCCCATCGACCGGGAGGGCCTGCACCTCATCCCGTTGTACGACGAGCAGGCCGTCGTCGTGGTCGGGAAGGACCACCTGGTGACCGTCGCCGAGGCGGTGACGACCCACGACCTGGCCGACGAGCAGCTGGTCCTCCCCCACCAGTCCGGTTGGACCCCGGAGGCCGAGCAGCTCGACTTCCCGCCCATGTCGCTCCGGGAGGCGGTCGAGGTGGTCGCCGGCGGGACCGGTGTGCTGGTCCTGCCCATGTCGGTGGCCCGGCTGCACCACCGCCGGGACGTGACGTTCCGGCCGGTGACCGACCTGCCGACCACGAAGGTCGGACTGGCGTGGCTGGTCGAGAACGACGACCCGAGGATCCCGGAATTCATCGGGATCGTCCGCGGCCGCACGGAGCGCAGCTCGCGAGGGTGAGCCAACCCACAGGCTCGTCCCCCAGTTTGCATACCGGGGGTATGCATCGACATGGTGGCTGGTGCACATCCCGGAAACAGGAGGCGGCGCCCGACGCGCCGGAGATCCCACGTGACAGCCACGAAGACAGACCAGACGACCAGCACGGCCAACGTGACGGCCAAGACGGACCCCATCCCGCATCCGGCACTGGACGCGTCCGTCGAACCCTCGACCCGACGTGAACGCGGCCTGGACAAGGTGGTCTTCGGCGTCACCGCCGCGATCGCCGTCGGCTTCCTGGTCTGGGGCTTCCTCAGCACCAGCTCCCTCGCCACCGTGTCCGGCGATGCCCTCACCTGGACGATGTCGTCGATGGGCTGGCTGTTCGTGCTCACCGCGAGCGCGTTCGTCGTGTTCGTCCTCTGGCTCGCGCTCGGACGCTTCGGAGCCATCCCGCTCGGCCGCGACGACGAGGAGCCGGAGTTCCGTACGGTCTCCTGGGTCGCGATGATGTTCAGCGCCGGCATGGGGATCGGTCTGATGTTCTACGGCGTCAGCGAGCCGATCACCCACTTCGCCACACCGCCCCCGGGCACCGGATCCGCGGGCAACCCCGAGGCCGCCCAGAACGCGATGGCGACGACCCTCTTCCACTGGACGCTCCACCCCTGGGCGATCTACGCCGTCGTGGGGCTCGCCATCGCCTACGGCGTCTACCGCAAGGGCCGTCTCCAGCTGATCTCTGCCGCCTTCGAGCCGCTCCTGGGCAAGCGGGCCCACGGCCCGGCAGGCAAGGTGATCGACATGCTCGCCATCTTCGCGACGCTGTTCGGCTCGGCCGCCTCGCTCGGCCTGGGCGCCCTGCAGATCCGCAGTGGTCTGGAGATCGTGGCCGGCATCGGCCAGGTCGGCAACGCCGTCCTGATCGGCATCATCGCCGTGCTCACCGCGGCGTTCGTCCTCTCCGCGATCTCCGGTGTGGCCAAGGGCATCCAGTGGCTCTCCAACATCAACATGGTGCTGGCGATCGGCCTGGCCGCGTTCGTGTTCGTCGTCGGCCCGACCGTGTTCATCCTGAACCTGGTCCCGACCTCCATCGGCAGCTACATCCAGGACGTCGCGATGATGTCCGCCCGGACCAGCGCCGAGGGCACCGAGGCCCGGGCCTGGCTCGAGAGCTGGACCATCTTCTACTGGGCCTGGTGGCTGTCCTGGACGCCGTTCGTCGGCATGTTCATCGCCCGGATCTCCCGCGGGCGCACCATCCGCCAGTTCGTCACCGGCGTGCTGCTCGTGCCGAGCCTGGTCAGCCTGGTGTGGTTCTGCATCTTCGGTGGCGCCGCGATCGACCTGCAGAAGAAGGGCACCGACATCGCCGGGGCCGGCGGGCTCGAGTCGCAGCTGTTCACCACGCTCGAGGCCTACCCGTTCGCGACCGTCGCCAGCATCGTGGTCATGGCCCTGGTCGCGATCTTCTTCGTCTCCGGCGCCGACGCAGCGTCCATCGTGATGGGCAGCCTGTCGGAGCGGGGCACGCTCACCCCGAGCCGCCCGACCGTGATCTTCTGGGGCGTCGCGACCGGCGCCGTGGCCGCGGTCATGCTGCTCGTCGGCGGAGCAGACGCCCTCACCGGGCTGCAGACGATCACCATCGTCGCCGCGTTGCCGTTCGTGATCGTGATGATCGGGCTCGCGGTCGCCCTGGTGAAGGACCTGCGCAGCGACCCGCTGATGGTGCGTCAGCAGTACGCCGAGGAAGCGGTCCACCAGGCCGTGATCACCGGCGTCACCGAGCACGGCGACGACTTCGTGATCAACGTCGACCGCGACCCGGAGACGGTCCGCGGCTGACGGCCTACCAGCTGGTGTCGAGCGGTCGTCCCTCGTGGAACCCCGCGGCCGACTGCACGCCGACCACGGCGCGCTCGTGGAACTCCGCAAGCGAGCGCGCCCCGGCGTAGGTGAACGCCGACCGCACTCCCGAGCAGATCTGGTCGATCAGGTCCTCGACCCCGGGCCGGGCCGGGTCGAGGTACATCCGCGAGGAGGAGATGCCCTCCTCGTAGAGACCCTTGCGGGCCCGGTCGTACGGCGACTCGCTGTCGCGGTGCGGTTCGCGACGGCTCGGGCCGAGGCCATGCCGAAGCTCACCTTGAACGGGCGTCCGTCGGCGTCGTGGAGCAGGTCGCCGGGCGACTCGTACGTGCCCGCGAACCAGGACCCGATCATCACCGACGAGGCGCCGGCGGCGAGCGCCAGGGCCACGTCCCGCGGGTGTCGTACGCCGCCGTCGGCCCACACGTGCCTGCCGAGCTCCTGCGCCGCGGTCGCGCACTCGAGCACGGCCGAGAACTGCGGCCGGCCGACCCCGGTCATCATCCGGGTCGTGCACATCGCGCCCGGCCCGACGCCGACCTTGACGATGTCCGCCCCCGCCTCGATCAGCGCCCGGGTGCCCTCGCCGGAGACGACGTTGCCGGCCGCGACCGGCACCGAGGGCGACAGGGCGCGCACCGCGCCCAGGGCCTCGGTCATCCGGTCCTGGTGCCCGTGGGCGGTGTCCACCACCAGGCAGTCGATGCCGGCCTCCAGCAGCTCGGCGGCCCGGGACTTCACGTCGCCGTTGACCCCGATCGCGGCCGCGACCCGCAGGCCGCCGGCACCGTCGACGGCGGGCTGGTAGAGCGTGGTGCGCAGCGCCCCGGTCGGTGTCAGCACCCCGACCAGCGCGCCCTCCTCGTCGACGGCGACGGCCAGCGGCGTCCGTGCTGCGTCCAGGGCGTCGAAGGCGGCCCGAGGGTCGGTGTCCGCGGCGATCTGCACGAACGACGGGTTCATCACCTGCCCGACCTGGGCGAACCGGTCCACGTCGACGCAGTCGGCCTCGGACGACCACGCCGACCGGCTTTCCCTCGGAGACGACGACCGCGGCCCGGTGCGCCCGCTTCGGGATCAGCGCCAGCGCCTCGGCCACCGTCTGGTCGGTCCGCAGCTCGATCGGGGTGTCGTAGACGAGGTGCCGCGACTTCACGAACGCCACCACGTCGGCCACCACGGGGATCGGGATGTCCTGCGGGATCACCGCGATCCCGCCGCGGCGGGCCACGGTCTCGGCCATCCGCTTGCCGGCGATCGCGGTCATGTTGGCGACCACGAGCGGCAGCGTCGCGCCGGTGCCGTCGGCGGTCGCCAGGTCGACGTCGTACCTGCTGGCCACGCCGGACTGCCGCGGCACCATGAAGACGTCGTCGTAGGTGAGGTCGTGGGGCGGGGCAGCGTCGTCGAGGAAGCGCACGAGTCCAGTATCCACTCCCCGGAGTTCCTAGGCTGTGCTCGTGGACTTCCATCCTGAGGCAGTCGGCCGGGCGCCCGGACGCGTCAACCTGATCGGTGAGCACACCGACTACAACGCCGGGCTGTGCCTGCCGCTGGCGCTCCCCTGCACGGCTTCAGCAGCCGTGGCACCGCGCACGGACGGCTCGCTCGAGGTGCGCAGCAGGTCGTTCCCGGAGCCGTGGCAGGGCACCCTCGAGGGACTCGCACCAGGAGCCGGGCAGGGGTGGGCGGGCTACGTCACCGGCGTGATGTGGGCGCTGCGCCAGGGTGGGCTCGACGTGCCCGGGCTCGACATCCGCGTCGACAGCGACGTCCCGATCGGCGCCGGCCTGTCGAGCTCGGCCGCCCTGGAGTGCGCCGTGGCCGTCGCGATCGCCGGCCTGCTCGACCTGCCCCTCACCGAGAGGGTGCGCACCCGGCTGGCCCACGCGTGCGTGCGCGCCGAGACGGAGTACGTCGGCGCGCCGACCGGGGGCATGGACCAGACCGTCGCGATGCTCGCCACCGCCGGCTCGGCCCTGCTCATCGACTTCGACGACGACACCACCAGCGACGTACCCCTCCCCCTGGCCGAGTCCGGCCTCACCCTCGTGGTGACCGACACCGGGGTCTCGCACGCCCACGCCACCGGCGGCTACGCCGAGCGCCGCCGCGAGTGCGAGGCCGCGGCCGTCGCCCTGGGCCTCGACTCGCTCCGGCAGGCCACGCCGCCCGACCTCGACCGCCTGACCGACGAGCGCCTCCGGCGCCGGGCGCGGCACGTCGTCACCGAGAACGCCCGGGTCACCGACGCCGTGGACACGATCCGGGGACAGGACTGGCCCGCCCTGGGCGCGCTGCTCGACGCGTCCCACCGCTCGCTGCGCGATGACTTCGAGGTGTCCTGCCCCGAGCTGGACCTGGCCGTGACGACCGCCCGCGAGGCCGGCGCCCTGGGTGCGCGGCTGACCGGCGGCGGGTTCGGTGGCTCGGTCGTCTCGCTGGTCCCCGAGGAGCGGGCGGCCGCGGTCACCACGGCACTCGACGTC
>CAWEVA010000007.1:0-95052 GCA_963812345.1 uncultured Actinomycetota bacterium
CGGGTCGATCTCGAGCGTCGCGGCCGGCAGCAGGCCGTCGTACGACGTCTGCCATGCCCGCACCTGGAGGGCGGCGATCGCGTCGGCATCGTCGGCCCAGGCGACCCGGACCGAGACGTCCGCTGAGGGTCGGCTCATGCACCCAGTCTGGCCCATCCGCTCTGTTACAAATGTCGGGCACAGATGCGGAGTTCTGTAACATTCACTGGTATTCTCGAGGGCGTGTACGGCAACGACTTCGGCAGCCCCCACGAGGGTGACCAGCGACCCCGCGAGAGCGGTGATCCGGCCGCGTTCACCGAGCTGCTCGCTGACGACGGCCGGATCGAGCCCCGCGACGACATGCCCGAGGGCTACCGCAAGACACTGGTCCGCCAGATCGCCCAGCACGCCCACTCCGAGATCATCGGCATGCAGCCCGAGGCCAACTGGATCAGCCGCGCCCCCAGCCTGCGCCGCAAGGCGATCCTGATGGCCAAGGTGCAGGACGAGGCCGGCCACGGGCTCTACCTCTACGCCGCCGCCGAGACCCTCGGCGCCGACCGTGCCGACCTGCTCGACCAGCTGCACTCCGGGCGCCAGAAGTACTCCTCGATCTTCAACTACCCGACCCTCACCTGGGCCGACGTCGGCGCGATCGGCTGGCTGGTCGACGGGGCCGCGATCGTCAACCAGGTCCCTCTGTGCCGGTGCTCCTACGGTCCCTACGCCCGCGCCATGGTCCGGGTCTGCAAGGAGGAGTCCTTCCACCAGCGGCAGGGCTTCGAGATCCTGCACACCCTCTCCCACGGGGCCGCCGCCCAGAAGCAGATGGCCCAGGACGCCGTCAACCGCTACTGGTGGCCCTCGCTGATGATGTTCGGCCCGCCCGACGACGACTCCCCGAACTCCGCGCAGTCGATGGCCTGGGGGATCAAGCGGTTCTCCAACGACGCCCTGCGCCAGCGCTTCGTCGACATGACCGTGCCGCAGTCCGAGGCGCTCGGGCTCACCCTGCCCGACCCCGAGATCGCCTGGAACGACGAGCGCGGCCACTACGACTTCGGCGAGGTCGACTTCACCGAGCTGTTCGAGGTGATCAAGGGCAACGGTCCCTGCAACGCGGAGCGGATGGCCCACCGGGTCGGCGCCCACGAGGACGGCGCCTGGGTCCGGGAGGCCGCCTCGGCCTACGCCGCCAAGCAGGCAGAGCGCTCCGGATCAGGGGTGGGTGCCGCATGAAGGACTGGCCACTGTGGGAGGTCTTCATCCGGTCGCGGCGCGGGCTGTCGCACGTCCACGCCGGCTCCCTGCACGCGCCGGACGCCGAGATGGCGCTCCGCAACGCCCGCGACCTCTACACCCGCCGGCAGGAGGGTGTCTCGATCTGGGTGGTCCGCTCCGCCGACATCGAGGCCAGCACGCCCGACGAGCGTGACTCCTTCTTCGACCCGGCCGCCGACAAGATCTACCGGCACCCGACCTTCTACGACGTGCCCGAGGGGGTCGAGCACCTGTGAGCACCCCACTGTTCGACTACGTCGCTCGGCCTCGCCGACGACGCGCTTGATCTCCGCGCAGCGGATGGGCTGGTGGATCAGCCGGTCGCCGCAGCTCGAGGAGGACGTCGCGATGGCGAACATCGGCCTCGACCAGCTCGGTCAGGCGCGCTCGCTGCTCGCCTACGCCGGACAGGTCGAGGGGAGCGGCCGGACCGAGGACGACCTCGCCTACTTCCGTGACGAGCGCGACTTCCGCAACGTCAAGCTGGTCGAGCGTGACCAGCAGGACTTCGGCGTCGCGATGGCCCGCTTGCTGATCTTCTCCGCCTGGCAGGCCGAGCTGTACGCCGCCCTCGCGCGCAGCGCCGACCCGACCCTGGCGGGGGTGGCCGGGAAGGCCGTGAAGGAGGTGGCCTACCACCTCGACCACGCCAGGCACTGGGTCGTGCGGCTCGGCGACGGCACCGACGAGTCTCATGCCCGCATGCAGGCCGCGCTCGACGCCGAGTGGCCGTGGATGGAGGAGCTCTTCGACGGCTCGGGCGTCGACGCCGGCCTCGTTGCCGACGGCGTGGCGGTCGACCCCGCAAACCTGCGCGACGGGGTGCTCACCCGCGTCGAGGCGGTCGTCGCCGAGGCCAGCCTCAGCGTCCCGCAGGTGTCCCCGGCCGTCGGCGGCGGCCGACGAGGGCCTCCATACCGAGGCGATGGGGTACCTTCTCGCCGAGATGCAGCACCTCACGAGGTCCCACCCGGAGGCGGCATGGTGACGACCGACGTCCGCAGCCGCGCCTGGGACATCGCTGCCCAGGTCCTCGACCCGGAGCTTCCCGTGGTCACGATCGAGGACCTCGGCATCCTGCGCGACGTCACCGAGGACGACCAACGCCGCGTCCACGTCCAGATCACGCCCACCTACTCCGGCTGCCCGGCGATGGAGACCATCCGCACCGACCTCGTCGACGTGCTCTCGCAGGCCGGTTACCGACAGGTCTGCGTCGAGTTCGTGCTGGCTCCGGCGTGGACCACCGACTGGATGACCGACGCCGGCCGCGAGAAGCTCGCCGCCTACGGCGTGGCACCGCCCGGGCCGCGCCGGGACGACGGTCCGGTGCCGCTGCAGCTCTCCGTGCGCTGCCCCCAGTGCGGCAGCCTCGACACCCGGGAGTCGAGCCGGTTCGGCTCGACGGCGTGCAAGTCGCTCTGGGTGTGCCGCTCCTGCCGCGAGCCCTTCGACCACTTCAAGCCGCTCTAGAGCCCCGATGACGCCCCAGCACGCGGCTTTCCACCACCTCAGGGTCGCCGCCATCGACGAGCTGACCGACGACTCCGTCGCGATCACGTTCGACGTCCCCGAGGAGCTGCGGGCCGACTACGCCTTCGCCCACGGCCAGCACCTCAACATCCGCGGCGGCGACGACGTACGCCGCTCCTACTCCATCTGCACGCCGCCCTCCTCCGGCGTCCTGCGGATCGGGGTCAAGCAGCTCCCGGGCGGCGCGTTCAGCCAGGACGTCGTCGGACGCCTGCGGATCGGCGACCAGCTCGAGGTGTCGACCCCGGCCGGCCGGTTCACCACCGAGCTCGACCCGGCTTCCGCGAGGCACTACGTCGCCATCGCCGCGGGGTCGGGCATCACCCCGGTGCTCTCGATCGTCGCGGCGATCCTCGAGGGCGAGCCGGGGGCCTTCGTGACCCTGATCTACGCCAACCGGACCAGCCGCTCGGTGATGTTCCTCGACGAGGTGCACGACCTCAAGGACCGCCACCCCGAGCGCTTCCAGATCATCCACGTCCTCTCCCGGGAGACGCAGGACGTCGACCTCCTCTCCGGGCGGCTGGATGCCGACCGGCTGCGGGGGATCCTCGACTCGCTGATCCCGGCAAAGGAGGTCGACGACTGGTTCCTCTGCGGCCCGCAGCAGATGGTCGACGAGCTCCGCGGCGTCCTCACCGACGCGGGCGCCACCCGGATCCACACCGAGCTGTTCCACGCCGACCCGGCCCCGCGGGCGCCCGTGGCGGCCCTCGCCGACGGCACCGAAGGCGCCGCGTCGGTCACCATCCGGCTCGACGGCCGGGCCTCGGAGTTCCCACTCCGCCCCGACGACGTGGGCGTGCTCGAGGCCGGCCTGCGGGTCCGCTCGGACCTGCCGTTCGCCTGCCGGGGCGGGGTCTGCGGCACCTGCCGGGCGCGGCTGCTGGAGGGCACCGTCCAGATGGACGCCAACTACGCGCTCGAGCCCGACGAGATCGAGAAGGGCTACGTGCTCACCTGCCAGTCCCACCCCACGTCGTCGAAGGTCGTCCTCGACTACGACGGATGACGCCCGTCGCTCAGGCCGACAGGTGCCGCCGGCCGTGGCGGGTGGCGGTGAGCAGGCCACCGAGCAGGTGCTGGCGGTACTCGGGGAGGAGGTACATCTCGATCTCGTGGCCCAGCGCGGTGTACCACGACAGGCCGTCGCCGATGCGGTGCTGCCAGGACATCGGATGGTCGCCCATCACTCCCGTCACTCCCTCCGGCGGCGGGAACGGCTGCTCCTCGCTGGGCAGCTGGGATGTGTTGGGATCCTGCTGGTAGCTCGACTCGTCGATGCTCAGCAGCACCCGGGCACGCGGTCGCGGGTTGTCGGTGAAGGAGTAGAACTCCTCGAGGGGGACCTGCCAACGCTTGGGCAGGTGCCGGGTGGCGATGTGGTCGCGGTCCTCCCTGACGACCACGCCAGGCTGCTCGACCGGGTGGCACAGGAACCGGCCACGGGCGAGCAGCCGCGTGTAGAAGCCCCAGTCGTACTCGGTGTCGGCCGCGGAGTGGACACCGGCCCAGCCGCCGCCGGAGACCACGAAGTCGCGCAGGTCGCGCCGCCCGCGGTCGTCCAGCACGTTGCCGGTGGTGTTGAGGAAGACCACGCTCGTGAAGCGCCGCAGGTGGCGCGCCCGGATCTCCCGCCGGTCCTCGGTGTGTACGACGGCGAACCCGTGCTCGGCGCCCAGCTGACGGATCGTCTCCACGCCGACCTCGATCGAGGCGTGCCGGAACCCGGTCGTGCGGCTGAACACCAGAACCCGGTGCGGTCGACGGCGACCGGCTGCCCCGGCCGGCAACAGGGGGGTGGCCGCGAGGCCCGCGGCGCCGAGGCCGGCGACGAGGCCGCGGCGGGTCAGGGTGGGCGGGCAGGTCTCACACATCAACGTCTCCTCACGACGGCATCGCGCGGGAGATCCGGAGCGCGTTGGCCATGATGGTCAAGGTCGGGTTGAAGCCGGGGAAGGTGGGGAACGTCGAGGCGTCCACGACGTAGACCCCGGCCACCTCGTGCAGCCGGCCGTCCGGGGCACAGACGGAGGTCTCGGGGTCGGTGCCCATCCGGGCGGTCCCGGCGAGGTGGGCGGTGTAGGTGATGCCGTCGCCCATGATCGGGTACGGCACGATCGCGGCCGCCCGCGAGCCGGGCGCGAGCCGGTGCATCGCCAGCAGCCGTGCCCCGAGCAGCGTGGCGGCCGCCTTCTCGTGCTGGTGCGGGCTGTAGGTGATCCGGGCGGCGGGGGTCCCCAGGAAGTCGCGCACCCGGGGGTCGAGATCGACCCGGTTCGCGGCCTGCGGGAGGTCCTGGTGGATCAGCTGCGACCCGGCGGTGCGGGCGTGCAGCATCCCGGCCTTCATCGCCTGCTTGAGCGGCTGGCCGTAGCCGACGAGACCCGCCAGCAGCATCGCCTCGCCGACCGCCGCGATCGCGCTGCCGACCTGCACGATCCCGCCGGCAATGTAGGGAAGGCCCATCGCCGTGACCTCGGGCCCGGTGAACGGACCCACCAGGTCATCGACCTGCAGGGTCGTCGACTGTGCGCGGAGCGGCTTGATGTCCGCGTCGTAGAAGGCCGCCGCGAGGGTGAAGTTGTGGAACATCATGTTCCGGCCGACCTGGCCCGACCGGTTGCCCAGGCCGTCCGGGTGGGCGTTGCTGTCGGGACAGCAGCAGCAGCCGTGCGGTGTTGATCGGGCTGCCGGCGATCACCACGGTGGTGGCCGGCAGCCGGTGCGCGCTGCCGTCCGGCTTCCGGTAGTGCACGGCCCGGGCCCGGTCGCCGCGGCGGTTGGTCTCGATCCGGTGCACGTAGGCACGCGGGACGACCCGGACCCGGCCGGTGCGGATCGCCGGGTTGAGCCACGAGACCAGGGCGTCGCCGCGGGCGTTGATGGTGCAGCCGAAGCCCGAGCACAGTCCGCAGGAGTTGCACGCCGGCCTGCCGGCGTACGGCTCGGAGTTGACGGCCGCGGGGTAGGGGTAGGCCTCGAAGCCCATCGCCGCGGCGCCCTCGGCGAGCAGGGAGGCCGCGTGGCCGGTCGGGTTGGGTGGCATCACGAAGTCGCGGCGGCGCGGCGACTGCTCGAGGGTGCGGGCCGGGATCGCCGACCGGTCGCCCTGGACGCCCACCGTCCGCTCGACGATGTCGTAGTACGGCGCCAGGTCGTCGTACCCGATCGGCCAGTCCGCGACCTGGGCGCCCTCGACGGGTCCGTGGTCGCTCGCCATCGTGAAGTCCTGCTTCCAGAACCGTGGCGTCTTCGCGTTGTAGTGGAGCGTCGTGCCACCGACCGCGGCCCCGAGCTGGCCGAGGGCTCCGACCGCGGACCGGGCGACACCCTGCTCCGCCTCCGACTGCGTGCGGGTCGTGTAGGGCTCCAGCAGCGGGTCGGGGAACCCGAACTGGCGCAGTCCCTTGATCTCGTCGGACCCGTAGAGCGTGTCCAGGTCGCCGCTGGGGCGCTCGCCCAGTCCCGGGCGCAGGTTGCGTCCGCGCTCCAGCACCGTGACGTCCCAGCCGCGGCGGGCCAGCTCCCACGCCGCGACGCTGCCGGCGGCGCCGGAGCCGATGACGACGGCCTCGTTCACGAGCCCGCTCCGCGCTCGGCGACGAACCCGTCGGAGAGGCGATGGAGGGTGTCGAGCCGGGCCTGTACGTCGGCGGCCGGCTCGGTCAGCGCCTGCAACGCCGCCTGCAGTCCCGACCACCGGTCACCGGCCGACGCGAGCACGCCGTGCACGACCTCGGGTGAGCCCATGGCCATCAGCGGGGAGCCGATCAGGTCCTCGGCCAGGTCGGTGGGCGAGGAGGGCTCGGGATCGGTGACCTGCTCGTCGGTGTAGCCGCGCGGCTGGACGTCGCCCTCGAAGTCGGTCGTGGTCCACCCGACCAGGTCGTGGTTGCCGCCGTACTCGGGGGCGCCGTACATGAACTGCACGGTGTGGGGGACGGCCAGGTCGACCACGGCCCGGATCGCCGGGTCGTCGCTGCGCAGGGCGACGTCACGCGCGACTCCGGGGGCGTTGGAGAAGCCCCCCGGCACGCTCTCCTCGAGCGCGGCCAGGCCGCGCCGATAGGTCCGCTGGTAGCCCGCGACCTTGCCGTTGCGTTCGAGCCGGCGTCGCCCGCGCGAGCCCATGACCCTCAGCTGCCACGCCGTGCGCTCGTAGGGGTCCAGCGGCAGGAACTCCTCGAAGTGGTTGACCGGCGAGCCGCCGCGGTCGGAGAACGGCGCCCCGGCGTAGATCCGTGGCGGATCGACGGTGAAGGCTCCGAGGAGCGCGTCGATCGCGTGGTGGCAGCGGGCGGCAACGGCCCCCGGGACGGTGTCCTCCTCGGTCCCCGGCACGACGCGGTCGACGAGGGCGCGCAGGGTCGCCATCTCGTCGCGGCGCAGGAAGCGGGCCCGGTCCGGACCGAGCGGGACCGCGACGCTGGGGGCGGCGCCGCTCGCGGCCCCGAGGCTGCCGAAGACCGCGACACCGGTGCCCGCGGCCAGGAGTCCACGACGGGTCACTGGAGGGTCGGGACTCATGCCACTTCAACGCGGTGGCCGTCCTGGGGGTTACGCGAAGTGCCGAGGGGACCCGGTCAGCGGTAGTGCTCGGGGAGCTGCTGCCCGATCTTGACCTTCGGCTTGGGCAGCCGCATGAACTTCATCTGCAACGACCGCATCACCGCGTAGTACGTCGTGCCCTTGGTGCTCTCCTCGGGGAAGCGGCGGTCCAGCTCACGGCGCATCCGGCGCCGCATGAAGAACAGGTCGACGACCACGAGGAGCATCGTGCCGAGCAGGATCGTGTTGCCCATGCTGGCCAGGGTCGGGTTGCCGGAGTAGCCCAGCACCATGGTGAGGATCAGCAGCGGGATCATCAGCTCGATGAACGAGAAGCGGCTGTCGACGAAGTCGCGGATGAACGAGCGGACCGGTCCCTTGTCGCGCGCCAGGAAGTAGCGCTCGTCGCCGGACTTCATCGCCGACCGCACCCGCTGGCTCGACTCGACGCGCGCCGCCCGCTGGGCCTTGGCGATCTCCTTGCGGGTGCGCGGCACCTTGGCCCGGGCCCGGGCGGCGGCCTCGGCCTCGCGGCGGCGTGGGGGTGGGGCGGCCCTTGCCGCCCTCCTTCTCGACCGTGCCCGCGGATCGGGGCGTCGGACTCGGACTTGTTGCGTCGGAACAACGGGAGAACCTTGCGGGATCGGGGGGAGGGGTCGGGACGATCCTACCCGTGGCGGCGTGGCTTCCCCGAGGCGCGTGGCGGCGCTCGCCGCACCTTGGGTGGGACACTAGGGTGAACGCACAACGTTGATTCACCGGCGAGGAGGGGCGGAACCCCCATGAGTCTCATGAAGCGCATCAGCCTGATCTTCAGGTCCAAGGCGAACAAGGCGCTCGACAAGGCCGAGGACCCTCGCGAGACGCTCGACTACAGCTACCAGCGCCAGCTCGACCTCCTGGCCAAGGTGCGCCGCGGCGTGGCCGACGTGGCCACCAGCCGCAAGCGGGTCGAGCTCCAGGTCAACCAGCTCGAGGCGCAGTCGACCAAGCTGCAGGGCCAGGCCGAGAAGGCCATCTCCGTGGGGCGCGAGGACCTCGCCCGCGAGGCGCTGACCCGCAAGTCCGGGCTGACCAACCAGATCACCGACCTCAAGGCCCAGCACGCCCAGCTCCAGGGCGAGGAGGAGAAGCTCACCCTGGCCCAGCAGCGGCTGCAGGCCAAGGTCGAGTCCTTCCGCACCCGCAAGGAGACGATCAAGGCGACGTACACCGCCGCCGAGGCGCAGACCCGCATCAACGAGGCGATGTCCGGCATCGGCGAGGAGATGGGCGACGTCGGGCTGGCCATCCAGCGCGCCGAGGACAAGACCGCCCAGATGCAGGCCCGGGCCGGCGCCATCGACGAGCTCATCGCCTCCGGAGCGCTCGAGGACGTCAGCCAGGTCGGCGGGGGCGACGACATCGCCCGCGAGCTCGACGCGATGAGCTCCGAGACCGACGTCGAGGTGGAGCTGGCCCGGCTCAAGTCCGCCAGCCAGCCGCAGGCCATCGAGAGCGGCGACATCCTGTCGGAGTCGCCCGAGACCACCACCGCCGACACCGAGGACGGCGAGCAGAAATGATCGTCCGGATCCTCGGCGAGGGCCAGTACGACGTCGCCGACGACGCCCTCGACCGGCTCAACGAGTACGACGCCGCCGTCGAGACGGCCGTCGAGGCCGACGACGCGGAGGCCTTCACCGCCGCCCTCACCAAGCTGCTCGACGGCGTCCGCACCGTCGGCGTACCCCACGAGGTCGACAGCCTCGACGAGTCCGACCTGATCCTGCCGCCCGCCGACGCGAGCATCGACGAGGTCCGCGCCCTCCTCAGCGACGACGGCCTGATCCCGGGCTGACCCCTTGGCCCACTCGCGCTTCCTCAAGGACACCGGCCTCACCGTCCGGATGACCACGGTCATGTTCCTGCTCGGTGGGCTGTTCGTCGTGTCTCATCGTCGGGCTGATGTACGCGCTGCCCGCAGTACGCCTTCTTCATCGGACTGGCCGGCATCGGCATCGCCGGCTGGCAGTGGTGGAACAGCGACAAGGCGGCGATGCGGGCGATGCGGGCCTACGAGGTCACTCCGGAGGAGTACCCCGAGCTGCACGGCACCATCGACCGGTTGTGCGCGCTCGCGGAGATGCCGAAGCCGCGGGTGGGAATCTCCGAGATGGACATCCCCAACGCGTTCGCCACCGGGCGGTCGCCCGACCGGGCCGTGGTCTGCGTGACCACGGGGATCATGGGCAAGCTCACCCCTGAAGAGCTCGAGGCGGTGCTCGCGCACGAGCTCTCCCACGTCGCCCACCGCGACGTGCTGGTGATGACGGTGGCCGCGTCCGCGGGAATCGTGGCGGGGATGATGGCGCGCGGCGCGCAGTACGGCGCGCTGTTCGGCCGCTCGCGCAGCAAGGAGGGGGCCATCGGGCTCGTGGGCGCCCTGGTGATCAGCCTCGTCATCTACGCGATCAGCTTCTTCCTGCTCCGGCTGCTCTCGCGCTACCGCGAGCTGTGCGCGGACCGGGCCGGTGCCTACCTGACGATGAAGCCCGCCGCGCTCGCCACCGCCCTGCAGAAGATCTCCGGCGAGATGGCCGCGATCCCGCAGCAGGACCTGCGCGCCAGCAAGGCCATGAACGCCTTCTTCATCGCCCCGGCGATCAGCGGCGCCAGCCTCAAGACCCTCACCTCGACGCACCCGTCCCTCGAGCAGCGGCTCGAGCAGCTCGCGAAGATCCAGGCCGAGCTGGGTCGCACCGAGCCCTGATGGGACTCTGGGACGCCCTGCGCGGGCGCCGTACGACGTCGGCGCCCAACCTCGACTCGCTGTTCCTGGTGCCCAGCGCTGCGGTGACGCTGCAGACCGGCATCGGCCTCGACCCGGCGGGAACCGGCTCGGTCTGCTTCCGGGCCGCGGAAGGGGCGGCTTTCCGCCAGACGCAGTCCGAAGTCGTCGAGCTCCTCAATGCCGACCCGCAGGCGCCCGACGTCAGGTCCAGCACCGACGACTTCGGGTTCACCTGGCTGACCGTCGCCCGGGACGACACCACCGACGTCGCGGGCATCTGCACCGACCTGCACGCCGTGAACACCGCTCTGGAGGAGCAGGGGTTCGGGTCCGGCCTCCTGTGCACGTTGGTCCCGTTCGGCGACGCCGGCGGGCGCCGGGCCGGGCTGGTCTACCTCTACCGGCGCGGCACGTTCTACCCCTTCGCCCCCAGAGCCGGACAACGCAGCGGTCCCCAGCAGCGCGACAACCTGCTCGAGATCCAGGTCCGCGATGCCCTCGCCGCGGAGCTCCCGATCGAGAAGGATCTGCAGCGCTGGCTCGCCGTCTGGGGCGCGCCCGGGCTGTGAGGCGTCAGTCGCGGTGCGACTTGCCCGGGAGCTCCAGCATCCGCTGGAGCGCGACCAGGGCCTGCTGCTCGGTGTCCGGGTCGACCTGGATCTGGTTGACCACGACGCCGGCCGCGAGTGACTCCATCGCCCAGACGAAGTGCGGCAGGTCGATCCGGTTCATCGTGGAGCAGTAGCAGACGGTCCGGTCGAGGAACGAGATGTTCTTGTCGGGATGCAGGTCGGCCAGCCGCTTGACCAGGTTCAGCTCGGTGCCGATCGCCCAGCTCGACCCGGAGGGCGCGGCCTCGATCGTCTTGATGATGAACTCGGTGGAGCCGACCAGGTCGGCCTTGAGGACGACCTCGTGCTGGCACTCGGGGTGCACCAGGATCTGGACGTCGGGGATGCTGGCGCGCAGCTCGTCGACGACGTCGGGGGAGAAGCGGCCGTGCACCGAGCAGTGGCCCTTCCACAGGATCATCCGCGCGTTGCGCAGCTGCTCGTCGGTGAGCCCGCCTCCGGGCAGGTGCGGGTTCCACACCACGCAGTCCTCGAGCGACATGCCCATCTTCAGGACGGCGGTGTTGCGTCCGAGGTGCTGGTCGGGGAAGAACAGCACCTTGGCGTCGGGCTTCTGCTCGAACGCCCACTCCAGGGCCACCTCGGCGTTGGACGACGTGCACACCACGCCGCCGTTGCGCCCGCAGAACGCCTTGATGTCGGCGGAGGAGTTCATGTAGGTCACGGGTACGACGCTGTCGGCGATCCCCGCGTCGGTCAGCGCGTCCCACGCGTCCTCGACCTGTCCGAGCCGGGCCATGTCGGCCATCGAGCAACCCGCCGCGAGGTCGGGCAGGATCACCTTCTGCTGCGGTGAGGTGAGGATGTCGGCGGACTCGGCCATGAAGTGGACGCCGCAGAAGACGATGAACTCCGCCGCCGGCCGGGCCGCGGCGTCGCGGGCGAGCTTGAAGGAGTCGCCGGTGACGTCGGCGAACTGGATGACCTCGTCGCGCTGGTAGTGGTGCCCGAGCACGAACACGCGCTCGCCGAGGGCTCTCCTTCGCCGCCGTGGCCCGGGCCACGAGGTCCGGGTCGGAGGCCGCCGGCAGGTCGCCCGGGCACTCGACGCCGCGCTCGGAGGAGGGGTCCTTGCCCCGGCCGAGCGGCAGCAGCGGGAGGTCGACAGTCGTCATGGCGCCCATCCTAGGTGGGCCTAGAGGAACACTCCGTTGTGGAGGTACGGCGCGGGCGGCTTCATGTTCCGCAGCGCTAGGTAGCCCTCCTGGTGCAGGTCGAGCCGGGCCTCGAGACCCACGTCCATCGCCCACTCGTTGGCCGCGGTGATGTGCGCCGATCTCGGTCTCCCCTTCGGTCGACGCCAGCGACTCCCAGAGCAGCCGGGTCGCGGTGCGACGATTGGTGGCGGCGAGGAGCGCGACGCGTCCCGAGGGCTCGACGTACGCGTACCCGGAGCCGGTCGACGTGTCGGAGACGAGGAGTCGCCAGAGCCGCAGCATCACCTCGTGGTCACTGCCGTGCGCGGCGCCGCGGGTGCGTCGATCGATGCTGTCCATCAGCTCGATGTCGCCCGACGATCCCTCCCGGACCCGCTCGATGACGGGGAGCACCGAGCGGTCCACCGTGCCCGGCCAGGAACATCTGCGGGTGCAGCGAGAAGCCGGCCTGCCGGTAGCGCCGGGTGGCCTTGGGGTCCGACGATGCCGAGAGCATCCCGCGCAGGCAGCCCCGACCGTGGTGGAGTGCGGCCGCGAGCAGCGCCTTGCCGATGCCCTGCCCCTGGGCCCGCGGACGGACGGCGTACCCCGCCAGGATCCACATCAGCTCGCGGGTGTACGACGTCGCGAAGCCCACCATCCCGTCGGCATCCTCGGCCACCCAGCAGCCGCCGGGGTCGGTCTCGAGGAAGTGCCGGGTGCGGATGACCCAGGCCTCGCCCCGTTCGGGGGACCGGGGCTGTGGGTCCGGCCAGGAGCGGCGGAACATCCGGCTGTCCAGCTCCAGGAAACCGTCCGAGCTCAGCCGCTCCGCCGTCGGCAGGTCGGCCTCGGCCATCGGCCGGATGGTCGCCTCGGTCACGAGCCCGACCCTATGCGGTGATGAGATGACCCCATGCGCGTCCTGATCGCCCCGGACAAGTTCGCCGGCACCCTCACGGCCGTGGAGGCCGCCGACGCGATCGCGGCCGGGTGGCGCAAGCAGCGACCCGACGACGAGCTCGACCGCGCGCCCATGGCCGACGGGGGACCCGGTTTCGTCGACGTCCTGCACGCCGCCCTCGGCGGCGAGCTGCTCGCCGCCACGGTGGCGGGGCCCTTCGGCCGGCCGGTGCCGGCCACCATCCTGCTCGTCGGTGACACGGCGTACGTCGAGAGCGCCCAGGCCTGTGGTCTGCACCTGACCGGCGGGGAAGGGGCCGAGTCGGCCACCACCCTCGGCGTCGGGCAGCTGGTCGCCGCCGCCCTCGACTCCCCGGCGACGACGATCGTGGTCGGGCTCGGCGGCAGCGGGACCAACGACGGCGGCGCCGGCCTCCTGGCCGCGCTCGGGGCGGGCGCCGACACCCCGCTCGACGCCGGTGCGGCCGGCCTCGACGGCATCGGCGCGGTCGACCTCGGTCCGGCCCGGGCGCGGCTCGAGGGCGTCCGGCTGGTCGCCGCGACCGACGTGGACAACCCCCTCACCGGCCTGTTCGGTGCCACCAAGGTCTTCGGCCCGCAGAAGGGCATCCCCGAGGAGCGGCTGCCGCGTGGTGGACGGGTGGCTCGAGCAGCTCGCGGCCGCCGCCGACCGCCGTACCTCCCTGGAGAAGGGCGCCGGTGCGGCCGGTGGCCTCGGCTTCGCGCTACTGGCCCTGGGAGCCGTCCGTGAGCCGGGGATCGGTCTGGTGGCAGAGGCGGTGCGGCTGGGGGAGCGGGCCCGGAAGGCGGACCTGGTGGTCACGGGGGAGGGCGCCTTCGACTTCTCGTCGCGCTCCGGCAAGGTGCCGTACGGCGTCGCCGCGGTCGCCGCGGAGGCGCTGCGGCCCTGCGTGGCGATCGCCGGCCAGGTGCTCGTCGGCTCCCGGGAGATGCGCGCCCTCGGCGTCGAGTCGGCCTACTCGCTGGTCGAGCTGGCGGGGGAGGAGCGGGCCTTCGCCGACCCGGCGGGAGCGCTGGCTGAGGTCGCCGGCCGGGTCGCCCGCACCTGGTCGCGCTAGCGCCGACTGAGTATTTCGGCGCATTCCCGCGGCGGCCTCGCGGGAGCATGGTGGAGGCATGACACTCCTCGCCGCCACCCGCTTCGAGACGTTCGGCACCTCCCACCTGGTGATGCTCGCCGTGTTCGTCCTCGGCATCTGGCCGGTCGTCGCATTCGGGCGCCGCCATCGTGGTCGCCCCAGCGCGATCCGGGTGAGCCGGGTCTACGCCTTGCTCATCCCGTGCTTCACGATCCCGCTGCAGGTGATCGACTTCCTCCCCGGCAACTACGACCTCCAGACCACCCTCCCGCTGCAGCTGTGCGACTTCGCGTGGATCGCCGCGGTGGTCGCCCTGTGGACGCACCGGCCCACCCCGGTCGCCCTCACCTACTTCTGGGGGCTGGCGCTCACCACCCAGGCGCTGATCACGCCGGCGCTCTCAACTGACTTCCCGGACCCGAAGTTCATCGCCTACTGGGCCATGCACCTGCTCATCGTCTGGGCCGCCGTGTTCCTCACCTGGGGCCTCGGACTCCATCCCACCTGGCGGGACTACGGGCGCACGGTCGCGATCACGTCCGGCTGGGCGGTGACGGTCTTCTGCTTCAACGTGGCCGTGGGCACGAACTACGGGTTCCTCAACCGCAAGCCCGAGACATCGATCCTCGACCTGCTGGGTCCCTGGCCCCTGTACGTCGTGGTGGAGATCGCCCTGGTCGCCGGGGTCTGGGCGCTGATGACCTGGCCCTGGGAACGCACCCCGCAGACCGGCCCGGTGTCCGCGAGTGTCGGGGAATAACCCCTCGTGTGAGACGATTGCACCCTGTGACACACGCTGACGATCCCTGGGAGCTAGCACCATGACCGAGCAGGTCGAGACCACCGAAGAGCGCCGTACGGACCAGATCAACCTGAGCACCGTGGCCGCAACCAAGGTGAAGAGCCTCCTCGAGCAGGAGGGCCGCGACGACCTCGCGCTGCGGATCTCCGTGCAGCCGGGCGGGTGCTCGGGGCTGCGCTACCAGCTGTTCTTCGACGAGCGCACCCTCGACGGCGACGTCACCACCGACTTCGACGGCGTGACCGTCGTGGTCGACCGGATGAGCGTCCCCTACCTCAACGGCGCGATGATCGACTTCGTCGACTCGATCGAGAAGCAGGGCTTCACGATCGACAACCCCAACGCCACGGGCTCGTGTGCGTGTGGGGACAGCTTTCACTGAGTCGCACAAGACGAGAGCAAAGGCCCCGGCGGACCATGTCCGCCGGGGCCTTTGCTCTCGTCAGCTCTGATCAGTCCAGGTGCAGGTGTAGCGCGTTGGCCAACCGGGCGGTGGCCTCGTCGATCTTGATGTCCCGCTTGCGGACCTCCCGCGGGTAGTCCTCGAAGTGCAGCGAGGGGCTGACCTGCTCGACCGCGGCGCGGGCCGCGCGCTCGAGGCGGGGGTTGTTGCGCTCGAGGGCCTCGCAGTCGGCGTGCATCTGCTGCGGGCTGTCGGAGTCGTCGTACGCGCGGCGGTGGTCCATGGCTACGAGGCTATTGGCTACTGATGGGTACTCCAACGCCACGCACAGGTAGTCTCTCGCGGCATGTCACTGCTGATCACGGGGTCCATCGCGACGGACCACCTGATGTCCTTTCCGGGCCGGTTCTCCGACTCCCTCGTCGTCGACCAGCTCGACAAGCTGTCGGTGTCGTTCCTGGTCGACGACCTCGAGGTCCGACGCGGTGGTTGCGCCGCGAACATCTGCTTCGGACTCGGCAACCTGGGCCTGACCCCGGTGCTGGTCGGGGCGGTCGGTGAGGACTTCGTGGAGTACCGCGCGTGGCTGGAGAGGCACCGGGTCGACTGTGGCTCGGTCCACGTCTCCGAGACCCGGCACACTGCCCGGTTCGTCTGCACCAACGACTCGGCCCACGCCCAGATCGCGTCGTTCTACCCCGGGGCGATGAGCGAGGCGCGAGAGATCGAGCTCAAGCCGATCGCCGACCGCGTCGGCGAGCCGGACTACGTCCTGGTCGGCCCGAACGACCCGGAGGCCATGCTGCGGCACACCGACGAGGCCCGGCAGCGCGGCTACCGCTTCGTCGCGGACCCTTCCCAGCAGCTGGCGTTCAGCGACGGCGACCTGATCCGGCCGTTGATCGACGGCGCGGACATCCTCTTCTCGAACGAGTACGAAGCGGCCCTGATCACCCAGAAGACCGGTTGGTCGGTCGACGACGTGCTCGCGCGGGTCGGCACCTGGGTCGTGACCCTGGGCCCGGCCGGTGTCCGGATCGACCGCAAGGGCGAGGCGTCGGTCACCGTCGCGGCCGTGCCCGAGATCCGCAAGGTCGAGCCGACCGGTGTCGGCGACGCGTTCCGGGCCGGCTTCCTGGCCGCGCTGACCTGGGGGCTCGGCCACGAGCGCGCCGCCCAGCTGGGCTGCCTGCTCGCGGTCTACGTCGTCGAGCAGGTCGGGACCCAGGAGTACACCCTGTCCCGGACGGCGTTCGCTCAGCGGTGCGAGGCGACGTACGGCGCCGAGGCGGTGGCCGACTTCGAGCCCCACCTGCGCACGATGCGGCCCTGAGACCCTTCTAAAAGACATCTTTTTTGACGAAACAAGGTCGGCGGGCCAGAATGGCCAGATGAGGATCATCGTGGTCGGGGGAGGGCTGGCCGCCGCGTCAGCGGTCGACGAGCTGAGGAACAACGGGCACGAGGGGACCATCGAGGTCTTCTGTGCCGAGCCGCACCTGCCGTACGAACGACCGCCGCTCTCCAAGGGCGTCCTCCTCGGCTCGGCCGAGGAGGAGTCGGTGCAGGTGCACGACCGCGCCTGGTACGACGACCGTGACGTCGTGCTGCACCTCGGGACGCCGGTCACCGGCCTCGACCTCGACCGGCACCTGGTGATCGGGGACGGTCTCTCCGTCAGCTTCGACCGGCTCCTGCTCGCCACCGGTGCCTCCCCGCGGCGCCTGGCCATGGCCGACGAGAGCGGCGCCGACGTGGCCTACCTGCGCACCGTCGAGGACAACCGGCGACTGCGCAGCGCCTTCGCCTCCGTCGACCGGATCGTGATCATCGGCGGCGGCTGGATCGGCCTGGAGGTGGCCGCTGCCGCCCGGAACGCCGGGATCGAGGTCGCCGTCGTCGAGATGCAGGACCTGCCGCTGCTCGGCGTGATGGGACCCGAGGTGGCCCGGGTGTTCGCCGACCTCCACCGAGAGCACGGCGTCGACCTGCGGCTGGGCGTCGGGGTCGACGGCATCGAGGCCCGGACCGACGGCGCGAGCGTCGTCCGGCTCGCCGACGGCGCCACGCTCCCCGCCGACCTGGTCGTGGTGGGGATCGGCGCGCAGCCGGAGGTGGGTCTGGCCCGCGGCGCCGGTCTCGCGGTCGAGGACGGCGTCCTGGTCGACGGGCGGCTGCGCACGTCGAACCCCTATGTCTTCGCCGCCGGTGACATCGCCGGGCACGACCATCCGGTCCTGGGCCGGCGGATCCGGGTCGAGCACTGGGACAACGCCATCCACCAGGCCCGCGCCGCCGCGCGGGTGATGCTGGGCGGGGACGAACCGTACGAACGGCTGCCCTACTTCTTCACCGACCAGTACGACCTGGGCATGGAGTACGTCGGCAGCGTCGGCCGCGACGGCTATGACGAGGTGGTGCTGCGGGGCGACGTGGAGGGTCGGGTGTTCTCGGCGTTCTGGCTGCAGGGCGGCCGGGTGCTGGCGGCCATGCATGTCAACGACTGGGACCTGATCGACCCGATCCGCGGGATCGTCGGCCGTGAGGTCGACCGGGACCGGCTGGCCGACGCCGCCGTTCCCCTCGACGAGGTCAGCTGACCCGGCGGACCAGGTAGGCCGGGGTCCCGTCGTCGGCGGCCTGCTCGCCGACGTACTCCTGGCCTCGCATCCGGCACCAGGCCGGTACGTCGACCCGGGCGGCAGCGTCGTCGGCCACCACGGCGACGACCTGGCCGACCTCCACCTCCCCGATCCGGCGGGCCAGCTCGATCACCGGCAGGGGGCACACCATGTCGCGGCAGTCGAGCTCGAGATCGGGCGTGATCATCGACTGATCCCTGCCCGGAGCCGGTCCACGACGTCGGGCAGGACGGCGACCAGCTCCTCGACCTGTGCCGCGGTCGTGTCGCGGGTCAGCGAGACCCGGACGTTGCCGTGGGTGAGCGCGCCCATGGCCGCCAGCACGTGGCTGGGCTCCAGCGTGGAGGCGGTGCAGGCGGACCCGCTCGCGACGCCGAAACCGCGCCGGTCCAGCTCGGTGACCAGCGCCTCCCCGTCGACGTAGAGGCAGGAGAAGGTCACCAGGTGGGGGAGCCGGTCGACCGGGTCGCCGACGACCTCGACGTCCTGGATGGCGGCGACGCCGGCCCGGAGGCGGTCGATGAGCCCGGCCTGGCGGGCGTTGAGCTCCTCCCGTTCGGCGACGACAGCCTGCAGCGCGGCGGCGGCGGCGAGGGCCCCGGGCACGTTCTCGAACCCGCTCGTCCGCTCGTCGACCCGGTCGTCGCCGGGGAACGGGTTGCGCCACCGCGTGCCCTTGCGGACGACGAGGAGCCCGACCCCCGCGGGACCACCCCACTTGTGGGCGGACGCGGCCAGGGCCGACCAGCCGTCGGGGAGCGGCATCCGGCCCGCGGAGGCGCAGGCGTCGACGAAGAGGGGCACGTCGGCGTCGGGCAGGGCGGAGGCGACTCCCCGACCGGCTGCACGGTCCCGACCTCGTGGTTGGCCGACTGGACCGCCACCACCGCACGTCTCGGGCCCCGCGGCCGCCGCGACGTCCGCGGGGTCGACCCGCCCGGCCGGGTCCACCGGGACGCTCAGCTGGGTCCCCCCGGCCCACTGGGCGGCGTGGAGCACCGCTGAGTGCTCGACCGCGGAGTGCACGATGGTCGTGCCGGCCCTGGCCCGGGCGCTCCGCAGGCCGAGCAGGCCGCGGTGCACGGCCTCGGTCCCCGACGCCGTGAAGGTGATCTCGTCGGGGCGCACCTCCAGGCAGGACGCCACGACCTCGCGGGCGTTGTCGAGGAGCAGCCGCGCCGACCTGGCGGCGCGGTGGAGCCGGCGCGGGTCGGCGTACCCCTGGTCCAGCGCGGCCAGCAGGGTCTCGCGCGCGGCCGGGTGGAGGGGCTCGGAGGACGCGGCGTCGAGGTAGACCGCGGGCCGGTCGCCCGGGTCTGGCGCGGCGGATGTCACAGCCCGAACCTAGTCCACCTGACGCGGTCGCGCCGCCGTCCGCGGCACGGGCGACCCACCGGCAGATCCGGGCTCGGATTCGGCTAGGGTTTGAGGCGCCATGATCGCTGAACAGAGAGGCTCGTTCGTGGGTCCGCAACTCCACCGGCGGGCGGCCGGGCTCGTGCGCCGCGGGGCGCTCGTCGCCGCGGTCGGCGCCCTCCTGTTCCTGACTGGCTGCTCCGCCCAGCAGCAGCACGAGTGGAGCAACTTCGCGATGCCCGATCCGGCGACGGAGCAGGCCGACCACATCTTCAGCCTGTGGCGGTGGGCGTGGGTGGCGGCGCTGATCACCGGCGCGATCGTCTGGGGCCTGATCTTCTGGTCGGTCTGGCGCTATCACCGCCGCCACGACGACGAGGTCCCGGTGCAGACGCGCTACAACCTCCCCCTCGAGATCTTCTACACGATCGCCCCGATCGTGATGGTGGTCGTGTTCTTCTACTGGACCGTCAACGTCCAGAACACCGTCCTCGAGGACGGCGAGCAGGACCACACCGTCAACGTGGTCGGCCAACAGTGGAGCTGGACCTTCAACTACACCGGCGAGGAGGCCGTGGGCGGCCAGAACGTCTACACCTCCGGCACCGGCAGCAACATCCCCACCCTGGTCCTGCCGGTCGACGAGACGGTCGAGTTCAAGCTCTACTCACCTGACGTGATCCACTCCTTCGGCATCCCCGGGTTCCTGATGAAGATGGACGTCGTCCCCGGCCGCTTCAACCACTATCGAGGTCACGCCCGACACCATCGGTGACTACCGCGGCAAGTGCTACGAGCTCTGCGGTGTCTACCACTCGCGGATGCTCTTCAACGTCAGGGTGGTGAGCGCGGAGGAGTACGACCAGTACCTCCAGGACCTGCAGGCGGCGGGCTTCGAGTCCGACGAGCCGGTCCTCGGCAATGGCCAGGCCTACGACCAGGCCGGGCTCGACGAGTCCGAGTCGCAAGGAGGCGGCGAGTGACCGCGACAGCAGCACGAGTGACGACGGTCGGCGTACGCAAGCCGCTGGGCCAGCAGGTCGTCCGGATCCTGACCACGACCGACCACAAGCTGATCGGCAAGCTCTACCTCGTCACCTCGTTCGTGTGGTTCCTCATCGCCGGCATCATGGCGATGCTGATGCGGTCCGAGCTGGCCTACCCCGGGATGCAGGTCGTCAACGAGGAGACCTACAACCAGCTGTTCACGATGCACGGCACGATCATGCTGCTGCTGTTCGCGACACCGCTGTTCTTCGGCTTCGGAAACGCGATCATGCCGCTCCAGATCGGGTCTCCCGACGTCGCCTTCCCGCGGCTGAACATGTTCAGCTACTGGCTGTTCCTCTTCGGCGGGATCATCGCCGGCTCCGGATTCCTCACCCCGATGGGCGCCGCCGACTTCGGCTGGTTCGCCTACACCCCGCTCTCCGACGCCGTGCGCTCGCCCGGGGTCGGGGGAGACCTGTGGGTGATGGGCCTGTGGATGGCGGGTCTCGGCACGATCCTCGGCGCCGTCAACTTCATCACCACGATCATCTGCATGCGCGCCCCCGGCATGACCATGTTCCGGATGCCGATCTTCGTCTGGAACACCATGGTCACCAGCCTGCTGGTGCTGATCGCCTTCCCGGTGCTCGCCGGTGCCCTGCTGTCCCTGGAGGCCGACCGACTGCTCGGCGCCCACGTCTTCGACACCGCCCACGGCGGCGCGATCCTGTGGCAGCACCTCTTCTGGTTCTTCGGGCATCCCGAGGTCTACATCATCGCGTTGCCCTTCTTCGGCATCGTCACCGAGATCCTCCCGGTCTTCAGCCGCAAGCCGATCTTCGGGTACGTCGGCCTGGTGGGCGCCACGCTCGCCATCGCCATCCTGTCGGTGGCCGTCTGGGCCCACCACATGTTCGTCACCGGCGCGGTCGACCTGCCGTTCTTCTCGGGCATGACCTTCCTGATCGCCGTACCGACCGGGGTGAAGTTCTTCAACTGGATCGGGACGATGTGGGGGGGATCTCTGTCCTTTGACACCCCGATGCTGTGGTCGATCGGCTTCCTCACCACGTTCCTGTTCGGAGGCCTGACCGGCATCATCCTGGCCAGCCCGCCGCTGGACTTCCACGTCTCAGACTCCTACTTCGTCGTGGCCCACTTCCACTACGTCGTGTTCGGCACCGTGGTGTTCGCGATGTTCGCCGGGTTCTACTTCTGGTGGCCCAAGATGACCGGCCGGATGCTCGACGAGCGGCTCGGCAAGGTCCACTTCTGGCTGCTGTTCGTCGGGTTCCACACGACCTTCCTGATCCAGCACTGGGTCGGCGTCGAGGGGATGCCGCGCCGGATCGCGGACTACCTGCCCCAGGACGGCTTCATGTTTGCCAATCAGGTGTCCACCGTCGGCGCCTTCGTGCTCGGAGCCTCGACGCTGCCGTTCCTCTACAACGTCTACATCTCGCGCCGGGCACCGCTGGTCGAGGTCGACGACCCGTGGGGCTGGGGTCGTTCGCTCGAGTGGGCGACCTCCTCGCCTCCGCCTCGACACAACTTCGAGACCATCCCGCGGATCCGCTCCGAGTCGCCGGCCTTCGACCTGCACCACCCGGAGGTGGCCGCGCTGGAGCTGGCCGAGAACCCCGCAGAGCGGGATGGCCGGCCTGCCGACGCCCCCGACGTGGAGGGACGCCGCGACGCGATCGGGCACAGCCCGGAGGACCCTGAACGGGAGGATGGCCGATGAGGTCGGAAGCCTGGATCTTTGCCATGACGACTGCGTTCTTCGTGATCGTCAGCCCGCTCTACTGGTTCCTGAGCTACGACTGGACCGGCACGTCCGCGCTCACGATGACGACCCTGCTGGCCGGCATGGTGACGGTCTTCCTGGGCTTCCACGCCCGGCGGATGGACCCACGGCCGGAGGACCGCAAGGACGGCGACATCGCCGACGGTGCCGGGGAGCTGGGGTTCTTCCCGCCGTACTCCTGGTGGCCCCTGTGGTGCGGGATGACCCTCGCCGTGTGCGTTTACGCCATCGCGCTGGGCGCCTGGTGGCTGTTCATCATCGGCGTCGGCCTCGGGGCGGTGGCTCTGAGCGGCTGGATCTTCGAGTACTACCGCGGGGAGCACGCCCACTGATTCCGGTGGTCGAGTAGCGAGCGCAGCGAGCGTGTCGAGACCCGGCGTGACTTGCCCCACGTTGCGCGGAATCTCGGACGTGGGTGGGTACCAGTTACCCTTGGCACGTTCGTTTTTCGTCCAGACCGGGGGAGTTCTGCATGTCCATGCGTCGGTTCGGCACCACCGCGCGGAGGCCGCGAGCGGCCCGTGCAATGGTGGCTGCTGCCTCCCTCGCACTGCTGGCCCCTGCCCTCGCGGCGTGCGACAGCGGCTCCAGCGTCCTTGACGAGGAGCCCAGCGAGAGTGAGAGCACCCCGCAGGTCGCCCCGCTGAAGCTCCGCACCAACGTCGCGCGCGACGACGTACCCATCGACCGCGAGGTGCAACTCACCGCCACCGGCGGCACGCTCCGCGCGGTGAAGGTCACCTCGGAGGTCGGTCCGCTTGCGGGCAAGCTGAGCAAGGACAAGTCGACCTGGGTGTCCAGTGGCCGGCTCGAGCCCGGCGTCGCCTACCGGATCCACTCCACCGGTGTGCGCAGCGACGGCGAGAAGGTCGTCCGCGACCAGCAGTTCCGGACCGAGGACCTCACCCTCGACGAGCAGACCTACCCCTCCGTCGCCCCACTCGAGGGCGAGACCGTGGGTGTCGGGATGCCGGTGATCGTCACTTTCGACATCCCCGTCACCGACAAGGCCTCGATCGAGAAGCACATGTCGGTCAACGCGACACCGCGCCAGCCCGGAGCCTGGCACTGGATCAGCGACCAGGAGGTCCACTGGCGGCCCAAGAGCTACTGGCGCGCCGGGTCCAGCGTCGACGTCGACGTCGACATCAACAGCATCCCCGCGGGTGGCGGCATCTACGGCCAGGAGAGCCGGCACGTCGAGTTCGACATCGGTGACGCCAACATCTACAAGGTCAACATGGACACCCACCAGATGCGGGTGCTCAGCAACGGCGCGCTTCTGCGGACCATCCCGATCACCACCGGCGAGGAGCCGAAGTTCACCACCCGCTCCGGCGTCAAGGTGATTCTCGAGAAGTTCCGCGAGAAGCGGATGAACTCCGAGACCATCGGCATCGACCGCAACAGCCCCGACGGCTACGACATCGACGACGTCGAGTACGCCATGCGCGTCACCTACTCCGGCGAGTTCGTCCACGCCGCACCGTGGTCGGTGGGCTCGCAAGGTTCGGCCAACGTCAGCCACGGCTGCACGGGCATGAGCACCGCCAACGCCGCGTGGCTCTACAACATGACCAGCCGCGGCGACGTGGTCGAGTACACCGGCACCGACAAGCCGATGACCCTCACCAACGGGTACGGCGACTGGAACCTCGACTTCGCCGACTGGTCCGCCGGCTCCGCCCTCAGCTGACCCGTCGTGGGTTACCACCAACCTGGGCCGAGCCGTCGTGGGTTACCACCAACCTGGGCCGAGCCGTCGTGAGTTACCACCTCAGATGATGAGGCGGCGGTTGCCGATGGACTTGCGAGACTTCTGATAGGCGACGGCAAGGCGCTCGGTGGCATCCTGGCGCCGGCCGAACACGTTGACCTTGCGGAAGTCCTCGATGACCCACGCACGATTCCGGGCCAGCCAGTCCCGCCTTTCGTGGTCGTGCTCACGGTCCTCGTCCTCGGAGTGGAACTTCTCGCCGTCGTACTCGGCTGCGAACAACAGCTCCTCCAGCCCCATGTCGAGCCAGAAGATCACCCGGCCGTTCTCGAGGATGGGGATCTGCACCCACGGACGCGGGAGCCCGGCGTCGTACCAGCGCCCGCGGAGTGCTGCCTCCCAAATGACTGTGAACGCCCGTCCGCGCGGGGTGCGAGCACACGCATTCTGACGATGCCGCGATCGCCCTTGAACCGGGGTAGGTCAGCGAGCACTCATCGCCGGGGTGAAGGTCTTGGTTCCCAGCATCGAGTCCATGCCCCACAGGGCGACGTCGGGGTTTCGTTGCAGTCGCCCCAGGTCCAGAGCAGTACGCAGGGGAGTGGATCACCAGCAGGCCGCCGAATCTCCATCAGATCGTTGGGCAGTAGCGTCCTCTCGCCACTCGCAGTCCATCCGTTGCGCAGAGCCCTGACCCCGCGGGGGTCGAGAAGATGGGGAACCGCCGGGCACCGCCAGGTGAGCGTTCGGGGGCAGCGCGTCGTCGCCGGCGTGAAGCCACGCGGCCTTGGTCCGCGACGAAGCAATCGCTCGGGGACAACCAGTGAGAGCGCTGCGAGACGGACCTCGACAGTGTCCGGGAGCTGGGTTGGCAGGTACAGATTCCTGAGCGGGCGACGCAGGTAGTCGCGGGCGCACAGGCGTTTGAGCTGGTTGTCCGACAGGCCTACAGAG
The DNA here is from genome assembly GCA_963812345.1 of uncultured Actinomycetota bacterium. GTDB lineage: Bacteria > Actinomycetota > Actinomycetes > Propionibacteriales > Nocardioidaceae > Nocardioides. Next base: position 24,584 of record CAWEVA010000007.1, read on the forward strand.
AGTGCCATGGCACGGGTGAAAGGCTGGTCCGGGGGGGACGCGGAAGCACGACTTGCATCGTCCAGCGAGTGCGTGCGTCTGTAGGGTCGAACATGGCGGGTTGATGCCCCGGAACCAAGGGTCTCGAAAGACCAAGTTCCTGACCTGTGGACAACACCCGAATCCGGTAACTCACGCCGGTTCACGGGCCCGGCCGGTAACTCACGCCGGTCACTGCGGCCCGGCGGTAACTCACGCCGGGTCGGCGGGACGGCGCGGTAACTCACGCCGGGTCGGCGGGTCAGTGGGAGCGGAGCTCCTCGCCCTCGACGGCGTGGTGGCCGTCGAACTGGTGACCGTCGGCGGGGTGGTCGAGGCCGGCCTGGAGCTCCTGCTCGTGCTCGGTGTGGTGGTGGCCTTCCTCGATCTCCTCGCGCGTCGGCTTCTGCACGTTGTGGGCGTACATCTTCTCCGAGAGCTTCGCGCGCAGTGCCCCCATCCTCGAACCCGGTGCGGGCACGCCGTTCCCGTCGACGGTCGATGGCTGGCTGTGGATCCGGTCGCGGTCGCGGGCGGTGAGGGTGTAGGCGGCGGCGTCGTTGATCGGCAGGTGCCGCTCGCTGTAGCCGCCCTCGGCCGAGCGCATGATGATGCCGGTCTCGTAGCCGTGCAGCAGCTTCTCCTGGTCGTGCCGCTGCAGCGAGATGCACCAGCGCCGGGCGAGGAAGAACACGAGCACCGGGACCGACGAAGATCGCCACCCGCATGAAGTAGGTGATGTAGTTCAGGTTCAGGTCGAACACGATGGCGATGATGTCGTTGCCGCCGGCTGCCCACAGCAGGCCGTAGACCGTGATCATGGCCGCCAGGAACGCCGTACGCGTGGGGGCGTTGCGGGGGCGCTCGAGCAGGTGGTGCTCCCGCTTGTCGCCGGTGACCCACTCCTCGAGGAACGGCTAGCGCGAGGACTGCCACCAGCAGCAGCATCGGCGCGATCTGGGCAGGCAGCATCACGTTCCAGGACCAGGTGGTCCCGAAGATGTGCGTCTCCCAGCCGGGCATGATCCGCAGCAGCGCCCTCGGCGAAGCCCATGTACCAGTCGGGCTGGGAGCCGGCGGTGACCTTGGACGGGTGTAGGGGCCGTACTCCCAGATCGGGTTGATCGGCAGCAGGCCACCCATCAGCGCGGTGACGCCGAAGACGATGAAGAAGAACCCGCCGGCCTTGGCCATGTAGACCGGCATCAGCGGGAAGCCCACGACGTTCTTCTCGGTGCGGCCGGGGCCGGGCTACTGGGTGTGCTTCTGGTAGACGAGCAGCATCATGTGCGCGGTGATCAGCGCGAGGATCAGGCCCGGGATCAGCAGGACGTGGGCGATGTAGAGCCGCGGGATGAACACCTTGCCCGGGAACTCGCCGCCGAAGAGGAAGAACGACATGTAGGTGCCGACCACCGGCGTGGCCTGGATGATGCCCTCGGCGATCCGCAGGCCGGTGCCGGAGAGCAGGTCGTCGGGCAGGGAGTAGCCGGCGAAGCCCTCGAGGATGCCCAGCAGGAACAGCACGACGCCGATGACCCAGTTGAGCTCGCGCGGCTTGCGGAACGCGCCGGTGAAGAACACCCGCAGCAGGTGGACCAACATCGCGGCGACGAAGAGCAGCGCCGCCAGTGGTGGATCTGGCGCATCAGCAGGCCGCCGCGGACGTCGAAGGAGATGTCCAGCGTGGAGGCGTACGCCTCGCGACATCTTGACGCCGTTGAGCGGGGCGTAGGAGCCGTCGTAGACGACCTCGGCCATGCTCGGCTTGAACCAAGGGTCAGGAACATGCCGGTCAGCAGGAGGACGATGAAGCTGTACAGCGCGATCTCGCCGAGCATGAACGACCAGTGGTCGGGGAAGACCTTGCGCAGGTTCTTCTTCATCGCGGTGCCGAGGCCGAGCCGCTCGTCGACCCAGTTGGCGACGCCGCCGAGCGCGCCGGCTTGCGTGGCGGTGGCGGCCTGGGTGCGGTTGCTCCGCACGAACGGCCGGTGTCATGCTCATCTGAGTCACGCTCCCAGAAGCTCGGTCCGACGGGTTCGGTGAAGTCGCTCCTGGCGACCAGGTATCCCTCGTCGTCGACGGTGAGGGGCAGCTGGGGCAGCGCGCGGGCGGCCGGGCCGAAGACCACCTTGCCGGCGTCGGCGAGGTCGAAGGTCGACTGGTGGCAGGGGCACAGCAGGTGGTGGGTGTGCTGCTCGTAGAGGGCGATCGGGCAGCCCACGTGCGTGCAGATCTTGGAGTAGCAGAGATGCCGTCGACCCAGCAGTCGCCCTGCCCGGGCCCGGGATGATCTCGCCGGGCTCCATGCGGACCAGGATGATGGCGGCCTTGGACTTCGCGACCTGCAGCTCGGCGCCCTCGATGAGGTGCTCGCCGTTCTCGTCGGTCTCGAAGATCGCCTCGGGCTCGGCGTTGATCAGGTCGCCGATCTCCATGTCCTGGGGCGGATGGGGGTGCCGAGACGTCGCGGACAACGCGCATCCCGCGGTCCAGACGTGCTGTCAGCGCGTCGCCCGGCAGCGGCCCGAGGTCGCGCAGGAGTACGACGGCCGGCAGCCCGAGCAGGCCCACCGCGCCGAGCAGGGAGTTGCGGACAGCGGCCGGCGGCCGATGCCCGACTCCTCGAGCCCGTCCGAGAGCGCCTTCAGGGTCGCCTCGCGGTCCTCCGGCGGGGAGCGCCGCGGTGTGGCGTATCCTCGATGATCTCGTGGTCGGACATCAGCTTGCGCGCCCACTGGATGACGCCGATGCCGATGAGCAGGAAGGCGCCGCCCATGAAGCAGTCCGAGCGCCACCGTGGACGCGCCGAGGCCGAGGATGGTGTCGCCGCCCTCACCGATGCGAGGGCGAAGTAGGCGACATGAACGCGATCGTGCAGAGGGCCGACAGCCCGAACAGCAGCGCGACCTGGCGCTCGGCCCGCTTCTCGGCGCGGGGGTCGACGTCGGTCGGCCGCCAGACGTGGGCCGGGAGGCCCGGGTTGGCGATCGGGTCGGCCTCGACGTCGGTGGTCGACCGTGCCGGCGGGCAGGTTGTCGTTCATGCCTCCACCTTCTCCTTCTTCGAGCGGGTGGTGTGGGCGGCGATCCAGATGGCCGCCCCGACGCAGGAGCCCATGCCGAGGACCCACGCGAACATGCCCTCGCTGACGGGGCCGACTCCGCCCATGCCGAAGCCGCCGTACTCGGGCGTCTCCTCGAGGGACTCCAGGTAGGCGATGACGTCGCGCTTCGCGTCGGGCGGCAGGTTCCCGTTGGAGAAGACCGGCATGTTCTGCGGCCCGGTCAGCATTGCCTCGTAGACGTAGTGGGGCTCGACGCCGCGGATCTTGGGGGCGTAGCCGCCGCTGGGCATGGCGCCGCCCTGACCGGCGAAGTTGTGGCAGGCCGTGCAGTTGGTGAGGAAGATCTGGCCCCGCGGACGATCGCGGCCTCCCGCTCCTCGTCGGAGAGCCCCTCGGTGCTGTAGTCGGACTCGTCGGGGATCGCCGGGCCGGGACCCAGCGAGGCGACGTACGCCGCCAGCGCGGCCGTCTCCTCCTCGGTGTAGACGGGGTTCCTTGCGGGCCGCCTGGGCGCCGGGCTGCGCCATCGGCATCCGGCCGGTGCCGACCTGGAAGTCGACGGCGGCCGCACCCACGCCGACCAGCGAGGGGCCGAGCTGGGCTCGCCGTCGTCGGCCAGGACGCCCTCACCGTTCTGGCCGTGGCAGAAGGAGCAGCCCACCAGGAAGAGCTCGCGACCCTGGGCGACCAGCTCCTCGTCGGCCTGCTGCTCCTGAGCCTGGGCGGGCGCGAACAGGGAGTGAGGCTGCCGGAGAGCACAGTCCGAGGAGCAGCAGCGACGACGCCGGCGAGTGGTCGACGCCGGTGCCGCGAGAGCCGACCGGCCAAACCGTTGACGGAGCGGTTCAGGAGACTCACATCGATTCCTTGGGGGTTCCGGTCGGCGGGGTCACTGGATGAGGTAGATCGTGACGAACAGGCCGATCCAGACGACGTCGACGAAGTGCCAGTAGTAGGACACGACGATCGCGCTCACGGCCTGCTCGTGGGTGAACTTGCGGGCGATGTAGGTGCGGCCGAGCACGAAGAGGAAGGCGATCAGGCCGCCGGTCACGTGGAGGCCGTGGAAACCGGTGGTGAGGTAGAACATCGTGCCGTAGGCCGAGTCCTGGATGGTCATGCCCTCCTGGACCAGCGCGGCGTACTCGGTGGCCTGGCCGGCGATGAAGATCGCGCCCATCGATGTAGGTGAGGATGAACCACTCGCGCAGGCCCCAGCCCGGCACCTTGAAGATCGAGCCGGTGCGCCCCACCTGGCCGCGCTCGGCGGCGAACACGCCGAGCTGGCAGGTCAGCGACGACAGCACGAGGATCGTGGTGTTGACCGACGCGAACGGGACGTTCAGCAGCGCGGTGTTCTGGGCCCAGAGGTCCGGGCTGACGGCCCGGATCGTGAAGTACGACGCGAACAGCGCCGCGAAGAACATCAGCTCACTGGAGAGCCAGATGATCGTCCCCACGCTGACCATGCTCGGCCGGTCGTGGTGCCCGTGAAGCCGGGAGGCCGGGATCGCAGTTGCTGTCGCCACGGGCGCCATTATGTCGGTAGCCGCGGCTCCGGGGCATCCCGACCCCCTGACTTCCGGGGTCCTATTGTTCGAGGGGTGCTGGGCTTCGTCGTCCGAGGGGGTTCCGACCCTCCCGGAGTTCACCCTCGGACGGGTGTTCACGGAGACCTCGCTGGAGCCGGTCCCGTTCGTCCTGACGGTCTGGATCGCGGGGCTCTACCTCCTCGGCGTGGTCGTGCTGCGCCGCCGGGGCGACCACTGGCCGGTGGGCCGCACGCTCTCCTTCGTCGTGGTCGGGATGGGCCTCTTCTGGTGTCGCCACGTCGTCCGGGCTGGCGGCCTACGACACCACGCTGCTGAGCGTCCACATGGTCCAGCACATGGTGCTCTCGATGCTGGTGCCGCTGGCCCTGGCCCTCGGCGCGCCGATCACCCTGGCCCTGCGCACCCTCCCCGCCCGGCCACGGCGCTGGCTGCTGACCTGCCTCCACTCACGGGTGGCGCGGGTGCTGTCGTTCCCGCCGCTGACGTTCGCGCTGTACGTCCTGTCGCCCTGGGCGCTCTACTTCACCGGCTGGTACGACGCGTCGCTGAGCTCGGCGTACGTCCACGAGGCGATGCACTTCCACCTGGTGCTGGTCGGCTGCCTGTTCTTCTGGCCCCTGGTGGGCATCGACCCGGTGCCCGGCCGGGTCGGGTACCCGTTCCGGGTTCTGCTGGTCGTCCTCACCCTGCCCTTCCACGCGTTCCTGGGCGTCACGATCATGGGCCAGGACGGCGCTCATCGGGGGCAACTGGTACCCCTCGCTGCACGAGGGACCCATGGGCATCTGGCTTCCCACCCTCTCGACGACCAGCACCTTGCCGGCGGCATCCTCTGGGGCTCAGGGGACCTGATCGGACTGGTGTTCTTCGTGGTGCTCTTCGTGCAGTGGGTGCGTTCGTCCATGCGTGAGGCGGCGCGGGAGGACCGCCGGCTGGACCTGCTCGAGGCGAGGGAGCGGCGCCGGGGTGACACGGTGTGTGATTTCGCACCGCGTCGCGGCGGCCGGGTTGCCGGCCGGTAACATTCCGAAGGTGAACGACTCGGACTCCGCCACCAAGACGGCGCCGTTGAAGGTGCTCGTCTACAGCGACGACGTCAACACCCGTCAGCAGGTGATGCTGGCGCTGGGCAGCCGCCCGCACCCCGACCTGCCGGAGCTGGAGTACGTCGAGGTGGCGACCGAGCCCGTGGTGATGTCCAACATGGACGCCGGACACATCGACCTGGCCATCCTGGACGGCGAGGCCGTTCCCGCCGGAGGCCTGGGCATCGCCAAGCAGCTCAAGGACGAGATCTACGACTGTCCGCCCGTGCTGGTCCTCACCGGGCGCCCGCAGGACGCCTGGCTGGCGACCTGGTCGCGCGCAGAGGCCGCGTGCCCCCACCCCCTCGACCCGGTCCAGCTGGCCGAGTCCGTGATCGCCCTGCTCCGCTCCCGCGTCCCCGCCTGATCCCGTGAGCCACACCTGGCCCGAGGTGCTCTCCGCCACTGGTGGCCCGCCAGGACCTGACCGCGGCCCAGGCCGGCTGGGCCATGGGCGAGATCCTCGGCGGCGAGGCCACCCCGGTACAGATCGCGGGCTTCGCCGTGGCGCTCCGCGCCAAGGGCGAGACCATCGAGGAGATGACCGGCCTGGTGGAGGCGATGTACGCCCGGTCCACCCAGATCTCGGTCCCCGGCCGGCTCCTCGACGTGGTCGGCACCGGCGGCTACCGGTCGATGTCGGTGAACATCTCCACCATGGCCGCGATCGTGGCCGCCGGCGCGGTGCCGGGTGGTCAAGCACGGCAACCGGTCGGCGTCCTCGAAGTCGGGCTCGGCCGACGTGCTCGAGGCGCTGGGCATCCGGCTCGACCTGCCGCCCGACCGGGTCGCGGCGCTCGCGAGCGAGGCCGGCATCACCTTCTGCTTCGCCGCCGCCTTCCACCCCGCGATGCGCCATGCCGCGGTGCCCCGGCGCGAGCTCGGGATCGGCACCACGTTCAACTTCCTGGCCCGCTGGCGAACCCGGTCCGACCCGCCGCCCAGGCGGTCGGCTGCGCCGACCGCCGGATGGCGCCGGTGATGGCCGGGGTGTTCGCCGCCCGGGGGGTTGACGCGTGGGTGTTTCGCGGCGACGACGGCCTCGACGAGCTCACCACCACGACCACGTCGTCGGTGTGGACCGTCCACGACGGCAGCATCAGCGAGGTGACGGTCGACCCGGCGCGCACGGCCTGGCGCTGGCGACCGCGGAGGCGCTGCGCGGCGGCGACACCGCCCACAACGCCGAGGTGGTGCGCCGCACGCTCGACGGCGAGCAGGGGGCCGTGCGCGACGCCGTACTGCTGAACGCGGCGGCGGCGCTGGCCGTCCACGACGCCCCGGCGCGCCGGTCGATGAGGCACTCGCGGCCGGCCTGGTCAAGGCCCGGGAGGCCATCGACTCCGGAGCCGCCCGGGCGACCCTGGACCGCTGGGTCGCGGCGTCCGCGCCCTAGAGGTTCAGCACGTACGACTCGCCCTCGCGGCGGAAGCCGTGGCCCGAGCCGGTCGTAGTAGGGCGACACCATGCCGGGCGGCGTGAGCACCTTGCGGAAGCCGCGGTCCCGGAGCCGCGAGGCCCGGCGCCACACGAACTCGCCGGGGGAGAAGTCCCGGAAGCGGGGCGTCACGTAGTCGAGCAGGACCCGGGCGACGTCGCCGTCGCGCCGGATAGTACGACGCCGACGGTCTCATCGCCCTTCTCGACCTGGAAGGCGAGGTCCTCGTCGTGGAGGCATCGGCGGCGAAGCCGGGCTGGTGCCGGCCGATGTCGGTCTCGTGGACCGCCAGGAAGTGGCGGAGGTAGGCATCGCCCGGGCCCGACCTGGAGCACGTCGAAGGCTGCCTCGTCGTGCCGTTCGCGCAGCATCCTGGCGATGAACCACAGGTTGATCGACGACGTGGCGACGTTCATGCCGACCATCGGCCAGACCCCGACCAGGGCGTTGAACACCACCAGGCTCAGCGACGCGGCCAGGTTGAGCAGGCGGAACCGCAGCACCCGGGTCTGCAGCAGCGAGAAGATCAGCAGGCCGCTGCCGAACCACCCGAACAGGTCGAGCCAGTGGTCTCCGAGCCAGGACAGGGCGCAGGTTAGTCGCCGGGCGTGCGAGGATGGTCATTCCGGGACACTCGGGAAGGGAAGACAGGGTGGACGCGCGCATCGACGAGACGGCACTGGTCGATCCTTCTGCGAGCGTCGGCTCGGCGTCGAGGGTGTGGGGCCTGACCCAGCTGCGGGAGAACGTCGTGATCGGGGATGAGTGCGTCGTGGGCCGCGGCGCGTACGTCGGCCGGGCGTCGGGTGGGGAACCGCTGCAAGATCCAGAACGGCGCGCTGCTCTACGAACCGGCAACGCTGGCCAACGGCGTCTTCGTCGGTCCGGGGGTGATCCTGACCAACGACACCCACCCGCGCGCGGTCAACGTCGACGGATCGTTGAAGTCCGCGAACGACTGGCTGCCGGTCGGTGTCACGGTGGGTGAGGGCGCCTCGCTCGGCGCGGGCGCCGTGTGCGTCGCTCCGGTGAGCGTCGGGCGGTGGGCGATGGTGGCCGCCGGGGCGGTGGTGACCCGCGACGTGCCGAACCACGCCTCGTGGCCGGCGTACCTGCCGGCAGGTTGGCTGGGTCGGTCCCACCGGGGCTGCTCTGGTGCCGGTCCGAACGGGAGCCTGCGCTGCCGGTCGACGGACGCGTCGTACCGGGAGGTCGGAGGGGCGCTGGAGGAGGACCACGCGGGCGCCGACACTGTTCATTGAACCGCCTCGAGACCCGCCCGGTTCGACTAGTCTGACCGCTGCGAAGGGGGAGTGGTTTGTATCGGGACATGCGCGTGGCGGTGGTCGTGCCGGCCCACAACGAGAGCCGGCTGGTCGGACGGGTCGTCACCACCAGTCCGCAGCTGGTCGACCACATGATCGTGATCGACGACGCCAGCACGAACGAGACGGGAAGACGTCGCCAGGGACCCAGTGACCGCGAGTCGAGGTGATCGAGCTGGAGAGAACCAAGGCGTCGGAGGGGCGATCATGACCGGGCACCAGCGAGCGCTCGAGCTGGAAGCAAACGTGTCGGTGGTGATGGCCGGAGACGCCCAGATGGACCCCGACTACCTGCCGGCCCTGCTGGATCCGATCGCTGACGGTGACGCGCAGTTCACGAAGGCGAACAGCTTCTACGACTATGGGTTCGTTCGAGGGCATGCCGAGGCACCGGGTCTTCGGGAACGTCGTGATGTCGTTCATGACAAAGGCTGGCCTCGGGCTACTGGGGCCTGTTCGACCCGCAGAACGGCTACACCGCAATCCATCGCACGGCGATCGAGCGCCTCCCCATCGACCGCATCGCCAAGCGCTACGACTTCGAGAACGACCTCCTGATCCACCTGAACATCCTCGGCGTGCACGGCCGGGGACGTGCCGATCCCGGCGGTGTACGGCGACGAGGTGTCAGGCATGCGCCTCGGGCAAGGTCGCGCCGGCTCTGCTGGACAGGCTCTGGCGGGGCTTCTGGCACCGGATGTGGTGCAAGTACGTGCTCCAGTCGTTCTCGCCGGTAGCACTCATGTTGTTCTCGGGCATTGCGCTACTTCTGTTGGGTGTGGCGGTGAGGATCTTCATCATCGTCAACACATGGGTCCACCGGTAGCTAGTGCGGGCACGGTCGTGATGTGCGTCGGGCCGCTCCTCGAGCGGGCTCCACCTGCTGATCTTCGCGCTGTTCCTCGACATCCAGGAGGGGACCAGGTGACGAGGATTCGCGTCGACTGGCCGGTGTTCGCCCTGATCGGCGGCGTGCTACTGGCCCAGATCGCCTGGCTGGTCGGCGTGCCACCCTTTCGCGGAATGGACGAATGGGACCATGCCTATCGCGCGGCGGCCGTCGCGGAAGGGCAGTGGGTGGCCGAACCCACCGCGGCAACCCGGGGCACTGGCGCCGTGCTACGCGTCCCCGAGCACATCGTCGCTGCGGCCGGTCCGGAGTGCGAGCGTCTGCCTACACCAAAGCTGGTGATTGCGTCGGCCGCCCCGAAGGGGACTCCGTCTTGATCGCCAGTGGGGCCGGTCGCTACCACCCGGCGTTCTACGCATTGATCGGGTATCCCGCCAAGCCGTTCGCAGGAGCTACTGCGCTGTACGCGATGCGAATCACCGGACTGCTTGCGTGCTTGGGACTCTTTGTGCTCGCGCTGCTCTGTCTTCGTCGTTGGGCGTCCGGGAGCGCGCCGCCCCTGGCGTTCGCGCTCGCGCTCACCCCGAGCGTGCTCTTCAGTCCGCGATCGCGGCGCCGAACAGGTGTTGAGATGGCGGCGGGGCTTGCGTGGTCGTCTGCCTGACCGGGCTGTGTCTTGCCGCCACTCCGCAACATGACCGGCTGTACCTGGTCGTCGCCGCCATCGCCGGCTCAGTCCTCGTGACAGTTCGCTCGCTGGGTCCACTCTGGTGCGCTCTTGTCCTTGTCACCTGCCTCGTCGCCTACCGGTATCGACGGCTCGGATCGGCAGGTGTTGAGGCGGCCAGCGGGTGCTCTCGCTCTTGCCGTGGTCGCACTGTCCACCCTGGCGAGTGTCGCGTGGACGCTGAGCCAACGGTCGCTGGTGATCGGTGCCACTCGTTCCGAGCTCACCTGGACCGAGAAGCTCAATGGGATCGTCGATCTCCTTTTCCAGTGGCCGCTCCAGGCGATCGGGGCGTTCCCGTACCGCGACGCGCCGGCGCCGTTGCTCGTGTACGCCGTCTACCTTCCCCTGGCCTGCGGGTTCCTGGTCGTGGCCATCCGGTCCTTCGACCAACGCGGCAGGTGGGCGCTGGGGCTCGGAATCGCGATCATGTTCCTCTTTCCGATGGTCGTCACGCTGGCTACTGCTGAGGAGTACGGGGCAGCATGGCAGGGCCGGTACGAGCTGCCTACGGCGTCGGCCTGCTGCTGCTCGCCGGGTTTGCGTGGCAACGGAAAGGGATTCAGGTCGAGACCGTGGCCGTCCCGGGACTGGTGCTCTTCGCGATCGGGCAGGTCCTCGGCCCGGTCCAGGTGCTGCGAGAAGAACTGGCCACGAGCCCCTACTCGGGAACGGGCTCGTGGGTATCTCCTTCGGTGGCCGTGGAGGCCCTCCTCGTGGCAGCAGCTGCCACGCTCATCTGGTGGGGAGCCTGGGCGATGGGCGGGCAGCGCGGTAGCAACCATGCGACCGGGGAGGCCGCAACTGCGACCGAGGAGGCCGTAAATGCGACGTGACGTGCCTGGTGTCGTCGTCCGATTCGGACGCGAGGAGCAGGACGCCGTGACGCGGGTCTGGCCAGCGGCAGGGTCGTGCAGGGGGAGGAGGTCGCCGCTTTCGAGCATGAGTTTGCCGCCTCGTCGAGGGCCGACCGTGCGTAGCCGTCAACTCCGGGACCAGTGCATTGCACCTTGGCCTCCTGGCGGCGGGTGTCGGACCCGGCGACGAGGTCGTCGTTCCGTCGTTCAGCTTTGCCGCGACGGCGAACGCGGTGGCGATCACCGGAGCGCGGCCGGTCTTCGCGGACATCGACCCCGACACGTTCTGTCTGGATGTCGCTGCCCGTGGAGGCGGCCATCACGCCGAGGACGGTGGGAGTGATGGGGATGTGCACCTCTTCGGGCAGCCCGCAGGAGCGGACCAGCTTCGCCTGCTGACGGAGAGGCTGGGCCTGCTGCTGTTCGAGGACGCCTGTCAGGCGCATGGCGCGGCCAGCTCGGGCACACCGGCAGGTGCCGTCGGACAGCTGGCCGCCTTCAGCTTCTACGCCACCAAGAACATGACGACCGGCGAGGGCGGCATGGTGGTCTGCGCGGACGAGGCGATCGCCCGGAAGGTACGGCTGCTGCGGAACCAGGGCATGGAGCAGCGCTACCGCAACGAGATCGTGGGCCTCAACAACCGAATGACCGATCTGGCCGCAGCGATCGGACGGGTCCAGCTCGACAGTCTGGCCCTCTGGAACGCCGCGAGGAAAGCGGTCGCCAAGCGCTACGACGAGGAACTGAGGGGTGTGCGCACTCCAACGGTCGCCCGGGGCGTGACCCACGTCTACCACCAGTACACGATCCGCAGCCCCAGCGGGAGCGCCTGCGTGCGCACCTCCACGACCTCGGCGTGGGCGCGGAGGTCTATTACCCGGTTCCGATCCACCGGCTCCCGGCGTACGACGCCGGCGAACACCTCGACCACACAGAGACGGCCGCACGTGAGGTGCTGTCGCTGCCGATCCGGCCGTCCCTCACCAACGACGACGTCTCCCACGTCATCAGCACCGTCAACCAGTTCAGCGAGTCGACCCATGGGTGACCTGGAGCCGGCCTGGTCGGCTACGGACAGATGGGGCGCCACCACGCCGGGTGCTCGATGCACTGGACGGCGTGGAGCTCGTCGCAATCGCCGAACCCGTGCCGAGGACAGCATGCCGAGCGGTTCGTGGACGACGTCGACGCGCTGATCCGGCGTGGCGTCGACCTCGCCGTCGTGGCCGTGCCCACAGCCTGCACGAGTCGGTGGGGCTCCGGCTGGCCGAGGCCGGCGTCCATGCACTCATCGAGAAGCCGGTGGCGGCCAACGTTGCGTCCAGCCTGCGCCTCGCGGAAGCTTTCGAGTCAGCCGGCCTGGTCGGGTGTGTGGGGCACATCGAGCGGTACAACCCCGCGCTGCAGGAGATGCGCCGCCGGCTGGAGAACGGCGAGCTGGGTGAGGTCTTCCAGGTCGCCACGCGTCGGCAAGGTCCCTACCCGGTGCGGGTCGAGGACGTCGGCGTCGTGCTCGACCTCGCGACTCACGACGTCGACCTCACCGCCTGGGTCACCCAGCAGGAGTACGCCGACCTCTCGGCACGCACCGCGCACCGCTCGGGACGGGACCGTGAGGACCTGGTCGCGGCCGTCGGCCGGCTGACCGACGGTGCGGTCGTCAGCCATCTCGTGAACTGGCTGTCTCCTCTGAAGGAGCGCGTGACGATGGTCCTGGGGGAGCGGGGTTGCTTCACCGCGGACACCCTGTCGGCAGACCTGACCTTCCATGCCAACGGTGTGGCTCCCGTGGAGTGGGACTCCCTGGCGTCCTTCCGCGGCGTGGTCCAGGGGGACATGACTCGTTACGCCATCGCGAAGCCGGAGCCGCTCGTGGTCGAGCTCTCTGCGTTCAGGGATGCGGTCAGCGGCACCTCGAACGGGGTCGTCCCCATACGCGACGCTGCCCGGGTGGTCGGGGTGGCAGAGGCACTGCTGAGGTCCTCGGTCTCTGCAGAGACGGAGTCGTTGAGCAGTCTCGACGCGAGCCGGTGACGGGCCGGCCGTCTCGCTCACGCGGCCCTCGCGAGGACCCGCGGAGTCCGATCGGGACCCGCCATTGATCGTGTGGCTCAGTCGAGCCCGAGCGAGAAGGCGGACTCGAGGTCGTGGCGGGAGTAGGCCCGGAACGCGATGTGGGTCTCGGTCGCGGTCACGCCCGGCACCTTGTTGAGCCGGTCTGCCACCACGCTCGCGACGTCGTCGTGATCACGGACGCGCACCATGGCGATCAGGTCGATCTGGCCGGTCACGGAGTAGACCTCGCTGACCCCGTCGAGGTCGGCGATCTGCTCGGCCACCTCGGGGATCCGGGCGACGTCGGCCTTCACGAACACGATGGCGGTGATCATGAGGTGGACCCTAACGCGCACCGCCGCGCGTCGACACACCCGAACCAGCCGAACAGGTCGAGCGAGTGGCCTCCTAGCCAGGTCGCCGGCGCACGCTATCCGCTGACGGCCTTGACCTTCCAACTGTAGGCAACCAGCTTGTTTCCTGCGTCGTCCTTGATGCCCGTTGTGCACTTGACCTGATACCGCTTGCCGACCACGAGGTTGCTGTTCGGGTTGAGCGTCGCCTTCCGGCGGTCGCTGCTTGTCGTCACCACCGCGCCGAGAGGAGTGGTGCGTCCCTCGACGTAGAGCTTCATGGTCGTGGAACTGGCGCCCCTCACCGGCTCGCTGAACGTCACCACGAAGTTCGACCCTCGCGTCGCACGTGTGCCCGGTGCCTTCTTGGTCACAGTTGGCCGCGTCGTGTCGATCGTGAAGCCGCGCCAGGCACTCGATCCGAGGCTGCCGTTGCTGGTGTCGAAGGCCGTCACCCGCCACTCGTACTCACCGTCGGCCACCGCGCTGGTGGTCGCCCACGCCGTTGCGGGGGTGCTCTGGCTGATGACGCTGGACGTGCCACCCACCCGGCGTGCCTCGACGGTGTACTTGACCGCCGAGCCGACCGGGTCCCAGGTGAAGAGCGGCCCGTTCGGCGACTCGAGGCTGCCGGCGGCCGGCGAGACCAGCCCGACCTCGCGGCGATCCACCCGGAACCGGCCGCCGGGCGTCCACGGTCCGAGCTCCCCTCCGGCGTCGGTCCAGCGCACCCGCCACCGGTACGGGGTGGAAGAGGCGGGCAGAAGGCTGGAGTGGACGTAGGAGGAGAGCTTGAGGCCGTCTGCCGTGAACACGAGGTTCGCCGGCGAGTAGCTGTCGTCGTCGTTGCGGTACACCTCGAGCCGGTAGTTCACAGCGTGGTCCTTCGGCGTCCAGGCGAAGGGCGTGCCCCCGGGCACGATCTCGTTGCCGATCGGCGACACCAGGCCGACCCCGCCAGAGTCCTTGGTGACGCGGGCCGGGTCACTCCACGTCAGCCGGTTTCCCTTGGCGTCGATGGCCTGCACCCGCCACCACAGGTCGCCCTCCGGCAACGTGTCGTCGAACCAGGTGTAGGTCGGCTGGTCGACATCGCGGAAGTGCAGGACCGGGCTGAACTGGGCGTTCCTGGAGATCTCGATCCGGTATCTCTGGCCGGTCTGGTGCGACGGCGCCACACCTCCTTCGTAGGAAACCCCCTGGTTGGTGACGTGGTAGTCAACCCATGAGAAGGCGATGTCCCCCGCGCAGTTGGCGCCGTTGAGAATGGTGACGGTGTCGGGCGTGCACTCGTTGACGCTGTTGGCGCCCGGGGGCAGCAGCTCGACCTCCGGCGAGACCTTGCGGAAGGCGTTGGTAGCTGCCGCGTCGGTCGAGATGGGGTCCGGTCCGCAGCCCCGGAGCGGGCTGATGGTCTTGCAGGGCCGGACGTACCAGTAGTAGGACTCCCCAGCCTGGTTGTCCGCCAAGGCTTCGACGCTCAGCTGTGTGGACGGCGTCCATCGGGAGTTGACGGTGGGAAGCAGCGTGTTGCCGTAGACCCTGTTGGTGAGCTCCCGGTCGTTGCCCACGTAGACCAGGTAGCCGCCCGCCCCAGGGACCGGATTCCAGTCCAGGACCGGTGTCGCGGGAACGCCGGTGCAGATCTGTGCGTCCTCCACCACCGTCCCGAGCGCCATGTTGCACACGGTGCCTGCGTCGAGGGCCTGGCCGTCGAGGGCGATCCGCGTGACCGGTGACGGCCGACAAGCCCTGCACAGTGAAGCTGCCGGTCGGACCCCAGGCCGTGACTGAGTTGTCCTGGTTCACCGCCTGGACCTGCCACATGTAGTTGTCAGGCGAGAGGTAGTGCGAGCCGATGTCGGTCGCGGCGGGATACGCGTAGCTCGTGGTCAGGATCGGGGACACGCTGGTGTTGTCCCAGAAGCCCGATCCCGCGATCCCGATCCGGATCCGGTAGCTCTTGGCGTCCGGGAAGGGCTCCCAGGAGAGCGCTGGGAACCTCGTGCCGGGGTCGATTTCGTCCGGCGTGAGGGCGGGTGCGCCGGTGGTGGGTGGCGTGCCGGCCACAGTGAAGGTGCGTCCGGCGTACTTGGGCGAGTCGAGCTGCCGGCGTCGACAGCCTGCACCGTCCAGGTGAACGGACCATCCGCGGGGTTGAGCGCTGTCACCGGAGTCCAGCTGAGCGAGTGCGTCGTGACCGGCGTGTTGGCAACGAGGTTGCCGCTGGCGTTCCGGAGCTCGAAGCTTGTACTTCTCGGCGTCCCGGGCCGCCTCCCACTTCAGTGTCGGAACCGCCACCTCCGCTCCGGCGTCGGGCGACAGGAGGGTTACCCGGTCCCGAGTCGTAGACGAACCGCTGGATGGGGGAGTAGATGCCCTCAACGTTCGCAGGCAGGTCCAGGGCGCGGACCCGCCAGTAAGTGACCAGGCCCTGGCCCGGCATGCACGGGTCTCCCGAGCCGGCGGTAGCCCGCCGTGTACGTCGTCGACGCCGTGAGGCAGGACTCGAAGGTTCCCGGCGTGAAGTTGCGTCGGTGCGCGACGTCGAGCTGGTAGCGGGTGGCGTGACGCACCGGCGTCCACTGGTAGTAGAAGTCATCACCGACGGCCGGGCTCAGCTGGTCGGCGGGGTGGACCAGCTCCGGGCGCTGCGGCCAGCTCCGCTGGAAGGAGAAGGGGGCGTCCGGCCAGGCCATCTGGTTGTTAGCCGGCGTCGATGGCGCGGACGCGCCAGAAGAACTGGTCGTTGCGGTAGGTCGTGGTCGGTGAGTAGCGGGTGCTCAGCACGGTCCTGGTCTCGACCGGCTGGTTGAAGTCCCGGTCGAGACCGACCTGGAGCTCGTACTTCGCGGCGCCGGGCACCGGCAGCCACTTGAGCACGACGTCCTGGATCGGCCCGCCGGTCTCCATGCTGGGGTCCTGCTGGACCTCGGCGAGCGGAAGGATCTCGTAGCTGACGCCGGCCGAC
Source organism: uncultured Actinomycetota bacterium (assembly GCA_963812345.1). Lineage (GTDB taxonomy): Bacteria > Actinomycetota > Actinomycetes > Propionibacteriales > Nocardioidaceae > Nocardioides. The sequence continues at coordinate 40,889 of CAWEVA010000007.1, forward strand.
CAGTCGCTCACCATCCCTGGGGCCGTCTCGGCACGCACCCGCCAGTGCCAGACCTTCGGCGCCTGGGGGGTCGGAACCTGGAAGCTCGGCCCGGGAGAGGTGTACGAGGACACCCCGACCCAGTCCGGCACCGCGTCACCGTCGACCTCAATGTGATACCTGGTCGCGCCCGGCACAGGGGACCACTTGAGCAGGGCAGGATCATCGGGCTGGCTGAGCCGCTGCCCGTCGAGGGGAGAACTCGGCGTTGGGGCCGCGGACGCGCTCCGGTCGACGAGGATTTCGCTTCTGGTCCAGGTGGACTGGGTGCCGGAGGACGAGACGGCGCGGACGCGCCAGAAGACGTCTCCCACCGGGAGCCGGACGGTCGGGACGGCCTTGTCGTTGGTGGTGGTGAGGCTGTACAGGGTGCTGCTGAAGTCGGAGTTGTTGTCGACCTGCAGCTCGAACTTCGCGGCGCCGCTCACCCGGTTCCACTCAAGTGTCGGGGTGGTCGTGGAGACTGGCCCGCTTGGCGAGAGGCGGACGGGGCGTCCAGCGCGGCTGCCGGTGAGGTGAGCCCGCCCGCCAGTGACAGCAACGGGGCCACCACGCACACGAGTGCAAGGCGACTGACAGCAAGACGAGACATCCGGGGCCCCCCGAGAACGAAGTAAAGACCGGGTCAGGCTAGGTCGCGTCGATCACGCGTGTCCGGAAAACGGGCGAAAATGGTCCGTCGGGCCGTTCGGCCATTGAACCCCTAACGCGCGGGCCGGTGCACCGGCGACAGGTCGCGACGGTCGTCGAACGGCACCAGGGAGAGCCGCGACTGACGGGCCGCGTCGTGCAGGGAGAGGTGTCGGGTGGCCCCGGCCACCGGGCAGCTCCACTCGCCGTCGACCTCGATCAGCCGGATGCCGGGCGACTCCAGCCAGCGCAGGATCTTCTCGGTCTCCTCGGCGGTGGCGGCCGGGATCGGCCCGGGCGCCGGCCGCACGGTCTCGGCCGAGGCCCGTAGCTCGCGCACGAACTGGTGGGCGTCGGCACCTGGGGGGATCCGCCCCGCGGCGGCGAGGCGGCCGTGGCGCACGACGTGGACGGCCCACCGGCCGTCGTCCTCCCGCCGGGCGGCGACCACCTCGGGGCAGCGGGTGAGCGCGGTGAGCCGCTGGGTGCGGGCGGCGGCCCGGACGAACGCGGCGAGGCGGTCGCGGTGGACTCCCGCCTCCTCGAACCGCTCGTCGTCGGCCAGCGCGGCCATCCTGATGTTGATCGCGTCCACGACCTGGTCGGGCCGTCGGAGCAGGGTGTCGCGCAGCTGCCGGACCACCGCGGCGTACGTCGTCTCGTCGACGCTGCCGTCGCACGGGGAGAGGCAGCGCCCCATCTCGGCCAGCACGCACGGAGACCGGGAGGGGTCGCGGGGGAGCCGGTCGGAGCACTGGCGAACGGGGAACGTGTCGTGGAGGGCGGCCAGGCACTTCTCGGCGGTCTTGCGCGACGAGAACGGGCCGAGGTAGTCGGCGTCGTCGGCGAGGACCCGACGGACCAGCGACAGCCTCGGCCACGGCTCGCGGGTCAGCTTGACGAAGTGCACCTTGTGGGGGAAGCGGGAGCGCCGGTTGTAGCGCGGCTTGTGCTCGGCGATCAGCCGCAGCTCGCGGACCTCGGCCTCGAGCGGGGTGGCGCACTCGATGGCGGTGACCGACTCCGCGAGCCCGACCATCTCGCCCATCCGGGACCGGGTCTCCGACGCGGTGAAGTAGGACCGGACCCGGGAGCGCAGGTCGCGGGAGGTGCCGACGTAGAGGACCCGGGAGCTTTCGTCGCAGAAGAGGTAGACCCCGGGCGCGTGCGGCAGGGCCTCGGCGAGGTGGCGCTTGCGCCGCTGGGCCGGGCTCACCCGGGACGAGAAGGTCTGCAGCTCCTCCAGGGTGTGCACGCCGAGGCCACCGAGCCGCTCCATCAGCCCGTGCAGGACGTCGACGGTGGCCCTGGCGTCGGCGAGCGCCCGGTGGTTGGGCGTCGTCGAGGAGTTGAACACCCGGGCCAGCGAGGACAGCTTGCAGTTGGGTGCGTCGTCGCGGGTGATCACCCGGCGCGCCAGCTTGGCCGTGTCGAGCACCTCGAAGCGCGGCCACGGCCGACCCTGCTGCTCGGCGAAGTGGCGGAGGAACCCGACGTCGAACGGCGCGTTGTGGGCGACCAGGACGCAGCCAGCCGCGAACTCGAGGAAGGCCGGCAGGGCGGAGTCGATGCGGGGGGCGTCGGCGACCATCGTGTTGCTGATGCCGGTGAGCACGGCGATGAACGCCGGGATCTCGGTCTGGGGGTTGACCAGGGTCTGGAACTCGCCGAGGACCTCGCCGCCGCGCACCTTGACCGCGCCGATCTCGGTGATCATGGAGCCGCCGGCCGCGGACCCGCCGGTGGTCTCGAGGTCGACCACGCAGAAGGTCGCGTCGCGCAGCGGCCGCCCCAGCTCGTCGAAGCTGCGTTGCGACTCCCACCGGGTCGGTGGAACCTGGACCGCGTTGCTCACGTCACCGACGCTAGGTGTGGGCGCCGACAATCCCGGGAGGACGCGCGCATGGGCCGGAGCGGCCCGGCGCACGATCGAGCACTTGGAGGCCGGGCCGATTGGGATCTGCAGACAAGCGACGGCCATACACGGCACGATTGGGCGCATGGCAATTTCTCGGGCGAATGCGCTCCGGATCCGGAACGTTCTCGACAACTGGCTACCGCCGGCGATCCGCGACAGTCGGTGGCTGATGTATCCACTGCTGCGGCTCGCCCTCGGGTCAACATGGAGGGAGTACGCCCGGTTCAAGGCGATCGGGTTCTCCCTGTCGCCCGAGGAGTTCGCCGCCACCTACCGCCGCGTTGCCGGCACCGAGGCACAGGGCGCCACTGACCTGAACGAGCCGTGCGTCGAGGCGATCCTCGCTGCCATTCCCGGCGGCACCGTGCTCGAGGCCGGCTGTGGTCGCGGCTACCTCGCCCAGCGGTTGACGCAGGTGGCCGACAAGGTCACCGCCAGCGACATCGTCCTCGGCGACGACCTGCCGCAGCACGACCGGATCTCCTACGAGGAGGCCAGCGTCGAGGCGTTGCCTTATCCGGACGATTCGTTCGACACGGTGGTCTGCACCCACACGCTCGAGCATGTGCAACGCCTCGGCCCGGCGCTCGCGGAGCTGCGGCGAGTCGCGCGGGAACGGGTCGTGATCGTGGTTCCGCAGGAGCGGCCATACAAGTTCTCGTTCAACCTGCATCTTCACTTCTTCCCGCACCCGTGGAGCTGGCAGGCGGTTGCCGGGGCGGTGCCTGGGGCGACACTGCGTGATCTCGGGGACTGGTTCTACGTCGAGCCTCAGGGCCTCACGTCCTGAACGCCCGGATCTCGGTCTGGGGTCGACCGGCGCCGACAAACGGTCGGCGCCGGCGGACTACTGTGGGGCGGCGTGAGCATCGTGATCCCCGACGCCGGTCAGCGGTGGCGCTGCGGCGGGTGCGGCAACCTGACCCGCTTCGACGTCACCAGGACGCGTCGTACCACCGAGTTCTGGCACTTCGACCTCGCGGGTGACCACCGCGTCGAGGAGACCGACGTCGAGGACGAGGCCGTGGAGGCCGTGACCTGCCGCTGGTGCGGGCGGGCCGACGCAATCGAGGTCGTGTCGCGGGCCGACGGCGACACCGACGCCCCGGCGAACGGCTGAGCAGCGACGAGGCCAGGGCCGTGTCCGACGATCGCGCAGCCCCCGGCCTCGCCGACCTTCCCGACGAGGTCCGCCATCGGATCCACGCGCTGACCGCCGAGGTGTTGCCGGGCGTCGCGAAGCTTCCGCCGTCGCTGCGCAAGGTGGCCGACTTCACCCCTGCCCGCCGGGCCAGGCTGGGCGCGAGCGCGATGACGGCCGCGCTCGACTCCGACGAGGAGTTCCGCGACCGGGTCGCCGTACAGGTGGCCGGCGGCCTGCCGCAGCCGGTGGAGGAGGTCATGGAGCTCGCGCCCGGGAAGTCCGTCACCGCGGCCGCCCTGGCCTGGCTGGTCCGCCCCGACGGCTGGGAGGACGCGCTCGACGCTTCGCTCGCGGTCCTCTCGCAGCGGCCCCCGGAGCAGGACGACGCCCAGGCGGACCGCCTTCGACAGCAGCTGGAGGCGGCCGAGCAGGCGGCCCGCGACGTCCGCGCCCGGCACCGCGAGGAGGTGGCCGGGCTGAAGGCCGAGAACGCGACGCTCCGGCGCAAGCTGGGGGAGACCCGGTCCGCCCTGCGGGAGGCGCTGTCCGCGGCGGACGAGGCCGGTCGGGCCGCCGACCAGCTGCGCGGCCAGGCCGACGCCGCCGCCGCGTCGGCCGAGAAGGAGCTGCGCCAGCTGCGCGCCCGGGTGGCCCGGCTGGAGGACGAGGCCCGGGCCGACCGACGGGCCGGCCGCACCGAGCGGGAGGAGTCCAGCCTGCGCGCCCGGCTGCTGCTCGACTCGGTCATCGACGCCGCGGCCGGCCTGCGGCGCGAGCTCGCGCTGCCGCCCGCGTCCGGGGCACCGGGGGATCGGCTGGAGGCGTCGTTGGCGAGCGAGGGCACGCGGCAACCGACCTCGGCCGGATCGCTGGGCCCGACCAGCGCCACCCTGCTCGAGCAGTACCTCGCCCTGCCGAGGGCGAGGCTGATCGTCGACGGCTACAACGTGAGCATGTCGGCGTGGCCGACGTCGTCGCTGGAGGCCCAGCGGGCCCGGCTGCTGCGTGGCCTGGCGCCGGTGGTGGCGAGGACCCGCGTGGAGGCGACGGTCGTCTTCGACGCGGCCTCCTCGGCCGTGCGGCCGGTGGTCACCACCCCCGGGGCGTCAAGGTGGTCTTCAGCCCCGAGGGCGTGATCGCCGACCGGGTGATCTCGGACCTCGTCGCGGCCGAGCCGGAGGGCAGGGTCGTGATCGTGGTGAGCAGCGACCAGGAGGTGGCCCGGGACGCGTCCGCCGCGGGGGCGAGGAGCGTGGCCGCGGAGGCGCTGGTCGGACTGCTGGCCCGGCCCTGACTTGCTCGGCGTGCAGAGCGCCCGACACGCCGGTGTCCGCGGTCCGGGTCGAAATGTCGGTGCCCGCTGCGAGCGTGACGGGCATGACGACGAGAATCGACTGCGACACCTGTGTGGTGCGGGGGCTGGCGTGCCACGACTGCGTGGTCACGGTGCTGCTGGGCCCGCCCCCCGAGCTGGCGTTCGACGACGACGAGCGGCGGGCGCTCGACGTCCTGGCCGACGGTGGCCTGGTCCCGCCCCTGCGGCTCGTGCAACCGGTGGACGGGCCGGAGGTGGAGTCGGCGTAGCGCAGCCGGTCGTCCTGTGACGCATGGGGCTGGTGTGACCTGGCTCGCACGCAAATACTCGGCAACGTGGGGCGAAACACCCCACGTTCCCGTTCTGGGACTTGGTTCCCCGCCGCGGGCGGCCACTAGTGTGTGGCGCTCAGGCGCCCGTGGGAGTGGATCGACCGGATCCGCGCGGGTGCCACGCCGAGTCCGTGGCCACGTGGTGGTCATGGAGCCGGGGAACCAACCCTCTGGGGTGAATCGCCTGCAAGGCGGTGCACAACCGTGTGCCGGGGAGCAGGTGTAGGGCAGGTCGTGCCCGAACCCGTCAGCTCACCTGGTAGGCGTACGACTTGCAAGGGAGACCGCCCGCTCGTGTTCAACGGTCGGAAGCGACTCATCACTGCCCTTTCCGCTCTGGCGATGGCTGCTGCCGTGGGCCTGGTGCCCGGCAGCGCCCAGGCCGAGCCCGACATCGAGGATGTCGAGGCTCGGGTCGACCGCCTGTACCACGAGGCCGAGATGGCCTCGGAGAGGTACAACGACGTCCGGCTCGAGCTCAAGGAGCTCAACCAGGACCTCGCCTCGATCAAGGCCGACGAGCGTCGCCAGGACGAGCGGCTCGAGGCCGTCCGCCACCAGGTGCAGGACTCGATCGTGCGCCAGTACCAGGGCCAGAACCTCTCCGCGGTCGGCCAGATCGTCGTCTCCGACGACCCGGGGGCGTTCCTGGGACGCCTCTCCACGATGTCGTCGTTCAACGACTTGCAGTCCCAGATGTTCTCCGACTACTCCCGTGAGCTGAAGGCCCTCGACATCCGCCACGAGGCCACTGCGCAGCGCGCGAACCAGGTCTCCGACCTCAAGGCGCAGCTGGCCAAGGAGAAGGCCACGATCGACGAGAAGGTCGACGAGGCCGAGTCGCTGCTCGACCGCCTGAAGGAGGAGCAGCGCGAGCGCATGATGGCTCCTCCCGCAGCGACGTCCGGGCGCCCAGCGTGCCCGCCTCGGGTCGGGCCGCCGCCGCGGTCAACTACGCGATGGCCCAGGTCGGCGATGCCTATGTCTACGGTGCCGCCGGTCCCGACGCCTACGACTGCTCCGGGCTCACCATGGCCTCCTGGGCCCAGGCCGGCGTCGCCCTTCCGCACTCCTCGAGCGCGCAGTACGGCTCCGGGCCGCAGGTGCCCGCAAGTGCCCTTCAGCCCGGCGACCTGGTCTTCTACTACAGCCCGATCAGCCACGTCGGCATGTACATTGGAAACGGCATGATCGTGCACGCGGCGAACCCAAGCACCGGGGTCCAGGTGACCGGTCTCTATTCCATGCCCTTCTCCGGCGCGGTCCGCCCTGGCTGACCCGCAAGGATCGACGGCCGGTCGCCCGCTCTGGTGGGTGGCCGGCCTTTCCTTGGCCCTCCTGACGGCCGTCGGCCTGGTCGCGTGGGTGCTGCTCGACGACCCGACGTACGTCGCCCCGACGCCGCCCGACAGCGTTCCCAGCGCCCAGCCGGGGGAGGCCTCCGCCGTGCTGGCCGATCTCGAGCGGGCCGTGGACACCCGCGACCCGGCGGCGGCGGAGACGCTCGCGGCGCCCGGCGACGCCGGATCGCGAGCCCTGCTCGGTGCGCTCGTCGACAACGCCCGCGAGCTGCGGGTCGAGGACTTCACGCTGCGGTACGTCGACGAGGTCGGCGCCGTCTCCGCCTCCGGCGCCTGGGAAGGTGCCGTCGACGTCACGTGGACCTTCTCGGGGTTCGACCGGGCTCCGGCGCGGTCCGAGGTGGGGTTCCGGTTCCGGACCGTCGACGGCGAGGTCTACCTCGACTCCGTCGGGGGCGGCGAGCGGCGCCTGCCCCTGTGGCTGTCCGGAGACGTCGAGGTGCGTCGTAGCCCCGGGACCCTGGTCGTCGTCGACGGGAGCGACGCGCTGGCGGCCCGCTACGCGCGTCTGGCGCGGGCGGCCGTGCCGGTGGTCCGTGAGGTGCTGCCGTCGTGGCGGACCGGCCTGGTCGTGGAGGTGCCGAGCTCGGTGACGGCGCTGCACGAGGCCCTCGCCTCCGACCCCGGGACCTACGCCGGCATCGCCGCCGTGACCACCACCACCGACGGGTCCCTGGCGCCGGACGCTCCGGTCCACGTGTTCGTGAACCCAGTCATCTTCGGCCAGCTGCGCCCTACGGGGTCCCAGGTCGTGATGAGCCACGAGGCCGTCCACGTGGCGACCGAGGCGGCCACCAACAACACCATGCCGCTGTGGCTCCTCGAGGGCTTCGCGGACTACGTCGCCCTGCTCGACGTCGACCTGCCGGTGTCGACCACGGCCGGCCAGATCATCGACCGGGTGCGTGAGGAAGGCCCGCCGGAGAGCCTGCCGGGATCGGCCGAGTTCGACACGACCACCACCCACCTCGGGGCGACCTACGAGTCGGCGTGGCTCGCCTGCCGGCTGCTGGCCGATCGCGGAGGGCAGGCCGCTCTCGTTCGTCTCTACATGCAGGTCCGGGACGGCGCCACGATCGGTTCCGCGCTGCAGCGGGAGTTCGGCCTGACCGAGGCCGAGCTCACCCAGCTCTGGCGGGACCTGCTGACAGACTTGGCTGCGTGACCCACGACGACCGGCGTACCGCCCTGGTCGTCGCCGTCGTCGGCGCCGTCGTCTTCGCGGCCCTGACGGCAGCCCTGGTGCCGTGGGACCCGGTCCCGTGGGCGACCGGGACGGTGCCCGCGCCGGGCTCGGTGTTCTCGGCCGACCAGATCGCGGCCGCCGAGGCGTTCTCGCGCGAGGCCCGCGTGTGGAGCTGGAGCTCGCTGGCGGTGTCGCTCGCGATCGCCTGCTGGCTCGGCTTCTCCCGGCTCGGCACCACGACTCGCCGGGGCCGTGCCGGGACCCTGGTGGGTCCGGGTGGTGCTGGTCGTCGCCGCGCTCGCGCTGCTCGGCCGGCTGGCCACCCTGCCGTTCGCCCTGCTCCTGCACGGCCACCTCGTCGAGTACGGCCTGTCCACGCAGACCCGCGCCGAGTACCTGCTCGACCTCGCGAAGGGTGAGGCCGTCGGCGTGGTCGTCACGGCGCTGGCGGTGCTGGTGGTGGTCGGGTGCGCCCGCCGGTGGCGCCGGGCCTGGCCGGCGATCGCCGGGGGAGTGCTCGCCGGTTTCGTCCTGGTGGGATCCCTGGTCTATCCGGTGCTCGTCGAGCCGCATCTTCAACGACTTCGAGCCGCTCCCTGACGGGGAGTTCCGCTCACAGATCCTCGCGCTGGCCGACGAGGAGGGCGTGGACGTGGAGGAGGTGCTGGTCGCCGACGCGTCGCGGCGTACGACGACGCTGAACGCCTACGTGTCGGGGCTCGGAACCACGCGCAGGGTGGTCGTCTACGACAACCTGGTCGAGGACCTGCCCCGTGGCCAGGCGCTCTCCGTGGTCGCCCACGAGCTGGCCCACGCCCGGCACCGGGACGTGCTGACCGGGTCCCTGCTGGGAGCGGCAGGAGCGCTGTGCGGCGTCGGTCTGCTCGGGCTGGTGGTCGGGATCCGGCGCGGCCCGTCGATGTCGGATCCGGTGGTGGTTCCTCTCGTGCTGGCGTTGGCGGCGCTCGCCGGGTTCGTGTCCACGCCCGTGCAGAACACCGTCAGCCGCCAGATCGAGACCCGGGCGGACGTGGACGCGCTCCTGGCGACGGAGGACCCGGAGGCGTTCGTGCAGATGCAGAAGCAGCTGGCGCTTCGGTCCTTCAGCGACCCCACGCCGCCGGCGTTGGTCCAGCTCTGGTTCGGCAGCCATCCGACGACGATGCAGCGGATCGGGCTCGCCGAGAACCTGCCGGAGAAGTAAAAAACGACCGTGGCCGCGGACAATCTGTCCGCGGCCACGGTCGTCTCACTCCCCAGGTATCCCGCCAGTCCCGAGACTCAGCGGCCAGGTTCAGCAGGCGTCGCCGGTCTGGTCCGGCGACCGCGTCGCACGAGTCGTCGAAGAGGCCGAAGACACTTCCGCCGAGCGCGATAGACCGCGATGCACGATCACGGCGGCGATACCGGCGATGAGCAGGCCGTACTCGACGGCCGAGGCGCCGCGCTCGGTTCGCCTGGCTGGGATCAGATGTCTTCATGTCCATGACTGCAGATGGCGGCTGCGGGAACCCGCAGCCGCCATCGTTCCCCCAAACTGTGTGTAGTTGGTGTCGGCCTCGTCAGCAGGTGGCGGCGACGTTGGCGTTGCCGGCGTCGATCGCGTCGCAGGTGTCGGTGAAGCGCCTCGTGCGAGGATCGGGCCGAGGGCGAACACGACGACGACGATCAGCGCGGCGATGCCGGCGATGAGCAGGCCGTACTCGACGGCGGAGGCGCCGCGCTCCTCGTCACGGTCGAGGCGGGCGGCGAGGATGATGCGCAGGTAGTCCAGCATTGGAGTGTCTCCTTGGTTTGACTTGGTACTTGGATTCCGAGAGGCCGGGAGACCTCCACGACGACAAGTCTCCGGGATTCCGGGGGGTCGTGAGATCCGACGTTCGCTCGGAGTCTGATAGCCCGTTCGGACTACCTGCTCCAGTGGTCGCCGGCGCCATGTGCGCAGTGACCGGCGTCAGGACTCGGGCTGCATGTTGGAGAGCAGCCCGGTCCGCATCGCGGTGACCAGCGCCTGGGCCCGGTTGGTGACGCCGAGCTTCTGGTAGATCTTGGCCAGGTGCGACTTGACGGTCGACTCGCTCAGATGGATCCGCAGAGCCGATCTCGGCGGCGCTGAGCCCGTCGGCCAGGAGCTTCAGCACGTCGTGCTCCCGGGCCGAGAGCTGGTTGGCGGTGGCCGATGGCCCGGCGCAGCACGGCGTCGGTCAGTCCTGAGCACAGGAACGAGCGCGGCGAGACCGCCGCGTGCCGGGCGGCCTCGACCACCTCGGCCGAGGGCGCGTCCTTGCCCGACGAACGCCGAGGCGCCGGCCTCCATGGCCGCGAAGATCTGCTCGTCGCCGGAGTGCATGGTCAGCACGACGACGCCGGTGTCGGTGCGGTCCTGCGCACCTCCCGGACGACGTCGAGGCCGGTGCCGTCCGGCAGCTGCAGGTCGGTGACCACGACGTCGGGCTGCAGCTCGTGGAACATCGCGAGGGCCGCCGTCACGGTCTTGGCGTCACCGAGGACCTCCATGGACGGCTCGAGCCGGAAGACTCCGGCCAGGCCGTCGCGGATCAGGTCGTGGTCATCCACCAGGAGGACCCGGGTCGGTGGCTGCTCGCTCATACCTTCACCCTCTCGTCGTCCGGGACGGCGCCCCGGCGGTCTGGGTTGCGCGGCGCCGGCAGGCGGACCGTGACCACGGTGCCGTGGGGGTCGGCGTTCTCGATGGTGAGGTCCGCTCCGATGAGCAGCGCCCGTTCGCGCATGATCTCCAGGCCCCACGAGTCCGGGCGGCCGGTCCCCATCCCGCTGGCCGTCGTCCTGGACCACGATCTCGGCGCCCGGCGCCTCGACCGAGCAGCGGACCTCGATCAGCGAGGGCCGGGCGTGGCGGACGGCGTTGTTCATCGACTCCTGGGTGATGCGCAGGAGCTCGGACTCGACCTCCGGCCGGAGCCGGGCGGTGCGCTCGTCCGCGGTGACCTGGATCGGGATCCCGGAGCTCTCGCTCAGGTGGCGGGCCAGTCCGCCGATGGCGGTTCCCAGGCTCTCGCTCGCCCTCGGCGTCGGTGCGGAGGGTCCGCACGGACCGGCGTACCTCGCCGACGACGGCGGTGATCCGCTCGCGCAGCGTGCGCAGCTTGGCCTCCTGCTCCGGCGACACCGGGCCGGCGACAGCCCGTCGACCAGGTATCCGAGGGAGGCGATGTCCTGGGCGATCCCGTCGTGCATCTCGCGGGCGAGGCGACGACGTTCCTCGGCAGTGGCGGCGTCGCGGAAGGAGGCGAACAGCATGGCGGTCTCGAGGTGGACCGCCGTCGCCTCGAGCCGCGCCGCGACCTCGTCCAGCCGCGCCTCCAGGTGACCGACCTTCGACTCGAGCCGTGAGGAGACCGTCCCGCCGACCACGGCGACGATGCGGCCCTCGGTCATCAGTGGGAGGGCGAAGGCGTTGCCGGACACGGCGGGCCGCTTCGTCCTGCGGGTGGCCAGGGCGAGGTCCTGGAGCACGCCGGTGTCGGTCTCCGCCGATCGTCGGGTCCGTCTCGACGACGAGGGGAGTCAGCACATCGTCGCGCGGCACCTGCACCACCAGCGCGGTGACCGGCAGCTCGTCGTGGACCGAGTCGGCGATCGTCGTGCCGAGCGAGACCGGGTCGAGGCCCGACGTGAGCTCGCCGGAGATCCCGATCAGGTCACGGATCAGCGCCTGGGCGTCGCGGTAGGGCTGAAGTGGGTCGACGGGCGCCGGCATGGCCGAGTGCACGAAGCTGCCGATCAGGCCGACGCCCACGCCGGTCAGGACCCAGGTGAAGGTCCCGGCGCCCTGGGTGGGGTCCAGTGGCGCCATGGGTGAGCAGGGCGATGGTGACCAGGGCGGCCAGCTCGGCCGACAGGGCCAGCGCCATCCCGCGGGGCCCGCGGCGCAGGCTCGCGACGAAGGGTGGCACGGCGAGCGCGCCGAGCACCGCGGGCGCCGTCATCGAGGGTGAGCCCGCAGACGGCGCCCACGAGGGCGGCCTCGACGGTGGAGGCCACGACGCTGTTGAGCCCGAGACGCTCCGCCGCCACCGCCGCCGCCCAGATGATGCCGATGGTCAGCAGGGCGAGCAGCGCCGGTGTCCTCCCGGGACCAGAGCAACGGGACCGACAGGATCACCAGCCCGAAGATGCGGGCACCGATGGCGAGCCGGGGGAACTGCGGGTGGGCCGGCCATCACGAGCTGAAGCTGTCCATGATGCTGATGGCCGCCGGCCCCATCACCGCGATGAAGAGAGCAGGGCAGGATGCAGAAGATCAGCGGGATGGTGATCTTGACCGGGACCTGCTGGGCCTTCTCCTCCGCCCGCTGGCGACGCTTGACGCGGATCTCCGAGGACTGGACCCGCAGCACCTGGGCGATCGGGATGCCGAACGCGTCGGCCTGCACCATGGCGCTGACGAAGCTGCGGATCTCGGGCACGTTGGTGCGCTCGCCGAGGCCACGCAGCGCCGCGGAGCGGCCCTGGCCGATCTGCATCTCCCGCAGCATCCGGGAGAACTCGTCGGCGAGCGGTCCCTCGGTGTTGTGGGCCACCTGCTGGATCGCGGCGTCGAAGCCGAGGCCGGACTCGACGCTGATGGTGAGCAGGTCGATCGCGTCGGGCAGCTCGCGGCTGCATCTGGTGCGAGCGGTCGTGGGCCTTCTGGTAGAGGTACATGCTGGGCGCGAAGAAGCCGGCGAGCGCGCCGCCCGCGACGATCAGGATGCGGATGGTGGCCGCCGGGCCGATCACCAGCGTGAACAGGAAGCCGACCGACGACCCCGGCCACCAGCCCGATCACCTTGCCGGCGACGACCCGGTCGACGGTCCAGCCCGGGCGGGTTGCCGGCGAGGTCCAGCTTGTGCCGGATCCGCTCGCCGGCGTCGGCCCCGGTGAACCGGCGGCCGATCCGCAGTGCGGAGGCCCGCAGCGGGGCCAGGACCCGCTCGGAGAACGGGCGGTCGAGGTCCTTGGTGAGCTCCTTCGGGGCCGGCGGACATCGCCTCGAGGACCGCGAGCGACCGGTTGAGCCCGTGCGACTCGGCGTCCCGCAGGGCCGTCGAGACCATGTAGATGGCGAGGAAGACCAGCGCCGCCCCCATGACCAGCAAGAGCGTCATCTCAGACCTCCACCTTGACCAGTCGGCTCATCCAGAAGACGCCGACGCCGAGCAGGCACGCGGCTCCGGCCGAGCATCAGCCAGCCGAGCGGCTCGGTGAACATCGGCATGACGTAGTCGCGCTTGGCGACCAGCAGGTAGACCATGAAGGCCGGCGGCAGGCCGCCCGAGCACCCACGCGGAGAGCTTGCCCTCGGCCGCGAGCGCCGCGACCTGGCGGCGCATGTACTCGCGCTCGCGCATCGTGGCCGCCACGGTGTCGAGGAGCTCGGCGAGGTTGCCGCCGACCTGGCGCTGGATGTTGATCGCCATGACCACCCAGTGGAAGTCCTTGCTGTCGTACCGTTCGGCCACTCCTTCCAGGGCGTCCTCGAGGCCGACCCCGAGCCGGGTCTCGATCAGCACCCGCTTGTACTCGGACGAGATCGGCTCGGTGCCCTCCCGCACCACCGTGTCGACCGACTGGGCCAGCGAGAGCCCGGCCGAGAGCGAGCCCGACATCAGCTGCAGGGTGTCGGGGAGACAGGAGTTGAAGGCCTTGCGCCGGCGCTTCCGCTTGAATCCGAGGTAGATCCAGGGGACCACGGCGCCGCCGAGCAGGAAGAGCAGCCCGAGCGACGAGGCTGCCCTGGCCGAACAGGAGTCCGACGACGCCGGCCCCGATGAAGATCCCGGCGTGCAGCAGCAGCCACTCGGCCGGCTTGAGCGGGTTGCCGGCCCCTTCGAGGCGCCTGGCGATCCTGGCCTCGAGCCCGGTGTTGCGCTGCAGCACCTTCGTGGCGGCGTCCTTGGCCTGCACCAGCGCCTGGTCGGGCTCCAGCCTTCGGCGCGGCCGCGTGCGGCTCGACCGCTCGATCGCTGGGTGTAGGTCGAGGCCACCTCTCCGGCCGTCAGGGGCGCGGCCGGCTTCGGGACCAGGCAGGTACAGCAGGAGGAGCAGCCCGAGGCCGACAGCGGCCAGGCCGCCGTACATCCACGTCTCGGGGATCATCAGTCCCGGCTCCGCGGAGGCGGGGGTGGCGCTGGTGGACGACGAGGACGACGGCTCCGCGGACGCCGGCGCGGACGGCGGCGAACGCGTCGGCCACCAGGGTCGCGTCATCGGTCGGCAGCGACACCGAGACCGAGGCCTCGTCGCTCGTCACCGACTCGGGCAGCTCGGCGGTGACCAGCACCTGGCGGGCCAGCGCGTCGGCCTCCTCGGTGAAGGCCTTGCGCAGGGCGTCGGGGTCGGCGTCGATCACCCGACCCTCGGCTGCGTCGGCCAGGTCCTCGAGGGCGGCCTTGGCGCTACCGGCCTGCTCGAGCGCGACCACGTCGAGCAGGACCTCGGCGTCGGTCACCGCCTTCGTGACGTCGTCCGAGGTCGGTGTCGCTGGTGTCGGCGCCGTCGGAGAGGACCAGCACCGAACGCTGACCCTCGGTGCCCGCCATGTCGACCGCCGCCAGCACCCCGTCGTAGAGGTGGGTCTGGGGGGTGAGCTCGAGGTCGTCGATCACGGCCCTGGCCTCGTCGCGGTCCTGGGTGGGTACGACGGCTCCTGTGACGTCGCTCGCGAAGGTCACGATGCCCACGTAGACGTCGTCCGGGACGGTGTCGAGGAAGGTCAGGGCGGCTGTCTTGGCCGCCTCGAAGCGTTCGCCGCTCATCGACTTGCTGACGTCGATCGCCAGCACCGCGGTGCGCTTGACCTCCGTCGTCGAGGTCGCGAGCGCGGCCTCGGCCGAGGCGTCCTCGCCGTCGATCGTGGCCGTCACCTCGTCGAGGTCCACCTCGGCCCCGGGCGGGACCGAGACCAGGATCTGGACGCCGTCCTCGGTCGGCTCGACGTGGGCGACCGACGCCTCCTCGGCCGCCGTCGCCGGCGCCGAGCAGGTCAGCGAGCAGGACGAGCTGCGAGCAGCACTCCCCGAATGAGAGCCGCGGCCGGACATCAGAGCCGGTCCGTCGCGAAGAGCATCGGATCGACCGTGACGTTGGCGTGGGCCATCTTCTCCAGGAACTTCGGGCGCAGGCCGGTCGAACGCAGCCGTCCCTGGTTCTTGCCGTCTGCGTCGAAGCCGGCCGAGTGGTCGAACACGAAGACGTCCTGGAGGGTGATCACGTCGCCCTCCATCCGCTCGACCTCGGTGATGTGGGTGATCCGTGCGGGAGCCGTCCTTGAGGCGGGCCTGGTGGACGATCAGGTCCACGGCGGAGGCGACCTGCTCGCGGATGGCGCGCATCGGCAGGTCCATGCCGGCCATCAGCACCATGGTCTCCATGCGGGCCAGCGTGTCGCGAGGACCGTTGGAGTGGAGGGTACAGATCGAGCCGTCGTGACCGGTGTTCATGGCCTGGAGCATGTCGAGGGCCGAGGCGTCACGGACCTCGCCGACGATGATCCGGTCGGGGCGCATGCGCAGGCTGTTCTTGACCAGGTCGCGGATCGTGACCGCGCCCTTGCCCTCGATGTTGGCCGGGCGCGACTCGAGGCGCACCACGTGCTCCTGCTTGAGCTGGAGCTCGGCGGCGTCCTCGATGGTGACGATCCGCTCGTCGTTCGGGATGAACGACGACAGCACGTTGAGGGTCGTGGTCTTCCCGGCGCCGGTACCGCCGGAGACGATGACGTTGAGCCGGCCGCGGACGCAGGCGTCCAGGAAGTCGGCCGTGGTCGGCGAGAGCGAGCCGAACTCGATCAGGTTCTGGGCCGTGAGCGGGTCGGCGGCGAACTTGCGGATCGTGAGCGCGGATCCGTCGACCGCGAGAGGCGGGATCACCGCGTTGACGCGGCTGCCGTCGGGCAGTCGGGCGTCGACCATGGGGCTGGACTCGTCGACGCGCCGCCCGATCCGCGACACGATCTTGTCGATCGTGCGCCGCAGGTGGCCCTCGTCGTCGAACTGCGCCTCGGCACACACGAGCCGGCCCTTCTTCTCCAGCCAGATGTTGTCGTGCCCGTTGACCATGACCTCGGACACGTCGACGTCGCGCAGGAACTGCTCGATCGGGCCGTAGCCCAGGATGTCGTCGCTGATCTCCTGGGTGATCCGGGTCCGTTCCTTGTTGCTGATCGGCCGTTCCTGCGTGGACAGGACATCGGCCAGGACGGCGCGAACCCGCTGGTCCAGCTCCTGCTGGTCCATGTCGGCGGCGTAGAGGTGCGGGCCCAGCTGCTTGAGCAGCTCGGCGTGCACGGTCTGCTTGAGCTCGTCGAGCTGGTCACCCCCGGCGCGCAGCGACCGGCGCGGGGTGCTTGCGGCGTCCGGGGCTGCGTCGGGCCTGAGGTGCGCCGGGGGGATCGCGTCGGGGGTCGAACTCGGACGGTACGTCGGCCCGACGCTTGCCCACCACCGGCGCCGCCGGCGGGCGCGGCAGGCGCGCCGTGGGCAGCCGAACGTACGGCGAGGCCTGGACCAGGCCGTCCGGCTCGGCCGGAGGCGTGCCGTCGGGCCTCCACTCCTGACCGGCGTCGGCGTCTGCCTCGACACGCTCGTCGGCGCGCGCCCTGCGGGCGGCAGCGAGTCGGTCTCCCAGGCTGCTCATGTCCTGCTCACCTGCGCTTCCGGAATCGACGGTTCGCCCCGGTCGTCGTCGGCGCGGCACGGCCTGTCGGACGCCGGGACCGGCGCATCGGGCTCGCCGGTCAGCCGGGCGGCGAGGTCGCGGAGGGCGGCACTCGAGGCGTGGCCCGGGTTGGCGGCCAGGATCGGCGTGCCCGCGTTGGTCGCGGCCGCGATGTCCAGCGACGTGGGGATCAGGGTCGCCACCGGCATGGCCAGGATCGTCTCGACCTTCTCGGCGCCGAGCCCGACCTGGTCGTCGGCCCGGTTCAGCAGCAGGTGCCGGTGGCCGGGAGCGATGTTGAGGGTCTCGAGGGTCTCGATCGCCACCTTGACGTTCTTCAGGGTCGGGACGTCGAGGGTGGCCACGATGACGCACTCGTCGGTCTCGTCCAGCGCCGTCAGGGTCTGGTCGTCGAAGGCGGGCGCGGTGTCGACCACGATGAAGTCGAACTGGTCCCGCAGGCTGGCGCAGCACCCGGGACACCAGGGCGCCGGTCACGCGGTCGCTGACGTCCGGGTGGCTGGGTGCGGCCAGCACCATCAGCGAGTCGGGGTGCCGGGTCAGCAGCGAGTCGAGCATCGGGCCGTCGAGGGAGTCCTCGGAGCCGATCGCGTGCTCGATGGAGTGGCTGGGGAACAGCTGCAGGGTGATCGCCACGTCGCCGAACGCGAGGTCGAGGTCCACCAGGCACACCTTGCGGGCGCCGCGGTCGGTGAGCGCGAGGGCGAGGTTGACCGCCATCGTGGTCTTGCCGACCCCGCCCTTGGGGGAGAACACGGTCACGATGCGCCCACTGTGGATCGCACCGCCGGGACCGCGCAGGGCGACGTAGAGCTCGTAGGCGCGCTCGACCGCCTCGGTGATCGCGTCCGGATCGCCGGAAGGTACGACGTCGCGCACGCCGGCCTGCATCGCCTCGCGCAGCACCATGGCGTCGACCTCGTCGCGCACGAGCACGACGCTCGTCGCCGGACGCGTCAGGCGCATCCCGTCGGCGAGCGAGAGCGCCTCGGCGACCGTCCACGTGCGGCCCGAGCACGACGACGTACTCCTCGGGCCGGTTGGCCAGCCAGGGTCTGGAGCCGGTCGGGGAACTCGATGCCGTGCCCGCCCGAGGGGACGGCCTTCAGCAGCAGGGCCAGGGTCTCGGTGTCCTGGTCAACGACGACGGGCATGGCACCTCACTCGAAGACGTTGGCGCATGTGATGCCCGGACCGGGCTTCACCGATGCTGTCGGGGGTGCGGAGGCCGAGGACGACCTCGCCGTTCGGCGCGGCGAAGGTGACCTTCTCGGCCTCCTCCTTGGAGACGGACAGCGTGAGCAGCGTCTGCGGGATCTCGGCGGTCGTCTGCTCGCCCTCGGCCGTCGTGGTCGTCTTGGTCGTGGTGGTGGTCGAACCCGACGCCGAGCACGGTCACCTTGGGCAGCAGCATCCGGGAGAAGCCGAGTCCGCTCCGGGTCGGTCCCGACGAAGATGACGGCCACCTCGGAGCCGGGGTTGAGGAACCCGGCGACCCGACCGGGGTCGGTGAGGTTCACCGAGATGGCGATGTCGCCCTTGGGGACGTCCAGCGCGGACTTGGCCGCGAGCGCCTCGGCGGCCTGCGCCGAACTTGTCGGAGACGATCTGCTCGCCGGGGTAGATCGTGGTGGTCGCCACGAGTCCCTTGAGCTGCTCGGTGTCGGTCTGGTGGTTGGGCAACAGGTCGTTCTGCGCCACCGGCTCGAGGGCCAGCTTGCCGCTCGAGGCGGCATCGTCGATGCTCTCGCCCTTCTCGATCGGGGCCACGGCACGCAGCACCTCGACGGTGTCGAAGCGTTCCTCGGCGCGGTTGTCGGCTCCCTTGACGTAGAGGAAGACGAGCGCCGTCCCCAGCGCGGCGACGAGCGCGGCCGCGAGCAGCAGGATGGTGCGGCGGTTCATCGACTACCAGCCCTTCGATGTGTCGGCAGGGCGACCCGCACGCGGAGCACGGGTCGGCCTGTGATCTGATTGGGTGCGGCGTTGAGTCCCCGAGTCCCGAGAGACCGCAACGAGCGCGCTGCAACTGTAAGAGGAAACCCGCCTCCGCGCGGCCATTTCGCGATACTCGTGCAAGCCGGTTGGATTCAGGCGACGCCGCGCCGGTGAGCGAAAGTTTTGCTCAGGCCAGGTACAGGTCCGCGATCTCGTCGCGGCACTCGCGCATCACGACGCTGCGCTTGAGCTTGAGGCTGGGCGTCAGCTGGCCGCCCTCCTCGGTCCAGTCGTGGCCCAGGATCGTGAACTTCCGGATCGACTCGGCCCGGGAGACCGCGTGGTTGGCGTCCTCGACGGCAGCCGCGATCTCGGCCCTCAGGTCCGGGTCGCCCGCCAGGTCGGCCAGGCGCCGGGACTTGCCGTGGGCCGCCGCCCACTCGGTGGCGGACTCCTGGTCCAGGGTCACCAGGGCGGCGATGAACGGCTGGCCGTCGCCGACGACCAGGCACTGGCTGACCAGCGGGTGGGCCCGCAACCGGTCCTCGAGGACCGCCGGGGCGACGTTCTTGCCACCCGCGGTGACCAGGATCTCGCGCTTGCGCCCCGTGATCCTGACGAACCCCTCGTCGTCCACCTCGCCGACGTCGCCGGTGTGCAGCCACCCGTCCCGCTCGAGCACCTCGGCGGTGGCCGTCTCGTCGTTCCAGTAGCCGGCGAAGACCTGGCCGCCCCGGCAGAGGAGCTCTCCGTCGTCGGCCACCCGAACCGCGGTGCCGGGCAGCGGCCGGCCGACGGTCCCGACCTTGTGCGCCTCGGGGGTGTTCACCGTGATCGCGGCCGTCGTCTCGGTCAGGCCGTAGCCCTCGAGCACCGTCAGGCCGATGCCGCGGTAGAAGTGCCCCAGGCGGTCGCCCAGCGGGGCACCTCCCGAGACGGCGTACCGGCAGGCGCCGCCCAGCGCCTCGCGCAGCCGGCCGTAGACGAGTCGCGAGTACGCCGCGTGCCGGGCCCGGACGGCCAGGGACGGCCCGCCCTTGTCGAGTCCACGCGACCACGCGATGGCGGTCTCCGCCGCTCGGTCGAACAGCCGGCCGCGCCCATCGGCGGTGGCGCGCTGGGAGGCGGTGTTGAACATCTTCTCGAAGATGCGCGGCACGGCGAGGACGAACGTCGGCCGGTAGGCGGCCAGGTCGGGGAACAGCGTCGTGATGTCGGCGCTGTGGGCCAGCCGCGTGCGGGACCTGACACAGCCCACCTGCACGATCCTGGCCAGGACGTGCGCCAGGGGCAGGAAGAGCAGGGTCGAGCCGTCCTCGGCGAACAAGTCCTCGAGCTCGTCGACCGCGACGCCGAGCTCGAACATGAAGTTCCCGTGGGTGAGCATGCAGCCCTTCGGCTGACCGGTGGTCCCCGAGGTGTAGATCAGGGTGGCCAGGTCGAGCGGCGTCGCACTCGTCCGTCGCTTCTCCAGGTCGTCGTCGGAGATGTCCGCGCCGAGCCGGGTCAGCACGTCGATCGCGTTGTCCTCGAAGGCCCAGACATGGTTGAGCTGCTCCAGGTCGCCCCGGACCTCCGCGATCCGTGCGAGGTGGCCCTTGCCCTCGGCGACGACGGCCCGGGCGCCCGAGTCCCGCAGGATCCAGCCGATCTGGTCGGCGGACGAGGTCTCGTACAGGGGGACCGTGACCGCGCCCGCGAACCAGATCGCGTAGTCGACCAGGGTCCACTCGTAGCGGGTCCGCGAGATCAGGGCGACCCGGTCCCCGGGCTCGACACCGGCCGCCACCAGGCCCTTGGCGACGGCGCTGACCTCACCGAGGAAGCGGGCGGCCGTCACGTCCTGCCAGCTGCCTCCCGACCGCCGGCTGAACACCACCTCGGAGCCGGCCTCGCGAGCGTTGGCGACGACGTCGTCGGTGAGGTTCCCCCTGCGGGGAACTTCGATCGTCAGGGGCGTGGAGTACTCACGCACAGTGGCCTCCGTTGGTCGTTGCGCGGCAGGTTACCGGGGTCCGTGGTGCAGGCGCAGGTCCGGTACGCTCGCGAAATGGCCGAACAGACCACCTCCTCGATCGTCGTGGACGCCGAGCCGGCGGCTGTCATGGCCGTGATCGGCGACTTCGAGGCCTACCCCGAGTGGGCCAAGGGCGTGCAGAAGGCCGAGGTCGTCGCCGAGGGTGCCGACGGCTGGGCGGACCAGGTCTTCTTCGTCCTCGACGTGTCGCCGATCCGGGACGAGTACACCCTCGCCTACCAGTGGAAGGGTGACGAGCAGGTCACCTGGAGCCTGGTCTCCGGCAAGATGCTGCGGTCCCTCGACGGCGCCTACGTCCTGCGTGACCTCGGCGACGGCTCCACCGAGGTCACCTACCGTCTGGCGCTCGACGTGTCGATCCCGCTCATCGGCATGCTCAAGCGCAAGGGCGAGAAGATCCTCATCGACACCGCGCTGAAGGGCCTCAAGAAGCGCGTCGAGTCACTCTGAGCCGGTCAGTGCGGATCCTCCTGTTCACCGGCAAGGGCGGCGTCGGCAAGTCGACGATCGCGGCCGGCACGTCGGCGCTGGCCGCAGCGGGCGGGCAGCGGACCCTCGTGCTGTCCACGGATGCGGCCCACTCGCTGGCCGACGCGTTCGGGGCTCCGGTCGGCTCCGAGCCGACCCCCGTGGCCGACAACCTCTTCGTGCAGCAGGTCGACGCGCAGCTGCGGTTCGAGCAGTCCTGGTCGGAGATCCAGGGCTACCTGCTCTCGGTGCTCGACGTGGCCGGGGTGGACCCGATCGCCGCCGAGGAGATGACGGTGATCCCCGGCGCCGAGGAGGTGCTGGCGCTGCTGGAGCTCCGGCTCCACGCGCTCTCCGGGGAGTGGGACGCCATCGTGGTCGACTGCGCCCCCACGGCGGAGACCTTGCGACTGCTGGCGCTGCCCGAGGCGCTCGGCTGGTACATGCAGCGGGTGTTCCCGGTGGAGCGGCGGGTCGTGAAGGCGCTCAAGCCCGTGCTCTCGAGGGCCGCCGGGGTCCCGATGCCGGAGGAGTCGGTCTTCGACGCGGTGGAGCGGCTGCACTTCGAGCTCGACGAGGTCCGCAGCCTTCTCTCCGGATCACACGCCAGCGTCCGCCTGGTGCTGACGCCCGAGAACGTCGTCCTGGCCGAGGCCCGGCGGTCGTTCACGACCCTGTCCCTGTTCGGGTACCGCGTCGACGGCGTGGTCGCCAACCGGGTGTTCCCCGCCGAGGGGGCCGACGACTGGCGGGCCGGCTGGGTCAGGGCGCAGGATGCCGTGCTGACGCAGGTCGCCGCAGTCGTTCGCGGGACTGCCGGTGTGGCGGTCGGTCTACCGCCCCGGCGAGCCCGTCGGCGTCGACGCCCTGGCCGACCTGGCCGCCGACGTGTACGGCGAGGACGACCCGCTGGCAGCTCCCACGGGTGAGGGCCCCTTCCGGATCACCCGCAACCACGCGGGGGCCCAGCTGTCCCTCTCCCTGCCGTTCGTCTCGCGCGCCGAGGTCGACCTGGCCAGGAACGGCGACGAGCTGGTGCTGACCGTCGGGTCGTATCGTCGCCTGCTCACGCTGCCCTCCGGCCTGGCCCGCTACCGGGTCGCGGGGGCGCGTGTGGAGGAGGGCGAGCTGCAGGTGAGGTTCGAGGAGAGGACGAAGTGAGCGAGTCGCGAGACGGCACGGCCGGTGGTCCGGACGAGGAGGTCGGCAGCGTCGCCGAAGAGGCCGCCAAGCTGTTCGGCGCCCTGTCGGACTGGGCGCGCGACCACGGCCCCGACCTCGGTCACGGGCTGTCCGGGCTCGCGTCCCAGGCGGCCGCCTCCGCCGAGGAGGTCAACGAGCACATCGCCACGGGTGCCGAGGAGTGCACCTACTGCCCGATCTGCCGCACGGTGCACGTCGTACGCCTGGCCAGCCCGGAGGTCCGCACCCACCTCGCGCTGGCGGCGGCGAACCTGATGCAGGCCGCGGCCGGGATCCTGGCCGCCGCGAGCAGCGACGACTCGCGGCGGCGCCGCCCGCAGGGACGGCGTGGAGCACATCGACCTCGACGAGGGCGCCTGGCCGGAGGAGCCCGAGTGACCCTGGCCTGCGGGATCGACGTCGGCGGAACCAAGATCGCCGGCGGCGTCGTCGACCGCGACGGCCAGATCCTGGCCCATGCCACGGTCGAGTCGCCCGCGAGCACGTGGAGGCCATCGAGGAGGCCATCGTCGGGCTCGTCACCGACCTGCGCGCCGACCACCCCATCGAGGCGGTCGGCGTGGGTGCCGCGGGGTACGTCGACGTGTCCCGCTCGACGGTCCTCTTCGCGCCCAACCTGGCCTGGCGCAACGTCGACCTGAGGGCCGAGCTCGAGCCCCGCCTCGACCTCCCGGTCGTGATCGAGAACGACGCCAACGCCGCCGCCTGGGGGGAGTTCACCTACGGCGCCGGCCACGACGTCGACGACCTGCTGCTGGTCACCGTGGGCACCGGCGTCGGCGGCGGCGTCGTCCTCGACGGCGAGCTCTACCGGGGCGCGTTCGGGGTGGGCGGCGAGATCGGGCACCTCCGGGTGGTCCGTGACGGGCAGCTCTGCGGCTGCGGCAAGCACGGTTGCCTCGAGCAGTACGCCAGCGGCTCGGCGCTGGTGCGCAACGCCCGCGCCGCGGCCTCCGGTGGTGGACACGCGGCCGACGCCCTGGTGGCCCGGGCGGGCGGGGATCCGCACGCGATCGACGGGCCGATGATCACCCAGGCCGCCCAGGAGGGGGACGCCTTCGCGGTCGAACAGCTGGCCAACCTCGGCCGGTGGCTGGGCGAGGGGATCGCCGCGCTGGCGACCATCCTCGACCCGGCGGCCGTCGCCGTCGGGGGCGGGGTCGGTGACGCCGGCGACCTGTTCCTCGACCCGGTCCGCGAGGCGTTCGCCCGCCACCTGTCCGGGCTGCCCTACCGGCCGCTCGCAGAGGTCCGACCGGCCACCCTCGGGAACCGGGCGGGCCTGATCGGCGCCGCCGACCTGGCGCGCAGGTAGTCGCCGTGTCCGTGTTCGTGGGGGTCGACGTCGGGGGCAGCAAGGTCCTCGCCGCCGTGGTGTCACCGACCGGCGAGGTGGTCCGCTCGGTCCTGGCCAGGACCCCCGGACGGCTCGTCGACGCCACCGTCGTCGAGGACGTGATGACCGATGCCGTCGTGTCCGTCGCCGACGGAGAGACCATCAAGGCGATCGGGGTGGCCGCGGCCGGGTTCGTCGACGCCCCCGGCGAGAGGGTCGTCTTCGCCCCGCACCTGCCCTGGCGCGGCGAGGACGTGCGCCGCCGCCTCGCCGAGCGCTGGGGGACCCCGGTCGTGCTCGACAACGACGCCAACTGCACGGCGGTGGCCGAGGCGGCGTACGGCGCGGCGGAGCGGCGACGGGACCGGCGTGGTGGTGACGATGGGCACCGGCATCGGCGGCGCCGTCCTGGTCGACGGCGTGGTGCTCCACGGCCGCAACGGGATGGCCGGCGAGTTCGGGCACATGCAGGTCGTCCCGGACGGCCAGCCGTGCGAGTGCGGACGACGCGGCTGCTGGGAGCAGTACGCCAGCGGGAACGCCCTCGTCCGCTACGCCCGCTCGCA
Source organism: uncultured Actinomycetota bacterium (assembly GCA_963812345.1). Classification (GTDB taxonomy): domain Bacteria; phylum Actinomycetota; class Actinomycetes; order Propionibacteriales; family Nocardioidaceae; genus Nocardioides. The sequence continues at coordinate 65,067 of CAWEVA010000007.1, forward strand.
GATCGGGCTCGAGCCGTCCGTCCTCACCGAGGCCTGCGGCGGCGACCCGGACCGGCTCACCGGACCGATGGTCACCGACGCCGCGGTGGACGGCGACCTCGTCGCCCGCCAGGCGTTCGGCTCCGTCGGCCACTGGCTCGGGGTCGGCCTGGCGAACCTGGTGGCGGCGCTCGACCCGCACCGCATCGTGGTCGGGGGCGGGGTGTCGGCCGCCGGCGACCGGTTGCTCGACCCCGCCCGCGATCGAGCTGGAGCGATCGGTGGTCGCGGCCGGGCACCGCGTCGTACCGCCGGTGCTGGCGGCCCGCCTCGGACCGGAGGCCGGAGTGGTCGGCGCGGCAGAGCTCGCCCGCCGCTCCCTCTGAGCGGGCCGCGTCAGGCGCGGCGGTAGTCCGGCACCAGCTCCACGGCCAGCTGCTCGAGGAACAGCCCCACGTCGGTCACGATGCCGCGGGCCTGGGACGAGCCGCGGTCGGAGAGCTTGGTGACCGTGGCGGGGTTGATGTCGACGCACACGAGCGGGATCGAGGCGGGCAGGATGTTGCCGGTCGCCACGGAGTGCAGCATGGTCGCCACCATCAGGCAGAAGCCGACGTCGGTCAGCTCGGCCCGCATCGCCCGCTGGCCCTCGATCACGTCGGTGTAGACGTCCGGCAGCGGACCGTCGTCACGGACCGACCCGACCAGGACGAACCTCTTGTCGTGGGTGACCAGGGCGTGCATGATCCCGCCCTCGAGGACGCCGTTCTCCACCGCCGCCCGGATCGACCCCTCCTTGCGGATCGTGTTCAGGGCCCGGATGTGGTGCTCGTGGCCGTGCTCGACGCCACGGCCCATCGAGAGGTCCACCCCCAGGCTCGTGCCGTAGAGGGCTGCCTCGATGTCGTGGGTGGCCAGGGCGTTGCCGGCGAACAGCACGTCGACGAAGCCCGCCCGGACCATCGCCACCATCGCCGGCGCCGCCCCGGTGTGCACGACGCCGGGGCCGCCCACCCACAGCAGCTTCTTGCCGGCCGCCCGGGCCTCCCGCATGCCGTCCGCGACCTGGCGCACCAGCACCGCCTGCGGTTTCTCCGAGGACACGTCGGACTCCATGAAGCCGAACGCCTCGTCGCCCCTGGCGACCTGCGGGACCTGCACCCTGATGCCCGAGGCGCCGGTCACGACGCTCATCCCCGCCCTGACGTCGGACATCGGGAGCGTGACGATGCGGACGGAGGCGTCACCGTCGGTCTCCACGACCAGGCCGCAGTCCATCTCCGGGTTCGCGACGTCGTACCAGCGGCCCTCGAGGCGCACCTTCGTCGGCAGGTTGGTGGTCGAGTAGAAGCCGTCGGGGAACACGCCGTCGAGGTCCGCGGTGGTGACGACCGCCTCGCCCGGGTCGACCTGGTTCACCCCGCGCGTCTGCAGTCGCATCAGCAGCCGCTGGAGCGCCTCGTCGTCCTCGGCGGTGACGGTGATGGTGGCCCTGGAGGAGTCGTGGGCGTCGTGGCCGACCTCGAACTTGTCGAAGACGTAGTCGCCGCCGTACTCGCGGACGTCGTCGAGGATGATGCCCAGGACGCCGCTGTCCATCAGGTGGCCGGCCACTTCCACGGTCTCGCTGACGCTCACGGCCGTCAGCCTAGCCACGCCACGTGTCAGACCCGGGCGCCGTTGTCCCAGGGGTCTCGTGGTCCTCGCTCCATGTGGAAGACGAGGTAGAGGAAGCCGGCGACGAAGTAGGCGACCAGGCCCTTCCCCAGCCACCCGGGCAGGGGGAGGGCGAGCACCATGGCGACGAGCAGCACCGCCGGCGCCCCGAAGACGCCGATCCAGGCTGCGAGCCGCACCGGCGTCGGGTGGGGGAGCGGCGGGGGCGGCGGCGGGACGAAGCGGTCGTCGTCGGGTCGTCCCAGTCGTCGTCGACGTCGTCTGGGTCGTCGTACGCCATCTCCGGCTCGGTCACGGGCGGCGCAGGGTCGATCTCCGGGCGCTCCCCGTAGTTCTCCACGATCGAGCGCCAGGCGTCGTCCTCGTCCTGTCTGCTCACGATGCCACGGTACGTCAGGCAGTGGCCCGGGCGATGAAGGCGGCCGACTCCTCGAAGATCCGCGGGGCGTCGTTGTCGAGCGTCGCGACGTGGTAGCTGTCGCGGAGCGTGCGCTCGGTGAGGTCGGGCGAGGAGACCCGGGCGGCGATCAGCGGCACCGTCGCGTCGTCGACGACGTGGTCCTCCTCGGAGTGGAAGACCAGGAGCGGGGCGGTGATCCGGTGCAGGTCGCGGGCGAGCACCCGCCCGGCCCGGAACATCGAGTGGGCCGCCTTGAGCGGGGTCCGCGTGTAGCCGTGCTCCTCGACCCCGGGCTTCTTGATGTCGTTGGTGATGCCGGGGAACGAGCGCACCAACCACTTGAGCACCGGGAGCGCGAGCACGTCCTTGCGCCTGGTGATCACCATCGGGTTCACCACGACGGCGGCCGCGACCCGGTCCGGGTGGTCGGCCGCGAGCCGGAGCACCAGCCCGCCGCCCATCGAAAGCCCGCAGACGGCCACGGCGTCGTTCTCGGCGACGGCCTTGTCGAACGCCCGCGTGACCTCGGCGTACCAGTCGTCCCAGGTGGTGACGTTCATCTGCTGCCAGGTCGTCCCGTGCCCGGGCAGGAGGGGCAGCTCCACGGCGTACCCACGCTCGGCCAGGGCCTCGGCCCAGGGCCGCATCGAGGCGGGCGAGCCGGTGAAGCCATGGCTGAGCACCACACCGATGCGGCGGCCGCCGGTGAGCTCGGGCCGGGCCGGGACGCTGAACGGGGCCGTGGGGGAGTCGGTCGTCATGGCGGCGATTGTGCCCGAAGGATAGGCTGCGAGCGTTCCGGGTCGTGCGGGGGAAGGCTGGTGAGTCCGCGGTGTTCTACTGGTTCCTGAAGTGGATCGCCATCGGTCCCGTGCTGCGCGTGGTCTTCCGGCCGCAGGTCGAGGGGGCCGCGAACGTCCCCGCCGAGGGTCCCGCGATCCTGGCCAGCAACCACCTGTCGTACGCCGACTGGCTCTTCATGCCGCTGACCCTCTCGCGGCGCGTGACGTTCGTGGCCAAGGCCGAGTACTTCACCTCGCCCGGGCTCAAGGGCTGGTTCCAGCGGAAGTTCTTCGCCGGCGCCGGACAGGTGCCGATCGACCGGACGGGAGCATCGGCGGCCGAGGGCGCGCTGTCGTCGGCCCGCCGGATCCTCGAAGAGGGTGAGCTCTTCGGGATCTATCCGGAGGGCACCCGCTCCCACGACGGACGGCTCTACCGTGGCAAGACCGGGGTCGCCCGGCTGGCCCTCGAGACCAAGGTGCCGGTGATCCCGGTCGCGGTCCTCGGCACCGACGTGGTCGCGCCGCCCGGCAAGAAGTTCGGCACGCTGACCCGACCCTGTGTGCGGTTCGGCAAGCCGCTGGACTTCTCCAGGTACGAAGGCATGGAGAACGACCGCTACATCCTGCGGTCGATCACCGACGAGATCATGTACGAGATCATGCGGCTCTCCGGCCAGGAGTACGTCGACATGTACTCCAGCCGGGCCAAGGAGGAGACCAAGCGCGGGAACGATCCCGCGCCCGAGGCCGAGCAGAAGCGGGCGTCCTGACCCCGACCACCTCCTCGCCGGCTGCCCTCGCCGTCGAGGACGGGCTGTTCCGGGCGCTCGCGGTCCTGCGGGTCGTGGTCCTGGTCAACGCGATCGGGCTCAACATCTACCGTGCGGACAACTTCCAGCCACCCCCGCGCCGGGGTGGTCGTGCTCGTCGGGATGGCGGCGTGGACGGTGTTCGCGATCTGGGCCTACTCCGACCACGGGCGGCGGGTGCCCGCGCTGCTGGTGGCCGACCTGGCGGTCGCGATGGCCGCGCTCCTGGCCTCGCCCCTGGTCAAGGGGGAGGAGTTCCGCGCCACCATCCCGGGGTTCTGGGTGATGGGAGCGCTGCTGGCCTGGGCGATCCACTGGCGATGGCTCGGCGGACTGGTGGCGGGGGTCCTGCTGTCGGCGGCCGACCTCGGCGTGCGCGAGCACGTGACCCAGGCCAACTACGGCAACGTCTTCCTCCTCATGATCGGCGGCCCGATCGTCGGCTTCATGTGCGGCGTGCTGCAGCAGCTGGCCACCGAGCGGGAGGTGGCGGAGCGTGCGGCAGCGGCCGCAGCCGAACGGGACCGCCTCGCCCGAGCCGTCCACGACGGCGTCCTGCAGGTGCTCGCCCTGGTGCAGCGTCGCGGTCGTGAGCTGGGCGGTGAGGCGGCCGAGCTCGGCAGGCTGGCCGGTGAGCAGGAGAGCGCCCTGCGGTCCCTGATCCGGCAGCAGGACTCGCTCGCCGGCGGAGGCCCGGGGACCGCCGAGGACCTGGTGGCGGCGCTTGACCGCCCTCGAGCGCGAGCACCCCGTGCGGGTGGCCGCGCCGGCGGAGCCGGTCCTGCTCGCCGGGCCGCGGACCGGCGAGGTGGTCGCCGTGGTGCGGGAGTGCCTGGCCAACGTGGCGCGACACGTCGGCCCGGACGCTCCGGCCTGGGTGCTCCTCGAGGCCTTCGACGACCGGGTGGAGATCTCGGTGCGCGACGAGGGTGGTGGCATTCCCGCGGGACGGCTGGACGAGGCAGCCGCGACGGGCCGGCTCGGCGTGGCCCAGTCGATCCGGGGACGGATCGCCGACCTCGGCGGCACCGCCACCCTGACCACCGGGGCGTCCGGCACCGAGTGGGAGCTCGTCGTGCCGCGCCAGCCCGAACCGTCGTCCTAGGCTCGACCCGTGACGATCCACGACACCCATCCGTTCCTCGATCCGGAGTCGGAGCGGGACCCGGTACGCCGGTTCCGGGGGCGGCTGGGGGGAGCGGTGACCCTGTGGACCTCCGGGTCGGAGGGCGACCGGGCGGGGCTGACCGTGTCGTCCCTGATGGTGGCCGGCGGCGAGCCCGCCCGGATCCTGGCGCTGCTCGACCCCGACTCCGACCTCGCCGAGACGCTGCAACGGACCCGCCGCGCCGTCGTACACCTCCTGGGGTGGAGGCACCGCGACCTCGCCGACGCGTTCGCCGGGGTGGCGCCCGCACCCGGCGGGGCTTTCCGGCTGGCGGCGTTCGAGGCCGGGGAGTGGGGCCCGCTTCTGGTGGACGCGCCGGGGTGGGCGGCCGTTTCGCTGGAGTCGGAGCAGGCCGTGGGCTGGTCGAGCCTGGTGACCTGCGTCGTCGACGACGTCCAGCTCGGAGAGGACACGGCCCCACTCGTGCACCGGCGCGGGCACTACCTGCGGCCGACCGACTAGGGTCCCCGGCGTGAGCGACGAGGCGGTCCGGGTGATGGTGGTCGACGACCACCCGATGTGGCGAGACGCGGTCGAGCGGGACCTGCAGGCCGCGGGCTTCGACGTCGTGGGGGTGGCCGCCAACGGTGACGAGGCCCTGGCCCGCTTCCCGGCGGCGCGGCCGAACGTGCTGGTGCTGGACCTGCAGATCCCCGGGCCGAACGGCGTCGAGGTGACCGCCGCGGTGCTGAAGCAGGACCCGGCGGCCCGGGTCCTGATCCTGTCGGCGTCGGGGGAGCAGTCCGACGTACTGGACGCGGTCAAGGCCGGTGCGACCGGCTACCTGGTGAAGTCCGCGTCGCGGGAGGAGCTGCTCAGCGCCGTACGACGCGTGGCCGCCGGCGACACGGTGTTCACGCCCGGCCTCGCCGGCCTCGTCCTGGGTGAGTTCCGCCGGATGTCGGAGCCCGACGCCGGCCCGGACCATCCCGAGCTGACCGACCGCGAGACGGAGGTCCTCAAGATGGTGGCCAAGGGGATGTCGTACAAGCAGATCGCCGAGCGGCTCGTGATCTCCCACCGCACCGTCCAGAACCACGTCCAGAACACCCTGCGCAAGCTGCAGATGCACAACCGCGTCGAGCTGACCCGCTACGCCATCGAGCAGGGGCTCGATGACGGAGAGTGAGCTGCTGAGCGTCGCGGACGAGCTCTACGGGCTCGCCCCGGGTGACTTCACGCCGGCCCGCGACGCGAAGGCCAGGGAGCTGAAGGGCAGCGAGCTGTCCGCTCAGGTCAAGAAGCTCAAGAAGCCGTCGGTGGCCGCGTGGGTCGTCAACCAGCTGGTGCGGCACGAGACCGAGCAGGTCGAGCAGGTGCTGGCGATGGGGGAGGCGCTGCGGGCGGCCCAGGCCGGCCTGAAGGGCGAGGAGCTCAGGGCGCTGACCCGGCAACGTCGTCAGCTGACCGCAGCGGTCACCACCCGGGCCCGGTCGGTGGCCTCCGAGCTCGGGGTGAAGGTCACGCAGGCGGTGGCGGACCAGGTCGAGGCCACGCTGACCGCGGCCATGGTCGACGAGGAGTGCGCCCGGGCCGTGCGGAGCGGCCTGCTGGTCACCGCTCTGGCCAGCACCGGGATCGGCGAGGCCGATGTTGCCGGTGCGGTGGCGACGCCCGATGCGCTGGGATTCGCGGCGAGCCCCCGTGGCCGAGCTGGAGACGCCGCCCGACCTGCACGTCGTACCCGACCCGGAGGCGGACCAGAAGGCGCGCAGCCAGGCCGAGCAGGCGCTGGAGGGGGCAGAGGGCCGACTGGCCGAGGCGTCCGCGGCACTGGCCGCCGCCGGCAAGGAGGTCGCCGACCTCGAGGCCCGCAGCATGCAGCTCCAGGCCGAGCTCGACGAGCTGCGGGGCAAGGTCGCCGAGCTCGAGGCGAGCTTCGAGGAGGTCGACGAGGAGCTCGCCGACGCCGAGGACGTGCGGGCCGAGGCCGAGTCGACCGTGGCCGCGGCGACCAAGGACCGTGACGCCGCGGCTGCTGCCCTGGACCGCTCTCTGAGTCCGCCCAGCCCTTCGAGCGGGTGACCGCCTCGGTCCAGCGGGCGTGGGCGGCGTCGGCGGCCTCGCGGGAGCCCGAGGGCTCGAAGCGGCGGTCGAGCTGCCAGGTGTGGCGCAGGTCGTCGGTCGAGGACCACACGCCCGTGCCGAGCCCGGCGAGGAACGCGGCTCCCAGCGCCGTGGTCTCGACGATCTCCGGGCGCTCGACGGGACTGCCGATCTGGTCGGCCTGGATCTGGCAGAGCAGGTCGTTGGCGCTGGCCCCGCCGTCGGCCCGGAGCGCCGAGCCGGCCGAGCCCGGCATCGTCTCGAGCACGTCACGCACCTCGAAGGCGATCGCCTCCAGGGTGGCGCGCACGATGTGGGCGCGGGTGGTGCCGCGGGTGAGCCCGATCAGCAGGCCGCGGGCGTGCGGGTCCCAGTGCGGCGCCCCGAGCCCGGTCAGCGCGGGGACGAAGACGACCCCCTCGGTGTCGTCGACGGTGGCCGCGATGGCGGCGGTCTCGGCAGCGGATCCGATGATCTGCAGGCCGTCGCGGAGCCACTGGACGGCGGCGCCGGTGACGAAGATCGCGCCCTCCAGCGCGTAGGTCAGCTCCCCGTCGGGCGAGCGCCACGCGGCAGTGGACAGCAGCCCCGCGTCGGAGCGCTCCAGGGTCGTCCCGGTGTTGGTGAGGATGAACGAGCCGGTGCCGTAGGTGCACTTGGAGTCGCCCACGTCGAAGCAGGTCTGGCCGAACAGCGCCGACTGCTGGTCGCCGGCCATCCCGGCGATGGGCAGCTCCAGCCCGCAGAACGACGCGGCGTCCGTGGTGGCGATCTCGCCCCAGTTGGGCACCAGCTCCGGGAGCGCGTCCCGGGGCACCCCGAACAGCGAGCACAGCTCGTCGGACCAGTCGCCCGCGTCGAGGTCGAGCAGCAGGGTCCGGCAGGCGTTGGACACGTCGGTCACGTGCCAGGTCCCGCGGGTCATCCGGGCGACGAGGTAGGAGTCGACGGTGCCGATGGCATACCGCCCGGACTCCACGAGCGCCCAGGTGTTCGGCTCGTTCTCGGCGAGCCACATCAGCTTGGTCCCGGAGAAGTAGGGGTCGAGGCGGAGGCCGGTCAGCTCGGTCACCCGGTCCTCGTGGCCCTCGTCGCGCAGACGGGTGCAGATGTCGGCGGTACGACGGTCCTGCCACACGATCCCGCGCCGGGGCGAACCGAGGGTCTCCCGGTCCCACAGCAGGATCGTCTCGCGCTGGTTGGTGATGCCGACCGCCTGCAGCTCCGAGGCGTCGTACTTCTTGAGGACGGCGCGGGTGGCCTCGACGGTGGCCTGCCAGATCTCCTCGGGCGCGTGCTCGACCCACCCCGGCTTGGGGAAGTGCTGGGCGAACTCCTGGTAGCCGCGGGCCGCGATCCGGCCGTCGGCGGTGACCACGACGGCGGTGACGCCGGTGGTGCCGGCGTCGATCGCGAGCACACTCATGCGGGCGGCTCCCCGGCCCGCACGATGTCGAGGATCCGCTGGTCGATCCAGGCGAGGTCGGGGTCGACCCTCATCTCGTAGTTCTCGGTGCCGACCCAGGCGTGCACGTCCCGGTGGCCCCGCTCCTTCGCGAACGCCTCGAGCTCCGCGCGCAGCTCCGGCGTCACCGGCACCTTCTCGTCCTCGGTGGAGGCGGTCAGGTAGAGGTCGTTGAGGTCCAGCAGCCGGGCCAGCTCGGTGACCGGCGCCGTGTGGTCGTCGACCCGCAGGTCGACCGCGATGTCGTCGAGGCCGCCGTACCCCGCCTCCTCGCGTACGACGAGGAGTGCGGCGGACTGCCGACCGCGACGGTCGCCCCCGGCGTCGTCGCCCGCGGCGAGCGCGGCAAGCAGCCGGCGGGCCAGCGGGCTGTCCGCGCCGGAGTCCTCCCAGGCGGCCTGCATCGCGAGCACGACCTCCTCGCCGGTGAGCACGTTGCCCTGGATGGCGTAGCCGTCCCCGGTCAGGCCTCCGGCCCAGTCCAGGCAGGCCGGCCCGGTGTGGGAGGCGGCTCCGCCTTCGCCGTCGACGATCCCGAGCTGCCGGTGGTCGCGGCCGGGATCGTCCTCGATCAGTCGTTGCAGCGCGACCGAGGCGGTGGCGCCGTCGTCGAGGTGGGCGAGGGCCTGCCCCTTGTAGGCGACGTTGGCGTCGGCCTGGGTGGCGATCGCACCGACCTGCGCGACGGCGGCCGGCACCGCGGCCCCGACGGCGAGGAACCTGGAGGCCACCGCCACGCCCCACGACTCACCGTCGGCGGACCGGGCCACGATGGAGAAGGTCATGGCCGGACCCTACCGATCACAACAGGCGGCCGAGGGGTCCGAGGTCGATGTTGAGGTCTTCCGGCTCGAGCCCGAAGTGGTCGCGCAGCTCGGTCATCTTCTCGTCGAGCAGCATCAGCGTGCGTGCCGAGCTCCTCGACCTGCTCGTCCTCGAGGCCGCCCGCCTCGACCCGTCGGATCGCCTGCCGCTCCATCAGCTGGCGCAGGAGCTCGACCAGGGTCAGGACGAGCTGGACCAGCCCCCGCTCCACCTGCTCGGGGTCGGCCTCGATCCTGGCCCGGCGACGGGGTTCGGGCTCGCCGAAGCCGGGAAGGTCGCCGGTCACAGGGCCACCCCCGCGTCCTCGCCGTCCGCCACGAAGCTGTACGGCGCCCACGGTCCGGTCACCGAGACCACCAGGTCCTCCCGCGCGGAGGCCCACTCCTCGAGCACCGAGCACACGGGCAAGACACTCGCCCGCTCCACCAGGCAGCTCAGCTTCAGCTCCTCGTGGCCGGCGAGCCGGCGCACGACCCGGCACCGACCGGTCAGCAGGCTCGCCGAGCTCGCCCTCCGCGACGTCCAGCAGCCGGCTCCGGGAGACCAGCCGGTTCAGGTGCTCCGCGCCCGACTCCGCGCGCTCCTCGTCCGCCGCCGGCGGAGCGGCGCCGGATCGCGAGCTCGGCGCAGCCCTCCACCTTCTGCAGCCGCGCAGCCCACGCGGAGCCGTGCTCGCGCAGCAGTGCGACGCGCCTCGTCGGCGTCCGCGACGGTGGTGCCGTAGCGGAAGGGCAGCACGTCGACGGCCGCGGCGACCTGCTCGACGGTCCGGCCGTAGGACAGCGCGTCATCCCGGGCGTGGTGGCCGGGGCGTCGGGCCCACGACCATGGCCAGGTCGCCGTCCGCGAGCAGGACCAGCCCGTCTCGTCGAGGGTCGGGGCGTCGGCGCGCCAGATGACGGCGTACAGCGTGATCACCGGGCCTCCCCCCGGCGTCCGAGAGGGCATCGCGCCCCGATGGCCGACGGACCGGCGACGTGGGCGGGGGCGAGCACGGCGCGCAGGCCCAGGTAGACCAGGTCGACGCCGGCGATCGACAGCACGATGTCGCCGCCGATCACCACGCCCTCGCCGATGACCCGGTCCAGCAGGTCGACGAGCGCGACGTCGTCGGCAGCGACGGAGAGCTCGGTCATGGTCGCCCGGCGGACTCGCGGTCCTCGGTGTGGCACCGAGAAGTTGTACGGCGGCCACGGGCCGGTGATCTCGGCCAGGAGGCCCGCCTCCCGGCACGGACCTGCGGCCTGCGCGTCCAGGACCGCCAGGAAGTCGCTCTCGTGCTCGCGGGCGACGAGGTACGCGCCGTTGAGCACCATCGGTCGCGTCGTCCGGTGAGCGCCGGGTCCTGGGGCGGGTTGACGACCGCGTGGTCAGCGGCCGAGGCGAGGGCCTCGTGGCAGGCGCGCACCGAGTCGCCGCGGCGGAGGCGTTCCTCGTCGCGGGCGCGGCCCTGCGCCATCCGCTGGCCCAGGTAGTCCCGTCCGCTGGCGGCCTGGACCTGGTCCTTCTCGGCGGGTCGTGGCTCGGCGTACAGCTTGACGCCCCACTCCACGCGGCCGCTCACCGACGCGAGGGCCTGGCGCAGCGCGTCTGTCCGGGTGTCGAGCAGCTCGAGGACCCTCTCCCGGCTCCGGCACAGGGTCGGCATGCGGAGCGGTACGACGTCACCGTGCAGGGCGATCGACGCGAGCACCCGGTGATGGGCCGAGGCCAGCTCCTGGAGCCAGACGGGGTCTTCGGCGTGGGCGCGAAACTCCTGCTCGCCGTAACGGTCCTCGGGAAGCTCGCTGAAGGCGGCCGCGAGGCCGTGGCCCTCGACGAGCAGGACTTCCGCGCCGTCGGGGCCGGGCGCGAGGTCCGGCGGGTGCTGCCCGGCGGCAGTACGCCGTAGACGTAGTGGACGGTCATCCGCGGGCCTGCTTGCGGTCGTCCAGATCCCGCAGGCGCGACTCCAGCACGTCCACCCGCTCCTGCAGCTCCTTGCGGAGCGCCGTTCTCGTCGTCCGTTCCCGAGCTGCTGCGTGGAGACGAACGGGTCGCTCTCCCACCAGTTGATGCCCATCTCCCTGGCCTTGTCGACCGATGCGATCAGGAGCCGGATCTTGATGGTCAGCAGCTCGATGTCGAGGAGCCGGATCTGGATGTCCCCGGCGATGACCACGCCCTTGTCGAGAACGCGCTCGAGCACGTCGGCCAGGCTGGCCGGCTGGCTGCCGCCCCGTCCGGTACGGCGTCCGGTCCTGTCCGCCGTAGGGCCGCATGGACTCGCTCATGCTCAGAACTCCTCGGTCTGCGAGCGCGTGTAGCGCCGGACCCGCTTGTACGCGGTGAGCGAGCCGTCGTCATCCAGCGTTGACCTCGTAGGTGGCGAGGACGTCGTTTGTCTCCGGGATGCGTCTCAGCTCGAGCACCTCGGCGTTGACGACCCAGCCCTCATCGTTGCGGTGGACTCCGCTGAGCCCTCGACCTTCTGGCCGGTCAGCTCGGCGAGCTGCTCAACCGCCGCTCGCCCCACCTTCATGATCGGAGAGCTGCGTCTCTTCTGCTCAGCCATGTGGGTAGCCTCCACGATTCGCCTCGATCAGCCGTTCGAGGAGCTCGTCCTCGCGCCGGTCGGCCTCCTCGTCGTCGATCCGGCCGAGCTCGCGGTCGAGCTGGACCTCGTCCAGCGCCCGCTGGATCGACTCGGGGTCGTAGAGCTCGCGCATCGCCTGGTCGTGGACCTGCTCGGCCACCCAGACGACGCCCTTGACCGGCGCCAGCGGCGCGGTGAGGATCGCGGAGATCAGGCCCATGCCGGGTCACCGGCCTCGAGGTCCACGAAGCTGTACGGCGGCTGGGGGCCGAGGTAGCGGACGGTGCCGACCTCGTTCCAGCTGCTCGGCAACGGCGCCGACAGCCTCGTCGAACCGGGTGCGCGACTCCCGCCGGACCAGGAAAGCCGTGTTGAGGATGTGGTACGGCGACAGGTGCCGGCCCTCCGCGTGAGCGAGGGACAGTGGCGCCAGCGCACCCAGGATCTCTCGCGCCGTCCCGGCTGCCCATTCGCTCGAGCTCCGCCGCGACCTCCTGCCCGAACTCCGCCTGCTGGAAATGCGCAGCATCAGCGGGGATCGAGGCGAGCCTTTCCCGCATCCGGAGCAGCCGCGGTGAGTGGTGCAGCACCTCGCGCAACACGTCGTCCTCGCGGTAGACCACCTTGACGGTGAGCTGCACCGTGCCGTCGAGCTGACTCAGCAGGGCCCCGAGACGCGGACGGTGAACGACCAGCAGGTCGTGGCGAACGGTCTGGTCGTCGGGCATGCACATCCCGAACTGCATCGGCAGCACGGTCTCGGTCTCGACCACCTGCTCGAGCACCCGCGCGTGGGCCATCAGCTCGGCGCGCCGGGCGGTCGGCGCTTCGGGGCACTCGGAGACCAGCGCTGCCAGCCCGTCGTCCGCGACGGTCGCCACTGGAGCGTCGTAGAGCCCCTGCAGCCCATCGGGAAGTCCGACGTCGGCGCGGGTCACGCCGTACACATGGAGTGGCACGCTCAGCTCTCCGACTTCTTTCGCGTCCGCGACGACGAGGAGCTCGACCGCTTCCGGGTGGACGACGAGGAGGGTCGCCGCTTCGGCGGCCGCTTTTCTTCTTCGTCCTCGTCCTCGTCGTCGTCGCTGCCGAAGATCTCGGAGGCCTTCTCCTTCACCCCTTCCAGGGCGCCGCTGGTCTTGCCCTTGGCGCCGGACTCGGTGATGTCCCCCATCAGCTCGGGCAGCCCCGAGGTCCCGTCGTCCTTGAGGTCGAGCCGGTTGACTGCCTCGGCGAAGCGCAGGTAGGTGTCGACGCTCGCGACCACGATGCGGGCGTCGATGGTGATCAGCTCGATCCCGACCAGGGAGACGCGGACGTAGATGTCGATGACCAGGCCCTTGTCGAGGATGACCTCGACGACGTCGGCCAGGCTGCTCGGCGCGGGGCGCTCCAGGTAGCGGTTGGGCGATTGCGTGGCACTGACGGTCATGTCGTTCCCTTCTGGAGCGTGGGATCGGAGATTTCACCTCGGTTGAGGAGCTCCTTGCGGATGTAGGAGCGGTTCTTGGAGAGCGCCGCGGCGATGTTCGCCTTGTTGCTCCCGTGCAGGTAGCCGATGCACCAGTCGAGCTGCTGCAGGGCGTCCTCCGCTGCCCGCCGATAGCGCTCGGCCTCGTCTGCGCACCCGGGCGAGCTCGTCGTCGCGGCTCTCCTTCCGGGCCTTGGTGCCCGGGGTCGAGCGCTCGGGGTCACGACGAGCTCCGGGACGCCTTCTTCGCCGTCCGCTTGCTCGCGGACTTCTTGGCCGTGCGTCCGCTCGCCGTCTTCTTGCCGGTGGACTTCCTGGCAGCGGCCGTCTTCTTGGCCGTGGACTTCCGGGCGCTGGAGGAGCTCGACCTCTTCGCCGCGGACTTCTTCGCCGTCCGACTTCTTGGCCGGGGACTTCTTGGCCGTCGACTTCTTCGCCGTGGACTTCCGGGCGCTGCTGCTGCCGCTACCCCGTCTGCTCGACGACGACTTCTTGCTCGCGGAGCGTTTGTTCGACGAGCTCGACTTCTTGTCCTCGGCCTGGCCCTCGTCGTCGCTCTTGACGACCTCCTTGTCGCGGATCTCGCCGCGCCAGCCCTCCTGCTCCTCCTGCTCGAGCATGGTCTGCATCGTCATCTCGCGACGGAACTGACGCATGTCGGCGCGGGCTCGGCGGCCCTGCGCACGCCAGAGGTTCGCCGTCTTCTCGAAGAAGCCCTGCGGGTGGTACTCCAGGGTCATCAGCACCCGCGTCAGGTCCGGCGCGAGCTCGTGGAACGTCACCGCGCCGTCGACGTGGCCCTTCTCACCGCTGGACTCCCAGACGATCCGTTCGTCGGGCACCTGCTCCTTGATCGTCGCCTGCCAGGTCCGGTGGGACAGGAAGACCTGGGCCTTCCACTCGAGCTTCTCGTCCTCCTTCTGGTCGACCTTCTCGACCTTCCGGGTGAAGTCCGGGATGTCCTGGAACTGCGTCCACTTGTCGTAGGCGACCCGTCTCGGGACCGGGACGTCGATGGTCTCGAGAATGTTGACGACCTTCATCTTCTTGCCTCCTCCGCCGCCGCCGACGGCCTCCTTGACCTTGTCCTTGAGGGCGGAGGTGCCCGCCTTCGTGGCCGCCTTCACCGGCGACTCGCCGTCCTTGATGCTCTTCGCCGCCTTGCCCGTGGCCCCGGTGCCGTCGCCCACCTTCTCGATGGCGGAGCTGAAGCCGTTCTTGGCCATGGCCTTGCCGAGCTCGGTCACCTCGGTGCGGAGGCGGTCGATCGGCAGCTGGTCGAGCAGGCCCCCGCCGGATTCCTTGGCGCTCATCGTGCGGCCTCCTCGTACTCCTCGTCGTCCTCGTACTCCTCGTCCTCGGCGACGGGCTCTTCTTCTTCGTCGGCCGGCTCTTCGTCTTCGTACTCGTCCTCGGGCTCTTCCTCGTCCTCGGGTGCTTCCTCGTCCTCGGCCGGTTCCTCGTCTTCGTACTCGTCCTCGGGTCTCTTCCTCGTCCTCGGCCGGTTCCTCGTCCTCGTACTCGTCCTCGGCGGGCTCGTCGTACTCGTCCTCCGGCTCGTCCTCGTCCTCGTCGACCGCGGAGCCGTTGAGCCGGTCGGTGCGCTCGGCGATACGGTCGGAGATGGAGTCGATCCGGCTCGAGACCGCGCCGATGGCGGCCTTGCGTCCGGCGCTGACGAGCTGTTCGCCGAGGGGACCGACACCAGCGGCGTCGGTGAGCTTGTCCACCTGGGCCGAGACCAGCTTCCGGTTGGCCAGCGCCGATCCCACGATCAGGGCCAGCTTGAGCTTGTGCATTCGTCCGAGCACGTAGCCGGCGGTCACGCCGGCCATGATGCGCGGCGCAGTGATGTTGGACATGCAAATATTCCCTCCCAGTCGTACTTGCTCCCCGCGGTCCGGTACCCGCCGATTCGGTATGGAAACCCCCTCCGGCCGCTCGCCTTCGGATCCGGGGGTGGCTTGCGCTCGCCCGTCGCCGCTAGGGTCGTCGGGTTCGATGTGAACGATCCAACGAAAGGCAGACGCATGCGGGTCGGAGTGCTCACCGGAGGCGGGGACTGCCCGGGCCTGAACGCCGTGATCCGGGCGGTGGTCCGCAAGGGGGTGCGGGAGCACGACTTCGAGTTCGTCGGCTACCGCGACGGCTGGCGGGGCCCGCTCGAGGGCGTGACGATGGAGCTCGGGATCGAGCAGTGTCGCGGGATCCTGCCCCGCGGCGGCACCATCCTCGGCTCGTCGCGGACCAACCCCTTCAAGATCGACCACGGGGTCGAGCGGATCAAGGAGAACCTCGAGCGGGACGGGGTCGACGCCCTGGTCGCGATCGGCGGCGAGGACACCCTGGGTGTCGCCACCAAGCTCGCGGATCTCGGCGTCGACGTCGTGGGCGTCCCGAAGACCATCGACAACGACCTCTCCGGCACCGACTTCACGTTCGGCTTCGACACGGCCGTCAACATCGCCATCGAGGCGATCGACCGGCTGCACACCACCGCGGAGTCCCACCACCGGGTGCTCGTGGTGGAGGTGATGGGCCGGCACGCCGGGTGGATCGCCCTGCACGCGGGCATCGCGGGCGGCGCCAACATCGTGCTGATCCCGGAGCAACCCTTCGACATCGACGAGGTGTGCAAGCTCGTCGAGAGCCGCTTCAAGTCGCGCTACGCGCCGATCCTCGTCGTGTCGGAGGGTGCGGTTCCCCGCGAGGGTGGCGACATGACGCTCGCCTCCGGGGAGGTCGACCAGTTCGGGCACGTCCGGCTCGGTGGGATCGGCGACCGGCTGGCCAGCGAGATCGAGGCGCGGACCGGCAGTGAGGCCCGCGCCGTCGTACTCGGCCACGTCCAGCGCGGCGGCACGCCCTCGGCGTTCGACCGCTGGCTGGCCACGCGGTTCGGGCTGCAGGCCATCGACGCCGTCGCCGAGGGTGACTTCGGGAAGATGGTGGCGCTGCGCGGCACCGCGATCATCCGGGTCCCGCTGAGCGAGGGCACGGACCAGCTCAAGCTGGTCAGCCCGGAGGAGTACGCCGAGGCCGAGGTCTTCTTCGGCTAGGACACCCCTGGCCGTGTCGCTGGCGCTTTCGAGGCAGATGACGCCACCATGGGGCAACCACCGTCGAGGAGGCAACGCGATGAGCATGGGCACGCAGGCTGAACGGGTCGACGACGTCAACGGTCCAGAGCCCGACCTGAAGCGGGTGATGGGGCCCAAGCTCCTCCTGCTGTTCATCGTCGGCGACATCCTGGGCGCCGGCATCTACGCGGTGACCGGCGACGTCGCGGGTGAGGTCGGCGGAATGGCCTGGCTGCCGTTCCTGGTCGCGTTCGCGGTGGCCACGCTGACGGCGTTCTCCTACCTCGAGCTGGTCACGAGGTACCCCCAGGCAGCCGGGCGCGGCGCTCTACGCCCACAAGGCGTTCGGCATCCACTTCGTGACGTTCCTGGTCGCCTTCACGGTGGTCTGCTCCGGCATCACCAGCGCCTCGACGTCCTCCAGCCTGCTGGCGGCCAACCTGCTGACCGGCCTCGACGGCACCATCGGCGGGGTGCCGACCTCGACCACTGCGAGCGTGTTGGTCGCGCTCGGGTTCATGGTGTTCCTGGCCCTGATCAACCTGCGCGGGGTGGGGGAGAGCGTGAAGTTCAACGTCGTGCTGACCCTGGTCGAGGTGACCGCGCTCGCCATCGTCATCGGCATCGGCTTCTGGGTGATGGCCACCGAGGGCGCCGACCTCGGCCAGGTCGTCGTCTTCGACAACGCGAACGATCGCGGCATGTTCGCCGCGGTGACGGTGGCGACCGCGATCGCGTTCTTCGCGATGGTCGGCTTCGAGGACTCCGTCAACATGGTCGAGGAGACCCAGGAGCCCGAGCGGATCTTCCCGCGGGTGATGCTGACCGGCCTCGGCATCGCCGTGGTCATCTACATGCTGGTCGCGGTCTCGGTCGTCATGGTGCTGCCGCTGGGCGACATCCAGAGCTTCGACGGCGAGACCGGCATCCTGATCGAGGTGGTCAGGCAGGGTGCTCCCGACCTGCCGGTCGACACCATCTTCCCGTTCCTGACGGTCTTCGCCGTGGCCAACACCGCGCTGATCAACATGCTGATGGCCAGCCGGCTGATCTACGGCATGGCCCGTCAGGACGTGTTGCCCCGCGCGCTCGGCCACGTGCTGCCCGGGTCGTCGTACGCCGTGGACCGCGATCATCTTCACCACCCTGCTCGCCCTGGGCCTGATCATCTACGTCACGGTCGATGAAGGCACCTCCGTCGTCGAGGCCCTGAGCGGCACGACCGGGCTGCTCCTGCTCTGCGTCTTCACGATCGTCAACATCGCCTGCCTGGTCGTCCGGCGAAACCCCGACGCCCCCACCCCCAGCTTCCGCGCGCCGGCCGTCGTGCCCGTCCTCGGCGCGATCACCTCGGCCTTCCTGGTCGGGCCGTGGGCGCGGGATCCCGAGGACTGGATCCAGTACCGCATCGCGGCGGTGCTGTTGGTCATCGGGATCGTACTGTGGGCGCTCACGTGGTTCACCAACCGTGGGATCCGGGCGAAGAAGACCGGCTTCCGCGACGTCGACCACCTCGGCGGATGAGATAGCGGGCGCCCGCCCGCGTAGGCTGACGGGGTGACGATCCCCGACCTCGCGGACCTGCACGCGCTCGGACCGGCCCAGCAGCCGGCCTACCCCGACGCGGCGGCCGTCGACCTTGCCGTGAGCCGGCTGCGCTCCTGCCCGCCGCTGGTGTTCGCGGGGGAGTGCGACGAGCTCAAGACGAAGATCGGGGCGGTGGCCCGCGGGGAGGCGTTCCTGCTGCAGGGCGGCGACTGCGCCGAGACCTTCGACGGCGTCACCGCCGACAACGTCCGCAACAAGCTGCGCGTCCTCCTGCAGATGGCCGTGGTGCTCACCTACGCCGCCTCCGTCCCGGTGGTCAAGGTGGGCCGGATCGCCGGCCAGTACGCCAAGCCCCGCTCGTCGGACAGCGAGACCCGCGAGGGGGTCACCCTGCCGGCCTACCGCGGTGACGCGGTCAACGGCTTCGAGTTCACCCCCGAGTCCCGGATGCCCGACCCCCAGCGACTGGTCGACGTCTACAACTCCTCGGCCGCGACCCTGAACCTGGTCCGCGCCTTCGTCACCGGTGGCTACGCCGACCTGCGCCAGGTGCACACGTGGAACACCGACTTCGTCCGCGACTCCGCGGCCGGGCAGCGCTACGAACAGGTGGCGGCCGAGATCGACCGGGCACTGACGTTCATGCAGGCGATCGGTGCCGACCCCGACGAGTTCCACCGGGTCGACTTCCACAGCAGCCACGAGGCGCTCGTGCTGGAGTACGAACACGCCCTGACCCGGATCGACTCGCGCACCGGCACGCCGTACGACGTCTCCGGGCACTTCCTCTGGATCGGCGACCGTACCCGTCAGCTCGACGGCGCCCACGTCGAGCTGTTGCGCCACATCCGCAACCCGATCGGGGTCAAGCTGGGCCCGACCGCGACCCCCGACGACGCGCTGGCCCTGGCCGGCCGGCTCAACCCGGACAACGAGCCGGGTCGGCTCACCTTCGTCACGCGATTCGGCGCGGGTCGGGTGCGCGACCGGCTGCCGCACCTCGTCGAGAAGGTCACCGCGGCCGGGGTCGAGGTCGCGTGGGTGTGCGACCCGATGCACGGCAACACCTTCGAGGCGTCGTCCGGCCACAAGACCCGCCGGTTCGACGACGTGATCGAGGAGGTCCAGGGCTTCTTCGACGTCCATCGCTCGCTCGGCACCTGGCCCGGTGGGGTCCACGTCGAGCTCACCGGCGACGACGTCACCGAGTGCGTGGGCGGCGGTGAGGAGCTGGCCGAGGTCGACCTGGCCCACCGCTACGAGTCCGTGTGCGACCCGCGGCTGAACCGCGTCCAGTCGCTGGAGCTCGCGTTCCTCGTCGCCGAGATGCTGCGGAAGGCCTGAGTCTCGATACGCTCGCTGCGCTCGCTACTCGACCACCGAAGAAGCGCGCTGCTGGCGCTACTCGACCACCGAAGGAGTCAGCGTGATCGACCTGCGCTCCGACACCGTCACCGCGCCCACCGAAGCGATGCGGGCCGCGATGGCGCACGCAGACGTGGGCGACGACGTCTTCGGCGAGGACCCGACGGTGCGCCTGCTCGAGGAGCGCGTCGCCGGGCTGTTCGGGCACGAGGCCGCGCTGTTCACCCCCACCGGATCGATGGCCAACGTGCTCGCCGTGCGCACGCTGGTCGACCGGGGGCAGGAGGTCCTGTGCGAGTCGTCGGCCCACATAGCGCGGGCCGAGCTCGGTGCCCACGCGGCCTACACCGGCCTGACCATGCGCACCTGGACCGGTGAGCGCGGCCAGGTCGACCTGCCGTTGATCCAGCGCCTCCACGCACCCGACATGGGTCCGTTCTTCGTGCCGACCGCGGCCGTGTCGGTCGAGAACACCCACAACTTCGCTGGCGGGGCGGTGCAGCCGCTCGAGGACCTCCGGGCACTCCGTGAATGGGCCACGTCGGTCGGCACCCGGATCCACGTGGACGGCGCCCGGATCTGGAACGCGCACGTCGCCACCGGCACCCCGCTGGCGGAGTACGGCGCGGTCGCCGACGTGCTGGCCGTCTGCCTCTCCAAGGGACTGGGCGCACCGGTCGGCTCCCTGGTCGTGGGGTCCCAGGACTCGATCACGGAGTCACGGGTCTGGCGCAAGCGGATGGGCGGCGGCATGCGGCAGGTCGGCATCCTCGCGGCGGCCGGGCTCCACGCGCTCGACCACCACCTCGAGCGGCTCGCCGACGACCACGCCAACGCCCGGCTGCTGGCCGAGGCGTGCGGGGTGGACCCGGCGACCGTGGACACCAACATCGTCGTGGTGCCGCACCAGGAGCCGACGGCGTTCGTCGCCGCGGCCCGCGAGGCCGATGTCCTCGTCGCGGCAGTCAGCCCCACCGCCGTACGCCTGGTCACGCACCTCGACATCTCCCGCGACGACGCCGAGCGTGCCGCGAAGGTGCTGGGCGGCCTGCCGCGGTAGCGGCGTCAGGCCACGGAACCCACCAGCGCCAGTTCGCTGATCGCGGTGTAGTCGCGTCGTGACGGACCTTGGCCCGGGGGGGTGACCGTGACCAGGAGGAGCTGGACGGTCGAGGTGGTCACGGGGTCGATGTCCACGCTCTGGAGCTTCCTGGTCTCCGTGAGGTCCTGGGGGACGACCGACCCGTCGTCGAAGTGCCACTCGACCGAGAGGATGCGGCGGTTGCCGGCGTACCAGTCGAGCGGCGCTCCCGCACCGTCGGTGCCGGTCTTCGCATAGCCGTTGATGAGTCCGACCGAGGTCAGCTCTGTCTCCTCGGCGAGCTCGAGCGTGACCGTCTCGCCGGAGGCGTCGCCGGGCATCCGCCAGGTGGTGGCGGGCACGCCGTCGAGCATGTTGCGCGCGTCGTACCGCACGACGTTGCCGTCGAGATCGGTGCCCGGAGCGGCCGTAGCGGGCACGTCGGCGGTGGCCAGCGAGGCGACGTCGGCCGGCTTCCCGGCGGGTCGGGGTGCGGGGGTCTTCTTCGGCTTCTTCTGCTTGTCCGGCTGCGCGGGCTTGCCGGGGGGCGAGGCCTCGGCCGGTGTGCTCCGTGGCTCGCTCGCGACCAGGTCGGCGTCGGAACCGTCGCCGCCGAAGAGCAGCCACGCCCCGAGGCCGGCCACGAGGAGCAGGGCGACGCCTCCTGCTACCCATGGCAGCCAGGGTCTGCCAGCGCGGTGAGAGCTCGTCGGCTCCCGCCGCGCCGGTGAGGTGAGCTGGTCGGCGAACAGTGGGTAGCGGGCCGACGTGTCGGGTGGAACCGGGGGCGGAGGCGGCAGGATGGGCGCTGGCTCGACCGGGCGCTCCGCGGTGTCGGCCCGCTCCGCGGTGTCGGCCCGCTCCGCGGTGTCGGTGCGCCAGAAGTCGAGGCCTTCGTCGACGGGCGCGTCGACGGGGTGCCCGCAGTTCGTGCAGAATCGGCCGACGTCGAACTCGTGGCCGCACTGTGCGCAAACGGGCATGGTTGTTCCCCTCGGGTGACTTCCGCGGGCAAGCGTAGGCGACGCCGCCACGACCCCGAAACCGTCAGCCCCGGCGCACCCGCTCGCGGGCGTCGGTGCGGCCGACCATCGGCGGTAGCCGGCGTACCGCCTGCGCGAGCTCCCGGAGCTCCTGTCCGAGCAGTGCCTGGGGGCCGTCGCAGAGCGCGGTCTCGGGGTTCGGATGGACGTCGACGATCACTCCGTCGGCCCCCGCCGCGATCGCGGCGCGGGAGAGGGGTACGACGAGATCCTTGCGGCCCGCGGCGTGCGACGGGTCGACGATGACCGGCAGGTGGCTCGTCGCCTGGACGACCGGGACTGCCGAGATGTCGAGGGTGTTGCGGGTCGACGGCTCGAACGTGCGGATCCCCCGCTCGCAGAGGACCACGTCGAGATTGCCGCGCTGGGCGATGTACTCCGCGGCCATCAGCCACTCCTCGATGGTGGCGGTCATGCCCCGCTTGAGCAGCACCGGCTTGCCGGCCTGGCCCACAGCCTGCAGCAGCCCGACGTTCGCCATGTTGCGGGTTCCGACCTGCAGCATGTCCGCGTGCTCGGCCACGACTCCGACGTCGCGGGCGTCCACGACCTCGGTGACGACGGTGAAACGCTAGGCGTGCGCCCGTGCCGGATCCCGCAATTACCACGATGTGGAACCGCCTCAGACGGCGATGTGCGGGACCTCCGCCTCGACCTTGCGTCGGGGCAGGAGCTCGACGACCAGCATGGCCGTGAACACCATCGCCCCGCCGACGACCATGCGCAGGGTCGGGTCCTCCCCACCGGCCAGAACTGCGAAGAGCGCCGCGAACACCGGCTCCATGCTCATGATGATCGCGCAGCGGGTCGGCGCCAGGTGGGCCTGGGCCCAGGTCTGGGCGAACAGGGCGAACGATCCGGCCAAGCGCCGCCATGTAGAGCACCGACAGCCAGTCGCCCCTGGTCTCGGGCAGGATGATCCCGCCGGGGGCGGACGCGACCAGGCAGATCACGGCGATCACGATCACCTGCACGATCGACATCCCGATCGCCTCCGATGGCTTCGACCAGGCGCCCAGGCCGACGATGTGGAGCGCATAGATGAGAGCCGCCACGAAGGTGATCGCCTCGCCGTAGCCCACTGAGAAGCCATCCAGCGTCAGCACCGCCAGGCCGGCGGTGGCGAGGGCGACGGCGGCCCAGGTCATCCGGGTGATGCGCGAGTGGAGGATCAGCGCCGCGAACAGCGGGGTCGCGACGACGTACATCCCGGTGATGAAGCCGGAGACGCTGGCCGCGGTGTGCGCGAGCCCCGCGGTCTGGAGGATCTGCGCGACGCCGTAGAGCACGCCGAGCACCAGCGCGTGCTTGCGCGCGTCGGAGGACAGGCGGCCCAGGGCGCGCGGGGCCACGATCACCAGCAGGACAGCCGCGATGGAGAAGCGGACGGCCAGGAAGTCCAGCGTCGGCACCCGCTCGAGGAGGTCCTTGATCAGGAAGAACGTCGAGCCCCACACGGCGGTGACGCTGAGCAGGAGCAGGGCCGCGAGCAGCGACGTACGACGGTTCGTGGTCACGACTTGCGCATGCTCTTGAGAAGGCGGATCTGACCGTCGTCGACGTCACGCGACCCGGGCGTCTCGAGGATGAACGGCACCCCGGCGGTGGCCGGATGGGCCAGCAGGTCTGCGAACGCCTGGGTGCCGATGTGTCCCTCGCCGATCTTCTGGTGCCGGTCACGGAACGCGCCGCGCACGTCCATCGAGTCGTTGGCGTGGACCAGGCGCAGCCGCTCCGGCCCGCCGATCTCGACCACGCGCTCGAGGGTGGCGGCGGCACCACCCGGCTCGTCGAGGGGCGCACCGGCGGCGAACACGTGGCACGTGTCGAGGCAGAGGCCGGCCTTGGGATGGAAGTCCAGCGCGGCGAGATAAGGCTCGAGGTCGTCCACCCCGGCGCACAGGGAGCGGCCCTGCCCTGCGGTGGGCTCCAGCAGCAGCCAGGGAGCGTCGTCGCCGGCCACCACGTCCAGCAGCGGCAGCAGGCCGTCGCGGACCTGCCGCATGGCGGCGGCGTACTGCTCCTCGCTGCCGGTCGGGTCCACGAACGACCCGGTGTGGACGACCACCCCTTCGACGCCGAGCTCGGCCGCGCGCCTCAGGTTGTGGGCGACGCTCGCCACCGACTTCTCGAAGGTGTCGCGCGTAGGGGAGCCGAGGTTGACGAGGTACGGCGAGTGGATGAAGGTGCGCATCCCGCGCTCGGCCGCTGCCTTCCGGAAGCGGGTGTCCTCGTCCGGGTTCCCCGCCGAGTGGGCCCACCCGCGCGGGTTGCCGGCGAAGATCTGGATGGCCTCGCAGCCGAGCTCGTCGGCGCGCGCCAGCGCTCCGGCAGCCAGCCCCTTGCCGACCTTGACGTGCGTCCCCACCGGGTTCCTCAGGGACGGGTCGGACATGCGCGGAACGCTAGCGGTCGGCGATCACACGGGCGGTGGCAGGCCGGGTGGTGCTTGGGATCGGTAGGTGTGGCCGGTGGGGGTGGTGATCTGGACGGTGTGGTGTCCGGGTCGGGGGTCGGCGACGCGGGCGGTCCAGCCGGGGGTCTCCTTGGCCAGGTTGTGGGCCTGGCAGAGGCCTTGTCCGTTGGTGCGGGTGGTCGGGCCGTGGTCGGCTCGTGCGGATGACGTGGTCGTGGTCGGTGATCGCGCCGTCGCAGCCGGGGTGGCGGCAGTGCTGGTCGCGGGTGTCGAGGAACCGGGCGTCGGCGGGGCTGAAGCGGCGGCGGGTGGGGTCGATGGTGGTGACCACGCCGGTGAGGGGGTCGGTGAAGAGCCGGCGCAGCCAGCGGGGGGCGTCGGTGCGCCGGGCGAGCTCGCGGGCGGTGTGCGCGGGGACCACCGTGTCGCCGATCCGGGCGGGGCGGTCGGAGGTGCCGAGCAGGGTGTCGGGGGTCATCACCAGCCCGATCTCGGCCGGCACCGCCGCGGCGGTGGCCTGGCCGGTGATCCGTTGGACCAGCAGGTCGGCCATGATCTGGGACTCGGTCCGCTCGTCGCCGGCGGCCTTCTCGGCCCTGGCGGCGGTGCGCAGGCTGGCCCACGCCGCCACCCCCTGGGTGACCGGGAGCAGGGTGGTCAGGTAGGTCATGGTGTCGGGTGCGGGGCGGATGGTGACCCGCCGCTCGCCGGCCGCCTTCGCGGCGCGGCGGACCGCGGCCTGGGGGTCGAGCTCGGCGGCCAGCGCCTTGGCGGCGTTCTCGACCCGGCGCGGGGTCTGGCCGACCGCCCACGGCGGGGAGACCTGGCCGGTGGCGGTGTCGATGCTCATCGCGCACAGCCGCTCGTCGATGACCTTGCGGTCCTCCAGGGCCAGGATCGCGGTCTCGCGGACCAGCACGGTCGCGGTCCACTCATCGACCTGGCCCCGGGTCAGCAGCGCGAGCGTGTGCGGCATCTCGGCCATCGCCTTCGCGAACCCCAGGTGCCGCGCACCCTGGGAGGCCGGGCAGCCCCGGGCCAGCGCGACCTGGTCGGCGATCCCGCGGCCGCGCTGCTCGCGGCGCACCCCGGCGGCCTCCTGCCGGGCCAGCTGCGAGGCCTCGAACGCGACCGTGACCCGGGCCTGGGCCGCCGCGGCCCCGGCCTTGACCTCCTCGAGCATCCGAAGATGGTCGATCCGGTGGCAGTCGGCCATCGGCCCCTCCTGCTCCGGATCGCCGAGGATGCCCGCCAGCTCCTCGAGAATCCGCTCCAGCCGGGCGGTGTCCGCATGCGGCCGAACCGGCTGCACGCTGGTGACGAACAGCTCGGCCCGGATCGGTGTTGCGGTCATGGGAACAGTCCAGCAGAGACCACCGACACTGCGGCCGGTCGACGGTCAGCGGTTGTGGACAAGAGGTGGGAGGCGTCCGCTCATGCCCGCGGGCTCAGGCGGTCAGCGTGCGAATGTATCAACCCCAAATGCGGCCACCGGTCAGGTGTAACCTCCCGGCGTGAGGTGGATTTCGGGGCGGTGTTCATCTATCTCGGCGTGAACCTCTTTCTGAAACGCGAACGGTTTCATCGAGACACCAACGAGTCGAGCGTCGCCGTGTTTGGCCGGTTCGCCCCCTCAACCCGGAGGCCAACGCTCACTCGCGTCTTGAACCTCGGGGTCGTCCTGGTGGTAGCAACCACGATGACCAGCATTGGCCTACTGCTCTTGGCGGGCGTGATTGGTTTCGAGGACTAGGCGGTCACTCTCACATGCCGCTGTGAGTGCACGACCCGGCCGATGAGAGCGCGCACCTCAGTGGAGGAAGCAGTGCCGGGCTTCGTCGCAACGGAGAAGCCCGGCACCAACGACCGGAATGAGAGTTAGCCGACCAGGGTGCGGCAAAACTCCGGGATGTTGACGACCGGGACGCCGCCGGTCGCCCGTCCCGAGTTGTAGTCACCGACGCTGTTGCCCTCCACGACGGTTCCGTCCGACAAGGTCCTCTTGGGGCCCGGTGACTGACTGGGCACAATGTTGCCTTCTGCGTCCCGGTTTGGCTGGTTGCCGTAGAAGCCGTCGCTGATGCAGTAGCCGACGTTGTTGCGCGGCTCGTCGGGAGCGGCCTGCGCGGGTGCCGCGAGACCGATGGTGCTGAGAGCGACGACCGAGGCCGCGATTGCAAGGTTGCGCACTGAAGATTCCCCCCTTGGGTGTAGGTGCCCGCGCGACCATGCGCGCCCCATGTCGGTGTGGGTACGCACTACCTTCTTGGTCGGTTTCTGCGGGTGTGAGAAGCGCCGGCACTTCCGGCCGCCTGGCAGAGAGACGCCCAAGACCCACACCCATGACGCGACTTCATGGGACGGCATTCGGCAACCCATTCCGGACAACCCCGGGCGGCAAGCAGCCGCATTGCGTGCGCTGCGGCCATCCGGAACTGCCGCGAGGCGCCAGTCTGCGGCGTCGCATCCTCAGCGTCGCGCGGTGACGATCCAGGCACCGGACCCGAGGAGCACGCCGTCCTCGCCCGCATGCGCGGCCATCACGTCGTGCAGGTTCGCCTCGGCCTGCCGCTTGCCGACGTCGTCGAGCTTCTCGAACAGCCACTTCATCTGGCCGACCATGAACGTGGTCGCGGTGTTCGCGTCGGGCCCAAAACACAGCAGCTCGTCCTTGGCGGTGAAGGCGACATCAGTCCAGCCTGTGCCGTGGAGCAGGTCGCGCACGCGATCCGGGTCACTGAGCGAGAACGGACCCGGGGCATCGGCCGGCGGTGGAGTCATTGGCAGGACCCGCCCGATCGCGCCGAAGAACTCCCGGAGCCACTCGTTGTCGTCGATCCCGCGCCACACGAGCATCACCAGGCGCCCGCCGAGTCGGGTCGCACGGGCGAGGTTGGCGAAGGCCATCGCCATGTCGGTGAAGAACATGGTGCCGGTCCGGCTGGCGATCACGTCGAAGGAATGTGCTCCGAAGTCCTGCACCTGCGCGTCGGCCTGCTCGAACGTCACCGGCAGCCCGCCGGCCTGCTGCCGCGCCACGTCGAGCTGGGCCGTCGACAGGTCGACGCCCAGCGCGGTCGCGCCCGGCGAACCGCGCACCACGTCGATCGCGAGCTCGCCGGAGCCGCACCCCACGTCGAGGATCCGCTCGCCAGGCTGCGCCCCGATCGCAGCTAGCAGTGCAGACTGATAGCGGGTGATGGATGCGTTGTACGTCGCCGCGTGCTCGGCCCAGTAGGTGCCGTGCTCACCGTCCCATTCACGGAGTACGCCTGCGTTCCGCGGGTCGATCTCCAGCGCCATGTCGTTCATCGTCGCCTCCGCAGATAGTCCCAAAGAGAGTATGTGCTAGTTTAGTCCCGAGGGGAGGATCATGTCAATCAGGCTTCCGCGGCTCACCACGACGACGTACGGCGTGCTTGGCCTCCTCGCGGTGCGCCCGCACTCGACGTACGAGCTCGCCAAGGCGATGGATCGCAGCGTCGGCCGAGTGTGGCCGCGCGCGCAGAGCAAGCTGTTCGAGGAACCCAAGAAGCTGGTCCTGCACGGGTACGCCAGCGCTCGTAAGGACTTCGTCGGCCGCCGCCCGCGCACCGTGTACACGATCACCCGGTCCGGCCGGCGCGCGCTCGCCGCGTGGCTCGCCGACCCCGGGGACGGCCCAGCGCTCGAGTTCGAGGGCCTGGTCAAGCTGGTCTTTGCGGACAACGGCACCCGCGACGACGCCCTGGCCACCATTGCCCGCGCCCGCGCGTGGGCCGTGGAGATGAATGCCGGCAACATCGAAGGCGGCGAGAAGTTTGCCGATGGAGACGGGCTGTATGACCAGCGTCGAGCGACCACGCTGCTCTTCGGCGCCTTCCTCACCGACTTCTATGCCCTCGTCGCCTCGTGGGCGGACTGGGCCGAAGCCGAGGTGGCCGACTGGCCCGAGGAAATCGCCAGCCATCGGATATCGCCCGAGCGGACGCGCGACGTGCTCGAACGGGCGCGCTGGTCACAGCAACCGCGCTAGCCCGCCGCGGCGCGCATGTCGTCGGCAACGTTGTCCACTCTCAAAACCCTAGGGCGGACCCGCACGCACATGCCGCAAGGCGTGCGCTGCGGCTAGCCTGCGAGGATGCGGCTCGTTGAGGTCGGCGGCATCGAGTTGGACGTCCACGAAGTGGGGACGGGGGATCCCGTCGTCCTGGTTCAGACGGCGCTGACCGCCGACGAACTGGCGCCGCTGGCCGAACACCTCGTTTCTCGTGGCGCGTACCGCGCGATCGTCTACCACCGGCGCGGCTATGCGAGTAGCAGCCCGGTACAGGGCCCCGGGTCAGTAGTTCGCGATGCCGCCGACTGCCGAGATCTCATCGTTGCCCTGGGGCTGGGGAAGGTCCACATCGTTGGCTATTCCTACAGCGGTGCCGTTGGCTTGCAGCTCGCGGTTGACGCCGCGGAGCATGTCCACACCCTGACGCTTATCGAGCCCCCTCCGGTGCACGTGCCGAGTTCCGCCGAGTTCCGGGCTGCGAATGCCCAACTCCAGGAAGCAAGACGGGCTCGCGGGCCGGGCGCGGCGCTGGAGGAGTTCCTGGCTCTCGTGATCGGGCCGGACTGGCGAGCCGAGGTCGAGCAGCGTCTGCCGGGCGCGGCCGAACAGATGCAGCGAGACACCGCGACCTTCTTCGACACCGACCTGCCGGCATTGTTGTCCTGGCGCTTCGACGCTCAGGAGGCGCGCCGCGTCACCTGCCCGGTGCTGCACGTCAGCGGCAGCGACAGCGGCCCCTGGTTCGCCGAAGTCCGGGACCTGGTCCTCACCTGGTTGCCGCAGGCCGAAGACGTCCTGGTCATCGGGGCCGATCACTCCCTGGCCTTGACGCACGCACCCCAGATAGCGGACGCGCTCGCAGACTTCCTCGGCCGCCACGCGATCCAGGGCGGTAGCAACGCAATCTCATGCCGCGGATAGTGCAGTGGCGGGGTTCAGTTCGGCAGGTCAGTTCGGACATGCGACCTGCTCGCGCGCCCTAGCATTCCGGTGTGGCTGGCAGGGACTGGCGTCGCCTTCGTGACGCCTATACGCAGGCGTGGGAACGTCGCGTCGCCTCGGGTGACGTCTCCCACCAGTTGCTCCTGGACTCGCTCGTGGCGGCGGGCCTGGAGGAGGTGGCCGCGCCTGGCCCCGTCCGCGATCTGATTGTCGACTTGTGGGACGACGCCGTCGAACCGCGGCACTTGAAGAAGGCGGTGCGGCAGTCGGCTACGAAACTGGCTGGAACCGCCCTCGCCGCGATGGTGCCGCCGGTCCAGGAGATCATTCGGCTGCTCGCCGACGGGGAGAAGGAGGACCTGTCCTGGCGCGACCCGCCGGAAGGACACCGCATGCTCAGCCAGGTGCGCCATTCGAACGACCTGGCGTTGCGCTGGTTCTTCCCGCGTGCCACCGAAGTTCCGTTGGCCTTCACGGCAGAACCCGCCGCCGCAGAGTTCCTCACCGACAAGCTCGTGATGTACCCGGGCGTCGACCCCGCCGATTGGGATGTGCCGGTCTGGCTGCGTCCTCGCTCGGCTCCCAGAGAGGTGGACGTGATAGCCGGCAAAGTGCTGGTCGGCAGCACGGGCGTGACGGCCAAGGTCTGGGACGCGCTGTCCACTGAGGCCAGGCGAGGCGTCTTCGCCGACGGCCGGCTGAGCCGTACCGCTCTGGCCCCGGATGTCCTTCTGACCACGTCTGTCAGCGGTCCCAGATCGGGGGAGTGGACACCGGACCCGGAGTCACCTCCCGCCGGTGCTCCACTGGCACTCGTCGTAGCCCGCTTCGTAGTCGTCCTGGGTGACGGGAACCGTGAGGTCGAAGGTGTGACTGCGGGAGTCATCGTCGAACGTGAGAACGGTGGAGACGTAGCCCGGCAGGATGTCGTCGAGACTGTCACGCTGCACGTAGAACGAGAGCTCGAGCACGCCGGTCGACTTCGACTTGACCGTCAGTCCCTTGTAGACCAAGCCACCGCGGTCCTGGTCGAACTTGCAGTCACCTTCGGCACGCATCGAGAAGTCCGTGACGGTCGGCAGGTCAGCGACCGCTTGCGCCGCCGGGTTGAGCGACTCGTCGCTGCTCGCCGAGAAAGCCAGGACTGCGCCGACGAGTCCGAGCGCGCCTGCCGAAGTACCGACGACCTTCGCAATCCGATGAGCCATGTCCGAACTGTAGGGGGCTGGCAGCAACGTCACCGCCACTTTGGGCCGGGCGATGACCTGGCGT
>CAWEVA010000008.1:0-73413 GCA_963812345.1 uncultured Actinomycetota bacterium
CACCGACTCGCTCCGGACGCTGGCGCCCCAGGGTCGGCTGCTCGTCGTCGGCTTCGCGGGCGGTGGGGGCATTCCCGAGGTCCGGGTGAACCGGCTGCTCCTCAACAACGTGGACGTCCGCGGAGTGGGCTGGGGCGCCTACGCGATGGTCCGGCCCGGCTACATGCACGAACAGTGGGATGCCCTGTTGCCGCTGATCGAGAGCGGAGCCATCG
This sequence comes from uncultured Actinomycetota bacterium, assembly GCA_963812345.1. Classification (GTDB taxonomy): domain Bacteria; phylum Actinomycetota; class Actinomycetes; order Propionibacteriales; family Nocardioidaceae; genus Nocardioides. Next base: position 216 of record CAWEVA010000008.1, read on the forward strand.
AGCCGCCGATCGGGGCGACGTACGACCTCGAGGACTTCGGCCGCGCCCTGTCCGACATGGACCAGCGACGAACCCTGGGCAAGTCGGTGGTCCGGATCCGAGACTGACCTCGTGGGCCGGACAAACCCTCTTGTTCCGGCCCGGCTGCCGGTTAGGGTCATTCCATGAACACCCCATTCGAATGCTCACTTCGTTCCGCTTCGAACAGGGACCCCGAAAAAGCATGACGATCCTCGACGACGCCCGCCAGGGCATGGACCCCGAGACCCGACCCCAGGATGACCTGTTCGGCCACGTCAATGGCCGCTGGCTGAGGGAGGCGGAGATTCCCTCCGACCGCTCCAGCTGGGGAGCCTTCGTGCAGCTCGCCGACGACGCGGAGCAGCACGTGCGCGAGATCATCGAGGGGCTCGCCGACCGCGTTGCGACCGGGGACGACGCCAGCGCCGACGAGGACGCCCGCAAGATCGGTGCCCTCTACGCCTCCTTCATGGACGAGGCCCGGATCAACAAGCTCCGACTGCGCCCGGTCCAGCCGCTGCTCGGCGCGGTCGACGCCCTGCGCGACGTCCGCGACCTCGCGGCGTTCCTCGGGGAGTTCGAGCGGCTCGGCGGCTACGGGCTGTTCGGCTCCTACGTCAACACCGACGACCGTGACTCCGACCGATACATCTTCAACATCTTCCAGGGCGGGCTGGGCCTTCCCGATGAGTCCTACTACCGCGACGACAAGTTCGCCGAGGTCCGCGACAAGTACGTCGCCTACCTCGAGAAGCTGCTCGGCCTGGCCGGGCACGACGACGCGGCCGCGGCGGCCGCGACCATCCTGGCGATCGACACCAAGCTGGCCGCCGGGCACTGGGAGCGGGCCGAGACCCGCGACGTCCAGAAGACCTACAACCTGATCACCGCCGAGGAGCTCCAGCAGCTGTGCCCGTCCTTCGACTGGCACGCCTACGTCACCAACCTCGGCGGCCCCGACATCGACCCCGACGCGGTGATCGCCGAGACCCTCGTGCGTCAGCCGTCGTACCTCGAGCACCTCTCCACGGTGCTCGACGACGTGCCGATCGAGGACTGGCGCGAGTGGTTGCGCAGCCACGTGCTGCGCGCCGCGTCGCCGTACCTCTCCGACGAGTTCGTCGAGACCAACTTCGACTTCTACGGCCGCACCCTCAACGGCACCCCCGAGCTGCGGGCGCGCTGGAAGCGGGGCGTCGCGCTGGTGGAGGGCGCGATCGGCGAGGCCGTCGGCCGGGAGTACGTCGCCCGCCACTTCCCGCCCTCCTCAAAGGCTCAGATGGACGAGCTGGTGGCCAACCTCATCGAGGCCTACCGGCAGTCGATCACCGCCCTGGACTGGATGAGCGAGGAGACCAAGCGCCGGGCGTTCGAGAAGCTCGACACGTTCCGCCCGAAGATCGGCTACCCCGACAAGTTCCGCGACTACTCCGCGCTCCAGGTCAGCTCCGACGACCTGCTCGGCAACGTCGCCGCGGCCGCGGCCTTCGAGACCGACCGACAGCTGCGCAAGATCGGCTCACCCGTCGATCGCGACGAGTGGTTCATGCTGCCGCAGACCGTCAACGCCTACTACAACCCGGGCACCAACGAGATCTGCTTCCCGGCGGGGATCCTGCAGAAGCCGTTCTTCTCGCCCGACGCCCACCCGGCGGAGAACTACGGCGGGATCGGCGCGGTGATCGGTCACGAGATCGGTCACGGCTTCGACGACCAGGGTGCGCAGTACGACGGCGCCGGCAACCTCAACGACTGGTGGAGCGCCGACGACAAGGCGGCGTTCGAGCTCAAGTCCAAGGCCCTCATCGAGCAGTACGACGGCTTCTCGCCGCGCGAGCTCCCGGGCGAATTCGTCAACGGGTCGCTCACCGTGGGGGAGAACATCGGCGACCTCGGCGGCCTGACCATCGGCCACAAGGCCTACCTGATCTCGCAGGGCGGCGACGCCGACCTCGAGTCGCGGCGCATGCTGTTCCTGAACTGGGGCTACTGCTGGCGCACCAAGCGCCGCAAGGAGCAGGAGCTGCAGTACCTCACCATCGACCCCCACAGCCCGCCGGAGTTCCGCGCCAACATCGTGCGCAACCTCGACGAGTTCCACGAGGTCTTCGAGACCGGTGAGGGTGACGGACTCTGGCTGCACCCCTCGGAGCGCGTCCGGATCTGGTGATGGCCGACCAGCTCGGAGTAATCTTGATTACATGATTACAGATGAGGCTCAGGAGCGGGTGCGCGGCTGGTTCGCGGGCCGGCTCCCGCAGGACTGGCAGGCCGAACGCTGCCCGGATCACGATCGACCGCGAGGAGATCACGGTCATGCTGTCCATCGCCGACGTCGACCTCGGCGACGACGGAACATCCGAGCGCGGCGCTGGACGAGGCCCGGGCCGGCGCGTCGCGTCGGCCTTTCGCGGAGGAGACCCGCGGACAGCGGATGGACATCGCGAGCGAGGCCCAGCACCGCTTCGAGCGCAAGGTGTCCTGGGGCGTGGTCGTCGGGGGTCGCGAGACGTTGTGGACCCACGTGGCGGCCCCGGTGATGACGCGGCTGCGGCAGCCCCAGCGGCTGGTGCTCGACACCTTGGTCGACTCGGGCGTCGCCCGGTCCCGTGCCGACGCCCTCGCGTGGTGCGTGCGTCTGGTCGGGCAGCACGAGGGCGACTGGCTGGCCGAGCTGCGCGACGCCATGGGGAAGGTGGCCGACGTGCGCGAGCAGGGCCGGCTGCCGCCGACTGGCGAGTACCGACGCTGCAAGCGGTGCGCCTGCTGAGCGTGGCCGACAGGCAGCGCCGGGTCGAGCTCCGGTACCGAGTCGGGAACGCCAGCCGTCGTCCTGCTCCCGGTCGACCCGTCGCTTGATCATGCCCATCCCGGGGAGCTTGGCGAGCATCTCGTTCAGCTCGCGGGAGACGTCGAGCAGGTCGTGCAGGTCGGGTGCCACCGAGGTGAGGCTGTTCAGGATGGGGATCACGTCGGTCTCGAGCTTGGCCGCCAGCAGCGGCAGCTGGTCGACCAGCGCGACCATCGCATCCACCTCCCGCGGGTCGGTGGTCTCGGCGAGGCGCTCGAGCGTCGGCTGGAGCCGGGTCAGGGAGGGCTCGAGCCGACCGATCAGGTCGTCGGCCCGCGTCACCGTCGTGTCCGTGCGAGCCACCACCTCGTCGGCCGCCGCCCTGGTCTGCTCGATCCGGGCTACCAGCTCGCCCGCGTCCGCGACCAGCTGCTCGGCCGTGGCCAGGAGACCGGTCACCCGGTCGATGAGCTGGACGACGTCCCGGGGGCCGGGGATCGGCGGGAGGCGCATCCCGTCACGCTAGCGGCAATCGCGCTGTCGACGACGGCTGGTAGACAGATCGGGTGACCGCAACTCCTGACCGGGCCGAGACCCGCCAGCTGGCCGAGGCCCACCTGCGTGCCCTGGTGGGTCCCCGTGAAGGGCACAGTGACGCGGTCCTCCGCGAGGATCAGTGGACGGCGATCGAGGCGCTCGCTGTCGACCGGCGCCGGTCCCTCGTCGTGCAGCGCACCGGGTGGGGCAAGTCGGCGGTCTACTTCGTCGCCACCGCCCTCCTGCGGGCGGCCGGCGCCGGCCCGACCGTGATCGTGTCGCCGCTGCTGGCGCTGATGCGCAACCAGATCGCGGCCGCCGAGCGGGCCGGGATCAGGGCGGTGACGATCAACTCGACCAACATCGAGCAGTGGCAGCCGATCCACGACGCGATCGCGGCCGGCGAGGTCGACGTGCTCCTGGTGAGCCCCGAGCGGCTCAACAACCCCGGCTTCCGCGACGAGGTGCTGCCCCGGCTGGCCGCGACCTGCGGGCTGCTGGTCGTCGACGAGGCCCACTGCATCTCCGACTGGGGCCACGACTTCCGGCCCGACTACCGCCGCATCCGCACCCTGCTCGCGGACCTGCCCGAAGGGATCCCGGTGCTCGCCACCACGGCAACGGCCAACGCACGGGTGACGGCCGACGTGGCCGAGCAGCTGGGCGGTGGGGGTCTCGAGGACCGCAGGTCGACCGCGGGCGGAGCCGGACGTGCTGGTCCTCCGGGGATCCCTCGACCGCGAGTCGCTCCGGCTCGGCGTGGTCCGGCTGGCGACGGCCGAGCAGCGCCTGGCCTGGCTGGCCGACCACCTCGCCGAGCAGCCCGGGTCGGGGATCATCTACTGCCTGACCGTCGCGGCCACCCAGCAGACCGCCGACTACCTGCGCAGCCGTGGGCACCAGGTCGCGGCGTACTCCGGCCAGACCGACCCCACCGAGCGGCTCGCCCTGGAGGAGGATCTCCTGGCGGGGCGGGTCAAGGCGCTGGTGGCCACCAGCGCCCTCGGGATGGGCTTCGACGCCACGCTCGGGTTCGTGGTCAACCTCGGGGCGCCCGCGTCGCCGGTGGCCTACTACCAGCAGGTCGGCCGGGCCGGGCGCGGCACCGACCAGGCGAGCGTGGTCCTGCTCCCCGCGATCGAGGACCGCGACATCTGGCACTACTTCGCCTCCCTGGCGTTCCCGCGCGAGGAGCAGGTTCGGCAGACCCTCGCCGTCCTCGCCGACGCGGGGCGTCCATTGAGCACGGCCAACCTCGAGACCCATGTCGAGCTGAGCCGCACCCGCCTCGAGACCATGCTGAAGGTGCTCGACGTCGACGGCGCCTGTCGCCGGGTCAAGGGCGGTTGGGAGGCCACGGGCGAGGAGTGGGTCTACGACGCCGAGCGCTACCAGCGGGTGGCGGCGGCGCGGGAGCGAGAGCAGCAAGCGATGCTCGACTACCTCGCGCACCGACCGCTGCCGGATGTGGTTCCTCCGCGACCAGCTCGACGACCCCGAGGCGGCCGACTGCGGACGCTGCGACAACTGCGGCGGGCTCGACCTGGCCACCGACCTCTCGGGGGAGGCCGTCGAGGCTGCCGCCGCGCGGCTCTCGCGTCCGGGCGTCGTGATCGAGCCGCGGAAGATGTGGCCCACCGCCCTGCCCGAGCTCGGCATCGATCTCAAGGGCAAGATCGCCGGACCCGCCGTCAGAGGGGCGCGCCATCGCCCGGCTCACCGACCTCGGCTACGGCGGGCAGCTCCGCGAACTGTTCAGCCCCGGCGTGCCTGACGGCCCCGTCCCCGCGCCGTTGGTCCGGGCGGTGATCGAGGTGCTGGGTGACTGGCAGCCGAAGGTCGACTCGATCGTCGTGGTCGAGTCCACCACCCGCCCGACCCTGACCCGAGACCTCGCCGACGGCCTGTCGCGACACCTCGGGGTGCCGGTGACCGGTCGGTTCGCGGTCGCCGACGGCTCGGTGGCCCCGGGGCAGGGAGCGGTCAACTCTGCTCAGCGGGTGGCCGCGGTCAGCCGACGATACGAACTTCGGCTGGACCAGCGCGGCGACCGGGTTCTGCTGGTCGACGACCTGGTGGTCACCGGCTGGACCCTCACCCTTGCCGCCCGGGCACTTCGCGCGGCAGGGGCGAGCGACGTGCTGCCGCTGACCCTCGCCGTCCAGGCGTAGGGCGCATCTCCCTAGGGCGCCGCCTGGAGCATCCCGTCCGAGCCGCGGACCAGCAGCCCGTCGGCGACCGCGAAGGAGAGCGCCGAGTCGAAGCGACCCTGCTCCCAGTACGCCGCACCCACGAGGACCGAGAGCTGGTCGGGGTCGGTGGGCCCGTTGGCCTCGACGGCCCGGACCAGCTGGCCCATCTCGTGGAAGACCTGGCGGTCACGCCGGCCCTCGGTCGACGGCTTGGGTGGGGGCATGGGCATGTCGTGCTCCTTTGCGTTCGTCGCGTCGCGGTCAGACCGGCTGGCGGTCGCGGTCGTGGTCGCGGCCGGGTCCCTCGGCGTCGGCGTCCTCGGCCGTCAGCGGCCGGGCGATGCTCTCCAGGGAACGACCCTCGGCCTTGACGCCGAGGAAGGCGGCCACGATCCCGCCGGCGATCATCAGCACGGCGCCGATGTAGTAGCCGAGCGCGATGGCCTCGATGCCTTGGCCGCCGTCCACGGCCAGCTGGATCAGCTTGCCGAACAGCAGCGGGCCCGCGATGCCGCCCGCGGCGGTTCCGACGGCGTAGAAGAAGGCGATGCACAGCGCCCGGGTCTCCATCGGGAACACCTCGCTGGCCGTCAGGTACGCCGCACTCGCGCCGGCCGAGGCGAAGAAGAAGATGATGCAGCCCATCAGGGTCAGCGTCACCGCCGTGTAGGAGCCGAGCGTCAGCCCGGTGATGCCGAGCAGGACACCGGAGATGACGTAGGTCGCCGTGAGCATCCGCACCCGGCCGATGGAGTCGAAGAGCGGGCCGAGGACCAGGGCGCCCACGAAGTTGCTCACCGCGAAGACCGCGATGTAGTAACCCACCTGAGTGACACCCATGAACTCGCCGAGCGTGTCGCCGTAGGTGAAGAAGAAGGCGTTGTAGAGGAACGCCTGCCCGATGAACAGCGAGAGGCACAGGACCGTCCGCCGCGGGTACATCGTGAAGACCGTCTTCGCGATCAGCGGCAGGCCGATGGTCTTGCGCTGGCGGATCGTGATCTTCTCCGAGACCGTCGGCAGCTCCTTGCCGGAGTCGCTGGTGACCCGGGCCTCGATGTCGCGGACGACCTCCTCGCCCTCGGTCTCCCGGCCGTGGATGAACAGCCAGCGCGGGGACTCCGGCACGTTGCGGCGCACCAGCAGGATGCCGACGGCCAGGATCGCTCCGAGGCCGAAGGCGAGCCGCCAGCCCCACTCCTGGTTGACGACCGTCGGGTCGAGCAGCGGGATGGTGAGCAGGGCACCACCGGCGGCACCGACCCAGAACGAGCCGTTGATCGAGACGTCGACGCGGCCGCGGTACTTCTTGGGGATCAGCTCGTCGATCGCGGAGTTGATCGCGGCGTACTCCCCACCGATGCCGGCGCCGGTGAGGAACCGGCAGGCGAAGTACCAGGTCGGGTTCATCGAGAACGCCGTGAGCACGGTGGCGACGGTGTAGACGCCGAGCGTGATCAGGAACAGCTTCTTCCGACCGAACCGGTCGGTCAGCTGGCCGAAGAAGAGGGCTCCGATACAGGCACCCGCCACGTAGATGGCGCCGGCGAAGCCCACGTCGAAGCTGTCGAGCCCCAAGCCGGTCTTGGGGTCGGCGAGCGCGTCGGACATCGATCCGACGATCGTCACCTCGAGGCCGTCGAGGATCCAGACCGTTCCGAGGCCGATCACCACCAGCCAGTGCCATCGGCTCCAGGGCAGTCGGTCCAGTCGTGCCGGGATGTCGGTGGTGATGCGTCCGGTCTCCACTCCGCTTGACATGGCTGCTCCTCAGTTCTTGTTGTTGAGCTTGCGGGCGACGTCGAGGACGCGCTCGACCATGTGGTCGAGGGCTGCGTCCTCCACGTCCCCGACCGGGTCGGCGTTGTCGGGCCCGGTGACGTGGCCGACGCCGTAGGGGTTGCCGTCGGTGAACTTGAGCGGGTCGGTGTAGCCGGGCGCCACGATGATCCCGCCGAAGTGGTGGATGGTGTTGTAGAGGGCGAGGAGTGTGGACTCCTGGCCCCCGTGGTCGGTCTGGCTGGAGGTGAAGCCGGCGTAGACCTTGTCGGCGAGCTTGCCTTCGCCCCACTGGGGTCCGAGCGAGTCGAGGAAGTTCTTCAGCTGGCTCGCGACGTTGCCGAACCGGGTCGGGGAGCCGAGCAGGACTGCGTCGGCCCAGACGATGTCGTCGGGCGTCGCCGTGGGCTCGGCTGCCGTGGCATCGACGTGGTCGCGCCATTCCTCGACCGAGTCGATGGCGCTGTCGGGGGCGATCTCCTGCACCTGGCGCAGACGGACCTCCGCGCCTGTCTTCTCCCCCGTGGCCGCTGCCCGGCGGGCCATGGTGTCGATGGTGCCGGTGGAGGAGTAGTAGATGACGGCAAGATTCACAGGCATGGCGGCGGAGTACCCGACCCCGCTGGCAACAAACCTGTTGGCCCATTTACCCGTTTCTCGCGGCGTAGTCCGTTCGGACTACGCGGGTAGTCACAACGGGCTATGGACCCAAGTCACCCGTTCGCACTAGCGAGGTCGGTCTAGACCGAGTAACGTGACGCGAAATGCACCCACAAGGGTGCTCTTGCTGCAAACCAGTCGGCGAGGCCGCTCGAAATGTCAGGAATCCTGATGAGCGCAAAGCCCGATCTCCGCAGCACTTCCATGTCCAGACGACAGCGACGCGATCGCACGGCGCGTGCGCTCAACGCGGTGGCCGAGACGACCAGCGAACGACGCCGGCAGGAGCTGCTCGACTACGTCGTACGGATCAACATGGGGGTCGCCCGAACGGTCGCCGGACGCTACTTCCACCGTGGCGTCGACGAGGACGACCTGGTCCAGGTCGCCTACATGGCGCTCACCCGGGCCGCCCGCGACTTCGACGCGAGCCGTCACCAGGACTTCCTGTCCTACGCCGTGCCGACGATCCGCGGAGAGCTCAAGAAGCACTTCCGCGACCAGGGCTGGATGGTTCGCCCTCCCCGACGGGTCCAGGAGGCGCAAGCCAGGATCACCCGGGCAGAGGGTGCGCTCTCCCAGGAGCTGGGGCGGCCGGTCCGGCCTTCCGAGCTCGCCCAACGTCTCGACATGGACGTGGACGACGTCATCGAGGCCCTCGCAGCAGACGGGTGCTTCGCACCCTCCTCGCTGGACCGGCCGGTCGCGGCGAACGGCGACGCCGGCGGTGTCGCGCTCGTCGACTTCCTGGGCGAGTCAGACCAGGCCGCGCCCGCGGCGGAAGCCCGGGTCGTGCTCGGCCCGGTGGTCCGGCAGCTCAAGCCGCGGGACCGGCGGATCGTCTACCTGCGCTTCTTCGAGCAGCGCTCCCAGCAGGAGATCGCGGACGAGATCGGGGTCACCCAGATGCAGGTGTCGCGGTTGCTGGCCCGGATCCTGCGAGACCTGCGGCGGGACCTCACCTCGAGCAGCTCGAACTCGGTCTCGCGGGCGTCCTGACCCTGCCGCCCGACCCGCTCCGCACGGCCTCCGACGTCAGAGCGGCTGCAGGACCATGTGCCGACGTACGTCGAGCAGTCTGACCCCGCCGTCGGGACGGGCCGGCACCCGGCGTCGTGAGTAGACCCGGTCGTCGGGGTGGATCGACCAGTCCAGCCGCGCCAGCGACGGTACGACGGTGCGCAGCAGCGCCATGGCGATGCCCTCCCCGGGGCAACGGTGACCGGTCTCGACGCAACCACCACCCTGGGGGATGAAGTCGGGGCGTTCGGCCGCGTCGGACCAGAAGCGGTCCGGGTCGAACGTGTTGGCGTCCGACCAGGCGTACGGGTCGGTGTCGGTGCCGTAGACGTCGAGGAAGACCCGCTCCCCCTCGTCCACCTCGTGCCCGTTCCAGGTGAACGGGCACCGTGACCGGCCGGCGAGCAGGGGCACGAACGGACTCATCCGTCGTACCTCCTGGCAGAACTTCTCAACCGCCTCCGGGTCGCCGGTCGCGCACCGGTCTGCGAGGTCCGGGTTGGCCTCGAGCTCGAGCGCGGCGAACGCGGCGTAGTAGGCGACCGCGACGGTCGGTCGCAGCACGTTGAGCAGCTCCACGGCTGCGGTGCGCGCGGGCAGGAGCTTTCCGTCGAGGTCCGTGGCGTGCGCCATGACCGAGGCTGCGGTGTGCCTCGCCGGCTGGCGCCGACCCTGGCGCACGTCGGCGATCACTCTGGTCGCCCAGGCATCCGCCCGGCGGCGGGCCCGCCTGGCGCGAAGCCAGGCCGGTGACGGCGTGGCGAATCCGTCGACGATCAGGCCGAGGTCCCTGGAGCGCCGCTCCATGACGGCGGGGGCGTCGGCGGCGCCGGCCCACTCCTGAACGGCCTCGCCGAACACGGCGATCGCCGCCGGGAGGACTGTGCCGGTCCGCTGCCGGACCCAGCGTTCGAGCTCCCGGGCCCACTTGTCCGTCACCCGGTCCCTGAGGTCGGCCACGAGCTCGGGCCCGGTCACTTCCAGGAACAGCTGCTTGCGGTGCCGGTGGGCGGCGTCGTCGAGGGTGTGGACGGCGTCGCGGCCGAAGATCGTGAGCGCGATCGGTCCTGGCGTGGCCTCCCGGCGCCCGACTCGCTCGGTGTCGTAGAACAGGTCGACGCCCTCCTGACCACGCACCACGAGGGGGCGGCGGCCGAAGGGCCGGAGCAGCGCAGCCGAGACAGAGGTCCTCTCCCGCAGCCATCCCGAGAGGCGGTGGCCGGTGTGCATCAGGATCACAGTCCGGTCGTGGAGCCCCATGGCAACTCCCTTCCTGGAAATTGCCCGTACCCGAGCCCCTGCGGGACAAACGGTCAGCCGAGCTGGCCCTCGATGGACTCCACGAGCGCCGGGTCCTCCGGCTCGACGCTGGGGTCGAACCGGGCGAGGATCTCGCCCTGGGCGCCGAGAAGGAACTTCTCGAAGTTCCACGCGATGTCGCCCGTGCGACCGCTTCCGTCCGGCGTGTCGACCAGGGCGGTGTAGATCTCGTGCCGGTCGGGGCCGTTCACGTCGACCTTCTCCGTCATCGGAAAGGTGACGCCGTACGTCGCGGAGCAGAACTCAGCGATCTCCTCCGAGGACCCGGGCTCCTGGCCACCGAACTGGTTGCACGGCACGCCCACGACACCGAAGCCGCGGTCGGCGTACTTCTCCTGGAGTCGCTCGAGGCCGGAGTACTGCGGGGTGAGGCCGCACCGGCTCGCGACGTTGACCAGGAGCGTGGCCCGTGGGCCGGCCAGGTCGCCGAGCGTGGTGGCTGTTCCGTCGAGTCGATGGATGGCGGTGTCGAACAGGCTCATGACAGGAGGGTAGCCACCGGCGAAACCCGGGCCGCCGGCCACTCAGGCGGGGATGCCCAGCGACTGCAGGGCCATCTGCCGCAGCAGGAGGCTCATGTCGCCGTCGGGCAGCAGCCCGCTGTGCGGCGTGGAGTTGATGAGGCCGAACGCCGCGTGCGACATCGCCCGCGCCCGGTCCGGCTCCAGGTCCGGGTGCGCGGCGCGGAGCCGGTCGGCCCACAGCTCGACGTACTCACGCTGAAGGCTCCGCACCCGCTCGCGGTCCGCCTCCGGCAGCGACTCCCAGTCGCGGTCCTGGACGACGATCAGCGGCCGGTGCCGGAGTGCGAACTCCACGTGCCAGTCGACGAGGGCGCGCACAGCGGTCACGGCGTCGGGTGCCTCGGCCACCCGCTGCCGGCCCACCGACAGCAGCTCCTCGCTGATCGAGACCAGCATCTCGGCCAGGACGGCGTCCTTCCCGGCGAAGTGCTTGTAGAGCCCCGGGCCGGAGATGCCGACGGCGGCGCCGAGGTCGGCGACGGACACCCCGTGGAACCCCCGGGCTGCGAAGAGCTCGGCCGCAGTCTCGAGGATCTGCTGGCGTCGGCCGGCGGGCGCGCTGCTCACCGAGCAAGGTTAGCGTCCGTTAACGCCCGATCGTCAGGCGGAGCGGTCAGGCCAGAGCGACTCAGGCCAGCGAGAGGAAGAGCTTCTCCATCTTCTTGACGTCGACGGCGTCCGTGCCGTCACCGCGATTCATGCACTCCTGGAGCCCGCTGGCGACGATCGCGAACCCGGCCCGGTCCAGGGCGCGCGACACTGCCGCGAGCTGGGTGACGACGTCCTCGCAGTCGCGACCCTCCTCGAGCATTCGCAGCACGCCTCCCAGCTGGCCCTGGGCGCGCCGGATCCGGTTGATCACCGGCTTCATCTCCTGGGGGTCCAGCTCCATCTCAGCGCTCCTCTGCGTCCGCGCGGGAAGCGTCGACGTCGAGGTCGCGCAGGGCCTCGATGACTTGCTCCAGCGCCGGGGCGGGAAGGGCGCCGGCCTGGGCGAAGACGAGCGTCCCGTGCTTGAAGGCCATCAGCGAGGGGATCGAGGTGATCTTCGCGGCGGACGCCAGCGCACGCTCGGTCTCGGTGTCGACCGAGCCGAAGACGATGTCGTCGTGCGCCTCGGAGGCTGCCTCGTAGATGGGTGCGAACTGCCGGCAGGGACCGCACCAGCCGGCCCAGAAGTCGACGAGCACCATGGGGTTCGCGGTGATCGTCTGGTCGAAGTTCTCGGCGGTCAGGGTGATCGCGGCCATGGGTCTCCTCCCGCCGTACACTATACCCATAGGGGTATGGCAAGGTGAGCGACGTGAACCGTATCGAGGTGCTGACCGTCGAGACCCCCTCGCTCGGCGACCGGAGCTACGTCGTCCATGACGGCCAGGTCGCTTTCGTCGTCGATCCGCAGCGCGACATCGACCGGGTACTCGCCCTGCTCGACCACCACGGGGTCGAGCCGGCCCACGTCTTCGAGACCCACATCCACAACGACTACCTGACCGGCGGACTGGCCCTCGCGCGGGCCACCGGGGCGGCCTACCACGTCAACGCGGACGACGACGTCGCCTTCGAGCGCTCCCCGATCCGGGACGGCGACACAGTGCTGGTCGGCCCACGGATGCAGGTGACCGCGCTGGCCACGCCCGGCCACACCTTCACCCATCTGAGCTACACCCTGACCGACGCCGAGGACGGCTCCACCCTCGCCGTGTTCTCCGGCGGTTCGCTGCTGTACGGCGCCACCGGCCGGCCCGACCTGCTCGGCCCCGAGCACACCCGCGACCTCGCCCGCCTCCAGCACGAGTCGGCCCACAAGCTGGCGCGGCTGCTCCCCGACGGCACCAGTGTCTTCCCCACTCACGGCTTCGGCTCGTTCTGCTCCTCCACCCAGTCTGACGCCGACGAGTCGACCATCGGCCGGGAGCGGCAGGCGAACTCCGTTCTCGCCCAGGACGAAGAGACCTGGGTGCAGGAACTCCTCGACGGCCTCGGCGCCTACCCGGCCTACTACGCGCACATGGCTCTCGTCCAACGCCGCCGGGCCCGGCGCCCCCGATCTGAGCCCGCCCTCGACTGCGGATGCGGCCGAGCTGCGCCGCCGCATCGAGAGCGGCGAGTGGGTGGTGGACCTGCGCCAGCGGACGCTCTTCGCCGCCGGGCACGCCCCGGGGACCCTGAACTTCGGACTCGACGGTTCCTTCGCGACCTACCTGGGCTGGCTCGTCGCCTGGGGCACGCCGATCACCCTCCTCGGGGAGACCGCCGACGACGTCGCCGAGGCCCAGCGCGAGCTGGTGCGGATCGGGATCGACCGTCTCGGCCGCCCAGGCGACCGGCGGCCCCGAGCGGTGGGCCGAGGGCGACCTGCGCAGCTTCCCGACCGCTACCTTCGCCGACCTGGCCGAGGTCCGACACCATCGCGACGTGGTCGTCCTCGACGTGCGTCGCGACGACGAGCACGCCGAGACGCGGATCGCCGGCGCCGTCAACGTCCCTCTCCAGGACCTGCCCACCCGACTCGCCGACGTGCCGTCGGGCGAGGTGTGGGTGCACTGCGCGAGTGGCTACCGAGCCTCCGTGGCCGCCTCGTTCCTCGACGCGGCCGGCCGCCGCCCGGTCTCGGTCGACGACTCCTTCGACAACGTCCACACGGCCGGCCTGGCGGTGGACGGCGTGGTTAACGATCGCTAACCTCTACCTGTGACCCAGGACCTGACCGCGGACCAGGCACCCAAGACGGCTGCCGGCCTCAAGGAGCTCGTCGACGAGCTCCGGGAACGGCTCGCCCTCGTCCGGCAGGGCGGGTCCGAGAGCGCGCGTGCCAAGCACACCGACCGCGGCAAGCTGCTGGTCCGCGACCGGATCGACCGGCTCCTTGATCCGGGCAGCCCGTTCCTCGAGCTGAGCCCGCTGGCCGCGACCGGGATGTACGGCGCGGGGCCGGACGACACGAACGCCGTCCCCTCGGCCGGCATCGTCACCGGGATCGGCCGGATCAGCGGCCGCGAGTGCGTCGTGGTCGGCAACGACGCGACCGTCAAGGGCGGCACCTACTACCCGATCACGGTCAAGAAGCACCTCCGTGCCCAGGCGGTCGCCAGCGACAACCGGCTGCCCTGCGTCTACCTGGTCGACTCCGGCGGCGCCTTCTTGCCGATGCAGGACGAGGTGTTCCCCGACCGCGAGCACTTCGGCCGGATCTTCTTCAACCAGGCCAACCTGTCGGGCCGCGGCATCCCGCAGATCGCGAGTGTCATGGGCTCCTGCACCGCCGGTGGCGCCTACGTCCCCGCGATGTCCGACGAGTCCGTGATCGTCAAGGACCAGGGCACGATCTTCCTCGGCGGACCGCCCCTGGTGAAGGCCGCGACCGGCGAGGTCGTCACGGCCGAGGACCTCGGCGGCGGAGACGTCCACGCCCGGACCTCCGGGGTCGTCGACCACCTCGCCGAGGACGACGCTCACGCCCTGGCCATCGTGCGGTCGATCGTCGACACCCTCGAGCGCCCCGCCGCGGCGTCGATCCCGGTGCACGACGTCGAGGAGCCGCACGAGGATCCGCACACGCTCTACGACGTCGTTCCGACCGACACCAGGACGCCGTACGACGTGCGTGAGGTGATCCGTCGCGTCGTGGACGGCAGCCGGATGCACGAGTTCAAGCAGCTCTACGGCGAGACGCTGGTCTGCGGCTTCGCCCGCATCTGGGGACACCCGGTCGGGATCGTCGCCAACAACGGGATCCTGTTCAGCGAGTCGGCCCTCAAGGGGGCGCACTTCATCGAGCTGTGCAACCAGCGCGGCATCCCGCTGGTCTTCCTGCAGAACATCACGGGCTTCATGGTCGGCCGCGAGTACGAGAACCGCGGCATCGCCCGCGACGGAGCCAAGCTCGTGACGGCGGTGGCCTGCTCCGTCGTACCCAAGTTCACCGTCGTCATCGGCGGTTCGTTCGGAGCCGGCAACTACGGCATGTGCGGCCGGGCCTACGACCCGCGTTTCCTCTGGATGTGGCCGAACGCCCGGATCTCGGTGATGGGCGGGGAGCAGGCGGCGTCGGTGCTGGCCACCGTCCGTCGCGACGCTCTGTCAACGAGGCGCGTGGCGAGAGCTGGAGCGCCGAGGACGAGGAGGCATTCAAGGCCCCGATCCGCAGATCAGTACGAGCACCAGGGCTCGCCGTACTACTCAACGGCACGGCTCTGGGACGACGGGATCATCGACCCGGCCGAGACCCGACGGGTGCTGGGCATGGGCCTGGCGGCCGCCGCGAACGCGCCCATCCCGGCCCCCAACTACGGCATCTTCCGGATGTAGGTGACGATGATCCACACCCTCCTGATCGCCAACCGGGGCGAGATCGCGCTCCGGGTGATCCGGACCTGCCGTGAGCTCGGCGTCCGCAGCATCGCGATCTTCACCGAGCTCGACCGCCAGGCGCCCCACGTGCGCGAAGCCGACGACGCGCTCCATGTGCCCGGCTACCTCGACATCGACGCCGTGGTCGCCGCGGCCCAACAGGCCGGGGCCGACGCCATCCACCCGGGCTACGGCTTCCTGTCCGAGCGCGCCGGGTTCGCCCGGGCGGTCGAGGCCGCCGGGCTCGTCCTGGTCGGCCCGTCGGCCGACGTCATGGACCAGATGGGTCGCAAGGACGCCGCCCGCGAGATCGCGATCGCCGCGGGCGTCCCCGTCGTCCCACAGGGCGACGAAGCGTCCTTCCCCGTCCTGGTCAAGGCGGCAGCCGGCGGCGGCGGCAAGGGGATGCGGATCGTGCGACGGGCCGACGACTACGCCGACGCCGTGGCCGCCGCCAAGCGCGAGGCGAAGGCGGCGTTCGGTGACGACACGATGCTGGTCGAGAAGTACGTCGAGCACGGCCGGCACGTCGAGGTCCAGGTGCTGGCCGATGCCCACGGAAACGTGGTGCACCTCTTCGAGCGCGACTGCTCGACGCAGCGCCGGCACCAGAAGGTCCTCGAGGAAGCGCCGGCCCCGACCATCAGCGAAGAGGTCCGCAAGGTCGTGACCGACGCAGCGGTCGCCCTGTCCGCGCACGTCGGCTACCAGAACGCCGGCACCGTCGAGTTCCTCCTCGACACTCAGCCCGCGCCCGGTGAGACCGGCGTCTACTTCCTGGAGATGAACACCCGGCTCCAGGTCGAGCACCCGGTCACCGAGCTCGCCGTCCAGGTCCGGGGCCGGGCCCTCGACCTGGTGGAGCTCCAGCTCCGGGTCGCGGCCGGCGAGGAGCTGCCGTTCACCCAGGACGACGTCACCGTCGTCGGACACGCGATCGAGGCCCGGGTCTACGCCGAGGACCCGTTCCACGGCTTCCTGCCCCAGGCTGGTCGCGCGGTCCTGGTCCGGTGGCCGCAGCGGGCACGCGTGGACGCGGCACTGGAGAGCGGACAGGAGGTCAGCACGGCGTACGACCCCATGCTCGGCAAGGTGGTCGCCCACGGGCCTGACCGCGAGGCCGCGCGCCGGGCGCTCGTCGCCGCCCTCGACGACACCGCGATCCTGGGTCTGACCACGAACGTCGGCTTCCTCCGGATCCTGGCCGCCAGCGACGAGTTCCGCGACGCGACCATCGACACCGCCTGGCTCGACCACGCCACCGTCGCCGAGCCCGACGACGACCTGGCCCGGGTCTACGCCGCCTGGACATCCGTCGCGGTGCTGACCATGACCAGCGGCGTCCCCCACCCGTTCTCACCGGACGGCTGGCGGATGGGCGCCGATCCGGCCTCGGTCCTGGTCGAGCTCGACCGTCCGGTCCGGGTGGACCGGGGCGCCGGCCAGGTGGACGACGGCGAACGCGTGTGGCAGATCGAGGAACACCTGATGGCCAACCACACCGTCGTGCTCACCGCGGACGGCAACCGGTGCCGCGCCGTGGCCAACGTGACCGCGCACTCGGTCGAGGTCGTGCTGCACGGGCACCGGCACTTCTTCGAGAAGCCCGACGTCTTCGCCGACACCGGAGCGGCCGCCGGCGACGGCAGCATCACCGCCCCCATGCCCGGAACCGTGCTGGACGTCCGGGTCGACACCGGCCAGGAGGTGGCCGAGGGTGAGGTGCTGGGGACCATGGAGGCGATGAAGATGGAGCTCGCCCTGACCGCACCCTTCGCCGGCACCGTCGCGGCCGTGGACGCGAAGGCCGGAGAGCAGGTCGCCCTCGGCGCCCGGTTGTTCCTGGTGGAGCAGAGCGATTCCGAGGCCACGGCGTGACGTCATACGAAGCGGCGGCCATGGCGCGCGAAGCGTATGACGTCCCGGGGATGCCGGAGCGGGTGACGATCTACGAGGTCGGTCCGCGCGACGGCCTGCAGAACGAGCAGGCGCTGGTGCCGACCGACGTCAAGGCAGAGTTCGTCCGCCGGCTGGTGGCGGCCGGGCTGCCGGTTGTCGAGGCCACGAGCTTCGTCCATCCGAAGTGGGTCCCCCAGCTCGCCGACGCGGCCGACCTGATGGCGATCCTCGGCGAGGAGGGTCGGGACCTGCCGGTGCTGGTCCCCAACGAACGCGGGCTGGATCGCGCCCTCGAGCTGGGTTGCCGGCACATCGCGATCTTCGGCAGCGCCACCGAGACCTTCGCCCAGAAGAACCTCAATCGCAGCCTGGACGGGCAGTTCGCGATGTTCGAGCCGACCGTGGCCCGGGCGCGAGCGGCCGGGCTCGACGTCCGCGCCTATGTCTCGATGTGCTTCGGCGACCCGTGGGAGGGCGCCGTCCCGATCGACCAGGTGGTCGAGGTCGGCAAGCGGCTCTTCGACCTCGGGGCCAACGAGCTCAGCCTCGGCGACACCATCGGCGTGGGGACAGCAGGCCACGTCGGGCGGCTGATCGCGGCGTTCGTCGACGCGGGCATGGCACGCGACCAGCTGGCCATGCACTTCCACGACACCTACGGCCAGGCCCTGGCCAACGCCCACGCCGCCCTCCAGGAGGGCATCACCACCTTCGACTCCAGCGCCGGCGGCCTCGGCGGCTGTCCCTACGCCCGCAGCGCCACCGGCAACCTCGCGACCGAGGACCTGGTCTGGATGCTGCACGGCCTCGGCATCGAGACCGGCGTCGACCTGGACACAGGTGGCCGCGACCAGCGTCTGGATGGCCGGGCACCTGGGACGACCCAGTCCGTCCGCCGTCGTGCGGGCACTCGGGTGGTACGGCACGATCCGGCATGAGCTTCACCCCA
Source organism: uncultured Actinomycetota bacterium (assembly GCA_963812345.1). GTDB lineage: Bacteria > Actinomycetota > Actinomycetes > Propionibacteriales > Nocardioidaceae > Nocardioides. Next base: position 18,261 of record CAWEVA010000008.1, read on the forward strand.
CGAAGCCACTCGCTCGCGCTGGCACAAGCGACCCGAATGAGCCGGCGCGTCTACCTGCACATCGGTGCCCCCAAGACGGGGACGACGTACCTCCAGGACCGGCTGGCCCTCAACGCCGCGAGCCTCGCCGACCACGGGGTCCACTTCCCGAGCCGCTCCCCGCTGGTGAGCCCGGGGCTGTTCCACTTCCGGGCCGCGCTGGACCTGCTCGGCCAGGACTGGGGCGGGGAGCCCGGCCACGCCGCCGGCAACTGGGACGCCCTGGCCAAGCGGGTACGCCGCAAGTCGGGGTCCGTGATCGTCAGCCACGAGATCCTCGCCCCCGCGCGCGCCGAGCACGTGGCCCGGGCGATGGCCGACCTCGAAGGCAGCGAGGTGCATGTCGTCTACTCCGCCCGGGACCTCGGCCGGGCGGTCCCCGCCGCCTGGCAGGAGAGCATCAAGCAGGGCCGCAAGTGGAGCTACCGCAAGTTCCTCCGCAAGACCCGGCGCGGGAAGCCGTGGTTCTTCCGCGCGTTCGACCTGCCGACGGTCCTGGCCACGTGGGGGTCGGAGTTGCCACCCGAGCGCATCCACGTCGTGACCGTGCCGCACCGTCCCGACCCCATGCGGGTCGAGCCCGAGGCGTCCACGGCGCCGGGGCCCGTCGAGGCGATCCCCGGCGACCCGCTGTGGCTGCGCTTCTGCGAGGTCTTCGGCATCGACCCGGCGTGGGCACCCCGCGACAGCGACAGGACCAACCAGTCGCTCGGCGTGGCCGAGACCACGCTGCTCCGCCAGCTCAACCGCCGGCTCGACCGTACGACCCGCCGCGAGGCGTCGTACGACGCCTTGATCCGGGAGATGCTCGCCCAGGACGAGCTGATGGGCCGGACCTCGGCACCGGTCCGGCTGCCCCCCACCCACTACGACTGGGCCGAGGAGGTGGCCGAGCGCTGGATCGACTACCTGCAGCAGAGCGGGGTCGACGTCGTCGGCGACTACGGCGACCTCCGGCCGGTGCGGCCCCCGGAGGACGCGCACGTGGTACGACCCGGACCGGGTGCCACCGCGTCAGCGGCTGCAGGTCTCCCTCGACGCGCTGGTGGCCATGACTCGTGAGGCCGCGGCCCGGCCCGATCCCGACCAGCGCTTCACCCACCGGATGCGCCAGCACGCCGAGCGGCTGCGCGGCCAGTGACGGACCGGCGCGCATGGGGGTGGGTCCAGCACCTCCGTCACGGCGGCACGACGCCCTGGGCCGACTGGACCGGCACCGCCGAGCCCGGAGGCGCGGTGGTCCCCGGGGCCCAGCAGCTGGAGCTCCTGCGTCGCCTGAACGAGGCCGGACGCCCCCGGCCGCTGCTGGTGGAACGGGTCCTCGGCGCCAGTGCGCCCGGTCGCGGCCAGCCCGACCTCGAGCTGGTCGGTGCCGCATCGGAGTCCCGGTTCGGACCGCGGCCGGTCGACCCCGGGACGCTGTCCGACGTCGAGCTGCTGCGGGTGGCCGCCAGCATCCTCGCGGAGGACGTCGTCGCGAGGGGACTGCCCGGAGCCGCCCAAGGTCGGCCGGCCCCGGCCGTGGCGACGCCACTACCGGCTGCACGGCGACCCCGAGCTCGTCGTCCCGGCCCGGACCGACCTGGTCGCCCGCGGCCGGCCCCCCGGCGGTCGCGCCCCCGTGCACGTGGTCCTCGCGACCGACCTCGGCCGGATGCTCGCCCACCTGTGGACGGCGCGCGCCTTCGAGGGAGGGATCCCGGGGTGGCGGCCCTGGCTGCGGCGGCTGGAGCGCAACGGGGCCCTGCCCCCCCGGATCGACCCCCTCCACCTGGCCCGCACCCGGGCGGGTCGAGCCGCGCCCGACCAGGTTCACGTCGTCCTCGACCCGAAGGCGCTGCCGTCCCTGGTCGGCGTACGGCGCGCACCCGCTCAGCCGCCCGAGCTCGCGGCCGAGGCCCCCGACCTGGCCCGCCGGATCGGCTCCGTGGTGGCGCCTCCTGGTGCCGGACGACCAGCGGAGGCGCTCATGCGCCGGACGCTGCGGCCCTGGTTGGCCGAGGTGCCGGGCAGCCCGCTGACCGTCCCCGCCGAGCACCACGGCTGGCTCCGCGACCACGCCGCACGCATCGCCGACGGGCTGAGCCGGGCTGGCTACGCTGTCCACGGCGACCCCGGTGGCCTGGCGCCGGTGCGCCGACCGGGCGTCGAGGCCCCGGCGCCGCGCGCGCTGGCGCTGGCGCTGCGGATGATGCTCGCCGAGGACACGAAGGACACGAGCGAGGAGGAGTGCATGAGCGACCGGGTCCTCCTCCACGTCGGCACCCCGAAGACCGGCACGTCGTACCTCCAGGACGTGTTGTTCCGCAACCAGAAGACCCTCAAGCACGCGGGGATCCTCTACCCCGCCCACCGGTTCGACGCGCAGTTCCTGGCCGCTCTGGACCTGATGCAGCTCCCGTGGGGCGGGCTGGAGTCCGAGGCCCACGGCGTGTGGGACCGGATGGCGGCCGAGGTGAGGGAGTGGTCCGGCACCGCCATCATCAGCCACGAGATCCTGGCCACCGCGTCGCGAACCCAGGTCGCCCGCGCGCTCTCCTCGCTGGGGCATCCGGACACCGAGGTGCACGTGGTCCTCTCGGTGCGCGACCTGGTCCGCCAGATCCCCGCGGAGTGGCAGGAGAACGTCAAGCATCGCCGCGGCTTCAGCTACGGCGACTTCCTCGATGCGATCCAGGACCCGGCCAGGGAGGGGCGGGTGGCCAGCTGGTTCTGGGGCGTCCAGGAGATCCCCGACATCCTCAACCGGTGGGCCGCCGACCTGCCGCCGGAGCACGTCCACCTGGTCACAGTGCCTGCTCCTGGCGGGCCGCCCAACCTGCTCTGGGAGCGGTTCTGCGAGACGTTCGGGATCGGTGGCCTCGACCTCGACCTCCAGGGTGAGCGGACCAACCCGTCCCTGGGTGCCGCCGAGACCTCACTGCTGCGCCGGATCAACCTCAAGGCGAACTCGGCCGTCCCGCCCGCGCGCTACCGGCCGCTGGTCCGCGAGCTCCTCGCCCACCAGACCCTGTCCCGGCGAACGGGATCGCCGCGACTGACCCTCCCGCCCGACGTCCACCCCTGGGCCCAGGAGCTGGCCGGGGCGTGGATCGACGAGATCAAGGCGCGCGGCTACCACGTCGTCGGCGACCTGGGCGACCTTGTCGGACCCCCGGTCACCACGCCGTACGCCGACCCCGACCACCCCGCGGAGTCCGAGGTGGCCGACGCGGCGGTCGACGCGATCCGGGCGCTGCTGCTCGAGAACGGCCGCCTGCTCGGCGTCGAGGAGCAGCTGACGGCGGAGCTCGAGGAGACCCGTCGAGCGCTGGACCGGTCCTACCTTCGGCCGACGTACCGAGCGCGCGAGAAGGTCGTGCGAAGGCTCGAGTCAGGCCGCGCCGGACGGTGGGCGCTGAGGGTCTACCGCTTCGGCCGCGGCAGGAGCTCGCGGTCGGCGTAGCGGCCGACCTGCCAGGTGCCGAACCCGTCGGCCCCCATGCCGATCACGCCACCGATGATCGGGATCCGGCGGCCGACGGTCACCGCCAGCCGCTTGCCGGCGACCTTGGCGATCATGTCCGCGGCCACTTCCACGGAGATGATCCGGTCCAGGTCGGGGTCGTGGGCGGGGGCCGTCGCCAGCGCCATCGGGGGCGCGGGCAGCTTCTTGCGCTTCACCAGACTGTTGACGGCGTCTTCACCCAGCATGCAGACCAGGATCGCGTTGCGGACGCGCGGGTCGTCGAGGTCGTACCCGCGCAGATGGGCGATCCCGGCGACCATCCGGGCCTTGACCAGCGTCAGACCAGCGATGTTGGTGGGGATCAGGATCGATGCGGTCACCAGCCCGCCGAGGTTCGTGAGGAACCCCTGCGCACCGGCGTACCGGACGTGGTTCTCGATCACCTCGTGGATCCCGCGCTCGACGTTGCCGTGTTGCTCGCGCAGCTGGGCGTCGGCGGCCCGGGCGGCGGGCGGGAGTGGACCTACCCCGTTGATGGCACGGTTCAGCGACTCGCGGACGAAGGTCGACGTCAGGTCGGGGGCGAGCTCGCTGACGCGCGGGGCGAGCCGACGACCGATGTTTCCCTTCATGCTCATGTCGCAGATAGTACGGAGGTGGTCGCTACGGTCGTCCCGTGCCAGTCGAACCGGACCCAACTCCCTGGTCCTTCCCGGGCCCGGACCGGTACGGCGTGGACGACGATCTGGTCGGCCTCGGCGCCGATCTCGAGCCCGGCACCCTCCTGAGCGCCTACCGCGCCGGCATCTTCCCGATGCCGGTGGGGGTGCCGGGGGACCCGATGCACTGGTTCAGCCCGGTGCGCCGGGCGGTGCTGCCGCTGGACGGCATGAAGGTCTCCCGGTCGTTGCGGCGTTCGGTCCGCGACTTCGAGATCCGCGTGGACACAGCGTTCGAGGAGGTGATCGACGGCTGCGCCGATGTCGAGCGCGACAGCGGCTGGATCGACGCCGACATCCAGGCGGCGTACCTCCGGCTGCACCAGCTGGGCTGGGTGCACTCCGTCGAGGCGTGGCGGGGCGGGCGCCTGGCCGGAGGCCTGTACGGCGTCGCGATCGGTGGACTGTTCGCTGGCGAGTCGATGTTCCACCGGGAGCGGGACGCCTCGAAGGTGGCGCTGGTCGGGCTGGTCGACCTGCTGTCCGACGAGCACGCGGCCACCCGGGTGCTCGACACCCAGTGGCAGACGCCGCACCTGGAGTCGCTGGGCGTGGTCGAGATCTCGCGGAGCGACTACCTCACCAGGCTGCGCGCGGCGCTCCTGCTGCCGCTGCCGGTGGCGTTCTCCGGCGTGGGGCGTGAGGGCGGACCGTCACATGACGTGCGGTTGCTGCCCGGTGTCGCTGACCATCGGCCGGCCGGAGTCGGCCCAGTCGACCAGCCCGCCGTGGAGGTTGACCGCGTCGCGGCCGTGCTGCTTCAGGTAGGCCACCGCCTGCGCGGACCGGCCCCCCACCGCACAGACCACGAGCGTCCGCCCGTCCGGGACCTCCTCCAGCCGATCGCCGAGCTGCATCAGCGGGATGTGGACGGCGCCGTCGATGTGGCCGTGCTCCCACTCGACCGGCTCGCGCACGTCGAGGACCGTGAGGTCGTCCGGCAGCGGGTCAGGCACCCCCTGGACCATCACAGCGGGGATCTCGGGCACGTCGTCCCTCATTTCAACAGCTTCGACATCCGGCGGTCCGCCAGTGGCTTACCGCCAGTCTGACACGTCGGGCAATACTGCAGGCTGGAGTCGGCGAACGAGACCTCGCGCACGGTGTCGCCGCAGACCGGGCACGGCTGACCGGTGCGGCCGTGGACGGCGAGGTGGGACTTCTTCTCGCCCTTCAGCTCGGACGCGGCCAGGCCTCGAGAGCGGTCGACGGCGTCGCCGAGCACCACGCGGATGGCGTCGTGGAGGAGGTGGACGTCGTCGTCGGTGAGAGTGCTGGCCGGCTTGAACGGTGACATCCGGGCGGCGTGCAGGATCTCGTCGGAGTAGGCGTTGCCGATGCCCGCGATGGTGCCCTGATGACGCAGGACCCCCTTGATCTGGGACCGTCCGGCCTCGGCGAGGATCTTCCGGAAGAGCTCGATGGTGAAGTCGTCGGTCAACGGGTCGGGTCCGAGCGAGGCGATGCCGGGCACCTCGGCCGGGTCGCGGACGACGTACATCGCCAGGCTCTTGCGGGTGCCGGCCTCGGTGATGTCGAGCCCCGACTGGTCGTCGAGCACCACCCGGACGGCGAGCGGTGACTTGTTGCTCGGCTTCGGGGGCAGGGCGGGCACCTCGTCGCGCCAGCGCACCCAGCCGGCACGGGCCAGGTGGAGGACCAGGTGCAAGCCGGAGGCCGAGACGTCGAGGAACTTGCCGTGCCGGGTGACTCCGTCGACCAGAGTGCCCTCGAGCGCCTGCAGCGGCGGGTCGAAGGTCTTGAGGGCGCTGAACGCGGCGACGTGCACCTTCACGATCGCGCGGTCGGTGAGCCGGCCCGCCAGGTCGAGGGCCAGGGCTTCCACCTCGGGCAGCTCGGGCACGCCCCACAGTCTAGGTCGCCCGAGGCCGGGTCACGCGGCGTTGCGCGGGACGCGGTGCGGCACACGACCGGTGACAGAACGCCGCCGCGGGCCCACAATGGGCTGGGTGACCTCGGCCCGACCGTTGCCGAAGACGGGGTCGGTCTTCATCGACGCCCGCGGTGGCGACCGCGCGCTCCGGGCCACCTGGCACCACGAGGCCGAGGTGGTCGTCCTCTCGCTGTGGCGCGACAACGTCTGCGCCGGATCGTTCCGGCTGAGGATCGACGAGGTGCCTGAGTTCATCGACATGCTCCGGGCCGGGCTGGATCGCGCGTACGACGCCGCCCTGTCCGGCCGCGGGTCGGCGGAGCTGCCCTCGGCGACCCGGGCGTGACGCGCCGGAGCCCAAATCTAAGATCAGACCTAGACTCCCCGATACGGTCCGATCATGGACCCGATCCGCAATCCCTACGCCCCGGGCGCCGGTCAGCGACCTCCCGAGCTGGCGGGTCGGGACGTCGAGCTGGAGACCTTCGACGTCGTCCTCGAGCGGATCGCCCGCAGCCGGCCGGAGCGGAGCCTGGTGCTCACCGGCCTTCGCGGCGTCGGCAAGACCGTGCTGCTCAACGCGCTGCGCTCCGCCGCCGTACGCCGCGGCTGGGGGACCGGCAAGCTCGAGGCCCGGCCTGAGCAGCCCCTGCGCCGGCCGCTCTCGAGCGCCCTCCACCAGGCCGTGCGCGAGCTGTCGCATCCCAAGCCCGACGACGTCGACCACGTGCTCGGCGTGATCCGCGCGTTCGCGCAGCGCGAGGCCGGCGCCGACGCCAAGCTGCGCGACCGCTGGAACCCCGGCATCGACGCCCCGGTGGTGAAGGGCCGCGCCGACTCCGGTGACATCGAGATCGACCTGGTCGAGCTGTTCACCGACGTGGGCGGCCTGGCCGCAGATGTGGGCAAGGGCGTCGCGGTGTTCATCGACGAGATGCAGGACCTCGCGCCGGACGACGTGTCCGCCCTGTGCGCGGCCTGCCACGAGATCAGCCAGTCGGGGCTGCCGGTGATCGTGGTCGGCGCCGGGCTGCCGCACCTCCCGGCCGTCCTCTCCGCGAGCAAGTCCTACTCCGAGCGGCTGTTCCGCTACCAGCGGATCGACCGGCTCGCCCGCGAGGGCGCCGACCGCGCGCTGAGCGCGCCCGCCGCCGAGGAGGGCGCCGCCTACACCGAGGAGGCACTGGCCGCGATGTACGCCGCGACCGGCGGCTATCCCTACTTCATCCAGGCCTACGGCAAGGTCGTCTGGGACCTCGCGCCGCGCTCCCCGATCACCGCGGAGGACGTCGCCGTCGCGGCGCCCGAGGCCGAGGGCGAGCTGGCCGTCGGGTTCTTCGGCAGCCGCTTCGAGCGGGCGACGCCGGGGGAGCGGGAGTACCTCCGCGCGATGGCCGACGCTGCGGTGGCGATCGCGGAGCGGGCGGCCGAGGAGCTCGACGACATCCAGAGCGTCCCCACCGCCGACGTCGCCGGCGAGCTGGGCAAGAAGCCGCAGTCACTGTCGCCGGCCCGCGACTCGTTGATGAAGAAGGGGCTGATCTACTCCGGCGAGCGTGGCCGGATCGCCTTCACGGTCCCGCACTTCGGGAGGTATCTCCGCGAGCACGCGTGAGGGCAGAAACCGGTTGGCCGACCGGCTCCGCTCCGGCAGGCTTCGCGTCATGGACGGATTCGACCCGGCGACCAGCTTCGGCGCTGACGTGGCCGCGCGGTACGACGACCACCTCCGCGGTGACGAGGCCGAGACCGTCGACTTCCTGGCAGGTCTGGCGGGATCGTCGGCCGCGCTCGAGCTCGCCATCGGCACCGGACGGATCGCCCTGCCCCTGTCGGAGCGCGGAGTCCGGGTCGACGGGATCGAGCTGTCCGAGGCGATGGTGGCGCGGCTGCGGGAGAAGCCGGGCGGCGACGGACTCACCGTCGTACTCGGCGACATGGCGAGTGCGGAGGCGCCGGGCAGGTACGCGCTGGTCTACCTGGTGTTCAACACCTTCCACAACCTGCTCACGCAGGACGACCAGGTGCGCTGCTTCGAGAACGCGGCGCGGCACCTGACCGACGACGGAGTCTTCGTGGTCGAGGCCGATCTCATGGCGATGCGCCGCGGGACCCAGTTCGTCGACGCCGAACACGTCGGCGTCGACGCGGTCGTCCTCGATGTCAACCGCTACGACCCGGTGACGCAGATCCTCGACGAGAACCACGTGCACCTCGGCAGCGACGGCGTCCGGATGGGGCCGATCTCCCAACGGATGGTCCATCCCAGCGAGATGGACCTGATGGCCCGCATCGCGGGCCTGCGGCTGCGGGATCGCTGGGGCGGGTGGCGCGGTGAACCGTTCACGGCGGAGAGTGCGCGACACGTCAGCGTCTACGCCCGATAGAGCGCTGGCCGTCACTCCGGGCGGCGATCTCCGGAGGGCCCGAAGGCGGCGCACTGCCGCCGCATGATCTCCCGCATCGAGGTGCCGCGGGGGACGCCGTACACGGTGCCGGGGAAGTCCAGCGGCTCCTGGACCGCCCACAGTTCTTCGTGCCGGTCCGGGGAGAACAGCTCCGCAGGGTCACCGGCGGCGATCCACCCGATGGGGAGGACGGTGCCCGGCTCGAGCACCGAGTTGACGTGGAGCACGCTGTTGATGCGCAGCTCGCTACCGGTGCCGGCCCGGGAGCCGGGGAACATCGAGACCCCGGTCGCAACGAAGACCTCGTCCTCGACGGTGGTGCCGTTGAGATGGGTGTGCGGGCCGACCAGGACGGCGTCGCCCACGGTCAGCGCGTGCGAGTCCCGGCCGCGGAGCAAGGCGTGCTCCATGACCACGACGTGCGAGCCGAGCACCACCGGGCCGAGGTCGCCGTTGAGCACCGCGCCGTGCAGCACGCGTGACTCGGCGCCGATCGTGACGTCCCCGGTCACCACGGCCGACGGTGCGATCCAGGCCGAAGAGTCGATGTGTCCCATGACGCGAGGCTAGGGCGTGCCGGCCTACCGCTCGTCGCGGATCTCCAGCACCGGCTTGATGTCGAGGACCGGGGTTCCGTCGACGGCCTCGAGGTCTCGGACCTTGATGCCGTGGTCCTCGGTACCGAGGATCCGCACCCGGTGCAGGCCGATCGGGTTGGGCCGATGAGAGGAGCGGGTGGCGAACACACCGGTCAGCGGGCGGGAAACGTCGTCCCGCGGGTGCACGGCGAGGACATCGCGGTCGGCCAGGTGGAGCCAGGTGAAGACCAGCACGTCGTCGCCGGGCCGCAAGTCGCGGACTGCTGCCGCGAGCTCTGGCGCGAAGGAGATCCACGTGTCCGGAGCGCCCTCGTCGCCTTGCCGCGGTGCTGCGGCGGGGTCGCTGATCGGCGAGTGCACGGTTCCGATCGGGCGCACGATGTACTTACCGGGCATCTCAGGGTTCACGCGGAGCTCCTTCAGTGCGGGATCACAGTTCATCACCTCGACGGTGCCTGTGCCGGTGGCGCGACGTCCTCACGCGTGGCGCACGGCCGCGCAGCCGACGGGCCGACACAATGGAGACATGAGGCCCCAGGTGGTCGCCCATCGGGGTGCCAGCCACGATCTTGCGGAGCACACGTTGGGGGCCTATCTGGCGGCGATGGAGGCCGGCGCGGAGGCGTTCGAGTGCGACGTACGCCTGACCGCCGACGGCCACCTGGTCTGCGTGCACGACCGCAACCTCTGGCGTACGGCGAGCAAGCGGGGAGCGATCTCCACGATGGAGCTGGCGGACCTCGACGACCTCGACTTCGCGTCGTGGAAGAACCCCTGGGCCGACCTCGACGACGAGGCACCGGAGCCCGACGCCGAGCACGGCCGCGTGCTCACGCTGCGAAAGCTGCTGGAGATGGTGGCCGACCAGGACCGGCCGATCGAGGTGGCGATCGAGACCAAGCACCCGACCCGGTTCGGCGGGCTGGTCGAGCGACGGCTGGTCGAGCTGCTGCGCGACTTCGGGTGGGACCAGGCCGACTCGCCGGTCCGGGTGATGAGCTTCTCCTGGGCGGCCCTGCAGCGGGTGCAGCGGCTCGCCCCGGAGGTCGCGCTGGTGATGCTGATCGAGAAGGCGCACCACTGGCCGATGCTGCGGCAGGTGATCGGCGAGGACTGGATGGTCGGGCCCGGGATCCAGCAGCTCCACGACCATCCGGGCTTGCGGAAGCACCTCCTCAAGAGCGGACGCGACATCCACGTCTGGGTGGTCAACACCGACCGGGACCTCGAGCTCTGCCTCGAGCTGGGCGTGAAGGCGATCATCACCGACCGGCCGGCGTACATGATGGAGCTGCTGGACAGCTAGCGCTTCGATGCGCGGGCACGCAGTCGAGGACGTCATACGGATGGTGCAACCGCTTGCTCCGCCCGTATGACGTCTCGCGATCGATGCCGCCGCCGAGCGGGGCGGGCCCAGACCCCGTTGGGATGAGTGGCGAGTTGGTGTCGACCGAGCGGCGACTTGATGCCCCCAAGTCGCCAATCGTGCAGAGGTGACCCTCATGGCCTGCCGGGACCGAGACCGACGCACCTTGAGCTCCCGCACTCGGCCATCGAGAGGGCTAGCCTCCGTCACATGGGAAAGCGCTCTCGCACCAAGGCCCGTGACCACGCCACGCCGGCGGGGGAGGTCGGGCCCCGCCAGCCGTGCCCGTGCGGGTCGGGGCGCCGCTACAAGGCGTGCCACGGCTCGGCCGACGGCCCGGCGGCCGTCTTCGTCAGCCGGCCGTTCGAGGGGCTCCCGGGCGAGTGCGACATCGTGGCCATGCGCGAGCTCGTGCAGTCCGCGACCGCGCCGCTGACGCTGGCCGACGACCACGAGCGCACGGTCCGGCTCAGCACCCTGCTCCCGATGGCCGCGCCCGCGATGGTGCGCGAGAGCGGCGACGTCTGGCTCGGCCTGCAGGTCCGCCACAACTTCGGCGACCCCGCCCGCGACCTGGGCGCCGTCCTGGTCAGCGCCCTCGAGTCCGAGCCCGGCATCGTCGGGCTCACCGACCCGCCGGGCGAGGGGCCGCGGCTGCAGGACCTGGTGACCGGTACGACGCTCGAGGTCACCGTGCACGAGGGCTTCGACCACTGGATGGACGACCAGGAGGACCCGTCGGGCCTGGCGGCGGCCCTCGACCAGGCGAACGCGTCGGTCAACCCGACGGCCAGGCTGGGCTCGGTCGAGGCGGCGTACTGGACGAACGTGGGCCCGAAGGAGCACCTGCGCTGGGTGATGCCGGAGCCGGAGGACCGGCTCCTGAACGCACTGGCCCGGCTGCACACGGCGGGTCGGGACCACCTCGTGCCGGACGGCCGATTCGTCGGGATGTTCCGGGCGCACGGCCTGCTCACCCCGGTGTGGGACCTCCCGGTCGGCACCGGGGCGGAGGCGGTCGAGGAGCCCGCGGCACGCTTCGCCGCCGACCTGGCCGAGGCGCTGGCCGACGAGTCCGACCTGAGCGGCGACGAGCGGGCCGCGCGCTCCGGGCTGGCCAACCGTCAGGTCACCATCCGCTGACGCGGTGCGCCGCCCAACTCCGCGGTTCGGAGTCCGAACGGGGTGGCATACGACACGCCCGACCCGCCTTGTGTGCGGCTCACCGCCCCCTGTAGATTCCGCTACACCCGGTCGTTGTTGTGTCCCCCGTCAACAGCGGCCGGGTCTTCAATTTCCACGGTGTTCGTGGTCCCCGTTGTCCTGGACACTCCATCGCGTCGCTACGCACGGTTTCGCAGATAGAGGTCACGAAGCAGGCAGATCTCGGCCCCGTGGTGAAAGACCTCCACGCTCGAGTACAAGACGAGCCTCGCCACAGGTGCATCGGCGAACGCGGGTGGACTCTTCGAGCCTTGTGGCTCGGCAAGCCCGACGTCTCCCAGGTCGCGCACACCCTCGACCCAGTGGTCATGGGCGTCGTCGAGCTGACGCAGCGCTTGCTTGGCAGTGCCGGCGTAGTCGAAGGTCGCGACGTCCGTCGGCGGTCCACCGAAGTGGGTCCCGTTCATCTCCGCGAAGCCCACGATCAGGTGAGCGAGACGCCAGGCGATGGTCGTCACCGGCTCCGGGTCTTGAGGCTCACCGAAGTCCCACGTGAAGTCTCCCGCTCCGAGTGACATCGGCGCCGCGCTCTCTCCACGGCGGCTGATGGTCCAGCAGTCGGGAACCGGCTGCCAGAAGTACTCGTCATCCGTGAGGCCGTCGAGTCGGGGCCGCAGCTGGTGCTGCCAATGCGACTCGAGCTGATCGACCAGTTCGCCGTTCCAGTCAACGTCCACCGCCGGATCGTAGCCACACCGCCCGCGCGCAGATCGGCACGCGCGGACACCGGCATCCAGGACGCCTTGGGGATCGCCGATGCCTGGGCGGTCAGCCGAGGCTGCCTGTGCCCCAATAGAGGGGCCAGTAGGTCCCTGTCACCTCTACCGCCCATCCGAGGGCGGCCAATCGTTGTTCGAGATCAGCGGGCTGGTGCGGAACCTTCACGACGCGGTGGGCGCTCCCGTCATTCAGACGCCGGCGGATGGTGGTGGACGACTCACCCTCCATGAGTTCGTCAGGGGTCCGGTAGGCATCGTCGACGAAGAAGACACGACCTCCCGGCTTGAGGCATTTCGGCAACCAGCGTCCAGAAGGAGTCGAAGCGCTCCAGGGGAACGTGGGAAAGCCAGAAGCCGAAGAAAACCGCGTCGTACTGGCGGTCTGGCTCCCAGTCGAAGATGTCGGCACGCAGGAAGCGCACCCGGTCGCTGTCGACACGATTCGAGGCGATCGCGAGCATTTCTGGGGAGGCATCCACCGCCGTGACCTCGTCGGCGTGACGGAGAAGTTGCCCGGTCCACAGGCCCTGCCCACAGGCAAGCTCCAGTACCGTCCCGACCGGTCGGAACGCATCCAGAGCGGCGGAAAGCTCGATCTGCGCCTGCGAACGGGATGGCGTGGTCTTCGTACTCCGCAGCGATGGCACGGTAGTGGGCGATCTGCTCGCCCAGGAGCTGGTCGAGCTCGCTCGATCTGTCGGCCGTCACAGCCGCGATCATCGCTGTTTCGGCGTGGCTCGACAACCACGTCCGCACGCCTCCGCTGCTCGGGTCAGGTGCGTGTCAGTCCAGAGACTCGATGAACGAGCGGTAGGTCTCGTCCACCGCACCGTCGGCGCTCATGATCACGACCGCGTTCGAGCGCTCTGACAGTAGGCGTTCGAGCCCCGCATGGCACCGAGTGAGCTCGTTGTCCCCGCCGTTCGCTGCCACGATGGACCGCACCTGGTCGTGCCACGGATCTCCCTCTTCCGCTGCTCCACGACCGTAGAAACGCGTCACGCAATTCGCTGAGGTGTCCATGAGGACGCGTTCCACGAACCGCGCTCCGACATCGGTGGCACATGCTTCGAACCGTGCCAACTCGGCCGGATCGATCAACATCTGTGGCAGCACGACGTCGTGGCCATTCGCGAGGTACGCCTTGATCATGGCCAGCGCCGCAGGCCGGATCAGCGCCCCAGCCTCTCCGAAGTTGCTGTCCCATCCGCCGATGAGTGTTCTGAGCACGTCGATGTCGCAGTTCAGAACTCCCGGATGTTCGGCTGCGTAGCGCCTGGCCAGCGTGGACTTCCCGATCCCGGGTGGGCCGTTGAGGTGGATGAGGCGGCTCACGACGGGCGACCCTACCGGCGCCCCGATCGGCTACTCCTCGTGCAGCGGCGCCCGCGAGATCGGGCAGCTCATGCACCGCGGGCCGCCTCGTCCGGATCCCAGCTCCGAGCCGGCGATCTTGACCACCTCGATGCCGGCGTCCTCGAGCCGGTCGTTGGTCTCGTCGTTGCGCTCGTAGGCCACGGCCACGCGCGGCGCGATGGCCAGCGTGTTGTTGCCGTCGTCCCACTGCTCCCGCTCGGCGGTGACCGGGTCCAGGCCGGTGTCGATCTGGTGCAGGGTGTCGATCTCCATCGCCTTCGCGGCCGCGACGAGGAAGGGTTCGGCGTCGGCCACGTCGAGGACCAGCTCGTGGGCACCCGTGCCACGCTCGGCGACCGTGACGGCATGGGCCCGCAGGGAGTCCGCGACGTTGGGGTACATCACGATCTTGTCGACGTCGACCATCGTGCAGACGGTGTCGAGGTGCATCGTGGCCCGCTCCTGCGCGATGGGTACGGCGAGGACGGTCTTGGCCAGCCCCGCGTGGAACACCTGGCGGGCCAGCCGCTCCACGCCCGCCGGCGTCGTACGCTCGCCGACGCCGACGGCGATGACGCCCGGCGCCAGCAGCAGTACGTCGCCTCCCTCCACGTGCTCGTGGTGCCAGCCGTGGATCTTGCGGGTGCCCTGGAAGCGCGGGTGCGCGGTGTAGATCAGCTCGGTCAGCTGGGTCTCGCGCGACCGGGCCGGCATCGCCAGCGACGTGATCGCCACGCGGTCCCGGATCCAGACGCTGGAGTCGCGCGTGAACAGCAGGTTGGGCAGGGGGTCGACCAGGAAGTCGTCGTGGGCGAGCAGGGAGGTGACCAGCCCGAAGCCGCCGCGCACCTCGTCGTTGCGGATGCCGGCGGTGAGGTAGCCGGTCAGCTCCTCGGGCGGGGAGTCCTGGAGGACCCGAGCGAGGTAGCTGCGCATGGTGTCGCCGAGGTGGAGCCCGCCGAGCGCGGTCGTGATCGCGTGGTTGCGGGCCTGGTCCTGCTGCAGCGCCTCGGTCAGCAGGTCGGTCAGGTAGAGCACCTCGACCCCGCGCGACCGCAGCGCCTCGGCGAACGCGTCGTGCTCCTCCTGGGCGCGGTGGACCCAGGGGATCCCGTCGAAGAGGAGCTTGTCGTTGTTGCGAGGGGTGAGGCGCTTCAGCTCGTGGCCGGGCCGGTGCAGCATCACCGTCTGCAGCCGGCCGACCTCGCTGTCCGCTCCGTGCGAATCCGGCCCGTGCTGCGCCCCCGAGGCTGGCACCTGCGTCTCCATGACAACAGACTCTAGGGGGTTTTCAGCCGCTCTTCCCCTGCGCGCCCTTCGAACGACGCAGCAGCCACGGCTCGAGCCGCGAGTACCCCTTGACCGACTTGCGGGGCAGGCGCCGGAATCGGTAGTCGCCGGCCTGGGTGTACGGCGAGATCTGGGCCAGCTCGTCGGCGGCCCGGTCGAGGATCTTCGACAGCCGGAGCGACTCGTCGGCGGTGGGCAGCTCGGTCGTCTCCACCGAGTCCTCGGCGATCGGCCCGGAGAGCTCCTCGTAGGCGCCGCGGTCGACCAGGACGCTGCCCGGCCGGGCCACCGACGTCAGCCGGGCGGCGATGTTGACCTGGGGGCCGTAGACGTCGCCCAGCCGGCTGACCACGTCGCCGTAGGCGATCCCGGCGCGCACCCGCGGGAACTCGTCGTCGTGGTCCTCGCCGCGCTCGGTGACGATCAGGGCCACCTCGGCCGCGGAGACCGGGTCGTCGGCCACGAACAGCACCTCGTCGCCGATGGTCTTGATCACCCGGCCGCCGAGGTCGACGACGGTGCGGGTCATCTCGTTCTCGAAGTACTCCACCCACTCGACGAGCTCGGCGTCGGTGAGCGTCTTGCTCTGGCCGGTGTAGCCGACGATGTCGACGAAGCCGACCGCCATCGTGCTGGTCGTGCCCGGGCCCTCGTCGGCAAACTGCGAGAGGAGCCGACTGGCGGCACTCTCCAGATGGCGGCGCCAGATGTAGGTCTGCAGCTTCTCCACCCGGGGGAGCACCACGTCCATCAGCTCCGTCAGCCGCGCTTGTGGGTCCTCGTCCTCGATGGCCAGCTCCGCGAGCAGGCTGACCTGCCACTCGGCCAGCCGGGCGAAGCTGCGGCCCCAGGTCCGGACCAGCGCGGCCTGCGACTCCGGCGTCAGGATGCCGAGCGAGATCAGCTCCCGGGTGCGCTGAAGGGCCTTGAGATCCTCCTTGGTGAAAGCCACGTCGTCGTCGGAGGCGTGGGGAAATCCGAGCTGTTGCCACAGCTCCTCGGCGACATCGATCGGTACGCCGGCCTTGTCGGCGATCTCCTTGCGGTTGAACGTCCGCTTCGACCCGAGGAGCGCGCGTTCGATCTCCTCGATCTGGCCCAGCGGATCGCTGTCGTCGGCGTCGCCTGCCAAGGTCAGGAACCCAGGCGCTCCTGCGCCGCCCGGTCCAGCGCTTCCTTGAACGACGGGACGTCCTCGCAGAGCTGGCGGAGGTCGTCGCTGGTGAAGTGCAGCACCTCGGCCTTGTCCAGCGTCACGATGGAGGCGCTGCGGAGCTTGTGGTTGACGATGCCGACCTCGCCGATGATCTCGCCGGGGCCGAGCCGGGCGATCTCCTGGCCGTCCTTGCGCACCGACACCTCGCCCGACAGCAGGATGTACGCCTTGTCGGACGGTGTCTTCTCCCAGATGGGCGACCAGTCGGCCGGCAGCGTGACGAAGGTCCCGGCATTCTTGATCCGCTGGACCTCGTCGTCGGTGAATCCTTCGAAGATGGGCATGCGGTGATCCTTCCGGACCCGGAAGGGGGTGTCCAGCGCGTCTCGCGATCAGGGAAGTTGTCGCCACTCGTCGGCGAGGACGGCGTACTCGAACGAGTCGGTCCACTCGCCCTTGGACCAGTAGTCGAGCCGCTTGTGTGGCCTCACGCCGCATCCCCAGGCGCTCGCACAGGGCCGCGGACCGCTCGTTGCGGGCGTCGAGCTGGGCGGTAGACCCGGTGGACGCCGTAGTGGTCGAACGCCAGGTCGATCAGCGCCCGGGCCGCCTCGGTGGCGATCCCTCGGCCGGCGACGCGCGGGTCCAGCACCCAGCCGACCTCGGCCTGGCTGTACGACGGCCCCTTCAGCATCAGGATCAGCTCGCCGGCCATCCGCCCGTCGAGCTCGACGACGAGGGGCAGGATTGGTGCCGCCCTTCGCATGGGGGGTCCACGCCATCCGGCGCCGGATCTCGGACTCGGCCTCCCGTCGGTCGAGCGGCGGTGTGAGGAGGTAGACCACGACCTCCGGGTCGGAGTAGTAGGCGAACAGCGGCTCGGCGTCGCGCGGTTCGGGCAGGCGGAGCACCAGCCGCTCGGTCCGCACCGGCAGCGACGGGTCGGCAGGTGTGAGGAAGCGCCTGCGCGGCGCCTCGATCCAGGTCTCCCGCGAGAGGGGGCCGCCGAACCGGAGCCGGTCGTAGTCGGTCATCGGAAGCTCGAGGTCGTCGAGCTTCGAGGTCGCCTCCCCGAGCGAACCACGAGCGGTGGCGTCGCGCGGCTCCTGCTCGAGCACGGCGACGGCGGCCCGGACCTGCTCGACGAGGGCGGCCTTGCGGCGGATCGTCAGCGGGGTGACCGACCTGAGGCAGACGTACTGCCCCGAGAGGTAGGCCGCCCACTCCTCCTCGGCGGTGTCCTGGGCGTCCCCGGGCCAGTGGTCGAGGAACCACGCCCGAAGCAGGTCGAGGCCACCGGCCCACTCGGCGGGCTCGAGATAGTCGGCCGGCACCATCGGCGTGCCGTCGGCGAGCAGGTACGACGGCAGCGGCAGCTCGCCGGCCACCATCCGGTCGAGGGTGGCGCCGGGGTCAGGGACCTCGACGAAATGGGCCCGCACGTAGCAGTCGTCCTCGGGTGACATCGGGTGGTCGCCGTTGACCTCGCGATACCGCTCCCGGACCCGCTCGAGGCTCATCTCGTCATCTCCCAGATCGTGAGGGCGGCCATCAGCACGCACACGCCGGCGCCGACGTAGTGCAGCACCGACAGCCGCACGTGGTTGAGCAGGACCCGGCCCACGATCACCGCGAGTCCCGACACCGTGAGCAGGGCGCCCCAGGCGCCGAGGAACACCGACACCGGGTCGTCGTACTTCGCGACGAGCGAGAGCGTGAGCAGCTGCGAGAGGTCACCCCACTCGGCGGCGAACAGGACCAGGAAGCTGGTGCCGATGGCCTTGACCACGCCGCCGGCGTTCGTCGAGACCTTCGCGGCGTACTCGCTCTCGGACTCGGCCTCGTCCTCGTCGGCCGACGCCGCGGTCCGGAAGAGGATCACCGCACCGACCAGGAACATCAGCGCGGTCCCCACGTGGACGACATCGTCGGGCAGCAGCCCGACCGCCTTGCCGAGCACGACCGCGACCCCGGTCTGGACGGCGAACGCGAGGCCGACCCCGATCCAGACCAGGAGCGGGCGGAACTTCGTGGAGAGGACCAGCGTCGCGATGAACGTCTTGTCGGGCAGCTCGACGACGAAGATCGCGCCGAAGGTCAGCGCGATGACAACGGGATCCATCAGCCCCGGCTCCTCAACCCAGGAGCTTCCGGCTCGCCGCGACTGCGTCGGCGAGAACATCGGCGACCGGCCGCCCGACGGCGGCGGCGGCACGCGCGACGTCGTCGTACTCCGGCATCGCGTTGACCACCGCACCCTCGTGCCGGGCGAGCTTCACCGCGATCGTGTGGCCGTCGACGTCGACCGAGGACATCTCGCGGTCGAGGGCGTGCTTGTCGAGCCGCTGCTCGCGGACGCCGATCGCGGAGGTCTCCCGGAACACGGTGGCCCGGACCGCCTCCGCCCGGTCGGGCGGGACCAGCACGCTCAGGGCGTGGGCCGGGCGGCCCTTCTTCATCAGGATCGGGGTGAGCCAGGCGTCGGACGCGCCGGCGTCCAGCAGGGCGGTGATGACCGACGGCCAGACCCGGGGGTCGAGGTCGTCGACGTTGGTCTCGATGAGGACGCGCCGTGTCGCTCGCGGCGCGCGAGTCGAGCGGAGCCACCGGCGAAGAGCCGCAGGACGTTCGCGTGGCCCTCCGGGTCGCGGCTGCCCGCGCCGACGCCGACCTGCTCGGTCGTCATCGGCGGCTGCGGGCCCCAGCGGGTCGCGACCGTGGTCAGGATCGCGGCACCGGTCGGCGTGCACAGCTCCATGGCGGGGGCTCCCGCCGGTCCGGCGTACGACGGCACGCCGCGCAGCAGCTCGGCCACCGCCGGGGGCGGGACGGGCATCGACCCCGTGGGCGCCCTGGACCGTGCCCGACCCGACCGCGACCGGACTGACCACGACCTCGCGGGCAGGGTCGTGTGCTGGAGAACTACCAATGGGGCGTTGTGGGGCACACGACCCGAGATGGGCGAACCCCGCACAGGCGCCGACCACGTCCGCGATCGCGTCGAGGGCGCCGACCTCGTGGAAGGTCACGTCGTGCGGGTCCGAGCCGTGCACAGCAGCCTCGGCCTCGGCGAGCCGCTCGAAGACCCGAAACGCCAGGGCCCGGATGTCCTCGTCCAGGCGGGAGCTCTTCAACAGGCCCCGGATGTCGCGCCAGGAGCGGTGCTGTGTCGAGCCGCGCGCCTCGACGTGGCAGCGGGTGGCGGCGAAGCCGTTGCGGGTGACCTGCTCGACCCGGAGGTTCACCGGCTCGGGCGCGATCGCGTCGACGGCGTCCTGGAGCACCTCGACCGGCACCCCCGCGCCGACGAGGGCGCCGAGCAGCATGTCGCCGCTGGCGCCCGCCGAGGCATCGATCCAGACCGTCATGTCGTCTCGCCGCGTGGCCGAGCGGTCCGGCGCGCGACCCGGGCCGCGAACACGCCCGCGCCGTAGCCGTTGTCGATGTTGACCACGGTCACCCCGGGCGCGCACGAGTTGAGCATGGCCAGCAGGGCGGCCAGCCCGCCGAAGGAGGCGCCGTACCCGACGCTGGTCGGGACCGCGACCATGGGCACGCCGGTCAGTCCGCCGACGACGGAGGGGAGCGCGCCCTCCATGCCCGCCACCACGATCAGGCAGTCCGCCTGCTCGAGCTCGTCGCGGACCGCGAGCAACCGGTGCAGTCCGGCGACGCCGACGTCGCGGACCTCGTGGACGCCGGCACCGTGGACGCGGGCGGTGAGCGCGGCCTCGGCGGCGACGGGGGCGTCGGAGGTCCCGGCGCTGATCACCGCGACCGTGCCCGTGGTCTCGGGTAGCGGGCCGAGCGTGGCCGCGCGGGCGACGAGGTCGACGTCGGCGTCGAGCTCCCCGACGGCGTGCAGCGCCGCATCGCTGAGCCGGGTGGCGAGGACCGCGCGGTCGGGGTGCTTCGCGTGGAGCGTGCGCAGGATGGCGACCACCTGGTCGGGGGTCTTCCCGGCGCCGTAGACCACCTCGGCGTCGCCGGTGCGGGCGGCGCGGTCGAGGTCGACCCGGGCGAAGCCCAGGTCCTCGGTTCGGGGGTCCTCGCTCACGCCGTGAATCTATCGCCCACGCACCAGCACCCGCTGTTCACCGGCGCACCCGTTGCCACTGTCGGCGGCGGGTGTTGGGTGACGGAGTCGGGTCCAACGACGAGTGAGAGAGGGAAGCAGATGGCGAAGTTCGAGAAGTACGAGCAGGGCACGCCCAGCTGGATCGAGCACAGCAGCACCGACCAGAAGGCGTCCAAGGAGTTCTACGGCCAGCTCTTCGGCTGGGACTTCGACGACAACCCGATGACCGGTGACGACGGCGAGGACATGGGGACCTACTCCATCGCCACCATCGACGGCGACAGCATCGCCGGGCTCGGCCCGGTGATGGCGGACGGCGTCCCGCCGAGCTGGGGCGTCTACCTCGCGGCCGACGACGTCGATGCGGCCGTCGGACAGGCACAAGAGGCAGGCGGCCAGGTGCTCGCCGGCCCGATGGACATCCCGGAACAGGGCCGGATGGCATGGGTCGCCGATCCCACGGGCGCTGCGGTCGGCCTGTGGCAGGAGCAGGGATTCGCGGGATCCCAGCGCGCCAACGAGCCCGGCACCAACATCTGGAACGAGCTGGTGACCCCCGACTTCGACAAGGCAGCGACGTTCTACGCCGCCACGCTCGGCATGGGCACCGAGCAGCAGGACATGCCCGACGGGAGCGGGGCCTACTCGATGTTGACGGTCGGCGGCAAGACCGTGGCCGGCTCGATGACGCCGCAGGTGGCGGGTGTCCCGCCACACTGGAACGTCTACTTCAACGTCGACGACGTCGACGCGTCCGTGGCGAAGGCCAAGGACCTCGGCGCCCAGGAGATCCACCCAGCCTTCGACGTGGAGGGGATCGGCAGGATGGCGGTGCTCGCGGACCCGCAGGGTGCGGCGTTCAACCTGATGCAGGACCCGCCCGGGTGAGCGCGAGCTGCTACTCCTGCCGGAACGCGTCGGCGGGATAGACCCCGAGCACCTTGACGTCGGTGGTGAAGAAGGCGAGCTCCTCCA
Organism: uncultured Actinomycetota bacterium; assembly: GCA_963812345.1. Lineage (GTDB taxonomy): Bacteria > Actinomycetota > Actinomycetes > Propionibacteriales > Nocardioidaceae > Nocardioides. The sequence continues at coordinate 39,532 of CAWEVA010000008.1, forward strand.
GCGCGCGCGCCACCCCGGCGTCCTGGGGGTGCCCGTCGACCTCGGCGAGGAACTGGGTGGCGGTGAAGTGGCCGCCGACCATGTAGCTCTCCAGCTTGGTCATGTTGACGCCGTTGGTGGCGAAGCCGCCGAGGGCCTTGTAGAGCGCGGCGGGCAGGTTGCGGACGTTGAAGACGAAGGTCGTGACGACGGGCCCGGCGCCGGCCGGTGCCTCGACGTACTCCTGGGAGAGCACCACGAACCGGGTCGTGTTGTGCTCCTCGTCCTCGACGTCCGTGCGAAGGATGTCCAGGCCGTAGATCTCCGCCGCCAGCGGCGGCGCGATCGCGGCCTGGGTGGGGTCCTGCGCCTCGGCGATCTCGCGGGCGGCCCCGGCCGTGTCGCCGGAGACCAACGGGGTCAGGCCCAGCTCGCGGATCACCTTGCGGCACTGGCCGAGGGCGTGGACGTGGCTGTGCACCGTCTTGATCGTCTCGAGCGACGACCCCGGCACCCCCATCAGCGTGAACTGGATCCGCAGGAAGTGCTCGGCGACGATGTGCAGGTCCGAGGTCGGCAGGAAGTGGTGGATGTCGGCCACCCGCCCCGCGATCGAGTTGTCGATCGGGATCATCGCGAGGTGCGCGTCCCCGGACTCCACGGCGGCGAAGACGTCCTCGAACGACGCGCAGGCGACAGCCTCGTGGTCTGGGTACTGCTGGCGGCACACCAGGTGGGAGTTGGCCCCGGGTTCCCCCTGGTAGGCGATGCGTCGGACGGTCACCGACGCATTTTCACACGGCACGCTCGCGGCAACCCGATTCGCCCGGCCAGCGGTCATAGGGTTTGCACCGTGCTGATCCTCGCCGTCCTCGCCCTCGTCCTGGCGCTCGTCGCCGGGGTGTTCTCGGTGGTCGCGCTGCGACGTACCGGAGACACCCGCCGCGTCGGCGCCGACGCCCTGCCCACCGACGTCCACGGCCTGCGCCAGGAGGTCGCCGCCCTGCGCAAGGAGGCGGTCGACGCGTTGCGGCACCTCGCCGTGGTCCGGTACGACGCCTTCGGCGACATGGGCGGGCACCTCTCCTGGTCGCTGGCGCTGCTCGACGACGGTGGGCACGGTGTCGTCCTCACCTCGATCCACGGCCGCAGCGAGGCCCGCACCTACGCCAAGAACGTCACGGGCTGGACCTGCGAGCAGCAGCTCTCGCCCGAGGAGGAAGAGGCGATCACGCACGCCCGGCCGGTCTAGGGATGACTCCCGGCCCTATGCTCCGCCCATGAACCCGATCCGCTGGCTGGCGATCCGGTTGGGCCGCCAGCCCTGGCTGCCGAAGTTCGCGAAGTACATCGTCGGCCTCGACGTCCTGATCCAGCGGCTGACCCGGGGTCGGTTCACCCTGCTGTCGATGGCCGGTCTGCCCGAGCTCCTGCTCACCGTCCCCGGACGGAAGAGCGGCATCCCCCGCTCCACGCCACTGCTCTGCGTGCCCCACGAGGACGGCTGGCTGGTCGCCGGCTCCAACTGGGGTGCGCCGAAGCCGCCGGCGTGGGTGGGCAACCTCGACGCCGCGGACCGGGCCACCGTCACCTTCCGCGGGCGGCCGAGCGCCGTGACACCCCAGCGCGTTGAAGGCGCCGAGCGGGCGGCGTACTGGCAGGTGATGCTGGAGACCTGGCCCAACTACGACAAGTACGCCGAGCGCACGGACCGCGAGATCCCCGTCTTCCTCCTCCGCCCCGACCCCCTGACCGTCCGGGTAACGCCGCCCTGTGGTGGCTAGTCGACCGGTATACCGGTCAGGAAGCCACCACAAAGTGGCGTTACCCGGACTGGGTCAGCGGGGGACGCGGACCAGCAGCCGCCCGTGGATGCACTCCATCCGCAGCTCGCGACCCAGGCCGATCGAGTCGCCGTCGAGCTGGCGCGGGGTGTCGGCCCCCGCCCGGACCACGACGGAGCGGCCGGTCATCCGGTTGATGGTGTCGTCGGTGCGCGGCCGCTTGGCCAGGACCCGGAAGGCGAGCGGGATCCACGACAGGAACCGCTTCGGGTGCAGGATCACGACGTCGAGCAGCCCGTCGTCGATGGCGGCGTCGGGCAGCAGCGGCATCCCGGCCTGCAGGCTCCCGACGTTGCCCACGACGACGGTCCGGGCCCGGTGCCGGGTGAACTCGCCGCCGTCGATGCTGACCTCGATCCGCTGGGCGGGGAACATCAGCGACTTCAGGGCGGAGATGACGTAGGCGAACCAGCCGATCCGCTTCTTGATGTCCTCGTTGACGCCCTCCATGATCGCTGCGTCGAAGCCCATGCCGGCCATCACCATGAAGTGGGTGTCCTCGATCCCGTCCCCGGCGACCGCGACCAGGTCGATCGCCTGGTCCTGGCCGTTGAGGGCGACGTCGATGGCCGCCCGCAGGTAGAGCGGGATGCCGAGGTTGCGGGCCAGCAGGTTGCCGGTGCCGGCAGGGACGATGCCGACCGGGACTCCGGTGCCGGCGAGCTCGGCGCACACCTCACGCACCGTGCCGTCACCGCCACAGACGAGCACGAGGTCGGCCCCCTCGACCGCGGCGGCCTCGGCCATGCCGGTGCCGGGGTCCTCGATCGTCGTGTAGCGCCAGGTGGGCTCCGACCAGCCCGCCTCGGCCGCCATGGCGCTCACGATCGACCGGAACTGGCCCGGGTCCTCGACCTTGACCGGGTTGAGGACGACGGCCAGCTGCTTCGCCGTGGGCACCGCCTCGGTGAGCGGCTCGGCCGCCTCGGCGTGGCTCTTGGGCAGGGGGCTGTAGACCGCCACGCCGAGCAGCACGAAGAAGGCGCCGAGGAGGACGCCGGCGACGACGTCGCTCGGGTAGTGGCGCCCGAGCAGGACCCGGTCCGCGCAGACGAGTACGACGACCAGGCCGGCCACCACGTAGGCCCCGCGCCGCACGTTGGAGCGGCGGACCAGCATCGCCACGAGCACCATCACCAGCCCGGCGAAGGCGGCGATCGAGGAGGCATGCCCGGAGGGGAAGGCGTTGTTCTCCAGCAGCGCGACCGGGTCCTGCCACACCGGACGGGTCCGGCCGAAGGCTTCCTTGAGGAGGGTGGTCGCGACCGAGGTCGCGACCATCACGCCGACGGTGAGGTAGGCCGCTCGTCGGTGGTTCTTGACGAAGAGCACGGTCGCCAGCACGGCGGTGAAGATCGTCATCGCGATCGTGTTGAACCCGAGCTCGATCGCGCGCAGCGCGGGGTGGATCGCGGGCTCTCCGGCCGCCCAGCCCTCGACCGGCTTGCCCTGCTGGTCGAGGGAGGCCAAGCGGCGCCCACTCGGTGCCCACCATGACGGTGAGCACGACGAGGAGGCCCAGGCACAGCAGGGCCCAGCCCAACGGGGCCGCGCGGGATCGCTCGAGCACTCGCATCTCGTTCGGGTCGGGTGATGGTCCGCGACAGGGTATCCAGTCGGGTGGCGCCACTATCCGTGTGACCGTGCTCGGTGCCTGCGGCTAGCCTTTCCGTGTGATCCCAGAGGCCCTCGCCTCCTGCGTGACGACCCCGACCGGGTCGCGCGCCGCCCAGGTGAAGCGCGGGCTGTCCACCGACGTGGTGGACCGGGCCCTGGCCGCCGACGCGACCAGGCGGGAGGCCATCGCGACCTTCGAGTCCAGGCGCGCCGAGCAGAAGCAGCTCGGGAAGCAGATCCCCCGCGCCGAGGGCGAGGAGAAGCAGGAGCTGCTGGCGCGGACCAAGGTCCTCGCCGCCGAGGTCAAGTCGGCCGAGTCCGCCCAGGCCGCCGCCGAGGCCGAGTGGCAGGCCGCGCTGATGACGATCCCCAACGTCGCGGCCGACGAGGCGCCGGCCGGCGGTGAGGACGACTTCGAGGTGATCGAGGTCGTGGGTGAGCCCCGCGACTTCGCCGCCGAGGGGTTCGAGCCCCGCGACCACGTCGAGCTGGGCAGGATCCTCGGCGCCATCGACCTCGAGCGCGGGGCCAAGGTGTCGGGCTCGCGGTTCTACTTCCTCACCGGCGTCGGCGCCGAGCTCGAGTTCGCGCTGATCAACCTCGCCCTCGAGCAGGCCCGCGACGCCGGGTTCACCCAGGTCGTCGCCCCGTCGCTGGTCAAGCCGCGCGCGATGGAGGGCACCGGCTTCCTGGGCCAGGCCGCCGACGACGTCTACCGGATCGAGGGGGAGGACCTCTACCTGGTCGGCACTTCCGAGGTGCCCATGGCGGCCTACCACTCCGACGAGATCCTGGACGGGTCGGCGCTGCCGCTGCGCTACGCCGCGTTCAGCCCGTGCTTCCGCAAGGAGGCCGGCTCGCACGGCAAGGACACCCGCGGCATCATCCGCGTCCACTGGTTCGACAAGGTGGAGATGTTCGTCTACACCACCGTCGAGGAGTCCTTCGCCGAGCACCAGCGGCTGCTCGAGTGGGAGAAGCAGTTCCTCGACAAGCTCGAGCTCTCCTACCGCGTGATCGACGTGGCCGCCGGCGACCTCGGCCTGTCGGCGCAGCGGAAGTTCGACTGCGAGGCGTGGATCCCCACCCAGGGCAGGTACCGCGAGCTGACCTCGACCTCCAACTGCACCGACTTCCAGACCCGCCGGCTCGACACCCGGGGCCGCTTCGAGTCCCCCGACGGCGGGTCGGTCGTGCGGCCGGTGGCGACGCTGAACGGGACGCTGTGCTCGATCACCCGCCCGATCGTGGCGATCCTGGAGACCCACCAGCAGGCCGACGGGTCGGTCCGGGTGCCCAAGGCACTCCAGCCGTGGCTCGGCGGCCGCGAAGTCCTGGAGCCGGTACAACGGTGAGCGACCCCACGTCGGTCGAGCCAGGCCCGACCCGGAGCCCCAACCACGGCTGGACGCCCAAGCTGGTCGCCCTCGACATCGACGGCACGCTGCTGAAGTGGGTCGAAGGGGCGGGCACGACCCACGAGGAGATCTCGCCCCGGGTCCACGACGCCGTGCAACGGGTCCTCGACCGCGGCGCCCACGTCGTGCTCTCCAGCGGACGCTCGCCCCACGGCATGGTCCGGATCGCCGACCTTCTCGGGCTGCCGGTTGAGGAGGGTGACCGGCTCTGGGTGGTGGCGTCGAACGGCGCCGTGGTCTTCCGCTACCCACCGATCGAGGTCGTGCACGAGGAGACCTTCGACGCGGCCCCGGCGGTGGCCGCCGTGCTCGAGCACCACCCCGACGCGCTGGTCGCGGTCGAGGAGCGAGGGATCGGCTACCGCGTCAACCGGCACTTCCCGCTGGGTGAGCTGTCCGGCGACATGATCATCACCGAGGTCGACGAGATCGTCGCCGGCCCGGTCAGCCGTGTGATCATCCGCGACCCGGACGCGACCGCCGACGACTTCGTGGAGCTGGCCGCCAGGCTCGGCCTGCACGGCACCGACTACGTCGTGGGCTGGACGGCCTGGTTGGACCTGAGCCCGGTCGGCGTCTCCAAGGCCTCCGGCCTGGCCCTCGTCGCGGAGCGACTCGGCGTCGGGCAGGGCGACGTCCTCGCCATCGGCGACGGACGCAACGACATGGAGATGCTGCGCTGGGCCGGCCGTGGGGTGGCGATGGGCCAGGCGGTCGAGGAGGTCCGGGCTGCCGCCGACGCCGTCACCGAGTCCGTCAACGACGACGGCGTCGCACTCGAGCTGGGCCGCTGGTTCCCATGACACTTCCCGTCGAGATCGTCTCGCCCCGACTCCGGCTCCCGCTGGTGACGCCGGCGGACGCGGCCGCCATGCGCGTCCGGGCGCCGCGACCCGTCCTGGCACCCCGGGTTACCCGCGCCCCGACGACGTCGACGCCGCCTCGCTGGCGCGCGACGGGGAGACGTGGGGGCCGCGGCACATCGTGTGCGACGGCCAGGCGGTGGGGACGATCGGTCCGCTCGGGCCGCCGGAGGGCGGCGAGGTCGAGGTGGGTTACGGCCTCGTCGAGGCCGCGCGCGGACGCGGTCTCGCCACCGAGGCACTGCGCGCGCTCCTGGCCGAGACCGACGCGGCCGGGGTCCGGGTGCGGGCCGGTGTCCGGCCCGACAACGGGCCCAGCCTCAGGGTCCTCGCCGGCTGCGGGTTCACCGAGCTGCGCGGCAGCGACGACGAGGGCGCGCTTGTGCTCGCGCGTCCGCTGCCCGACGAGGGCCGGAGCTGACAGGAGTGCCTCGGCTGGTCGCCACCGACCTCGACGGCACCCTCCTCCGCACCGACGGCACCGTGTCGTCGTACACCGCCGAGGTGCTCGAGAAGCTGGACCGGCATGGCGTCACGGTGGTCATCGTCACCGCCCGGCCGCTGCGGTGGATGGAGGACCTGTGGCAGTACGTCGGCAGCCACGGACTCGCGATCGTCTCCAACGGCGCGATCGTCTACGACGTGGGAGCCGGCCGGGTCCGCGAGCTCACCGGGATCGAGGCCGACGAGGGCCTGGCCCTGGTCGAGGCGATCACCGCCGCGGTGCCGGAGGCGGCGTTCGCCATCGAGTGCGAGTCGGGCATCAGGCTGGACCCGCGCTTCCACGAGCTCCACCACGTTCCCGAGGGCAGCCCGGTGGGCGACCTGGGCGGGCTGTGGGGCGAGCCGGCCGTGAAGCTGATGGTGCGGTGCGAGGGCATGGACCCTGACGAGCTGCGCGAGCGGGTGGTCGCGGCGGTCGGTGACCTGGCCGTGCCGACCTGGTCCGGTGACCACCTGGTGGAGATCAGCGCCCCCGGGATCACCAAGGCCTCGACCCTGGCCCGCATCTGCTCGGACCTGGGAGTCGACGCGCGTGACGTCGTTGCCTTCGGCGACATGCCCAACGACCTCCCGATGCTGGCCTGGGCCGGGACCTCCTACGCCATGGCGAACGCCGACCCGGCCGTCATCGCCGCCGCCGACCACGTCGCGCCGACGAATGACGACGACGGGGTGGCGACGGTGCTGGTTGGGCTCTTCGACCTGTGATCTGCTGGAATGGAGGGGTGTTCACGAAGACTCCACGACTGCTGGCCGCCATGGTGCTCGCCTGCGCGGGGGTCGTGCTGGCGCAGGTGCCGTCCCACGCCGTGTGCCGGTGTGTGCAGAGCGACGTACGCACCGACATCAAGCGCGCCGATGCCGTCTTCAGCGGCGTCCTGGTCGACTCGTCCGGCACGGCGGGTGGGAGCAAGAGCGACTTCGCGACCTACGAGATCGAGGCGGACACCGTCTACAAGGGCGACGTGCGGACCTCCACCGTGGAGGTCCGGTCGCGGAACAACGACTGCTCGCTCGGCGACCTGGAGTCGGACGAGCGCTACGTCTTCTTCGTCACCGAGGAGGGCTCGGAGCTTCGTGCCGACCAGTGCGGAGGCACGGCCGCGAGCAGCGGCAGGCTGATCAGTCAGGTCGAGCAGGTGCGGGGCGATGGCACTGCGCTGGGCGGCTCGAACCAGCCGGAGGAGCCGGTGACGGTGGAGTTCACCAAGGTCTCCGACCCGGAGCCCGACAGCCTGACCCGGATCGCCGCGCCCGGCGCCGCCCTCGTCCTGGTGGGCCTGCTCGGGCTGCTGGTCGTACGCCGCGTCCGCGACTGATTCAGGATGTTGAGCTGGCGCGTAATGGCCACTCGAGTTGGGCTGGATGGCCCGGCTGTGGGCACGTGGTGGGGGCCATTACGCCCAACTCGAACGAATGGTCAGTCCGCTCCGCGTAGAAGCACACGTGGTCGCGCACCCGAGCCGCGTCGTGCATGGGCTCGGGGTAGTACCACGCGACGTCCGCCGCGGCCCCCGACGCCAGTGAGTAGTAGGACGCCTCGCCCTTGTAGGCGCACACCGTGTGGGTGGTGCTCGGTTCGAGCAGCTCGATGCGCACGTCGTCGCGCGGCAGGTACCACCGGGTCGGCAGGGACGTCTCGTAGAGCGCCAGTCGCCCGACGACTGTCGGCCAGCACCTGGCCCCCGTGGGAGACCACGATCCGGCGGTCACTGCGCAGCACGTCGATCCGCTTGAAGGGGTCGTGCGGGTGGCCGATGACCGGCTCGTCCTCCTCCATCCAGGTGAACGGCGTACCCGTGCCGAAGTCGAGCACCACGTGGCCCGCCAGGTCGGGGTCATCCGGCACGAACGCCGCGGCCTCCGCGAGCTCTCCGTCCGCCCGGACGGAGAACGACGCGTCCTGGACACGAGTGCGCGGCGAAGTTGTCGGGCCCGAGGTATGGCGGCATCGGGTCGGGCAGGGGCTGGGACTGCGCCGGCTCGAGGTCCGCCACCAGGTCGGCCGCAGGAACGGCGTACGTCGGCACCACGCGGCGGGGCTCCCAGACCAGCACGGCCGAGGTGGTGTCGCAGACCAGGCGCTGGCCCAGGCTCACCCGGATCCGCTTGGTGGTCGGATGGAAGCGCAGCTCGTCACGGAAGTTCGCGAGCGACTGCTCCATCCGGACGGCCATGAGCGCTCAGAGGTACATGCCGCCACGGTCGCGTTGCCGCGCGGTCGGAGTCGTCGGACGGTGTGACCTTCGGACCGGAAACGGAGGCGCCCGGTGGCAGCTGCCGCATCTGCTCGAGCTGGGCACGCGCCGCGACCTGCTGGGCGTAGATCGCGGTCTGGATGCCGTGGAAGAGCCCCTCGAGCCAGCCGACGAGCTGCGCCTGGGCGATCCTGAGCTCGCTGTCGGAGGGGGTGCCCTCCTCGGTGAACGGCAGCGACAGCCGCTCCAGCTCCTCGACAAGCTCGGGTGCCAGGCCGGCCTCGAGCTCCTTGATGGAGGCGCGGTGGATCTCCTTGAGCCGGTTCCGGCTGGCCTCGTCGAGGGGCGCCGCCTTCACCTCTTCGAGGAGCTGACGGATCATGCTGCCGATCCGCATCACCTTCGCGGGCTGCTCGACCAGGTCGGTCACGGCGAGCTCGCCGTCCTCGTCGTCTCACCGCCGGCCGCGGCCTGGGCGAGCACGCTGGCCGGGACCGTGCCCATGGGCTGCCCGTCGGGCCCGACGACCACGACCTGCTGCTCCTCTGCGTCTCCGGAGGACTTCTCGTTCATGCCGCCCACACTACGCATCCGCGGTGAGCAGGATCTTGCCCACGTTCTCGCCCGCCTCCATGAGGGCGTGCGCGTCGCCGGCCTCGGCCAGCGGCAGCGTGGTGTGCACGATCGGACGGATCCGCCCCTCAGCGACCAGCGGCCACACGTGCTCGGCGACCGCTGCGCAGATCGAGGCCTTCTCCGCCGTGGGGCGGGATCTCAGCGCGGTGGCGACCACCGCCCCCCGCTTGCGAAGGAGGACACTGATGTCCAGCTCTCCCTTGGTACCGCCCTGCATGCCGATGATCACCAGCCGGCCCTCGGTGGCGAGCGCCTCCACGTTGCGGCCGAGGTAGGAGGCGCCCATGTTGTCGAGGATCACGTCGGCACCGTGCCCGTCGGTGGCCTCGCGGACGGCCTCGACGAAGTCGTCCTCGCGGTAGTTGATCGCCACGTCGGCGCCCAGGTCGGCGCAGACCGCGAGCTTCTCCGCCGAGCCCGCGGTGGTGAGGACCCGCGCTCCGAGCGCGGAGGCGAGCTGGATGGCGAAGGTGCCGATGCCGCCCGCACCGCCGTGCACGAGGAGGCGCTCGTCCGGCTGGAGCCCCGCGACCATGAAGACGTTCGACCACACGGTGCAGGCGACCTCGGGAAGGGCGGCTGCGGTGACCAGGTCGACGCCGTCCGGGACGGGCATCACCTGACCGCCGGGGACGCATACGCGCGTGGCGTAGCCACCACCGGCCAGCAGCGCGCACACCTGGTCGCCGACCTGCCAGTTGCCGCGACCTCCGGACCCACGGCGGAGACGGTGCCGCTGCACTCGAGGCCGATGATGTCGGAGGCGCCCGGCGGCGGCGGGTACAGGCCCTGGCGCTGCAGCAGGTCGGCACGGTTCACCGCGGTGGCGGCGACGTCGATGACGAGCTCGCCGGGGCCCGGCTCGGGGTCGGGCAGCTCGGCCAGGGTGAGGACGTCGGGGCCACCGGGTTCGGAGACGGTCACGGCACGCATGGCAGGCAGCCTAGGTCCAGCCGCCTCGCGCGACGGCGGTCGGTTCAGCGAACGAACTCGTCGGTGCTGTGGTCGACCGAGCTGTCGTCCGGGATCGGGTCGTTGACGTCGTCCGGGTCGGGTGCGTCCGCGGGGCGGTCCCATCCCTCCGCCAGCGCCTGGGCCTTCGCCGCGAGACCCTCCACCGCGGACGGGTCGGCTCCCTGGGATCCGGCCGCGAGCCCCAGCAGGTACGTCGTCACCGGGGCGGCGACCCGCTCCACCTGGTGGGCGCTGGTCCGGGCCAGGTCGAGGATCAGACCTTCGTCGACCTCGGCCTCCTCGATCTCGAGCACGTCACACAGCTCGTCGATCCAGTCGTGAAGGTTCACAGGTCCAGAGTTGCCACTCATCGTCCCCGCCGCAACCCCTGACTAGCCATCCGGTTCCTCTCTTAGATTCGCGCAGGTCCGCCCACGTGTCGACGTCGCGGGCCTCGCCCGGCTGGCCGGCGACCGCGGCCAGGTCGAGGGGGGCGAGGAGCCGCTGGAGGGGCAGGTCAGACGCATCGGCGGGCCGCACCCGGTCGAGGGCCACCAGGTCCAGCACACCCGCCAGCGCCCGCCGTCCCGAGTCGTCGGAGAGGAAGGCGCCGTCGCGGCCGGGCGGCGGCGGCCAGGAGCCGCTGGAACGTGTCGGCGCTGACCCGCGGCATGTCCACGGCCAGCACGGCGAGGTACGCCGGCCTGGCCAGCAGGGCGTCGCGGCCGGCCAGCAGCCCCGCGGCCGGGCCGCCCTGGGGCGGGTCCTCGCGAACGAAGGTCGCCGGCCGCGAAGTCGGCACCGGCTCGCCGACCACGACCACCTCGACCGCTTCGGAGACGGCGGCCAGGGCGTGCTCGAGGAGGGTGCGGCCGGCGTACTCCACACCCGCCTTGTCGATGCCGTCCATGCGGACGGCTGTTCCACCGGCGAGGATCACCGCGGCGTAGTCGACGGCCATCCCGGCAGTCTTGCACCGCGTCGCCCGGCGGCCTCGCGTAGACGTGGCAGGCTGGGTCCGTGATGCAGGTGGCAGTGGTGCAGCAGGCCTCCGACCTGGAGCCGGAGGTCAACCGGGCGCGCCTCGACCAGCTGGCCCCTCACGACGCCGACCTCGTCGTCTTCCCGGAGGCCTTCGCGCGCGACTTCGGCGAGGCCGGCTCCGACGTCAGTCCGTACGCCGAGGCGCCCGACGGCCCGTTCGCGAGTGAGGTGGCACGCGTCGCCGAGGACCGTGGGACGACTGTGGTGGCCGGCATGTTCGAGTCCAGTGACGACCCCGCCCGCCCCTTCAACACCCTGGTGGTGCGGGGGGCGGCCTCGGCGGACTACCGCAAGATCCACCTCTACGACTCGTTCGGCTACCGGGAGTCGGACCGGCTCACGGCCGGCCCCCTCTCCGACCCACCCGGGGCGGCGCTGGTGAAGGTCGGTGGGTTCACGCTCGGCCTGATGACCTGCTACGACCTCCGCTTCCCCGAGCTGGCCCGCGTCCTGGTCGCGGCCGGCGCCGAGGTCCTGGTCGTCCCCGCGGCCTGGGTGGCGGGCCCCCGGAAGGTCGACCACTGGCGCACCCTGCTTCGGGCCCGGGCGATCGAGAACACGGTCTACGTCGTCGCTGCCGCCCAGCCGGCGCCCCGCTACAGCGGTCACTCGATGGTGGTCGACCCCCTCGGTGACGTGCTGGCCGAGGCCGGGGACGACGACGAGATCGTCACGGCCGTTCTGGACCGGGACGTGCTCGAAGAGGCCCGTCGGACCAACCCGTCGCTGGCGAATCGGCGACTGTAGCCTTCCTCAGCGTGCCCCACACCGCGCCGCGACGACGAGCCGTCCGGCAGACTCCGTGGACCCGCATGCGCGCGCGGCTCGCGGGGCTGCCGGGGAGCTCGCTGCCCGCACTCGTCGGTGGCCTGGTGGCGCTCGGTGGGGCGGGCGTCCTGGTCGCGGCCATGCTCGGGTTCGTGCCCCACTCGGTGGGGGAGCTCGGGTCGGTGGCCGTCGCGACCGCCTTCTCCTGGGCGCTCGCAGCGCGCGTCGGCGGGCGCCCGATGATCTTCGGCACGGTCGCGCTCGCCCTCGGTGGGGCGGTGGTCTGGCTGGACCGCGACTTCCTGACGACCGGTGCTGCGGTGATGACCGGCGTCGTCAGCGCGGTGCTGGCGGTGATGGCGACCGTCCCCGCGGTCGCCCCGCTGCGCGTGCTCCGCGAGGTCATGGTGGCGACAGCGGTCGCCGCCGTCGGCGCGCTCGCGGTGGTCGGCTTCGAGCCGGCGGTCTCGCTGCCCCGCTTCGAGTACACGACGTTGGTGCTCTCGCTCGTGGTCGCCCTGGGCCTCGTGCACCGGCTGGGTGCCGGGCTGCACGGCCTGAGCCGCCGCGGCATCCTGACCGTCGCCGTGGGGGGCCTGGTCCTCGCCGTGACCCTCGCCTACGGCGAGCTGCTGCGCCGGTACGGCACGCCCGAGCTCGTCGAGGGGCTCCTGGAGGGGGTCCGCTGGTCGCGGGAGAACCTCGGGGCGTTCCCCAGGCCGCTCGAGGCGGTGCTCGGCGTTCCGGCGCTCACCTGGGGGATCCACATGCGGGCGCGCCGCGGCCAGGGCTGGTGGGTGTGCGCGTTCGGGGTCGCGGCGACCGCGCCGATCGCCACCAGCCTGGTCAACACCTCGGTGTCCGTCGTCGAGTCGTCGTTGGCGGTGCTCTACGGCATCGTCATCGGACTCGTGATCGGGTTCCTGCTCATCCGCGCAGACCTGTTGCTCAGCGGCACCGGGCGGCGGCGCGGGAGCCGGGCGCAGGCGGAGGCCCGGCCGGAGCCACCCCGCACCCGTCCGCTGCTGTAGGTCGGCCCCGGCCCTTCCATCGGGGAGCCGTTCCGGGTACGCGCCGGTAACGGCTAGGTTCTGCTTCCATGGCGCGCGAACAGGTGACCGAGATCCTCGCGGAGATGGTGGCGAACGTGATGGCGATCGAGGTCGCCCCGGGCGACCCGGTCGCGGTCGGCCAGACCGTCTGCCTGCTGGAGTCGATGAAGATGGAGATCCCGGTGATCGCCGAGCGGGAGGGCACCGTGAAGTCGGTCAAGGTGGGCCCTGGCGACGTCGTACAGGAGGGCGACTGTCCTGGTCGTGCTGGGCTGAGACGACCGCCCAGGTCGGGTGAGCAGAGGGGGCGGGATTCGAACCCGCGGCTGACATCTCTGCCAGCGACCGCTTTCAAGGCGGTTCCGATCGGCCACTCCGGCACCCCTCCGAGCCGTCGCGGACGGCACCGGAGCAGTGTACGGGCGTCGCTTCCTTCGGTGGTCGAGTAGCCGTGAGCGCCAGCGAGCGGCGTCGCTTCCTTCGGTGGTCGAGTAGCCGTGAGCGCCAGCGAGCGGCGTGTCGAGACTACTCGGAGCCGCCGAGCTCGAGCTCCACCTCGTCGTAGGCGAGGTCGTGCAGATCGCTGGACGTGGTGGGAGATGTCGACGAGCAGCCGCTTCAGGTCGGCACGGATCCGGTCGACCTCGGCACTTTCGAGGACCGCAGGCCCCATGGCGGCCAACCGGGTGAGCAGGGTGTTGCGCTCCCGGAGGATCGCTCCGCCCCGGGCGGCCAGCCAGCCGTCGGACCAGTGCTCGCCTTCCGCGACGAGGCTGTCGCGGACGCTGGCCATCCGCTGCCGGACCACCCAGCGCCAGTTGCCCAGCGGGATTCCCTCCTGGTGCGGGGCGTCCAGGGCTTGCTGAAGATGGAGGAGTGCAGCGGACGTCGCGGTCATGATGACCTCCGGATGGCGGGGGTTCCGGTGGTTCCGGTGAATCTTCTGATTTTGGCGCCCTGCGAGGCCGGGCGGCAACCCCTGTGGGGTCGCGAATGTGCTGTCTTGTTCAATCATCCCCATGTCGTCCGACTATCGGCTCGCACCGGCCCTCGGCGCCCGACTGCTGGGGTCTGCCCTGGTCGGGCTCGCCGTCCTGGTCTTCGTGGTGACGTTGGTGGTGGCCCTGCTGGACCTGTCGGCGGTGTTCGTGGCGGTGGTCGCGGCGCTGGGACTGGCCGCCGTGCTGGTCGCCGGCCACCTGCTCACCCGGCACGCGTACGTCGTCCGGCTCGGCGAGGACGGGTACCAGGTCCGGATGGTTCGCGGCGCCGGTGTCCGGGCCGCGCGCTGGGCGGAGGTCGAGGACGCCGTCACGGCGAGCCCGCGCGGGGTGGACTGCGTGGTCCTGCGGCTCCGGGACGGCCGGACCACCACCATCCCGGTCCAGGTGCTGGCTGCCGACCGGGAGGAGTTCGCCCGCGATGTGCGGGCGCACCTCGAACGCGGCTCCGGCGGGTCCGCCCCGGGCCGGACCTGATTCGGCAACACCGGCGCGGTACTTGTAGCCTGTGCAGGCTGTCGGGAGGCGTCGCCTAGTCCGGTTTATGGCGCCCGCCTGCTAAGCGGGTTGAGGGTGATCCCCTCTCGCGGGTTCAAATCCCGCCGCCTCCGCTCCCGCCCTCCCCGGACCCGTCCGGGGAGGGCCCTGCTGCCGTGGCACTCCTGCCGCGACGCGCCGGGCAGAACTGCATAAAAATGCAATGCAACTTTATGATGCATGGTTTCGCTGACGGCAACCGATCCTGTGGCTCAGACTGAAGGCCTTGGATGGGCACCCCGGACCCATCCACGGAGATGTAAGGCGGAGACAATGAGGATCGCAAGCAAGGTCGGCATCGTGCTGGCCACTGTGGGCATGACCATCGGCCTGCTCGGGAGCCCGGCCGAGGCAGTCAAGGACAGCGGCTGGCCCAAGTCAGGACGGGCTCGAGCGCCAAGTACATTCCCTGACCGACCCAAGAGTTTGAGACCGGGGCTGACCTCCCCCCACGCGCGTCAGCCTCCAGCGCCATCCCCAGGCCGGTCTCAGCCGCACGAGGGCAGTGACGTCGACGTCACTGCCCTCGTGCTATTGGCGTGAGGATCACTCCTTCTTCTGACCTTGCCCGGAATCCTGGGCGTGATGCTCGTTGCCCGACACCCCGAGCGTTCCCATGGTGTAGCCGAGCTGGAAGCGGGTGTCGGCTTCGTACTCCTCCTTGAGGTCGGCCACGTAGCCGGCGTACGTGCGCGCGCTGACCCCCAGCCGCTTGGCGCTGACGGGGTCGGCGTGGCCCTCGATCAGCATCCGGATGGTCATCGCCCGCTGCTCGCCCGCGATGCCCGACATCGTCGAGGTCTCCCGGCGTCATGGTGAACGGTCGGGCCCGCTCCCAGGTGCGCTCGAAGATGTCGGCGAGGTAGGCGACGATCGACGGCTCACGGATGGCCATCGCACTGCGGACGCCCTCCCGGCCCGGGATCACCGCGATCCGTCGGTCGATGATGATCATCCGGTTGAAGAACTCGTCGAGCGTGCGCACCTCCGCTCCCAGCTCGGTGACCGCGGCGACGTACTTGCGGGTGATCGCGTGGCGCCTGGCGCTGTGCTGGTAGAGGGTGCGCATCTTCATCCCGCGCTCGAGCATCGCGGTGTCGCGGCCTGCGGCCTCGGCGAGGGCCTTGCGGTTGCGCCCGGTCTGCGGCTGGGCGGTCAGCATCTCGTCCTCGCACTCCGCGACCAGTCCGGCGATGAAGGGGTCGATGGCCGCGTCGTGGACCAGGGTGAAGGGCCCGCGGGCGGTGTCGGGTGACTTGCGCCAGACCTGGGCCAGCCCGCCGAAGGCCCGGGCCCACTGGGACGACTCGTCCAGCAGCCGCGCGCCCTCCTGTCCGAGTGGCGACACCACCCGGGACTGGACGGCGCCAGGGTCGACGGCGTGGAAGACCCCGGCCTCGCGGTCCGGGCTGACCAGGCCGAGCTCGAGCAGAAGGTCGAACGCCTGCCGCTCCGAGGCGATCCGCGGGTCGCCCTCCTTGATCCCGCCCTCCGCGACGATCTCCTCGTAGAGCCTCGCGGCGTCGGACCGCAGGAGGTCGCGGTCGTCGGGACCGAAGCTGCGCACCCGGGTGACCCCTCTCATTGACCCCCGATCACGATGATCCCACAACTGGGGACGCGAGAAGGCCCCTTCCGCGCAAGCGGAAGGGGCCTTCTGTCGTGTTCGGTGGTCGAGCAGGTCGCGCAGCGACCGTCTGGCTTCGGTGGTCGAGTAGGTCGCGCAGCGACCGTGTCGAGACTCAGGAGCCCAGTCTGGCCCGGAGCCCGTCGAGCTCGGTCCACAAGACGGCGGGCAGGTCGTCGCCGAACTTCTCGAACCACTCCTGGATCTGCGGGAGCTCGGCTCGCCACTCCTCGACGTCGACGTCGAGAGCAGCCGCGAGCTGCTCCTCGGCCAGGTCGAGGCCCTCGGTGTCGAGCGCGCCGGGGGCAGGGACGTGGCCGATCGGGGTCTCGACCGCGGCGGCCTGGCCGTCGATGCGCTCCACGACCCACTTCAGGACCCGGCTGTTCTCGCCGAAGCCCGGCCAGAGGAAGTCGCCTTCGTCGTCGCGACGGAACCAGTTGACGTAGAAGATCCGCGGCAGCTTGGCCGCGTCGTTGTCCTTGCCGACCGAGATCCAGTGGTTGAAGTAGTCGCCGGCGTTGTAGCCGATGAACGGCAGCATCGCCATCGGGTCGCGGCGGACCACGCCGACCTGGCCGACGGCCGCGGCCGTCGTCTCGGAGGACAGGGTCGCGCCCAGGAAGGTGCCGTGGGTCCAGTCGCGGGCCTCGAAGACCAGGGGGACCGTGGTCTTGCGGCGACCACCGAACAGGATCGCGTCGATCGGGACGCCCCGCGGGTCGTCGTACTCCTCGGCGAGGATGTCGCACTGCTTGATCGGCGTGCAGTAGCGGCTGTTGGGGTGGCTGCTGAGCTCGCCGGAGTCCGGCGTCCAGGGCTCGCCCTTCCAGGACGTCGCCTTGTCGGGGGTGTTCTCGAGGCCCTCCCACCAGATGTCGCCGTCGTCGGTGAGCGCGACGTTGGTGAAGACCGAGTTGCCCTTGTTGATGGTCTTCATCGCGTTGGGGTTGGTGTGCTCGTTGGTGCCGGGGGCCACGCCGAAGAAGCCGTACTCGGGGTTGACCGCCCACAGCCGGCCGTCCTCGCCGACGCGCATCCAGGCGATGTCGTCGCCGAGGGTCTCGACCTTCCAGCCCGGGATGGTCGGGGCCAGCATGGCGAGGTTGGTCTTGCCGCAGGCGCTCGGGAAGGCGGCGGCGATGTACTTGACCACGTTGTCGGGGCTGGTGAGCTTGAGGATCAGCATGTGCTCGGCCAGCCAGCCCTCGTCGCGGGCCATCACGCTGGCGATGCGCAGGGCGTAGCACTTCTTGCCGAGCAGCGAGTTGCCGCCGTACCCGGAGCCGAAGGACCAGATCGCCCGCTCCTCGGGGAACTGGACGATGTACTTGGTGTCGCTGCAGGGCCAGGCGACGTCGTCCTGGCCGTCCTCCAGCGGCATGCCGACCGAGTGGAGGGCGGGCACGCAGTTCACTCAGCTCCCGCCGCGTCGAGCTCCTCCATCCGTTGCAGCACGTGGGAGCCCATCCGCGACATCACGCGCATCGAGGCGGTGACGTAGGCGGAGTCGGTGATCTCCACGCCGAACATCGGCTTCTCGGCCTCGAGGTGGCCCATCACGAACGGGATGACGTACATCGTGCGGCCCCGCATGCAGCCCTCGTAGAGCTCGCGCATGATGGCCTTCATCTCGTCGGGCGCCATCCAGTTGTTGGTGGGGCCCGCGTCCTTCTCGTCGACCGAGCAGATGTAGGTGCGGTCCTCGACGCGCGCCACGTCGGTCGGGTCGGTCGCCGCGTAGAAGGAGTTCGGCTTGATCTGCGGGTTGAGCTGGGTGAAGGTCCCCGACGCGACCAGGGACCTGGTCAGCTCCGACCACTCCTCGTCGGAGCCGGTGCACCAGTGGATCCGGTCCGGCCTGGTCATGGCGGCGACCTCGTTGACGAAGTCGAGGATGCCCTGGTGGGTCGTGGGTGCTGGATTGCCCTCGGCGGTGCTCGGGGCAGTGGTCTCGGCCGTGTCGGCGGTCATGCGTTCTGCTTCCCTCTCGCGCATTCGCGGTGGACGCCTGGTACGTCGGCGCCGCCGGCCGTCGAGCGTGTCGACGGAGGAGTCGTGGAGTTGTTATGGATCGCTCGGCGTCGTTGTCGGCGAATGATGTGGTGCCGGGACGTCCGGGATCTGGCTCCTCGCGCCCCCGCGATGGGCTGAGGCTACCGTCGCCGGTTGGCGCCACATATTGGAACGATCCACGGTGGAACCAACCGGGCTGCCCCCACTGATTTCGGCGGGCTCCGACGGGTCGGCTATCCTCATGCAGTCGCTCAGCCGGGCTGGCGACATGCGCCCGTAGCTCAACGGATAGAGCATCTGACTACGGATCAGAAGGTTTGGGGTTCGAATCCCTACGGGCGCGCCAAAGGAAACCGCAGGCAGCACATCGCTGCCTGCGGTTTTCCAGTGTTCGGCCCGGACGGCACGCCCAGACCCATCCCGCTATGGCGATGGTGACGGCGAGGAGGGTGCGGTCTCGGTGGTGGGTTCCGGAGAAGCCGGGGCTGTCGTGGGCTCCGTCGTGGGCTCCGTCGTCGGCTCGGCCGGCGGCGGCTCACTCGGGCTGGGCTCGCTCGGCGGTGGTGCGGTGGGCGGGGGTGTGGTTGACGAACTGTCCGACGACGGCTCGCTGCTGGCAGGGGCGGGCGCCCCGGTGGGCTCCGAGGTCGACGTCGTGGCGGGCACCACCGGTGGCGCACTGCCGAGAATCGCGACGATCTCCGTCTTGAACGCTTCCAGCTGGGCCGAGATCTCCGCGAGCGAGAACGACGTGATGCTCTGCCCGAAGGCGGTCAGCTGGTTCCACACCTCGCCGAGCGCGAGCAGCTGTTCCTCTCCCGGCGTCTCCTCCACCGAGAGCACGAGCTGGCTGGCGAGCGCGGCCGTGATGCACTGGTAGCACTCGTAGTTGGCGGCCACGGCGAGGTTCTGCGGAACCACCACCTGGGCGTCGTCCATGATCAGCACGACCTGGAACGCGACTGCGACCGTCACGCAGTTCGAGCACGACGCGTAGGCGTGGGCCTCGTTGACGTTGAGCACCTCGTTGCCCTCGGCCCACACGAGTGCGAAGGCGATGTCGTACTTCATCGAGCCGTCGGTGGTGTTGTAGGCCGCCGCCTGGTTGTCCCCCTCTTCGGGGGGGAGCGGCTTGTCGAACGGGAAGACCCATGGCTCGGCGGCATCGTCGTCCGGTGCGGGCTGTTGTCCGCCCTCGGCGTCCTCGGTCGGGACGAGCACGATCGCCAGCTGGGGGTCGGACTTGCTCGGGAGCGCCTTGCCCTCCGGGAAGGTCGCCTCCAGTGGCGCCCCACTGGCCAGCCGCCGCTCGGCCGACGCGCCAACGGGAAGGACCGCACCGTCGGGCAGCGTTCCGGCATCCAGCGCGGACGCCGGAGTCGCCCGGGCCGGAGTGCTCTGCGCGGCCGGGAGCAACGAGGTGAACAGACCGCGCTCCCCTGGGACGATCGGTCGGTAGGCGCCCGGTTGCGACCATGCCCAGACGAGGGTCGTGATGGCGAAGGCGCTGAGTGCTGCCGCTGCGACCCGCTTGAGAGCGGACCCCCTGCCCCACCGCGCGAGCCCGCGGAACCAGCGCAGTCCGACTCGGCCAAGGATCATGGCGCACGCCAGCAGAGGCAGCACGACACCCAGCACCTGGAGTCCGTGGGCGATGACGTCGATGAGTCCCCCCGACCCCCACGCGCCCATGACGCCGGCGGCGTCTTCCTCCACGACAGCCCAGGCCGTACCGAGGAGTCGGGGCACGGCAGCCACCAGGGCCAGCAGCATGAGCGCCATCATCGGGATCGTGATCAACACCCACAACGTGATCACCGCGCGGGCCCACGGCTTCAGGGCCCGGTTCTCAGGATCGGACCACCGGTGCGGCAGCAGTCCGAGCAGGGTCGGCTTGATCCGGTGGTAGAGGTCGGGAACGCCGGCCAGGTCAGCGAGCAGGTGGTAACCGTCGAAGCGCAGCAACGGCAGGAGCTGTTGCACCATCTGGAAGATCTGGGTTGCCACCAGGAGGAGCAGTGCCTCCCAGCCCGAGAAGTACCACCAGGCGAAGGTGATCACCACCACGAGGGCGTTGAAGTACAAGCCGCCCAGGTCGGTACGGATCCGCCCCTGCCTTCCCAACCGATAACTGTCGGTCACATCGGTGTAGAAGGCAGGCCACACCAGGTAGATGCCGGCACCCATCACCCCGGGTTCGGCTCCGCTGTAGCGCGCGGCCGCGGCGTGCCCGAACTCGTGGAAGCCTCCGGCGAGCACCGTCACGACGAACACGAGCAGCAGGAGGTGCGGGCGCTGGAACGCGTCGTACGCCGCAGGAGCCAGGCCCTGGTGGAAGAAGACCCACCAGGTGACGGCCAGGAACCCGACCACCACGGCCGAGGCCAGCGCTGGTCGGAACAGGATCCGGAACGGATCGGTCAGCAGGCGCGTGTATCGGGGGTTGGTGACGGCGAACTTGAGCTTCAGGCCCAAGAGGGGGTTGGACTTCTTGACGGGAGGCTCGGACCCGTCGTCCAGCTTGAGCAGTCCCAAGGGGCGCAGGTGGTCGTCGACGAGTGTCGCGACCATCTCCTCCGAGACGCTCCTGCGCATGGCCTGGCTGACGATGGTCGCGATCTCGGCACAGCTTCGCCGCCCGTCGACGGCGTCCAGCACCAGGTAGAGCAGCGGCGTGAGCTGGAGTGTCTGCCCGTCGCCGCGGCGGACCAGGGATGGCGGGGTCCGGTAGCCGGACCCCACCATGGCCCCGATGAGCTGGAGGTCGTCGGCGCGCGCGGGCGCGTCGACGATGACGGTCACTGCTGCGGGGTCTCCGTGCTGGGCTCGCTCGCCCCGTCAGCGGCCGAGGGCGCCTCGCCACCGGTCTCCGCCGTGGCCGGCGCCGGATCGTCCGTGGACGCGGTGTCGGTGTCGGGCGGCTCGACGGAGCCCTGGTTGATGTCCGAGACCTGCTCGGACGTGGCGATGGCGTTCCCGGTGATGGACTGCGTGATGATGGCGTCCTGTTGCGCGATCGCCGTCGCCTCCGAGTTGTCGGAGAGGATGTTGGCCGCCACCGACGCGTCGATCGGCGCCGCCACGTTGGCATTGGCCGCGACCGCTCCGTTGATCGGGGCCGCGAGATCGGCGTCCAGGTCGACGTTGACGTCCACGTTGAGCAGGTCGCCCTTCAGCAGGTCTCCGGTGTTGAGTCCGCCGATGGTGTCGGTGACGTCGTCGACGATGTCGCCGACGGTTCCGATGACCTGGCCCGCTGCGTTGAGGACGTTTCCGGTGAGCGGGTCGAGCGTTCCGATCACCTCGCCGGCCGTGCCGATGATGTTGCCGGTCGCGCCGTCCAAGGTGCCGATCACGTTGCCGGCCGCATCCAGTACGGCAGTGCCGTCGACCAGGTCGGTGACGGTGCCGAGCACCTCGCCCGCCGTGCCCAGCACATTGCCCGTCGCGGTGTCCAGGACTCCGACGACGTCGCCGTCCGAATCCAGCACGTTGCCGGTCGCTCCGTCGAGGACGCCGATCACGTCGCCGCTCGAGCCCACGACCGACGCGCCGTCGATCAGGCTGGTGACCGTGCCGACGATCTCGCCCGCGGAGTCGACGACCAGCCCGCTGTTCTCGTTGAGCGTGCCGATGATGTCGCCGCTCGAGTTGACTACGTTGCCAGTCGTCTCGTCGAGGGTGCCGATGATGTTGCCGGCGGAGTCCACCACGAGGCTGCCGTCCACGGGCTCGCTCGCGGCGGCGGTGGCGTCTGCGGCGTCGGCCGCCCCCGTCAGCGCGGCCTGCTCGCCGCCGGTGCCGTCGGTCGGCGTCTCGCCGGTGCCGTCGGTGGTCGTGTCGGACTGGTCGATCGTGCTGTCCTGGATGCCGGTCGCGATCGCGTCCGCAGCCACGGTCTGGGTGACCATGACCCCTTGGTCGGCCAGCGCCTGCGAGGTGGAGTTGTCGGACAGCAGGTTGGCGCTCACTGCGGCGTCGATCGGCGCCACGACGTTGGCGTTCAGGGCGATGGCCAGGTCGATGGGTGCGGCCCCATCGATGGCGAGGTCCACGTCCGCCGCGAGGTCGAGGATGGAGACGACTTCCTTGTCCGGCAGCGCGGTCACCCCTTCGGCTGCAAGTTCCTCGGGTGTCAGCGGTGCCAGGTCTTCCTCGGCCATGTTCATCCCTCCAAGGGCCGCCATACCCCGAGGGGCCGGCGCCCTCACGTCTTGTTCGGACCAAACGCCTGCCCGCAGGCAGGAACCCACTTCGGGCCTCTGGGACCGTACCCGGATGGTTGTGGTCTAAACCGCGCGCGCGTGATCGCCTCGCCTACCGAGCGGTAGGTCGGGGCGATCACCCGGTCGCCGGGCGGGCTCAGGCGGTGTTGGGCGCGACCGAGCAGACTGTGGTGGCGGTGTTGCCCGAGGCGTCGACGCCCATGAGCTCGGCGTCCCCGTTGAGGGTGAACTTGTTCTGGACATCTCCGGTGAACGGCTTGACCTCGACCTTCCCGCCGGGCGCCTGGGTGAGCTTGAAGGTGGTGCCGCTGGGGTAGGGGCCGAACCGGAGGTTGGATGCCGTGTCCCGGACGTAGATGTCCACGTCGGGATCGACCTCGTCCAGCGCAACCATCCGGTAGTAGCCGTCCGCCGTCGTGCTGGACGTGGATCCGGTCGGGTTGGGTCCGGGCGGGCAGCTGACGACGGGGGCGGTCACATCGCCGTTGAGGTTGACGTGGACGGTCTGCACGAAGTCGGGCCCCCCTGCGACACCGTTGAGCGTGAAGCCGATCCGGCAGGTGCGCGTGCCCTGGGTTGCCGCAGTGTCGACGTGGACGGTCGACTCGAAGGTGGCCGCCTCGCCACTGGTGACGACTTGGGACGCCTGCTCGAGCTGCATCGACAGGCCGGCGTCGCAGGACGGCTCGGCGGCGACCGTGACGTCCAGGTTGGTGAGTCCCTCGAGGATCTTGTCCGCCACCTGGTCGGTCGCGACGCCGGTGAGCAGGCTGCCGCCGGTGGCGGTGGTGATCCGGGAGGCCTGGCCGGAGTCGTCGAGGCGGTCGTCGCCCACGCTGACGGCCACGACCCGGGCTCCGGCCTGCTCCAGGCTTGCCGTGGCGTCCGCCTCGGTGTGGCCGCCACTGGGGTCGTGGCCGGGGGCGTCGCCGAACCACGCGACGATCCGTGAGGAGTCGGGGCGGAAGCTGATGGCGCCGCTGCCGATCTCCCACAGTGCGTTCAGCTGGGCCTCGGGCCAGTCGCCCCCGCTGCACCAGCCGATGCTGTCGACGGCAGCGGTGACGGCGGCGTCGTCGCTGGTGAGGTCCTGCAGGACATCGAACGCCGGCTCCGGGTCACCGAAGTCGCAGTACTGCGCCACGGCGAACCGTGCGTCGGGCTGGCTCGCCCGCACGGTTGCGATGACGCCGGCCATGTTGGCCTTCACGTTGTCGATCGCGCCGCCCATGCTTCCGGTGCGGTCGACGAGCAGCACCACGTCGGGCGTGGGCGGCAGCTCCGGGGTGGTGACAGTGGAGGTGATCGCGATGGCGTCGCCCGGCCCGGCGTCGTACGACACCTCGGCCGGGCTGGCGCCCACGACGCCTGCGGCGGTCGCCGTGGTGGCCAGGGCGAGCGCCCCGCCGGCCGCGGCGAAGGTCGCGATGAAGCGGCGTGGTCCGAGAACTGACACCTGGAAAACCCCCCGAGATAGCGAGGCGGCAGGCGCCTCGGAGCGGCGTCGGAGCCAGCCGTTGACGGGCAACGGTGGCGACGCCGATGACGTGTTGCCCAGAAAGGATGCGTCAGCTCGCGGATCTTCGCAGCGGTTTGGCGCGTTTCGTGACGACCCACAGCCGTTTGGGGTGCGCGCACCTAGGGGGCGGCGGAGAAGCTGACCGTCCCCGTGGCGACGTTCCCGGCCAGGTCTGACCCGGTGATCGTGAGCTGCAGTGAGTGATTGTTCACGACGTTGAACGCGATGCCCTTGGACCAGGTGGTGGTCCCGGTGACCCCGAGTGGGCTCCCGCAGGCAGCGGCAGTGTAGGTGGTTCCGGTGCCGGTCCAGCAGGTGTTCGCGGTGGTGTCCCGGAGCACGAGCGTCACCGAGGTGACCCCGGACCCGGA
Organism: uncultured Actinomycetota bacterium; assembly: GCA_963812345.1. GTDB lineage: Bacteria > Actinomycetota > Actinomycetes > Propionibacteriales > Nocardioidaceae > Nocardioides. The sequence continues at coordinate 63,706 of CAWEVA010000008.1, forward strand.
GTCGGACGTGGTGCCGCAGGCGCCGGGTACCCCGGCACAGGTGTTGGCCCAGCGGGCCGCGGCCGGGCCGGTGGCGTTCTTGTACGCGACACCGTTCTTGGGATCGGTGATCGTGACGGTCGGAGCCACCGTGTCGAGGGTGGCCGCCAAAGCAGCCGAAGCAGGCGAGTTGTTGCCGGCCTGGTCGGTGGCGACGGCGGTGAAGGAGTTGGCTCCCTGCACCAGGGTCACCGAGACCGAGTAGGTGCCGTTGGCGGCTGCGACCACCGAGGGGAAGGTGGTGGCGCCTCGGGAGATGGTCACGGTGGAGCCCGCCTCGGCGGCCCCCGTGAGGGTCTGCGCGGCCACGTTTGTCACCCGGTCGCCGGCGGTCCCGGAGTCGTTGCTGATGGAGTTGTTGATCGTCGGGGATGTGGGTGCCGTGGTGTCGATCTTGACGTCGTAGGACCTGGTCGCCTCGACGTTCCCGAACGTGTCGGTGGCGTAGTAGGTGATCGTCGTCTGCCCCTGGGCGGAGACCGCGAACGACGTCGAGGACCCGGCAACGGTGACGGGGGACCCGGCGCCGATCCGGTAGGTGATGCTGGCGACCGCGGAGACGTCGGTGGCCGTCAGCGTGAGCGTGACCGCGCTGTTGTTCCAGCCGGCCGCATTCGGTACCGGGTTGCTGGTCAAGGTGGTCACGGGCGAGATCACATCGAGGGTGAACGGCGTCAGCGGGCTCTCCTGACCGGTCCAGGACTGGAACCTGGCGACCACGCCGTACTGCACCGGCCCCTGCACGGGCGCCGAATCGAAGCAGGAGCGGGTGGGCTCGGCCGTGGTGCAGATCTGGGTGACCGTAGGGCCGGCGTGGCGCAGCACGCTGTAGCCGGTCGCCGGAGTGCCCTGGGCAAGGGTCGCCGGTGCCCAGTCCAGGCGGACTGTTGAACCCACCTGGGTGGCGGTGGGGGCCGCGGCCCGGTTCACGAACGTGGCTGAGGTGGGTGCGTTGCCCGCACCCGTCGCACCCCAGGCAGCGGACGCGGCCTGCGGCTGGAGCACGAGGAGGGTCGCGACGGCGGCCCCGATCAGGGCGACTGGCGCTCTCACAGCTGCACCGCCGTCACTCGGACGCTCACCGCGAACCGCACGCCCTGGCAGGCGTCGGGCGCGGTGCGGCGCATCCCCACTTCGAGGGTGGAGTCGACCGACGAACCAGAAGCGAGACTCAGGCGAGGCGCCGGCGCGGGCGTCAGGTACCGGGCGGAACAACGGTCCGTCCCGGTGGCGATCACGTCGACCCTGTCGATGGCGATCGGGAAGGAGTACGGGTTCACGTACGTCACTCCCAACTCCACCCGATGGCCCGGATAGAGCCCGCCGACCGAGCCCACGTTGACCCCAGGGCCCCCGGCCGGCCCAGTGGTCAGCACCGTGGTCGGCACGGCCCCCTCGGAGTCGTCGATGAGCTCGCTCGGCACGACAGTCGGCTCGGGCGTCGAGGGGGAGCGGGTGGTTGCCGGCTCTCGCGGGTCGACCAGCTCCGGTTCCATGGTCACGGTGCCGGAACCCTCGCCGCCGATCATCGGCAGCCCCTGGTTGTCGCCAGCTGTCCGTACGACGAGGGCAACGGCCAGTCCCGCTGCCGCCATGATGGCGGCAGCGGTCAGCGCTTGCCCTCGTCGTCCCACGTCAGTGCCCTTCGTCCCTGACCAGCGCCGTCAGGCGCAGGTCAGCTGCTCAGGCCGGTGACGCCCAGGGTCACGGTGAACACTGCGCCCTGGCAGGCGTCCGTGGCCGCATTGCTCATCGACAGCGTGAAGTCCTGCGAGGTGCTCGTCGCGCCTGTGGCCACGGCCTCGCTCAGCGTGACGTCCGAGCCGGTGACCACCGACGTGGCGCACGCGCTGTGCGCGGCGTCGACGGTGACGGTCTTCAGCTCGGCCTTGCTCAGCGTCACCTCGTAGTCGTTCGTGTTGGTGACGGTGAACGGAACGTCCACCGACCCGGTCGGGAACAGCCCGGTCACGTCGGTGACCGTGACGGTCAGCGGCTGCGCGGTCGCGGCCGTGACATCGCCGGTGCCCTCGCCATAGTTGGTCCAGGCCGCGACGGCAACGCCGATACCGAACAACGCGGCAGCGGTGCCTCCGACGACGGCTGAACGCCTGGTGTTCTTACGCATGTGATCATCCCCTTGCAATCGCGCTGCGGCGATCCGGGGCACTGCGCCCCGCCCGAGCGATTCGTTAACAGTGATTCACTGTGGGGCGGCTGTGACTTGCGGCTCGGTGGATTGATTCAATCTTGAACAACCCCGGAACGTCTGGACCAGCGGGCCCACCGACGCGGGCCATGGATTGGTAGTTCGTTCGGGCCACTCCCCGCGCGATCTGCTCCGATCGCCGTTCGCAAGAAGCCCCCACTCAACGGGCAGGGAGGCCCGAACTCAACGGGCGGGGAGCATGAAATTGCCGCGATCGGATACCGGTAGGTACGTCCACCGACGCGTCCGACGAGAAGGAGAACCCATGGGACTCAAGGACAAGGCCGAGAACACCGGCGACAAGCTCAAGGGCAAGGCCAAGGAGGCCGAGGGACGGGCGACCGGAGACCGGACGCGCGAGAACCAGGGCAAGGCCGATCAGAGCAAGTCGGACCTCAAGCAGGCCGGCGAAAACGTCAAGGACGCCTTCAAGAAGTAGGCGCCTGACCAGAGAGGGAGCACTGCATGACACTGATCCTGTTCATCATCGCGGCCATCCTCGTGATCTGCGGAATCTTCTCGCTGATCCGCGGATCCGTCCTTTGGGGGATCGTGCTGATCGTCCTCGGGCTGCTTGTCGGCCCCGGCGGAGTCAGCATCTTCTAGCGACACACTTGCGTCACATGTCGGCGGCGGGCTCTAGGTTGGAGCCCGTCGTCGTCGTGTGAGGAGGAGACCGGGTCGTGCCCCTCCACGTCCACCGTGCTCCGCGCACCGACCTGCTGGCCGACGAGCTCGGCGAGCTCCTCGCCACTCCGCTCGACGACCCGTTCGCCACGGAGGTCGTGGTGGTCCCCACGAGGGGGATGGAGCGGTGGCTCTCCCAACGACTGTCCCACCGGCTCGGCAACAGTGCCGGTCGTGAGGACGGCGTCTGTGCGGCCGTCCACTTCCGGTCGCCGGCGTCCCTGGTCGCCGAGATCACGGGCACCCGCGAGGACGACCCGTGGTCGTCCGACGCGACAGTTTGGCCGCTGCTGGCCACGATCGACCGCAGCCTCGACGAGCCGTGGGCCCAGACCCTCGCCCACCACCTCGGCCACGGTCTCACCGGCGAGGAGGCCGACCTCCGGCACGGCCGCAGGTTCTCCGTCGCCCAGCGGCTGGCGCGTCTCTTCGCGTCGTACGCCGCCCAGCGGCCCTCGCTGATCGAGGACTGGTCCTCGGGAGGCTCTGGTGACGGCATCGGCGGCGAGCTCCCCGACGACCTCGCCTGGCAGCCGGAGCTGTGGCGGCGGCTGGCCGAGGCCGTGGCTGCTCCCACCCCGCCGGAGCGGCATCGCGCGACCCTGACCGCGTTGCGCGATGATCCGCGCGCCTTCGACCTGCCCGGGCGGGTCTCCCTGTTCGGCCACACCCGGCTCCCGGTGACCGAGGTCGAGCTGCTGGGTGGCCTCGGTCGGCACCGCGACGTCCACCTCTGGTTGCCGCATCCCTCGCCGGCTCTCTGGTCGGCTCTGGAGTCGGTGGCCGGCCCTGTGCCCCGCTCCACCGACCAGAGCCACCGTGCCGCCGGGCACCCACTCCTGGCCACCCTCGGCCGTGACCTTCGCGAGCTGCAGCAAGTGCTGGGCAAGACCGCCGACCGGACCTCCGCGATCGATCCACCCGACGGTCGCGAGACCCTGCTCGGCTGGCTCCAGGACGACCTTCGCGCCAACGCGTCGGGTGCCGCCTCCCGCCGGCTGCTCGACGACGCCGACCGGTCCGTCCAGGTCCACGCCTGCCATGGGCCCGCCCGGCAGGTCGAGGTGCTGCGCGAGGTGCTGCTCGGGCTGTTGTCCGACGACCCCACCCTCGAGCCCCGCGACGTCCTCGTCATGTGCCCCGACATCGACACCTACGCACCGCTGATCACGGCGGCCTTCGGGCTGCAGGGCGTCGTCGGCGATGACGGCCACCCGGCGCACCAGCTGCGGGTCAGGCTGGCCGACCGGTCACCCGCTCGCACCAACCCGTTGCTCGAGGTGGCCGCCCGGCTGCTCGATCTCGCCGGCGGCCGGGCCACGGCGAGCGATGTGCTCGACCTCGCTGCCGCCGACCCGGTCCGGCGCCGCTTCGGTTTCACCGCCGACGACCTCGACCAGCTCGCCACCTGGGTTCGGCAGGCCGGCATCCGCTGGGGGTTCGACGCCGGGCACCGCGAGGACTTCGGCCTCTCCTCCTACGTCCAGAACACCTGGGCCTTCGGTCTCGACCGGCTCCTCACGGGCGTCACGATGTCCGAGGACTCCGGCACCTGGCTCGACCGGACGCTCCCGCTCGACGACGTCGGAAGCGGTCAGGTGGACCTGGCCGGCCGCTTCGCCGAGTACGTCGACCGGCTGCGTGGGGTGACCGACGACCTGGTCGGCACCCACCCGCTGGCGCACTGGCTCGACACCCTGGCCCGCGGTGTGGACGCGCTCACCACGCCCGCTTCGGGAGAGGAGTGGCAGGCAGCACAGGTCGGCCGCGAGCTGGCCCGGGTCCGCCATGCGGCGGGGCCGGACGCCGCGGAGCTGAGGCTGCCCGACGTGCGGGCCATGCTCTCCGACCGGCTGGTCGGCCGCCCCACCCGCGCCAACTTCCGCACCGGCACGCTGACGGTCTGCACCATGGTCCCGATGCGGTCGGTGCCCCACCGTGTGATCTGCCTGCTCGGCCTCGACGACGGGGTGTTCCCACGGGTGAGTGCGGTCGACGGCGACGACGTACTGGCCCGCAACCCGATGACGGGCGAGCGCGACACCCGTAGCGAGGACCGGCAGCTGATGCTCGACGCGGTGCTGGCCGCCACCGAGACCCTGGTCGTGACCTACACCGGCGCCAACGAGTACTCCGGCCAGACCCGCCCACCAGCCGTACCCCTCGGCGAGCTTCTCGACGCCCTCGACGACACGGCGACCGCCGGCGAGGCCGGCGTGGCCGCCGCCGTCACCTCGACCCACCCGCTCCAGCCGTTCGATGCCCGCAACGTCACCCCGGGCGCGCTGATCCCCGACCGACCGTTCACCTTCGACCGCACGGCGCTGGAGGGCGCCCGGGCTGCCGCGGGAGCGCGCTCGCCGGCCCCGGCGTTCTTGCCCCGCCCGCTGGCACCCGCCCCGCGTGATGACGTCACGCTCGAGGACCTCGCCACCTTCCTGCGAGACCCGGTTCGCTACTTCCTGCGTCAGCGTCTCGACCTGGCCGTGCCTCGGGAGGAGGAGCCGCTCGCCGACGCGATCCCGGTCGAGCTCGACAAGCTCGAGGAGTGGTCGGTGGCCGACCGGGTGATTGCCGACCTCCTGGCCGGCCTCGACCCACGCGAGGCATGCGAGCGCGAGTGGCGCCGCGGCGCGTTGCCTCCGGGCATGCTGGGGTGGAAACGCCTCTCGGCGCTGAGCGACGCCGCCCGCCCGCTCGCTGCCGCGGCGCGCGAGCTGCGCACCTCTCCCCCTTCCGCGATCGACATCGAGGTGGACCTGGGCGACGGACGACGGCTGCGCGGCACCGTCCCGGAGGTGTACGCCGACCGGCTGGTCCCGGTGAGCTACTCCCGGCTGGGCGCCAAGCACCGCCTGCAGTCGTGGGTCCACGTCCTGGCCCTGGCCGCCGCGCAACCGGACCGCGAGTGGTCGGCCCACACCATCGGGCGCCCCGAGTCGAGCAGGTCCCGCCTCGACGTGGCGACCTCGGTCCTCACCCCGGACGCCGAGGCGGTCCGGGCGCTGCGCGGATTGGTCGAGCTGCGCGACCTCGGGCTGGTCGAACCACTGCCGGTGCCGCTCAAGGCGTCGCTGGCCTACGCCCGCGCCCGGCTCGACCGCAAGCCGGAGGGGGTCGCGCTGAAGCGGGCCCTCTGGGCGTGGGAGAGCAGCAAGTTCCCGGGCGAGGACGCCGAGCCCTCCCACGTCCGGGTCTGGGGGGTCGGCGCGGCGTTGCCCGGCCAGGAGCCGGCCGGGGCCGACGTGATGCAGCCTCCGGAGACGAGCCGGTTCGGATCGCTGGCGGCCCGGCTCTGGGTGCCGTTGTTGCGAAACGAGCGGGGGACCTGGTGACGCAGACCTTTGACATCGCCGACGACCTGCCCGACGGCACGACCGTGCTCGAGGCCAGCGCCGGCACCGGCAAGACCTGGACGGTGGGGGCGCTCGTGGCCCGCTACGTCGCCGAGGGCGAAGCCACTCTCGACGAGATGCTCCTCATCACGTTCAGCCGGGCCGCGAGCCAGGAGCTGCGTGAACGGGTGCGGGCCGCGCTGGTCGAGGCCGAGCGAGCCCTCGTCGATCCCGCCGGAGCCGACCCCTCCGACGCGCTCGTCGGCCGGTTGCTCTCCGCCGAGGCGGCCGAGCCGGGCGAGCCCGCGCGTCGACTCCGCGACGCACTCGCGGCCTACGACGGCGCCACGATCGCGACCACCCATGAGTTCTGCCAGCTGGTCCTGCGCTCGCTGGGCGTCGCAGGTGACACCGACGCCCGGGCTCGTCTGGTCGAGGACCTCACCGACCTCGTCGCCGAGGTCACCGACGACCTCTACCTCGCGCGGTTCGGCGGCCAGGAGTCGCCGCCGTTCCCGCTAGACGACGCCCGCAGCCTGGCCCGGGACGTGGTCGAGGACCCCCAGGCCACGATCACCCCCCATGTCGACGACGACTCGACGACGGGTGGCGCACGAGTCGCGTTCGCCCACGCCGTCCGCACCGAGGTCGACCGGCGCAAGCGCAGGCTGGGCATCCTCAGCTTCGACGACCTGCTGAGCAGGCTCGCCGCGGCGCTGGAGGCCGAGGACGCCCCCGCCCGCACCAGGATGCAGGCCCGCTGGCGGATCGTGATGGTCGACGAGTTCCAGGACACCGACCCCGTGCAGTGGCAGGTCATCGAGCGTGCGTTCGTGGGCCGGGCAACCGTCGTACTCATCGGGGATCCGAAGCAGGCGATCTACCGCTTCCGCGGCGGCGACGTCGTGACCTACCTGCGGGCCCGCGACACCGCCGGCACGCTCCAGACCCTCGGCACGAACTGGCGGAGCGACGCGTCGCTGCTCGAGTCCTTGCACGTGGTGCTGGAGGGCGCCGCGCTCGGGCACCCCGAGATCGTGGTGCACCCGGTGCGCGCCCACCACCCGGGCAGCCGGCTGGTCGGGGCGCCGGGAGCGGCGCCGCTCCGGCTTCGCCAGGTGGTGCGCGACGGGTTCGCGCTCACCAGGGACGGCGAGATCTCCGCCGGCGACGCCCGGGCCCACATCGCCCGCGACTGCGCGGCCGACATCGCGCGGCTGCTCGCCTCCGATGCCACCTGGGACGGCCACGCCGTCGAGGCCGGTCACGTCGCCGTCCTGGTCAGCGACCGGAACAAGGGGATGCTGGTCCAGGAGCAGCTGCGGGCGCGAGGGATTCCCGCGGTGGTCGCCGGTGGCGGCCAGGTGTTCAAGGAGCCCGCGTCCGACGACTGGCTGGCGCTGCTCGAAGGACTCGCCGAGCCCCACCGGAGCGACCGGGTGCGCGCCGCGGCACTGACCTGCTTCTTCGGCCACACGACCGTCGAGCTCGACGCCGGTGGCGACACCGTCACCGACGACGTCTCCGACCGGCTCCGGGGCTGGGCGCTGCTGCTGCGTGGCCAGGGGGTTGCGGCACTGTTCGCGGCGGCGGAGGCACGCGGGCTCGGCGAGCGGGTCCTTCGACGCGTTGGCGGCGAGAGGTTCCTGACCGACTTGCGCCACCTGGCGCAGGTGCTTCACGAGACGGCGACCCGGGACCGCCTGGGCCTGACCGGGCTCCTCGGCTGGTTCCGCGAGGAGCGCCGACAGCGCGCTTCAGCCACCGAGCGGACCCGTCGCCTCGACAACGACGCCGCCGCGGTGCAGATCGTCACCATCCACGCGAGCAAGGGCCTCCAGTACCCCGTCGTCTACCTGCCGTTCGCGTGCGAGGCCTACGTCTTCCCCACCGTTCACGCGCTCTACCACGACGACGCCGGCGATCGCTGCCTCGACGTGTCCCGCGAGGGGACGGAGTGGCCGGACCACGACGCGCGGCACAAGGCCGAGGAGGCAGGAGACGACCTCCGCGACCTCTACGTCGCCCTCACCCGCGCCCAGTCCCAGGTCGTCACCTGGTGGGCACCGACCGCCAACACGAGGAACGGCGGACTCCACCGGCTGCTGTTCGGGCGTGGGCCCCGGGAGGCCAGGGTCCCCGACCAGCGGGCCGTGCCCGGCGACGACGAGGTCACCAGCCGGCTGACCGCGATCGCGGAGGCCGGCGGACCGGCGCTGGAGCCATCGGTGGTGCCGGACTCCGAGCTGGCCGCGACGCGAGATTCCCCTCCGCCCATGGACGTCCGCCACTTCGGCCGTGAGGTGGACGCCGACTGGCGGCGCACGTCGTACTCCGGCCTCATCCGTGCCGAGGTGCCGCTTCCCGGAGTCACCTCGGAGCGGGAGGAACCTGTCCTCGACGACGAGCCCGAACCGGTCGGCGACCTCGTGGTGCCGACGGATCCGGATCCGGTCGGGCACCCCCCTCACCGATGGCCGACCTGCCCGCCGGTGCCGACTTCGGCAGCCTGGTCCACGCGGTGCTCGAGCACGCCGACCCGAGGGCGCCCGACCTGCTGGCCGAGCTGCGCACCCACGCCGTCGACCAGCTGCGCTGGTGGCCGGTGCCGGTCGACCCCGACACCCTCGCCGAGGCGCTCGTTCCCCTCCACCACACCCCTCTCGGCCCGCTGATGCCGGGGCTCACCCTGGCCGACCTGCCACTGGACGACCGGCTGCGCGAGCTCGACTTCGAGTTCCCCCTCGTCGGCGGCGACCACCGCGACCCCGACCGGGCGAACGTGCTGCTACGCGATGTCGCCCCCCTGCTGCGCGACCACCTCGGCCCCGATGACCCGATGCGTGACTACGCCGACCGGCTCGAGGCGCCGATCCTGGGCGACCAGCCGCTGCGGGGCTACCTGTCCGGCTCGATCGACGTCGTCTTCCGGGTGCCGGCCGGCACCGGCCACCGCTACGTCGTGGCTGACTGGAAGACCAACATGCTCGGCGAGCGGGGGCTGCCGCTGACCGCGGCCGACTACGCCCCCGACCAGCTCGCCGAGGCCATGCTGCATTCCCACTACCCGCTCCAGGCCCTTCTCTACTCGGTGGTCCTGCACCGGTTCCTGCGCTGGCGGCTGCCCGGCTACTCCCCTCAGATCACCTCGGGGGTGTGGTCTACCTCTACGTGCGTGGCATGTGTGGCCCGGAGACGCCGCTCGTCGGCGGGCATCCCGCCGGGGTCTTCAACTGGCCGCTGCCTCCCGACCTGGTGGTTTCGCTGTCCGACCTGCTCGATCGCAGTCCTCTGGAGGTGTCGGCGTGATCGAGCTCTTCGAGGTCGACAGCCCCCACGACCGGCGGATCGCACACGCGGCATCGGGTCTGCTGCGCACCTTCAACGAGGCCGGCGTGTTCACCGCCGGCGACCTCCATGTCGCGGAGCGGATCGGCG
>CAWEVA010000009.1:0-154367 GCA_963812345.1 uncultured Actinomycetota bacterium
AGATGAGGTACAGCGTGATCGTGCTGCCGGCGGGCACCATCGTGCCGGAGGGCGGGTCGACCCGGAACACGTAGCCGAGGCCGATGTAGCCGTTGTCGTTCTCGACCTCGACCTCGAAGCCCGCGGCCTCGAGCTCTTCCGTGGCGTCGTCGACACCGGAGGCGACCAGGCCGCCCGGCACCTCGACCAGCTCGGGCCCGTCGGAGACGACGAGGTCGACGGAGTCCCCGGCGAAGGCGGTGCCGTCGTCGGGGGACTGGGAGATCACGTCACCCTCGGCCACCGTGTCGGAGTGCTCGGAGGACGTGTCGACCTCCAGGTCCCGCCGCTCGAACCAGGCGACGGCGCGGTCGGCGTCCTCACCGGTGAAGTCCCGGATCTCGATCGGCCTGGGGCCCTTGCTGACGACGAGGTCGACCACGGCGTCGGGACGCAGGGTGGTGCCGACCGGAGGGTCGCTGCGCAGGACCGTTCCCTCGGGGGCGGTCTCGGAGAACCTGCGGATCGACTCGCCGAACGCGAGGTTGGCCTCGAGCAGCTCGTCCTGCGCCTGGTCCTCGCTCAGGCCGCGCAGCTTCGGCACGTCGTACCGCTCCTTGCCGAGCGACAGGGTCACCACGACCGTGCCGCCGTCGAGGACGCGCTCGCCCGCCGACGGGTCGGTGGACATCACCTCCCCGGCCGGCACCGTCTCGGAGTAGGCCTTGTCGCCGAACTCGGCGGTCAGGCCCGACGCCTCGAGCTTGTCGACGGCGGCGGCACGCTCCAGCCCGATCACGCCCGGCATCGGGGTGTAGCGCGCGTAGCCGAACCACCACGCGGCGGCCCCGCCCGACGCGACCAGGAGCAGGGCGAGGACGAGGAGGATCGGGCCGCGCTTCGAACGGCGCGGCCGCCGGTCGGGTACGACGGGTGGCGGCTCGGGCGCTCGCAGCGGCTCGGGCGCGGGGTGCTCCAGGGCGGTGGTGTGGACGTGCTCGTCGATCGCCTCCGCGGGGGAGAGCAGCTGGCGCGAACTCGTCGGTGTCGAACGGCTCCGGCGCGGTATCGGGAGAGACCAGGGGCCGGGGCGCGAGGTCGGCCTCGAGCTCGAGGTCCTCGCGCACGCCGGCGGCGAGGGCGTGGCCGACCCGGTGCACCTGGTGGAGGAGTACGGCGGCGTCGGCCGGCCGCTGCCCACGGTCGCGGGCGGTGGCCCGGGCGACCAGCGCGTCGACGTACCCGGGGATGCCGTCGACGACCGACGAGGGCGCGGGGACGTCCTCGTGGACGTGCTTGTAGGCGACCTGGATCGGGGACTCGCCCTCGTGGGGCTTGGCGCCGGTGAGCAGCTCGTAGAGGACGACCCCGACGGCGTAGACGTCGGCGCGGGCGTCGGCCCGGCCGTCGACGACCAGCTCGGGCGCGAGGTAGGAGACCGTGCCGATCAGCACCCCGCCGGTGGCGGTGTGCTGGGTGTCGGCGCTGACCGCCTTGGCCAGGCCGAAGTCGGCGACCTTGACCCGGCTGGCGCCCGAGTCGGGTCGGTGGCGATGAGGACGTTCTCGGGCTTGATGTCGCGGTGGATCAGGCCCGCCCGGTGCGCCGAGGCGAGTGCCGAGAGCACCGGCTCGACCAGCGCGATCGCCCGCGCCGGCGGCATCGGGCTCTCCTTGCGGATCACGTCGCGCAGGGTGTGGCCGGACACGCACTCCATCGCGAGGTAGACGGTGCCGTCCTCGTCCCCCTGGTCGAAGACGGAGACCACGTTGGGGTGGGAGAGCCGGGCGGCCGCCCGCGCCTCCCGCACGAACCGGGCGGCGAACTCGTCGTCGTCCCCGAGCCCGGGGTGCATCACCTTGACCGCGACCGTCCGGTCGAGCCGGATGTCGGTGGCTTCGTAGACGCTGGCCATGCCGCCGCGGGCGATGCGGGAGCGGATCCGGTATCTCCCGTCGAGGAGCCGACCGTTCATGGGGTCGCCGCGACGGCGTCGACGCCCGTGCGGGCGTGCCGATCTCCGCTCACGACGACCCTCCTGCGCATCGGTTGGGGAAGTAACCGACCGCCCAATCGTACGGACGGCACCCCGCGCAACCGGCGCGCCCCCGGGCTCCGGCGTGGCGCGGGCCACGCTCCGGAGCGCCGTCAGGCGGGTGGCTGCCCGGCCTCCAGCCGGTGCTTGATCGCCAGCACGTTGTCGACGTAGGCGCGGGTGTCGTCGTACAGGCCGTGCCGGCGTACGGCGCCGAGGCCCTGGTAGTAGGCGCCCACCTGGCGCGCGCGGGAGACCGTCTCCGCGGCCAGTACGTCGAGCAGGGTCACGCCGGTCGCCACGTTGTCCCGCAGCCGTCCGGGGCTTCAGGTCGCGTCCGACGTACAGCTCCATCCACCTGGCCGTCGACGGCAGCACCTGCATGGCCCCGACGGCGCCGGCGCTCGAGACGTGGTGCATCCGCCAGCCCGCCTCCTGCCACGACACCGCGAGCGAGAGCTGGGGGTCGACGCCCTGGCGCCGGGAGACCCGGACGATCGCCTGGCGCACCCGCTGGCGGGACGGGTAGGCCACCTGTCCGGCGGTCTCGGTACGACGGTGGGAGCGCGCCTTCTCGTTCGAGCGCGGCTTGTCGACCGCGGCGGTGACGACCGGGATCTCGATCCGCTCCCCGACCGTCAGCCCGGCTCCCGAGCCGAGGTGGTTGTGGGCGATCAGCTCAGCGGTCCAGGCGTGGTACCGGACGGCCAGCTCGGTGGCGGTGTCGCCGGGCCGCACCGTGTAGGGCTTGATGTGGCGTCCGTCGGGCAGGCGGTCGTGCTCGGCGGTCGCGGGGGTCGTGAGGGCACCGCCGACGACGACGGCCGCGAGGGTCAGGAGGGTGGTCATGGCCAGGCGCATGACGATCTCCTCGTCCGCCGGCGACGCCCGGGACGAACTCTGGCCCGAGGGGAAGCGCCGCACGGCGAGCATTCGACGCTAACGACGCCGGTTCGGGGATCGGCGAACCTGCCCAGACCGGGCGTGTTGCCCCGGTGGCACGCACGGAGGGTGGGTGCCTAGGCTGTCGGTGTGAGCGAAGCGTCCCCGTCCCTCGCCGATGCCGACCTCGACGCATTGGTGACCGAGTGGCTCGACTGGTTCGAGGCGGGCGCCCGGCTCGGCGTCACCCCCGCGAAGGTGCGGACCATGATCAAGGACCACGAGCTGGCCGCCGCCGTCCCCCGCCCGGGCGCGGGGCCGCAGGTGCCCGCCGCCTTCATCGACGAGGGGCTCGTGGTCAAGGGGCTGCCGGGGCTCCTGACCGTCCTGCACGACGGAGGGTACGGCGACCGCGAGTGCATCGCGTGGATCTTCACCGACGCCGACCTGCCCGGCCGCCCGATCGACGCCCTGCGCGAGAACCGCGGCACGGAGGCCAGGCGCCGGGCCCAGGCGATGGGCATCTAGGCAACATGCAACCTTCGAGAGGATTCTGAGATGAGCGGATTGGCCGCCCTGCTGGCGGGTCGAGCAACCCCGGGCATCTACCGCTGGCACGGCGGCTTCGACGTCGCCGACGTACGCCACACGGTCGAGCACGCGGGCTGGCACTTCGCCTACTTCGACGGCTGGCACGGCGAGTCCAAGGATGAGTTCCTCAGCGGGGTGGGCGAGGCCCTGGACCTGTCCGACGACTACGGCAAGAACTTCGACGCCCTGGCCGACTCCCTCGCCGACGTGGTGGCGGGTGACAGCGAGGGCCTGGTCCTGCTGTGGGACGGCTGGGGGCCGTTCGCCCGCGCGGACGAGCAGGCGTTCTCGGTCGCCCTCAGCGTCCTCGGCACCCGCGTGAACGCCGATCGGGGTGGGCCGTTCTCGGTGCTCATGCGCGGGGACGGCCCCGACGTGCACGGCGTCGCCAGCCTCGACTAGCGGAGCACACCTCAGACGACGCGCTGGGTGGCGGCCGAGGCGAGCTCGCGGAGCACGACGCGCGCCCGGTCGTCGACGCGTGACCGGTCCAGGGCGGCGAGCGCCCGGTCGGCCAGCTCCTTGATCACCATCTCGACCTGCGCGTGGGCGCCGGACTCGTCGATGATCCGCCGCGCCCGCGCCACCTGTCCGGCGTCGAGCGGCGTTCCGAGCATCCGGTCCAGCGCTGCCGGCGTCCTCCTGCCCGGCGGCGTCGAGGGCGAGGGCGACCAGCACCGTGCGCTTGCCCTCGACCAGGTCGTCACCGGCAGGCTTGCCGGTCGTGTCGGCGTCCCCGAAGACGCCGAGCAGGTCGTCGCGCAGCTGGAACGCCTCGCCCAGCGGGAGGCCGAAGGAGCTCAGTGCGGTCAGGGTGTCGGCGGAGGCGCCGGCCAGCGCGGCGCCGATGTGGAGCGGGCGCTCGATGGAGTACTTCGCCGACTTGAAGCGCAGGACCGTCATCGCGGTGTCGACGTCCGCCAGCCCCCGCGCCTGGACGGAGACGTCGAGGAACTGCCCGGCGATCACCTCGGAGCGGCACAGGTCGAACACGTCCATCGCGGCCGACACCTCGGCGGCGGGGAGCCCGCAGCGCCGGAGCAGCTCGTCGGCCCAGCTGAGCAGCAGGTCGCCGAGCAGGATCGCCGCCGCGGCGCCGTACTGCTCCGGGTCGCCGCGCCAGCGGTCCTCGCGATGTTCGGTGGTGAACGCGCGGTGGGTGGCCGGACGGCCCCGGCGGGTGTCCGAGGCGTCCATGTAGTCGTCGTGGACCAGCGCGCTGGCGTGGAGCAGCTCGAGCGCGGCGCAGGCCCGGATCAGCGCGTGCTCGTCCTCGACCTCGGGCCGGACCGCGCGGTACCCCCAGTAGCAGAAGGCCGCGCGGAAACGCTTGCCGCCCGACACCACACCTCGCGCCTCGTCGAGGAGCCGGGAGGCGTCCGGGCCGAGCGGGGCGAGCCGGTCGGTCATCTCTCCGAGGAACTCGTCGAGCGCACCCTGGATGCTCGCCCGGAAGGCGTCCCCGTCCCAGCTCGTCACGCGGACGAGGCTATGCCTGCACCGTGGACAATGCGCGGACCGGGGCGGCCCGATCCCTAGACTGCGGGCCATGGTGTCAAACGGTGCTCGCGCGATCGGCGAGCTCATCCGCAAGGGCGAACGCTCGTTCTCCTTCGAGTTCTTCCCGCCCAAGGACGAGGCCGGCGAGCAGCAGCTCTGGAAGGCGATCAGCGAGCTGGAGCCCTTCCGGCCGACGTTCGTCTCGGTGACGTACGGCGCCGGGGGCAGCTCGCGGGACACGACGCTCCGGGTGACCGGCCGGATCGCCCGGGAGACCTCGATGCTCCCCATGGGCCACCTCACCTGCGTCGGGCACACCCGCGAGGAGCTGGAGTCGCATCCTGGCGGAGTTCGCCGAGGAAGGGGTGCGCAACGTGCTCGCCCTGCGCGGCGACCCGGCCGAGGGCCCGCGTGCGGAGTGGACCCCGACCGAGGGCGGCTTCACCCACGCCTGCGAGCTGGTGTCGCTGGCCCGCGACCACGGTGGGTTCAGCATCGGCGTGGCCGCCTTCCCCGGTGGCCACCCGGGCGCGGAGTCGATGGAGCGCGACCTGGAGGTCCTGCTCGAGAAGCAGCGGTGCGGGGCCGAGTTCGCGATCACCGACATGCTCTTCCGGGCCGTCGACTACTTCGAGCTGGTCGAGCGGGCGGCCGCCATCGGCGTCGACATCCCGATCGTGCCCGGCATCATGCCGATCCTGAACCTCGGTCAGGTCGCCCGGATGGCCGAGCTGTCCGGCCGCGAGATCCCGGCCGAGGTGCGCGCCCGGGTGGAGGTCCATCGGGACGATCCCGCGGCGCTCCGGGCCGAGGGCATCGTGATGGCCGCCGAGCTCTGCGAGGCGCTGCTCGACGGCGGCGCTCCGGGGCTGCACTTCTACACGCTCAACCGCTCCAAGGCGACCCGGGAGATCTTCGCCGCCCTGCGGATCACCGTCTGACTCCGGGTCAGGCCGGGCCGACGGCCTGGGCGACCAGGGCCGCCGAGAGCCCGACGAACGGCAGGCCGCCGCCGGGGGTCGCGTGGGCCCCGGCCGCATAGACGCCCGGGACCGGAGTGGTCGGGCCGAGCCGCCGTCGTACCGTGGCCCGGCCCTGCCACAGCACGCCCATCGGGCGAGCCGCCCCACTGCTCCACCTGCTGCCGCGGGCTGCGGTCGTGGCGGACCACGACGTTGCGCGCGGACGTCGATCCGTTGCCGGGCCAGCGCGCGCAGGATGTCCTCGGCGAGACGACCGCGCCCGTGGACGGTCCAGGCCGCGCAGCCGTCCGGTGCCCGGCCGCCGGTGCGCACGACCAGCATCGGGTCGCCGTGCAGCACCACCTCGGGGCCGAGGTCGGGCACGTCGCCCTCGAGGCCGAGGTGGGTGACGACCGGCGGGATCGCGGGCATCGTCTTCTCGACGTACGGCGCCAGGGCCGGCAGGCGGCGCGGGTCGACCGCGCACACCACGACGTCGGCGGCGAGCTCGCCCGCGTCGGTGGCGACGGCGACGGCCCGACCTTCCCGCAGCACCAGGTCGCGGGCGGTGTTGCCGGTGAGCACGGTGACCCGGCGGGTCTCCAGCCGGGCGCGCAGGGCGTCGCCGAGACCGGCCATGCCGCCGGGGACCGTCCAGGCCCCGAACCGCTGCTCGACGTAGGACATCACCCCCAGCCACGCCGGCACGTTGCGCAGGTCGTGGCCCTCGGCGACGAACCGGTGCCCGGCGACCAGCTGCAGCCGCTCGTCGCGGAAGTCCTTGCGCAGCCGCTTGTGCAGGACCGCGCGGCTGTCGAGGAGCGCCGCCAGGTCGCGGGGGAGGTGGGCCGGGTCCCAGGGCTGCTCGAGGTACCCCTTGCGCAGCACCTCCCAGGTGTCGGCGTACGACGCCACGTGGTCGACCCAGGCCCGGCCCAGGCCCGGCTCCAGCTCGTCGAAGGCGGCGAGCTGCGCCGCGCGGGAGCCGCCGGGGAGCCGCAGCGTCGTCCCGTCCTCGAACCGGTGCTCGCGGACCAGCTCCAGCGGCACCAGCTCCAGCTCCCGCTCGACGGGTCGGCCCGACTTGCGGAACAGGTCGCGGACCACCGCCGGCAGCAGCGTGTGGGTGGGCCCGGCGTCCCAGGCGTACCCCTCGTCGGTCTCGAGGGTCAGTGCGCCGCCGAGGGTGTCGGCGCGTTCGGTCAGGGTGACGTCGTGGCCGAGCTTGGCCAGGCGCGCGGCCGAGGCGAGGCCGCCGAAGCCGCCACCGACCACCACGACCCGCGCCATGGGCCGACCCTATAGAGCGTCACCGCAGGTCGGGCGCCGCCTCGACCGGCCCGAAGCCGGCGTCGTACTCACGGTCGAGGTAGGCCAGCAGCGCCGCGTTGACCGGAGCCAGGCGGTCTCCGGGAGCGAGCGCCGCGCACGGCGAGATCTTCGAGAAGAACCCGGACGGCGTGTCCGCGAGGACGAGCGTGTTCCCGGTCTTGCCCGGGGCCCGGGTGAGCGTGGTGCCGTCCCACTCGAGGTCGTACTCGTCGGAGGTCCCGAGCGACACGCCCTGGCCGATCGCGACGGGCTGGCCGGTCCGCGCGGCATCCATCAGCGGGACCAGCCCCTCGAGGTCCGCGGCGGTCACGCCGGTGTCGAGCCCGGCGACGAGATGGGTCTGGAGCAGGTCGAAGAGCTCGCGGTCGACATCGCCGAGCCGCACCGCTCCGGCCGGCAGCCGGGTGTTCAGCTCGGTGGGCCGGAAGCCGTCCGCGGTGAGGACGCCGTCGATCCCGAACGCCCCGCGGTAGTCGTGCTCGGCCTGCAGCCAGTTGCCGACCCGCCGCGCGATCGCGCGCATCGCGGCCCGGTCCGCGTCCGGCGGGTCCCAGAACGACGACAGGCCGCCGTACACGAACTCGTGGCTGTCGACCTTGCGGAGGACCACGATCTCGACCGGCCGCAGGGCGGCGGTGCCGTCGGGGAGGACGAAGCCGTGGATGGAGCAGGGCACGCCGTCGAGGAACGGCACCACCCGGACCCGGTCGCAGTGGAGGGCGAAGAAGGCCTGGGCCACGGCCAGGTCGGCCTCGTCCACGACCCAGCGGACGTAGTTGCCCGCCCCGTGGAACCCGTCCCGGGCGTCACCGGTCCACACGGCGCCGAGCGGTCCGGCGAGCTCCGCGGTGGCCTCGGCCAGCGCGCTCTCCTCGACGGGTACGACGAGGTGCGGTGCGGTCGGCACGTTGCAGGCGGCCCACGTCTCCTCGGCGAAGAGCTTGTCCTCCAGGCGGAGGTACGCCGCCGGCCGGCCGCCCACCACCCGGCGGCCGAGGATCGGCTCGTCGTCGGCGACGAAGTGGCCGGTGTTCCAGACCGCCTCGCCGGCCGGGTCGAAGCGTTCGATCGCCGCGACCGCGTGGTCGGGCAGGTGGTGGGCGAGGTGGTCGAGGAGCCGCAGCTCGTCGGTGACCAGCCGCGTCGTCGGCGTCTCGAGCTCGACCACGGTGCACTCGTCCGGCCCGGGGACCGGGCCGGCTCCTCGTGCGGTGGCGAGGACCAGGATCCGGCAGCCGTGCCCGCGCAGCTCGGCGACCGTCGGTGTGTAGGCGGCGAGCACCCCGGGGCCGAGGATGACCGGGCCTCCGGCGTAGAGCCCGGCCAGCCGCTCGACCAGGTCGGCACGGACCGCCGGAGCGGTCAGGTCCATGCGGGATCGGGCTTGTGCTTCCAGCGCCGCCAGCCGCGCCGTACCAGTCGGGCGAGGACGAGGAGCAGGATCAGGCCGCCCGCGAGCAGCAGCCCGGCGATCGCCGCCGCGGCCCGGGGGTGGTCGATCGCGAACCAGATGACGCCCAGCACCGCGAGGTCCTCGGCCACGCTGGCGGTGATGTTGGTGACCGGCTCGGGCGAGGTGTTGATGGCCAGCCGGCTGCCGGCCTTCACCAGGTGTGACATCAGGGCGGTGCCGCCGCCCACGACGCCCAGCACGGCCTGCTCGAGCGTGGTGGCGTCCCCGGCGAGCAGGACGCCGATCACGGCCCCCACGGTGGGCCGGATGGCGGTCGAGATCGCGTCCCAGGTCGAGTCGACGTAGGGGATCTTGTCGGCGACGAACTCCAGCGTGAACATGAGCGCGGCTGCCGCCAGCACGTCCCACCGGGCCAGGACGTCGGGGATCTCCGCGACGTCGCCCAGCCGGTCGGCGATGCCGAGGACCAGGACCACGAGGTAGGCGTTGATGCCGCTGGCCCAGCCGCCCGTGAACGCCAGGGACAGGGACTCCACCTCAGCGCCCCCTCATCGCTCGGCGTCGAGGACCCGGTCCAGGGACTCGGGGTCGCGCCCGACGACGGTGGTGCCGTCGGCGGCGGTGATGATCGGTCGCTGGAGGGCGCGGGGGTGCTCGGCGAGGGCCGCCAGCCAGGCGTCGCGCTGCGCCGGCTCCCGGGCCAGGTCGATGCCCTCCTCCTGAGCCTCCTTCGGGCGGGCGATGTCCCACGGCTCGAGGCCGAGCCGGGAGACCACGTCCGCGAGCTCCGCGACCGTGGGCGGGTCGTCGAGGTAGCGACGCACGTCGTAGTCGACGCCGGCCGCATCGAGCTCGGCAACGGCCGTCCGGCACTTGGAGCAGGCCGGGTTGAGCCAGATCTCCATCAGTCGTCCTCCACTCGCACGTCGATCGTCGGGTCGCCCCGGTCATCGCCACCAGCTCGTCGTACGACGTCGAGAACACCGCGGCCGGGTGGCCGGCGGCGGCCCACACGACGTCGTACTTCCTCAGCCAGGAGTCGATGTACGTCGGCACCGGCGTCGGGTGGCCGATGGGGGAGACCCCGCCGATCACCTGGCCGGTGTGCTCGCGCACGAACTCAGGCGTAGCGCGGTCCAGCCGGCCGGCGCCGATCCGGGCGGCCGTCGCCGCGGTGTCGACCCGGTGTGCACCCGAGGTCAGGATCAGCACCGGGGTCCCGCCGTCGTCGAAGACCAGGCTGTTGGCGATCGCCCCGACCTCGCACCCGAGTGCCTCGGCGGCGAGCGCGGCGGTGTGGGCGGAGTCGGGAAGGACCCGGATCTCGCCGGTTCCGCCGCGGCGCGCGTGCGCGTCGCGAAATCGGGTGATCGTAGGGTGCTCGCTGGTCATACTCTGACCCTTCGGGTGGGCATACTTCGAGCCTATTGGGTCTGCGCGTGAGGAGAGGGTTGGGATGGGGCGGCAGCGGCCGGGATCGGTGACCAGCGCGATCCGTGCCCAGATGGCTCTGGTCGGCGTCGGAGCCCTGACCACCCTGCTGACCGTCGTCCAGCGGGACGAGCTGGTCCAGGACCTGGTCCATCCGCCACCCCACCGGGATCGACCCGCCCGCGTTCGTCCCGGTGGCCGTGGTCCTCTTCATCACCTTCGCGCTGCTGGCCGCCGTGCTGGTGGTGTTCTTCCGCGGTGGCCACGGCTCCGCTCGGGTCGCGCTGACCGTCCTCGCCGGGTTCTTCCTGCTCGCGATGATCGCGGTCCTCCGGCTCGACCCGCCGGCCCTCTTCGTGGTGCTGGCGGTGGTCTCCGCCCTGCTCGACCTGGTGCTCGTCTTCTTCCTCTGGCACAAGGACACCAACGAGTTCCTCCGCGGCGCCGCGCTCGCCGCCCGCACCCGCTGAACCCTGGGCCCAACTTCTGGGGCCGGTCGCTCTTGACGCCCTGTCGGGGGCGGGGTGTACCTTGGACTTGTTCGAACACATGTTCGATACTAGTCCGGTGGGGGCGACCTCGACCCCCGTCCCCGCCGGACTGCCAGGGGTCGACCGGCGCTGGAGAGAGGCAACGACGTGAGGCGGTACGACGACCCCGTGGAGGTGCGCAAGGGCTGGGTGTCCGGCCCGGGACACGTAGGGGAAGGGCCCGAGCAGTTCCTGTGGCGCGGCCGGTTGTGGCAGGTGCGCGCGGTGCTCGCCCACTGGGTGGAGACCGGCTCCTGGTGGCAGTCCACCGGGGTCCGCGCGGTGATCGGCTCCGAGGAGCCCGACGGCGGCCAGGCTGCGGGTGCATCCGACCTGCTGGCCGAGCGGGAGCTGTGGCGGGTGGAGGCCAGCCGGGGCCGGGCCGACAGCGGCGGGGTCTTCGACCTCTCCTTCGACTGGGGCGAGGGCCACTGGCAGCTCGTCGGCTGTGCGGACTGACGACATGAACCCGCACGCACTCCCCGCCACCACCCACTCCTACCTCGCCCGGGCGGCCGAGTCGCTGCAGGAGGCGATCACCGCGACCGGGACCCCGACCCGGTATGCCTGTGCCCACGTCGCGGCGCTGCGGGCCGCGGCGGCGCTGCTGGCCGCCCGGGCCCATCCCGCCCACACGCGTCCCGGCCGCCGGCGACCGCAGAGGAACGCCTGGGTGCTGCTCGCCGAGGTGGCTCCCGAGCTCGAGGAGTGGGCCCGGTTCTTCGCCGCGGGGGCGGGGAAGCGGGCCGCGGCCGAGGCCGGCTCGACCCGGGCCGTCACCGACCGGGAGGCCGACGACCTGGTCCGCGACGCCGACCGGTTCCTGGGTGTGGTCGAGCAGGCGCTCGGCCTCGCGCCGCACCTGCCGCTCCCGGGCCGGGCCGCGGTGACGAGCACCCGTGTCTCCTGACCCCTTCGCCCACCTCCACGTCGCGTCCGGCTACTCCCTCCGCCACGGGGCCTCCCATCCGCACGCCCTCGTCGAGCGGGCCGCCGAGCAGGAGATGGACACCCTGGCGCTGACCGACCGCGACGGCACCTACGGCGCGGTGAAGTTCGCCAAGGCCTGCCTGGCCGCCGGCATCCGCCCGGTGCTGGGGGTCGACCTCGCCTACCGGCCCGCCGACCATGGTCGCGCCGCGACGCCCGCCGGAGGACCCCGGTCCGGGGCGGCGCCTACCGCGACCTGGTCCCGATCAGGGGGGCCTGCCCCGGGTGACCCTGCTGGCGAACGCCGGCGGGGACGGCGGTGGCCGCGCCGGCTGGGCGGCGATCTGCCGGCTGGTCTCGGCCACCCACCTGGCCGGGGAGCGAGGCAGCCCGGTGACCGACCTCGACCTGCTCGCCCCCCACCTCGCAGGAGGGGACGTCCTGGTCCTGCTCGGCCCGGCCTCCGGGCTCGGGTGCGGCCGTGACCCGGCGCCGCGACGACCTCGCGCTCGCCGCGCTGGCTCCGTGGCGGGAGCTGGTGCCGCGCGAGAACCTCTTCGTCGAGCTGGTCTCCCACCGGCTCCCGGGCAGGGGCGGGGAGTGGGGCCCGGGCAGCTCCGCGCATGCAGCCCGGATGGCCGGGGTCGCCCGGAAGGCAGGGCTCGGCACCGTGCTCACCAACGCGGTCCGCTACGCCGACCGGCTCGACGCGCCGACCGTCGACGTCCTCGACGCCGCCCGGCGGCTGGTCGCCCTCGACCGGCGACACGTCGACCGTGGCAACGCCGAGGGGTTCTTGAAGTCGGGCAAGCAGATGCACGAGGTGGCCGAGGAGATCTGCCGGCTCGCCGGGCTCGGTGACCGCGACGCCCGCCAGCTCCTGGCCGGCACCCGCGCGGTGGCCGACCGGTGTGCCCTCGACCCGCGGGCCGACCTCGGGCTGGGGGAGGTGCACTTCCCCGAGTTCGAGCTCTCCGGACGCTGACCCGCCCGAAGTTCTCGATGGCGAGCTGCAGCTCGCTCGCTTCGGGCGGGTCAGCGGTGGAGCGGCCGACGGGCAGCTCCGGTCCCGGTGCGAGGCGGGGGTCGGCCGGCGCTACGGCTCGGCGCCCGGGCAGCGGATCTGGGAGCGGCTCGACGACGAGCTGGAGGTGATCCGCCGGCTCGGCTACGCGTCGTACTTCCTCACCGTCGGCGACGTCACCGACCTGATCCGGGAGATGGGGGTGCGCTGCGCGGCCCGCGGGTCGGGGGCCGGCAGCCTGGTCAACTACCTGCTCGGCGTCTCCGGGGTCGACCCGATCCGGCACGGCCTGCTGATGGAGCGCTTCCTCTCCCCGCTGCGGCAGGCGCTGCCCGACATCGACGTCGACGTGGAGTCGGCCCGGCGGCTCGAGGTCTACGAAGCGATCCTGGACCGCTACGGCGGTGAGCGCTGCGTCTGCGTGAGCATGATGGACACCTACCGGGTGCGCCATGCCGTGCGCGACGTCGGTGCGGCGCTCGGCATGCCGCCGGGGGAGACCGACGCGATCGCCAAGGCCTTCCCGCACATCCGGGCCCGCGACGCCCGGGTGGCGCTGCGCGAGCTGCCCGAGCTGCGGGCCAGCGGGCTGGCCGAGGAGCGGCTCGACCTGATGTTCCGGCTGGTGGAGCGGCTCGACGGGCTGCCCCGCCACATCGCGGTCCACCCGTGCGGGGTGCTGCTCTCCGACGCGACCCTGCTCGACCGCACGCCGGTGGAGGCGAGCTTCGCGGGGTTCCCGATGAGCCAGTTCGACAAGGACGACGTCGAGGACCTCGGCCTGCTCAAGCTCGACGTGCTCGGCATCCGCATGCAGTCGGCGATGGCCCACGCGCTCGAGCAGATCGAGCTGACCGACCGGGTCGAGATCGACCTCGACGACGAGGAGCAGGTGCCCTTCGACGACGCCGGCCACCTTCGAGATGATCAGCGCGGCCCGCACCCTCGGTGTCTTCCAGATCGAGTCGCCGGGACAGCGCGAGCTGGTCGGCAAGTCCGGCATCGAGTCCTTCGAGGACATCATCACCGACATCTCGCTGTTCCGGCCCGGCCCGGTCAAGAGCGACATGATCACCCCCTACCTCGACGCCAAGCAGGGCTGGAAGGCGC
The DNA here is from genome assembly GCA_963812345.1 of uncultured Actinomycetota bacterium. Lineage (GTDB taxonomy): Bacteria > Actinomycetota > Actinomycetes > Propionibacteriales > Nocardioidaceae > Nocardioides. Next base: position 13,721 of record CAWEVA010000009.1, read on the forward strand.
CGGCGTACCTCCACGAGGACCTGCGCCCGATCCTCGAGCAGACCCACGGCGTGGTGGTCTTCCACGAGCAGGTGATCGAGATGATCGCCACGTTCGCCGGGGTCACCCACGCCGAGGCCGACGAGGTGCGCCGGGCGCTGGGCGACGTCGAGGGGATGGCGGAGTCGAAGCTGTGGTTCTTCCCGAGGGCGCTCGGCCGCGGCTACCCCCTCGGGCTCGTGGAGAAGGTGTGGGCGGTGCTGGAGGCGTTCGCGTCGTTCGGCTTCTGCAAGGCCCACGCGGCGGCGTTCGCCCTGCCGACCTACCAGTCGGCCTGGCTCAAGGCCAACTGGCCGGCCCACTTCCTGGCCGGGGTGCTCACCCACGACCCCGGGATGTACCCCAAGCGGCTGATCCTCGACGACGCCCGCCAGTTCGGGATCGCCGTCCTCGGCCTCGACGTCAACGCCAGCGAGAAGACCTACGTCGTGGAGCGGGTCGGCGGCGGCGTACGGCATCCGGCTGGCGCTGGCGGAGGTGAAGGGGATCAGCGACGCCGAGGTGGATCGCATCGTCGCGGCCCGGCCCTTCCACTCGCTCACCGACCTCTGGCACCGCGCCCGGGTCTCGCGCCCGGTGCTCGAACGGCTGGTCCTGGCCGGTGGCTTCGACTCCGTCTACGGCATCGGGTCGCAGCAGGCCGTGCGCCGGCGGGGCAAGGTCACCCGGCGCGACCTGCTGCTGCAGGTGGCCGAGCTGGACCGGCACGCCCGCGCGGTCGACCGGGCCGCCCGCGGCCGGGGGTTCGGCCGCTCCCCGACGGGTCCGGTCCACGGCCGCCGTGCGCGCCGCCGAGGCCGGCGAGCGCAACAGCTCCGACCCGCTGGCCCGGGAGGGCGCACCCACGCTCGAGCGGCACCCGCTGGCCGAGGCGGGGGTGTGGGCGAAGGCGGCGGCCCAGTCGCAGGCGAGCCGGACGCCGCGCCCGGTGTCCTCGGTGCAGCTCGCCCTCGACCTGGGCGACGAGCCGGCCGAGGGCGAGATCTCCGGGCTGCCGGAGATGGACGACGAGGAGCGGATGAAGGCCGAGCTGGAGATCCTCGGCCTCGACGTGACCCGCCACGTCGTCGACACCTATGCCACCTTCCTCGACGAGCTCGGCATCACCCGCAGCCGGGAGCTCCTGGCCAGGCGGAGCAAGGCCGAGCTGCTGGTGGCCGGGGTCAAGGTCGCCACCCAGACCCCGCCCATCCGCTCGGGCCGCCGGGTCATCTTCCTGACCCTCGACGACGCCACCGGTCCGGTGGACGCCACCTTCTTCGAGGACGCCCAGGGGCCCTACGCCGCCACGGTCTTCCACTCCTGGCTGCTGGTCGTGCGGGGTGAGCTGCGCCGGACCGGCCGCCGCGGCGTCTCCCTCCGGGCCACCGGCTCCTGGGCGCTGCCCGAGCTGTTCGCGCTGTGGCAGTCGCACGGGATCGACGCGGTGCGGGAGGCGATGGCGGTCGTCCCCGAGGGCTTTGCCGGGGTCGGCGAGGGTGACCGCCGGCGGGTGCTGGTCCACTCCAGCGGGTTCCAGATGTCGCCGTACTCCGACATCCGGCCGGCCGGCGAGGAGACCAGGGGCGTGGCCCGGAAGCTGTGGCACCGCAGTCCGGGGAGCGCGGGATGACCGGCCCGCGGTCTGGCCCTAGGGTTGGCTCCATGCCCGCCAGCGAACGCCGCAGCGCCGCCCGGACGGCCGTGGTGTGGGACGCCCTGCTCCCGGTCCTCGACGGCACACTGCTCGGAGGGGCTCGGGCGACGTCCTCGACATCGGCGGCGGCACCGGCGGGTTCGCGGTCCGGGTGGCCGAGCTGGGTCACCGGGTCCTGGTGGTCGACCCCAGCCCCGACGCGCTGGCTGCCCTGGACCGCCGCGCCCGCGAGCGCGGTGTCGCCGACCAGGTCGTCGGCCAGCAGGGCGACCTGTCCAGCCTGCTCGACGTCACCGGCCCCGGCAGCACCGACCTGGTGCTGTGCCACGGAGTGCTCGAGGTCGTCGACGACCCCGCCGCGGCGCTCGCCACGATCGCGACGGTGCTGCGACCCGGGGGAGTCCTCAGCCTGCTCGTCGCCCAGCGGCACGCCGCCGTGGTGGCCCGGGCGATGGCCGGCCACTTCCAGCAGGCCCGGGCCATGCTCGACGACCCGGAGGCCGGCGGCCGCCCCGGGCGCCGGTTCACCCGCGAGGAGCTCACCGACCTGCTGGCTGCGGCCGGTCTCGAGCCCACGGCCGTCCACGCGGTCCGGGTCTTCGCCGACCTGGTCCCCGGCTCCCTGCTCGACCTCGAACCCGGCGCCACCTCGGCCCTGGTGGAGCTCGAGCAGGCCGTCGCCGAACGCCCGGAGTACCTCCCCCTCGCCACCCAGGTGCACGTCCTCGCCCGACTGACCAGTCAGGGACCTCGGCCCATGAGCCGACCAATCGCTCAGTAACGGGGCCACCCGATCCTGCACGTCGACATGGACGCCTTCTACGCGTCCGTGGTCACCCGGGACCGCCCCGACCTCCACGACGTACCCGTGATCGTGGGCGGCGGGTACCGCGGGGTGGTGCTGTCGGCCAACTACCTCGCCCGGCAGTCAGGGGTGCGGTCCGCGCTGCCGATGACCCGGGCCCGGCGGTTGTGCCCGCAGGCGGTCGTGATCGCCCCCGACTTCGAGACCATCGAGTCGGTGTCGTCCTCGGTGATGGAGACCTTCCGGCGGGTCACGCCGCTGGTGGAGGTGCTCTCGCTCGACGAGGCCTTCCTCGACGTCCGCGGCTCCACCCGTCGCCTGGGGTCGCCCCTCGACATCGCCGAGCAGCTGCGCGCCACGATCCACGACGAGCAGGGCATCACCTGCTCGGTGGGGGTCGCGGCCTCGGTCTCGGTCGCCAAGCTCGCCAGTCGGCGGGCGAAGCCCGACGGCGTGGTGGTCGTGACGCCGGCACAGACCACCTCCTTCCTCCATCCCCTCGACGTCGGCGAGCTCTGGGGGGTGGGGGAGAAGACCCGGGCGATGCTGCACCGGCTCGGACTGGTCACGGTCGGCGACGTCGCGCACACCCCGCTGCACACCCTCCGGCGCGCCGTCGGTCACCACCTCGGCACCCACCTCCACGAGCTGGCCTGGGGGACGGACCGGCGGGTGATCACCCCGAGGGCCGGCTTCTTCGGCAAGGGCGAGGGTGAGCCCGACAAGTCGATGGGTGCCGACGAGACCTTCGGCCGGGACACCGACGACCGGGAGGTGATCTCGCGGGAGCTGCTGCGCCTCTCGACCAGGGTGACCGGCCGGATGCGGGTGGCCGGGGTGGCCGGCCGGACCGTGACCATCAAGGTCCGGTTCGCCGACTTCACCACGATCACCCGCTCCCGCACGATCGCGGAGGCCACCGACGTGACCCAGGAGATCTACCGCACCGCCCTGCAGCTCTACGACGCCCTGGGGCTGCAGCGGGCCCGGATCCGGCTGGTGGGAGTGCGGGTCGAAGGGCTGGTCGCGCGCGAGACGGTGCAGCGTCAGCTGGTCCTCGGCGAGCGCGAGCACGGCTGGTCGGAGGCCGACCGGGCGGTCGACCGGGCCACTCTCCGGTTCGGCAAGGCCGCCGTTCGCCCCGCGAGCCTGCTGGGCTGAGACCGATCGGCACAATTTCGTGAAGGCGGCTACCGTCGCGCCCACCCGCTGCCTAGACTTGACGAATCACGCGGTCCCGGGCCGGATGGACGGGCGTGACGGACATGAGAAGTGCTGGAGGCAATGTGCCGCTCTCTGAGGAGGAGTTGCGACTGCTCGAGCAGATGGAGCGCGCCCTCGTCGAGGAGGATCCCAAGTTCGCCTCCACCCTGCGCGGCACGAGCCTGCGCAGCTCCGCCCGCCGGCGCGCGATCGTCGCCGCGGTGTGCTTCGTCCTCGGCGTCGGCGTCCTGATGGCCGGTGCCGTCTCCGAGATCTACCCCGTCGCCATCGGCGGCTTCGTGATCATGCTCATCGCGGCGACCGTCTGCGCGACCGCGATCCGCGGCCAGCGACACGCCTCCACCGAGCCCCCTGCGCCGGCTCCCGGCGAGGAACCCCACGGCTTCACCCTCATCCACGGCAGTGGCCGCGGCCGCAAGTCGCGGCGTTCCCAGCGGCAGGCCTCCGGCTCCTTCATGGAGCGGATGGAGGAGCGCTGGCGCCGGCGCCGGGAGGACGGCGGCTTCAGCTAGCCGACGTGGTCGACGACGCCGCCGTACCGCACGGTGAGCGGCTCGACCTCGGGCGCGCGCACGACCGGCGGCCGGCGGCGCAGCACCGACCTCGGTAGCCAGGCCGCCCGGCGGCGGGCCGCGCGGGTGGCTCCGCCCTGCAGGGACGCGACGCAGGCCGCGAGGTCCTTGTCGAGCCCGGTCGAATCGGCCTGCTGGCCGGCCCGGGCGTAGCGCAGCCGTTCCACGCACAGCACGATCCGGTCCAGTGCCTCGACGGCGAACGGCGCGATGTGGGCCCCGTGCAGCGGGCGTTCGGGGGTGTCGGCCCGCACCGGCAGGCCGAAGCTGTGCACCAGCGCGTCCCTCGTCTCACGTGGCGACCGGTCGAACGGCCAGGGCACCCCGAGGTCGGTCGCGGTGTCGAGCAGCTCGGCCCAGGCTGCCTCCGGGCCGGAGCCGAGCCGGTTGCGCGTGCGGGTGCGTCGTACCAGGGACGGCACGAGCAGCAGCCCGAGCGCCACCAGGACGCCGCCGCCGGTGCCCAGGACCGGAGTCCAGGGGAACCCGGCCTGCCCGTCCCGGTCGCCGTTCGCCTCCGATGAGTCCTCGCCGGACGCGCTGGAGCTCTCGCCACGGCCGGGCAGGTCCTCGCTCTGTCGGGGGAGGCCCGGACCGCCGGGGCCGTCGGGAAGGTTGATGCTGCTCGGTGGTGTAGCCGGGCACCTCGGCGGCACGGCCCGGCGGCGTGGGTTCGAACCGGACCCAGCCCGATCCCGGGAAGAAGAGCTCCGGCCAGGCGTGCAGGTCCCACGCGCTGTACTCCCAGGTCTGCGGCCCGATCTTCCGGGGCTGGTAGAAGCCGACGGCGACCCGGGCCGGGACGCCCACGATCCGGGACATGACCGCCATCGCCGACGCGAACTGCTCGCAGTAGCCGGTGCGTCCGCCCTCACCCTCGGTGAGGAACCGGACGAGGTCGTCGGTGCCGTTCCCGGGCGAGGCATCGAGGTCGTAGGTGAACCCGCCGTCCTCCCGGAACCACTGCTGCAGGGCCACGGCCTTCTCGAACCGCGTGTCCTCGTTGCGGGTGACCTGGAAGGCGAGGTTGCTCACCGTGCTGGGGATCCCGTCCGGGAGGTCGATGTAGTCGCTGCTGACCAGGCCGCCGCGTCGACGGCGCGCGGGCCATCGACTCGCGCCGAGAGCTCGAGCTCCACCCCGGTCATCGAGTAGCTGATGCCGGCCGTGTCGAGATCCTCGTCGCCGGCCAGGAAGTCCATCGTCGCCCGGTCGTAGCGCCAGTCCCCGTCGGCGGTGATCCGCGAGATCGGGGCCTGCGTCGGGAGCCAGATCGACCTGAAGCTCGGCGTCACCGCGACGTCGTACTCGGTCTCGGTGCGGGCCACGGTCTCGCGCGACGCCCTGGAGGGCGGGCACGGCACCGCGGGCGAGCTGGTTGGTGGGGACCTGGCGGGTGCCGGAGGTCCACTCGTTGGCGGAGAACCGGGTGAGGACGGAGATCCGGAGGTACGACGGGTCGCGGTCGGTGGTGCGGACCTGCACCAGCGGGATGTCGTCGCCGCGCTGCAGGTCCCGGCGCAGGTCGGTCATCGGGTTGGTGACCTGGATGTCCCCGCCACCCGGTCCGAGACCTCCCCCGAAGACGCTGAGGTGGAGGGTGGGGATCAGCAGCGGCAGGAACACCGCCAGCGCGGTGGCCACGCCGCCGATCGTCCCTGCCGTGGCCCGGATCGCGCCGGTGCTCACGCCGAACGCCGACGGGTCGGACGCCGCTTCGTTGCCGAGCGGCCGGCCCCAGCGGGCCACCTGCTCGCTCTCCTGCAGGAACAGCATCAGCAGGAAACCGCCGGCGGTGGCCGCGAAGATCCACCAGGAGACGCCGCCGAGCAGGATGCTCACCGGGACGCTGTAGATGGTCAGCAACGGCAGGCCGGCCAGGGGGGCCCGGCGCAGCGTGCAGGCCAGCACGTCCACGAGGAGGAGGCAGGCGAAGCCGCCGGCGATCAGGATCGGGTCGACAGGGGGGACGTGCGACGGCAGCGGGGCGGCGTAGCGCTCGGCGGAGGTGAGCGCGTCGGCGAAGCTGTCCCGCATCCGTTCCCAGGCCGGCCCGACCGGGATCGGCGAGCCGCTGAGCATGGTGCTCGCGAGCGCTCCGGAGACCACGAGCTGGCACAGCACGACCAAGGGCGCCGAGAGACGGGCCCAGCGGGCGACCGCGCCGGTGCCGGCGATGACCGCGCCGAGGACGAGCAGGGGGCCGAGGAACCGGACCGACTGCTCGGTGAAGCCGCGCCAGGAGAGCAGTGCCAGCCAGGTGGTCCCGGCCGCGGCCGCGGCCAGGGCGAAGTTCCCGGCGAAGCCGCCACGCGCGGGGCTCATCGCGGCACCTCGCCCTGGCCGGGGCGAAGGCGGCGTCGCCCGTGAAGGCGTGGCCGCTGCGGCTGACCTGGGCGGTGCTGCGGCCCAGCTCCTGCCAGACCGAGTCCAGCCGGTCCCGCGGACCCAGCGCGGCCGCGCGCCAGCCCTGGCGGGTGAGGTCGCTCGCGGCGCCGCCGTCGGTGGACCGGGCCACCCAGGCGTCGACATCGAGCGCCAGTGCCATGGCCGACGCGGAGTGGTGCTGCATCCGGCGCAGGACCGGGATGTCCTGCGGCTCGAGACTGCCGACCACGGCCACCATCAGCCCCCCGTGCGTGGGCTCGGCGAGCCAGCCGGTGTCGATCCGCGGCCGCGGATCTGCCTGCACGACCGCCAGCGTCTCCAGCAGCGGGCCGGTGTTGAGCTCGGCGGCGCGGAAGTGCCAGGCGTTGCTCGGGTCCTCCCCGGAGGCGGTGACGAGGCGCACGGTGAACCCGCGCAGGCTGAGGTGGACGGCGATCGAGGCGGCGGTCGACACGGCAGCCTCGAGGGAGGAGGCGATGCCCTGGCCCCGGTGGGCCCGGAGCCGGTTGTCGAGGAACAGGGTGGCCCGCGACTGCCACGGCTGCTCCTCGCGGCGCACCATCAGCTCGCCGACCCGCGCGGAGCTGCGCCAGTGGACCCGACGCAGGTCGTCGCCGCGGCGGTACTCGCGGACGGTCACGTCCTCCGCGCTGCCGGTGGCGAACGCGCGCGGGCGGTTGTCACCCGACCCGGTCCAGGCGCCCCCGAGGGGGATCTGGGGGAGCGGGACCGTGCGCGGGGTCACCGTGAGCGGCACCGTCGTCTGGAAGGCCCGGCCCAGCTCGACCAGGCCGAACGGGTCGCTGACCCGCACGGACATCGGGCCGATGTCGAACTGGCCGCGCACGTCGGACCGGACGTGGTAGGTGACGTGCCGCCGCCATCCGTGGCCGATGCCCTCGAGCACGAACCGCGGCCGGGTCCCGAGCACGTAGGGGACGTGGTCCTCGAGCCGGAGCACGCCACTGGGCGTGCGCCCCTCGTTGGTCAGGGAGAGGTTCACCCGCACCGGCTGGCCGGCGGTGACCAGCTGCGGGTTGACGGTCCGCACCAGCGCCAGCCGGTAGCGGCTCCGGCCGATCACTGCCGCCGTGACGAGCGGGAGCGCACCGACGAGGACGCCCACCCGGGTCAGCGCGGGCTGGCCGAGGATGACCGCGCAGACGATCGCGGTCACGCCCGCGGCCAGGAAGGCCCGACCCCGGACCGTCAGCCCGGCCAGTGCCTCTCGCACGTCGTACTCCCTGGTGTGCCGGTCAGGCCCGATGACCCTCGGGCACCGGGACGGCCTCGATGACAGCGTCGAGGATGGCGGTGGTGCTGCGTCCGCTCATCGCGGCCTCGACGCTGGGCAGGAGCCGGTGGGCGAGCACCGACTGGGCGAGGGTCCGGACGTCGTCGGGAAGGACGTAGTCGCGGCCCTTGATGGCGGCCCGGGCCTTCGCGGCCCGGACCAGGTGCAGGGTCGCCCGCGGGGAGGCGCCCAGGGTGAGCTCGTGGGAGCGCCGGGTCGCCGAGGTGAGGGCGACGCTGTAGCGCTGCACCGCCTCGGAGACGTAGACGTCGCTGACGATGCCGATGAGCTTGCGGATCTCTGCCGCGTCCGCCACCGGCTCGAGGTCGTCGAGCGGGTTGGCCCCGGTGTGGGAGTTCAGCATCGCGATCTCGGCGGCCTCGACGGGATAGCCGACCGACACCCGGGCCATGAAGCGGTCGCGCTGGGCCTCGGGGAGGGCGTAGGTCCCCTCCATCTCGATCGGGTTCTGGGTCGCGATGACCATGAACGGCGTCTCGAGCTGGTAGGTCGTGTTGTCGACGGTGACCTGACGCTCCTCCATGCACTCCAGCAACGCGGACTGGGTCTTGGGGGAGGCGCGGTTGATCTCGTCGCCGACGACGATGTTGGCGAACACCCCGCCGGGGCGGAACTCGAACTCGCGGGTGTTCTGGTTGAAGACCGAGACGCCGGTGACGTCGGACGGCAGCAGGTCGGGGGTGAACTGGATCCGCCGGACCGAGGAGTCGATGCTGCGGGCGAGGGACTTGCTGAGCATCGTCTTGCCGACGCCCGGGACGTCCTCGATCAGCAGGTGGCCCTCGGCGAGCATGCACGACCAGGGTCGAGGTCACGACGTCCGGCTTGCCCTCGATGACCTTCTCGATGTTGGCGCGCACCCGGCTGACGACGCGCGACAGCGTCTCCAGATCGGCACCGCCAGCATTCGGAGTTCCCACGGGTCCGATCCTTCCACTCTGCGGTCGTCAGCGCCCGCGTGATGAGTCCACGTTAGGGCGTCCGAAAAACCTAGTCGTCCGGGCCGCCCAACTCTTCGACCTCCGGGGTCACGGTTTGGTTTCGGTTGCCGGCCGGACGACCGACGGCGCTCCCGCGCTTCCTCCATTTTGCTCCACCGCTCCGAATGCGGCTCCCACCTGCGCAAACCCGCAGGAATCCGGTCGCCGCGACACGGCCGGAATGGTTGACGTGGAGGGAAGTGGGGTAGGGTGGTGCGCAGTGGAGGAAGAGCCCGGCAGAGGGTTCCGGGGAGCGGAGGTGCCCGATGTTCTTCATGGGCACCTACACCCCGAAGCTCGACGACAAGGGGCGGCTGTTCCTCCCGGCGAAGTTCAGGGACCAGCTCGCGGAGGGACTCGTGGTGACCAGGGGACAGGAACGCTGCCTGACCGTCTGGCCCCAGGCTGCCTTCGAGGAGCTCGCCCGGCGGGCCCAGGAGGCACCGGTCACGGTGAAGGCGGCTCGTGACTACACGCGGTTCCTGTTCGCCGGCGCCTCGGACGAGACGCCGGACAAGCAGGGCCGGATCACGATCCCGCCGATGCTGCGCGAGTACGCCGCGCTGAACAAGGACGTGGTCGTGATCGGCGTGATGAACCGGGTCGAGATCTGGGACCCGGCCAGGTGGGAGGAGTACGCCGACGCAGGCGAGGCGGCGTTCTCGGAGCAGAGCGAGGAGGTCTTCCCCGGGGTCTGACCCGGAGCGGACCGCAGGACAGCACGACAGAGCAGCACGACAGCAACAACTCAAGAACGGATTCGTCGGACGAGGTCTCGGGCCCGCTCCCGGGTTGGCTTCTGGGGCACCTTCCCCGGTTCCAGACGCCGCACTTCCCACACTGGGAGCGGGCAGGGACCTGGTCGGACGAATTCGCAACCGCGCACCATCCGTACACATCAGTGGGGTCGAGTCCGATGAGCAATACCGTGGAGGCGCCCGTCGCAAGACGGGTCCGGCACCAGGCCAGGGAGGCCGTCGCCGTGATGGCGTTCTCCGCGGCCACGTCGGTGGGTCTCGCGGTCGGACTCCTCCTCATCACGAGCCTGGGTCGATAGGCGACGCGATGACCCGCCCCCACCACGACCCGGTCCTGCTCGACCGGGTCGTCGCTCTCCTGATGCCTGCCCTCGATCACGAGGGCGCCGCGCTGGTCGACGCCACGCTCGGTCTCGGGGGTCACACCGAGGCCGTGCTCACCGACTGCCCGCTGGCCCGCGTCATCGGCATCGACCGGGACCCCGCCGCACTCGAGCTCGCCGGCGAGCGCCTCCGGCCGTTCGGGGACCGGTTCACAGCCGTGCACGCGGTCTACGACGAGCTTCCGAGCGTCCTCGCCGACCTCGGGCTCGACGGCGTCGACGCCGTGCTCTTCGACCTCGGCGTCTCCTCCATGCAGCTCGACCTGCGCGAGCGCGGGTTCGCCTACAGCGAGGACGCACCGCTCGACATGCGGATGGACAGCACCACCGGACCCACCGCCGCGGACGTGCTGAACACCTACCCGGCCGACGAGCTGACCCGGGTCCTGAAGGAGTACGGCGAGGAGCGGTTCGCCCGCCGAATCGCCGCGGCCGTGGTCCGCGAGCGCGAGAGGGAGCCGTTCACCACCTCCGCGCGGCTGGTGGAGCTCCTCTACGCCGAGATCCCCGCGCCGGCCCGGCGCAAGGGCGGACACCCGGCGAAGCGGACCTTCCAGGCGCTGCGGATGGAGGTCAACGACGAGCTCGCGGTCCTCCGCCGGGCGATCCCCGCCGCGATCGACTCGATCACGGTCGGCGGCCGGGTGGTCGTGGAGTCCTACCACTCGCTGGAGGACCGCGTGGTGAAGCGGGCCTTCGCCGAGGCCGTCCGCAGCAACGTCCCCGAGGACCTCCCGTTCATGCCCGCGGGCAGCGAGCCGACGCTCCGCCTGGTCACCCGGGGTGCGGAGAAGGCCGACCAGCGCGAGATCCGGGAGAACCCCCGCGCCGCCTCCGTGCGGCTGCGTGCCATCGAACGTCTCAGCAACCCCCGAGGAGTCGCCTCATGAACAGCTCAGCCCTCCGGTCCCGTTCGATCGGGCGCGGATTCGCCGAGGCCGCCGTCGAGCGGGCCCGGCTCACCGTCGTACCGCGGCGGCGGACCCGCGCCGCGCGGATGCCGTTCGTGATGCTGGTCAGCCTGGTGCTGCTCGGGGGCGTGATCGGGCTGCTGCTGTTCAACACCTCGATGCAGCAGGCGTCCTTCGCGGCCACGGCCCTGGAGGAGCAGGCGAACACCCTGACTGCCCGCGAGCAGACCCTGCAGATGGAGCTCGAGGTGCTGCGCGACCCGCAGCGCGTCGCCGAGCACGCGCAGAACCTGGGGATGGTCCCGGCGGCGAACCCCGTCTTCCTGCGCCTCTCGGACGGCAAGGTGCTCGGCGAGCGGGTCGCCGCGACACCGGCCAACCGGCTGCGGGTCCGGCCCCTGCCGCCCGCCAAGCCCGCCGTCCTGACCCCGGCCCCGATCGTGCACAAGGTGCTGGCCGACAGCCGCGCCTCGGACGAGAACGCCGGTTCGCACGGTAGAAACGACGCCAACGCTTCCGGCCGGCGCTGAGAGGGAGAGGTCTGGTGCGTCCCACCCGCCCGCGGCGCCCTCGAGGCAGCATGCGCGGTTCGCCGCTGTTCCGGCTGAGGTTCGGCTTCGTCGTGATCGCGATGGTCCTCTCGATCTTCGGGGCTCGGCTGGTGCAGCTCCAGGGCGTCGACCCCAACGCGTACGCCGAGATGGCGGCCGCCGAGGGCATGGTCGAGGTCGAGCTGCCGGCGACGCGCGGCGACGTCCTGGACCGCAACGGCGAGCCGCTGGCGGCGTCCATCGACGGACTGATGGTGGTGGCGGATCCGCTCCTGACCGCCGACCGGGCTCCCGAGCTGGCGAAGTTCCTCGCCAACCGTCTCGACGTCGACTACTTCACGATCCTGCCGCGACTCCGTGAGGAGGGCAGCCGGTTCGAGTACATCGCCCGGCGGGTCCCCTCCACCCAGGCCACCGAGGTCCTGGAGGAGGCGGAGGAGGCGGGCTTCGAGGGACTCGACACCCGGCAGGACCCGGTGCGTGACTATCCGGCCGGCGACGTCGCGGCGAACATGATCGGGTTCGTCGGCACCGACGAGGCCCTCGGTGGGTTCGAGCGGACCTTCGACGCGAGGCTGGCCGGCAACGACGGGACGGCGCGGTACGCCGTGGGCGGCGGGAACCGGATCCCGCTCGGGGAGAGCACGGTCGTCGAGCCCACCAACGGCACCGACCTGCGCACCACCCTCGACCTCGACCTCCAGTGGTACGCCCAGCGGGTTCTGCGCCAGACCGTGGAGGACGCGCGTGCCGACTCCGGCTTCGCCGTCGTCATGCACACGGAGACGGGCGAGATCATGGCCCTCGCCGACCACCCGACGTTCGACGCCTCCGACCCGCTGCAGTACCCGGAGGAGGACCTGGGGTCCCGCGCGATGAGCGACGTCTACGAGCCGGGCTCGGTGGAGAAGGCCCTGACCCTGAGCGCCCTCATCGACGCCGGCGAGGTCACCCCGCGGACCAGGATCGTGGTGCCGCCGGAGCTGCGCCGCGACGGGCGCGTCATCGGCGACTGGTTCCCGCACGGCCGGATCAGGCTGACCCTCGCCGGGGTCCTCGCCAAGTCCTCCAACATCGGCACGGTCCGCGCCTCCGACCGGTTCGCGAACGGTGAGCTGCGCAGGTACCTCGCGAAGTTCGGGCTCGGGAAGCGGACCGACATCGGCGTGCGCGGCGAGACGCCGGGCATCCTCCCGGCCCCGAGCCTGTGGACCGGCCTGGTCAAGGACCGGATCGCGTTCGGCCAGTCGGTGTCGGTCAACGCGGTCCAGATGGCCGCAGCGATCAACACCGTCGCGAACGGCGGGCTGCGCGTCGACCCCAGCCTCATCCTGGGCCGGGCCAGGACCGACGACGGCACCGTCGTCGGCACCGACACCACCCGGACCCGCCGGGTGATCGACGCCCGGGCCGCGCACCAGACCGCCCTGATGATGGAGCGGGTCGTCGACCCCGAGGTGGGGGTCGCCCCCGGTGCGGCCGTGCCGGGCTACCGGGTGGCCGGCAAGACGGGAACCGCGCAGCGCGTCGGCGCCGGGTGTGGCTGCTACGACGGGACGTTCACGGTCTCCTTCGCCGGCTTCGCCCCGGCCGACGATCCCGAGTTCACCATCTACGTCGTCGTGCAGAACCCCCGCAACGGTGGAGGCGGCGGCTCGGTGGCCGGCCCGGCGTTCTCGAAGATCATGAGCTTCGCCCTGCGTCGCTACCAGGTGCCGCCCACCGGGACCCGGCCGTCGAACCTCCCGGTCGAGTGGTGATCTCGGCCAGCGGTAACCTCGCCGGGTGCTGAGCGACGACGCCATCGAGGCGACCCGACCCCGGCACCCCGTAGCCTCGTCCCTCGCGGACCTCGCGGCGTGGCTTTCGGACCGGGCCGATGGGTTCCGCAGCGACGGGCACCTCTCGGGCGAGGCCACCGGGGTCTCGCTCAGCTCGCAACGGATCCGTCCGGGCGACGTCTACGCCGCGCTGCCCGGAGCCCGCGCCCACGGCATCGACTACGCCGCCCCAGCGCTGGACTCCGGCGCGGTCGCGATCCTCACCGACCCGGACGGCGCCGCCCGGGCACCGCAGGTCCCGCTCCTCGTGGTCGACAACCCGCGCGCGATCCTCGGCCGCTTCGCGGCCCGCGTGTACGGCGACCCGGCAACGTCGCTCCGGATGATCGGCGTGACCGGCACCCAGGGCAAGACGACGACGACCCGGCTCGCCGAGAGCGGTCTGCAGCAGGCGGGCGTGCCCTCGGCCGCGATCGGCACCGTCGGCACCCGAGTCGCCGGCACCGACGTGAAGACGGCGCTCACCACGCCGGAGGCCCCCGACCTGCACGCGTTGTTCGCGATGATGCGCGAACGCGGAGTGGAGGCTTGCGCGATGGAGGTGTCGAGCCACGCGCTGGTGATGGGCCGGGTCGACGGGGTGGTGTTCGACGTCGCCGTGTTCACCAACCTCGGTCGCGACCACCTCGACTTCCACGCCGACGTGGACGACTACTTCGCGGCCAAGGCGACCCTGTTCACCCCCGAACGGGCACGACTCGGCCTGGTCAACGTCGACGACCCCCACGGCCGCCGGCTCCTCGAGCAAGCGACGATCCCTCTTCGCACCTTCTCCGCCACCGGGCGGGAGGCCGACTGGCGGGCAGTCGACGTCGAGTCGACGGCGACCGGCTCGCGGTTCGCCGTCGTCGGCCCGGGCGGGCAGTCGGTTCCGGCCGGCGTACCCCTGCCCGGAGACTTCAACGTCGCCAACGCCCTGGCCGCGGTGGCCGCCTGCGCCGAGGTGGGCTACGAGCCGGCGCAGGGTCGCGGCCGGCATCGCCACCGGTGGTGGCGTGCCCGGGAGGTTCGAGCGCATCGACGAGGGCCAGGACTTCGTCGTGGTGGTGGACTACGCGCACAAGCCGGACGCCGTCGAGGCCGCGCTGGCCACCCTGCGACCGCTCACCGACGGCCGGGTCATCGTCGTGCTCGGGGCCGGCGGCGACCGCGACCCGGGCAAGCGGCCGATCATGGGAGAGATCGCGGCCCGGCTCGCGGACGTGCTGGTGGTGACCGACGACAACCCGCGCACCGAGGACCCGGCCGCCATCCGGCAGGCCCTGCTCTCCGGCGTGGCGTCCGGGGGTGCCGAGGTCGTCGAGATCGGCGACCGTCGGCTCGCGATCCGGGAAGCCGTGGGCCGTGCGGGGCCCGGCGACATCGTCCTCGTCGCCGGGAAGGGCCACGAGACCGGCCAGGAGATCGAGGGCGTCGTGCATCCCTTCGACGACCGGGACGTGGTCCGCGAGGAGCTGCGTCGCCGATGATTCCCATGACACTGGCCGAGATCGCCTCGGTGGTCGACGGCGAGGTCGACGGCGACCCGACGCTCACCGTGCTCGGGCCGGCCTTCGTCGACTCCCGGGTCCCCGTTGACGGCGGGCTGTTCGTGGCCGTCGCGGGGGAGCGCGTCGACGGCCACGACTTCGCCGCCTCGGCGGTCGACGGGGGCGCGGCAGCGGTCCTCGGCAGCCGGCGCACCGGTGCTCCGACGGTCGTGGTCGCCGACCCGGTGGTGGCGCTCGGCCGGCTGGCCCGGCACGTGGTCGACGAGACCCGGCCGACCGTCATCGCCCTGACCGGCTCGCAGGGCAAGACCGGCACCAAGGACTACCTCGCCCACGTCCTCGAGGGCTTCGGGCCGACCGTGGCCACGGTCGGCAACCTCAACAACGAGATCGGCGTCCCACTCACGGCACTCCGGTCGAGCGCCCACACGACCTACCTCGTCGTGGAGATGGGCGCCCGGGGCATCGGCCACATCCGCTACCTCTGCCAGGTGGCGCCACCGCACGTGGCCGCCGTGGTCAACGTCGGCACCGCCCACCTCAGCGAGTTCGGGAGCAGGGAGGCGGTGGCCGAGGCCAAGGGCGAGATCGTGGAGTCCCTGCCGGAGTCGGGCGTCGCGGTGCTCAACGCGGACGACGACCTGACCGCGGCGATGACTGGTCGCACGGCGGCCCGCGCCCTGACCTTCGGCGAGGCCGGTGACGTGACCTGGCGCGGCGTCGAGCTCGACGACCTGGGTCGCCCCTCCTTCGAGCTCGGGTACGACGGCGCGTGGTGGCCGGTGCGGCTCACCCAGTCCGGTGCCCACCAGGTCGCGAACGCCACCGCCGCGGCAGCGCTGGCCATCGCGGCCGGCCTGCCGGCCGACGTCGTGGCCGACCGGCTCAGCGGGGCGACGCTCGGCGTCGCGGTGGCGCATGGAGGTCCACGAGCGGTCCGACGGGTTGCTCGTGGTCAACGACGCCTACAACGCCAACCCGGCCTCGATGGCGGCGGCCATCGACGCCCTGGTCGCGATCGGTCGACCGCCGCGGGCGTCGTACCGTCGCGGTGCTGGGCGAGATGCTGGAGCTCGGGCCGACCGCCGCCGACGCGCACCGCGAGGTGGGCAGGCTGGTCGCCAGTGCGGGAGTCGACCTGCTGGTCACCGTGGGCCCGGTCGCCGGCGGCATCGCCGAGGGGGCCACCTCCGTCCCCGACTGGTCCGGAACGGCACTGCCGACGGCGGGGCGGGACGAAGCGCTGGCCGCCGTGCGCGAGAATGTCGCCGCCGCGGACGTGGTGCTGGTCAAGGCGTCGCGCGGTGCCGCCCTGGAGCACATCGCCGACGGCCTGCTCGACGACGGGCGGCACGAGAGGAGACCGACACCGTGCTAGCCATCCTCATCGGAGGAGGACTCGCCCTGCTGGTCTCGTTGCTGGGGACCCGGGTCGCGATCAACGTGCTGACCGAGCACGGCTACGGCCAGGAGATCCGCGACGACGGACCGACCACCCACCACACCAAGCGCGGCACCCCCACCATGGGCGGGGTCGTCATCATCCTGGCCACCCTCATCGGCTACGCCGGGTCGAAGCTGATCACCCAGGACGCGCCGTCGGCGTCGGCGCTGCTGCTCCTGTTCCTCTTCGTCGGGACCGGCCTGGTCGGGTTCCTCGACGACTTCATCAAGGTGGCCAAGCAGCGCAGCCTCGGCCTGCGCAGCAAGGCCAAGATGATCGGCCTGACCATCATCGCGCGTGATGTTCGGGATTCCTCGCGCTGAGCCCGGCGCTGGAGGACGTTCGCGGCCAGACCCCGGCGTCGCACCACATCTCGTGCATCCGGGACTATCGAGCGCATCACCCTGCCGACGTTCGTGGTCATGCTGCTGATCTGGCTGATCATCGCCGGCACCACCAACGCCGTGAACCTCACCGACGGCCTGGACGGGCTGGCCACCGGTGCCTCGGTGATGGTGTTCGCCGCCTACACGCTGGTCAACATCTGGCAGAACAACCAGTGGTGCGGGCAGACCGGACATCGACCTACCGGCCAGTGCTACGAGGTGCGCGACCCGCTCGACCTGGCGATCATCGCCTCCGCGATCACCGGCGCCTGCTTCGGGTTCCTGTGGTGGAACGCGTCACCGGCCGCGATCTTCATGGGCGACACCGGCTCGCTGTCGCTCGGCGGGGCGCTGTCGGGTTCGCGATCCTGACCCGCACCGAGCTGCTGCTGCGCGGTCCTCGGTGGGCTCTTCGTGATGGAGACCCTGTCGGTGATGATTCAGGTCGGGTTCTTCAAGCGGGCGAGCGGCCTGTTCAAGGTGTCCGGGTCGAGCGGCATCGTGTCCGGATCGCGCCGATCCACCACCACTTCGAGATGCTCGGCTGGGACAGGTCAACGTCGTGATCCGGTTCTGGATCATCACCGGCCTGACCGTCGCCGCTGGCATCGGGGATCTTCTACGCCGAGTGGGTCGCCGGAACGTGAGCCAGGAGGCCCCGGATGAGGGACCCGCACGGCCTGGGCCGCCACGACTCCTGGGAGGGCGTCCGGGCCGTCGTGGCCGGCTTCGGGGTGTCCGGCTTCGCGGCCGCCGACAACCTCACCCACCTCGGCGCGACCGTCATCGCGCTCGACGAGAGCCCCGCGGGCAAGGAGGAGCAGGCGGAGCTCCTCGGGATCCTGGGCGCCGACATCCGGCTGGGGGAGGGGGCGACCGCGACCCTGCCCGACGACGTCGACCTGGTCGTCACCTCGCCGGGCTGGCGGCCCACCGCCCCGCTGCTCGCCCAGGCCCGCGACCGCGGCGTCCCGGTCTGGGGCGAGGTGGAGCTGGCCTGGCGGCTGCGCGACCCGGACCGACCGGCCCCGTGGCTGGCCGTCACCGGCACCAACGGCAAGACCACGACCGTCCAGATGCTCGACCGGATCCTCCGCGCCGCGGGGCTGCGCAGCGCCGCGGCCGGCAACGTCGGACTGCCCCTCGTCGAGGCGGTCATGGACCCCGAGCCGTACGACGTCCTGGCGGTGGAGCTGTCCAGCTTCCAGCTCCACTACACGCACTCGATGAGCGCGGAGTCCGCGGCCGTCCTCAACGTCGCCGAGGACCACCTCGACTGGTACGCCACGCTCGACGACTACGCCGCCGACAAGGGCCGGATCTACGAGCGGGTCCAGCGGGCCTGCGTCTACAACGTCGCCGACCCGGAGACCGAGCGGCTGGTCCGGGAGGCCGACGTGGTCGAGGGCGCCCGGGCCATCGGCTTCACCCTCGGCACCCCGGCCGTGGGCATGGTCGGGGTGGTCGACGACGTCCTCGCGGACCGGGCCTTCGTCGAGGACCGCGCCACCAGCGCGGCCGAGCTGTGCACGGTCGGCGACCTCGCCTCGCCGGCGCCCCACTTCGTGGCCAACGCCCTCGCCGCCGCGGCACTCGCCCGGGCGCACGGCATCTCCCAGGCCGCGGTCCGCGACGGGTTGCGCGCGTTCCGTCCCGACGGGCACCGGATCGAGACCGTCGCCGTGGTCGGCGACGTCACCTGGATCGACGACTCCAAGGCGACGAACCCGCACGCCGCACAGTCCTCCCTCCAGGGCTACGACCCGGTGGTGTGGGTCGCCGGAGGCCTGGCCAAGGGCGCCCGCTTCGACGACCTGGTGGCCGCGGTCCGGTCGCGGCTGCGCGGCGTCGTACTCCTCGGGCGGGACCGCGCGGTCATCGCCGAGGCCCTTTCGCGACACGCGCCCGATGTTCCGGTCATCGTCGCCGAGGACGACGAGACTGGGTCCGACAGAGGTGGAAACCCCATGGAGAGCGTGGTCGAAGCGGCGGCCCGACTGGCCCGACCCGGTGACACGGTGCTGCTCGCCCCCGGCTGTGCCTCCATGGACATGTTCACCGACTACGGCGCACGCGGTGACGCCTTCGCGGCGGCAGTGCGCGGCCTGGAGGACCGGACCTGACGCAGTACTGATGAAAGGGGGCAGCGATGGCGACCACCGTCCAGCCCCCACGCACCGGTGCCCCGGCGCCGGCCAGGACGCCACCGCACGTCCCTCGGCAGCTGGTACGCCGCCGCGCGCCACGCCCTCGACCGCCCGCTGACGTCCTACTACCTCCTGCTCGGCGCCTCGGCCCTGCTGCTGACGATCGGGCTGATCATGGTGCTCAGCGCCTCGAGCGTCTACTCCTTCGAGAACCACGACGGCGACTCCTACGCCGTCGTGAAGCGTCAGCTGCTGTGGGTGCTGATCGGCATCCCGTGCGCGTGGGTCGCCTCCCGGCTGCCCTACCGCGCGATCCGGCAGGTCTCCTGGCTCGGCATCATCGTCGCCGTGGTGATGCTGGCCCTCACGGTCAAGCTGGGCACCACCGTCAACGGCAACACCAACTGGCTCGCCCTCGGCCCGATCAAGATCCAGCCGTCGGAGATCGCGAAGCTGGCGATCGTGCTCTGGGCCGCGCACGTCTACGCCCAGAAGGACCGGCGGCTCGGACGCCTGCACCAGGTGATGATGCCGGTGGTGCCGGTGATCCTGGGGATCACGCTCCTGGTGATCGTGGGCGACGACCTCGGCACCGCCCTGGTCCTGTTCGCGATCCTGCTGGCGATGCTCTGGGTGGTCGGCGCCCCGGCCCGGCTCTTCACCGTCGCACTGACGGTGATCGGTGTGGTCGCGATCTGGATCGCGTCGACGAGCGCGGAGCGGCGGGAGCGGCTCACCAACTTCGTCGATCCCTTCAAGGACTACCACGACGCCGGCTGGCAGCCCGCCCACGGCCTCTACGCCCTCTCCTCGGGCGGCTGGTTCGGCCAGGGCATCGGCGCCAGCCAGCAGAAGTGGGGAGACCTCCCCGAGGCGCACACCGACTACATCTTCGCGGTCCTCGGCGAGGAGCTCGGACTGGTCGGCACGCTGCTCGTGGTCGCGCTGTTCCTGACCATCGCGTACGCCGCGATCAAGGTCGCGCTCGCGACCCGCGACCCGTTCGTCCGCTACATGTCCTTCGGCATCGTGGTCTGGCTGATCGGGCAGATGATCATCAACGTCGGCATGGTGCTCGCGCTGCTGCCCGTCATCGGCATCCCGCTGCCGCTCATCTCCTACGGCGGCTCGGCGCTGCTGCCCTCCCTGGTCGCGCTCGGGCTGCTGATCGGCGTTCGCCCGCCGGGAGCCGGAGGCGGCCCGGGCCCTCGCCCAGCGTCGCCGGGCCCGCTCCTCGGGCCTGGCCGCCGGCCGCCTTCCCCAGCGCGGTTCGTGACGACGCGAACCGTAGGCTGACCCACGATGCGTGTTCTCCTCGCCGGCGGCGGAACGGCCGGCCACACCTCGCCCCTGATCGCGACCGCGGACGCCCTGCGCCGGCTCGTCCCCGACGCCGAGATCACCTGTCTCGGAACCCCTCGCGGCCTCGAGACCCGGGTCGTCCCGGAGGCCGGCTACCCGCTCGAGCTGATCCCCCCGGTGCCGCTGCCGCGCCAGCCCCAACGCCGACCTGTTCAAGGTGCCGTCGCGGCTGCGGGGTGCGGTCAAGGAGACGCTCGCGATCTTCGACCGGATCCGCCCCGACGTCGTCGTCGGCTACGGCGGCTACGTCTCGATGCCGGCCTACCTCGCCGCCCGCCGCCGCAAGCCTGCCGCTGGTCGTCCACGAGCAGAACTCGCTGCCCGGGCTCGCCAACAGGGCCGGCGCCCGGATCGCCGCCCGGGTCGCGGTCAGCTTCCCCGACACCCCGCTGCCGCGGGCGGAGTACGTCGGCCTCCCCATCCGGCGGATGATCTCCCAGCTCGACCGGAGCGCGCTGCGGGCCGAGGCCCGGGCCCTCTTCGGCCTCGACCCCGACCTGCCCACCCTGCTCGTCACCGGCGGCTCCCAGGGCGCGCGCCGGCTCAACCAGGCCGTCTCCGGCGCCTCCCGTGTCCTGGGTGAGGCGGGTGTCCAGGTGCTGCACGTGGTCGGCCCGAAGGGCGAGGCCACGCCCGAGCGGACCGACGTCCCCTACGTCGTGGTGCCCTTCGTCGACCGGATGGACCTCGCCTACGCCGCCGCCGACCTGGTCGTCTGCCGGGCGGGCGCCTCGAGCGTCACCGAGGCCGCGGCCGTCGGGCTGCCCGCGGTGTTCGTGCCGCTCCCGATCGGCAACGGCGAGCAGGAGCTCAACGCCCGCCCCGTCGTGGCCGCCGGTGGCGGACTGCTCGTCGCCGACGCCGCCCTCACCTCCGAGTGGGTGGCCGCCACCGTCCCGGGACTGATCACCGACCGCGACCGGCTCGACGCGATGGGCAAGGCCGCCGCCGACCTGATCCCGCGCGACGCCGACGAGCAGCTCGCCCGGATCATCGTCGACGCCGCCCGGGAAGGGGGCGGCCGGATGAGGATCCCGGTTCCCGAGGAGATCGCGGCCGCCGACCGGCTCGGCCGGATCCACTTCGTCGGCATCGGCGGTGCGGCGCTGTCCGGAATCGCCCGGATCATGGCCGAGCGCGGGCTGCCGGTCACCGGCAGCGACGACCAGGACACGCCGTTCCTCCCGGCGCTGCGCGAGCTCGGGGTCTCCGTCGGGCGCGGGTACGACGCCGACCACCTGGGGGACGCCGACACCGTCGTGGTGACCACGGCCGCCCGCGAGGACAACCCCGAGGTCCTCGAGGCACGTCGACGGGGGTTGCTGATGCTGCCCCGGTCGGCCGGCCTCGCATCGCTGATGCATGACAGGCGGGTGCTGGCGGTCGCGGGCACGCACGGCAAGACCACGACGACGTCCCTGCTCACGATGGCGTTGCTGGCGGCCGGCGCCGACCCGACGTACGCCATCGGTGCCGTGCTCGTGCAGACCGGGAGCAACGCCCACGACGGCCGCGGCGACCTCTTCGTGGCCGAGGCCGACGAGAGCGACGGCGCCTTCCTCGTCTACCGCCCCTACGCCGCGATCGTCACCAACGTCGAGGCCGACCACCTCGACATCTGGGGGACCGAGGAGGCCTACCGGGCGGCGTTCGTCGAGTTCGTCGACACCATCGACCCCGACGGGTTCCTGGTCTGCTGCGTCGACGACGACGGCGCCGCCGTCCTGGCCGAGCAGGCGCGGGCCCGCGGGTGCGAGGTGATCGGCGTCGGGGAGTCGGAGACGGCCGACGTCCGCGCCACGGACCTGGTCTTCGAGGGCACGACCTCCTCGTTCACCGTCCACGAGGGGGACCTCGAGCACGGCACCGTGCGGCTGCAGATCCCCGGTCGCCACTACGTGCTCGACGCCCTGGCCGCACTGGCCCTCGGGCTGCGGCTCGGCCACTCCTTCGACGACCTGCGCCGCGGGCTCGAGGGCTTCACCGGCTCCCGCCGCCGGATGGAGCTGAAGGGTGAGGCGGCGGGTGTCCGGGTGTTCGACAGCTACGCCCACCACCCGGTCGAGATCGCCGGCGACCTCCAGGCCGCGCGCGCGGTCGCGGGGGAGGGCAGGCTGGTCGTGGCCTTCCAGCCGCACCTCGTCTCCCGGACCCGGATCTTCGGCCGGGCCATGGGCGAGGCGCTCGGCGCCGCGGACGAGGTCGTGGTGCTCGACGTCTATCTCGCGCGCGAGGACGCCGACCCCGACGTGACCGGCCGGCTGGTCGCCGACGCCGTACCGCTGCCGACGTCGTCGGTGACGTTCGTCCCGAGCCAGGCCGACGTCGCCGCCGTCCTCGCCCGGACGGCGCGCCCCGGCGACCTGGTCCTCACCCTGGGGGCCGGGAGCGTGACCGAGGTGGGGCCAGAGGTCCTGGAGCTGCTGGCGGAGAGTGCCGATGCATGACGTGATCGACGACGTCGCGACGATCCGCAGCCGCAAGCGGTTCGCCCGGCGCCAGTGGGCGCGGCGATGGCTGGCCTGGCGACGCGTGGTGGCCCTCCTGCTCCTGATCGCCCTGATGGTCGGGGCGGTCTGGCTCTTCTACTTCTCCGACGTGCTGGCGGTGAAGGACGTCGAGGTCCAGGGGACCCGGACCCTCTCGAGCGAGGAGGTGCGCGAGGTCGCCGCCGTGCCGTCCGGCCTGCCGCTGGCCAGGGTCGACCTCGACGCGATCCGGGCCCGGGTGGAGGCGTTGGCGGTGGTGAGCGACGCCGACGTGACCCGCACCTGGCCGGACCGGGTGCTCATCGACATCGAGGAACGCGTCGCGATCGCCGTGGTCGAGATCGGCGGCCGAACGCGCGGGATGGACGCCGAAGGCGTGGTGTTCCGCGACTACCCGAAGCCGCCGCCGGGCATGCCCCAGGTGCGCACGTCGACCGACACCCGCAGCGACGCGCTCCGGGAGGCCGCGCTCGTGGTCGAGGCGCTGCCGACCGAGATCAGCCGCCGGGTCGACCACGTCGAGGTGGCCACCGTCGACCAGATCTCCCTCGTGCTGCGCGACGAGAAGCTGGTCGTGTGGGGGAGCGCGGAGGAGTCGGAGGCGAAGGCCGAGGTCCTGGCCGGGCTGCTCCAGCAGCCGGCGCGCACGTACGACGTCAGCGTGCCGGGCCAGCCGACCACGTCCGGCTGACCCGATTCCCGGACATTCCTCGTTCGCCACGGCGTGTCCTGCCGGGGAGTGGTGCGCATGGTGCCTAGTGTCCTTTTCGACGCGAGGTTGACATAACTATAACCCTCAGGTTCAGGGTTACAGTTCTGAAGGCCTCGTGACTTCCCCACCGACGCAGTTCCGTCCGTCGCTCCGACACACCGCCGGGGCCGATCACGAGAGGCACACCCGCCGTGGCAGCAGCACAGAACTACCTGGCCATCATCAAGGTCGTGGGCATCGGTGGGGGTGGGGTCAACGCCGTCAACCGGATGATCGAGGTCGGACTCAAGGGCGTTGAGTTCATCGCGATCAACACCGACGCGCAGGCCCTGCTCATGAGCGATGCCGACGTCAAGCTGGACATCGGGCGCGAGCTCACCCGCGGCCTCGGCGCCGGCGCCAACCCCGAGGTCGGCACCCAGGCCGCCGAGGACCACGCCGACGAGATCGAAGAGGTCATCAAGGGCGCCGACATGGTGTTCGTGACCGCCGGCGAGGGCGGCGGCACCGGCACCGGCGGCGCTCCGGTCGTGGCCCGGATCGCGCGGTCCCTGGGCGCCCTGACCATCGGTGTCGTCACCCGGCCGTTCGCGTTCGAGGGACGCCGCCGCGCCAACTCCGCCGAGGAGGGGATCTCCCAGCTGCGCGAAGAGGTCGACACCCTCATCGTGATCCCCAACGACCGGCTGCTCTCGATCAGCGACCGCAACGTGTCGGTCCTCGACGCCTTCAAGCAGGCCGACCAGGTGCTGCTCCAGGGCGTCTCCGGCATCACCGACCTGATCACGACCCCGGGCCTGATCAACCTCGACTTCGCCGACGTGAAGTCGGTGATGGCCAACGCCGGCTCGGCGCTGATGGGCATCGGCTCGGCGCGCGGCGAGGACCGTTCGGTCGCGGCCGCCGAGATGGCCGTCTCCAGCCCGCTGCTGGAGGCGTCGATCGAGGGCGCCCACGGCGTCCTGCTCTCGATCGCGGGCGGGTCGGACCTCGGCCTGTTCGAGATCAACGAGGCCGCGGCGCTCGTCGCCCAGGCCGCGCACGCCGAGGCCAACATCATCTTCGGGGCCACCATCGACGACGCCCTCGGCGACGAGGTCCGGGTGACCGTGATCGCTGCGGGCTTCGACGGCGGGATGCCGCAGCGTCGCGACGAGGGCACGGTCCTCCGCCGGGAGCAACGGCCGCAGCAGAGCCAGGCCGAGACCCGGGCCGCGGCCCAGCAGGTGGCCACCCGTGCGAAGCCGGAGCAGGCGTCCCCGTCGGGGGCCCGTCCGCCGGCCGAGCAGCCCGCGCCGGCGAGGAAGCCCGCTCCGGCAGCCGCCCCCGCCGGGAGGGAGCCCGCACCCGCCACGCCGTCCCGGCAGCCGCGTCAGGTCCAGTTCGACGATGACGACCTGGACGTGCCCGACTTCCTGAAGTAGCAGGGGATCTTCGCTGTACCACTTCAAGTCAACGCACGGCCCCGCCGACCTGGCCTTCACCGACCGGCACGGCGGGGCCAGTGCCGTGCCCTTCGACGCCCTCAACCTGGCGCTCGAGGGGGAGGACGACCCCCACGTCGTCGCCCAGAACCTGCGGATCGTGCTCGACGACTTCGCCCCCGGGGACGAGCTGGCCGACCTGCACCAGGTCCACGGCGCCGACGTCGACGTGGTGGAGGAGCGCACCTCGAGCGCTCGTCCGGACGCCGACGGCATCGTGACCGGCGAGGGCCGGGGTGGTGCTGATGGTGCGGGCGGCCGACTGCGTGCCAGTGCTGCTCGCCGACGCCGACGCCGGGGTCATCGGAGCCGCCCACTGTGGGCGCCCTGGTCTGGCCGCCGAGGTGGTGCCGGCGACCGTGGTCCGGATGCGCGACCTCGGCGCACGGTCGATCACGGCCTGGATCGGTCCGCACGTGTGCGGCGCCTGCTACGAGGTCCCCGATCGGATGCAGGCCGAGGTCGGAGCCGCCGTGCCCGCCAGCGTGGCCACGACCGCCTGGGGCACCCCCTCGCTCGACCTGGGTGCGGGGGTCCGGGCGCAGCTGGCGGCAGAGGGGGTCTCCGTCCACGACGTTTCTCGCTGCACCCGCGAGTCGGCGGACCTCTACTCCTACCGGCGAGACGGAGACCGCGCCGGACGGCTGGCCGGGCTGATCAGGCTGCGCGGGGAGCCGGAGCGATGACCGAGCGACGCGACCAGATCGCTGCGAACCTCACCAGCGTGCAGGAGCGGATCACGGCCGCGTGCGCAGACGCCGGACGCGACCCCGACGGGCGTCACGCTGGTCGTGGTCACCAAGTTCTTCCCGGCCTCCGACGTGCGCCTCCTTGCCGAGCTGGGCGTCACCGACATCGGAGAGAACCGACACCAGGAGGCCGAGGCGAAGGCGGCCGAGTGCAGTGACCTCGACCTGCGGTGGCACTTCGTCGGCGGGCTGCAGAGCAACAAGGCCGCGGCGGTGGCGTCGTACGCCGACGTGGTGGAGTCCGTGGACCGCCGCAAGCTGGTGCGCCGGCTCAACGAGGGCGCCCACGGACGCTCGCACCCGGTCGACTGCCTGGTCCAGGTCAGCCTCGACGACCCGGACTCCGAGGGCCGCTCGGGTGCCGCCCCCGACGACGTGCCGGCACTCGCCGAGGAGATCGAGGCAGCGGGAATGCTCCGGCTGCGCGGCCTGATGGCGGTGGCGCCGCTCGGGGTCGATCCCCGGGGTCCCTACCAGCGGCTCTCCGCGATCCACGCGGAGTTCGTCGCCTCACGCCCCGAGGCGACCTGGCTGTCGGCCGGGATGAGTGCAGACCTCGAGGAGGCCGTCACGGGCCGGCGCGACACACGTGCGCATCGGCACCGCGATCCTCGGATCGCGGCCACAGGTCAAGTAGTGTCCAAAACACACATCAGCGCCACAGGGCGCAGGAGTTCCGGAGGACGAAGTCATGAGCGGCGCGATGCGCAGGATCGGTGAATACCTCGGCCTGCTCGAGGACACCCGGTACGACGACGACTACGACGGCGACTACGAGACCTCCGACCACACCCCGGTGTCGGCCGGACGGAATCCCCAGCCCACTCCCGCCCGTGCATCCGTGTCCGACCTCGCCGAGCGCCGCCGACCGGCCGCCGGCCCCACAGGAGTGGTAGCCGAATTGTCCCGCATCACGACCCTTCACCCGCGCACCTACAACGAGGCGCGCACCGTGGGCGAGAACTTCCGCGACGGCACACCGGTGATCATGAACCTCTCGGAGATGGACGACACCGACGCCAAGCGCCTCGTCGACTTCGCCGCTGGCCTGGTGTTTGCGACCCGTGGCACCATCGAGCGCGTGACCAACAAGGTGTTCCTGCTGTCCCCGCCGAACGTGACCGTCGCTGCCGAGGACAAGCAGCGCATCGCCGAGGGCGGTTTCTTCAACCAGAGCTGAGGCCACGACCCGATGCAGATCGTCGGCTCGATCATCCATGTCCTTCCTGTTCACGTTCATCGCGCTGCTGTGGATCCGGTTCATCGTCGACTGGGTCCAGGTCTTCGCGAGGTCGTGGAGCCCGCACGGGGTGCTGCTGGTGATCCTCGAGGTCGTCTACTCCGTGACCGATCCGCCCATCAAGGCGCTGCGTCGGGTGATCCCGCCGTTGCGGATCGGCAACTTCGCGCTGGACCTCAGCTTCCTGATCGTGCTGGTGGCCGCGTACGTCCTGTTGCGGGTGAACCGGATGGTGTTCTTGTCATGAACGTCGGCCGACGATTGAGACCCCCGCGTCAGGCGCTATTGTTCGATCGACAGACTTTCGTGTCCCCGACCAAGGAATGGGTGAGGTCATGCCGCTGACGCCTGAGGACGTGAGCAACAAGCGCTTTACTCCGGTGCGTCTCCGCGAGGGGTACGACATGGGAGAGGTCGACCAGTTCCTCGACGAGGTGGAGGCCGAGCTCGGTCGACTCACGAAGGAGAACGACGACCTCAGGGCGAAGTTGTCCGCGGCGCAGTCGGGCGACGCAACCGTGGCGGCACCTGCCCCGGTGCCCGAGAAGGCGCCGGAGCCTCCCAAGCCCGAGCCCAAGGCGGAGCCCAAGGCCGCCGGCGCGGCGGTGGCGGAGTCCTCGGTCGAGACGATCCGCGTGGAGACGGTGCCCGAGGCGTCCAACGCCGCGGCCCGCCTGCTCGAGATCGCCACGCGCAACGCCGACGAGCTGGTCGAGGAGGCGAAGAACGAAGCCGACCGGATCGTGGGCGAGGCCCGCACCAAGGCCGAGCGGCTCGACTCCGAGTCCAAGGGCAAGGCCGACCGGCTCGAGGCCGAGGCCCGCTCGCGGGCGCAGATGCTCGACTCCGAGACCGCCGAGCGGCGTCAGCAGATGTTCGGCGAGCTGGAGAAGCAGCGCGACAAGCTCAACGCCGACGTCGAGAACCTGCGCTCGTTCGAGCGTGAGTACCGCTCGCGGCTGAAGAGCTACTTCGCCCAGCAGCTCGAGGCCCTCGAAGGACCGGGCGACTCCGGCCGACCGGGCCAGGAGCCTGTGGCCCCCAAGCGCCTCCGTTCGATCCTGGGCGACGACGAGGGCTAGCACCCACCCTCACCCGCAGCTCCGACGCGGTCGGTCTCCACGCGAGACCGGCCGCGTCGTCACGTCCGGCGTGCCGAGTTTGAGTCGATCTCGGTCAGCGGCTACCCTCCCGTCGACACTGTGGCTCCCGCCACAATGGCGCCCGGCTCGAGGGAAGGCCCCAGTTCATGGCACGCAGCACCAGGAAGTCGCTTGCCAGTTCGGCAGCGTCCGCGGCTCGCAAGGTCATCGCGCGCAAGCCGTCCGCCAAGGCCACCTCTGCGAAGCAGGCGTCCGCCAAGAAGAGCTCCGCGGCAACGAAGACCGCCGCCAAGAAGGCTCCCGCGAAGAAGGCTCCGGCGAAGAAGGCCCCGGCCAAGAAGGCCCCCGCGGCCAAGAAGGCGCCGGCGAAGAAGGCTCCGGCCAAGAAGGCTCCCGCGAAGAAGGCGCCGGCGAAGAAGGCTCCCGCGAAGAAGGCGCCCGGCGAAGAAGGCCCCCGCGAAGAAGGCGCCCGCGGCCAAGAAGGCGCCCGCGAAGAAGGCTCCGGCCAAGAAGGTCGCCAAGGCTCCTGCCAAGAAGGCCCCGGCCAAGAAGGCTCCCGCGAAGAAGGCTCCCGCGAAGAAGGCGCCCGCGAAGAAGGCTCCCGCGCAAGAAGGCTCCCGCGAAGAAGGCGCGCGGCCAAGAAGGCTCCGGCCGCGAAGAAGACGGCAGCCAGGAAGACCGCCGCGAAGAAGACCGCCTCGAAGCCGGCGACCACCGACGACGGCCGCGAAGAAGGCCAGCGCCCTCAAGGTCAAGGAGGGCGAGGGCGCCTGGACGAAGGCCGAGATCAAGGAAGTGCTCGACGATCTGCACAATGACCGGGAGCGGGTCACCCGCGCCCTGCACGCGCAGGAAGCCGAGCTCGTCGGGCTGATGCGCGACGCCGGTGACGGCGCGGGGCACGACCAGGCCGACATGGGTGCCACCAGCTTCGAACGGGACCACGAGCTGACCGTCCTGAACAACGAGCGCGAGAAGCTGGCGCAGATCGACCGTGCTCTCGCCCGCATCGACAACGGCACCTACGGCATCTGCGAGTCGTGCGGGAACCCCATCGGCAAGATGAGAGCCATGGCCTTCCCCCGTGCGACACTGTGCCTGACATGCAAGCAGCGCGAGGAACGTCGCTGAGCGACACCGGACCACCCCCTTCGAATCGACCTTCAGGGGCACCACCGCGGCTCAGGCTGACCTTCGCCATGGTCGCGGTCGTCGCCTACGCGATCGATGTCGCCACCAAGACCCTCGCCGTCGAGAAGCTCTCCGGTGGCGCGGACGTCGAGCTCCTCGGCGGCTGGCTGGTCCTGCACCTGACCCGCAACCCCGGCGCGGCGTTCAGCACCGGGACCGAATTCACCCTCGTGCTCAGCGCGATCGCGATCGCCGCCGTGGCGGTCGTCGTCTACTTCGGCCGCCGGGTCGGGACCACGGCCTGGGCCTGGGCGCTCGGACTCCTGCTGGCCGGGGTGTGCGGGAACCTCACCGACCGCATCCTGCGCGAGCCGGGGCCGCTCCGCGGGCACGTGGTGGACTTCCTGATGGTGCCGAACTGGCCGGTCTTCAACATCGCCGACATCTGCATCAACGTGGCCGCGGGGCTCATCCTGCTCCAGGCGATCCGGGGCATCGGCATCGACGGGACCCGCGCCGCGGCCCGGGAGCGGGAGGCGTGAACGCCGACCACCGGGTCGTCACGGTCCCCGACGGAATGGCGGGGGAGCGGCTCGACTCGGCGCTCTCCCGCATGTTCGGACTGTCCCGCACCCGTGCGGCGGAGCTGATCGCGGACGGCCACGTCCTCGTGGAGGGCACCGCCACCAGCAAGAGCGATCGGGTGTCGCCCGGCGAGGTCCTCGACGTGACCATCCCGGCCCGCGCCGACCAGCTCATGGTGGTCCCCGAGATCGTCGAGGGGATCAAGATCATCCACGACGACGACTCCATCGTGGTCATCGACAAGCCGGTCGGGGTCGCCGTACACCCCTCGCCCGGGTGGTCCGGCCCGACCGTCGTCGGTCACCTGGCCGGCGCGGGGTTCCGGATCGCCACCAGCGGGGCTTCGGAGCGACAGGGGATCGTGCAGCGGCTCGACGTCGGCACCTCGGGGGTGATGGTCATCTGCAAGTCCGAGCACGGCTACTCCCTGCTGAAGAACGCGTTCCGTCGCCGCGCGGTCGACAAGACCTACCACGCGCTCGTCCAGGGCCACCCGGATCCGCTCGAGGGGACCATCGACGCCCCCATCGGCCGGCACCCCAAGGCGGACTACAAGTTCGCCGTCATGGCGGATGGGCGGCACAGCGTCACCCACTACCGGACGCTCGAGGCGCACCGGTTCGCGAGCCTCCTCGAGATCACCCTCGAGACGGGGCGGACCCACCAGATCCGGGTGCACATGGCGGCGCTCAAGCACCCCTGCGTCGGCGACTTCACCTACGGCG
Source organism: uncultured Actinomycetota bacterium (assembly GCA_963812345.1). Classification (GTDB taxonomy): domain Bacteria; phylum Actinomycetota; class Actinomycetes; order Propionibacteriales; family Nocardioidaceae; genus Nocardioides. The sequence goes on from CAWEVA010000009.1 coordinate 44,171, forward strand.
CCGACCCCGCCCTGGCCCGCCGCGTGGGAATCCAGCGGCAGTGGCTGCACGCGGTCAAGCTGGGCTTCGAGCACCCCGACAGCGGCAAGTACGTCGAGTACGAAGCGTCGTACCCCGACGACCTGGCCCACGCCCTCGACGTGATCCGCGATGCCGACTGAGCTCGACCTCACCCTTCGCCCGGGCGAGGTGTCGGACGCGGCCGCCGTCGCCGACGTCCATCTGTCCGCCCGCCGCACTGCCGCGATGCCACCCCCCGTCCACCCGGAGAACGACGTGCGGGAGTGGCTGGACGGGCGCCTGCGCAGCACCGACACCGTCTGGGTGGCGGAGGTCGACGGGGTGGTCGGCGGCTACGCGCGGTTCACCGAGAGCTGGCTCGACGACCTGTACGTCGCTCCCGGGCTGGCCGGGCGGGGGATCGGCTCCGCGCTCCTGGACCTCGTCAAGCAGCAGCGGCCCGGCGGGTTCTGCCTCTGGGTCTTCGAGATGAACACCCCGGCCCGCGACTTCTACGCACGCCGCGGCCTGGTCGAGCTGGAACACACCGACGGGTCCGGGAACGAGGAGCAGGCGCCCGACATCAAGATGGCCTGGCCCGGCACCGATCCGCTCAGCTTCTTCCGCCGCCTGATCGACGACGTCGACCAGCAGCTGGGTGACCTCCTCGCTCAGACGGGTCGCCCTCACCCGCGCGGTGCAGGCGCACAAGCCGGATGCCACCCGCGACCCGGCAGCGCGAGGCCCAGATCGCGGCCGCGATGGCGCTCCGTGCCCCGGCGCTGGGGGAGGACAGGCTGCGCCGGATCATGCACGCGGTCATCACCGAGTCGCTGGACGCGGTGCGCGGCGACTAGAACGCCGAGATCACGAAGTAACCCACCAGCGCCACGATCAGCAACAGCGCGACCACGCGCACCCACACCGGCGTACGCGCCTCGCGCACCGGGTCCGGAGAGACGCCACGGAGCTCGGGAGGGAGGTTTTCGTTCATGCGTCGACCGTAGACCGGGGCAGGATGGTGCCCATGACGAACCCTCTCGGTGACGACGAACGGTCCTTCCTCGCCGCGGCCAACCCGGCCGTGATCAGCACCGTCCGGCCCGACGGCCAGCCGGTCTCGGTGGCGACGTGGTACCTGCTGGACGGCGACCGGATCCTGGTGAACATGGACGGCCGGAGAAAGCGGATCGACTACCTCCGCGCGGACCCACGGGTCTCCCTCACGGTGCTCGACTCCGAGGACTGGTACCAGCACGTCAGCGTCCAGGGCCGCGTGGTCGAGTGGCGCGACGACGAGGACCTGTCGGACATCGACCGCCTGGCCAGGCAGTACGGCTTCGACGCCTACCCGAACCGGGAGCGGCCGCGGGTCAGCGCGTGGATCGAGGTCGAGCGCAGCCACACGTGGGGCCCCCGCGCCCGGAGGTGAGCCGGCGTTCGGGTGCCTGTCGGTGGGTCTCCCTACAGTGGCTCCCGTGATCGCTTAGGGTGAGACCCTTCCCCAGCAACGCGCTCGGTGCGGTCACCGAGGTTGCTGTCGCCTGCCCCCACGACGTCCGAGGAGCATCCCCGAAGAGATGGCGTCCGACTCCTTCGCCCACCTCCACGTCCACACCGAGTACTCCATGCTCGACGGGGCGGCCCGGCTGGACGACCTGTTCGCCCGCACGGCCGAGCTCGGGATGGGCGCGATCGCGATGACCGACCACGGCAACGTGTTCGGCGCCTACGACTTCTGGTCGAAGGCCAAGGCCCACGGGATCAAGCCGATCATCGGCATCGAGGCCTACTTCACCCCCAACACCTCCCGCTACGACAAGAAGCGGGTCCGGTGGAACGACGGCGGCGACGACGACGTCTCCGGCTCGCGGCGCCTACACCCACATGACCCTGCTCGGCCGAGACCACGGCCGGCATGCACAACCTGTTCCGGCTCTCCAGCCGGGCCTCGATGGAGGGCTTCTTCTACCAGCCCCGGGCCGACCGCGAGATCCTCGCCGAGTACTGCCAGGGCCTCATCGCCACCACCGGCTGCCCGTCCGGCGAGGTGCAGACCTGGCTTGCGGATCGGCGACTACGAGAAGGCCCGCGCAGGCCGCTGCCGACCTCCAGGACATCCTCGGCAGGGACAACTACTTCCTCGAGCTGATGGACCACGGGCTCGACATCGAGAACCGCGTCCGCGACGGCCTCCTGCGGCTCTCGAAGGACCTCGGCATCCCGCCGATCGCCACCAACGACTCCCACTACGTCAACCAGCAGGACGCCGGCGCCCACGAGCACCTCCTCTGCGTCTCCTCGGGCAAGCGTGCATGTCCGACCCGAAGCGGTTCCGGTTCAACGGCGACGGCTACTACCTCAAGTCCGCCGCCGAGATGCGCGACCTGTGGGAGCACGGCTACGGCCTCAAGGAGGCCTGCGACAACACCCTGCTCATCGCCGAGCGCTGCGACGTCGCGTTCACCGAGGCAACGGCACCTACATGGCGGTCTTCCCCGTCCCCGACGGCGAGTCCGAGGAGACCTGGCTGCTGCAAGGAGGTCGGCCGGGGCCTGGCCGTGCGCTATCCCGGTGAGCGGCTGACCGAGGAGGTCCGGGCCCGCGCCGAGCTTCGAGATGGGCGTCATCCTCCAGATGGGCTTCCCGGCTACTTCCTGGTCGTCGCCGACTTCATCAACTGGGCCAAGGACAACGGCATCCGGGTCGGGCCCGGCCGCGGGTCCGGCGCCGGGCTCGATCGTGGCCTACGCCCTGCGGATCACCGACCTCGATCCGCTCGTGCACGGCCTGCTCTTCGAGCGGTTCCTCAATCCCGAGCGGGTCTCGATGCCCGACTTCGACATCGACTTCGACGAGCGTCGGCGCGGCGAGGTGATCAAGCTACGTCTCGGACAAGTACGGCGACGACCGGGTCTCCATGATCGTCACCTACGGTACGGTCAAGGCCAAGCAGGCGATCAAGGACTCCTCCCGGATCCTCGGCTACCCGTTCGCGATGGGCGACCGCATCACCAAGGCGATGCCCGCCCGCCGTCATGGGCAAGGGCGTGCCGCTCAACGGACATCTTCGACTCCGCCCACAAGCGGTACGGCGAGGGCGGTGAGTTCCGCTCGCTCTACGACTCCGAGGCCGACGTCAGCAGATCTCGACACCGCGGTCGGCCTCGAGGGGCTCAGAGCGCGCAAGTGGGGCGTCCACGCCGCCGGCGTGATCATGTCCAGCGAGCCGCTGATCGACGTCGATGCCGCTGATGAAGCGCGCCCCAGGACGGCCCGATCATCACGCAGTTCGACTACCCGACCTGCGAGTCGCTCGGGTTGATCAAGATGGACTTGCTGGGCTGCGCAACCTCACCGTCCTCGAGGACGCGCTCGTCGAACATCGAGGCCAACAGGGGGCAGAAGGTCGTCCTCGAGGAGCTGCCGCTTCGACGACGTCGACGACCTACAAGCTGCTGGGCCCGGCAACACCCTCGGCGTCTTCCAGCTCGACGGTGGCGGCATGCGCGCGCTGCTGCGGCTCGATGCGACCCGACCAGCTTCGCCGACATCTCCGCGGTCCTCGCGCTCTACCGGCCCGGCCCGATGGGCGCCGACTCCCACACCAAGTACGCCCGTGCGCAAGAACGGCAAGCAGGAGCCGATCGATCCGATCCACCCCGAGCTTGCCGAGGCGCTCGAACGGAGATCCTGGGGGAGACCTACGGCCTGATCGTCTACCAGGAGCAGGTGATGGCGATCGCCCAGAAGCCCTGGCCGGCTTCACGCTGGGCGCGGCCGACAATCTGCGTCCGCAGGCGATGGGCAAGAAGAAGAAGGAAGAGCCTCGACAAGCAGTACGCCGGCTTCCAGAGCCGGCATGCTCGCGCGCGGCTACTCCGAGGCCGCGATCGACACGCTCTGGGACGATCCTGCTGCCGTTCTCCGACTACGCGTTCAACAAGTCGCACTCGGCGGCGTACGGCGCTCATCTCCTACTGGACCGCCTACCTCAAGGCCAACTACCCGGCCGAGTACATGGCCGCGCTCCTCACGTCCGTCAAGGACGACAAGGACAAGATGGCGATCTACCTCAACGAGTGCCGCCGGATGAAGATCCAGGTGCTTCCGCCCGACGTCAACGAGTCCCAGTCGACGTTCACCCCGGTCGGCAACGACATCCGGTTCGGGCTGACCGCCATCCGCAACGTCGGCTCCAACGTCGTCTCCGGCATCGTGGCCGCGCGCGAGGAGAAGGGCCGCTTCACCGACTTCAACGACTTCATGGGGAAGGTGCCCGCCCTCGTCTGCAACAAGCGGATGATCGAGTCGCTGGTCAAGGCCGGCGCGTTCGACGAGATGAAGCACCACCGCCGCGCCCTCGTCGCCATCCACGAGACGGCCGTCGACCAGTACGTCGACATCAAGCGCAACGAGGCGATCGGCCAGGACTCCCTCTTCGGGGGACTCGGCGACGACGGCCGGACGCCGGCTTCGGCATCTCCGTGGCGGTGCCCGACATCGACGAGTGGGACAAGACGACGCTCCTCGGCCACGAGCGCGAGATGCTCGGGCTCTACGTCTCCGACCATCCCCTGCTCGGCCTCGAGCACCTGCTGTCCAACGGCACCGACTGCAGCATCGGCCAGCTGATGCTCGACGAGGAGCGTCCCGACGGGACGGTGCTGACCATCTGCGGTCTGGTCACCTCGGTGCAGCGCAAGATCACCAAGCGTGGCGACAACTGGGCGCTGGTGACCCTCGAGGACCTCGACGGCGCGATCGACGTCCTGCTCTTCCCCAGCGCCTACCAGCTGGCCAGCACCTACCTCACCGAGGACGCCATCATCACCGTGAAGGGGCGGCTCTCGCGCAGCAAGGACCAGCCCGAGATCCAGGCCATCGAGGTCACCGTGCCCGACCTGTCCGAGGGCCCGGCCGGTCCGGTCGTGATCAACCTGCCGTCCACCCGCTGCACCCCGCCGGTGGTGGGGCAGCTCAAGGACGTCCTGGGCACCCATCCGGGCATGACCGAGGTGCAGCTGCGGCTGCTGGCCCGCAACGGCACCACCGTGATGCGGCTTGACGACCGCCTCCGCGTGACCCCGAGCCCCGCACTGTTCGCCGACCTCAAGCATCTCCTGGGGCCGGGATGCCTGAGCAGCTGACGCACGAGCCGCCCGCGACGCGGACCGGCTGGGTGGTGCCCGCGATCGTCCAGGCCGGCATCGTCGTGGCCGTCTTCGCCGTCGTCGGCGTCGCTGGCGGGCGTCGTCTGGGAGTGGCTGTGGACCCCGTCGACGGGCGTGGTGGTCGACCACGAGTGGCTGCTCGGCCTGGCCGGCCTGCGGGCCGAGTTCTCCGCCACCGGTGTCTACGTCGTCGTGGCGTCGGTCGCCGGCCTGCTCGTCGGCGCCCTGTGCGGCCTGTTCCTCGACCGCGCCGAGCTGGTGACCCTCGTCGCGGTGCTGGTCGGGGCCGCGCTGGCCGGGTGGGTGATGGTCCAGGTCGGCCAGGCGCTGGGCCCGCCCGACCCACGAGCGCTCGCCGAGACCGCGCGCAACGGCACTCGCCTCCCGAGCGACCTGCGGATCGTCGGGAAGAGCCCCTACGTCGCATTTCCGGCCGGGGCGACCCTCGGCCTGGCCGTCGTACTCTTGGGGATGACGAAGCGGCACGCCGAGTGACGTTTCGGCCCCCCGGGCGCTCTTGACTGGGTAAAGTCTGCGCGGCGGAACGCATCGTCGCGTTCGCGCGTCACATGCATAGCCACCCAGGGGGAACGATGACCAGCTCCATGCCGCCCGCAGGCTCCCAGCCGGGGCCGGAGTACCTCGAGCAGGGCGGCGGTGCGCCCCTGGCCCGCGAGCCCAGGAGCGGTGGCGGCGGGCGGCGCAAGGCCGTCCTGGCCGGCGCCACGGTCGTCGGCCTGGCCGCCGTCGGCGGCGGCGTGTGGGCCGCGACCTCCTTCTTCGGCACCGGTGCGCAGCCGGCCGAGGCACTCCCCGCCTCCACGCTCGGCTACGCCAGCATCGACCTGGACCCGAGCGGCGGGCAGAAGATCGAGGCGATCCGGATGCTGAACAAGTTCCCGGCCTTCAAGGACGAGATCGGCCTCGACACCGACGACGACATCAAGCGGAAGATCTTCGACGAGGTCGAGGTCGTCCGAGGCCTGCGACGGGCCTGGACTACGCGCGCGACATCGAGCCCTGGCTCGGGGACCGGGCGGCGATCGCTGCCGTCGACCTCGGCAAGGAGCAGCCGGTGCCGGTCGCGGTCCTCCAGGTCAAGGACGGCGACGCGGCCTCCGACGGACTGGCCCGGATCCGGGAGTGCGCAGGCGAGGACAGGGGTGGCTGGACCATCACCGGCGAGTGGGCGGTGGTGGCCACGACCGAGGCGCTCGCCGATCAGGTCGCCGCCGAGACCGAGAAGGCCACGCTGGCCGACGACGAGACCTACCAGAAGTGGACCGGCGAGGTCGGCGACGCGGGCGTCCTCAACCTCTACGCCGCGCCCGCGGCTGGTGACTACCTGGCCGACCACATGGACGACCTCGGCTTCCCATTCGGTCCGACGTCGGGCGCCTCCGGTGGTGCAGGTGCGTCCATCGACGGGGAGGTCGTGCACGAGCGGCATGACGGCCAGCAGCTTCCGGACGAGATGGTCGAGGGCCTGCGGGACTTCGAGGGCGTGGCGGCCACGCTGCGCTTCGACGACGGTGCCCTCGAGCTCGAGTCCGTGGGCGACGCGGCCACGATGCGGCAGAGCTACTTCGCCACCGACGCCGGCGACGACGTACTCGCCTCGCTGCCCGCGGACACCGCCGCGGCGGTCGGCGTCGGCCTGCAGGACGGCTGGGCCCAGCGCGTGCTCGACGAGGTCGCGGGCATGCTGGGCAGCGGGGGAGACCCCGGAGCAGATGGTCGCGCAGGCCGAGAAGTGGACCGGCCTGGCGCTGCCGGAGGACCTCGAGACCCTGTTCGGGGACTCGACCGTGCTCGCGATCGGCAACGACTTCGACCCCGAGGCCTTCGCCAACAGCGAGGTCGGCGTCAAGGTGAAGGGCGACGCCGAGGCGATCGAGGGCGTGCTCGACAAGGTCCGGAAGCGGATCGGTGAGCCGATGAGCGAGCCTCTCCGCAGCCGGTCCGCGGGCGACGTGGTCGCGATCGGCCCCAACGACGACTACCTCGCCGAGATCCTCGGCGACGGTGGACTCGGCGATTCCGATGCGTTCCGGAACGTCGTCCGCGAGGCGGAGCGGGCCGGCGCGATCGTCTTCGTCAACTTCGACGCGGGCGGCGACTGGCTCAGCGCCCTGGCCGAGGGAGACCCCGAAGCCAGGGAGAACCTCGAGCCCCTCGAGGGCCTCGGGATCAGCAGCTGGCAGGACGGAGACACCGGCCACGGCATGGTCCGGCTGACGACGGACTGAGCCGTCAGTTGGGCGACCACCGGGTGCGCGCCACCTCGGTCGCGGGCAGCGACGGGATCACGTTCATCGCCCGCAGCTCGACCCGCAGCAGGTCGGTGACCATGCACAGCCGGTCGGCCGGGTCCTCCGCCTCGAGCAGCGCCTGCCGCTCGTGCATCGGCAGCGGCGCGACCGCGGCGAGCGTCCACGACAACATGCCCGGGTCGCGGGGGAGCTCGTCGGGGTAGGGGTCGGAGCGGATCGAGCCGACAGCGACGCGGTACGCCGCGAAGGTCGCCCGGGCCCGCTCGACCACCTCGGCCGGCACGTCGGCCAGCCGGCTCCGGTCGAGCGACGACATGCCCCACCGGAAAGGCGCCGCTGGTGTCGAGCCGCTCCAGCTGGATCCGGTCCAGCCCGACTGCCATCACGTCGAAGGTCCCGTCGGGGTGCGACTCGACCTCGGAGAGCTTCACCCGGCAGCCGACGCGGTACAGCGACTGGGCCCCGTGGTCGCCGACCTCGTATCCCTCCCGGATCCCGACCGAGCCGAACTGGCGCAGCGTCGGGTCCGGCTCGCGCAGCAGGTGGTGGACCATGGCGCGGTACCGGTCCTCGAACACCTTGAGCGGCATGCTGACGCCTGGGAACAGCACCGCGTTCAGGGGGAACATCGGCAGCCGTTCGCTCACGTTCCCGACTGTAATCCGGGCCGGGCGCGTCCCACGGGAGACACGACACCGGGGCGCTGGGCAGCCTCCAAACTAGACTCGGCGCCATGATTCGCCGCATCGACCTGCGTGGCGCAGCCGCCTCGTTCGACTACCGCGCCGCGGTCCCGCGCGCGGCGTTCGACGTCGAGGCCGCCACCCATGAGGTGCGCCCCATCTGTGACGCGGTCCGGGACCGCGGCGTGGACGCGATCCGTGAGTTCTCGGCGCGGTTCGACGGCGTCGAGCAGGACGACATCGTCGTCCCTGCCAGTGCGCTCGAGGAGGCGCTGGGCCAGCTCGACCCGGCGGTGCGGGCCGGGCTGGAGGAGTCCGTGCGGAGGCTGCGGATCACCTGCGAGGCCGAGCTCGAGCGTGACGTCGTCACCGACCTGGCGCCCGGCGCCCGGGTGACTCACCGGCTGGTGCCGGTGTCGCGAGTCGGTCTCTACGCCCCGGCGGGGTCGCCCCGCTGGTGTCCAGCGTGGTCATGAACGTCGTGCCGGCGCAGGTGGCGGGAGTCGCGTCGATCGCCCTGGCCTCCAGCCCGCGGCGGGAGCACGCCGGCCTGCCGCACCCGAACATCCTGGCCGCGTGCGCGCTGCTGGGGATCGAGGAGGTCTACGCCGTCGGCGGCGCCCAGGCCATCGCCATGTTCGCCCACGGCGCCGGACCGTGCCGCCGGGTCGACCTGGTGACCGGGCCCGGCAACATCTACACGGTCTCCGCCAAGCGCCTGCTCAAGGGCGTCGTCGGGATCGACTCCGAGGCCGGGCCCACCGAGATCGCGATCCTCGCCGACGACACCGCCGACGCGGCGTACGTCGCCGCGGACCTGATCAGCCAGTCCGAGCACGACCCGCTGGCGGCCAGTGTGCTCGTGACGCCGTCGGAGGCACTGGCCGACGAGGTCGAGGCCGAGCTGGACAAGCAGGTGTCGGTGACCCGGCATGCCGAGCGGATCCGCGCCTCGCTGACCGGGCAGCAGTCCGGCATCGTGCTCGTCGACGGCCTCGACCAGGGCCTCGACGTCGTCAACGGCTATGCCGCCGAGCACCTCGAGATCCACACGGAGGACGCCGCCGGTCTCGCGGCCCGGGTCCGGAACGCGGGCGCGGTCTTCGTCGGGCCGTTCACGCCGGTCTCGCTCGGCGACTACTGCGCGGGCTCCAACCACGTGCTCCCCACCGGTGGCTGCGCGTGCCACTCGTCCGGGCTCTCCGTGCGGACGTTCCAGCGGGCCGTGCACGTCGTCGACTACACCCGCGAGGCGCTGGCCGAGGTCGCCGGCCAGGTCGTCGACCTGGCCGAGGCCGAGGACCTGCCCGCGCACGGGGCAGCGGTGCGCGCGCGCCTCGAGGACTGATCGGATGACCTTCCCTCCGCTCCGCGAGGAGCTGCGCGGCATCGAGCCCTACGGCGCCCCGCAGCTCGACGTGCCCGTGCGCCTCAACGTCAACGAGAACCCCTACCCACCCTCAGACGAGGTCGTGGCGGACGTGGCCGGGGCGGTGGCCGCAACGGCGGCGCACCTGAACCGGTACCCCGACCGCGAGCTCACCGACCTGCGGGCGGCGCTGGCGGACTACCTCTCGTCCGACGGGAGCCCCGGCCTGCGACCCGAGCAGGTCTGGGCGGCCAACGGCTCCAACGAGGTGATGCTGCAGCTGCTCCAGGCGTTCGCCGGGCCGGGGCGCACGGCGCTCGGCTTCGCGCCGACGTACTCGATGTATCCCGAGTACGCCCGCGTGACGAACACCCGATGGGTGGTCGGCCACCGCGAGGACGACTTCTCCCTCGACCTCGACCACGCGCGGGCACTGGTGGACGAGCACCGGCCGGCCGTCGTGCTCCTGCCGTCGCCCAACAACCCCACCGGGACGGCCCTGCCGCCGGAGGCGGTCACGGCGCTCTGCGACGCGGTCGGAGACGGCCTGGTCGTGGTCGACGAGGCGTACGGCGAGTTCCGCCGCGACGGGACCCCCAGCGCCCTCGAGCTGCTGCCGCGGCACCGCAACCTGGTCGTCACCCGCACCATGAGCAAGGCCTTCGCGCTGGCGGGTGCACGGCTGGGCTACCTCGCGGCGGCGCCGGAGATCTGCGACGCGCTCCGGGTCGTCCGCCTGCCCTACCACCTGTCCGCGGTGACCCAGGCGGTGGCTCTCGCGGCGCTGCGGCACGCACCCGAGCTGCTCGGCAAGGTCGCCGACCTGCGTGCCGAACGAGACGTTTGCGTCGAGTGGCTGCGGGCGCAGGGGCTGAGCGTCGCCGACAGCGACGCCAACTACGTGTTGTTCGGGAGCTTCGCCGACCGGCACGCCGTCTGGCAGGCTCTGCTGGACCGCGGGGTGCTGATCCGCGAGACGGGGCCGGACGGCTGGCTGCGGGTCTCCATCGGCACGCCTGCGGAGATGGGAACATTCAGGAAGGCACTCACCGAGGTGCTGGAGGAGGCGACGATGAGCCGCACGGCGACGATCGACCGCACCACCAAGGAGTCGCAGGTCCACGTCGAGGTCGACCTCGACGGCACCGGCAAGGCCCAGGTCTCCACCGACGTCGGGTTCTACGACCACATGCTCCAGTCCTTCGCCCGGCACGCGCTGATCGACCTCACGATCAACACCGTCGGTGACACGCAGGTCGACGCCCACCACACGGTGGAGGACACCGCGATCGTGCTCGGCGAGGCGCTGCGTGAGGCGCTCGGCAACAAGCGCGGCATCCGCCGGTTCGGCGACGCCACGGTCCCGCTGGACGAGGCGCTGGTCCAGGCCGTCGTCGACGTGTCCGGTCGCCCCTACTGCGTCCACGTCGGCGAGCCCGAGGGACAGGAGTACGTCGTCATCGGCGGCGACTTCGCTGGCTCGCTGACCCGCCACGTCTTCGAGACCCTCGCCTTCCACGCCCAGATCGCCCTGCACATCCGGGTCCTGTCGGGCCGCGACCCGCACCACCTGGTCGAGGCGCAGTTCAAGGCGTTCGCCCGCGCCTTGCGCGACGCGATCGCGATCGACCCGCGCGAGCTCGGCGTCCCCTCCACCAAGGGGACGCTCACCTAGGTAAGAAGTCCGTCGTCGTCCTCGACTACGGGTCGGGGAACCTCCGGTCGGCCGTCCGCGCCCTGGAGCGCGCGGGCGCCGAGGTCGCGCTGACCGCCGACCACACGGCGGCCGAGGCGGCCGACGGCCTCGTCGTGCCCGGCGTCGGTGCCTTCGCCGCCTGCATGACCGGGCTCCGGGCGGTGCGCGGCCACCGCACGATCGGGCGCCGGCTGGCCGGGGGCCGTCCGGTGCTGGGCATCTGCGTCGGCATGCAGGTGCTCTTCGAACGCGGCGTCGAGCACGGCGTCGAGACCGAGGGCTGCGACGAGTGGCCCGGGGTGGTGGAGCGGCTGCGCGCCCCGGTCGTGCCCCACATGGGCTGGAACACCGTCTCCGCGCCGGAGGACACCACCCTCTTCGACGGGATCGCGGAGGAGCGGTTCTACTTCGTGCACTCCTACGGCGTGCGGGACTGGACGCTGCAGACGAACGACCGCACCCGGGCGCCGCTGGTGACCTGGACCGAGCACGGCGGCGACCGGTTCGTCGCCGCCGTGGAGAACGGCCCACTCAGCGCCACCCAGTTCCACCCCGAGAAGTCCGGCGACGCCGGGGCCCAGCTGCTCCGCAACTGGGTCCAGACCCTCTGATCCGGAAGATGACCATGAAACGTCTCGAGCTCCTCCCCGCCGTCGACATCGCCGACGGCCAGGCCGTCCAGCTGGTCCAGGGCGTCGCCGGGTCGGAGAAGCGGTTCGGCGACCCCGTCGAGGCAGCCCTGCGCTGGCAGGAGGCGGGGGCGGAGTGGATCCACCTCGTCGACCTCGACGCGGCGTTCGGCCGCGGCCACAACCGTGAGCTCCAGGCGAAGATCGTCGGCACCCTCGACATCGCCGTCGAGATGAGCGGCGGGATCCGCGACGACGAGTCGCTCGCGGCCGCGATGGCGTCCGGCTGCCGGCGGGTCAACATCGGCACCGCCGCCCTCGAGCAGCCGGAGTGGTGTGCGTCCGCCATCGCCGAGTACGGCGACCGGGTCGCCGTCGGGCTCGACGTACGCGGCCGGACGCTGGCGGCGAGGGGGTGGACCCGCGAGGGCGGAGACCTCTACGAGGTCCTGGCCCGGCTCGACTCCGAGGGCTGCGCGCGCTACGTCGTGACCGACGTCAACAAGGACGGCATGCTGCAGGGGCCGAACGTCGACCTGCTGCGTGACGTCTGCGCCGCGACCGACCGGCCGGTTGTGGCCTCGGGCGGGATCACGGAGCTCGCGGACCTGGAGGTGCTCCAGGAGCTGGTACCGGACGGCGTGGAAGGTGCGATCATCGGTACCGCCCTGTACGAGGGCCGGTTCACCCTGCAGGACGCGCTCGCGCTGACCAAGGGGAAGCGTCATGAGCCTCGCCGTACGCGTCATCCCCTGCCTCGACGTCGATGGGGGCCGGGTGGTCAAGGGCATCAACTTCCTCGACCTTCGCGACGCCGGCGACCCGGTGGAGCTGGCCCGGACCTACGACGCCGAGGGTGCCGACGAGCTCACGTTCCTCGACATCTCGGCCTCCCACGAAGGACGTGCCACCACGTTGGAGATGGTCTCCCGGACCGCGGAGGAGGTGTTCATCCCGCTCACGGTCGGTGGGGGAGTCTCCTCCGTCGAGGACGTCGACCGGCTGCTGCGGGCGGGCGCCGACAAGGTCGCGGTCAACACCGCGGCCATCGCCCGGCCCGACCTGGTCGCCGAGATCGCCGACCGGTTCGGCAGCCAGGTGCTGGTGCTGTCGGTGGACGCCCGGCGCGCAGACGGCACCGACTCCGGCTTCGAGGTGACGACCCACGGGGGTCGGCGCGCCGCCGGCCTCGACGCGATCGAGTGGGCGGCCCGCGGTGCGGCGCTCGGGGCGGGGGAGATCCTGCTCAACGGGATGGACGCCGACGGCACCCAGGACGGCTTCGACCTCGACCTGATCCGCGCCGTCCGCGGCGAGGTGACCGTCCCGGTCATCGCCTCCGGCGGCGCCGGGCGCACCGACCACTTCCCACCGGCCGTCGAGGCCGGCGCGGACGCCGTCCTCGCGGCCACCGTGTTCCACTTCGGGACGCTGCGGATCGCCGAGGTCAAGGACACCCTGGCCGCCGCCGGCCACCCCGTGCGCTGACCCGCCCGAAAGTTTCGGGCGGGTCAGCGGGTTTCTCGGTCAGTTTCGGGCGGGTCAGAGGCCCAGGCCGGCGGTGCGCAGACTGTCGATGTGCTCGTCGGGGCCGGTGAACCGCAGCCCCCGATGCTGGTCGCGTCCGTACAGGAACATCACGATCTCCGACGGCATCCCGGCGAGCACGGCGGGGTCGGACCCACGCCGCAGCGTCGCCTCCGCACCGGTGTCGGTGCGCCGGATCTTCACCGGCACGCCGGCCGGCCGGACCAGCCCGCGGCCGAAGACCCGGATCGCCGACCACAGGGCCGACTCGTCGGCGCGATCGAGCTCCCGCGGCGTCCACCCCGGCTGGGCCCGACGCAGGTCCTCGTGGTGCACGAAGTACTCGAGCGTGTTGACCGCGCGGTCGAACGCCGGGATGGCGTACGGCGTGAACCCGTGCCCGCGCAGGCGCTCGACCAGCACCGTGAAGTCCTTCTTCCCGATCCGCGCCATCTCGAGATCGGTGAGGCGGGAGAGCGGCCGGATCAGCAGCCCGGGGGCGCCGACCAGGCTGTGCTCGCGCAGCAGCAGGTGGGTGACGAGGTCCTTGGCGGTCCAGTCACCCGACAGCGTGGGAGCGTCCTCGCCCAGGACGAGGGCGAGGTCGCACAGGTCGTGGCGTTCGCGCCGGGCAAGCAGGTCTCGGCTCATGCCAGCCGAGGGTACGGCGCCCACAGCGGCCGAGTGGTAAGGGGTTGGGCAGGTGGAATACCCTCACAAGCGCGATGGCTGTGATGGCCAGAGGGGGATAAGGAACACGTGACGGACGAGCAGGCGAAGCTGCGCGGAGCGACCACGCGCGAAGGCTTCGCCGTACTCGGTCACGCCATCCGCCGCGAGCCCGGGATCTTCGTCCTCTCCACCATCGGCAGCGTTCTGTTCGCCATGCTGACCGTCGCCGACGCCTGGGTGCTCGGCTGGTCCACCGACCACGTGCTGATCCCCGCCTTCGAGGAGGGCGAGATCGACCCCGCCCTCCTCTGGACCGTGCTCGCGCTGTTCCTCGGCGTCGCCATCCTGCGTGCGGTCGGCATCGTGGCCCGCCGCCTCGGCGCCGGGGTCATGCAGTTCCGGATGCAGGCCCACACCCGCCGTGCCGTCACCCGGCAGTACCTCTCCCTGCCCATGGAGTGGCACCAGCGCCACCCCACCGGACAGCTGCTCTCCAACGCCTACTCCGACGTCGAGGCGGCCTGGGGCCCGATCGCTCCGCTTCCGATGGCGCTCGGCACCGTGGTGATGATGGCGATCGCCGTGGTCCAGATGCTGTTCGCGGACGTGGTGCTGGCGCTGGTCGGACTGCTGGTCTTCCCCCTGGTCGTGGTCGCGAACCTCGCCTACCAGCGGCTCGCCTCGCCGCTGATGACCCGGGCGCAGGGGCTGCGCGCCGAGGTCAGCGAGATCGCCCACGAGTCCTTCGACGGCGCGATGGTGGTCAAGACGCTGGGCCGGGAGGGCGAGGAGACCGCGCGCTTCAGCGCCCGCGCCCACGAGCTGCGCGACGTGAACACCCGGGCCGGCGCCATCCGCGCCGCCTTCGATCCCACCCTCGCCTCGCTCCCCAACATCGGCGTGCTCGTGGTCCTGGCCGTCGGCACCTCCCGGGTGCTCGCCGGCCAGACCGACGCCGGCGACGTCGTTACGATCGCCTACCTGCTCACCATCGTCTCCTTCCCGATCCGGGCCATCGGCTGGCTGCTCGGCGAGTTCCCCCGCTCCGTCGTCGGCTTCCGGCGCACCCGCTCGGTGCTCCGCGCCACCGGCGCGATGGTGCACGGAGAGGCGACCCTGCGCGGCGCGTCCGCCCACGGCGCCCGGGTCGAGGTCGACGACCTGCGCTACTCGTACGACGGCGAGGCCCAGCTGCTCGACGGTGTCTCGTTCGTCGTCGAGCCGGGACGCACGGTCGCCCTGGTCGGGGCCACCGCGTCGGGGAAGAGCACCCTCACCAGCCTGCTCACCCGGCTCGTCGACCCCGACTCCGGCCGGATCCTGGTCGACGGTTCCGACATCCGGGAGCTCCGCAAGGGTGCGCTCGCGGAGTCGGTGTCCCTGGTCCCGCAGACGGCGTTCCTCTTCGACGACACCGTGCGCGACAACGTCACCCTCGGGGCCGACGTGTCCGACGAGGAGGTGTGGGCTGCACTGCGCGCCGCGCAGGCCGACGGCTTCGTGGCTGCCCTCGGCCAGGGGCTGGACACCCAGCTCGGCGAGCGGGGCACCTCGCTGTCCGGCGGGCAGCGTCAGCGGATCAGCCTCGCCCGGGCCCTGGTGCGCCGACCGCGGCTGCTGATCCTCGACGACGCCACCTCGGCGGTCGACCCCGAGGTCGAGGCGCGGATCCTGCAGGCCCTGCGGACCGGAGGCACCGGCGCGACCCTGGTCGTGGTCGCCTACCGGAAGGCGACCATCGCCCTGGCCGACGAGGTCGTGCACCTCGAGGACGGACGGATCGCCGACCGCGGCACCCATGCGGAGCTGCTGGAGCGCAGCCCGTCCTACGCCCACCTGGTCAATGCCTACGAGCAGGCCGCCCACGGAGACGAGGTGGAAGTGAGATGACGACCCTCACGACCGCGCGCTCGAGCGGCACGACGATGGACACCGGCGAGGACATCAAGGCGATGGACACGCTCCGTCGCGGGATGCGGATCTCGCCCGAGCTGCGGGAGGGCTTCGGGTTCACGCTCTTCCTCGCCGTGATCGCCTCGTGCGGCCAGGTGGTCGTCCCGATCGCGGTGCAGCAGACCCTCGACCGGGGCCTCAACGGCTCCGGTGGCCCCGACGTCAGCTACGTCGCCTGGATGGGGGTCCTCGCGGCGCTCGCGATCGGGATCACCAGCACGGCGTCGTACCTGATGACCAAGCGGCTGTTCAGCTCCTCCGAACGCGGCCTGGCCACCTTGCGGATCAAGGCGTTCCGCCACGTCCACGACCTCCCGCTGCTCACCCAGAACACCGAGCGCCGCGGTGCCCTGGTCTCGCGAGTGACCAGCGACGTCGACCAGGTCAGCCAGTTCCTCGTCTTCGGCGGCCTGCTGTTCATCGTCAGCATCGGCCAGATGATGGTGGCGACCGTGATCATGGTGGTCTACAGCTGGCAGCTGGCGCTGGTGGTGTGGATCAGCTTCGCGCCGCTGTTCCTCTCCATCCGCTACTTCCAGCGCAAGCTGTCCCGGGCCTACGGCATCGTCCGCCACCAGGTCGGCGTCCTGCTCGGGGCGATCTCCGAGCCCGTCGTCGGAGCCGCCGTGGTCCGCTCCTACTCCGTCGAGGGCCGCACCCAGGACCGCATCGACACCGCGATCGACGACTTCAAGGCCGCGTCCATCCGCGCCCAGCAGTTCACGGTCGTGTCGTTCTCCCTGGGCGGCATCTCCGCCGGCCTCGCCAACGCAGGCGTGCTGATCGTCGGCGTGCTGCTCGGCTTCACCGGCGACATGACACCGGGCCGGGTCCTCGCGTTCGCCTTTCTCGTGACGCTGTTCGTCGGCCCGGTCCAGATGGGCACCCAGATCCTGACCGACGCCCAGAACGCCATCGCCAGCTGGCGGCGGGTCATCGGCATCCTCGAGACCCCCGCCGACCTGGTCGACCCCGGCCCCGAGGGACAGGTCCTGCCGCGCGGTCCGATCGACGTCCGCTTCGACCACGTCACGTTCGCCTACCCCGGCGGGCCGCCGGTGCTGCGCGACGTGGACATGTCGATCGACTCCGGCTCCCGGGTCGCGATCGTGGGCGAGACCGGGTCGGGGAAGTCGACCTTCGCCAAGCTGCTCACCCGGCTGATGGACCCCGACGAGGGCGCCGTACTGCTCGACGGCGTCGACGTACGCCGGATCGCCGGGCCCTCGCTGCGTCGCAGCGTCGTGCTCGTCCCGCAGGAGGGGTTCCTCTTCGACGACACCCTCACCGCCAACGTCCGCTACGGACGGCTCGATGCGGGCGAGGGCGACATCCTGGCCAGCGCCGAGGAGCTGGGCCTCGGTGACTGGGTGGCCGGGCTCCCGCGCGGCCTCGACACCCGGGTCGGCCAGCGTGGTGAGTCGCTGTCCGCGGGGGAGCGGCAGCTGGTCGCTCTGCTGCGCGCCCACCTCGCCGACCCCGACCTGCTCGTCCTCGACGAGGCCACCAGCGCCGTCGATCCGGCCCTGGAGATGCGGATCGGCCGGGCCCTCGAACGGCTGATGAGCGGCCGGACCTCGGTCACCATCGCGCACCGGCTCTCCACTGCTGAGAACGCGGACGAGGTCGTGGTCGTGGACCGGGGTCGGGTCGTCCAGCGGGGTCCACACGCGGAGCTGGTGAGGCAGGAGGGCAGCGTCTACGCCGGCCTCCACGCCTCCTGGATCGCCCAGCACGGGTAGCCGCGGGAGCCCGCTGGTCAATACCACCCGGTCGGGTCATTTACCCGTCAACCATTCTCGTGGTTCCGTGGACGAACAGCCCGGGGTGGGGCCGAGCGTGCCGCGTGCGCGCCCGGGCCTGACACACCAGGAGCTGCCATGAAGCGCCCCGGACTCCACACCACCGCAACGGCAGGCGCGCTCGCCCTGACCGTGAGCCTCGCCGGTCTGCTCCCGGCCACCACGACGGCGGGCAACGCCTCGTCGGCAGCACCCTCAGCTCGCGCAGGCCCGGGCCGGGGGCCAGGCCCTCCGCATGGCGGTCCGCGCCGTCGGCGGGCCCGAGGCGCTGCGCGGCCTCCGGTCCTTCCGGTACGCCGCCACCGGCAACCGCTGGATCTACGACGAGGGGATCCGGCCGGGGGACCGGTCCAAGCCCAGCGCCACGTTCGACGAGCGGGTCCGGTACGTCGTCGGGAACCGGCGTACGCCCAACCGGGTGCGGGTCGACGTCGTGCGCACCTCGGACGGGGCCGACCGGCCCGTACACGAGGTGATCTCCGGGCGGCGGGGCTTCATCCGCGGCGTCGACGCCAACGGTTCTACTCGCCGCACGAAGCCGATGACCGGCGGACCGCGGGGCCGCGATCCGCGAGGAGCTGGCCCTGCTCAACCCCCACGTGCTGCTGCAGCGGGCTCTTCGCAACCCGCGGATGGCGCGTGACGGAGGCACGGCCGTCCTGGGCGGACGGAGGTTCCGGGTCCTCGTGCTCCGGCACGCGGTGGCGCCGGTGCGCCTGTTCATGAGCACGAGGACCGGCCAGCATCGGCCGGCTGCGCACCGTCCAGCACGACTACCTGCGGCGGAACGTCAGGATCGACGTGCGCTACGCGCGCTGGAGCTGCTGCCGGGGCGGGGCTGCGGTTCCCGCGCACGGTCGCGCTCTGGTCCGACGGCCAGCGGCTGCACCGGGAGCTGCGTCCCGCCGGCGGGTTGGTCGCCAACCCGCGGCTCGACCGCTCGGCATTCCGGATCCCGGCCTCCGTGCAGGCGCGGCGGTTCGGCCCACGGCTGAGCTCGGTCGGCATGCGTACCTCTGAGTGGGTCATGTCCTTCGCCAACCTCGGGTTCATCAAGGACGGCGGCCAGACCGCGATCAACCCGCAGCGGATCGCCCCCGGGATCATCCTGCTCGGCGGGGTCTCGAACAACTCGATGGTGGTGCGACGCGCCAGCGGAGTCGTCGTGGTCGAGGGTGCCCTGCACGACCTCCGCGCCGAGGCCGTGATCGGCTTCGTGCGCAGGCGCTTCCCCGGCGAGCGGATCACCCACGTGATCACGACGCACCACCACTCCGACCACTCCGGTGGCATGCGGCCCTACGTGGCGCTCGGCGCACGCGCGGTGCTGCACGAGAGGGCGATCCCGTTCTTCCGGCGGGTGTTCCGCGAGCGCAACTCGACGATCATGCCGGACCGGCTCGACCGGTCCGACCGACCGGCCCGGTTCCGCGCGGTGCCCAACGGCGGCAGCGCCTGCTCAACGACGCCAACCGGCGCATCGAGGTGCTGTCGTTCAACGTGGCGCACTCGGTCGACATGACCGTCACGTTCGTGGAGCAGGGCGGCGTGCTGTTCGTGAGCGACGTCTACAGCCCGCCCGGGCCCCCGGGTGACGGCGGCCAGGCGCTCAACGACCTGATCGAGGCGAACAACCTGAACGTCGAGTGGATCGCGGGTGGTCACGGAACCTTCATCGCCTACGACGACTTCCTGGCTCAGCTGCCCGCCGGCTGACCTGGCCGGTTGAGGTGCGGGCGGACGGCCTGCCGGGGCTTCGAGGGTCGCTCCGCTCGCACTTCGACTCCCGGAGGGCCGCCCGCGCGGCCACCGGGATACTGGTGGGGTGAGCGAACTCGACCCTGCCGTGGCCGCCCGGCTGAAGCGTTCGGCGGAGGGGCTGGTGCCGGCCGTCGTCCAGCAGCACGACACCGGCGAGGTGCTGATGCTGGGCTGGATGGACGACGAGGCGCTGGCCCGCACCCTCAGCACCCGCCGCGCGACGTACTGGAGCCGCTCGCGGCAGGAGTACTGGGTCAAGGGCGAGACCTCCGGCCACCGGCAGCACGTCAAGGAGGTCCGGCTCGACTGCGACGGCGACACCCTGCTGGTCAAGGTCGACCAGGAGGGCGCTGCCTGCCACACCGGCGACCGCACCTGTTTCGACGCCGACCTCGTCTGGACCGATGCCTGAGCCACGCGCCACCTTCGCACCCGTGGTCGGGCTCGGGCTGGCAGCGGGAACGCTCGCGGCCGTCGCCGGCGCGAAGCCGTGGGTGGTCGACACCTCGCTCCCTGCCGGCAGCGACCCCCTCGGGCTGGTCGCCGATGCCGGCGAGATGCCGCTCGCCCTGGCGCTCAGCCTGGTCGTCCTCGCCTGCTGGGGCGTGCTGCTGGTGACACGGGGGGTGGTCCGCCGGGTCGTCGCGGTGCTGGCCCTGCTGGCGGCCCTCGGGCTGGTCGTCACCGTCGTGGTCGGTCTGTTCACCCTTCCGGACCAGGTGCTCGAGGCGTTCCCGGAGGGGGCCCGACGCACGACCGACGCGGATATCACCGAGGAGACGGGCTGGTTCTGGGCGGCCGCCGTCGGCGCCGTGCTCTCCGTCGTCAGCACCGCCCTCGCCGTGCTCTGGGTCGGGCACTGGCCCGAGATGGGCAGCCGGTACGACGCCCCGGGCGGCGCGAGCGACAGCGAGGCCCCGCCGGAGGACGCGAGCAGCCTGGACCTGTGGAAGTCCATCGACGAGGGCCGCGACCCCACCGTGTGACCTGGCTGAATACACTGGCCGAGCACATCTGCTTGGCCGCCCGCCCGTACCGAGGAGCCCGCAATGACAGCCCACCATGGCAACACCCCCGCGGCCTGGACCGCCGTTGTCGTCGCGATGCTCGGCTTCGTCGTCGGCGGCGTCGCCCTGATGCTCGACCCGGTCAGCATGACGCTGTTCTGGATCGGCTGCGCGCTCGGAGTCGGATCCCTCGTGGTGTTCGCGGTGATGGCGAAGCTGGGCCTCCACGGCAGTCACGACTGACGCCATGTCCGTCCTCGACGACATCGTCGCGGGCGTGCGGATCGACCTCGCCCGCCGCGAGGCCGACACCACTCCCGCCGACCTGCGTGCGGCCCTCGCCGACGTCGACCCCGCCCGCGACCCGATGCCCCACTTCCGCGGCCCGGGCGTCGAGCGTGATCGCGGAGGTCAAGCGACGCAGCCCGAGCAAGGGCGAGCTGGCCGAGATCGCCGAGCCCGCCGTCCTGGCCGAGGCCTACGCCCGGGGCGGAGCGGCGACGATCAGCGTGCTCACCGAGGAGCGCCGCTTCGGTGGGAGCCTCGCGGACCTCCGGGCGGTCCGGGCCGCCGTGGACCTCCCGGTGCTGCGCAAGGACTTCATCGTCACGCCCTACCAGCTCCTCGAGGCACGCGCCGCAGGCGCCGACCTCGCCCTCCTGATCGTCGCCGCCCTCGACGACGACGCGCTCCGGAGCCTCCACGACGAGGCCCGGGAGCTGGGACTGACCGTCCTCGTCGAGGTGCACGACGAGGCCGAGACCGAGCGCGCCGTCGCGCTGGGCGCGGAGCTCATCGGGATCAACGCACGCAACCTTCGGACGCTCGCGGTCGACCCCGACACCTTCGGCCGGCTGGCGCCGCTGGTCCCCGAGGACCGCGTCCTGGTCGCGGAGTCCGGCATCGCCGGGCCCGCCGACGCGGCCCGTTTCGCCGGCGAGGGGGCGCGGGCCGTCCTCGTGGGTGAGGCGCTGGTCCGCGACGGCGACCCCGAGGCCGCGGTACGGGCCCTGGCGGGAGGCACGCCGTGACCTACGACGCCGACGAGCGCGGCTACTTCGGTGCCGCCGGTGAGGAGCAGTGGGGCGGGCGCTTCATGCCCGAGGCACTCGTGGCCGCCCTCGACGAGCTCACCGTCGCCTGGCAGGACGCCATGGCCGACCCGGCCTTCACCGCCGAGTTCGAGCAGATCCTCCGCGAGTACGCCGGGGTCCCCAGCCCGCTGTACTTCGCCGAGCGGCTCAGCGACCAGGTCGGCTGCCGGATCCTGCTCAAGCGCGAGGACCTCAACCACACCGGCGCCCACAAGATCCGCAACGTCCTCGGCCAGGCGCTGCTCACCCGACGGATGGGCAAGACCCGGGTGATCGCCGAGACCGGCGCCGGGCAGCACGGCGTCGCGCGCGCGACCGCTGCGGCGTACTTCGGCTTGGACTGCACCGTCTACATGGGTGGCGTCGACACCCGCCGGCAGGCCCTCAACGTCGCCCGGATGCACCTGCTCGGCACGAAGGTGGTCCCGGTCGAGTCCGGCAGCGCGACCCTCAAGGACGCGATCAACGAGGCGCTGCGGGACTGGGTGGCGAGCGTCGACAACACGGCGTACCTCTTCGGCACGGCCGCCGGCCCGCACCCGTTCCCGAGCATGGTCCGCGACTTCTGCCGCGGCATCGGCGACGAGGCCCGGCGAGCAGTGCCTCGAGCGGTACGGCGTGCTGCCGGACGCCGTCGCGGCGTGCGTCGGCGGCGGCTCCAACGCCATCGGCCTGTTCCAGCGCGTTCCTCGACGACGAGGACGTCGCGATCTACGGCTTCGAGCCCGGCGGCGAAGGGATCGAGACCGGCCGGCACGCGGCGACCATCGCGGCGGGCGAGAGCGGGGTCCTGCACGGCGCCCGCAGCTACGTCCTCCAGGACGAGGACGGCCAGACCATCGAGTCCCACTCGATCTCGGCCGGCCTCGACTACCCGGGCGTCGGGCCGCAGCACGCCCACCTCGCCTCCACGGGCCGGGCCACCTACGTCCCGGTCACCGACGCCGAGGCGATGGACGCCTTCGCGCTGCTCAGCCGCACCGAGGGGATCATCCCGGCGATCGAGTCGGCCCACGCCGTCGCGGGCGCGCTCGCGGTCGCCGAGAAGCTGGCGGCGGAGAAGGGCCCCGAGGCGACGATCCTGGTCAACCTGAGCGGCCGCGGCGACAAGGACATGGACACCGCCATCGACTGGTTCGGGCTGGGCGACCCCGACGAGGTCACCGCCGAGCCCGTGGGAGACGAAGAATGAACGTCTCCACTGCGTTCGACCGGGCGCGGCAGGAGGATCGGGCCGCCCTGGTCGGCTACCTGCCCGCCGGCTTCCCCGACGTCGACGGCGGCATCGACGCCCTGACCGCCATGGTCGAGGCCGGGTGTGACGTGATCGAGGTCGGCCTGCCCTACTCCGATCCCGTCATGGACGGCCCCACGATCCAGACCGCCGCCCAGCAGGCGCTCGACGGCGGGGTCCGCACCCGCGACGTGCTGCGCACCGTCGAGGCGGTGGCCGCGACCGGCACCCCGACCCTGGTGATGACCTACTGGAACCCGGTGGAGAGGTAGGGCGTCGACAGGTTCGCCGCCGACCTCGCGGATGCCGGGGGAGCGGGGCTGATCACCCCCGACCTGACCCCGGACAGCGCCGCGGCCTGGATCGCCGCCGCCGACGAGCACGACCTCGACAAGGTCTTCCTGGTCGCACCCAGCTCCACCGACGCCCGGATCGCGATGACGACCGCGGCCTGTCGCGGCTTCGTCTACGCCACCGCCGTCATGGGCGTCACCGGCGCCCGCGAGAGCACCAGCGACCTGGCCGGGCCCGCTGGTGGCCCGCACCCGGGCCACGACCGATCTACCCGTCGCGGTCGGGCTGGGCGTCGGCAACGGCCGGCAGGCGGCCG
This sequence comes from uncultured Actinomycetota bacterium, assembly GCA_963812345.1. Lineage (GTDB taxonomy): Bacteria > Actinomycetota > Actinomycetes > Propionibacteriales > Nocardioidaceae > Nocardioides. The sequence continues at coordinate 67,655 of CAWEVA010000009.1, forward strand.
AGGTGGCGGCGTACGCCGACGGTGTGATCGTCGGCTCCGCCTTCGTCCGCGCCCTCCTCGACCACCCCGACGACCGGGTCGCCGGGCTCCGCGCCCTGACCGCCCTCACCGAGGACCTTGCCGGCGGTGTCCGTGGCGTAGGAGCGCCGCGCTCCTCGCAGCGACCGTGCTCCTGCTCGCCGGGTGCGGTGAGGACGCGTCGTCGGCGGGGGCCGAGTTCCACGGCGCGGTCCTCGACGAGCAGTACGTCGTCCCCCAGACGGCCCTGACCGACACGGAGGGGGAGCCATACTCGTTGGCCGCGGACACCGACCGGCCGCTCACCCTGGTGTTCTTCGGCTACACCCATTGCCCCGACATCTGCCAGACCGTGATGTCCTCGCTGGCCTCGGCGATGACCCGCCTCGACGAGCAGGACCGGGAGCGGGTCGACGTCGTGTTCGTGACCACCGATCCCGCCCGCGACGACGCGGGGACCCTCCGCACCTACCTCGACCGGTTCGACCCGTCGTTCATCGGCCTGACCGGCGATCTCGACACCATCGTCGACATCGGCAAGCCGCTCGCGGTGGCGGTCGAGCAGGGCGAGCGGCTGCCGAGCGGCGGCTACGAGGTCACCCACAGCACCCAGGTGACCGCGATCGACGACCACGACCGCGTGCCGATCCTGTGGACCCAGGGCACTTCCTCGGCGCAGTTCGCCGACGACATCCACCGACTTCTCGAGGGCACACCCTGATGATGACCACCTTGACCATCCTTTCGATCCCGAGCCCCGCCGACGGCGTGTGGAACCTCGGCCCGGTGCCACTGCGCGGCTACGCACTGTCGATCATCCTGGGCATCGTCGCCGCCATCTGGATCGGCGAGCGCCGTTGGGTGGCCCGCGGCGGCAAGCCCGGCGAGGTCAGCGACCTCGCCGTGTGGGCGGTCCCGTTCGGGCTGGTCGGCGGGCGGCTCTACCACGTGATCACCGACTACCAGCTCTACTTCGGCGAGGACACCAACCCGGTCACGGCGCTCTACCTCTGGCGGGGCGGGCTCGGGGTGTGGGGCGCCATCGCGATGGGTGCCCTCGGCGTGGTCATCGGCGCCCGGCTGAAGGGGATCCGGCTGCTGCCGGTCCTGGACGCGATGGCCCCCGGCGTGCTGGTCGCCCAGGCGATCGGGCGGTGGGGCAACTGGTTCAACCAGGAGCTGTTCGGCCGGCCCACCGACCTCCCGTGGGCGCTCGAGATCGACGCCGCGCACCGGCCGCCGGGGTACTTCGACGTCGAGACCTTCCACCCGACCTTCCTCTACGAGTTCCTGTGGTGCCTCGCGGCGTTCGCGGTCGTCGTCTGGGCGGACCGCCGCTTCCGGCTCGGCCACGGCCGGGTGGTCGCGCTGTACGTGATGGCCTACACGCTGGGCCGCGGCTGGATCGAGATGCTCCGCATCGACGACGTCCAGCTGCAGAACGTGCTGGGCCTGCGCCTCAACGTGTGGACGTCGATCATCCTGTTCGTCGCCGCCGCGACGTACTTCGTCGTGGTGGGCCGTCGCCATCCCGGCCGCGAGGAGCAGATCTACACCCGGGTGGAGGAGCCCGAGGAGACCGACACAGGAGCCAACGCCGACCCGGCCTGAGCTGTCCGGGGGTCAGTCAGCCCCTCGGAAGCGTCGAAACCCGGTGGTAACCTGACTCTCCGCTCGGGCCAACGTCGTCCCCTGCACAGCTTTCAATTTGCACAGCCAGCTTGCCGACCACGCACGGTGCGCTTGCCCCCTGCCGCAAGGGCCGGCGGATCGGCGCAGACGACGACGGGAGAATGCCCGGTGCCAGGACAGCACGCGTTCCCGCCGCCCCAGGGGCTCTACGACCCCCGCCACGAGCACGACGCCTGCGGCGTGGCGTTCGTGGCGAACCTCTCCGGCGAGCCGAGCCACGACATCGTGGCCAAGGCGCTGACGGCCCTGCGCAACCTCGACCACCGCGGCGCGGCCGGCGCCGAGCCCAACTCCGGCGACGGGGCGGGCATCCTGATGCAGATCCCCGACGCCTTCCTGCGCGAGGTCGTCGACTTCGAACTGCCGCCCACGTCGTCGTACGCCGTCGGCACGGCGTTCCTTCCGGGTGACGACGAGCAGGTCAAGAAGACCCGGCGTCGGATCGAGGAGATCGCGGCCGAGGAGGGCCTCGCGGTCCTCGGCTGGCGCGAGGTCCCGATCGAGCCCGACCTGCTGGGCGCCACCGCCCTGGGCGTGATGCCGGTGTTCAGCCAGCTGTTCCTCGCCGGCGCCGGCGCCCGCGTGGGCGGGATGGGGCTGGAACGACTGGCGTTCTGCCTGCGCAAGCGGGCCGAGCACGAGACGGAGGTCTACTTCCCCTCCCTCTCCAGCCGGACCCTCATCTACAAGGGCATGCTCACCACCAACCAGCTCGACCACTTCTATCCCGACCTGACCGACGAGCGGGTCGCCTCCGCGCTGGCCGTGGTCCACTCGCGGTTCTCCACCAACACCTTCCCGAGCTGGCCGCTGGCCCACCCGTTCCGGTTCATCGCCCACAACGGCGAGATCAACACCGTGATGGGCAACCGGAACTGGATGCGGGCGCGCGAGGCGCTGCTCGACTCCGACCTGTTCAACGGCGACCTGGACCGGATCTTCCCGATCTGCAGTCCTGGCGCGTCCGACTCGGCGTCGTTCGACGAGGTGCTCGAGCTGCTCCACCTCGGCGGACGGTCGCTGCCGCACTCCGTGCTGATGATGATCCCCGAGGCGTGGGAGAACCACGCCGAGATGGACGCGAAGCGCCGCGCGTTCTACGAGTTCCATGCCTCCCTCATGGAGCCGTGGGACGGGCCGGCGTGCGTGGTGTTCACCGACGGCTCGCAGATCGGCGCCGTCCTCGACCGCAACGGGCTGCGCCCCTCGCGCTACTGGGTCACGGACGACGGCCTGGTGGTCCTCGCCTCCGAGGTCGGCGTCCTCGACCTCGACCCCGCCTCGATCGTCCGCAAGGGCCGGCTCCAGCCGGGCCGGATGTTCCTCGTCGACACCGACGAGCACCGGATCATCGAGGACGAGGAGATCAAGGCCGAGCTCGCGGCCGAGAACCCCTACGACGAGTGGCTGCACGCGGGCCAGATCCACCTCGCCGACATCCCCGAGCGCGAGCACATCATCCACACCCACGCCTCGGTCACCCGGCGCCAGCAGATCTTCGGCTACACCGAGGAGGAGCTGCGGATCCTGCTCACGCCGATGGCCAACACCGGTGCCGAGCCGATCGGGTCGATGGGCACCGACACCCCGATCGCCGCGCTCTCCGACAAGCCACGGCTGCTGTTCGACTACTTCAGCCAGCTGTTCGCCCAGGTGACCAACCCGCCGCTGGACGCGATCCGCGAGGAGCTGGTCACCTCGCTCGCCGGCACCATCGGGCCCGAGGCCAACCTGCTCGAGCCGGCCCCCGCGTCGTGCCGCCAGGTGGTGCTGCCGTTCCCGGTCATCTCCAACGACGACCTGGCCAAGATCCGCCACATCAACCGCGACGGCGACATGCCCGGCTTCATCACCCACGTGTCCCGCGGGCTCTACCCCGTCGAGGGTGGCGGCGCGGCCATGGCCGAGCGGATCGACGAGATCTGCGCCGAGGTGTCCGAGGCGATCGCCGGCGGGGCCCGGATCATCGTGCTCTCCGACCGCCACTCCACCGCCGAGATGGCCCCGATCCCCTCGCTGCTGCTGACCGGCGCGGTCCACCACCACCTGGTGCGCGAGAAGACCCGCACCCAGGTCGGACTGCTGGTCGAGGCCGGCGACGTCCGCGAGGTGCACCACGTCGCGCTGCTCATCGGGTACGGCGCCGCGGCGGTCAACCCCTACCTCGCCATGGAGTCGGTCGAGGACCTCGCCCGCGACGCCTACTACGTCAAGGCCGAGCCCGAGAAGGCCGTCGCCAACCTGATCAAGGCGCTCGGCAAGGGTGTGCTGAAGGTGATGTCCAAGATGGGCGTCTCCACGGTCGCGTCGTACACCGGTGCCCAGATCTTCGAGGCGGTCGGGCTCTCCCAGACGGTGGTCGACAAGTACTTCACCGGGACCACCTCGAAGCTCGGTGGCATCGAGCTCGACACCATCGCCGACGAGGTCGCGCGACGCCACGCCGTGGCCTACCCGCCGGCCGGGATCGCGCCGGCGCACCGGCAGCTGGCCATCGGCGGTGAGTACCAGTGGCGCCGGGAGGGCGAGCCGCACCTCTTCGACCCCGACACCGTGTTCCGGCTCCAGCACTCCACCCGGACCGGGCGCTACGACATCTTCAAGCAGTACACCGAGCGGGTCGACGAGCAGTCCGAGCGGCTGATGACCCTGCGCGGGATGTTCCGGTTCAAGGACGCCGGTGGCAGCGGACGCCAGCCGGTCCCGATCGACGAGGTCGAGCCGGTCTCCGAGATCGTCAAGCGGTTCTCCACCGGCGCGATGTCCTACGGGTCGATCAGCCAGGAGGCCCACCAGACGCTGGCGATCGCGATGAACCGGCTCGGCGCCAAGTCCAACACCGGAGAGGGTGGCGAGGACCCCGAGCGCCTCTACGACCCGGAGCGGCGCAGCGCGATCAAGCAGGTCGCCTCAGGTCGCTTCGGCGTGACCGCGGAGTTCCTCACGAACTCCGACGACATCCAGATCAAGATGGCCCAGGGCGCCAAGCCCGGCGAGGGCGGTCAGCTGCCGGGGCAGAAGGTCTACCCGTGGATCGCCAAGACCCGGTACTCCACGCCCGGGGTGGGGCTGATCAGCCCGCCGCCGCACCACGACATCTACTCCATCGAGGACCTTGCGCAGCTGATCCACGACCTCAAGAACGCCAACCCGGCGGCCCGCATCAACGTGAAGCTGGTCTCCGAGGTCGGCGTCGGCACGGTCGCCGCCGGGGTGTCGAAGGCGCACGCGGACGTCGTACTCATCTCCGGCCACGACGGCGGCACCGGCGCCGCACCGCTGACCTCGCTCAAGCACGCCGGCGGGCCGTGGGAGCTCGGGCTCGCCGAGACCCAGCAGACCCTGCTCCTCAACGGGCTGCGCGACCGGATCGTGGTGCAGACCGACGGCCAGCTCAAGACCGGCCGAGACGTCGTCGTCGCCGCGCTCCTCGGCGCTGAGGAGTTCGGCTTCTCGACCGCGCCACTGGTGGTGTCGGGCTGCATCATGATGCGGGTCTGCCACCTCGACACCTGCCCGGTCGGCGTGGCGACCCAGAACCCCGTCCTGCGGGAGCGCTTCACCGGCCAGGCCGACCACGTCGTCACCTTCTTCGAGTACGTCGCGCAGGAGGTGCGCGAGCTGCTCGCGGAGCTCGGCTTCCGCAGCCTCGACGAGGCCGTCGGCCGGGTCGACGCGCTCGACGTCGCGCAGGCGGTCGACCACTGGAAGGCGGCCGGGCTCGACCTGGCGCCGATCCTGCACCTTCCCGACCTCCCCGAGGGTGCGGCGCTCCACCAGACCACCGTTCAGGACCACGGTCTCGACAAGGCGCTGGACAACGAGCTGGTGAAGCTGGCCGCTCCTGCACTGGAGAGCGGGGATCCGGTGCGCGCCCAGCTCGAGATCCGCAACGTCAACCGGACCGTCGGCACCATCCTCGGCCACGAGGTCACCAAGAGGTACCGCGGCGAGGGACTGCCCGACGGCACCATCGACCTGACGTTCACCGGCTCCGCCGGCCAGTCCTTCGGCGCCTTCGTCCCGAAGGGGATCACCCTCCGCCTCGAGGGCGACGCGAACGACTACCTCGGCAAGGGGCTCTCCGGCGGCCGGATCGTCGTCCGCCCCGACCGGTCGGCGACGTTCGCCGCAGAGGAGCAGATCATCGCCGGCAACGTGATCGGGTACGGCGCGACGAGCGGCGAGATCTTCCTGCGCGGAGTCGTGGGCGAGCGGTTCTGCGTCCGCAACTCCGGCGTGTCCGCCGTCGTGGAGGGCGTGGGCGACCACGGCTGCGAGTACATGACCGGCGGCAAGGTCGCGATTCTCGGCCCGACCGGACGCAACTTCGCGGCCGGAATGTCCGGTGGTTACGCGTTCCTGCTCGACATCGACGAGGCGCGGGTCAACCCCGAGCTGGTCGACCTGAGCCCGGTGGAGGGGGAGGCGGCCGAGGAGCTCAAGGACCTCGTCACCCGGCACCACGAGGAGACCGGCTCGACCGTCGCTGAGGCGCTCCTCGCCGACTGGGAGAGCTCGCTGGCCCGTTTCACCGAGGTGATGCCGAGCGACTTCAAGCGGGTGCTCGAAGCCCGGGAGGAGGCGATCGAGGAGGGTCTCGACGAGGAAGAGGCCGCTCACCGGATCATGGAGGTGCTGCATGGCTGACCCCAAGGGCTTCCTCAAGCACGACCGCGAGGTCGCCACCCGCCGTCCGGTCGACGAGCGCGTCCAGGACTGGAGCGAGGTCTACCCCGGCAGCGCGGGGCGCGCGCTGCTGCCGATCATCACCGAGCAGGCCGGGCGCTGCATGGACTGCGGCATCCCGTTCTGCCACCAGGGCTGCCCGCTGGGCAACCTGATCCCGGAGTGGAACGACCTGGTCTGGCGCGACGACTGGGAGGGCGCGATGGAGCGCCTCCACGCCACCAACAACTTCCCCGAGTTCACCGGCCGGCTCTGTCCGGCGCCCTGCGAGCCGGCGTGCGTGCTGGGCATCAACCAGAAGCCGGTCACGATCAAGAACGTCGAGGTCGCGATCATCGACCGGGCGTGGGAGTCGGGCTACGTCCGGCCCCAGCCGCCCGAGTGGCTCTCCGGCCGGACCGTCGCGGTGGTCGGTTCGGGACCGGCCGGCCTGGCCGCGGCCCAGCAGCTCACCCGCGCCGGCCACACGGTCGCGGTCTACGAGCGCGACGACAAGATCGGCGGGCTGCTGCGCTACGGCATCCCCGAGTTCAAGATGGAGAAGAAGCACCTCGACCGGCGCCTGGACCAGATGCGCAGGGAAGGCACGGTCTTCCGGTCCGGCGTGGAGGTCGGTGCCGAGCTCACCGGTGCCCAGCTGGCCGAGCGGTACGACGCCGTCGTACTCGCCATGGGGGCGACCGAGGCCCGCGACCTGCAGGTCCCCGGCCGGGAGCTGGACGGCCTCCACCAGGCGATGGTGTACCTCCCGCAGTCGAACCGCGCCTCGCTCGGCGAGGACCCTGTGCCGTCGGGGGAGGGCGACCAGATCACCGCCGAGGGCAAGCACGTCGTGATCATCGGCGGCGGCGACACCGGGGCCGACTGCCTCGGCACCGCGACCCGGCAGGGAGCGGCGTCGATCACCCAGCTCGAGATCATGCCCGAGCCGCCGGAGTCACGACCCGACGGCCAGCCGTGGCCCACCTACCCGATGATCTTCCGGGTCTCCGCGGCCCACGAGGAGGCCGGCGAGCGGGTCTACGCGGTCTCGACGCAGGAGTTCCTGGGCGACGACTCCGGCCGGGTCCGCGCGCTGCGGCTGGTGGACGTGGTCTTCGAGGACGGAAAGTTCTCCGAGGTCGAGGGCAGCGAGCGCGAGATCCCGGCCGAGCTGGTGCTGTTCGCGATGGGCTTCACCGGCCCGGAGAAGCGTTTGAAGGATGGACGGGCCGGCCTGGTCGAGCAGCTCGGCGTCGAGCTCGACGACCGCGGCAACGTCGCCCGCGACGAGAGCTACGCCACCTCCGTGGACGGTGTCTTCGTGGCCGGAGACGCCGGCCGCGGCCAGTCGCTGATCGTGTGGGCGATCGCGGAGGGCCGCGCGGCCGCCGCCGCCGTCGACGAGTACCTCACCGGCTCCACGAACCTCCCGGTCCCGATCCCCCCGACCGCACGCCCCCTCGTCGTCTAGGCCGACCCGCCCGAAAGTTTCGGGCGGGTCGGCGTTGGAACGATCTAAGTGCGGCTAGGCTTTCGTCGTGCACAGAGCCAAGATCGTCTGCACCCTCGGCCCCGCCACGTCCAGCCCGGAGCGGATCCGGGAGCTGGTCGAGGCGGGCATGGACGTCGCCCGGCTCAACATGAGCCACGGGACCCACGCCGACCACGAACGCTCCTACCGCCTGGTGCGGGAGGCTGCCGATGCGACCGGGCACGGCGTGGGGATCCTCGCCGACCTCCAGGGGCCGAAGATCCGGCTGGACACGTTCGCCGACGGTGCGGTGGACCTGCGCAACGGTGACCGGTTCACGATCACCACGCGGGACGTGCCGGGGGACCGGTCCGTCTGCGGGACGACGTACGACGGGCTCCCGGGTGACGTGGGCCCCGGCGACCCGATCCTCGTGGACGACGGCAAGGTCCGGCTGACGGTCGTCGAGGTCAACGGCCAGGACGTCGTGACCGAGGTGACGACCGGGGGACGGGTCAGCGACAACAAGGGCCTCAACCTCCCGGGGGTTCCGGTCAGCGTTCCTGCCCTCTCGGAGAAGGACATCGAGGACCTGAGGTTCGCGCTCCACCTCTCCGTCGACTTCGTCGCGCTGTCGTTCGTGCGGTCGGCCGAGGACGTCGAGCCGGTCCGCCAGGTGATGCGCGAGGAGGGCGTGCTCGTCCCGGTGATCGCGAAGATCGAGAAGCCGCAGGCGATCGACAACCTCGACGAGATCATCCACGCGTTCGACGCGTTCATGGTGGCCCGCGGGGACCTCGGCGTGGAGTGTCCGCTCGAGGAGGTGCCGTTCCTGCAGAAGGACGTCATCAACAGGGCCCGGCTCAACGCCAAGCCGGTCATCGTGGCGACCCAGATGCTCGAGTCGATGATCACCAGCCCGGCTCCGACCCGGGCCGAGGCCTCCGACGTCGCGAACGCCGTCCTCGACGGCGCCGACGCCGTGATGCTCTCCGGGGAGACGAGCGTGGGGGAGTACCCCATCGAGACCGTGGCCACCATGGAGCGAATCGTGGGCGCCACCGAGCGGCACGGGTTGCCGCACATGACCGCTCTTGACTGGGCTCCGCGGACCCGCGGTGGCGTGATCACCAAGGCTGCGCTGGAGGTCGCGGAGCGGGTCGAGGCGAGGTTCCTCGTCGCGTTCACCCAGTCCGGCGACTCCGCCCGACGCCTCGCCCGCTACCGGGGAAAGGTGCCGATCCTGGCCTTCACGCCGGAGGAGAGGGTGCGCTCCCAGCTGTCGATGACCTGGGGGGTCGAGACCTTCAAGACCGCTGCCGTCGAGCACACCGACGAGATGGTGCGCCAGGTCGACGAGGCGCTCCTGGAGAGCGGTCGGGTGCAGGAGGGCGACCTCGTCGTCATCATCGCCGGCAGCCCGCCGGGCATCCCGGGCTCCACCAACGCCCTGCGCATCCACCGGATGGGCGACGCGATCAACGAGGTGGCCCCGGCCTACCGCCGCCGCTGAACCTCAGGCCTTCAGCCCGATCAACTCGTCGAGTCTCGCGACCGCAGCCCTCCTGGACACGCTGATGGTCTTCCAGTTGGACTGCCGCCACGGGATCTCCAGCAGGTCGAGCGCCCAGCAGCACAGGTCGCGGATGTCGGTGGAGTGGTTGGTGAACTGCCACCGCGGGTAGTCGTAGCGCTTCTTCACGCCTGCCACCTCCCTGCGTGCCCAGTTGGCGACGCGGGAACCGTCCGAGTGGAACAGGCCGCGGAGGAAGTCCGCCGGGAACTCCTCGACGATCTCGCGTTGCCACTCCTCGAGCACGATCGACCGCTCATGCTTCCGTCCGGGACCGTGCTGGGGGAACAGGCAGGGCCAGTGCTTCCAGAGACGATTGCGACGACGACACCCCGGTGCGTCCCTCGATGTGCAGGCCGCCCGCCGGGTTTCACGAGCCCCATCAGCACGATCGAGGTGAGCGTTGCACGCGGTGTACTGCCGCGTCGTTGAAGATGTGGAGCGTTGAAGACGCCGCGGCGGCCGCGGCTGATGTGCCCGTCGCCGAGATAGCACCCCAGCAGCGCGGCGTAGGCGCGGTGCGTCGAGGGTCGCGTCGTCGCACCGAGGGCATGCGACGATGTGTGCGTCTGGCCGCGGGCTTGCCGCGGCGCTGGTACTCGCGCCGCCAGCGCGCGGATCGTCTTGATCGCCACGCCGTGAAGTGCGCGTTGTCCGCGTCGGGCATGCCCGGCGTCCGATGCCGCGCAGCGCACTGTCCACGACGGACTGCGGTCGTACGTGGACCATGCACTGAGCATGGCTCGCCAGCCACCGACACGTGCCGGGGGTGGGATTCGAACCCACAGCTGGACTGGTGTTTGAGACCATCGCTCTGCCGATTGGCAACCGGGCCTGGGCGGGCCAAACGCTACCGGATGCTGCCGGCGATCGGGCTTGCCAAAGACTAGTAATTGAGTACAGTTACGATTATTAGGGTCAGCCGGTTCGGGAGGTCGTCATGTGGAAGCCGTGGGCAGTCGCCCAGCTGGTGGGATCGCTCAGCCATGAGGGGGCGGTGGCCAACGCCAGGGGTGCCGCGACCGAGCTGAGCCGGCTGCGGGTGGAGCGGGCCGAGATCGAGCTGTACGTCGCGCAGCGCGCCGCCGAGCGGAGGAGCGGGCGACAGCCCGCCTGACCCACACCCGGGAGGCCACGGGCGCGCGCTGCCGCTAGCCTGTCGGCCGTGAACCAGCCCGCCACGTCTCCTCGGCGACGCGTCGTCATCGCCGAGGACGAGACGCTGATCCGGATGGATCTCGCCGAGATGCTCGGCGAGGAGGGGTACGACGTCGTCGGCCAGGCCGGTGACGGGGCCCGGGCCATCGAGCTGACCGAGGAGCTGCGCCCGGACCTGGTCATCGTCGACGTGAAGATGCCCGTGCTCGACGGGATCGCGGCCGCCGAGCGGATCGCCGGGCAGCGGATCGCGCCGGTGGTGATCCTGACCGCGTTCTCCCAGCGCGAGCTGGTCGAGCGGGCGCGGGACGCCGGCGCCATGGCCTACCTGGTCAAGCCGTTCACCAAGAGCGACCTGGTGCCGGCCATCGAGATGGCGGTGAGCCGGTTCGCCGAGCTCAACGCCCTCGAACGCGAGGTGGCCGACCTCAGCGAGCGGCTGGAGACCCGCAAGGCGGTCGACCGGGCCAAGGGCGTCCTGCAGAAGGAGCTCGGCATCACCGAGCCCGATGCCTTCCGGTGGATCCAGAAGACCGCGATGGACCTGCGCCTCTCGATGCGCCAGGTCTCCGACGGAGTCGTCGAGCACGGTCCGGGCGGTGCAGGCGGATGACAGTTCGGAAACCATGCCGGGTGGTGTGGGCTGGAACACACCCCGGAGCCCTAGACTGCCCGCAGCACCCAGCGGGGTGCGCAAAGGGAGGATCCGAGTGAAGCCCCGACCCACCGTCCGCGAACGTCTCGCGGCATACCCTGCTGTCGGCCTGCTGGCGGCGCTGCTGGCACCACTGATTCTGGTGCTGGTCTCCGCCCCGGCCCAGGCCGCCGAGCCCACGCAGCTGTGCGCCCCCTCCGACACCGCCGCCTGCCTCGTCGGCACGCTCCGGTCGGAGGAGGACACCGTCGCCGACGTCGACATCGTCATCACCACGCCCTCGGGCGAGGAGACGACGGTCACCACCGACGACGCCGGGAAGTGGAACTTCCAGGCGACCGAGGCCGGCCAGTACCAGGTGGCCATCGACGAGGAGTCGCTGCCCGAGGGCATCACCGCCCGTGGCAGGACCGAGCCGACCGTCAACGTCAAGATCGGCCCGGACTGCAGCAGAAGTCCTTCTGGCGCTGTTCGAGGTCCGCACCGGTGCGTTCGACGCGAGCACCAGCAGGACCGACCTCCTCATCCAGAGCGCGTTCAACGGGCTGCGGCTCGGGCTGCTCCTCGCGCTCGCCTCGGTCGGGCTGTCCCTGATCTACGGCACGACCGGCCTGTCCAACTTCGCGCACGCCGAGCAGGTGGCGCTCGGCGGCATCCTCGCCTACGCGCTCGTCAACGTGGCCGGGCTGAACCTGTGGGTCGGCGGCATCATCGCCGTCATCCTGTGCGCGGTCACCGGCTACGCTCCAGGACCGGGGCATGTGGCAGCCGCTGCGACGCCGGGGCCTGGGCATCACCCAGATGATGATCGTGACGATCGGTATGTCGCTCGCCGCTCCAGTACGCCTTCCAGTACTTCATCGGCGCCGGCACCGTGCCCATCGTGACCTCGAGCTTCGACACCGTCCAGCTCGGGCCGATTCCGGTGACGACCGTCTCGTTCGTCGCGATGGGGGTCTCGACCATCATGCTCGGCCTCGTCGGGTACGTCCTGCTCCGCACCCGCATCGGGCGGGCCACCCGGGCGGTCTCCGACAACCCCGCGCTGGCCGCCGCCTCCGGCATCGACGTGGACCGCATCATCCGGCTGGTGTGGACGGTCGCCATGGGCCTGGCCGGTCTGGCGGGCATCTTCTACGCACTCGTGGTCAGCAACGGCATCAAGTGGGACACCGGCCTGCAGATCCTGCTCCTGCTGTTCGCGGCGGTGACCCTCGGCGGCCTCGGCACCGCGTTCGGCGCGCTCGTCGGCTGCGCTCGTCATCGGCCTCGTGGTCGAGATGGCCGGGCCGCTCGGGGCACCCGGCGACCTCAAGTACGCCGTGGCGCTGGCCATCCTCATCCTGCTGCTGCTGTTCAGGCCCCAGGGCCTGCTCGGTCGCGCCGAGCGAGTCGGCTGAGAAGGGACTGACATGGACACCTTCTTCAACATCCTCCAGGCGATGGCCGCGAGATGGTCGCCCCGACCACCGCGGCCGTGGCGATCGCGGTCATCGGGCTCAACGTGCACTTCGGCTTCACCGGGCTGCTCAACATGGGCCAGGCCGGCTTCATGCTGCTGGGCGCCTACGGCTTCGCCATCTCGATCGTGGCGGGGCTGCCGCTGCCGGTCGCGGTGCTGGTCGCCTTCGGCGGCGGCGCTCGTGTTCGCCCTCATCCTCGGGCATCCCGACCCTGAAGCTGCGCGGCGACTACCTGGCGATCGTGACGATCTCCGCCGCGGAGATCGTCCGGTTCGCCGGACGATTGTCGGTCCTCACCGACTTCACCGGCGCCGCCCAGGGCATCCCCGGCTCGTCGTACCGCGACTCGTTCACGGCGCTCTCCTTCTTCGGCGACGGGCGACTGACATCGGTTTTCTGGACTACTCCAACACCGGTGTCAACAGCTGGTGGGTGCGGTTCGTCGCCTGGACCCTCGTGGCCATCTGCGCGCTCGTGGTCTACCTGCTGACGCGCAGCCCCTGGGGACGCCTCCTGCGCGGGATCCGTGAGGACGAGGACGCGATCCGCAGCCTCGGCAAGAACGTCTTCGCCATCAAGATGCAGGCGCTGATCATCGGCGGCATGCTCGGGGCGCTCGGCGGGATGATGTACGTCCTGCCCGGCTCGGTCCAGCCCGACGCCATGGGCCGTTCGATGACGTTCTTCTGCTACACCGCGCTGCTGATCGGCGGAGCGGCCACCGTGTTCGGCCCGGTCCTGGGCTCGATCATCTTCTGCACCGCCCGCATCTTCGTGAAGTCCGTCGCCAACGCCTACGTGCCCGACAGCATCATGAGCTCGTCGGAGACCGAGCGTTCGCCTGCATCGTCGTGGGCGTGATCCTGATGCTGGTCGTCATCTTCAGACCACAAGGCATCCTCGGCAACAAGAGGGAGCTGCAGTTCAATGTCTGAGCAGACCACCAGCCCGTCCTCGGCCGATCCGGAGGCCCGGCGCCGGATGATGTCGGAGGTCGAGGCCACGCCGGGCTCGACGAAGCCCGACTCCGATCCTGGTCGTCAACAACATCGTCCGGCAGTTCGGCGGCATGACCGCCGTCGAACGTCGACCACCTGGAGGTCCAGCGCGGCATCATCACCGCGCTGATCGGCCCCAACGGTGCCGGCAAGACGACGTTCTTCAACCTGATCACGGGGTTCGACAAGCCGACCTCCGCCGGGAAGGGTGCCCACTGGTCGTTCGAGGGCAAGGTCCTCGACAAGACCTCGGCCTCGAGCGTGGCCCGCTCCGGCATGGTCCGCACCTTCCAGCTCACCAAGGCGCTGAGCCGGATGACCGTGCATGGACAACATGATGCTCGGCGCGCAGAACCAGGCCGGCGAGAACCTGTTCAAGTCGATGTTCAAGCCGCTGTGGGGTCGTCAGGAGGGGGAGATCGAGGCGAAGGCCATGGAGCTCCTCGGCGCGGTTCAACCTGCTGGAGAAGAAGGACGACTTCGCGGGCAGCCTGTCCGGCGGTCAGCGCAAGCTGCTCGAGATGGCCCGGGCCCTGATGAGCGACCCGACGATGATCATGCTCGACGAGCCGATGGCCGGCGTGAACCCCGCGCTCACCCAGTCGCTGCTCGCCCACATCCAGAGCCTGCGCGACGAGGGCATGACCGTGCTGTTCGTCGAGCACGACATGCACGTCGTCCGCCACATCTCCGACTGGGTCGTGGTCATGGCCGAGGGACGGATCGTGGCCGAGGGATCGGCCGACACCGTCATGGCAGACCCGGCGGTGATCGACGCCTACCTCGGCGCCCACCACGACACCGACCTGGGCGAGGAGGAGGTCTCGGAGGAGGCCCTGGCCGAGATCGCCGAAGAGGTGGCTGCCGAGGAGGCCGAGCGCGAGAGCCGAGGACCGAAGCCGCGCCGACCGAACCCGATGCCGGCGTGGAGGAGACAGAAGTGACCGTGACCACGGAGACCAAGACGACCGTCGTCGAGGCGAAGGACATCGTCGCCGGCTACATCCCCGGCGTGAACATCCTCAACGGCTGCAGCGTCGTCGCCTACCCCGGCGAGATGATCGGCATCATCGGTCCCAACGGCGCCGGCAAGTCGACCCTGCTCAAGGCCATGTTCGGCCTGGTGAAGGTCCACTCCGGCAGCGTCACGCTGAATGGCGAGGAGATCACCAACCTCAAGGCCAACAAGCTGGTGGAGATGGGCGTCGGCTTCGTGCCGCAGACCAACAACGTCTTCCCCTCGCTGAGCATCGAGGAGAACCTCCGGATGGGGCTGTTCACCCGGCCCAAGAAGTTCGGCGAGCGACTGGCCGCCACCTGGGACCTCTTCCCGATGCTGCACGACCGGCGCAACCAGCGCGCGGGAGCGCTCTCGGGCGGTGAGCGGCAGTCCCTCGCGATGGCCCGGGCGCTGATGATGGAGCCGTCGGTCCTGCTGCTCGACGAGCCGTCTGCGGGCCTGTCGCCGGTCCGTCAGGACGAGACGTTCCTGCGGACCCGGCTGATCAACCAGACCGGCGTCTGCGTCGTCATGGTCGAGCAGAACGCCCGCCGCTGCCTGCAGATCTGCGACCGCGGCTACGTGCTCGACCAGGGCCGCGACGCCTACACCGGCACCGGCAAGGAGCTGGCCAAGGACCCCAAGGTCATCGAGCTCTACCTCGGCACCCTCGCCGAGGACGTCGAGGCCGACCGCAAGGGTCGCCAGCAGAACGCCTGAGCCACCAACAGGCTGAGCCGACAAGAAAGGGGCCCCGGACCTGCGGTCCGGGGCCCTTCTTGCCGTGCTGGCGTGTGGACTCAGCCTGCGGGAGCACCCTCCACGACGCTGGCGATCTCGGGAACGTTGTCACCGTTGTAGGTGTAGATCCCGATGAACGCCGAGGACGGGTCGTTGTCCTCGTTGATCGGACCGATACCCGAAGGGCCGGCGTAGCGGATCTCCGAGCCATCCTCGAGGAGCGCCACGCAGTCTTCGTACGTCGTGCACTCCTCGCCGTCGGTGGCGCCGGAGACGGCTGCGTAGTTCTCCTGGACGGTCGTCGACTCCGTCGAGCCACCCTTGACCGCGGCCAGCGCGGCGAGCATCACTGCGTCGTAGGACTCGGCGCCGTAGGAGAAGTCCTTCAGCGTGTCGCCTTCAGCCGTGTCGTACCAACCGATGAGGCGGTCCTTGAACCCCTGGTCGGGGTCGTTGCCGGGCAGCGTGCCCTTGGCGCCCTCGAGCAGACCCGGGTCGAAGCTGTCGCTGTAGTCGGACAGGTTGCCGTCGGTGAAGTACGTCTTCGGCATGTCCCAACCCTGGGCGTCCAGCTCCTTGATGATCGGGGTGGACTCGTCGAACGCCAGGACCACGATCGCGTCCGGGTTGGCGTTCAGCGCCGCCGTGACCTCGGCCGAGAACGTCGTCTGGCCGGCCGGGAACTCGTCGCCGTCGCCCTTGGCGCCGTAGACGACCTCACCACCGTTGGCCTCGATCGTCTCCTGCGTGTAGTTGCGGAGACCGGTGCCGTAGGTGTCGTTGAACACGATGAAGGCGACCCGCTGGTAGCCGTCCTGCGTGATCAGCGTGCCCAGCGCGTTGCCCTGGATGGTGTCCGGGGGAGCGGTGCGGAAGTAGAACGGGTCGTAGCCGCTCAGGTCCACCGCAGTGTTGGCCGGCGACACCTGGGTGATGTTGGCGTCGGTGAGGGTGTCGACGAAGTTCAGCGAGACGCTGGACGACGCGGCGCCGATCACGACGGAGGGCTTGGCCGAGACCAGGGTGCCGGCCGAGGCGGTCGACACCGACATGTCGGTCGAGTCGCCGGAGTCCTCCATCTGGTAGCAGGCGTCCGCGCCGTCGACTCCGCCGGCGGCGTTGATCTCGGAGACCGCGAGGCCCACGCCTGCGATTTCCGGGGGACCGAGGAACGCGAGGTTACCCGTGAGCGGCAGGATGCCCCCCACCTTGAACGTGTCTGCCGAGGTGGAGCCACCACTGCAACGGTCGTTCGTGAATGTTTCTCGGCGGAGGTGTCGGACTCGCTTGCGGAGGGCGAGGTGTCGTCCCCGGCCTCGCCTGAGTCATCGGAGCCACATGCTGCAAGGGACAGGCTGAGGACGGCGGTGCCGGCCATCAGCTTGACCCAGGTGGCGGTTCTGGATCGATTCACGGGGTGAACCTTTCTGTTGCGACGGTGCACTTCACCGCTGCTCGCCCACTGTGGGCTAGCCAAATGCCACCGTAGACCGGCAAGAGTGAGCGGCGTCACCCGGCACCCTGTCGTTAGCGAACCGTTACGTCAATGGAGCCACGCGGCAATTTGTGTAAGAACTGGCGCCGCAACGAGCGCCGGAAGCAGGTCGGCGACCGGGATCTCGCGAATCCGCAGCAGCCGCAGCGCCACCCCCACCAGCAGCAGTCCGCCGGTCGCGGTGAGGGCCGCGACGTGGGCGTCGGGCAGCACGTCGCCGAGCAGCAGTCCCACCACCGTCAGGCCACCCTGGACCACGAGCACGGTGAGGGCGCTGGCCGCCACTCCCCAGCCGAAGGACGCCGCGAAGGCGATCGCCGCGAATCCGTCGAGCGCGGACTTGAGGAACAGCTGGTCTGCACCCAGCCCGAGCCCGTCGTTCAGGGAGCCCAGGATCGTCAGCGGGCCCATGCAGAACACCAGCGACGACACCACGAAACCCTCGATGAACCGGTGCCGCTCCACCGAGCCTCGGTCGCCGGCCAGCCGGGTCTGCAGCCAGCCGCCCAGCCCCTCGACCCGTGCCTCGAGCCGCAGCAACGAGCCGACGACGCCACCGATCACCATGGAGCCGAGCACGATCAGCATCGGCGCGCTGGAGCCGACGTACGAGGTCAGCGCGGGCGCGCCGACGGCGATCGCACTGGTGGCTGCGATCAGCAGCGTGACCAGCCCGAGTGCGTCGGTGACGACGTCGCGGGTGCGCTCGGGCAGCCGATGCCCGGCCAGCACTCCCAGGCTCGCTCCGAGCAGCACCGTGACCACGTTCACCAGGGTGCCGATGCCGGGGATCAAGGGCCTCCTCTGTTGGACACGGGAGTCTGAGCGTAGTGTTCGCCGGTGGAGCCGCGTGCGGGGGAGCAATTGAGGCGGTCGGAGCTGCGGAGAGGTTCTATACGTGTTCCCTGTGAAGCGCACCCTGGTGTCCCTGCGACTGGCGTTGCCCGACGACGCCCCGGTGCTGCCGAGGTGTGGGCGGAGGTGCTGCGGCGGGTCGACCACGACGAGCAGATCGCCGATCTCGAGGCGATCATCGCCCGCGTGACGCCGCTCGAGGACGAGCGGATCGTGGTCGCGGAGTACGACGGCGAGGTCGCCGGCGCCGTCCACCTGCGGGCCTCCACGCTGACGCCGATCAACCTGGAGCCCGTCGTGCAGGCGATCTCGCCCCACGTGCTGCCGGCCTTCCGCCGCCGCGGCGTCGGGACGGACCCTGATGGAGGCGGCGGTGGCGTTCGCCGAGGAGCGCGGGATCGCCCACATCGCCACAGCCGCGGTGTCCGGATCGCGGGACGCCAACCGGTTCATGGCCCGGCTCGCGCTCGGCCCGCACGCCATCCTGCGGCTCGCGCCGACCGCCATGGTCCAGGCGAAGCTCGACGCGCAGGCACCGGGCATCGCCCGTCACCGCGGGGCGCTCCGGGACCCGCCAGCTCACGCACGTCCTCGCGGCCCGGCGCTCCTCCCGGCGGGCCCAGCGCCACCGGATCGCCGACTCCCAGGGCTGACGCAGCGCTTGCTTCTGGCGGCCCGGTGGCTGTCCCCGGCGACGGATAGGCTCGGCCCGTGCCCGTGACAGAGACCGCCGTCCCGTCCGCGCCTGCTGCTCCTCGACGGCCATTCGCTGGCCTATCGCGCGTTCTTCGCGCTGCCGGTGGAGAACTTCTCGACGACGACCGGGCAGCACACCAACGCCGTCTACGGCTTCACCTCGATGCTGATCAACGTGCTGCGCGACGAGAAGCCGACCCACGTGGCGGTGGCGTTCGACGTCTCCCGCAAGACGTTCCGGATGGACGAGTACGCCGAGTACAAGGCCAAGCGCAACAAGACCCCCGACGAGTTCCGGAGCCAGCTCCCGCTCATCGAGGAGGTGCTCTCGGCGCTGCGGATCCCGTTCCTGGAGAAGGACGGCTACGAGGCCGACGACATCATCGCCACCCTGGCGACCCAGGCGCTCGCCGAGGACCTCGAGGTGCTGATCCTCACCGGCGACCGCGACGCCTTCCAGCTGGTCACCGACCGGGCCACGGTGCTCTACCCGATGCGCGGTGTGTCCGAGCTGGCCCGGATGACCCCGACGCGGTCGAGGCGAAGTACGGCGTGCCGCCGCAGCGCTACCCCGAGCTGGCCGCGATCGTGGGGGAGACCTCCGACAACCTGCCCGGCGTGCCCGGCGTCGGGCAGGGCTACGCCGCGAAGTGGATCAACCAGTTCGACGGCCTCGACAACGTCATCACCCACGCCGACCAGATCACCGGCAAGAAGGGCGAGGCCCTGCGCGAGCACCTCGGCGACGTGATCCGCAACCGCCGCCTCAACGCTCTGGTCTGCGACCTCGACCTCGACCTCGGCCCGGCCGACCTCGCCGTCAAGCCGTGGGACCGCCACGAGGTGCACACCCTGTTCGACGGCCTGGAGTTCCGGGTCCTGCGCGACCGGCTGTTCGAGACGCTGGAGTCCGAGGAGGAGATCGACGACTCGGGCTTCGAGATGGCCGGTGCCCGGCTCGCTCCCGGCGAGGTCGCCGCCTGGCTCGACGAGCACGCCCGGCCGTCGGCCGACCGGGCGGGACCGGCCGCGCACCGGCGTCGCGGTGCAGGGCTCCTGGGGCGGTGGCACCGGCGAGGTGTGGTCGGTGGCGCTGGCCGCCGTCGACGGCACGGCCTGCTGGTTCGACGTCACCGAGGTGACTCCCGACGACGACGCCGCGCTCGTGGCGTGGCTCGGCGACCCCGACCTGCCCAAGGTGCTGCACGACGCCAAGGGGCCGATGCTGGCGCTGGCCGCCCGGGGCTGGCCGCTGCGCGGGCTGGTGAGCGACACCGCCCTCGCCGCCTACCTCGTGCGTCCCGACCAGCGCTCCTACGACCTGGCCGACCTCACCGTCCGCTACCTCAAGCGCGAGCTGAAGCAGGACACCGGCGACTCCGGCCAGCTGACCCTCGACGCCGTCGAGGACACCGGGTCGGCGGAGATCCCGATGCTCCACGCCCGCGCCGTCCTCGACCTCGCCGACGCGCTCGACCACGAGATCGAGGAGCACGGCGGCGCGCGGCTGCTGGCCGAGATGGAGCTGCCGCTCGTCGACCTGCTCGCCGCGATGGAGCAGGTCGGGATCGCGGTCGACACCGACCACCTCGAGGCGCTGGAGAGCCACTTCGCCGCCGAGCTGAAGCAGGCGGCCGACGAGGCCTTCGCGGTCATCGGCAAGGAGATCAACCTCGGGTCGCCCAAGCAGCTGCAGGTGGTGCTGTTCGACGAGCTCGACATGCCGAAGACCAAGCGCACCAAGACCGGCTACACCACCGACGCCGACGCGCTCCAGCAGCTCTACGTCAAGACCGAGCACCCGTTCCTGACGGCGCTGCTGCGCCACCGCGACGTCTCGCGGCTGCGGCAGACCATCGAGGGCCTGCTCAAGACCGTGGCCTCCGACGGCCGGATCCACACCACCTTCAACCAGACCATCGCGGCGACCGGCCGGCTCTCCAGCACCGAGCCCAACCTGCAGAACATCCCGATCCGCACCGAGGAGGGGCGCCGGATCCGCGAGGGGTTCGTGGTCGGCAAGGGCTTCGAGTCGCTGATGACGGCCGACTACAGCCAGATCGAGATGCGGATCATGGCCCACCTGTCCGAGGACCAGCTGCTGATCGAGGCGTTCAGGTCCGGCCGCGACTTCCACTCGATCACCGCCGCCCGGGTCTTCGACGTCGACGCCGACGACGTCACCCCCGAGATGCGCGCGAAGATCAAGGCGATGAACTACGGCCTCGCCTACGGCCTGTCCGCGTTCGGCCTCGGCCAGCAGCTGCGCATCGAGCCGAGCGAGGCGCGCGGGCTGATGGACGAGTACTTCCAGACCTTCGGCGGGGTGCGCGACTACCTCGGCGGGATCGTCGACGAGGCGCGCAAGTCCGGCTTCACCGAGACCATCTGGGGCCGACGCCGCTACCTGCCCGACCTGACCAGCGACAACCGGCAGCGGCGCGAGATGGCCGAGCGGATGGCGCTCAACGCCCCGATCCAGGGCTCGGCCGCCGACCTGATCAAGGTCGCGATGCTCAACGTCGACCGTGCGCTGACCCGAGTCCGGGCTGGCCTCGCGGATGCTGCTCCAGGTGCACGACGAGCTGGTCTTCGAGGTGGCGACGGGGGAGCGCGAGGCGCTCGAGCAGCTGGTCCGCGAGCAGATGGCCGGCGCCGCCGAGCTCGCCGTGCCGCTCGACGTCTCCGTCGGCACCGGCCGCAGCTGGCACGAAGCCGCTCACTGAGCCGGTCAGCCGGGCGCGACCGGCGCCCCTGTCCGGTGCCGCATCGGCGTCCAGCACGAGCGTCAGCAGCACGAGCAGGTTCACGATCGTCACGCTGAGCACCAGCGAGCCGACGCTGTCGACGAAGAACGCGGTCGAGGCCACCGCGGCCAGACCCGCCCAGAGGATCAGGACGCTGGCCCGGTGCTGGCGGGCCACGACCTCGTAGACCATCAGCTGGATCATCGCCAGCACCATGCCGAGCGCGGCAAACAGTCCGATGTAGGGCTCGATCGCGGCGTACTGGTCGCCTCCGACGAAGGCGATCGCGAGGCCGCTGAACACGATCGCGCCGAGGGTGGCGACGAGTCCGGCGGCGGCCACGAGGGCCAGGCCCTTGAGGTAGATGCGGTGACGCTCGGTCGCGGAGGCCATCGAGGGGAAGGCGACGATGACCACGAACTGCGGCAGGAACAGCACCGCCTTGGTGAGGATCAGTCCGGCGGCGTAGAGGCCGGCGGAGTGCTCATCGAGCACCAGGCCGGCCACGAGCACGTCGACGCCGGAGAGCGCGAAGAACGCGAACAGCGCATGCGAGTTGGCCACCACTTCGTGCAGCACCTGCTCGGGATCCATCAGGGCCGGCCCCGCTGCGCGGCCACGGCCCGCGTGCCCGAGAGCCAGTGCGCCGATGACCGCCGGGACGCAGGCACCGAGGGTCACCCCGAGCATGGCCCCGAACGCCGTGGGGAGCGAGGAGCATCAGTGCGCCGCCGATGACGAACCGGCCGAGACCGAGGCCGAGATAGACGCCGGCGAGCGGGGCCCAGCGTCGCTCGCCCTGGAGGACGCCCGACTGCCCGCCCATGATCGTGAGCGGCACTGCGCTGAGACCGATCATCAGCGCCGGCGTCCACGAGTCCAGCCGTGCTGCCCACGCGATCACCGGCGTGAGGGCCAGGCAGAGGGCGCCGAGTGCGAGTGCAGAGCGGTACGACGCCGACATGACGGCCGCCTCGACCTCCCCGCGCCGCGACGGGGTTGGCGGCGATCTTGCGGGCACCCGTGGCCTGCAGGCCGAGGGAGAGCACACCGACGACCAGCAGGATGAACATCAGCCGGGCGACACCGCCGTACTCGACCGGTCCGAGCAGCCTCGCGGCCGCGAGCACGAAGCCGTAGGTGGTCAGGTTCATGACGCCGGTCGCCACGGCGATCCCGATGCCGCCGCGCAGCAGTCCGCGGAGGCTGCCGGGGGCCGGCGAGTGGGACTGGGTCACCCCGATTGGCCTCTGTTCGTCGCGTGGTTGGGGGGCGGTGTTGGGGATCACAGGCTACGACCCCCGAAATCTGGCTTCGCGGAATAGCGTGTTACCGGCGCGTATGGGCTATGTTCTTCCAGGCGTTTCCCACGAGGGTCGGAAATGCTCCGCCGGACTGAGGGAGGTTCGGCGAATTCTTCGGAGGGAGCGCGCACGCATGCGCAAAACAATCATCGCCGGGCTGGTCCTTGCCCTGGCGTCCGCCCTGGTCATGTGGCTGAGCGCCGTCTTTGACCTCGAGCTCGAGTCGGTCGTCCTGCTGGGTGCGGCTGTCGGCGCCGTGGTCGCGCTGGTGCCCGACCGCACCCCGCTGGTCCGGTTCCTCGGCTTCGCTGCCGGTTTCGTGGCGGCCTGGCTCGGATTCTTCGCTCGGGCGGCTTTCCTGCCCGACACCGCCGGCGGCCGCGCGGTCGCGGTGGCTCTGGTCCTGCTGCTCTGCGTCGTCGTGGTCGCGGTGAGCGCCGGACGCCTGCCGCTGTGGTCGGCGCTGCTCGGCGCTGCCGCCATGGTTGGCGGCTACGAGTACACCTACGCCGCCGCCCCTCCGGAGGTCGCCACCACCTCGGTGAGCGCCGCCACCTCGCTGCTGTTCTGCATCGCCGTCGGCTACCTGGTCGCGGCAACGCGTGGCGCCGCAGGCAGCGTGCGACCGCGTCGTCCCGCCCCGGCCGCGCACGAGCGACGAGGACCTCGAGAACACCAGCTTCGACGACCTGATGGAGAAGACCAAGTGAACCCCCGAATCACCCTGCTGCGCGTCGCAGCGACCTCAGGCGTGGCGGCTGTCCTGTGCGGAATGGTGGCGGCTCCGGCCGTCGCCGCGGACGGCGACGTCGACGTGGTCAACACCGAGACCGTGCAGGTCTACACCTCCCCGACCGGCGAGGTCGAGACCCAGCGGGTCTACGAGCAGCTGATCCTGACCGGCACCGGCTCGGTCGACCTGTCCAACCCGATCTCGACCGACGGCCTCCGCAACCTCGACGGCTTCGGCGGCTTCGACGTCAAGGACGGCGAGCAGGTCACCGAGATGACGGTCGACGGCGAGGAGCACCTGCGCTCGGTCAGCGACTTCGACGGTGACCTGCCGCTCGACGTCTCCGTGGCCTACAAGCTCGACGGCGAGACCGTCGAGCCGGGCGACATCGTCGGCGAGAGCGGCGAGCTCGAGGTGCTCTACACGGTCAAGAACATCACCGCCCAGCCGCAGGAGGTCTCCTTCCCCGACGGCAGCGGCGGCACCACCACCGAGACCGTCGACGTGCCGATCCCGATGGTCGGCTCGCTGACCACCGTCGCCCCGGAGACCTTCACCAACGTGCACTCCGACCAGGCCAACATGGCCGGCGACGGCAAGGGCGGCACCAAGTTGTCGTTCACGATGACGCTGTTCCCGCCGATCGGGTCCGACACCGCGGAGTTCGGCTACACCGCCGACATCGTCGACGGCGTCGTCCCGCGGTCCGACGTCTCCGCCCTTCCGGTCAACCCGCTGGAGTCCCCGACCTTCGCGGCGGCGGCCGACAGCTACCAGGGCGGCACGGAGACCGGTGCCCGTCTCGCCGAGGGCGCGGCCACCATCGACTCCAACCTGCTCAAGCTCCGCGACGGCGCAGTCCGAGCTGCTCGCCGGCCTGATCAAGCTCCGCGACGGCTCCGAGCAGCTGCAGACCGGCCTCGCCGACGAGGCGGCGCCGGGCGCGGAGAAGCTCGCGGACGGCGCGGGTCAGCTGGACGACGGCCTCGGCCGGATCGCCGACGGCGCCAACCAGCTGTTCGACGGCATGGGTCAGGCCGCGGACGGCGGCAACCGCCTCGCTGACGGCGCCGGCCGACTCGACGACGGATTGACCAAGCTCGACGGCGGCGTCGGCGACCTCGACACCGGGGCCGACCGGCTCGCGGCCGGCCAGCAAAGCTCGCCAGGGGGCTGAAGAAGCTCTACAACGGCGTCGACTTCGCTTCCGAAGAGCGTGCAGGCAGAGCTCGACGGCAACCAGGACTTCCAGCAGCTCCTGGGCGCGCTGGGCGCCATCGCCGAGGGTGTCGGCAGCCGGACCGACGCGCCCACTGCGGGCACGCTCCTCGGCGGCGTCAACGCGGTCCAGTACGGCATGCGGCACCCGGCTGGCTACGCCGCCAACGACTGCGGGGTCGCACTGGGCGGCGGGACCCCGACCAGGTGTGGGGCCATGGACGGCGTCCAGTTCGTTGCCGAACAGCTGTCGCAGGGCGCGACCGACCTGGACCAGCTCAAGCCGGTGCTCGGGATCCTGAACGGCACCAGCAACGGGGGCGCTCCGTGCGCGGGCTACCCGAACTACGCTCCTCCGCCGAGCCCGCCCACCACGCCGTGCCAAGCCGTCTCGACGGTCTACTACGCGCTGTTCGGTACCTCTCCGGCCCCGCTCGGTGCGCAGGCCAAGGTGACGGCGGCGGCCAACGCGCTCCAAGGCATCCAGCAGAAGGTCGGCGCGCAGCTGCTGGCACCGGGCGCCGGGCTCGACCAGATCCGCGCGCGGCCTGTCGACGGGTGCGGACCCAGCACCTGCCAGGCGAACCCGGACGGCTGCGGCATCAAGGAGGCCGCGCTGTTCCTGCAGCAGTACGGCCTGCCTGCGCTGGTCGACGGCATCACCAACAGCATCAGCGCCGAGCTGCTGGCCGGCATCGGCACGCCGACGGCCAACTGCGACCCGGAGGCCACGCTGCGGTGTGCCGCCGCGGCGCTGGCCGACGGTGGCGGCGAGCTGACGGCCGGCGTCGACAAGCTCGTCGCCGGCGTCAACCAAGCTGAACGACGGCGGCGCGCTGCTCGCCGACGGCGCCGGAGAGCTCTCGAACGGCCTCGGCGAGCTGGACGCCGGTGCGGGCAAGCTGGCCGACGGCACCGCTGAGGCTGCCGACGGCTCGGGCCAGCTCGCGGACGGTGCAGACCGCCTCGCGGACGGGCTGCAGGACGCCGCGGACGGGTCCGGCCGGCTGACCGACGGGCTGGGCAAGGCCGCGGAGGGTGCGCCGAAGCTGGTCGACGGCGCCCAGAAGCTGTCCGACAAGGGCACGAGCAAGCTGGTCGAGGCGGGCGAGGACACCACCCAGACCTACGGCCAGATGTACGCCACCATGCAGGCCGGCGCCGAGCGGGCGCAGGCCGAGGACATGGCCTACGGCGCACCCGAGGGTGCTGCCGGCCTGACGGCGTACAGCTACGTGATCCAGGGCGAGGACGGAGAGGCCGTGCAACTGGGAGCGTGGACTGGCGGGCATGGCCCTGCTCGGGCTCGGTGCCGGCGGGTTCCTGCTGCGACGTCGCCTGGTCTGACCCAGCAAATCAGCAATACCCGGGAAGGGGCACCGAGCGATCGGTGCCCCTTTCACGTCCGCCGGTGGAACCTGAGGTCGCCGTTGGGCAGGGTGTCGGTGCGGTAGGCGGGATCGTGGGCCCGATGGTGGTGCCACGGACAGAGCAGAACGCCCTGGTCGAGGTCGGTGAGCCCGCCTCGCGGCCACGGTGTTCGGTGGTGGGCCTCGCACCAGGTGGCGGGAACCGTGCAGCCGTGGGTGCGGCACTTCCTGTCCCGGAGGGCCATGGCGGTGCGTTGCGCGGGGCTGAAGAGCCGGCGGGAGCGGCCGAGGTGCAGCGGCTGTCCGGTCGTGCCGAGGACGGCGGGCAGAATGGAGGCGTTGCAGGCCAACCGCAACGCCTCGGAGACGGTGATCGACTCGTCGGTGTCGAGGAGCCCGGCGACCCCGAGCTGGTCGCGGAGCGTGTCGTGGTCGATGGTCACTATGACGCTGGTAGCCGCGCCACCGTGTTGGGGGAGCCGGTCGGCAGGAATGCGCTCCAGCATCGCCGCGAACGCCGTAGCCCACAGCCTGGACCTCGGGATGCGTTGGCCGGTGTCGGGGTCGACCCGGTCACCCAGGCCGCCGTGGTCGTCGTCGAAGTGGCTGCGGCGGGGTGAGGTGTAGGCGTCCAGATAGGTCCTGAGTCGGCCGGCCACGGCATCTGAGATGCGGATGTGGATGTCGGTGGTGCCGTCGCCCCGGCGACGCATCGTCAGCGAGGCAACTCGCCTGGCGCGGCCCTCCTCGGCCTCCAGCAGTCGGTACTCCTCCTCGTCGGCGACGTCCGGAGCGACAACTTCGAGCACCTTGCGGCCCAGTCGCCGCAGTCGCTTGGGGTCGAAGTGCGCGGCCTGCTCGACCAGGTGCGCCTCCGCCTGGCGGCGCACCTCGGGATCGAGATCGGCCGGGAGCTCGTCGAGGGCGCGGATGATCACCCGCGCCTGTGCGGCGTGCATGCTTCCGTCTGCCAGTCGCGTCCCTCACCAACTGCCAGCGCGACTCCAGCGACTCGGCGAGCCGGCCGTCGGAAAGTGCGGGCCCGATATCGGTGCGCGTGTGGTGGGCCAGCCAGGCCGCCGCGGAGCGGTCACCGGAGTCGAGCGCGACGTCGTCGGCGGTGGCGAGCACCCGCAGCCGCAGCGCTTCCAGGCGCGCCGACAGCCTGGTGAGCTCCACGAGGGAGGCGGCCTTGTCGGTGGTCGTCATGTACATCGGATCCACGTCCGTCACCTGGTCCAGCGCGGAGCCGATCACCCGCGCACAGGCGCGCACCGGATGCTCGGGGACCAGCTGACGCACCGTCATGAACACACGCTAGGCGACTTCGGCGACGCTCCAGGGCCACGGAGTCGGGACCTGTGGAGCACGGTTGCCGGAGACGGCCATGTGGACGGAAACTGGGCGAGGACGCCCACCCGGCCGCGGTACCGTCCAATGCGTGCCGCCGTACGCCGCCTGCCTGATCGACGTCTACGACACGGTCCTCAGCGTGGACTTCACGCGCCACACCAGCTCGTTGGCGGACTTGGCCGGAGTCGACGCCGACGCGTTCGAGTGGCCGTTGGGCCCTGGGGCCGAGCGGTGACGGACGGGAGCGCAAGCATCAGGTCGGCGCTGAAGGAGGTGCTCCGAGACCTCGGAAGCCACGTCGACGATGACCGGCTGGGCCAACTGGTTGACGCCGACAGGCGGTTGCTGCACGACCTGGCTGTCCTCCACGAGGACACAGAACCTTTCCTACAGACGATGCGCACGAAGGGAATCCGGACCGCATTCGTCAGCAACTGTGCGGACAACACCCGCTCGCTCCTCACCGGGCTCGGCCTCACTGCCCTGGTCGATGCCCTCGTGCTCTCGTGCGAGGTGGGCGCCGCAAAGCCTGAGCCCCGGATCTACAAGCTCGCCCTCGAACTGTTGGAGGTCGAACCGCACGAGGCGGTGTTCGTGGACGACCAGCAACGCTATTGCGACGGTGCGGCGGCGCTCGGGATGCGACCCGTCCTCATCGATCGCTTCCGCGGCGCTGGTGAGAGCTCCCGCTTGACCGAGCTGTCGGGCCTGTTCTGACACCGTCGCGGCCGCAAGCTCAGCCGGCGGAGAGGCGTGCGCCGAAGATCGCCGTACCCGGCGTCAGCCGGCCACGCACCGCCGACCAGCCGCCCCAGATCCGCTCATGGCCCTCCGGCCACTCGGGCTCCAGCAGGTCGGTGATCACGAAGCCGCTGCCGGCCAGCAGGCCGACCCAGTCGCCGAGCGTGCGGTGGTGCTCGACGTACGACACCTGCCCGGTCGCGTCGTCCACCTCGACGTACGGCGTGCGGTCCCAGTAGGACTGGCTCGCCACCAGCCCACCCTCGCCGGGGTCGTCGGGGAACATCCACCGCGTCGGGTGGGTGATCGAGAAGGCGAACCGCCCGCCGGGTCGCAGCACCCGGGCGGTCTCCGCCACGGCCCGGTCGAGGTCGCTGACGAACTGCAGGGCGCCGAAGGACGAGAAGACGACGTCGAACGAGTCGTCGGCGAACGGCAGGTGCGTCGCCGTGCCCAGCACCGAGGGGACCGCGGCCCCGGTCTCCTGGTCGAGCCGGCGCGAGTGCTGGAGCTGGCGGTAGGACAGGTCGAGGCCGATCGGGCGGCCACCCTGCTCGCGGATCCACCGCGAGCACTGGCCGGCACCGGAGCCCACCTCGAGCACGTCGCAGTCCGCCACGTCGCCGAGGATCCCGGCCTCGTCCTCGGTCAGACCCTCCGGACCCCAGACGAACCCCGCGTCGCCGAGGAACTCGCCGTGCGTCGCCTGGTACTCGTCGGCGTAGCGGTCCCAGTCGGGACCGTTGGCCCGCCGGGACTCGGCCTCGTCGACCGGGCGTCGCTCGACCCGCACCGGGGGATGTGCCCCGGCTCTCTGGTCCCCGTCCACGCTGCGGAGACTACTTCGCGACTGGCCATGCCGGGCCCGACCTCCGAGAATGCCGGCATGGACCTGACCGCGCTGACCCCGCTCGACGGAGGGTGGTCGGGGGAGACGTTCGTCGCCGAGGTGGCGGGGGAGCGCAGCGTCGTCCGCATCTACGCCGGCGCGTCCCACCGGGGCGAGAACGCCCACGACGTCGACGCCGCGTTGCTCCGGCTGGTGCGGGGACTGGTCCCGGTGCCCGAGGTCCTGGAGGTACGCCGCGCCGACCCGGCCGCCGGCCTGCCGGCCCTGCTGGTCACGTCGTTCCTGCCGGGCGTGCGCGCCGACCTGCTGCTGCCGGAGCTCGACGATCGATGCGCTGGCCCTGCTCGGGGCGCGACTCGGCCGGATCCTCGCCGACCTGGCCGGGATGCCGATGCTGCGGGCCGGCCCGTTCGTCGACGGAGACCTCACGATCGGCTCCTTTGCCGCTGGACATCGACGGGCTGCCCGCCTTCGTGGCCGGTCACGAGGCGGCGCTCTCGCACTGGTCGCCGGTCGACCTGGACGGGTTGCGCGAGGTGGCCGTCGACGCCCAGGCGCTGCTCGACACCGTCGGGCGGTTCTGCCTCGTCCACAGCGACGTCAACCCCAAGAACCTGCTCGTCGACCCGGACACGCTCGAGGTCACCGGGCTCCTCGACTGGGAGTTCGCCCATGCCGGGCACCCCTACACCGACCTCGGCAACCTGCTGCGCTTCGACCGGCAACCCGCCTTCGTCGAGGCGGTGCTGGACGCGTACGTCGCCCGGCACGGCGGTGCGCCCGGCGAGGCGCTCGACCTCGCCCGCGCCGCCGACCTGTGGGCGCTGGTCGACCTGGCGTCCCGGCGTGGGCAGAACCCGGTCGCCGACCGGGCCCACGACCTGCTGCTCGCCATCGCCCGCGCCCGGGACCCCTCGTCTCCGGGTAACGCCGCGGTGGAGGTGCTCCCGACCGATCACCGGTCAGGGAGCCGCCACGACGCGGCGTTACCGCGAAGGACGCCGCCGGTTGGACGTCGTCGCGAGGGGCGGCGTACCCTTGTGAATCGCGCCTGAGGTCTGCCTGCGTCCCGGACGGAGCGGACACAGAGCTCGCTATCAGTCCGGAGCACCAGCGGACATCACCATCGGTAGTGAAACCGGCTTCAACGCGCGCCCGCACGACATCTGACCACCCAAGGAATCACTTCCCTTATGACGAGCAGCACCTTCACTCTTCCGGCCCACTCCGATGAACAGGGCGACGCGCCCCAGGTGGCGGTCAACGACATCGGTTCGGAAGAGGACTTCCTCGCCGCGATCGACGAGACCATCAAGTACTTCAACGACGGTGACATCGTCGATGGCACCATCGTCAAGGTCGACCGGGACGAGGTCCTGCTCGACATCGGCTACAAGACCGAGGGCGTCATCCCCTCGCGCGAGCTGTCGATCAAGCACGACGTCGACCCCAACGAGGTCGTCGTCGTCGGCGACAAGGTCGAGGCCCTGGTCCTCCAGAAGGAGGACAAGGAAGGCCGCCTGATCCTGTCCAAGAAGCGCGCCCAGTACGAGCGCGCCTGGGGCACCATCGAGCAGGTCAAGGAGGAGGACGGCGTCGTCGAGGGCACCGTCATCGAGGTCGTCAAGGGCGGCCTGATCCTCGACATCGGCCTGCGCGGCTTCCTGCCCGCCTCGCTCGTCGAGATGCGCCGCGTCCGCGACCTGCAGCCGTACGTCGGCCAGACGCTCGAGGCGAAGATCATCGAGCTCGACAAGAACCGCAACAACGTGGTCCTGTCGCGCCGTGCCTGGCTCGAGCAGACCCAGTCCGAGGTGCGCCACGGCTTCCTGACCCAGCTCCAGAAGGGCCAGATCCGCAAGGGTGTCGTCTCCTCGATCGTCAACTTCGGTGCGTTCGTGGACCTCGGCGGGGTCGACGGCCTCGTCCACGTCTCCGAGCTGTCCTGGAAGCACATCGACCACCCGTCCGAGGTCGTCACCGTCGGCGACGAGGTCACCGTCGAGGTGCTCGACGTCGACATGGACCGCGAGCGTGTCTCCCTGTCGCTGAAGGCGACGCAGGAGGACCCCTGGCAGCACTTCGCCCGCACCCACCAGATCGGTCAGATCGTGCCCGGCAAGGTCACCAAGCTGGTGCCGTTCGGCTCGTTCGTCCGGGTCGAGGAGGGCATCGAGGGCCTGGTGCACATCTCCGAGCTGGCCGAGCGCCACGTGGAGATCCCCGAGCAGGTCGTCCAGGTCAACGACGACGTCATGGTCAAGATCATCGACATCGACCTCGAGCGTCGCCGGATCTCGCTGTCCCTCAAGCAGGCCAACGAGACCGCGACCGCGGCCGACGTCGAGGAGTTCGACCCGACCATGTACGGCATGGCGGCGACCTACGACGAGCAGGGCAACTACGTCTACCCCGAGGGCTTCGACCCCGAGACCGGCGAGTGGCTCGAGGGCTTCGACGAGCAGCGTGCGGTCTGGGAGGAGCAGTACGCCAAGGCGCACGCTCGCTGGGAGGCCCACGTCAAGCAGCAGTCCGAGGCGGCGAAGGCCGAGGTCGAGGCCGGCGAGGCCACGTCGTACTCCTCCGGCGGCACCGAGGAGCCCGAGCAGGGCGAGGGCGGCGGCGGCAACGGCTCGCTGGCCTCCGACGAGGCGCTCCAGGCGCTCCGCGAGAAGCTCACCGGCGGCGACAGCTGACCCAAGGCACATGACAACGACCCGCCTCCTCGGAGGCGGGTCGTTGTCATTTCCGGTGAATCAGGCGGGCCACCGGTCAGCGGGCCACGGGGGACCGGAACCGCGGGTCGTCGAAGTGTGAGCTGGGCGGCCGCTGCGGACCGCGGCCGTCGTGGAAGAGCAGGCGAATGGTCTCGGCACTCATCACTGCCGCGACCAGCAGGAACACGATCAAGTAAGTCATGGCAGTAATCATGCCTCCGTCGAGTTCCCGCCACGAGTGGCAGGAATGACATCCTACGTTGATTTTCTGCCAGATCTGGGGGAGGATCGTCCCATGCACAAGGTCGCCGTACTCGTCCAGGACGGCGTCGAGCCCTTCGGCCTCGGCGCGATGTGCGAGGTGTGGTCCGAGCCCTACCACCCCGAGGACGACAACCCGGTCTTCGACTTCGTGGTCGCCACGCCGCACCCGGGCCGGGTCCGCGGGCCGTCGGGCTACGACCTCCACGTCGAGCACGGACTGGACGCCGCCGCCGACGCCGACCTGGTCTGCGTCGCCCCCAAGCGCGACTACCTCGCGCCCTCGCCGGAGGTGGCGGCGGCGGTGGTCGGCGGCCCACGACCGCGGCGCGTTCGTCCTCGCCCACTGCACCGCGGCGTTCGTCCTCGGCGAGGCCGGGCTGCTCGACGGCCGGCGGTGCACCACCCACTGGCGCCACGTCGACGAGTTCGCGAAGCGCTTCCCGGAGGCGCTGGTCGACGAGGACGTGCTCTACGTCCAGGACGGCACGATCGTGACCGGCGCGGGCTCGGCGGCCGGGCTCGACGCGTCGCTGCACCTGATGCGCCAGCAGTTCGGCGCCCGGGTCGCCGCCTCCGCCGCCCGGCGGATGGTGGTCCCGCCGCACCGCTCCGGCGGCCAGGCGCAGTTCATCGCCCGCGCCGTACCCGACTGCGACGCCGAGACGCTCGGCCCGCTGCTCACCTGGATCACCGAGAACCTCGACGAGGACCTCAGCGTCGAGGAGCTCGCCCGGCGCAGCCACATGTCGCCGCGCACGTTCGCCCGCCGGTTCCGCGCCGAGACCGGGACCACGCCGCACAGCTGGGTGATCGCGCAGCGGGTGCAGGCCGCCGAGGAGTACCTCGAGCTCACCGACCACCCGGTCGACTGGATCGCCGGCGAGGTCGGCTTCGGCAACGCCGCCGCGATGCGCCACCACTTCTCCCGCGCCCGCGGGGTCAGCCCGCAGCAGTACCGGCGCACGTTCACCGGCGACGGAAGCCTCCTAGGCCAGCTCGTCGCGGCGTACCTTCCCCGTCGGGGTGCGCGGCAGGTCGTCGAGGAAGGTCCAGGTCTTGGGCCGCTTGGGCGGGGAGAGCCGCTCACGGGCGTACGCCGCCAGCTCCGCCTCGTCCGCCGACCCGACCACCGCGGCGCAGACGCGGTGTCCCCAGTCGTCGTCCGGTACGCCGAACACCGCGACGTCCTCGACCCCCGGGTGCTCGCGCAGCGCGTTCTCGACCTCGAGCGGGTAGACGTTCACGCCGCCGGTGATGATCAGGTCGGTGCGCCGGCCGTCGAGGTAGAGGTAGCCCTCGTCGTCGATGCCGCCCGACGTCGCCGACCGTGAACGCTCGCCCCTCCGGAGTGGCGCGCCAGGCCGCGGCGGTCTTCTCGGGGTCGCCGAAGTAGGTGAAGCGCGCGTGGTCGGGCACGCGTGCACCAGATCGTGCCGTCGTCGTCGAGGGAGAGCGACCGACCCGGGCGGGCGCGGCCGACGGTGCCGGGGCGCTCCAGCCACTCCTCGCTGCGGCAGGCGGTGAACTGGCCCTCGGTGGCGCCGTAGAACTCCCAGGTGGACCCGTCGGGGAACAGCTCCACCAGCCGCCGCTTCACCGCGGGTGGGCAGGGGGCGCCGGCGTGCGCGACCAGGCGGAAGCTGGACAGGTCGGGGGAGCCGGACCGGTCCCAGTGCGCGAACAGCCGCTGCAGGTGGGTCGGGACGCAGAACATCGACGTGGGGCGCTCGCGCTCGATCGCCTCGGTGATCGCGACCGGCGATCGAACGGTGCCCGGGACACCGACCGATCCGGCCGCCGGCGAGCAGCGTGCCCATCGCGAACCGGAGCGGGGCGGAGTGGTGGAGCGGGCTGAGCACCAGGTTCACGTCGTCCTCGGCGAAGCCCCAGAGGTCCCGCTCCTCGGCCAGCAGCGCGCCGGCCTCGTCCCGGGTCAGGGTGCCGGAGTCGACCGGCTTGGGGCGGCCGGTGGTGCCGCTGGTGACGTGCATCGGCCGGCCGAGGGGGAGACCCCGCGCGTACCTGCTCCGGAATGTCCTGCCAGCAAGCGAGTCGAGCTGCTCGGGGGTGTCGACCACGAGCCGCGGGTCGACGTCGGCGAGGATCCGGTCCCGTTCGGCGGCCGTGAGCCGCGGGTCGAGCGGCACCGGGAAGATCCCGGCCGCGAGCAGTCCGATCACCAGGTCGACGTACGCCGGTGTGCCGGGCAGCAGCAGCGCCACCCGGTCCCCGGGGTGCAGGTCGACATGCTCGCTCACCTGCGCGACGCTACCGCGCGAGGTACTCCCGATTGCGACGTAAGGGGCGTCGTGGGCCCCTATGCTCCGAACGGTGGAGATTGATCAGGGTCCCAGAGCCGTGGGCAGTGTCCTGGCCGCTGCCGAGGCGGCCTCGCCCGTCCAAGCGGTCGAGGCTGTCACCCGCGAGCTGGGCCTGGCGCTCGGCGCGGCCTGGGCCTCGTTTCTCATCGCCGACCTGTCGGGGCGAGCCGTGGTCCGCCTTGCGCACGTCCGGCTCCAGACCGCCGACGGGGTCGAGGTCAGCACTCCGATCGCGCGTGACGAGCGGCGGAGTGAGGAGGAGTCCGCCACGGTTCTGCCGTTCGACGGCGGGCCGGTCGGAGCGGGCAGTGCGCACCCAGCAGGTGCAGGTCGTGGAACCCGACGCCGGCACACTCGGAGTCCGGCGGTTCCGCGCCCTGGCTGGTGCTGGCGCCGGTGACGGAACGAGGCGAGGTCATCGGTCTCCTGGAGCTTGCCCTCCCTGACCGGCCGGACTCCGCAGCGACCGGTGAGATCGCGCGGCTGGCACACCTGCTGGGCTTCGTGGTGATCGCCAACGGGCGGCACACCGACCTGTACGAATGGGGACAGCGCACCCGCCCGTTGAGCTTGTCCGCAGAGATCCAGCACCGGCTGCTTCCGGGACCCCAGACGTGTGAGGCCGGGTCGTTCACGCTCGCGGGCTGGCTCGAGCCCGCCGCTGGTATCGCCGGAGACACGTTCGACTTCAGCCTGGCGCGCGACGTGCTGCACGTGTCCCTGACCGACGCCATGGGACACGGGGTGGCCGCTGCCCTGGCCGCGACGTTGTGCGTCGGAAGCCTGCGGAATGCCCGCAACGAGGGCGCGTCATTGCTCGAACAGATGGCTTCGACGAACCAGGCGCTGGGCGATCACGCGGCCAGCGCAGGGCTCGAGGACTTTGTCACCGGCCTTGTCGGTCGCATCGACCTGCGCACCGGGTCGATGGAGCTGGTGAATGCCGGGCACGTCGCGCCCTATCTCGCCCGGGGTGCGCGGCAGCCCACGCTCGTCGACCTGCCGGTGGATCTGCCGCTCGGCCTGTTCCGCGACACCAGCTATCGCAGCAGTCATCTCGACCTG
The DNA here is from genome assembly GCA_963812345.1 of uncultured Actinomycetota bacterium. Lineage (GTDB taxonomy): Bacteria > Actinomycetota > Actinomycetes > Propionibacteriales > Nocardioidaceae > Nocardioides. Next base: position 102,824 of record CAWEVA010000009.1, read on the forward strand.
GAGCCCGGCGACCGGATCGTCTTCCTCACCGACGGAATGCTCGAGCGCGGCGCCGTCTGGGTTGACCTTGCCGAGGCGATCGCCGAGACCAGGTCGCTGCACCCGCGGGAGGCGGTCCGCGCCCTGGCCGACCGGGTTCTGGAGGCCACCGGTCACGCACTCAAGGACGATGCCACCGTGTTGTGCCTGGACTGGCACGGCGGGCACGGGCGGGACCGCGAGACTGTGCACGGAGCGGAGCCGGGACGCGCCAGCGAACCTCTCGCCTGAACGGCTCGCCGGCCACCAGCGCCTCGGACGTCCTGTCTGTGGGGCTCGGTCGACGGACCGCACGTTCGTCGCGAGCGGAAGTGCGATCCGTCGCCGCGACCGCTTCAGCAGCCGTGCACGACGCGCCCATCGCCATCGGGAGCTCGCGGGAAACCATGTCGCCGGCGCGAACATGCTCGGATCCCGAGGTTCGGAGGAGTGCTGTCGAGGCTCTGGCGAGATGCCGCCGTCGTCGGGCAGGGTCGTCACTGACGTCGCCAGGATCCGCCCGCGTGGCCCGGACTCAGAGCTCCGGTCGCCTGGGAACCGTGATCTGCGGCCCGCCGAGCAGGTGCCGGCGGTCGGAGCAGCCCGGACGCCGGATCTCGCCTGCCGCAGTGCTGCGTTCGCCGTCGAGCAGCGAAATGGCTGGCGGTCGGGTCGCCCAGCGGGCCGCGCGAAGACGTCGTGCAGCTCGGCCAGGTGGCTCAGTGCGTCCGGAGCCGCTCGGCCTCTTCGTCCGAGGCCGGCGGGTGGTCCGGAGTCATCAGCAGCACGATGGTGTAGCGGTCGAAGTCCATGCTGTCGATCGTAGGAGGCTGGAGCGGCCACTAGGGTGCTCAGCGATGAAGCGTGTGGGCCTCACCGGTGGCGTCGCGTCCGGCAAGAGCACGGTCTCGGCGATCCTCGACGAGCTGGGCGCGGTGGTCGTCGACGCCGACGTCCTCGCGCGGGAGGTGGTGGCTCCGGGGACGGACGGGCTGCGGGAGGTCGTCGAGGCGTTCGGTCCCGGGGTGCTGACCGACGCGGGAGAGCTCGACCGGCCGGCGATGGGCGCGATCGTCTTCGCCGATCACGAGAAGAGGCGGGTCCTGGAGGGGATCATCCATCCGCGGGTGCGGGCGCGTGGCGCCGAGATCGAGTCTGCAGCGGGTCCGGACGACGTGGTGGTCCACGACATCCCGCTGCTGGCGGAGACCGGGCAGGCGGCCGGGTTCGACGCGGTGATCGTCGTCGACGTCCCCACGGAGCTGCAGGTGGAGCGGATGGTCGAGCTGCGCGGGATGACCCGGGAGGACGCCGAGGCGCGGGTGGCCGCCCAGGCGAGCCGGGAGGAACGGCTCGCGATCGCCACCCATGTGGTCGACAACACAGGCACCGTCGAGGAGCTGCGGCGCCGTGTGACGGAGGTCTATCGCGAGCTCTGCGGATGACGGGTCGCGGCCCACCTCCCGGTACGGTGGCCCGCGATGCGACGCAGAATCCTCCCGCTCCTCCTGGTGTCCGTGCTCGCCCTGGTGGCCGGATGCCAGTCGAGCACACAGTCCGGATCCGAGACGTCGGGTGGTCAGCCCGGTCGCGAGACCGGGACCTCCGCCGCAGAGTCGGCGGCACCCGACGAGCCGATGAGCTGGGGCCCGACCCCGGCCGAGCTCGAGGAGGCGCAGGAGCTCGTCGCGGGCTGGGAGCCGGAGCAGCTGGCCGGTCAGGTCATCGTGGGCCGCTACTTCGGCAACACACCGGAGGAGCCCGCGGACCTCGTCCGCGACCTGCATCTGGCGGGGGTGGCGGTCGGTGGCGTCAACGTCGTCGACGCAGCCCAGGTGCGGGCCACGACGGCAGCCGTGACCAGGGCGCACGCCGCGGACGGGCGCAGCTTCCCCCCGGTGATCGGCGTCGACCAGGAGGGCGGCGTGGTCGCACACCTCGACGGCGTCGCCACGACCTTCCCGCCCTTCGAGGAGGCGGGTGACGCGATCGCCGCCGGTGCCGGCCAGGGAAGGACCGTGGTCCGCAACGCCGCCGCCAGCACCGCCATGGAGCTGCGGATGCTGGGGTTCACCTGGGTGTTCGCCCCCGTAGCCGACGTCACGATCGGCGCGGCGGACCCGACGATCGGTTCCCGGTCGCCGTCGCAGGACCCGAAGACCGCCGCCGCCGCGATCGCGGCCGCCGTGCCCGGGTACGACCAGGCCGGGGTGGTGTCGACGACCAAGCACTTCCCGGGCCACGGCTCGGTGACCGCGGACAGCCACGAGGTGCTGCCGAAGCTGGACGCCTCGCTCGAGACCCTGCGAGAGCGGGACCTGGTGCCCTTCGAGGCGGCCGTCGACGCGGGTGCCCCCGCGATCATGATGGGCCACCTCGACGCCCGCGCGATCGCCCCCGGTGTCCCGACCAGCCTCGCGCCCGAGGCCTACGACTTCCTGCGCGACGAGCTCGGCTTCGAGGGCGTCGCGATCACCGACTCCATGGGCATGGGCGCGGTGATGCGTCCCGGGAAGCCGGCCGTCGACGCGATCAACGCCGGCGCCGACCTGCTGCTGATGCCCGCCGACGCCCGCCGCACGCACGCGGTCGTCACCAAGGCGATCGAGGAGGGCGTGATCTCGCGCGAGCGGGTCGAGGAGGCCGCCGCCCGGGTGGTGGCACTGCAGCTGTGGCAGCAGCGGCAGGCGGACGCCGTACCCCTGCCGGCTCCGGCCGTCGTCACCAGCCGCGCCCAGGAAGCCGCGACCGCCATGGACGCAGCCGGCGAATGACCCGAGCGGGTGGTGCCGCCCACCCTGTCTGAGGAACATGCTTGTCCTCATGACTTCGACACCACAGGCGGAGGCGCGTCGCGACGCGGTCGCCGAACAGCTCTTCTCCTCGGTCATCGGTGCCCTGGAGACCCTGCACGTGTACGTCGGCCGCGAGCTCGGCCTCTACGAAGCACTCGACGGCGCCCCTCCGATGACGGCGGACGAGTTCGCGGGCCGAGCCGGGATCGCTCCCCGCTACGCGCGCGAGTGGCTCGAGCAGCAGGCCGCCGCGGGCATCCTCGACGTCGCCGAGGAGACCGGCGACGCCGCCACCCGCACCTTCCGGCTCCCCGACGGGGTCGCGGAGGTGGTCTGCCGGCCCGACAGCCTGGCCCTGGTCGCCCCGCTGGCGCCGATGGTCGTGGGCGTCGCGAAGGCCCTCCCGGCCGTGCTGGAGGCGTTCCGCTCCGGCGGTGGCGTGCCGTACGACGCCTACGGCGAGGACATCCGGCGCGGGATCGCCGACATCAACCGGCCGTCGTTCGTGAACCAGCTGGGCGCCGAGTGGATCCCCGCCCTGCCGGACCTGCACGAACGGCTGGGCAGCGGCGGCAGGATCGCCGACCTCGGCTGCGGGGAAGGCGCCTCCACCCTCGCGCTGGCCCGGGCCTACCCGCGGGCGGAGGTCCTCGGTCTCGACCTCGACCCGGCCTCGATCGAGGCGGCCCGGACCGCGGCCGGGGACCTGGAGGTGACGTTCGAGTGCCGCGACGCCGCGGACCCGGCCCTGGCCGGCTCGTTCGACCTGGTGACGCTCTTCGAGACCCTGCACGACATGGCGCACCCGGTGCAGGCACTCGCCGCGGCGCGGTCGATGCTGACGCCGGACGGCGCCGTGCTCGTCGGCGACGAGAAGGTGGCCGACCGGTTCGCCGCTCCCGGCGACGAGATGGAGCGGTTCAACTACGGCTGGAGTGCCGTGCACTGTCTCGCGGCCGCGATGACCGAGGCGGACTCCGCCGCCACCGGCACCGTCATCCGCGAGGAGACGGTGCGCGCGTACGCGACGGAGGCCGGCTTCGGGTCGTGCACCGTGCTGCCGATCGAGCACGACTTCTGGCGGTTCTACCGTCTCGACCCCTAGGTCGCGACCGGCTCGACCACCGAGGGGGCGTCAGGCCGCCAGGTCGGGGTCACCGAGGCGGCGCAGCTTGTGCAGCGCCTCGCGCTCGAGCTGGCGCACCCGCTCGGCCGAGATGCCGTGCTTGGCGCCGATGTCGGCCAGCTTGTGCTGGCGCCCGTCGACCAGCCCGTAGCGGGACCGGATGATGTCGGCGGACCGCTCGTCGAGCAGCTCGACCAGGTTGTTGAGCCGGCTGCGGGCCTCGGTGTCCAGGACCGTCAGGTCCGGGCCGGGCAGCGTCTCCTGGGCCATCAGGTCGCCCAGGGAGGTGTCGCCGTCCTCGTCGACAGGAGTGTCGAGGCTGACGTGCTCACGGCCCCACGCCATCAGGTCGAGCACCCGGTCGACGTCCATGTCGAGCTCGGCGGCGATCTCCTGGGGCTCGGGCTCGCGGCCCAGCTGGCGCTCGAGGGTACGACGCGCCCCGCCGACCTGGTTGAGCTCCTCGACGACGTGGACCGGCAGCCGGACGACCCGGGCCTGCTGGGCGATGCCCCGGGTGATCGCCTGGCGCACCCACCAGGTGGCGTAGGTGGAGAACTTGTAGCCCTTGGTGTAGTCGAACTTCTCGACCGCGCGGATCAGACCGGTGTTGCCCTCCTGGATCAGGTCGAGCATCGGCATCTGGGCGCGGCCGTACTTGCGGGCGATCGACACCACGAGCCGCAGGTTGGCGGTGATGAACGTGTCCACCGCCTCCTGGCCCTGCTCGGCCAGCCACTCGAGCTCCTCGCGGGAGGCTCGCATCGGGGCGCCGCCCTTGGCGCGTCCGACCCGGCCGGTGGCCAGGAGGTACTCGGCCATCAGGCCGGCCTCGATGGTCTTGGACAGCTCGACTTCACGCGCAGCATCGAGCAGGGGGTTGCGCGCGATCTCGTCGAGGTACAGGCCGACGCTGTCGCGGCCCTCGATTTCCCGCGTCCCCAGTGTTGCGCTGCGTGTTGCCATTCAGCTGCCTTTCCTGTGCGCGAGGCGACGCTTCCCGCGCCGCCTCACTCGTTCCAACGACTCCGTGCCCTCGTAGATTCCCGGTAGTCAGGCTGAGTCGTGCTGATGCTTCTATAGTGAAAAAGACGCACGAGGAGGGGTTTGAGTTGCCCCATTTGGCAACTCTCAGGGACTTCTCAGGAGCGGCGGTGGCCCAGACCGGTGTGGGTCAGGCCAGGCCCATCCGGTCGAGCATCCAGGCCAGCGAGAAAGCCCGGTCGCGCCAGGCCTTGTAGCGGCCGGAGACGCCGCCGTGGCCGGCCGACATCTCGGTCTTGAGCAGGAAGTCGCGCCGCCCGGTGGCGGTGGCGCGCAGCCGGGCGATCCACTTCGCCGGCTCGACGTAGAGCACCCGGGTGTCGTGCAGTGAGGTCTCGGCGAGGATCGGCGGGTAGTCGATCGCGGCCACGTTGTCGTACGGCGCGTAGCCGGCGATCAGGTCGAACGCCTCCGGGTCCGCCTCCGGGTTCCCCCACTCCTCGTACTCCGGCACGGTGAGCGGGAGGCTGGAGTTGAGCATGGTCGTGAGGATGTCCACGAAGGCGACGTTGGCCACGATCCCGCCGAACGACTGCGGTGCGAGGTTGGTGACCGCGCCCATCAGCAGGCCGCCGGCGCTGGCTCCTTCCGCGATCGTCAGCTCCGGTGTGGTCCAGCCGCTGTCCACGAGGTGCCGCGCGCAGGCGATGAAGTCGGTGAACGTGTTGGGCTTGCGATCGAGCTTCCCGTCGTCGTACCACCGCCGGCCGAGCTCGCCACCACCCCGGACGTGGGCGATCGCGAACGCCGCCCCGCGGTCGAGCAGGGACAGCCGGGCGACCGAGAAGTACGGGTCGAACGAGGTCTCGTAGGCGCCGTACCCGTAGAGGACGAGCGGGACGGGCGCGGTGCCGCCTCCTGTGTCTTCGCGGGCGCCACGGCGGCAGACGACCGAGATCGGCACCCGCTCGCCGTCGTCGGCGGTGGCCCACACCCGGTGCTCCTCGTAGTCGTCCGGGTCGTAGCCGCCGAGCACCGGGGTACGCCGCAGCAGGGTCAGCTTCCGCGAGCGCACGTCGTAGTCGTAGACCGACGACGGAATGGTCATCGACGTGTAGCCCAGCCGCACCACCGGGGTGTCGAACGACGGGTTGCTGCCCGCGCCGACCGTGTAGATCTCCTGGTCGAACTCGATCAGGTAGTCGTCACGTACGCCGCCCCCGTCTTCAGCACCCGTGTCGAGCTCGAGGATTCGCAGCTGGGTGAGGCCGTCGCTGCGCTGGTTCACGACGAGGTGGCCGGCGTGCGCGTCGACGTCCTCGAGGCGGACCGCCGGGTCGTGCGGGATGAGCGGACGCCAGCCCTCCGGGCCGGTGGGCGCGACGGGTGCGACCCCGAGCTCGAAGTCGGGGCCGGTGTGGTTGTGCAGGACGAGGAACACGTCCTCGCCGCCTACGACGGCGTGCTCGAGGCCGTACTCCAGGCCCTCCCGGCGCGGCGAGAACACCCGGAACCCCGCATCGGGGTCGTCGGCGTCGAGGTAGTGGTACTCCGAGGTGGTCTTCGACGCGGAGGCGATCATCATGAACCGGTCGGTGCGGCTGCGGCCCACGCCGACCCCGAACCGCCCGTCCGGCTCGTGGTGGACCAGCTCGTCGTCGGACTGGCTGGACCCGAGCCGGTGCCGCCAGACCTTGTCGGGCCGCCACGACTCGTCGACGGTCGTGTAGTACAGGTCGCGGCCGTCGCGGCTCCAGGTGGCCCCGCCGAGCACGCCGGTGATCTCGTCGTCCTCGAGCCGGCCGGTCCGCAGGTCCTTGACCCGCACGGTGAAACGCTCGTCGCCGGTCGTGTCGGTGGAGTAGGCCAGCAGGTGGGTGTCCGGGCTGATCGAGGAGCCGCCCAGGGCGAAGAACTCGTGACCCTCGGCGAGCTCGTTCACGTCGAGCAGCAGCTGCTCGCCGGGCAGCGCGGGCTGGTCCGGGACGCAGTCCTCGTCGGGCTGTGGGGGAGTCCAGTCGTCGTCGCCGCGGATCGGGACCCGGCAGGTGGCGCCGTACTCCTTGCCCTCGAAGGAGCGGGCGTAGTACCAGTAGCCGCGGTTGCGCGTCGGCACCGACAGGTCGGTCTCGCGAGTGCGGGCCTTGATCTCCTGGAAGATGGCCTCGCGCAGGTCGGCGAGGTGCGCCACCCGCTCCTGGGCGTAGGCGTTCTCGGCCTCGAGGTAGGCCGTCACGTCGGGGTCTTCCTTGGCCCGCAGCCACTCGTACTCGTCGACGCGGGTGCGGCCGTGGTGCGTGGTCGTGACCGGGCGACGCGCGGCGACTGGTGGCTCCATGGCCGGAAGGCTAACCGCGGACTCCGGATGGGTGCTGCGCGGCCTCGGACGGCATCCACAGGCTGACGTTGGATCTGTGGAGGAATCGCCCCGTTCTGTGGACCCTCCCGGCACTTCTGTGGAGGAGCCTGTGGGACCAGAAGTTTGTCGAGATTGGTCTGCCGAAACGCTTGCGCGCCGCCTCCCGGACACCGTAGAACTCTCCCTACCAACCGAACCGTTCGCGGGGAGGTTGGGGATCGGACGGAGACGAAGATCCGCACGGCGAGGAGACTCGCCGCGTCGGCCCGGTGACGGGGACGGCGGGATCGGAGGCTCTGTCTGGTGGATCGGGCGTCACATCACCGATCAAATCGAGGGGCCCTTTGATGCTCATACCATCGAAGGGCCCCTCACCTATTCTGCAGGATCCTCCGGTCGCCACGGGCTGAGTGCCGGGTCGTCGATCGGGTAGGACCGCACCGGCCCGGCCGGCGTCTGCGCGGTCTCGAACCGCACGGTCACCACGCCCCGGCCCGAGCCCCACACCCAGCCCCGCCCCATCTCGTCGTGGACCACGTCCATGCCCGGCGACCAGGCCGGGCGCGGGGGGCCCGGCAGCGGCTCGTCGGGAAGCTCTGCCTCCTCCTCGGGGTCGTCGCCGAACAGGTCGTCCTGGATCCAGTCGGCCAGCCCGGAGACGCCCACGCCGAGCAGGCGTACTCCGCCGGAGGTGTCGAGCTCGGTGAGCAGGCTCCGGGCCAGGCGGGCGACGGTGCCGGCGTCGTCGACGGGCGAGGGCAGGGTGGCGGAGCGGCTGAGCGTGGTGAAGTCGTGCAGCCGGACCTTGATCGTGACGGTGCGGCCCGACATGCCGTTCTTGCGCAGCCGCTCCGCGACCTGGCCGGCCTGCCGGGTGAGCAGCCCCTCCATCAGCTTGCGATCGGTCAGGTCGGTGTCGTAGGTGCCCTCGACGCTGATCGACTTGGTCTCCCGCTCGGCCACCACCGGCCGGTCGTCCTGGGCACGCGCGAGGGCGTGCAGCCCGGTGCCGTGCGCCCGGCCGAGCATCCGCACCAGCTCCTCGAGGCTCAGCGTCTCCAGGTCGGCGACGGTGTGGATGCCGGCCCGCCGCAGCCGCTCGGTGGTGGCCGGCCCGACGCCGGGGATCACCGTCACGTGCATCGGCCGTAGCAGGTCCTGCTCGGTGCCGGGGGGTACGACGACCAGGCCGTCCGGCTTGTCCAGGTCGCTGGCGACCTTGGCGATGAACTTCGAGGTACCGATCCCCACCGACGCGGTCAGCCCGTCCGTCGCCTCGGTGACCCGTGTCCGCAGCCGTTCGGCGAACGCGCGGACCGTCTCCACGTCGAGGTCGGGGAGGTCGGCCCGCTCGAGGTCGACGAACGCCTCGTCGAGCGAGAGCGGCTCGACCAGGGGGGAGGCCTCGCGCAGCAGCGCCATCACGATCCCGCTGGCCTCCCGGTAGGCGTGGAACCGTCCGGAGAGGAAGGCCGCGTGCGGGCACCGCGCCCGGGCCTCCCGGGTCGACATGGCCGAGCGGACGCCGTACCGCCTCGCCTCGTAGGACGCGGTCGACACCACGCCCCGGCCCCCGACGCCGCCCACGACCACCGGCTTGCCGCGCAACGAGGGCTTGTCGCGCTGCTCGACGGCGGCGAAGAAGGCGTCCAGGTCGAGGTGGAGCACCGACGCGACCGGACGCATGGTGGGCAAACTAATCCCTGGTCCACGCGAAGCACCGCAGGCCCGCCGGTCCGGCCCACCCACCGTCCACAGGCCGCGGTGCGGCTCGGCTCCTCCACAGCACGTCCCGCCGCCGGGCCGGTTCGTCGGTCCGGCCGGGAAGCGTTCCGGGCATGACCACGACCCTGAACCTCCGCTCGCCCGAGGACCTGCTCGCCGCCGCGCCCGTCGTGCTCGGCTTCGTGCCGACCGACTCGGCGGTCATGTTCACCTTCGACGGGCCGAGCTGCTTCCACGCCCGGGTCGACCTGCCGCGGCGGCGACGACGACGTCGGTGAGTGCGTCGAGACCCTGCTGGCCCCGAGCGTCCAGCACGAGGTGGGCCGCGTGCTGTTCCTGCTCTACACCGACGACCCGCTGTCCGCCGAACGGGTGGCCCGCCGTCTCGTCCGGGCCTTCCGGGCCGCCGGCGTCGAGGTGATCGACGTGCTGCGGGCCGACGGTCGCCGGTGGTTCCCGCTGCTGAGGTCGCGGCGCTCGGTCCCGCCGTCGGGGGTGCCCTACGACGTCTCGGCGCACCCGTTCGCCGCCGAGTCGGTGTTCACCGGCCGGGTCACCCACCGGTCCCGCGCCGACCTGGAGGCGACGGTCGCGCCCGACCCGGCGGCGGTGGCCGGGGTCGCTGCGGCCGTCCGTGACCCCACGCGTCCGCGGCCGGAAGCGGACTGGCTGCCGGCGACCGTGGCTCGCCACGTCGCCGCCGGGTCGGTGCCCGACGACGGCGAGGCTGCGCGGCTGCTCACCGGCCTCGACGACATGCAGGTCCGCGACGCCGCGCTCCGACTCCTGAGCCGCGACACCGCCGAGGCGCACGCAGCGTTCTGGGGCGACCAGGTCCGCCGGGCCCCCGAGGACCTCGTCGCCCCGGCTGCCGCGGTGCTCGGGTTCGCCGCCTGGGTGTGGGGCAACGGCGCCCTCGCCTGGTGTGCCGTCGACCGCTGTCTCGCCGCCGATCCCGGCTACCGGATCGCCCACTACCTGGCCCACATCCTGACCCACGCGGTGCCGCCGTCGATGTGGGAGGAGGTGAGCGCGCAGGAAGATCCGGCCCAAACTCTCGCCGCACGGCGTCCTGATCCCTAGGGTCTGACCATGGGCGAAGAGGTCGAAGCACAAGAGTTCTCCCGAGCCGACCGCACGCGGTACCGCGAGAAGGTGCGGCGCTGCCTCGACGTGTTCGCCCGGATGCTGCGCGACGAGCAGTTCGACACCGACGACCCGATGACCGGGCTGGAGGTCGAGCTCAACCTCGTCGACGAGGACGGCGACCCGGCGCTGAAGAACGCCGAGGCGCTGGAGGCGATCGCCGATCCCAACTTCGTGACCGAGCTCGGCCAGTTCAACATCGAGATCAACGTGCCCCCGGCCAAGCTGCGCGAGGGCGGGCTGACCACGTTCGAGGAGACGCTGCGGGAAAGCCTCAACGACGCCGAGAAGCAGTCGTCGAAGGTGGGCGCCCACATGGTGACCATCGGGGTGCTGCCCACCCTGGCCGAGGGCCACCTGACGCCCGGCACGCTGAGCTCCAACCCGCGCTACCGCCTGCTCAGCGAGCAGATCATGGCCGCCCGGGGTGAGGACATCGCGATCTCGATCGCCGGGCCCGAGCGGCTGGTCACGACTGCCGACTCGATCGTGCCGGAGGCGGCCTGCACCAGCATGCAGCTCCACGTGCAGACCTCGCCGGACCAGTTCGCGTCGTACTGGAACGCCTCCCAGGCGGTCGCGGCCATCCAGCTCGCGGTCGGAGCCAACTCGCCGTACCTGCTCGGCAAGGAGCTGTGGCGCGAGACCCGGATCCCGCTGTTCGAGCAGGCGACCGACACGCGCAGCGAGGAGCTGAAGGCCCAGGGCGTGCGGCCCCGGGTGTGGTTCGGGGAGCGGTGGATCAACTCGGTCTTCGACCTGTTCGAGGAGAACGTCCGCTACTTCCCGGCGCTGCTGCCCGATCACCGACGACGAGGACCCGCTCGAGGTGCTGGAGGCCGGCGGGACGCCGGCGCTGTCCGAGCTCCGGCTGCACAACGGCACGATCTACCGCTGGAACCGCCCGGTCTACGACATCGCGTCGGGGAGTCCCGCACCTGCGCGTCGAGAACCGCGTCCTGGCCGCCGGGCCGACGGTCTCCGACATGATGGCCAACTCGGCGCTCTACTTCGGCCTGGTCCGTGCCTTCGTCGACAGCCAGCGGCCGCTGTGGTCGCAGATGTCCTTCAGCGCCGCCGAGGAGAACTTCCACGTCGCCGCCGAGCACGGGATCGAGGCCCAGATCTACTGGCCTCGCCTCGGGCAGGTGCGGGTCACCGAGCTCGTGCTCCGGCGGCTGCTCCCGATGGCCCACGAGGGCCTGGCGTCGTGGGGTGTCTCGGCCGACGTCCGCGACCGGCTGCTGGGCATCATCGAGCAGCGCTGCCTGCAGGGCACCAACGGCGCGGAGTGGTTCGCCACCCGGATGCACCAGAGGTCCGACCTCGACCGGTACGACGCGCTGCGGGCCACGCTGCTGGAGTACCAGACCAACATGCACAGCAACGAGCCGGTGCACACCTGGGAGTGATCCGTGGCCGGCCCCTCAACGCCGTCGCAGCCGCTTCCACTCCCGGCGCCGACCCGAGCGCGGGTCCCACCAGCCGCGCCGGGTCACCACCACCATCGTCAGCGACACCCCCGCCTCGGCGTAGGCCGACCGGGCGGCCGACAGCCAGGCAGCGTCCACGTCCTCGAGCACGAGCTCGCCGGTCCGGGTGAGCCACACGAGCGGCTCGACCGGCCCGGCGCGGGTCCTGTGCAGGAGCGCCGCGACCAGATCGGCGCGCACGCCGTGCTCCAACGGCTCGTCCCGGCAAGGCTCGTACGCGAACCCAGTCGCCCCCGGCACCCCGACGTGGAGGACGGGAGCGAACGTCTTCCGCCGCTCCGTCACCCGGAAGTCCAGCACGGCCCGGCGCAGCAGGGCATGGGTCTCCGGCGTGAGCGGGTCCGGTTGCCGGTCCGGGCGGTCGGGCACGACGTGCAGCCTTCCCACTTCGGCGCCCGCACAGCCGGCTCCTCCACAGGCTGCCGCCGCGGGCGCGGATTCGATAGCGTGCCGGAGGGACCGACCGGTCCCGACTCGCCATCACGAGGAGGCAGCAATGGGGAACGTCGTCGTGGGCTACGTGTCCAAGCCCGAGGGGCAGGCGGCCCTCACCAGCGCCATTTCGGAGGCGAAGCTGCGCGGGGCCAAGGTCGTCGTCGTGAACTCGCACCGGGGCGGCCAGGACTTCGACCGGGCCGCCTCCGAGAAGGTCGAGAGCGAGATGGAGGAGGTCAAGAGCAGGCTGGACGAGGCCGGTGTGGAGCACGAGATCCGGCAGCTGGTGCGCGGGTTCGAGCCCGCGGAGGACCTGATCGGCATCGCCGCGGACGTGTCCGCCGAGCTGATCGTGATCGGCCTGCGCCGCCGCTCGCCGGTCGGCAAGCTGATCCTCGGCAGCAACGCTCAGCGGATCCTGCTGGACGCCAAGTGCCCAGTCCTCGCGGTCAAGGCCGACGCCTGACCCGGTGGTACCGGCTCGACCGTGCCCGCCGTGGCGCGGCAGGATGAGCCCATGGCCTTCGAGATCGCACAGGACCCGGCTGCAGACCAGGTGCTCGACAACTCCCCATTCGCGCTCCTCGCCGGGATGATGCTCGACCACCTTCCGGCTGATGGAGGACGCCGACCTACCGGAGCTGGTGGTAGTGCAGGAGCGAGGCGCAGTGGCCGGCCTGTCGAACGTCTTCCCGCAGGAGACGCATCCCTTCCCACGGGAGGCGATCCTGGAGCGTTGGGCGAGCGAGCTGGAGGATCCAGCGATCGCTGCCTACGTGGCCACTTCTGACGGGCGACTCGTCGGCTTTGCGGCCCGCCGAGGGGACGAGCTCCTGCACTTCGGGACCGCCCTCGAGACGTGGGGCAGCGGTCTGGCCACCTGGTTGCTCGACTCGCTCATCGCGACGTACCCGCCCGACGTGCAGCAGGTCCGGCTCCGTGTCTTCGCCGGCAACCGGCGCGCCCGACGGTTCTACGAGAAGCTCGGGTGGAAGGCGACCGGGGTCGAGTACCGCACGTCCTTCCGACCACATCCCACCCTCATCGAGTACCGGCTCGACCGCACGGGTCCGGTCGCGGCAGGATGAGCCCCATGGCCTTCAACATCACCGGCGACCCGGCGGCCGACAAGGTGCTCGACGACTCCCCGTTCGCACTGCTCGCCGGGATGATGCTCGACCAGCAGTACCCCATGGAGCACGCCTTCCGCGGGCCGGCGAAGGTGCTGGCCCGGTTCGGGACGTTCGAGCCGGCTGCGATCGCAGCCGCGGATCCGGAGGACTTCAAGGAGCTGTGCAGCACGCCGCCCGCCATCCACCGGTTCCCGGGTTCGATGGCGGCACGGCTGCAGGAGCTCGCCCGGATCATCACCGACGAGTACGACGGGGACGCCGTCGCGGATCTGGACCGAGGCGGCGAGCGGAGCCGACCTGATGAAGCGGCTGCAGGCCCTCCCGGCTTCGGGAAGCAGAAGGCCCAGATCTTCACTGCACTGGTGGCCAAGCAGCTCGGCGTCCGCCCCGAGGGGTGGGAGAAGGCGGCCGGCGACTACGCCGAGGAGGGCTACCGCTCCGTGGCCGACGTGGTGGACGCGGCGTCGCTGCAGAAGGTGCGCGACTACAAGAAGCAGAAGAAGGCGGCCGCCCGCGCGGCCACGTCCTGACCCTTCCCGGGCGGGGCGAGTTCGGTTTGCCCCTTGGCTGCGTGGCAGAATGACCAACGCGGCTCTTGACGGTACCGGGTCTCGCCGCGCCCCCATGCTCCTGACGAGAGGTGTTCGTGTCTTCGAACCCGCGCAAGCCAGTTCCCGCCGAGGTGCTGTCACACCCAGCCGTCGTGGCCCTGATCGAGGGCGGAACTCCCTCCGGCACCGTCACCCCCGACGCCGTCCGGCAGGCCAGTGAGGAAGCATCGGTCCAGCCCCGTCACCTCAAGGGCCTGATGGCCCACCTGAGCGGCCTGGGCATCTCCGTGGACCTGCCGCCGTCGAACACCAGGCGGCGCCGCGGCCAAGTCGACGCGTCGTACCGCCGCGACGACCGCACGACGGCGAAGCGCCGGCGCGAAGCCACCGCGAAGGCCGCGGCGAAGGCGCCGGCCACCAAGCGGGCCACAGCGGCCACCTCCGCCAAGAAGACGGCCACCAGCCCAAGCCGGCGGCCAAGACCGCTGCGAAGAGCCCGGCGAAGAGCACCGCGAAGACCGCGGCGAAGAAGGCGCCGGCCAAGAAGGCCGCCGCGAAGACCACCGCGAAGGCTGCCGCCGTGGTGGACGATGGTGCCGCCGGCCGTCGGCCCGGACGGCAAGAAGATCCTCCCCGACATCCCCGACGAGCAGTTCGAGAAGGACGTCAAGGTCGACCCGACGATCGTGGAGGACGAGAAGCAGGCCACCTTCATCGTCTCCGACGCCGACGACACCGGCGAGCCCGAGCAGCAGGTCATGGTGGCCGGTGCCACCGCCGACCCGGTCAAGGACTACCTCAAGCAGATCGGCAAGGTCCCGCTGCTCAACGCCGAGATGGAGGTCGAGCTCGCCAAGCGGATCGAGGCCGGCCTGTTCTCGGAGGAGAAGCTCGGCAAGGGCGGCAAGATCAGCGCGAAGCTGCTCGAGGAGCTCGAGTGGATCGCCGAGGACGGCCGGCGCGCGAAGAACCACCTGCTCGAGGCCAACCTCCGCCTGGTCGTCTCGCTGGCCAAGCGCTACACCGGCCGCGGCATGCTCTTCCTCGACCTGATCCAGGAGGGCAACCTCGGCCTGATCCGCGCGGTCGAGAAGTTCGACTACACCAAGGGCTACAAGTTCTCGACGTACGCCACGTGGTGGATCCGGCAGGCGATCACCCGCGCCATGGCCGACCAGGCCCGCACCATCCGGATCCCGGTGCACATGGTCGAGGTCATCAACAAGCTCGCCCGCGTCCAGCGCCAGATGCTGCAGGACCTCGGCCGCGAGCCCACGCCGGAGGAGCTGGCCAAGGAGCTCGACATGACCCCGGAGAAGGTCATCGAGGTCCAGAAGTACGGCCGCGAGCCGATCTCGCTGCACACCCCGCTGGGCGAGGACGGCGACTCCGAGTTCGGCGACCTGATCGAGGACTCCGAGGCCATCGTCCCGGCCGACGCCGTGTCGTTCACGCTGCTGCAGGAGCAGCTGCACGCCGTGCTCGACACCCTCTCCGAGCGCGAGGCGGGCGTGGTCAGCATGCGCTTCGGCCTCACCGACGGCCAGCCCAAGACGCTCGACGAGATCGGCAAGGTCTACGGCGTGACCCGCGAGCGGATCCGCCAGATCGAGTCCAAGACGATGTCGAAGCTGCGCCACCCCAGCCGCTCGCAGGTCCTGCGCGACTACCTCGACTGAACCTCTGTTACCTGCGCACGCGTGTGGTCCTGCATGGCCTCACCGCGGCCGGGTACCAGCAACAGGTAACCGAACGGGTAGGTCGGCGGATGGTTCCCACCATCACTTCGGCGATGCTCGATGACGGATCCACCGGGCCAAACAACGTGCCTCCCCTCTCGGGTCCGCGACACAACGACGGAAAGAGCCACAGCACATGAGTCACACCATCATCTCGCGCACTCCGCGCCACGGCAGCCACATCGCCCTGATCGCCGCCATCGCGCACGCCGAGGACGTCGACCACGTCAACACCCTCGTCAACGAGTCCGGGTACGAGACCTACGAGGAGTTCTGGAACGCCTGTGAGGCGGAGTTCGTCGCCCGGTAGCACCCGCTCCTGATCTCCGGCGTCCCTTCCTCGCTCGAGCGGGAGGTTGCCTCTTCACGTCCGGGAGCAAAGTCCTGTTGAGTCTTCCTCGACGTGGGAGGATCCCCGGGTGGCGGCTACTCGGTGGGCCCGGGCGCGCGATCTGCTGATCCCCCTCGGGGTGCTCGGCCTCCTCGTCATCGCTGATGCGCTGCTCCCGCCGTCGCTGCTGGTCACGGGAAGCTTCGCCATTGCCGCCGTCGTGGCCAGCGCTCTCACCACCGTGACCCGGACGGCCATCGTGGCGGTGGCCGCTGCGGCGATGGCCGCAGTCTCGGGCCTCTGGAACGGCAACCTGGGGACGGTCGAGTGGTGGCTCCGCATGGTCATCGTCGTCGCGGCGGTGCCTGGCAGTGATCCTGGCCAGGATCCGGGTTCGGCGAGAACACGAGCTGCAGCACATGACCGCGATCGCCGAGACCGCCCAGCGTGCGCTCCTGCGGGTGATGCCTGCGTCGATCGGCTCACTCGGGTTCGCTGCCCGCTACGTCTCGGCGACAGAGGAGGCGCTCGTCGGCGGCGACCTCTACGAGGTGGCCGAGACGCCCAACGGCGTTCGCGTGATCGTGGGTGACGCACGCGGCAAGGGGCTCGAAGCCGTGCAGATGGCGGCGACCGTCCTCGCCGCCTTTCGTCACGCCGCGGTCAAGGAGCCGACCCTGACCGCGGTCGCCACCGACCTCGACGATGTGGTGACCGCCGTCGCCGAGGACGAGGACTTCGTCACCGCCGTGCTGGCGGAGTTCCACGACGACCACACCGTGACCCTGCTCAACTGCGGGCACCACCCGCCCCTGCTCCTCGCGAATGCCCACCACCGCAGGCCTGGTGGACACCGGGTCGCCCGAGCCGCCACTCGGCCTCGGCCCGGAGCCAAGCCCGGTCACGTGCCAGCTGGACGATGGTGCGCGGCTGCTGTTCTACACCGACGGCCTGGTCGAGAGTCGCAACCGCCAGGGAATCTTCTTCCCCCTCGAGGACAGCGCCGAGGCGCTAAGTACGGACGATCTCGGGACGGCGCTGGATGGATTGCTCGGCCGCGTCGTCGACCACGTCGGACGAGCGCGTCAACGACGACGTGGCCCTGGTGCTCGTCGAGCGCCAGGATGGGGACGAAGGGGCCGGCCGGATAGCCTGAAAGCGTGTCCTCCGCACGACTCGCGGCGGCCCTGCTCGTCCTGGGCCTGGCCGCGACCGGGTGCTCCCGGAGACCGAGCCGCGCGCAACTCCGAGCCGAGGGCCCCGCCAGCCCGTCCACCGAAGGCTCCGCCAGAACGCCGACGCCGGCCGCGTCCCCGACCGAGACACGCGGCGATCGGTCCGTCGCCGTCCGGCCCGGCGACCTCCGCGTCGGGACCGCGGTGCGCACCGTCCAGCGGCTGGCCGGCGGGATCGGCCCGCGCCACGCCACCAGCCCCGCCTATCGGCCGGGCCGCCGACTGGGTCGCGGGCGAGCTCGAGGCGATGGGGTACGACGTGCGCCGGCAGCGCGTCGCCGTACCCGGTGGCAACTCGTGGGGCGTGCCGGTCGACGCCGGGCACATCGGTCAACGTGATCGCGACCCCGCCCGGCTTCGACCCGCGCCGCCCGCACCTGGTGCGTCGGCGCCCACCTCGACACCGTCCCGCAGGCGCCGGGTGCCGAGGACAACGCCTCCGGCGTCGGCGTGGTCCTGGCGGTCGCCGAGGCCATCGAGGAGCGGCGCACCCGGCTGCCGGTCGTGCTGGTCGCCTTCGGGGCCGAGGAGCCGCGCGGCGCCACCGACGCCGACCACCACTACGGCTCACGGGCGTACGTCGCCTCGCTCGGCCCGGCCGAACGTCGCGCCGTTCGCGGGATGCTCTCGCTCGACCGGGTGGGGGTCGGCAGCGTGGTCCCGGTG
Source organism: uncultured Actinomycetota bacterium (assembly GCA_963812345.1). Lineage (GTDB taxonomy): Bacteria > Actinomycetota > Actinomycetes > Propionibacteriales > Nocardioidaceae > Nocardioides. The sequence continues at coordinate 120,560 of CAWEVA010000009.1, forward strand.
TCGTCGGCCGGACCGTCCGGCGACCGGCAGCGTCGCGTCGTGCTGGCCGCGGCGCAGCGCGCGGGCGTGCCCACCGTCGCCCAGGTCAACCGCTCCAGCGACCACTGGCAGTTCGTCCTGGCCGGCATGCCGGGCATCCGGATCGGCAGCACGCCGTACGCCGCCTACCACAGCGCGGCCGACCTGCCGCCCGTCGTCAGCCGGGCCCAGCTGGCCCGCACCGGGCGGCTCGTGCTCGCCTGGTTGCAGCTGATCAGCGGTCCGACCCGATGTTGTGCGTCCGCACGTCGCGGAGGATCGCCGCCGCCCCCGGGCCGGTGACACGGCGCGGGGTGAAGGTGGCGTCGAGGCGGTAGGGCGTGAGCTCGACCCCGCGCAGCCGGTCGCCGCGGAACCGTGGCGGTCAGGGTCACGCCCTCCATCGTCTGCTCCATGAAGTCCATGTCGAAGACGAAGTTGCCGAGCGAGTGGGCGATGACCGCGCCGCCGTACCGCTCCAGGCCCTGCACCCAGTGCGGGTGCCCGCCGACGACGAGGTCCGCGCCGGCGTCGACGAGCCGCCGCCCGACGCGGGACTGGACCGGCTCGGCGACGTGGGTGTACTGCGTGCCCCAGTGGGGGAGCACCACGACCACGTCGACCCGCTGCTCGAGCCGCCGGACGGCCGCGACGACGTGGGCCAGGTCGGCACGGTCGAGCGGACCGGTGCGCGGCGGCATCCGCACCGACAGCGCCCCCGGGGTCTGCGCGGCGCGGCCTGCGGGGTCTCGCCGATCGCGTTGAAGCCGAGGAACCCGAACCGGACCCCGTTCCGGGTGAGTACGGCGGGCCGGGTCGCCGCACGCAGGTCCCGCCCGGCGCCGAACGACTCGATCCGGCCGCCCCGGAACGCCGCGACCGTCTCGAGGAGGGCAGGTTCGCCGTAGTCGCCGGTGTGGTTGTTGGCCAGCGAGAGCGCGTCGAGGCCGGCGCCGGCCAGGGCGTCGAGGACCGCGGGAGGGGCGAAGAAGGAGTCGTCGCCCTGCTGCGGCGGCCCGTCGTCGGACAGCGTGCTCTCGAGGTTGCCGACCGTCAGGTCGGAGGCTCTGAGGTGGGGGGCCAGCGGCCGCAACCTGGCCGCGGCTCCACCCGGCTGACCCGCGACGCCGCGGCCCAGCATGATGTCGCCGACGACGGTCAGCGTGGTCACGGGCACGGGCTGCGGCGCTTCGGTTCGGCTGCCGGTGACTGCGACGCCGTGCGCGACGGTGCTCGGTCCGGTGGAGCTGCGGCCGGCTCCTGGGCTGAGCACGATGTCAGCGCGAGCCGCAGCGGCGCAGACCAGGCAGCAGGACGTCCGGATCGGCGTGCACCTCACCAGTCTGCCGGAGATCTGTTCGCCGGGGAGACCCGTGCAGCGCCGACATGAGCCCGGTCAGCCGGCGGCGACCAGCGCGACGGCCCCGCCGCAGAGGGCCAGGCCGACCGCCTGCGCGCGGTGGATGTGCTCCTTCAGCACCACGGCCGCCAGCAGGATCGTGAACGCGGGGTAGAGCGACGCGAGCACCCCGGAGATCGTGAGGAAGCCGCGCTGGGTCGCGAACAGGAAGGTCGCGGTCGCGACCGTGCTCAGCAGCCCGCACCACACCGCGTGCCACGCCGCCCGGTGCCGCGGCAGCCACCGCTCACGCAGGAGCCCGGCGATGATGACCACCGCCGGCACCGACAGCAGCTGGGTCAGGGCCAGGGGCCACAGCCCGGCGGAGTCGGGGATCTGGCCGAGCGCGGCGAACAGCACGCCGAAGCCGAGGCCGGCCAGCAGGCCGTCGACCACGCCCGCGGCGGTGGCCGAGCGGTGCCCAGGGTCCCGGTCAGCTGGCGTCCTCGGGCACCGGCTCGCGGGAGACCAGCCAGATCCCGGGCAGGGCGACGGCGATCCCGACCCACGCGAGGAGGGCCGGCCGCTCGCCCGAGACCACACCGACGAGCAGCGGGACCACGGCCGCGCCGACCGCCGAGACGGGCGCGACCACGCCCATCCGCCCGGCGGCGAAGCCGCGGTAGAGGAACCCGGCGCCGCCGCCGCTGCCGACCCCGGCGAGGACCGCCCAGGCGAAGTGGCCGACACCCGGGTCGCCGGGGACGAACGCGGCGACGGCCGCCGTACACACCGCGGCCGTCAGCGACCCGACCACGGCCACCGACCACGCGGAGGTACGACGCGCCACCAGCCCGCCGATGAAGTCGGAGAGGCCGTAGGCCAGGGCGGAGACGAGCGCGAGGAGGACCGCCATCAGGTGACCACCACGCCCGCGACCCAGGCGGCGGCGGCGAGCACGGCCGCGGTGAGCTCGATCAGGATGCTCACCCCGACGGCCCGCAGGGCCGACCGCGTCGAGGGCCCGGCGGCCCCGGGACCGAGCCGACGTCGCTCGGCGAGGTAGACCCCGGCCACGAAGCCCACGAACGCGCCGACCACGGGGATCACGAAGAAGCCCGGCACCGCCAGCGCGACCCCGGTCCACTGGGTCGAGGCGGGGATGCCGGCGTCCTTGAGCTGCCGCCCCGGGACGGCGTACTTGACGATCGTGCCGACCAGCAGGAAGGCGGCCGCGACCGCGAAGACGGCCCAGGCGGTGGCGGAGCCGAGCTCGGCCGCCCACACCAGGATCGCCAGCAGGATCAGCACGCTGCCGGGCAGGATCGGCACGAGGATGCCGATCAGTCCCATGGCGATGGCGACGCCCACGAGGACTTCGGTCAGGGACATGCGGCACACCCTCCCACAGGGCCCGGTCCACCGAATCTGCCCGTGGGTCCGGACATGACAGCGGCCCCGGACCAGATGGTCCGGGGCCGCGAGAGGGTCTGGGTCAGCGAGCGGTCAGACGCTCGTCGAGGGCTGCGGATGCGGGCGTGTCGGCGAGCTTGTGGGTCTCGTCCACGAAGTTCACGGCGACCTGACGGAGCTTGTCTCCGTGCTCTCGCGCGTGGTGAGCGCAGAAGAGAAGCTCGCCGCCGGCGTGGAGCTCGACGCGAAGGTAGGCCTGGGCACCGCAGCGGTCGCAGCGGTCCTCGGCGCGTCAACGCGCGAGCAGCGGGGGCAACGGCAGTTGTCACATCGGCCTCATTTCTCTTCATCGGTGTCATGTCCAACGTAGCGGCCGGGAGCAAAGATTCCCGCCTCGGGGTGTTGCCTGACACTTCCTCGGTCACGGAGCCCTTCTACCCACGTCCGGCGGGTTCCAACCCGGAACCCGGTGACGGTCTAGACGACTTCGCTGGTACGAGTGTGACGGGTGCGAGGGTCGGCAGGATGCGATACGCCCGAAACTCGAGCGCCGGATCGTCTCCGCATCGTGACGTGAACCACACACCATGTTTCCGAACAAGGTAGACCCGCTCCCGGTCGATTCCGCGGCAAGCGAGCCTTCGTCGCCTGTCGGCGTGTCGCAGGTAGATTCGGAGCAGCAGAACGACTCGGATTGGGTACTCGACAGGCTCGACCAACGAAGCAGCAGGAGCCCCACGATCGACAACACCTACAACGCGGCACACCTCCTGGTCCTGGAGGGCCTCGAGGCCGTCCGCAAGCGGCCGGGCATGTACATCGGCTCGACCGACACCCGCGGCCTGATGCACTGCCTGTGGGAGATCATCGACAACGGGGTCGACGAGGCGCTGGCCGGGGCGGCCAAGCGGATCGAGGTGACGCTCCACCCCGACGACTCGGCCGAGGTCCACGACGACGGCCGGGGCATCCCGGTCGACAAGGAGCCGAAGACCGGCCTGCCCGGCGTCGAGGTCGTCTACACCCACCTGCACGCCGGCGGGAAGTTCGGCGGCGGCTCGTACGTCGCCACCGGCGGGCTGCACGGCGTCGGCGCCTCGGTCGTCAACGCGCTCTCCTCGCGGCTCGACGTCGACGTCGACCGCTCCCCGTCCCAGCAGGGCATCTCCTTCCGGCGCGGGGCGGCCGGTGTGTTCGCCGGCGAGGGCCCGAAGGCCGCGTTCGAGCCGAAGTCGGGACTGACCCGCAAGGGCAAGCGGGTGGCCAAGGGCCGCACCGGCACCCGGGTGCGGTTCTGGCCGGACCGCCAGATCTTCACCAAGGACGCCAGGTTCGTCTTCGACGAGCTGGTCACCCGGGCCCGCCAGACGTCGTACATCGTCCCCGGCCTCGAGCTCGTCATCCGCGACCTCCGCGGCGACCCGACCCGCGTGAGGAGAAGTTCCGCCACGACGGCGGGATCACGGAGTTCACCGAGTTCCTCTCCAGCGGCGAGCCGGTGACCGACGTCCTGCGGCTGCAGGGGTCGGAGACCTTCACCGAGACCGTCCCGCTGCTCGACGACAAGGGCCACATGACCCCGCAGGAGGTCGAGCGGGACCTGCAGGTCGACGTGGCGGTGCGCTGGAACACCGGCTACGACACCGAGATGCGGTCGTTCGTCAACGTGATCGCCACCCCCAAGGGCGGGACGCACGTGAGCGGCTTCGAGTCCGCGCTCACCTCGACGTTCAACGACGTGATGCGGACGACCAAGGCGCTCCGGGTCAACGACGACAACGTCATCAAGGACGACGTCCTCGAGGGGCTGACCGCGGTGGTCACCGTCCGGCTGGCCGAGCCGCAGTTCGAGGGGCAGACCAAGGAGATCCTCGGCACCCCGGCCGCCCGCGGCGTCGTACGCCGCGTGGTGTCGGGCGAGCTGAAGAAGTTCCTCACCTCCAGCAAGCGCGCCGAGAAGGCCCAGGCCAAGCTGGTCATGGAGAAGGTCGTCGGCGCCTCGAAGACCCGGCTCGCGGCCCGCCAGCACAAGGAGACCCAGCGCCGCAAGAACGCCCTGGAGTCCTCGGCGCTGCCCGCCAAGCTGCGGGACTGCCGGGCCAACGACAACGAGCGCACCGAGCTGTTCATCGTCGAGGGTGACTCCGCGCTCGGCACCGCCAAGGACGCCCGCAACTCGGAGTTCCAGGCGCTGCTGCCGATCCGGGGCAAGATCCTGAACGTCCAGAAGGCCTCGGTCGGCGACATGCTCAAGAACGCCGAGTGCGCCTCGATCATCCAGGTCGTCGGCGCCGGCTCCGGGCGCACCTTCGACCTCGAGGCGCGTCGGTACGGCCGGATCATCTTCATGGCCGACGCCGACTCCGACGGCGCCCACATCCGGTGCCTGCTGGCGACGCTGTTCTTCAAGTACATGCCCGAGCTGATCACCGAGGGCCGGGTCTACACCGCCGTCCCGCCGTTGCACCGGATCGAGCTCACCAACCCCAAGAAGGGGATGGACAAGTACGTCTACACCTACTCCGACGACGAGCTGCAGCGGAAGCTGGCCGAGCTGTCCAAGAAGAACGTGCGGTGGAAGGACCCGGTCCAGCGCTACAAGGGGCTCGGTGAGATGGACGCCGACCAGCTGGCGGAGACGACGATGGACCCGCGCCGCCGTACCCTCCGGCGGATCACCATCGACGACGCCGACGAGGCCGCCACCGTCTTCGAGCTGCTGATGGGGTCCGAGGTGGCCCCGCGCAAGGAGTTCATCGTGCAGGGCGCCTACGAGGTCGACGTCGAGGCGCTGGACGCCTGAGCCTGCAGGTCGTGCTCCTCCTCGAATTCGTCTTCGACGCCACTGACCCTACGTGCGCAGTGCGTGATCATCCGGGGCCGCAGTCGCTGCGGAGGCCGGATGATCGAACACAGGGCACGGCGTTCTCGACCGCGAGCGGATCGCGCAGCTCAGCGGCGGCGAAGGATGCTGACGCCCGCCCAGACGACGAGGATGAACAGCACGATGAAGATCAGGATCTTGAGCATGTCACGAGGCTACGGCAGCGTGTGATCCGGGAAACTAGACCTTCTGGTCGATCAGGCCCGTGTCGACGTCGTACAGGAACCCGCCGACCTCGACCGAGTCGGGGATCAACGGGTGGGCCTGGACCTTGCGGACGTCCTCCTCGAGGGCGGCCAGCTGGTCGTCGATGACGTGGAACTGCTGCCACGAGGCGTCCTGCCCGGCCGACTTCCCGACGCGCTCGCGCAGCTCGGCCTCGGAGTGGGCGGTCATCGCGCAGCGGGTGTGCGGGACGACCAGGATCCGGGTGACCCCGAGCAGGTGGACACCGAGGACGAGCGCCTCGAGGGCGGCGGTGGTGACCCGGCCGCCGGGGTTGCGGAAGATCTTCGCGTCGCCGTGGTCGAGCCCCAGCATCCGGAGCGGGTCGATCCGCGAGTCCATGCAGGTGACGATCGCGACGCCCGCATGGGCCACGCCGTCGAAGCCGCCGAGGTCGAAGCCTGCGGCGAACTCCCGGTTGGCCGCGATCAGGTCGTCGAACACGTGGGAGAAGATAGCGGAGGCTCACCCGGCCGAGCGCAGCATCTCGCCAGCATCGATGGAGCGGGTCCGCGCGGAGCGGAACAGGAGCAGGGCGAGCACGCCGGCCACCACGGCGCAGACAGCCGCCCCGAGGAAGACGGTCTGCTCCTGGGCGATGCCGGCGACCTTCAGCAGCCGGGTGAACTCGGCGCACCGGCTGGCGCCCTCGCACACCTCCCGGACGTCGCGCAGGTCGGCCTGCTCGGCGTAGTAGCGCCGCAGCCCGATCGTGGTCAGCGCCGAGATGCCGACCAGCATGCCGACCATGCGGGCCACCACGACGAGGGCACTCGCCAGCCCGTGCACGTCGTCGTCGGTGCTGGCCAGGACGGCGGCGTTGACCGGTGCGAGCGCCAGTCCGAACCCGAAGCCACCCAGCAGGAGCGGGAAGTTGGACGACGCGTCGTCGAGGGTGGTCAGCCCCCAGCGGCTCATCAGCACGAACGCGACCGCGGCGCACACCATGCCGACGGCGGTGACGACGCCCGCAGGCAGGGTACGGCTGAGGTAGCCGCCGAGCACCGCGCCGACCGGGAGCGCGATCAGGAACCTCACCAGGACCAGCGCGGCCATCAGCTGGCTGTCGGAGTGGACGGTGGTCCGGGCGAAGAGGGGGATGTCGATCAGCGCCGCGATCAGGGCGGCGCCGACGAAGAAGCTGACGGCGAGCGACCCCCAGGCCGGCGTACGACGCATCGCGCCGTGCGGGACGAGCGGGGCCTCCGCCCGGCGCAGGTGCAGTACGAACGCGACGGCCGCGACGGCCGAGCCGAGGAGGTACCAGACGCCCTGGTCGGAGAAGACCTGGACCTTCGGGTCGGCGGTGGCGAACGCGAGGATCACCCCGGCCAGGGCCACGCCGAGGAACAGGGAGCCGGTCAGGTCGGCGGCGCGCAGCGTCCTGCCCCAGCCGCGGAGGTCGACCAGCGGATGGGCGGCGGTGGCGCAGCGAACGAGCAGCAGCAGCCCGGCGGCCATGGCGACCACGCCGACCGGGCTCAGCCACCGCCCGTCCGAGACGAACGGGATGAACGCCTGGCCCCAGGTCAGGTCGCGGAGCAGGGGAGCGGGCTGGGTCATCGTCAGGACGCCGGCGGCCAGGGTGATGCGAGGAGCAGCGCGACCCGACCAGGTCAGGGCCCGTGTCGTTCGTCTCGCGCGGTCGGTGTTCGGCGCTCGGCGAGGGTCCTGATGGCGAGCGCGAGGACCAGGCCGACGCCGAGGTTGATCGCGAAGATCACCCGCCAGTCGGCGAACGCCAGCACGGCGGCGCCGAAGAGCGGGCCCAGCACGCTGCCGATCTCCTGGACGGCGGAGACCACGCCGAGGGGTACGCCGCGGCGCTCGACGGGATACAGGTCGGCGACCAGGGCCAGGGTGGCCGGCACCAGCCCGCCGCCGCCGACTCCCTGCAGGAAGCGTCCGGTCACCATGCTCGGCATGTCGTAGGCGAGGGCCGTGATCAGTGAGCCGGCTGCGAAGACCACGAGCGCCGCGACCAGCACCGGCACCCGGCCCCGCAGGTCGGCGATCCGCCCGATCAGCGGCAGCATCGCGACGTACCCGAGCAGGAAGCCGGAGACGATCGGGGCGGCACGCTGGAGCTGGTCGATCGGGACACCGACCGCGTTCATCATCTCCGGCAGGGCCAGCACGACGACGTAGGTGTCTGCGGCGGCGAAGGCGACGGCGACGGAGGCCAGGCCGAGCAGCAGGCGCGGCGCAGTGCTCATTAACGGGGGCTCATGGAGCGGTGATCTTCTTCTCGGTGCCGTAGTCCTCGAACCCGATGGTGTAGGTCATCGACTCGGTGTTGGGGTAGAAGACCCCGGTGAGCACGGCCTCGCGGAGCTCACCGTCGGCGGTGATGGTGTACGTCGCGTCGAAGTCGCCCTCGGCACCGGGCAGGAAGTTGCGCACCGCGTCGTCGGGCACCGTGCCGGTGAACTCGGTGAGCACCTCGCGGTTGTCCTCGCCGCCGCGGACGCTCTCCCCCTCCTCGAGGTCCTCGGTCGCGGGGAGCAGGGTGGAGAAGCCGGCATCGGGGCTCATCAGCTGGGCCGGGTCCGGCGCGCCGTACTCGGCGGGGTCCACGTCGGACCAGCCCGGGGTGAGCGGGATCTGGGCGTAGACCTTGTCGTCGACCGCGATCACCGGGACGTTGAAGTCGGTGCCGGACAGCACGACGGTGAGGGACCCGTCGAAGGCGGGCGGATGGACGCCGACACCCGTCGCCTCCTTGACCCCGGTCACGCCGGGCGGCAGGTCCGTGGTCTTCAGCGAGAGGCTGACCCCGCTGGTCTCGTCGAGGGTGGTCTTGGCGAGCTCCATGACCTCGTCGAGGCTGCGCTCGTCGGACACCGACTTCTGGTCGTCGCCACAGCCCGCCAGGGCACCGGCCACGAGTGCCGCGCTGGCGGCCAGGAGCAGGCGCGTACGACGGCGCGAACGGGGCATGCCTTCAGCCTGACACACGGGTGGCGGGCTCGAGGCGATGCGCGACCGGTCCGGCGCAGGCCGCGATCGGCTGGCTGCCCGGGACCCCCGACCCGTCCCGCCGGCCGTTGGCCTCCGGCAGGTCGACCGGAGCGCCGCTGGCGGCCGCCGCCCGGGCGGGGGCGTCCCCGGCCCACGCGAACACCAGGGTGTCCTCGCCCTTGAGGAACCGGTGGCAGCGCACACCCCCGGTGGCGCGGCCCTTGGACGGGTACTCGTCGAACGGGGTCACCTTGACCGACCCGGCCTCCGTGCCCGGCAGCGCGGTCGAGGAGCCCGACGCCGTCACGAGGACGGAGGACTGCGGGTCGAGGGCACCGAACCAGGCCACCGAGTCGCCGGCGCCGAGCTTGATGCCGGCGATCCCGCCACCGGAGCGCCCCTGCGGCCGGACGCCGTCCGGCGCCGAAGTGCAGGAGCTGCCCACCGGAGCTGACGAAGCACAGCGTCTCGTCGCCGGTGGCCAGCTCGAGGGCGCCGACCACCTCGTCGCCGTCCTTGAGCGAGATCACCTCCCACTCGTCGCGGGAGAGCACCTCGGGGTTGACCCGCTTGACCACGCCCTGGCGGGTGCCGAGGACGAGCCCCGGGCCGTCGGTGGTGAGCGAGGTCAGCGCCAGCGCCCGCTCGCCCTGACCGAGGGAGAGCACCTCGCTCAGCGGCAGTCCGCCCTGCAGGTTGGGGTCGTTCGCGGCGCCGGGGAGCGTCGGCAGGTCGAGCACGCCCAGCTTCAGCAGCCGGCCGCGCGAGGTGAGCACGCCCACCTCCCCGCGGGCGGTGGTGCGGACCGCGGACACGATCACGTCGTGGTTGGTGCGGCCACCGCCGGTGCCGGGCGTCTCGTCGTTGCTGGAGCGGGCCAGCAGCCCGGTCGAGGACAGGAACGCGAAGCAGGGGTCGTCTGCGACCTCCAGCGGAGTGGCGGCCGCGGCGACGGTGGTGCCGGCCGACTCCAGCAGGACGGTGCGACGGGGCGTGCCGTAGGTCTTGGCCACCTCGGCGAGCTCGTCGGAGACGACCTTCCGGAGCAGGGCGTCGTCGGCGAGGATCGCGTCGAGCTCCTCGATGGTGCGCTCGAGCTCCGACTTCTCCTTCTCGAGCTCGATCCGGGAGAACTTCGTGAGCCGGCGCAGCGGCATGTCGAGGATGTAGTCGGCCTGGGTGCTGGTCAGGTCGAACACCGAGATCAGCCGCTCCTTGGCGGCTGCGGCGTTGTCGGAGGACCTGATCAGCTGGATCACCTCGTCGATGTCGAGGATCGCGATCAGCAGGCCGTCGACGAGGTGGAGCCGGTCGGCGGCCCGCCCGCGACGGAACACCGAGCGGCGGCGTACGACGTCGAACCGGTGGCCGAGGAAGACCTCGAGCATCTCCTTGAGCCCGAGGGTGCGGGGCTGACCGTCGACCAGGGCGACGGTGTTGATCCCGAAGGAGTCCTCCATCGGGGTCTGGCGGTAGAGCTGCTCGAGGATCGCCTCGGGGTGGAAGCCGTTCTTGACCTCGATCACCAGCCGCAGCCCGTTCTCGCGGTCGGTGAGGTCCTTGATGTCGGCGATCCCCTGGAGCTTCTTGCCCTGGACCAGGGTCTTGATCCGCTCCATGACCTTCTCGGTGCCGACGCCGTAGGGGAGCTCGGTCACCACGATGCCCTTGCGGCGGCCGACGCTCTCGACCCGGGCGGTGGCCCGCATCCGGAAGCTGCCGCGGCCGGACTCGTAGGCGTCGCGGACGCCGTCGAGGCCGACGATCTTGCCGCCGGTGGGCAGGTCCGGCCCCGGGATGAAGCGCATCAGGCCGTCGACGCGAGTGTCAGGGTGCTTGATCAGGTGCCGCAGCGCCTGCACGACCTCGACCAGGTTGTGGGGGGCGATGTTGGTGGCCATGCCGACCGCGATGCCGGTGGTGCCGTTGACGATCAGGTTGGGGATCGCTGCCGGCAGCACGACCGGCTCCAGCTCGCGGCTGTCGTAGTTGGGCTTGAAGTCGACGGTCTCCTCGTCGATCGACGCGGTCATCGACACCGCCGGCGGCGCCATCCGGCACTCGGTGTAGCGCATCGCGGCGGGGGAGTCGTCGGGCGAGCCGAAGTTGCCGTGGCCGTCGATCATGGGCAGCCGCATCGACCACGGCTGCGCCATCCGCACCAGTGCGTCGTAGATCGCGCCGTCGCCGTGGGGGTGCAGCCGGCCCATGACCTCGCCGACGACGCGGGCGCTCTTGACGTGGCCGCGGTCGGGCCGCAGCCCCATGACGTTCATCGTGTAGAGGATGCGCCGCTGCACCGGCTTCAGGCCGTCGCGGGCGTCGGGCAGGGCGCGGGAGTAGATGACCGAGTAGGCGTACTCCAGGAAGGACGACCGCATCTCCTCGCCGACGTCGATGTCGAGGATGTGCTCCTCGAAGTCGTCGGGGACGGGTGTTTTCGTGCTACGCCGGGCCATGCGCGCCATTCTCCCCGGCGCCGCCCTGCGTTCACCGCGGGGCACGCCGGATGTGGCGTTGCCACGCTAGATTCACGGACGTGACCAGCATCGACGAAGGCGTGCCGGCCGCCCCGCGCCACTGGGAGGCCGACGTCCTGCTGCGGGACGGCCGGACGGCCCACATCCGCCCGATCGAGCCCGCGGATGCCGAGCTCCTGGTCGACTTCTACGGCCGCGTCTCCGACGAGTCGAAGTACTACCGGTTCTTCAGCCCGATGCCGAAGCTCTCCGAGAAGGACATCGCCCGGTTCACCCAGGTCGACCACGTCAACCGGGTCGCGTTCATCGTGCTGCTCGGCGGCCTGATGATCGCGGTCGGCCGCTACGACGTGATCCGGCCCGGGGAGGCCGAGGTGGCCTTCCTGGTCGAGGACGAGCACCAGGGCCGCGGCATCGCCCAGCTGCTGCTCGAGCACCTGGCCCAGGCCGGCCGCGAGCGCGGGGTCGAGCGGTTCCTCGCCGAGGTGCTGCCGGACAACCGGAAGATGATCAACACCTTCCGGGACGCCGGCTACCGCGTGGTGAGCGAGTACGACGAGGGCGTGATGACCCTCGAGTTCCCGATCGACGCCACCGACACCGCCATGGGCCTGATGGCGAACCGGGAGCACCGGGCCGAGGCCGCGTCGATCGAGAAGTTCTTCAACGCGCGCTCGATCGCGGTGATCGGCGCCAGTCGCCGCGAGGCCACGATCGGTCAGGTGCTCGTCCGCAACCTGGTCATGGGCAACTTCTCCGGCCGGGTCTACGCCGTCAACCCGACCTCCGAGTCCGTCTCCGGGCTGCCGACGTTCGCCACGGTGGGCGAGATCCCCGACGAGGTCGACGTCGCCATCGTGGCCGTGCCCGCCGAAGCGGTGCCGGACGTGGTCCTCGACTGCGCGGCCAAGGGGGTCCACGGCCTCGTCGTGATCTCCTCCGGCTTCGCCGAGACCGGCGAGGAGGGCCGGCAACGCCAGCGCCGCCTGGTCGGCCTGGCCCGGTCCTACGGGCTGCGCCTGATCGGGCCGAACTGCCTGGGGATCATCAACACCGCCCCCGGCATGTGCCTGAACGCCTCCCTCTCCCCGGTGAAGCCGCCGCGCGGGCGGGCGGGGTTCTTCTGCCAGTCCGGCGCACTGGGCTCGGCGATCCTGGAGAAGGTCAACAACCGCGGGCTCGGCCTCTCCACGTTCGTCAGCGCGGGCAACCGTGCCGACGTGTCCGGCAACGACCTGCTTGCAGTACTGGGAGGAGGACGACGCGACCGAGGTGGTCCTGCTCTACCTCGAGTCGATCGGCAACCCCCGCAAGTTCTCGCGGATCGCCCGCCGGGTCTCGCTGCGCAAGCCGATCATCGCGGTCCGCTCGGGCCGGACCACCCAGGGCGTGCCGATGGGGCACGCGGTCCGGCAGATCGCCGCCCCGCCGCAGGCCGTCGACGCCATGTTCCGCCAGGCCGGCGTGATCCAGGTCGACACGCTGGAGGAGATGTTCGACGTCGCCCAGCTGCTCGCCCACCAGCCGCTGCCCCGCGGACGCCGGGTGGCGATCGTGGGCAACTCCGACGCGCTCGGCCTGCTGGCCGCCGACGCCGCGTCCTCGGTCGGCCTGGTCGTGAACAAGTCGGTGGCGCTCGGAGCCGAGGCCACCGCCGAGGACTTCGAGGACGCCCTCGACGCGGCGATCGACGACCCCGACGTCGACTCCGTGGTCGCGGTCTACATCCCCCCGCTGAACGTCTCCGGCGAGGACGTCGCCAACGTGCTGGCCGCCGTCGGCGAGCAGTCCGACAAGCCGCTGGTGTCGTCGTTCCTGGGATCCGAGGGGGTCCCGGAGCTGCTGCGGGTCCCCGACGTCGCCGGGAACACGGCCGGCCGCGGCTCCGTGCCGTCGTACCCCGCTGTGGAGGCGGCGGTCCGCGCGCTGGCCCGCGTCGTCGGGTACGCCGTGTGGTTGCGCACCCCGGACGGGCGGACCGACGACGCCCTCGGCGACCTCGACCCGGCCGCGGCCAAGCAGCTCGTGGGCGAGGTGCTGGCCAGGCACGGCGACGGCACCGAGCTGGACCAGGACGAGCTCACCGCGCTGCTGGCCGCCTACGGGATCGAGCTGTGGGAGTCCCGGCCCGTCACCAGCCTGCGCGAGGCGCAGGCGGCCGGAAAGGCCCTCGGCTGGGACGTCGTGCTCAAGGCGACCGCCGACCACCTGCGCGAGCGCCCCGACCTGGCCCACGTGTGGCGCAACATCGACACCGCCGACGGAGATGCGCGACGCGTGGGAGTCCCTCAACACGCTGATCACCGAGCCGGAGAAGGCCGGGTTCGTGGTCCAGAAGAACTCCCCGCCCGGGGTCCCGGTCGCCGTCCGCAGCATCGAGGACCCGCTCTTCGGTCCGGTCGTCTCGTTCGGCATCTCGGGGCCGATCATCGACCTGCTGGAGGACAAGGCCTACCGGATCCCGCCGCTGGTGGCCGGCGACGCGGCGGCCATGGTCCGCGAGATCAAGTCCTCGCCGATGCTGTTCGGCTACCGGGGGAGCGAGGTGGTGGACATCTCCGCGGTCGAGAGGCTGATCCTGCGGGTCGCCCAGCTGCAGCACGACCTCCCGCAGGTCAGCTCGCTGGAGCTCTCCCTGGTCCTCGCCGGCGCCGACGGCGTCAAGGTCCTGACCGCCGCCGCGCGGGTCGACCCGGTGCTCGACCCCCGCTCGGACTGGTTCGTCCGCCGCCTGCCGCGCTCCCCGGGCGACACGCTCCCGGACTGACTCCGCAAGGGTGCGTGACAGACTGCCCACATGCGCACACGCACGACCGATGACCAGGACCGCACCGTGGAGCTGCGGCAGGCCATCGAGCACACCGGCTACTACCCGGAGGTCGTCCGCGACGGGGTGCAGGCAGCGGTGGCGGGGGAGCAGGTGGTGTCCTTCTACGTCCACCACGAGCCGACGTTCGAGCGCGACGAGGTACGCCGCCACCTGACCGTCGTCGTCCTCACCCCGAGCCGGCTGATCCTCGCCCACACCGACGAGCACGCCCCCGACGACCTGCTGCCCGAGCCCTACACGTCGACCTCCACGGAGGCGATCACGCTGTCCTCGGTGCGGTCGGTCGTGGTGACCCGGATGACCGCCAACCCGACGGACGGGCCCGTCGAGGCCGGCCGAGGCCGTGATGACGGTCGGCTGGGGAGGGGTGAGCCGGATCGACCTCGAGCCCGCCGGCTGCTCGGACCCCCAGTGCGACGCCGACCACGGCTACACGGGCGTGTTCGCCTCCGACGACTTCTCCCTGCGGGTCTCGGCCGCGGCCGACGGCGGCGACGCGGTGGGGGGCCTGCTCTCCTTCGCCGAGTCGCTGTCCGCCAGGACCCACGGGGCGTGAACGCCGACCCGGGCGGTCCCTGAGTGCGGTCGCGCAGCGACCGTGTCGAAGGGTTCGTCCAGCCGGCCTACCAGCAGCGGTCCCTGGCCGACGTCGTCCCGGCCGTCGCCGAGGCGCTCGGGTCCTCGATCGGCGAGGCCCCGAGCCGGCTTGGTCCTGCCCCCAGCCGCGTCGTACGTCGTCTTCCTCGTCGACGGCCTCGGGGCCGAGCAGCTGCGCCGGTACGCGCACGCCGCGCCGTACCTCTCCTCCTTGCTCGTCGACCAGGAGGTGGCCACCGCCGGGGTGCCGTCGACCACCGCGACCAGCCTCACCTCGCTCGGCACCGGGCTGCCGCCGGGTGCCCACGGCCTGGTCGGCTTCACCTCGCGGATCCCGGGCACCGACCGGCTGCTGAACGCGCTGCACTGGAGCAAGTCGGTCGACCCGACGCAGTGGCAGCCCCACCCCACCGCGTTCGCGCGGCTGGCCGGGACCGGGGTGAGCGTGACCAGCGTGAACAAGCGCGAGTTCCGGGCCAGCGGGCTGACCGTCGCCTCCCAGCGCGGCGCGGAGTTCGTCGGCGCCGACCGGGTGGGGGAGCGGATCGCCGCCGTGGCCACCGCGTCGGCGCTGCGGCCCTCGCTGACCTACATGTACGACGGCGACCTCGACTGGACCGGCCACCGCTACGGCGTCGCGTCCAGCCAGTGGCTCCAGCAGCTGGCCATGGTCGACGCCGAGGCCGAGCAGCTGCGCGAGACCCTCCCGTCCTCGACCCGGCTGGTCGTGGTCGCCGACCACGGCATGCTCGACAGCCCGACGGACCGGCGGGTCGACGTCGACGAGGTCACCGAGCTCCGCGAGGGCGTCGCCCTGATCGGCGGGGAGGCCCGGTTCCGGCACCTCTACTGCCGCGGAGGCGCGGTCGACGACGTGGTGGCGACGTGGCGGTCGCTGCTCGGCGACCGGGCCGAGGTGCTCACCCGTGACGAGGCCGCCGGGCGCGGCTGGTTCGGGCCGCTGCAGCCCGCCGTGCGCCCCCGGATCGGTGACGTCGTGGTGGCGTGCCGTGCCGACCACGCGATCGTCTCCACGTCCGACTTCGCCTACGAGGCCACCCTGGTCGGGCTGCACGGGTCGTTGACGGCCGAGGAGATGCTGATCCCGTTGCTGGTGGCCTGAGACGCCGGGTCAGCCGAAGGGCAGCGGCTCCGGGGCGAGGCTGACCGCCTTCGCCCGGGCGGCGGTGAGCCGGCGGCGGTGGTGCTGGCGGCAGAGCACCTCGTAGGCCACGTCGGCCGGCTGCTCGTCGGGGTTCTCGACGTCGCCGACCACGACCACGTCGCCCTCGGTGACCATCACGCCGTTCTCGGTGCGGGCGTTGTGGGTGGCCCGCTTGCCGCACCAGCAGAGCGCCTCGACCTGCAGCACGTTCGTCCGGTCGGCGAGCTCGACCAGCCGTCCGCTCCCCGGGAAGAGCTGGCTGCGGAAGTCGGTGAGGATGCCGAAGGCGAACACGTCGATCTGCAGCTCGTCGACGATCCGGGCCAGCTGGTCGATCTGGCCGGGGGAGTAGAACTGCGCCTCGTCGCAGATCAGGTAGTCGATCCGGCCGCCCTGGGTGAGGTGGTGCACCACGTAGGTCCAGAAGTCGAAGTCGGGCTCGACCTCGATCGCCTCGTGGGTGAGCCCGAGCCGGCTGGACAGGGTGGCCTCGCCGGCCCGGTCGTGGGTGGTGAAGATCCGCCCCACCCGGCCACGCGCGGCGTGGTTGTGGTTGGTCTGCAGGGCGAGCGTGCTCTTGCCCGAGTCCATGGTGCCGGTGAAGAAGTGCAGTTCAGCCACGGGGCGTGATCCTTTCACAGGTGCCTCCGGCAGGATGACGGCCATGACCGGCCCGCTGATCTCAGTCCCGCGTCTGTCCGGCCTCCTCCAGCGCGTGACGGTGCTGGACGTCCGCTACCGGATCGGCGGGCCGGCCGGGATGCGAGGAGTTCGCCGCAGGGGCACGTCCCCGGTGCGGTGTACGTCGACCTCGACGCGGCCCTGGCCGCCCCACCCGGGTCTCGTGGGCGGCACCCGCTGCCGGACACCGACGTCTTCGTCGCGGCGATGCGCGCCGCCGGCGTCTCCGGGTCTCGTCCTGTCGTGGTGTACGACGACTGGGGCGGGCGAGCGGCGGCCCGGGCGTGGTGGCTGCTGCGCTACCACGGGCATCCCGACGTGCACGTCATGGACGGTGGGTGGTCGGGCTGGCGGAAGGGCGGCGGCGAGGTCGAGTCCGGGATCCGCATCCCGGATGAGGGTGACTTCATCTCGCGACCCGGTGGGATGCCGGTGGTCGAGGCCGACGACGTCCTGTCGGTCGACGTGCTGGTCGACGCGCGAGCGCCAGAGCGGTACCGCGGCGAGGTGGAGCCGATCGACCCGGTGGCCGGGCACATCCCGGGCGCGGTGAACGTGCCGACGGAGTCGAACCTCGCTCTCGAAGGGCGGTTTCGCCGGCCGAACAGTCTGCGTGCGACATATGCGGAGGTCGGCGCGACTGCCGACGCCGATGTGGCGGTGTACTGCGGCTCGGGCGTGACTGCCGCCCACGACGTGCTCGCCATGGAGATCGCCGGGATCCGGGCTGCGCTCTATCCCGGCAGCTGGAGCGGCTGGATCACCGACCCCGCCCGCCCCGTAGAACGCTGACCCGCCCGAAAGTTTCGGGCGGGTCAGCGGGAAATCAGGTCAGTTTCGGGCGGGTCACCAGTGGACGCCCTTGAAGATCCGGGCGAGCATGATCTGCTCGGACTCCCGGGTGCCGGAGTCGCACCCTTGGCGGCGGCGGAGTCGGGGAACACGTGGTAGGCCATGTTGAGGATCCGGAACGCCGTCTTGGGGGCCATCGTGTGCGCGACCGCACCGGCGTTGCCCAGGAGCGTGTTGATCTCGTGCGGGCGCTCGACCATCGCCTTGATCACGAGGTCGGCCGCCTGCGCGGGCGAGATCGTGGGGAACCGGTCGTAGAGCTTGGTCGGCGCGATCATGGGCGTCCGCACCAGCGGCATGTGGATCCCGGTGAAGGTGATGCCGTCGCCGACGACCTCGGAGGCCACGACGTTGCTCCACGCGTCGAGCGCGGCCTTCGAGGCGACGTACGCCGAGAAGCGCGGCGGGTTGGTCTGCACACCGATCGAGGAGACGTTGACGACGTGGCCGCGGCGCTGCTCCTGCATCTTCGGCATCAGGCCCATGACCAGGCGGATCGCGCCGAAGTAGTTGAGCTGCATGGTCCGCTCGAAGTCGTGGAACCGGTCCTGCGACAGCCGCAGCGAGCGCCGGATCGAGCGGCCGGCGTTGTTGACGACGAAGTCGACGGTCGGGACCTCCGACGAGATCTGCTCGCAGAGCCGGTCGATCGCCTCGAGGTCGGAGAGGTCGCACGGGAAGACGTGGGCCTGGCCGCCGCGCATCTCGATCGAGGCCCGGGTCTCCTCGAGCTTGTCCTTGCCGCGGGCGACGAGGACCGGGATGCCGCCGGCCTGCGCGACCTTGAGGGCGGTGACCTGTCCGATGCCGGAGGAGGCGCCGGTGATCACGACGTACTTGCCGGTGAGCGCCTCCCGGATCTCGGGGTCGCGTCCGGTCGAGGTGTCGAGGTTGTCCTCCCAGTAGGCCCACAGGGTGCGGGCGTAGGTCTCGAGGTCGGGGACCGCGATGCCCGAGCCGGACAACGCCTTCTCGGTCGCGCCGGGAGTCGAAGACGGCGGTGAAGTTGGTGTGCGCGAGCACCTCCGCCGGCACCCCGAGCCGCCCGAGGGTCTGGTCGAGCACGGCCTGGACCGGGGCCGACTTCACCACGCCGGTGAAGATCGACAACGGCCGCAGCCGCTGCGGCACCAGCGCGAGCGGCCCGGCGCTGGTCACCTTCCGGTCGATCGGGGTCGCGAACTGCGGAGCGCCGGCCGCCGCGCAGAACGTGTTGATCATCTCGGCCACGGGCTGGGGCTCGGGGTTGACCAGGTGGAACGCCTCCCCGTCGCGGTCGGGGACGTGGGCGAGGTGGTCCATCGCCTTGGCGACGTAGTCGACCGGGACCACGTTGGTGTCACCGAGGTCGACGCCCACCAGCGGCAGCCATGCCGGCAGCCGGTCGCGCAGCAGCTTCATCGTCGGGAAGAAGTAGTAGGGACCGTCGATCTTGTCCATCGCGCCGGTCTGGCTGTCGCCGACGACGACGGCCGGGCGGTAGACCCGCCACGGCACCGAGGCCTCCTCGCGGACGATCTTCTCGGACTCGAACTTCGTCCGGTGGTACGGCGACGGCAGGTGCTGGCCCTCGTCGAACATGGTCTCGTCGAACTTGCCGTGGTACTCACCGGCCGCCGCCACCGACGACACCTGGTGGAAGCAGCCGACCTGCAGCGCGTCGGCGAGCTGGACGGCGTTGCGGGTGCCGCCGACGTTCATCGTCTCGTTGGTCTCGTCGTCGGCGGTCATGTCGTAGATCGCGGCGAGGTGGAAGAAGTGGTCGATCTTCCCCTTGTGCTCGGTGACCCACTTCTTGGCGACCCCGAGATTCGGCTTGGCGAGGTCACCGGTGACGGCGATGACGCGGTTGGTGTCCCACCGGCGGATCAGCTTCTCCATCCGCGGCAGCGACTCCTTGCGGACCAGGACGAAGATGTCGCCCTCGCGGTGGTCGAGCAGCTCGGGAACGAGGTGCCGGCCGATGAATCCGGTGGCGCCGGTGACGAAGTACGACATGGCCGGAGACTACCGCTGGGTAGCCGCGGCTGCGGCAGGGGCCGACCGGTCCGCGGCTATCAGTCGTTCTTGCCGCCGCCGAACATGATCTCGTCCCAGCTCGGGACCGAGGCGCGGCCCTTCCGCTTGGCCACCTTGCGGGCGGGCGGCTCCTCCTCGGCGGCCGGCTCCGGTGCGGGCTCCTGCTCGGGGGCCGGCTCGACAGTGGGCTCCTGGACGGCCGGCGTCTCCCGGGTGGGCCGCTCGTCGTCCAGGTAGGCCTCGACCGGCTGCTCCGCCCCCAGGCTGCCCGACTCCTCGCTGACCATCTCGATGGCGTCGTCGCCCAGCGCCGTCGAACCCGGCGCCGTGGACCCCAGCGGCAGCTCTTCGTGCGGCTGCGTTGATTCAGACACTGCGGAGAGCCGGCGCCCGCGGGCCTGCTTCAGGTCGTCGCGGGCCGGTCGCTCCGGGGCGGCGACCTGCTCGCCGAGCAGCCAGCGGGCGTCCTCGTCCTCGGCGGTGACGTAGTTGCCCGGGGGGTCGTAGATGAACGTGGCCGACCCCTGGCGCTTGCCGGCGGCGTAGTCACCGGTCAGGGTCCAGCGGCCGTCCTCGCGCCGGCGGGCGTCCCAGGTGACGGTGTCGGGGTCGACGTTCAGGGAGCGCAGGTGGCCGGCGACCGCGTCGCCGAGAGTCCTCGCGGCGGAGGAGGCGGCGGACTCACCTGGCTTGCGGCGGACCGAGGAGCGCTGGGCGCGCTCCGCGACGTGCTGCCGCTCGGCGAGCACGGGGGCGGCGAAAGCCATGATCCGGTCCACCGTTGTCTGTGCGGCCTGGGCGACGGCTTCGGGCGTGTCCCCGGCCCGGATCCGGGCCTGGATGTCGCGGGGTCGCAGTGCGCTGTCCATTCGAATCTCCAAGTGGCCGAGGCGGGCGTGATCGCCGCGGAGGGCGGCCCGGAGCCGGGCGTCGATGTCGAGGGTGAACTCCACGCCCTTGTCGCTGACCAGGAGCAGGCGCTTGCCGTCGTCGCTCAGGCCCGCGAGGGTGAGGTGCGACATCGGTGGGCGTGCTCCTGCCAGTCATCGTTCCGGTGGGCTGAGCCTACGCCAGCGGGCGTGTCGCGCAGCGCCTTCGCCCGCGGCGCGCCCCGGTAACCTCACGACCCGTGCCGAGCGAACCGTCCGTGACCTTCGTCGTGCTGGACCTGGTCGGCATCTTCGTCTTCGCGATCTCCGGGGCCGTGGTCGCCGTCCGCAAGGGCCTCGACGTCTTCGGCGTCCTCGTCCTGGCCGGTGTGACGGGCCTCGGTGGCGGCTTCCTGCGCGACGTCCTGATCGGGGCCACCCCGCCGGCGGCGCTGGCGGACTGGCGGTACCTCATGGTGCCGGTCGCGGCGGGGGTGCTGACGTTCTACTTCCACCCGGCGCTGGGCAGGATGGAGCGTCAGGTCAACGTCTTCGACGCGTTCGGGCTCGCACTGTTCTGCGTCACCGGTGCGCTCAAGTCGCTGGAGTTCGGCCTGGGTCCGGTGCCCGCGGCGCTGATGGGCATGGTCACCGGCATCGGCGGCGGGATGGCCCGCGACGTGCTCGCGGGCCGGGTGCCGGCGGTCTTCCGCGGAGAGCTGTACGCCACCCCCGCTCTCGCCGGCGCCGCGATCGCCGTCGTCGGCGAGGGCCTGGGGTTCCCCGTCGGGGTGGTCGCGCTCCTCGGCGGGGGCGTGTGCCTGTCGTGGCGGTTGCTGGCGATCTGGCGGCACTGGCAGGCGCCGGTGCCGACCGGGTCCGCCAGCGTCTGAGCCGGCGCCCGGCGGTTCAGTCGCCCAGCAGCCGTCGCAGGTGGTCGTTGGCGAAGACCCGGTCGGGGTCGAGCCGGTCGCGCAGCGCGAGGAAGTCCCCGAACCGCGGGTAGTCCTCGGCGAGCTCGGCCGCGCCCAGCGAGTGGAGCTTGCCCCAGTGCGGCCGGCCTCCGTGCTCTCGCATGATCTGCTCCATCGCCGCGAAGTACGCCGTGTGGTCGGCGTCGCGGTGGGTGTGGAACGCCAGGTAGACGGTGTCGCGCTGGTAGGCGGTCGACAGCGGTACGTCGTCCGCCGGCGCGACCCGGACCTCGACCGGGAAGCTGATCCGCCAGGTCGAGGCGTCGATGGCACGCCGGGCCTCGCGGAGCGCGTCCGAGTCCGGCGGCGCGCGGGACGGCGTACTCCATCTCCTTGAACACCACCCGGCGGGTCGCGGTGAAGACGCGGTGGGCCACGTCGGAGTAGCGGCGGGCGGTGAGCATCCGGCTGGTCATCCGGTTCATCCGGGGGATGGCACCCGGTGCCCGGTTCGCGCCGGCGCAAAGGAGGCCGAACGCGCGGTTGGACAGGAGCTCGTCGTCGAACCAGGCCCGCACCCGCGGCAGCGGCTCGGCCTCTCCGAGCGGAGCGTCGAGCCGGTTGTTCTGCTTGGCGAGCACCCGGTCCGTGTGCGGGAACCAGTACAGGTCGAGGTGGTGGTTCGAGGAGACGAGCTCGTCGAACGATCCGAGCGCCTGGTCCCAGGCCATCGGCTGCTCGTGCGCCTCGAGCAGGAACAGCGGCTCGACCCGGAAGGTGACCGTGGTCAGCACGCCGAGGGCCCCGAGCCCGACCCGCGCGAGATCCAGCACGTCGGCGTTGTCCTGGGACGTTGCGGTCAGGACCTCGCCGGTCCCGGTCACCATCTGCAGGCCGGCGACCTGGGCCGACAGGCCGGCCGCGACCCCGCCGGTCCCGTGGGTGCCGGTCGAGATGGCGCCGGCCAGGGTCTGCTCGGCGATGTCGCCCATGTTGTGCAGCGAGAGGCCGAGCCGCTCGAGCTCGGTGTTCAGCACGTGCAGCGGCGTGCCGGCCAGCGCAGTCACCGTCATCGCGTCCCGGTCGACCGCGACGATCCCGCTCAGCCGGTCGGGTCGCAGCATCGTGTGCCCCGGTGTGCCGATGGCCGTGAAGCTGTGGCCGGTGCCGACCATCTTGACGGTGGTGCCGTCGGTCCGGGCCCGGTCCACGGCGGCGACCACGGCCTCGGTGTCGCCGGGGTGGACCACCACATCGGGGTGCGCCGCCTCCAGCCCCGACCAGTTCCTCCACTCCACGTCGCCGAGCCTAGTGGCCGTGGTCCCGACCGGCTCGGCCGACGGCGAGCGGGGGATCGCCTGGGCGGCCAGGGCCGAGACCAGGCCGGCGCCCGCGGCGACGAGGTAGGCCGGGGACGCGCCGTACGCGTCGATCACCACGCCCGCGACGGTTGCTCCGGGAGCGACGCCGGCCACGATGCCGGTGTGCATGATCGCCATCCCCTCGGTGAGCCGGGCGTGCGGGACCGTCCTCTCGGTGAGCGACATCGTCGCGATCAGGGTGGGCGCGATGGCGAACCCGGCGACGAACAGCGCGACCCCCATCAGCGGCGACCGAGCCGATCAGCGCCAGCGGCAGCATCGCGGCCATCATCGCCGCCGACCCCCACCGCAGCCGGTGGTCGGGGCCGCGGCGCCAGTGGACCGCACCGGTCACGAGCCCGGCGATCAGGCTGCCGAGGGCCCACAGGGCGAGCAGCGGGCCGGCGTAGCCCTTGCTGCCGAGCTCCTCCGCGAACGCCACGGTCGTCACCTCGGCCGCGCCGAACAGCGTGCCGAGCGCGGCGCAGACCAGCGCCAGCGGCGCGACCGTCGCCCACGGCATCCCCGGGCGGGGTCCGGTGGCCTCCCTGCGGGGGTGGGCCGGTGGCTCGGTCGCGCGCTGCGCGGCGAAGAACAGCGTGCCGACCACCCCTGAGACCAGCGCCGCGGTCAGCCCGGCGACCGGGTGCCAGGCGGTGGCCAGCACCGTCACCAGGATCGGCCCCAGCATGAACACCGACTCGTCGACGACCGCCTCGAGGGCGAACGCCGTCTGCAGCTGGTCGGGGGAGCGGAGGACGTGGGACCACCGGGCCCGGACGCACGCGCCGACCGAGGGGAGTGCCGCCCCGCTGACCGCCGCCAGCAGGTAGGAGACGGCCACCGGCCACCCCGCCTGCACCGACCACATCAGCAGGGCCAGTGCCGCCCCGAAGATGGCGACGGCCACCGGCAGCACCCGCGACTGCCCCAGCCGGTCCAGGAGCCTGCCCTGCGCGATCGCGAAGCCGCCGTTGGCGATCAGGTAGGCCGCCGACACCGAGCCGGCCAGCCCGTAGGAACCCGTCGCCGTGGAGACCAGCAGCACGATTCCGAGGCTCACCATGGACATGGGCAGCCGGGCCACCATCCCGGTCGCGCTGAACAGCAGCGTGCCGGGAAGCCCCAGGATCCGGCGGTACGACGTCAACATCTCACCCGGAGACTAGGACCGGAGCAGGAACCCCAACCAATCCTGACGTCTCTCCCTACGATGGGGCGCATGGTCCTCGACGTCTCGCCGTACGACGCCGTCCTGCTGGTGTCGTTCGGTGGGCCGGAGGGCCCCGAGGACGTGCTGCCGTTCCTCGAGAACGTCACCCGTGGCCGCGACATCCCGCGCGAGCGGCTCGAGGAGGTCGGCGAGCACTACCACCTCTTCGGGGGCCGGTCGCCGATCAACGACCAGAACCGCGAGCTGCTCGCCGCCATGCGCGAGGACCTGTCCGGGGCCGGGATCGACCTCCCGGTCTACTGGGGCAACCGCAACTGGCAGCCGTTCCTCACCGACGCCGTCCGGCAGATGGCCGAGGACGGCATCACCCGGGCGGCGTGCTTCGTCACCAGCGCCTACTCGTCGTACTCCAGCTGTCGGCAGTACCGCGAGGACCTCGCCGCGGCGGCCGACGGCGTTCCCGACGCACCACGGCTGGACCGGCTGCGCCAGTACTTCAACCATCCCGGCTTCGTGGAGCCGGTCGTCGACGCGACCCTCGCCGCGCTGGCCGAGCTGCCGGAGTCGGTCCGCGACGGCGCCCACCTGACCTTCGTCACCCACTCCATCCCGGAGTCGATGAACGAGGGGAGCGGGCGCCAGGGCAACGCCTACGTCAACCAGCACCGCAGCGTCGTGGCCGCCGTCGTCGACCGGGTGCGCCAGGAGACCGGACGACGGAACCCGCACGAGCTCGTCTACTGCTCCCGGTCCGGGCCGCCGCACGTCCCGTGGCTCGAACCCGACGTCAACGACCACCTCGAGGCGCTGTCCCGCAAGGAGGCCCCCGGCGTCGTGCTCGTCCCGGTCGGCTTCGTCTCCGACCACATGGAGGTCGTCTACGACCTCGACACCGAGGCCCTCACCACCGCGGCCAAGCTCGACCTCCCGGCCGTGCGGGCCGCGACCCCCGGCATCGACCCACGCTTCGTGGCCGTGGTCCGCGACCTGCTGGTCGAGCGGGCCGCCACGGAGCGGGGCGAGAAGCCGCGCCGCCGCGCGGTCGGCAGCCTGCAGGCGTGGTGGGACCTCTGCGGCGTCGGGTGCTGCCCGAACCCCCTCGGCGACCGGCCCGCCGTCGGTGGCGTCGAGGCATGAACGCAGGGATCGACCGAGGACTGGACGCCCGACTGGCCGAGCTGGCCCTCGACCTCGCCCAGGCGGCAGGGCGGCTGATCCGGGAGCGTCGCGAGCAGGGGGTGACGGTCGCGGCCACCAAGTCCAGCGAGACCGACGTCGTCACCGAGACCGACCGCGAGGTCGAGGAGCTGATCCGGTCGCTGCTCGGCGAGGCACGACCCGACGACGGCCTCGTCGGGGAGGAGGGCCACGACGAGCCCGGCGCCACCGGCGTGCGCTGGATCGTCGACCCGATCGACGGGACGGTCAACTTCCTCTACGGCATCCCGCAGTACGCCGTCTCGATCGCCGCCGAGCGCGACGGGGTCGTCGTCGCCGGTGTGGTGCTCGACGTCGCCCGGGAGACGGCGTACGTCGGACGACGCGAGACCGGGCCCGACGGACAGGTCACGGTGACTGCTCATCGCGACGGCAGCCCCATCTCGGTGCGCGCCCCGGCGCCACTCGCGCAGCGCCTGATCGGCACCGGCTTCAGCTACGAGGCCCGGATCCGGGCGGTCCAGGCGGACGCGGTCGGCCGGCTGCTGCCGCAGGTGCGGGACATCCGTCGCTTCGGGTCCTGCGCCCTCGACCTGTGCCACGTCGCGGAGGGTCTGCTCGACGGCTACGTGGAGGAGGGCGTCAACCTCTGGGACCACGCGGCCGGCGCCCTGATCGCCGAGGGTGCAGGGGCACGCAGCGAGCTGACCCGGGGCGCGGGCGGCCAGGAGCTCCTCCTCTGCGCCCCGGACCACGGCTTCGACGAATTGCGGAGAGCCGTGGAAGAGGCCGGTTTCCTCGGTGGTTCGGGGGAATAGCGCCCCGACCTTGCGTGTTCTCGGGACACATTCGGGAACCGGTGTGCACCATTGCACCGGCATGGTGCACAATCTGGCGCCGAACCTGTGGAGCTAGCTACGACCGGACGCAACTGCGTGAGGGGAGTTGAGGACTGATGGCAACCGATTACGACGCCCCGCGCAAGACCGAGGAAGAGTCCGAGGAGAGCATCGAGGAGCTCAAGGCGCGCCGGCACGACAAGAACTCCGGGAAGGTCGACGAGGACGAGGCCGAGGCGGCCGAGTCGTTCGAGCTGCCCGGTGCCGACCTCTCCCACGAGGAGCTGGCGGTCGAGGTCAAGCCCAAGCAGAGCGACGAGTTCACCTGCATGAGCTGCTTCCTGGTCCACCACCGCTCGCAGCTGGCGGACGAGAAGAAGCTGATCTGCAAGGACTGCGCCTGAGCAGCAGCGCGCGAGGCACGAGCGCGTTGCGTGGGCGAAGGCGGGTTGAGCAAGCGACGTGGCCGAGCCTGCTCGGACGCGTCAGCGCGTCGAAACACCAGTGAGATGATCGGGCATCTCCCCGTCATCCGATCAGGTCTGCGGCGTCGGCGCCTTGTCGGCGTCCTGGTCGTCCTTGACGAGGTCCGGCGGCAGGTGCCCGGTCGACTTCGTGTAGTAGTCGGCCGCCTTGCGGCTGGCGAGCATCCGGGCGATGCCCACGAACGTCCCGCTCACCGCGGCCCAGGCGACGGCCTCCCAGATGTCGACGTCGGGGTCGGCGGGGTTGGCCGGCGGGTTCTTTCCGGTCGCGGCCCTCCACGACGTGTTGAGCGCCTTCTTCGCCAGCGCTGCGGCACCGACTGCGGCGACGAGCGAGAACACGGACCAGACCTTCGATGACGATGCCATGTCCGGACCTTACCCAGCCGCCGTCGATTCAGTCAGTTCCGCCAGCGCTCGTGCCAGCTCGTCGGGGTGGCGGGTGCTGATCAGCCAGTACGGCGCGGGGTCGGCCGGGTCGGTGATCTCCACCTGGACCGCCCGCTTCAGGTAGGGCCGCAGCAGCAGGTAGGCCCGCGCGTCTGCCTCGACGCCGGAGATCCTGCGGGTCGCCTCGGCGTCCAGCGCACTCGACGTGCCCAGGTGGAACCCCGCGATCCGGGCCCGGCCGGCGCGCAGGGAGCCCCCGTCGACGGTCACCCGCGCGGCGCCGTACGCGAGCAGGCCGAGCGCCAGGCCGACCATCGCGATGGCGGCGATCGTCCAGGCCGCCGTGGCCGGCAGCGCCACGATCATCGCCAGCCACAGGCTGGCGACCAGCATCGTCCCCTGGACCCACCAGCGCAGGGGGACGCTGAGCCGCTCGTCGTACTCCACGGGGGTCAAGGGTATGGTCCGCCCGTGCCCGACCGCGTACCCGACCCAGTGCCTGCCCCCGAGGTCGCCGTCCTCCGCCTCGATCCGGACCTCCCACTGCCCAGCTACGCCCATCCCGGCGACGCCGGAGCCGACCTGGTCACGGCCGAGGACGTGGTCCTGGCGCCGGGTGAACGGGCCCTGGTGCCGACCGGGGTCGCGCTCGCCCTGCCCGAGGGTCACGTCGCCCTGGTGCACCCCCGGTCGGGACTCGCGGCCCGGCACGGCCTCTCGATCGTGAACACCCCCGGAACCATCGACTCCGGCTACCGCGGCGAGATCAAGGTGCTGCTGATCAACCACGACCCGGAGCAGCCGATCAAGCTGCGGCGCGGGGACCGGATCGCGCAGCTCGTGGTCCAGCGTTTCGAGCACGCCCGCTTCGTCGCGGTCGACGAACTCCCCGAATCCGCACGTGGAGCCGGGGGCTACGGTTCTACTGGAGGATTCGCCGCTGGCGAGACCCCAGCAGAGGAGAAGCAGTGAAGTTCCGCCGCAAGTCCGAGAAACCCGACCCCGCAGCCGCGGAGCCGGGGGAGTCGGCCGACGCCACCGGCGAGGACGCGAGCGACCTGGTGGACGCCGAGGGCCCCTTCGACATCGACGACCTTCCCGACGACGGCGTGCAGCGGGTGGACCTCGGCTCGCTGCTGATCGCACCGGAGGAGGGCCGCGAGCTGCGGCTCCAGGTCGACGAGAGCACCCAGGCCGTCCAGGCGGTCCTGCTCGCCGGGCCGGACGGCGCCCTCGAGCTGCGTGCCTTCGCGGCCCCGCGCAACGGCGACCTGTGGACCGAGGTGCGACCCCAGCTGGCCGCGGACCTGGCCCGCCGGGGCGGGACCGCCACCGAGCGCGAAGGACGATTCGGCACCGAGCTGGTCTGCCAGCTCTCGGTCCAGACGGCGGAGGGGCGGGCCGCGAACCAGGCGTCGCGGATCATCGGCATCAACGGGCCGAGGTGGATGCTGCGCGGCACGTTCCTGGGCCGTCCGGCCACCGAGCCCGACAGCGCCGCCGCGTGGGAGGACACCCTCACCAAGGTCGTGATCCGCCGGGGTGACCACGCGATGCCGGCCGGTGACCCGCTGCCGGTCGTGCTGCCCGAATCGGCCCGGCGCACGCCCGACGAGTCATAAACTGTGGCAGTGACGGGCAAGAGCCGTCTGCGGCGCAGCATCAGCAAGTGGGCCAGCAGCACCGAGATGCACGAGCGCGAGCTGCGGCGCACCTACGCCGACTCCGGCAGCACCAGGATCGCCGACGCACCCGACCGCGAGCGGGTGCGGCTGCGTGGCACCCTGCGCACGGTCACGCTCCGGCCGCGTGGCGGCGTACCCGCCCTCGAGGCGGAGCTCACCGACGGCTCCGGTGTGCTCATCGTGGTGTGGCTCGGCCGACGGCGGATTGCCGGCATCGCGCCCGGACGGGCGATCCAGATCGAGGGCCGGATCGGGTCGGCCGAAGGGGGCCGGATCATGTACAACCCGCGCTACGAGCTCATCCCGTGAGCGACTCGGGGCATGGCGGCGCCTCCGTCGAGACGGTGGAGTCGGTGGTCCGGGGCCAGCTGTCGAAGGCGCTGGGCGGACGCCGCGGCATGGTCGAGGCAGCCGTCCCCACCGTGCTGTTCACGGTCACCTGGTTGACCACCCGGGAGCTGCGGGCCGCGCTGCTCGCCAGCCTCGCCGTGGCGGTGGCGCTCCTGGTCGTCCGGCGTCCTCCAGCGCTCGTCGGTCCAGTTCGTGCATGAACGCGATCTTCGGCATCGGGATCGGCTGGCTGTTCGTCACGATGTCCGCCCGCAGCGGGGGCAGCGAGGACGACCAGGCTCTCGCCTACTTCCTCCCCGGAATCATCTACAACACCGGCTACTCCGTGGTCCTCGCCTTCACCTGCCTCATCGGCTGGCCACTGGTGGGGTTCATGGTCGGCAGTGTCACCGGCGACCCCACGGCCTGGCATCGCGACCGCCAGGTGGTGAGGCTGTGCTCCCTGCTGACCTGGGTGCTGGTGGCGCCGTGCATCCTCCGGGTGGCCATCCAGGCCCCGGTGTGGCTCAGCGCGAAGTCGGGGGCGATCGAAGCGGACGCCGCGATCGCAGCCCTGGGCATCCTCAAGATCGCCCTGGGCTGGCCGTTGCAGCTCGCGGCCCTGGCGCTGATGGTCTGGCTGCTGGCCCGGAACCGGACCCCGGTGCAGGGTGAGCCCGCCGCGGTCCTGGGCGGCCACGTCGACCCGCCCGAAACTGACCGCGAATCGCGCTGACCCGCCCGAAAGTTTCGGGCGGGTCACCTCAGCCGCCGTGCGCCTGCGGCGCGAGCAGGCGCTCGAGCTCGTCCTCGACGTCGGCGGCCGCCACGAAGAGCAGCTCGTCGCCGGACTCGATGGGCTGGTCGGCGTCGGGTGTGTAGACCTGGCCGTCGCGCAGGATCGTCACCAGGGCGCAGTTCTCGGGGAACGGGATCAGCCCGGTCGGCTTCCCGACGTACGGCGAGTCGTCCGGCAGGGTGAGCTCGACCAGGTTGGCGTTGCCCTGGCGGAACGTGAACAACCGCACCAGGTCGCCGACCGTCACCGCCTCCTCCACCAGCGCCGACATGATCCGCGGCGTCGACACGTTGACGTCGACGCCCCAGGCCTCGGTGAACAGCCACTCGTTGTTGGGGTGGTTGACCCGGCCCACCGTCCGCGGGCACGCCGAACTCGGTCTTCGCCAGGAGCGAGGTCACCAGGTTGACCTTGTCGTCGCCGGTCGCGGCGATGACGACGTCGCAGCGGTCCAGGCGGGCCTCCTCGAGCGACGACAGCTCGCAGGAGTCGGCCAGCAGCCACTCGGCGTCGGGGACCCGCTCGGGCTTCATGGCGCTGGCTGCCTTGTCGATGAGCAGGACCTGGTGGCCGTTGGTGATCAGCTCACGAGCGATCGAGCGTCCGACCGCTCCGGCGCCGGCGATGGCGACCCTCATTCAGTCGTCCCCCTCGGGTCCCTTGTCGATGACCGCGTAGGCGTGGCCGGCGTTCTCCTCGCGCATCACGAGGTGGATCAGGTCGCCCTCCTGGATGATCGTCTCGCGCGTGGGCAGCATCCCCTCGCCGAGGCGGTCGATCCAGGCGATCCGGCTGTTGGTCTGCTCCTGGAAGTGGACGGTGCGCTGGCCGATCCACACCTCCGGCACCGGCATGTGGTCGACCCGGATCGTCCCGGACGGGTCGCGGAAGTCGGGCTCGGCGCCGGCCGGCAGCATCCGCCTCAGGATCTGGTCGGCGGTCCACTTGACCGTGGCCACGGTCGTGATGCCGAGCCGCTGGTAGACCTCCGCCCGGCCGGGGTCGTAGATGCGGGCCACGACCTGCTCGATGCCGAAGGTCTCGCGCGCCACCCGGGCGGCGATGATGTTGGAGTTGTCGCCGCTGGACACCGCCGCGAACGCCTCGGCCCGACGGATGCCGGCCTTCTCCAGGACGGCCTGGTCGAACCCGAAGCCGGTGACCTTGTCGCCGTTGAACTCAGGCCCGAGCCGACGGAACGAGTCGGGTTCGCTGTCGATCACCGAGACGGTGTGGTTGCGTTCCTCGAGGCTGCGAGCCAACGTCGAACCCACCCGGCCGCAACCCATGATGACGACATGCACAGTGAAACCGTATCCCAGCCGCTTCGGAGCGGTCCGACGGTCTAACCTGTTCGCTCGTGGGTGTCGGCGACGTTTCCAAGCGCATCCTGCTCGGACGCAAGCTGCGCAGCTCCCAAATCGGGGAGACGCTCCTGCCCAAGCGGATCGCCCTTCCGGTGTTCGCCAGTGACGCCCTCTCCTCGGTGGCCTATGCGCCCGACGAGATCTTCATCATGCTCTCCTTCGCCGGCGCGTCGGCCTACGTGTGGTCGTGGAAGATCGGCATCGCGGTGGCGCTGGTCATGGCGGTGGTGGTGGCGTCGTACCGCCAGAACGTGCACGCCTACCCGAGCGGCGGCGGCGACTACGAGGTGGCGACGGTCAACCTCGGCCGCAACGCGGGCATGACCGTCGCCAGCGCCCTCCTCGTCGACTACGTCCTCACGGTCGCGGTGTCCATCTCCTCCGGTGCGCAGTACGCCGCCTCCGCGTTGCCGGTCCTGAGCGGCCACGAGGCCACGATCGCGAGCCTCGCGGTCCTCGCACTGATGGCGATGAACCTGCGCGGCATCCGGGAGTCGGGCACGTTCTTCGCGGTCCCGACCTATGCGTTCATCCTGGCCATGGCTGTGATGTGTGGTTACGGGATGCTGCGGCTCCTCAACGGCACCCTGCCGGAGGTGAGGAGCGCCGACCTCGACATCACGGCGGCACCCGGCTACGAAGGGCAGCTCACCACCGTCGCGCTGATGTTCCTGCTGGCGCGGGCGTTCTCGTCGGGGTGTGCCGCCCTCACCGGCGTCGAGGCGATCTCCAACGGGGTGCCGGCGTTCCGCCGCCCCAAGAGCCGCAACGCCGCGACCACGCTGCTGATGCTCGGCATGATCGCGATCGCGATGATGATGAGCGTCATCGTGCTCGCGAAGCAGATGGGCCTGCGCTACGTCGACCCCCACGAGCTCGAGCGACTGACCCTCAACGGCCAGCCCGTCCCGGAGGGCTACGACCAGGACACCGTCATCGCGCAGATCGCCGAGGCGGTGTTCCGCGACTTCTCGCCCGGCTTCTACTTCGTCGTCACCGTGACCGGCGTGATCCTGGTGCTGGCCGCCAACACCGCCTTCAACGGGTTCCCCGTCCTCGGCTCGATCCTCGCCGAGGACGGCTACGCTCCCCGGGCCCTGGGCTCGCGGGGTGACCGGCTGGCGTTCAGCAACGGCATCGTCTTCCTCGCCGTGATGGCGATCGCCCTGATCCTCGCCTTCGACGCCCAGACCACCCGGCTGATCCAGCTCTACATCGTCGGGGTGTTCGTGTCGTTCAACCTCAGCCAGCTCGGCATGATCCGGCACTGGACCCGCCACCTGCGCTCGGAGCGGGACCCGGCCCGTCGACGCCGCATGCAGCAGTCGCGGGCGATCAACGCGATCGGGCTGACGTTCACGGCCGTGGTGCTCGTGATCGTGCTGATCACCAAGTTCCTCGCCGGCGCCTGGATCGCGATCCTGGCGATGGTGAGCTTCTTCCTGATCATGAAGGGGATCAGCCGGCACTACCAGAACGTCGCGCTGGAGCTGGCTGCCGACGAGGACGACAAGATCCTGCCCACGCGGGTCCACGCCGTCGTACTCGTCTCGAAGCTGCACAAGCCGACCCTGCGGGCGCTGGCCTTCGCGAAGGCCTCGCGGCCCAACGTGCTGGAGGGCGTCTACGTCGCCGAGGACCCGCAGCGGACCAGCCAGCTGCTCACCGAGTGGGACGACCGGAACCTCGGCGTGCCGCTCAAGGTCCTGCACTCGCCCTACCGCGAGGTGGTCCGGCCGATCGTGGACTACGCGCTCGAGATCAAGCAGGCCAACCCCCGCGGCGTGGTCGCGGTCTACATCCCGGAGTACGTCGTCGGGCGCTGGTGGGAGCAGCTCCTCCACAACCAGACTGCACTGCGGCTCAAGGGCCGGCTGCTGTTCACCCCCGGCGTGATGGTGACGTCGGTGCCCTACCAGCTGCGGTCCTCGGAGATCGCCCGCGAACGCAACGAGCGCGAGCGCACCCGCGTGCATCCGGGTGACCTGCGTCGCGGCAACGTCTCGGAGCGCTCCGGCCGCGGCCGGCAGATCCAGCGGTGACCCCACCGCGGCGGCGGCGTCCGCGTCAGCGGCGCGCAGGCGGACGGTCCCGGGTGGGGGAGCGGTACACCGTGGACGTCGGGCCCGTGGCCCACGGCGGTCACTGCGTCGCCCGGATACCTGTCGACCCCACGGCCGCGCCGCCCGACGCGGCCCGACCACCGCCGACCCGTGTCGTGTTCGTCCGTCACGCCCTGCCCGGGGAGCGTGTCGTCGTGGAGATCACCGAGGGCACCGAACAGGACCGGTACTGGCGGGGCGACGCGGTCGCGGTCGAGACGCCTTCCCCGGAACGGGTCCCGGCGCCCTGCCCGGTCGCCGGGCCGGGGCTGTGCGGCGGCTGCGACTTCCAGCACGTCGCCCTGCCGGCCCAGCGCGCCCTGAAGGCCGAGGTCGTGCGCGAGCAGCTGGTCCGGCTCGGCCGGCTCGACCCCGACCATCCGGTCGTCGCCGGCCTCGAGGTCGAGCCCGTGCCGGGCGACGAGGACGGCCTGCGCTGGCGGACCCGGGTGCGCTACGCCACCGCCCCGGACGGGCGGCGCGGGATGCGCAAGCACCGCTCGCACGACGTCGTGCCCGTCGACGACTGCCTGATCGCCCGCACCGATGCCCGACAGCCCGACCCGCTGGAGCCGTCCGGCCCGGTGGTCGAGGTCGTCGAGACCGACCGCGGCTCCCACACGCTTCGCCGTTCCGGCCGACGGCTTCTGGCAGGTCCATCCCGGTGCGCCGCGAGCCCTCGTCGAGACCGTCCTCGACTTTCTCGAGCCGCGCCCGGCGGAGCGGGTCCTCGACCTCTACGCCGGAGTGGGCCTGTTCGCCCGGTTCCTGGCCGACGCGGTGGGCTGGTACGGCGAAGTGGTCGCGGTGGAGGGCGACGAGGCGGCCTGCCTGCAGGCCCGGTCCAACCTCGGTCTCGACGGGGCCGACG
>CAWEVA010000010.1:0-95829 GCA_963812345.1 uncultured Actinomycetota bacterium
CCTGGTCAACCAGATGAATGCGACACCCGACGGCCAGTTCCAGACGTACTCCGTCGAGACCGGCGCTTACGTCCGCGAGAAGTTCTTCGGCGGCGACTCCGGCTGCGCAAGATGGTCGAGGACTGAGCGACGAGCACATCCAGAAGCTGCCGCGTGGCGGACACGACTACCGCAAGGTCTATGCGGCGTTCAAGGCCGCCACCGATCACGTCGGGCCAGCCGACCGTGATCCTCGCGAAGACGATCAAGGGCTGGACGATCGATGCCCTGGAGGGCCGTAACGCGACCCACCAGATGAAGAAGCTCACCAGGACGACCTGAAAAAGTTCCGTGACCGGCTGTTCCTGCCGATCACCGACGAGGACATCGAGGCCGCGACGAGGTCGCCCGTTCTACCACCCCGGCAAGGACTCGGACGAGATTCAGTACATGCTCGAGCGCCGACGTCGGCTCGGTGGCCCGCTCCCGCAACGTCGGGCCGACCCGACGCCGGTCGAGCTGCCTGGCGACGAGATGTACGCCGAGCTCAAGCAAGGCTCCGGCAAGCAGGCCATCGCCACCACGATGGCGTTCGTCCGGCTGCTGCGAGACCTGATGAAGGACCCCGAGATCGGCCAGCGGTTCGTGCCGATCGCGCCCGACGAGTACCGGACGTTCGGCATGGACTCGATGTTCCCGACGCAGAAGATCTACAACCCGCACGGCCAGCAG
Organism: uncultured Actinomycetota bacterium; assembly: GCA_963812345.1. GTDB lineage: Bacteria > Actinomycetota > Actinomycetes > Propionibacteriales > Nocardioidaceae > Nocardioides. The sequence goes on from CAWEVA010000010.1 coordinate 712, forward strand.
TACGACGGCGTGGACCGGGCAATGCTGCTCGCCTACAAGGAGTCGGCCCAGGGCCAGATGCTGCACGAGGGCATCAGCGAGGCCGGCTGCGATGGCCTCGACGATCGCGGCCGGGACGGCGTACGCGACGCACGGCGAGCCATGATCCCGGTCTACATCTTCTACTCGATGTTCGGATTCCAGCGCACCGGCGACTCGATCTGGGCGTATGGCCGACCAGCTCGCGCGCGGCTTCCTGATCGGTGCCACCGCAGGGCGAACGACGCTGACCGGCGAGGGCCTGCAGCACGCCGACGGGCACTCGCCCGCTCCTCGCGGCGACGAACCCGGCGGTGTGCACTACGACCCGGCCTACGCCTACGAGATCGCGCACATCGTGCAGGACGGCCTGCGCGCGGATGTACGGCTCGACCGACGAGCACCCGCACGGCGAGGACGTCTTCTTCTACCTCACCGTCTACAACGAGCCGACCGTCCAGCCCGCCGAGCCGGAGGACGTCGATGTCGAGGGCATCCTCAAGGGCATCTACCACCTGTCGACGGCTGACACCGGCGACGGCGACGCGCGCCGCGCATCCAGCTGCTCGCGTCCGGTGTCGCCGTCCCGTGGGCCATCAAGGCCCAGCAGATGCTCGCCGAGGAGTGGGACGTGCCGGCCGACGTCTGGTCGGTGACGTCGTGGAACGAGCTGGCCCGCGATGCGGTCGCGGCCGACGAGTGGAACCTGCTGCACCCCGAGCGACGAGCAGCGGACGCCATACGTCACCGCAAGCTCGGCCGACGCCGACGGGCCCGTGCGTCGCGGTCTCCGACTACATGCGCGCGGTGCCGGACCAGATCGCCCAGCTGGGTGCCGGCGGACTGGCACGTCGCTCGGCGCCGACGGCTTCGGCTTCGCCGACACCCGGCCGCGGCCCGGCGGTACTTCCACATCGACGCTGAGTCGATCGTCGTCGCGTGCGCTGGAGGCGCTGGCCGAGCGCGGCGAGGTCGACCGCGTCGCGTGGTCGCAGAGGCCTTCGACGACGTACCGCATCGACGACCCGACCGCGGTCGCCGGCGTCAAGCAGGAAGGCGGCGACGCCTAACGCCGAGCAGGCGCAAGTCACGGCGCGCGAGCGTCCGAGCGAGCGCGCGCGATGCGCCCGCGGCACGAGACGCACGGCAGCTCGAGCGCTTGGCGTCGGGTCGACTGGACGGACGCTTGTCACGTCGGCACGCGTCGACGATCGGCGTCGCGGTTGCCGTTCGCTGACTGGCACGGGGCAGGCCGAGTCGGCGTGCTCGCTCGCCTCGGCGTGCTGGAGGGACGGGTCGCGCCAGAGCGCAGCGCCCGACGCCACGTCTCACGTGTACGACGCCGGCGGGGTCGAGCGGACGAAGTCGTTGAGGACTTGACGAACCGCTCGGGGTGGTCCTTGTGCGGGAAGTGGCCGGCGTTGCGGGAGCACCTCGACCTCGCGCCGGGCGCGACCTGCGGCGGCGTGCTCGGCGTGCCGGACCGGGATGACCATGTCGTCGCTGCCCCAGATCACGCAGCATCGGCATGGCCTGGGTGAGGTAGGCCCGGTCGGTCATGGTGACGACCTGGCCGCGCCAGTCGACGACCGCGCGCACGACGTGGCGGATCGCGGCCCGGGTCGCGGCGGGTCGTTGAACGACTCGTAGATGGTCGGCGACCTCCCCGAGGTCGCGGGTGCTGTCGCAGGCCGGTGCGCGGCGAGCGCGCGCAGGCCGCCCGTCGCCGACGTGGCGGATGCCCGGGCAGGGTCACCACGCCCATCACCTGCTGGAACCCGGCATGGTGACCGCCCGGATCGACCGGCGTGACCTCGGGGCCGAGGCCGCCGGGGGCGACCAGGACGAGGCGCTCGGTGCGCTCGGGGAACTGGTAGGCGAACTGCATGGCCACGCCGCCGCCGAAGCTGTGCCCGACCACGGTGACCTGGTCGATGCCGAGCACGGTGAGCAGGTCGCGCATGCCGTTGGCGTAGCCGCCGAGCGCAGTAGTCGGCGCGGGGCTTGTCGGAGCGGCCGTGGCCGAGCAGGTCGGGCGCGATCACCGTGTAGCGCCGCGCGAGCGGCTCGATCACCGGCACCCAGGTGGTGTGGTCGCAGCCGAGACCGTGCAGCAGCAGCAGCGCGGGGCCGGTGCCGGCGCGCACGAAGGCGCGCCGGTGCCCGTGGATCAGGACGTACTGCGACTGCGCACGCACCTCCGTCCCGGGGATTCCGCGCGATTGCCGTAGCTGCGATTCAACCAGAACCTGTACCCGAAATGCAGAGGGGACCCCGGTCCGGTCGCGTTCACTGCCGTCTCGTGGTCGCTGTCGACGCGCCACGACTTGCGCCGGGTGCACGCCCGGCGACCCGCGCCGACCCGGGACGAGCGCGCCGCGCCGACGCGCTGCAGCGAGCCGACCGGCGCGCTCTGGCGACCGCCGCGATGGCCGCGATGGACGGACATGCCGTGGTTCCGCGAGCTGTCCGCCGAGGACCGCTCCTGGATCGGGCTGATCGCGCAGGCGCGGCATCCGCGGGTTCGTCGACTGGTTCCGCCCCGACGACCCGGCCGGTCCGCCGACGCCGCTCCGCTCGCCGCCGGTGTTCGGCGCGGCGCCGCGCGCGCTCACCCGGGTCGATCACCCTGCACCAGACCGTCGACCTGGTCCGGACGACATCGACGTGGTCGAGGACAACATCGACGACTGCTCGGCGCCCGACGACGCGCCGACCGTGCGCGACGGCGATGCTGCGCTACGCCCGCGAGGTCGCGTTCGCCGCCGCCGAGGTCTACGCCCGGGCCGCCGAGGTGCGCGGCGCCTGGGACGCCCGGCTGGAGGCGCTGGTCGTCGACTCGGTGCTCCGCGGCGAGGCCGACGAGGCGCGTCGCTCTCGCGCGCCAGCGCGCTCGGCTGGGCCGGCCGCGGCGACGTCGCGTGGTGCTGGGCGCGGCGCCCGCGCGGCGCACCGAGACCGACGTCGTCGACGAGGTACGCCGCGCGGCCCGCGGCGGCCGGCATGGACGCGCTGTGCGCGGTGCAGGGCGACCGGCTGGTGGTCGTCCTCGGCGGCGTCGAGCGACACCGACGAGGCCGCCGAGCCGTCGCCGACCACTTCGGGCCGGGTCCGGTCGTCGTCGGCCCGGTCGTCGACGACCTGCTCGCGACGCGCACCGCTCGGCGCGCGCCGCGCTGGCCGGCCTCCGCGCGGCCGCCGGCTGGCCCGACGCGCCGCGACCGGTGCGCAGCCGACGACCTGCTGCCCGAGCGGGCGCTCGCCGGCGACGGCCACGCCCGGCGCCAGCTGGTCGACCGAGGTCTACCTGCCCGCTGACGGAGGCGACGGGGACGCTGCTCGACACGCTGGCGGCGTACCTCGAGCACGGCGGCGTCGATCGAGGCGACCGCCCGGGCGCTGTTCGTCCACCCCAACACGGTCCGCTACCGGCTGCAGCGGGTCGCCGAGGTCACCGGGCTGACTCCCCACCGACCCCCGCGGACGCCTTCACCCTGCGGGTCGCACTGGCCTGGGCCGGCTGTCGGGACCCGGCGCACCGGCCAGCCACCGTCTTTGTAGGAAACCTACAAAGATCGGCCGGTCAGATTTCGTGCGCGCTCCGAGGCGCACGGACGGCCCGACTCGGGCAGAGTTGGTCACGTGCTCGTCATCGTCGCTCCCGGTCAGGGCGCCCAGACCCCCGGCTTCCTCGCCCCGTGGCTGGAGGACCCGGCCTTCGCCGACCGGCTCGACTGGCTGTCCGCGGTCGCCGGCCTCGACCTGGCCCACTACGGCACCAAGGCCGACGCGGACACGATCCGCGACACCGCGATCGCCCAGCCGCTGCTGGTCGCGTCCGGCCTGCGTCGCCGCGCTCGACGCTGTTCCCGCACCCGGCCGACGCGTTCGGCCAGGTCGGCGCGGTCGCCGGCCACAGCGTCGGCGAGATCGCCGCCGCCGCCGGCGCCGGCGTGATCACCGCCGAGCAGGCGATGGTGCTGGTCCGCGAGCGCGGCAAGGCGATGGCCGACGGCCGCCGCGCTGACCGCCGACCGGCATGACCGCCGTCCTCGGCGGCGACCGCGACGAGGTGCTGGCCGCGCTCGACGAAGCACGGCCTCACCGCCGCCAACGACAACGGCCCCGGCCAGATCGTCGCCGCCGGCACCGTCGAGCAGCTCGCCGCGCTCGCCGCCGACCCGCCGGCCAAGGCCCGGCTGATCCCGCTGTCGGTCGCCGGCGCCTTCCACACCGAGCACATGGAGCCCGCCGTCGCCAGCGCTCGGCCGGCTCGCCCGCGCCGTGTCCGACCCACGACCCGCGCACCCGGCTGATCTCCAACCGCGACGGCCAGGTCGTCCACGACGGCCGCGAGGTGCTGCGCCCGCATCGTCGGCCAGGTCGCCAGCCCGGTCCGCTGGGACCTGTGCATGGAGACCATGCCGACCTCGGCGTCACCGGCATCCTCGAGATGCCGCCGGCCGGCACCCTCACCGGCATCGCCAAGCGCGCGCTCAAGGGCGTCGAGACCTTCGCGCTGAAGACGCCCGACCAGCTCGACGACGCCCGCGCGTTCGTCGACAAGCACGGCGAGCGCCGTCGCCGATCGACGCCGCGCCGACCTGGCGGATGCTGGTCTCGCCCGGCCAAGGGCACCTTCCACCGCCGGCCGACGGCCGCGGACGGCGACGTCGCTGCGCGCCCGGCAGCGCGATCGGCGAGCGTCGCCAGCCTGCGCGACGAGCACCGCGGTCACGGCCCCGCACGGCGGCACGGTCGTCGAGTGGCTCGTCGAGGACGGCGACCTGGTCTCCCCCGGCCAGCCGCTGGTCCGCCTCCACCCCGAAGGAGTGCCAGCATGACCGCGACACGATCAGCGACCGCCACCGGCGCCGCCGCACGCCGCGATCCTCGGGCCTCGGCGCCTACCGGCCCCGCCGCGTCGTCCCCAACTCCGAGATCGTCGACGCGATCGACTCCACCGACGAGTGGATCCAGCAGCGGTCGGGCATCAAGCAGCGCCGCTGGGCCGGCGCCGGACGAGACCGTGCAGATGATGTCGCGTCGCGGCGTCGCGCAAGGCGCTCGAGCAGCGCCGGGCATCGACGCCGGCGCAGATCGACTGCGTCGTCGTCGCGACCGTCACGCCACCTGCTCCAGACCCCGGCCGTCGCGACCGCGATCGCCGACGAGCTCGGCACCGACCAGGCCGCGGCGCTTCGACATCTCCGCCGCCTGCGCGGGCTTCTGCCACGGCGTCGCGCTGGCCTCCGACATGGTCCGCGGCGGCAGCGCCACGCTACGTGCTGGTCGATCGGCGTCGAGCGGCTCACCGACATCACCGACCCGACCGACCGCGGCACCGCGTTCATCTTCGCCGACGGCGCCGGCGCGGCGGTGGTCGGCCCGTCCGACGAGCCGGGCATCGGCCCGGTCGTCTGGGGCTCCGACGGCGAGCAGTTCGACCTGATCCGGCAGAGCGAGGACTGGCGCGACGTCGTCGGCACGCCGAGCCCGGCCGGCGTGATGCCGCACCTGCACGATGGAGGGCAACCCGGTGTTCCGCTGGGCGTCCTTCGCGATGGCCAAGATCGCGCAGCAGGCGCTCGACCGCGCCGGCATCACGCGTCGACGACCTCGACGTCTTCGTGCCCGCACCAGGCCAACATGCGCATCACCGACGCGATGGCCCGGGCGCATGAAGCTGCCCGAGCACGTCGAGATCGCCCGCGACATCGCCGAGCAGGGCAACACCTCGGCGGCGTCGATCCCGCTCGCCGCTGGACCGGATGATCGAGGACGGCGAGGCCAAGAGCGGCGACCTCGCCCTGCTCATCGCCTTCGGCGCCGGCCTGGCGTACGCCGCCCAGGTCGTCACCGTCCCCTGACCGCACCCGCTTCCGCACGCACCGCGCAGATCCAGCACGCAACCACACCACGACCAGAAGGAGACCAACAGCATGGCCACCACCGAAGAGATCCGCGCCGACCTCGCCGAGATCGTCAACGAGGTCGCCGGCGTCCCCGCCGACGACGTCCAGCTCGACAAGTCGTTCGTCGACGACCTCGACGTCGACTCGCTGTCCATGGTCGAGGTCGTCGTGGCCGCCGAGGAGAAGTTCGGCGTCAAGATCCCCGACGACGAGGTCAAGAACCTCAAGACCGTCGGCGACGCCGTCGCCTTCATCGAGCGCGCCCAGGCGCTGACCACCCGCCGACGTCCGGCCGACCGCACCGCCAGCCACCTGCAGTCGAGGAGGACACCGCATGACTCGCACCGAGTCGTCGTCACCGGCCTCGGCACCACCACCCCCGTCGGCGGTGACGTCGCCAGCACCTGGGACGCCCTGGTCGCCGGCCGCTCCGGCGTCGGCGCCCTCGACCGACGACTGGGCCGAGCAGCTGCCGGTCCAGATCGCCGGCCGCGGTCGCCGTCGAGCCCGCCGAGGTGCTCGAGCGGGTCAAGGCCCGCCGGCTGGACCGGTCCGCGCCAGTTCGCCATGGTCGCCGCCATGGAGGCGTGGGCGGACGCCGGCCTCGGCCGACGCCGAGCGTCGACCACGAGCGCCTCGGCGTCGCGATGGCCTCCGGCATCGGCGGCGTCACGACCCTGCTCGCCAACTACGACACGCTGCTCGAGAAGGGCCCGCGCCGGGTCTCGCCGCTCGCCGATCCCGATGCTGATGCCCAACGCGCCCGGCCGCCAACATCGGCCTCGACGTCGGCGCCCAGGCCGGCGTGCACACGCCCGGTCTCGGCCTGCGCCTCGGGCAACGAGGCGATCGCTCTCGGCCGTCGACCAGATCCGCCTCGGCCGCGCCGACGTCGTCGTGGCCGGCGGCACCGAGGCGGCGATCCACCCGCTGCCGATGGCGGCGTTCGCCAACATGATGGCGCTGTCCAAGACGCAACGACGACCCCGAGCGCGGTCTCGCGGCCGTGGGACATCGACCGCGACGGCTTCGTGCTCGGCGAGGGCGCCGGCGTGCTCGTGCTCGAGTCCGAGGAGCACGCCGCAGGCCCGCGGCGCGCGGATCTACGCCGAGGTCGCTCGGCGCCGGCATCACCGCCGACGCCCACGACATCGCCCAGCCCGACCCGGCCGGTCGCGGCGGCACCCGGGCGATCCTGCGGGCGCTCGCGCGAGGCCGAGATCGGCGCCGACGACATCGTGCACATCAACGCGCACGCGACGTCGACCCCGCAGGGCGACATCGCCGAGGGCCTGATGCTGCACGCCAGGCGCTCGGCGCGCACGTCGACCAGGTCGTGGTCGACCAGCACCAAGTCGATGACCGGCCACCTGCTCGGCGCCGCCGGCGCCCTCGAGTCGATCGCGACCGTCCTCGCCCTGCACCACCGCGTCGTCCCGCCGACGATCAACCTCGACAACCAGGACCCCGCAGGTCGAGCTCGACATCGCCACCAAGCCGCGCGACCTGCCCGAGGGCGACATCGCCGCCCTGAACAACTCGTTCGGCTTCGGCGGCGCACAACGTCGCCCTCGCCTTCGGCAGCGTCTGATAGGGAGCCATGACCCGACGACCGCAGCGCGCCGCTGCCCCGCCAGCCCGGCCAAGCCCGCCGAAGCTGCCCCGCGAGCAGGACCCGCGCAACCCGGTCCACCGGCTCGCGCGCGCTGCTCGACGACGGGCACCCTCGAGCTGATCACGCCCGACGACGACTCCGGCATGCTCGCCGCCGTCGGCCGCGTCGACGGCACCCGCGTGGTCGCGTTCTGCTCCGACGCCACCGTGATGGGCGGCGCGATGGGCGACGTGGGCTGCCGGGTCGTGGTCGACGCCTACCACCGCGCGATGACCGACGGCGTCCCGATCATCGGGCTGTGGCACTCCGGCGGCGCCCGGCTGGCCGAGGGCGTGCTGTCGCTGCACGCCGTCGGGCCGGATCTTCCACGTGATGACGCAGGCCTCGGGCAAGGTCCCGCAGATCTCGGTGGTGCTCGGCCCGGCCGCCGGCGGCGCGGCGTACGGCCCGGCCCTCACCGACGTCGTGATCCTCGGCCCCGAGGGCCGGATCTTCGTCACCGGCCCCGACGTGGTCCGCTCGGTCACCGGCGAGGACGTCGACATGCTGCGCCTCGGCGGCCCCGAGCCGCACGGCCGCCGCTCCGGCGTCGTCCACATCCTCACCGAGTCCGAGGCGCGAGGCGCTCGACGCGGGCCCGCACCGTCGCGCTCGCTGCTCGGCTCCCAGGGCAGCCTCGACGCTCGACGCGGTCGAGGACCGCGACCTCGCCGAGATGCTGCCCGAGTCCAAGAAGCGCGCCTACGACGTGCACCCGCTCGTCGAGGCGGTCCTCGACGAGGGCACCGACCCAGGAGCTGCACGCCCGCTGGGCGCCCAACATCGTCACCGCGCTCGGCCGCTTCGGCGGCCGCACCGTCGGCGTCGTCGCCAACAACCCGCTGCGCCTCGGCGGCTGCCTCGACTCGCTGTCGGCCGAGAAGGCGTCCCGGTTCGTGCGGATGTGCGACGCGTTCGGCGTGCCGCTGATCGTGCTCGTCGACGTCCCCGGCTACCTGCCCGGCGTCGGCCAGGAGTGGGACGGCGTGGTCCGCCGCGGCGCCAAGCTGCTGCACGCGTTCGGCGAGTGCGTGGTCCCGCGGGTCACCCTGGTGACCCGCAAGACCTACGGCGGCGCCTACATCGCCATGAACGCCCGCTCGCTCGGCGCGACCAAGGTGTTCGCCTGGCCGGGCGCCGAGGTCGCCGTGATGGGCGCCGTCGCGGCGATCCGGATCCTGCACCGGCGCAGGCTGGCCGAGGTCTCCCCCGACATCCGCCCGCAGGTCGAGGCCGAGCTGGCCGCCGAGCACGAGCGGATCGCCGGCGGCGTCGACAAGGCGGTCGAGATCGGCGTCGTCGACGAGGTCGTCGAGCCCGCCCGCGACCCGCTCGGCCATCGCCAGGCGATCGACGACGCGGTGCAGAACGACGGCGTACGCCGCGGCGCGCACGGCAACATCCCGCTCTGACGCGTGCAGTGGCGACGCTCGCGAGGGCCGCCGTAGCCCGGCTCTCGCTCGCGACCACCAGCATCGTCGGCCACTCGTGCAGCTCGCTACCGTGCCGCTCAGACGACCTGGTGCAGCCAGCGCACCGGGGCGCCCTCGCCGGCGTGCCGGAAGGTCTCCAGCTCGTCGTCCCAGGGCTTGCCGAGCAGCTTGTCGATCTCGCCGAGCAGCGAGGTGTCGCCGAGCGCCGCCTTGACCACCGCCGCCTTGAGCCGGTCCTCGGGGATCATGATGTCGCCGTGCAGGCCGGTGACGGCGTGGAAGACGCCGAGCTCGGGGGTGTAGGAGTAGCGCGCGCCCTCGGTGGCCGAGGTCGGCTCCTCGGTGATCTCGAAGCGCAGGTGGTTCCAGCCGCGCAGCGCCGAGGCGACGCGGCCGCGGAGCCGGCGTCGCCGGCCCACGACAGCTCGGCGCGGTAGGTGCCGGCCTGGGCGGGCTGCGGCGTCCACGTCGAGTTCGACGGCAACGCCAAGGACACCGCCGACGGCCCACTCGATGTGCGGGCACAGCGCGGACGGCGCTGAGTGGACGTAGAGGACGCCCCTCGTCGCGGTGCGGTGGCCGATGCGGTCTGCGTGCGTGGTCACCCGTCGGTACCTCCTTCACTCCCGGCGTCGAGATACGCCTTCCCCAGCGGTCTCGACATGGAATGAAGCGTCACGAGTGACATCGATGTAGTTGTGGCTCCATTGTGACGGAAGTGGCGCCGCGAACACCAGCGGAACGCCGAGACGTCCAGACGGCTCAGCGCTCAGGCCTGTCGAGCGCTTCTCGAGCGCGCTCGGCGCGCTCGGCGGCGTCGGTGATCTCGTCGCTGTCGATGGCGTGGGTGCGGTGGAACCAGGCCAGCGCGTCGTTCTCGCGGCCGGCCGCCTCGAGGGTGTCGGCGTAGGCGTAGCGCAGCCGCACCACCCACGACTCCCGGCTCTTGGACGTCAGCGGCGCCAGCTCGAGGGTGCGCAGCGCGGCGTCGAGCTGGCCCATGTCGCGCCGGGCGCCGGCCTCGACGATCGTCATCTCGGCCTTGGCCTCCGGCGCGAAGTTCGCCACCGACGGGCTCTTGGCCAGCTTGAGCGCCTGCTCGGGGTGGCCGAGCGCGCGGTGGCAGTCGGCCATGATCGGGAGGTAGGCCGTGGCGCCGTTCATCCGCTTGGCCGCGCGCAGCTCCGCGAGCGCCTCGGCGTAGTGGCCGGCGGCGTAGGCCGCCTCGCCCGTCGCCTCGCGCACCACGGCCAGCCGCGACGCGCGCGCCCGGGCGGCCAGGGTGTGCTGGTAGGCGGTCTCGGGGTCGTCGTCGATCAGCAGCCCGGCCGCGGCCAGGTGCCGGGCGACCCGGGCCGCCAGCTTCTCCGGCAGCCCCTTGAGCTGGGCCGCTGACCGAGCGGTCGAGCTCGCGCGCCGGTGATCTCCTCGGGCAGCGGCGGCCCGTCGTACGTCGCCTGGTCGGCGGTGCGCGGCCGCTGCTCGTCGGCCGGCCGCGTCCAGTCGCTCTTGCGCGGCGCGCCGCGAGCCGCCGGGCGCCGCGCTGACCGCGACCGCGGCTTGTCGGCCGCTCGCGCGTCGCCGGCGCGGCGCCGCGCTGCGGCGGCTCGCCGGCCGGACGCCGCGCCGCTGCGTGGCCGGCCGCCGGCGCTGCCGCCGCCGGATCCACGCGGCGGGACGCGGGCTGCGTCGCTCGTCGGCCACGGGTGGTCACCTTCTCGGGGATCGTCGCGCGATCACTGTGCGATGTCGCTCGGCGACGCCAGTCTGGCCCCGAAATGCACGCAGAGGCCACCCGGACGGGTGGCCTCTGCTTAAGTGTATGTTCGGCGGCGTCCTACTCTCCCACAGCCTCTCGGTTGCAGTACCATCGGCGCTGGCAGGCTTAACTTCCGGGTTCGGGATGGGTCCGGGTGTTTCCCTGTCGCTATGGCCGCCGTAACTCTATGTACACCCTGTGTGTCTGGGTCGACTGCGTGGGTGTCGGCGTGTTTGGTTGTGGGTGTGCTGGTTGTTTGGTGTTGGGTAGTGGACGCGAACATGCGTCTGTTGCGTTGTGCGGTTTGCTCACACGTGTTGTTGTTGGTGTGTGGGTGTGGGACAAGCCCTCGGCCTATTAGTACCGGTCGGCTGGGCATTGCTGCTGTACACCTCCGGCCTATCAACCCCATGGTCTGTGGGGGGCCTTACCAGGTTTGTCCGGTGGGAAACTTTATCTTGAAACGTGCTTCCCGCTTAGATGCGTTCAGCGGTTATCACGTCCGAACGTAGCTAACCAGCGGTGCCCCTGGCGGGACAACTGGCACACCAGAGGTTCGTCCATCCCGGTCCTCTCGTACTAGGGACAGCTTTTCTCAAGTTTCCTGCGCGCGCGGCGGATAGGGACCGAACTGTCTCACGACGTTCTAAACCCAGCTCGCGTGCCGCTTTAATGGGCGAACAGCCCAACCCTTGGGACCTACTCCAGCCCCAGGATGCGACGAGCCGACATCGAGGTGCCAAACCATCCCGTCGATATGGACTCTTGGGGAAGATCAGCCTGTTATCCCCGGGGTACCTTTTATCCGTTGAGCGACGCCACTTCCACACGTGCGCCGGATCACTAGTTCCGACTTTCGTCCCTGCTCGACATGTCAGTCTCACAGTCAAGCTCCCTTGTGCACTTACACTCGTCACCTGATTGCCAACCAGGCTGAGGGAACCTTTGAGCGCCTCCGTTACATCTTTAGGAGGCAACCGCCCCAGTTAAACTACCCATCAGGCACTGTCCCTGATCCGGATCACGGACCTAGGTTAGATATCTAGTACGACCAGAGTGGTATTTCAACGTTGACTCCACCCTCACTGGCGTGAGCGCTTCACAGTCTCCCACCTATCCTACACAAGCCGTGCCAAACACCAATACCAAACTATAGTAAAGGTCCCGGGGTCTTTCCGTCCTGCCGCGCGTAACGAGCATCTTTACTCGTACTGCAATTTCGCCGAGTCCATGGTTGAGACAGCGCCCAAGTCGTTACTCCATTCGTGCAGGTCGGAACTTACCCGACAAGGAATTTCGCTACCTTAGGATGGTTATAGTTACCACCGCCGTTTACTGGGGCTTAAATTCTCCGCTTCGGCTTGCGTGTGTGTGAGACAAGCCCTCGGCCTATTAGTACCGGTCGGCTGGGCATTGCTGCTGTACACCTCCGGCCTATCAACCCAGTGTTCTGCTGGGGGGCCTTACCCGATTATGTCGGTGGGAAACCTCATCTTGAAACGTGCTTCCCGCTTAGATGCATTCAGCGGTTATCACTTCCGAACGTAGCCAACCAGCCGTGCCCCTGGCGGGACAACTGGCACACCAGAGGTTCGTCCATCCCGGTCCTCTCGTACTAGGGACAGCCTTTCTCAAGTTTCCTGCGCGCGCGGCGGATAGGGACCGAACTGTCTCACGACGTTCTAAACCCAGCTCGCGTGCCGCTTTAATGGGCGAACAGCCCAACCCTTGGGACCTACTCCAGCCCCAGGATGCGACGAGCCGACATCGAGGTGCCAAACCATCCCGTCGATATGGACTCTTGGGGAAGATCAGCCTGTTATCCCCGGGGTACCTTTTATCCGTTGAGCGACCACGCTTCCACATGCCGTGGCCGGATCACTAGTTCCGACTTTCGTCCCTGCTCGACATGTCTGTCTCACAGTCAAGCTCCCTTGTGCACTTACACTCGCCACCTGATTGCCAACCAGGCTGAGGGAACCTTTGAGCGCCTCCGTTACATTTTAGGAGGCAACCGCCCCAGTTAAACTACCCATCAGGCACTGTCCCTGATCCGGATCACGGACCTAGGTTAGACATCTAGTACGACCAGAGTGGTATTTCAACGTTGACTCCACACCCACTGGCGTGCGTGCTTCACAGTCTCCCACCTATCCTACACAAGCCGAACCAAACACCAATACCAAACTATAGTAAAGGTCCCGGGGTCTTTCCGTCCTGCCGCGCGTAACGAGCATCTTTACTCGTAGTGCAATTTCGCCGAGTCCATGGTTGAGACAGCGCCCAAGTCGTTACTCCATTCGTGCAGGTCGGAACTTACCCGACAAGGAATTTCGCTACCTTAGGATGGTTATAGTTACCACCGCCGTTTACTGGGGCTTAAATTCTCCGCTTCGCACTTGCGTGCTAACAGGTCCTCTTAACCTTCCAGCACCGGGCAGGAGTCAGTCCGTATACATCGTCTTACAACTTCGCACGGACCTGTGTTTTTAGTAAACAGTCGCTTGGGCCTGGTCTCTGCGGCCCTTCCCCGCTTCCCCCAGCTAGTGGGTTCACGGTCCGGGCCCCCCTTCTCCCGAAGTTACGGGGGCATTTTGCCGAGTTCCTTAACCATGGTTCGCTCGATCGCCTTGGTATTCTCTACCTGATCACCTGAGTCGGTTTGGGGTACGGGCGGCGCATAGCTCGCTAGAGGTTTTTCTCGACAGCATAGGATCACCCACTTCCCCCATACGGGCTCCCCATCACATCTCAGAGTCCACATCAAAGTGAGAGACCCGGATTTGCCTAGGTCTCCTCCTACCTGCTTGCCCACGGACAACCATCGCCGTGGTTGGGCTACCTTCCTGCGTCACCCCATCGCTTGACTACTACCAGATCGGGTCCCACGCTCCGCCCCCCGCTCCACCCCGAAGGGCTCGGTGCGACGAGGTTTCGGGTGGTTAGCATCACCGGGTTCGTCATGGGCGCTACTTTGCCGGTACGGGAATATCAACCCGTTGTCCATCGACTACGCCTGTCGGCCTCGCCTTAGGTCCCGACTTACCCAGGGCAGATTAGCTTGACCCTGGAACCCTTGATCATTCGGCGCACGGGTTTCTCACCCGTGATTCGCTACTCATGCCTGCATTCTCACTCGTGTCGCATCCACCACTGGATCACTCCGCGGCTTCACTCGCCGACACGACGCTCCCCTACCCATCCACACACCTGAACCACCACCGACGAAGCCGGCGGCTAGGTTACACGTGTGAATGCCATAGCTTCGGCGGATGACTTGAGCCCCGCTACATTGTCGGCGCGGAATCACTTGACCAGTGAGCTATTACGCACTCTTTCAAGGGTGGCTGCTTCCAAGCCAACCTCCTGGTTGTCACTGCGACTCCACATCCTTTTCCACTTAGTCACCGCTTAGGGGCCTTAGCTGATGGTCTGGGCTGTTTCCCTCTCGACTACGGAGCTTATCCCCCGCAGTCTCACTGCTGCGCTCTCACTTACCGGCATTCGGAGTTTGGCTAACGTCAGTAACCTGGTCGGGCCCATCGGCTATCCAGTGCTCTACCTCCGGCAAGAAACACGCAACGCTGCACCTAAATGCATTTCGGGGAGAACCAGCTATCACGAAGTTTGATTGGCCTTTCACCCCTATCCACAGGTCATCCCCTCAGTTTTCAACCTAAGTGGGTTCGGTCCTCCACGCCGTCTTACCGGCGCTTCAACCTGCCCATGGATAGATCACTTCGCTTCGGGTCTTGATCGTGCTACTCAAACGCCCTATTAGGACTCGCTTTCGCTACGGCTCCCCCACACGGGTTAACCTCGCAACACAACGCAAACTCGCAGGCTCATTCTTCAAAAGGCACGCCATCACCACACCCACAAGGACGCCGGCTCTGACGGATTGTAGGCACACGGTTTCAGGTACTATTTCACTCCCCGCCAGGGGTACTTTTCACCTTTCCCTCACGGTACTTGTCCGCTATCGGTCATCAAGGAGTATTTAGGCTTAACGGGTGGTCCCGCCAGATTCACACGGAATTTCAGGAGTTCCGTGTTACTTGGGAAAACACTCACAGAGCCTCACGCCTTACACCTACGGGGCTATCACCCTCTACGGCGCCACTTTCCAATGGACTTCAACTTCACATGAGGTTTCTTACTGCGCACCAGGCCGGCAGACCCGATCAATGCTCCCACAACCCCCCACACGCAACCCCTGCCGGGTATCACACGTGATAAGGTTTAGCCTCCTCCGATTTCGCTCGCCACTACTCTCGGAATCACTATTGTTTTCTCTTCCTATGGGTACTGAGATGTTTCACTTCCCCACGTTCCCTCCACACACCCTATACATTCAGGCGCGGGTAACTGGACATGACTCCAGCTGGGTTTCCCCATTCGGACACCCCCGGATCACAGCTCGGTTGCCAACTCCCCAGGGCTTATCGCAGGCTCCAACGTCCTTCATCGGCTCTTGATGCCAAGGCATCCACCATGTGCCCTTCATAGCTTGTCTCACAAACACTCAACAAAAACTACAAAGACACAACACCACCACCCCCACAAACAGAGCAGCAGGGCCACTACAAAAGATCAGACAACCACCCAACTGACAGGCGATCTGCCGCAAGATGCTCGCGTCCACTATCCACATCTCAAACACCACACCCACCAACCCCCACACCACGCCACCACGGGACGCAGCAGGGAAAGGAGGCACAGAAAAACCAACCCACCCACCAGCAGCCACCACCACCAGCGGGCCACGGGCCTGATTCCTCAGGGCCCAACAGTGTGCCAAAACCCACCCCACCACGCCCGCACCCCCAGGTTCCACACCCACCACCACCCAGCCCGAAGCTGGACGAGCTGGGCAGTACTGAGGAGGCACGACCCGCACGGCGCGGGCGTTCGTCGACGATTCCACTAGTGAACACCACCAGTGCCAGCCACACGGATGGTGGCTGCGCGGGGTGTGTGCTCCTTAGAAAGGAGGTGATCCAGCCGCACCTTCCGGTACGGCTACCTTGTTACGACTTCGTCCCAATCGCCAGCCCCACCTTCGACGGCTCCCCCCACAAGGGTTGGGCCACCGGCTTCGGGTGTTGCCGACTTTCGTGACGTGACGGGCGGTGTGTACAAGGCCCGGGAACGTATTCACCGCAGCGTTGCTGATCTGCGATTACTAGCGACTCCGACTTCATGGGGTCGAGTTGCAGACCCCAATCCGAACTGAGACCGGCTTTTTGGGATTCGCTCCGCCTTACGGCATCGCAGCCCTTTGTACCGGCCATTGTAGCATGCGTGAAGCCCTGGACATAAGGGGCATGATGACTTGACGTCATCCCCACCTTCCTCCGAGTTGACCCCGGCAGTCTCCCATGAGTCCCCACCACCCCGAAGGGCGTGCTGGCAACATAGGACGAGGGTTGCGCTCGTTGCGGGACTTAACCCAACATCTCACGACACGAGCTGACGACAGCCATGCACCACCTGTACACCCCCAAAAGAGGCCCCATCTCTGAGGCGGCAGGGTGTATGTCAAACCCAGGTAAGGTTCTTCGCGTTGCATCGAATTAATCCGCATGCTCCGCCGCTTGTGCGGGCCCCCGTCAATTCCTTTGAGTTTTAGCCTTGCGGCCGTACTCCCCAGGCGGGGCGCTTAATGCGTTAGCTGCGGCACGGAACCCATGGAATAGGCCCCACACCTAGCGCCCAACGTTTACGGTGTGGACTACCAGGGTATCTAATCCTGTTCGCTCCCCACACTTTCGCTCCTCAGCGTCAGGTAATGCCCAGAGAACCGCCTTCGCCACCGGTGTTCCTCCTGATATCTGCGCATTTCACCGCTACACCAGGAATTCCGTTCTCCCCTGCATACCTCTAGTCTGCCCGTATCGAAAGCAAGCCCCGAGTTAAGCCCGAGGTTTTCACTCCCGACGCGACAAACCGCCTACGAGCCCTTTACGCCCAATAATTCCGGACAACGCTCGCACCCTACGTATTACCGCGGCTGCTGGCACGTAGTTGGCCGGTGCTTCTTCCCCTCCTACCGTCACTTGCGCTTCGTCCGAGGTGAAAGAGGTTTACAACCCGAAGGCCGTCATCCCTCACGCGGCGTTGCTGGATCAGGCTTCCGCCCATTGTCCAATATTCCCCACTGCTGCCTCCCGTAGGAGTCTGGGCCGTGTCTCAGTCCCAGTGTGGCCGGTCACCCTCTCAGGCCGGCTACCCGTCGAAGCCTTGGTAGGCCATTACCCCACCAACAAGCTGATAGGCCGCGAGCACATCCCCCACCAAAAAACTTTCCACCACCACCCCATGCGAGGAATGGTCGTATCCGGTATTAGTCTCCGTTTCCCGAGGCTATCCCGAAGTGAAGGGCAGATTACTCACGTGTTACTCACCCGTTCGCCGCTCGAGTACCCCCAAAGGGGCCTTTCCGCTCGACTTGCATGTGTTAAGCACGCCGCCAGCGTTCGTCCTGAGCCAGGATCAAACTCTCCGTAGAAAACACAAAAAATCCAATACCTGACAACAAACCCTAGACAAAAAGCCAGAATCATCATCAAACCATCAACAACCCAAAAAGGATCATCAACAGGGCATACAAAATAATTCATCGACTATTGACACACTGTTGAGTTCTCAAAAATCAGACGCGCACCATGCCGTGACCGCTGCCAGCGACTCGGGCCCTGGGGCTCTTCAAACCTTAGCGGGTGGCATTTTCTCCCGGCAATTCGGGGTCCTGCTTCCCGCTCACCTCCGCGCACGGATCCCGCCGGGATCGTCGAGGCGGCCCTGAAGGCGCGCACCCGCCCACCCGTCGAGGTGTGTGTTGGAGGTGGTCCACCTGAGCCGGAGGCCCGATCCTGCGATCTTGCCTCCCGCCGCCCTGGCGACTCGGAGAACATTAGGCGAACGCCGTGGGATGAGACAAATCGACTGGCGGTGACCCGAACCACAGCCGTGTCAGAGCAGGTCACCGGCCGGTTTCGAAGCCCGGAACCACGCTCCCGCGGGTGTCCTCCAGGTGGGCGCAGCCGGCCAGTCGCATGGCCTCCACCAGCTCGCGGTGTACTCGTCGAGCGCGCGGTCGACTCCCTGCCTGCCGTCGGCCGCCAGCGCGTAGAACAGCGGGCGCCCGACGAACGCGGCGTCCGCGCCGAGCGCGAGCGCGATGAAGGCATGGAGGCCACTGCGGATCCCCCCGTCCACGTAGACCTCGGCGGACTCGCCCACGGCGGCGCGGACCGCCTCGACGCAGTGGGCGGTGGCCACGACCTGGTCGAGCTGGCGTCCTCCGTGGTTGGAGATCCACACCGCCCTGGCGCCCGCCGCCACGCATCGACGGGCGTCGTCGGGCCTCAGCACGCCCTTCACCACGACGGGCAGCCCGGTCGTCTCCGCGAGCCACCCGATGTCGGCCGGCCCGAGGTCCATCGCCTTCTCGCGATCCTCGGGATCGAGGCCCGTCGGCATGGCCGCGTTGGCCCCGATCCAGCCGGGGTCGGCGACCTCCCAGATGCCGGGGCCTCCGGGCAGCGGATACCGGGTCCCCAGGACCGGCGTGTCCGCGGTGAGCACCACGGCTTCCGCGCCGGCCGCCACGGCCGCCTCGAGCAGCGGCACGGTGTGCCGCCGGTCCGCAGCGACGTACACCTGGAGCCACCAGTGGGCACCGGTGGCCGCGACGTCGGCGAAGGTGCTCCCGGCATTGCTCGACAGCACCATCGGTACGCCGGCCCGCCCGGCGGCGGCCGCCATCGTGACCTCGCCCGCCGGGTCGGCGGCCCGCTGGAGGGTCATCGGCGCGATCCCGATCGGGGCCGCGAAGTCGGTGCCCATGAGCGTGGTGCCCGTGTGGACGGTGCGGACGTCCTGCAGCACCCGCGGGGCGAGCCGGACCGCGTCCCAGGCGGGACTCGCCTCGCGCGAGCGAGATCTCCTCGCGCGCTCCCTCGGCGACGTACCGGAAGACGGCCGGGGGCAGTGCCTCCCGGGCCAGCGCCTCGACCTGGTCGAGCCACCGATGGGTCACGAGCGACCGAGCTCCACGCCGGCGAAGTGCTTCTTGCCCCGGCGCAGCACCAGCCAGGAGCCGCCGATCAGGTCGTCGTCGGTCGGGACGTAGTCGGGGTCCTCGATCCGCTCGTTGTTGAGGTAGGCGCCGCCCTCACCGACGGTGCGACGCGCCTCGCCCTTGCTGCGGGCGAGGCCGGACAGGACCAGCAGGTCGACCAGGGTCGGGACCTCCGTCCGCCGGGTCGAGGCGAGCGGCCCCGGCCTCCGACAGGGCCGCGGCCAGGGTCGAGGTGCTGAGGGCGCGCAGGTCCCCGCCGCCGAACAGGGCCGCTGACGCGGCGCGGGCGTGCTCGGCCTCCTCGGCGCCGTGGACCAGGGTCGTGACGTGCTCGGCCAGCGCCTTCTGCCCCGCCCGGAGGAAGGGCTTCTCCGCTGTCTGCACCTCGAGCTCCCCGATCTCGTCACGGTCGAGGAAGGTGAAGATCTTGAGCAGCTCGACGACCTTCTGGTCCTCGACGTTGAGCCAGAACTGGTAGAAGGCGTACGGCGACATCATCTCCGGGTCGAGCCACAGAGCGCCGGTCTCGGTCTTGCCGTACTTCGTGCCGTCGGCGCGTTCGACCAGGGGGGTCGCGAAGGCGTGCGCCTGACCGCCGTCGGAGCGCCGGACCAGCTCGACTCCGCCGGTGAGGTTGCCCCACTGGTCGCTGCCGCCGAACTGAAGCGTGACCCCGTGGTCGCGGTAGAGGTTGAGGAAGTCCATGGACTGCAGCAGCACGTAGCTGAACTCGGTGTAGCTGATCCCGGCCTCGAGCCGGGACCTGACGACGTCGCGGGCGAGCATCCGGTTGACCGGGAAGTGCTTGCCGACGTCGCGCAGGAAGTCGATGACCGACATCGAGGCGGTCCAGTCGTAGTTGTTGACCATCGTCGCGGCGTTCGGTCCGTCGAACGACAGGAACGGCTCGATCTGGCGGCGTACCTTCTCGACCCACTCCTTGACGGTGTCGAGCGAGTTGAGCGTGCGCTCGCCCGACTCCTTGGGATCGCCGATCATGCCGGTCGCACCGCCCACCAGGAGGTACGGCGTGTGGCCGGCGTCCTGCAGTCGGCGCGCGGTCAGGATCTGGACCAGGTTGCCCATGTGCAGGCTGGGCGCGGTCGGGTCGAAGCCGACGTAGAACCGCACGCTCCCCTGTCCGAGCGCCTCGCGCAGGGCGTCGAGGTCCGTCGAGTGGGCGATCAGGCCGCGCCACTCGAGGTCGTCGAGGAGGGTGGGGTCGATGGACACGCGTGGGCCTTCCGGGGTCGGGGTACGTCAGGGACCAGCCTGCCGCATCCCGGGTGCGGTCGCCCACCCGGTTTGCCCGGGTGGGATTCGGTGGCCATCGTAGGATTCCGCCCGGAGGGAAAGGCAGCTACTTGATCGCAGGCAGGTACACCCTCGACCGGGAGATCGGTCGAGGCGGCATGGGCGCGGTCTGGCTCGCTCGCGACGAGACCCTCGGCCGCGACGTCGCGATCAAGCGGATCGGCACCGCCCCCGGCGGCGAGTCGGCGGACCTCGAGCGCGCCGAACGGGAGGCCCGGCTGGCGGCGCGGCTCAACCACCCGCACGTGGTGGCGGTCTTCGACCTGATCACCGAGGACGACGAGCGCTGGCTGGTGATGGAGTACGTCGAGGGCGTGACCCTGTCAGGCCTGGTGCAGCGGGACGGCGCCCTCACGCCCGACCAGGCCTCCCCCATCATCCGGCAGGCGGCCGACGCCCTGACCGCCGCGCACGCCGCCGGCATCGTGCACCGCGACGTGAAGCCGTCGAACATCCTCGTCACCGCGGACGGCCAGGTGAAGCTCTCGGACTTCGGCATCGCGCGCGCCGAGGCAGATGCCTCGCTGACCCAGACCGGTCTCGTCACCGGCTCCCCGGCCTACCTCGCGCCCGAGGTGGCGTCCGGCCAGATGGCCACGACAGCGAGCGACGTCTGGTCCCTGGGCGCCACGCTTGTTCCACGCCCTCGCCGGACGGCCGCCGTACGAGGTCGGCGACAACCTGATGGGCGCGCTCTACCGCATCGTGCACGAGGAGCCGCCGCGCCTGGTCGAAGCGGGGTGGCTCGCGCCGCTGCTCGAGGCGACGATGACCCGCGATCCCGACCACCGCTGGTCGATGGAGCGGGTGCGGGACGCCCTGGTCGCGGGTCCGGCCGGGACCTTGGTCCACCCCGCGCCGGCAGCGGCCCCGATCCCGGAGACAGAGCCACACGGAGGTGCTGCCCCCGGCCGTGCCACCGGTCGAGCCCGCGGCCTCACCACCGGCGGCGCCCGGCCACGGGCCGCTGCTCGTCGCGGGCGGCCGTGGTCCTGCTGGTCGGGCTGATCGCTGGGCGGCTGCTGGCCACGCGGATCCCGAGCAGCACGAGCTCACCGCCCGGGGACGACGGACGCGACATCGGGCTCCGCCCGCCCAGCAGCACGACGCCGCAGCCGTCGCCGACCCGGCCCGACGGCGAACGCGGAGGACATGGAGCAGTTCATCGCGACTACCTCGCGACCGCGCCGCCGACCCGGCGACCGGCTTCCACGATGCTGACGCCGGAGTTCCAGCAGGAGAGCGGCGGGCTCGAGGGGTACCGCGAGCTTCTGGGACACGGTCGAGAGCGCCGAGCTGCAGACGATCCAGGCCGACCCGGAGGCGCTGACGGTCGCCTACACGGTGCGTACGAGATGGACAGCTCGGGACCCGGCTCCGGGAGACTCGACCGACGACGTGAACCTGACCCTGGCGTTCGACGGACGGTGACCTACAAGATCGCCGGCGAGAGCTGACCCGAGAACGGCAGCGATGCATAGCGCCGGACGTAGTGCCCCTCGGCGAAGGTGCCGGCGGCCGCGTCCACGGTGAAGTCCGGCAGGGTCGTGAGCAGCTCCTCGAGCACGACGCGCCCGGCCAGCCGGGCGGCGGCGGCACCGAGGCAGTGGTGGGCGCCGTGGCCGAAGGCGAGGATCCGCCGCGGAGCGCGCTCGACGTCGAGCTCCTCGGCGTCGGCACCGAACTCACGCGGGTCACGGTTCGCGGCGGCGTACAGCAGCAGGACCCGCGCTCCTGCGGGGATCCGACGCCCGCGGAGCTCGACCTCGCGGGTCGTGGTGCGGGCCAGGCCCTGGACGGGGCTCGCGAGCCGGAGGAGCTCCTCGACGGCGTCCGGGATCAGGCCCGGGTCGTCGACCAGCTTCTGCCTCTGGTCGCGGTGCTCGGTCAGCAGCTGCAGGGCGACACCGAGCAGGCCGGTCGTCGTGTCATTGCCACCGGCGACCATGGTGAACGCGAAACCGAGCATCTGCAGGACGGTCACGTCGTCCCCGACCTTCGCGAGCTGCGAGATCGTGTCCTCGCCCGGCTCGCCGCGGCGACGCTCGATGAGCCGGGTGAAGTAGTCGAACATCTCGGCCGCGGCGCCGGCGCTCGCTGCCGGATCCCCCGCGCCGGTGGCCGCGACGATGGCCTCGGTCCAGCCGTCGAACCGGGGACGGTCCTCCTCGGGCACGCCGAGGTAGTGCGCGACGATCATGCTCGGGAGCGGTTTGAGCAGGTCGCGGACGATGTCGGTCTCGTCCTGACCGGCGACCTGCGCAAGCCGGGTGCGCACGAACGTGCGGATCTGCGGCTCCAGCTCGCTGACCTGCCGCGGAGTGAATCCGCGGGCGACCATCCGACGGAACTCGGTGTGGTCCGGCGGGTCGAGCATGACCATGGGGGCGAAGCCTCCGACCAGGTCGAGCTCCGTCTCTCCGTCGGTCATGGTCAGCCCCCGCGCGCTGGAGTACGTCGCGGTGTCGCGCGCCGCGTCGTACACGTCGGCGAAGCGGCTGAGCACCCAGAACCCGCCGGCGTCGTGCACGGGGTCGACCTCCCGGAGCTCGGCGTACGACGCCCATGGGTCGCGCCAGGACTCGCCGGAGCGCGGCTCGAACAGCGGCATGGAACACGTTCTAGCACACCGGTCCGGACCGGGCACGGCTCGACGGAACCCGATCCCGCCCGGGTCTGGTAGGAACAGGGCAGGACGCGCCGCCCGAGCGCGGGAAGGCAGGAACCAATGAGCCGTCTGATCGGAATTCTCCTCGTCATCTGGCTGGTGATCGGGGCGGTCGCCGCTTTCCAGCGTGGCTACTTCGGCGAGGACCGGGACGTGAGCTGCAAGTCGTTCGGCGACACGGCGCTCACCATCGTCGCCGGACCGCTGAACTACATCGGGGTCAACCCCAAGATCCAGTGCGAGGACGCGCCCGAACCCTCGCAGTGACGGCGACCGGACGGCCCTAGACGTCGGTGCATCCGCCGGCGGAGAGCAGGTCAGGCACGCGCTCGGAGAGGTCGAACGGGCCGGCGTCGGGCACCTGGTGGGTGACGACGATGAAGCGGGTCTTCCCCGACGTGAAGGTCCACGCGTCGTACTCGCCGTTGTCGCTGGCCAATGCGGCGGTCTCCGCGACCTGCCCGGCCACCCTGGCCCGGCCCAGCTCGAGGTCGGTGACCTTCACGCTGGTCCCCGCCGACTCGAAGATGGTGCGCTGCATCGACTCGACCGCGGGGAACTCTGAGCTCCGCTCGGTGGCGTAGACGAAGAGCACGCCATCCGCGTCCTGCTGAGTCCGGGCACCGAGCAGCACCCAGGCCAGCTGCTCGACGATGATCCCGTCACCGGCCGAGTAGTCGTTGTTGAGCGCCGCCGAGCCGGGGTCGAGGGGGTGCAGGCCGCGGACCACGTCCAGGGCCAGGTGCTCGCCGCCGTGCTCGAGATCGACACAGTCGGCCGCGATGACGCGGGGCCCGCCATGCGACTCGGCGGGCGGCGCGGTCTCGGCGGTGCACGCGGCTCCTGCGAGCATCAGCGCGCCGGCCAGCACGGCCGGGAGGGCTGGGCGGATCCGGTACACCGGCGCAGCCTAGCCCCGGGTTACGCGCCAGCCGCCGGTGCTTGCCGCGGCGTCGATAGGCTCGCCCACTGCAGGGGCGGTAGCTCAGTTGGTTAGAGCAAGCGACTCATAATCGCTCGGCCGTCGGTTCAAGTCCGACCCGCCCCACCGAACGCTCGTCCCAGCGGCGGGTCGAGGAGCAGGGTCTCCAGCCACCCGGGCACCGACCCGCCCCACTCGGCCAGCTCGGCGTCGTCCATCGACACGCAGCACCGGGCCCAGCTCTCCACCCGGGCCAGCCGCCCGAGCTGGAGGGCGGCGGGGAGGGCGGCGCGCAGGGCCGGCATCGGGGCCAGATCGCTCCACACCTCCAGGGCCGGCTCGACGACCCGCCACAGCCGCGGGTCGTCCGGGCCGGCGTCGAGCTGTCCGGAGAGGACGTTGAGCGGGATCAGCAGCGCGGCGAGCGGCTCGGTCAGCAGGGAGTCGGCGAAGTCGAAGAAGCGCAGCTCTCCCCCGACGTGGAAGACGTTGTGCCCGTGCAGGTCGCCGTGGTTCAGCGTCACCGGCAGGCCGAGCGCCGCGACCCGGTCGACCCAGTCGGCGAGCGTGGGCCGCAGTGCCTCGAGGGCGGCCGCCTGGTCGGAGGGCAGGAACATCGGGTCGTCTGCCGGGCGGGAGGCGAGCTCGGCCACCCGTCGGTCGACGTACGCCGTGGCGTCGGCGGGGGCGATCGTCGTCAGGCCCGCCTCGCTCAGCCGGTCGACGTCGGGCGCCACCTCACGCTGGAGCTGGGCGCCCGCGGCGAGCACGGTGCCCCAGGCGTCGAGGTCCTCACCCACCGTGTCGGCGAAGACCGGGCCCTGGTCCGGGGTGAGCAGCAGCCCGCGGTCGGGATCCGTCGCCGTCACCGGCACCACCCGGTGCGGCGCCAGCTCGGAGAGGACGGCGACTGCCTTCGCCTCGAACGACTGGAGCTGGCAGTTCTGCTTCGCGTAGTGGACGCCGGCCGCTGTCTCGGCCCGCCACACCCCGGCCCACACCCGCAGCTTGGCGGGTTCGAGGGACCGCACGGGTCCCACCTCGGCGACCACCCAGTCGGCGAGCTCGGCCAGGAACTCGTCGCTCTGCCAGCGCTGGGTGTTCGAGGGCAGGCGCTCGGCCAGGTCGGCGTACACGGGCTCAGGCGTCCCTGCGCTGCATCTCGTGCATCCGCTCGACCACCCGGAAGCCCAGCGCCGCCTCCGGCCGATCGTGCCGGATGGCGGCCTGCTCGGTGTCGTGGAACGCGCGCAGCCCCGCCTCGTCCTGGGGGTCGACCTCGATGATCCGGACCATGCGGACACCCAACCGGAGCGGCGACCCTGCGGCAAATGCCCTGCCGTAGAACGCAGAACGGGCGCGTCCGGAGACGCGCCCGTTCATGAGATTGCTCCCCCGGTTGGACTCGAACCAACAACCCTCCGGTTAACAGCCGAATGCTCTGCCAGTTGAGCTACAGGGGACCGCTGTGACGCGGGCACAGGTTAGCAAGGCGGCCGACGCACGAGAAATCGGCCGCGGCGCCCATCAGGCGAGGCCGACCTCGTCGCGGGCCGCGGCGAGGGCGGCCTCGGCGGCGGCCCGGACGTCCGGGTCGTCGGGGTCGACGCCCTCGTCGTACTCGTAGAACCAGGCCAGCGGGCGGTCGCCGCGGGGCGCCCTGCGCGCGATCACGCGCAGGCCCCGGCGCCCGCGGACGCGGCACGTGCCGCTGGAGCACGACGCTCGCCGTGACCCGTTCGCGCACCAGCTCCAGGAGGCGGCCCGGCTCCTCGATCGTCAGCGTGTGCACGAGCCGCTCCTCGCCCCACGAACCGACCTCGCTGATCCGCAGCCGGGAGGTCTCGCGGTCCCAGTCGGCGGCCTCCACCTGCTCCCACGGGAGCCGGGTCCGACTCGAGCCGGCGTGACGACGTAGAGCGCGTCGCGGGTGCCGGCCACCACCGGCCCCGACGACGACTCGGCCCAGGCCAGCACCTTCTCCCCGCGCGGGGACGTCGACGGGCGGGCGGCGTCCGGCGCCTCACGAGGCCCCGACGGCGAGCTCGCGCATGCTCCGCCGGTGCTGCTCGAGGGCGACCAGCTCTCCGAACATCCGGTTGTAGTCGGCCGGCTGCTCGACCGGGTTGGTGCGCTGCAACCGGGACTTCAGGTCGGCGATGCGGCGCATGGCCGTCAGCTCCAGCAGCCGGTAGATGTGGGCGGCGACGTAGCTCGGCTCCGGCTCCTTCGGCCGGCAGAGCGGTTCGACGCCGAGGGCGCTGATCGCCGACGAGACGGCCGGGTCGGTCGCGGTGTCGCGCAGCCTGGACGCCCAGCCGGGATCGGCGGCGCCGGCCGCCGGGCCGCCGGCCGCCGCGATGAGCTCCCACACGGCGCGGTAGGTGGGGTGGGTGAAGTCGTTGCCGCCGACGTCCGCGGCGGACCGGCCGACCGCAGCCGGGTGCTGGATCACCAGCTTCAGCGTCTCGCGCTCGATGGAGAACCGCGGGTCGCGCAGGTCCGGGAGCTGCTGCGCGCGGCTGCGTCGGCGGCTGGGCCGCCGGCGACGTCCCCGGCCGCTGCTCCTGTCGGGTCGGGCGCTGCGCCGCCCTCTTCACCTCCGCGCGCGCCTCCTCGATGTCGACGCCGACCATGCCGGCCAGCTCGCGGGAGAACGCCTCGACCTTGGACTTGTCGCGGATGCTGGCGACCAGCCGCGGCGGCCCGCGCACCGCGTCGACCCGGCCGTCGGCTCGGTCGAGGTCGTAGCCGCCGACGACGTTGGCCAGCACGAACCGGTAGAGCGGGACCCGCCGCGCGACGAGCTCGCGCACCGCGGCGTCGCCCTTCTGGATCCGCAGGTCGCACGGGTCGAGGCCGTCCGGCTCGACCGCGACGTAGGTCTGGGAGACGAAGTTCTGGTCGCCGTCGAAGGCGCGCAGCGCGGCCTTCTGCCCGGCGGCGTCGCCGTCGAAGGTGAAGATCACCTCGCCCCGGAACTCCTCGTGGTCGTGCAGGAACCGGCGCAGGACCCGGGCGTGGTCGTCGCCGAACGCCGTGCCGCAGGTGGCGACCGCCGTGGGCACTCCGGCCAGGTGGCAGGCCATCACGTCGGTGTAGCCCTCGACCACGACCGCCTGGGAGGTGCGGGCCATGTCGCGGCGCGCCAGGTCGATGCCGTAGAGCACCTGGCTCTTCTTGTAGATCGGGGTCTCGGGGGTGTTGAGGTACTTCGCCTCGATCCGGTCGTCGTCGAAGATCCGGCGCGCGCCGAACCCGATCGTGTCGCCGCTGGCGTCGCGGATCGGCCACAGCAGCCGTCCGCGGAAGCGGTCGTAGCGCCGAGCGCCCCATCGCGACCAGCCCGCCGGCGACCACCTCGTCGTCGCGGAAGCCCTTCTGGCGCAGGTGGGTGAGCAGGGCGTCGCCGTCGCGCGGGGCGAAGCCGATCCCGAACCGGTCGGCCGCCGCCTGGTCGAAGCCGCGCTCGTGCAGGAACTGACGGGCCACGAGCGCGTCGGGGGTGGCGAGCTGCCCGGCGTAGAACTCCTGCGCCACCCGGTGGGCCTCGACCAGCCGACCGCGGGCGGGCCCCTTGGGACGGTCGTCGCGGACGTCGCCATCCTCGCGGCGCAGCTGGACGCCGTACTTGTCGGCGAGGCGCTCGACCGCCTCGACGAAGCTGAGCCCGTCGATCTTCATCAGGAACGTGAAGACGTCGCCGCCCTCCTGGCAGCCGAAGCAGTGCCAGAACTGGCGGGCCGGGGTCACGTGGAACGACGGCGACTTCTCGTCGTGGAAGGGGCAGAGGCCCTTCTGGGAGCCGCCGCCGGCGTTGCGCAGCGTGACGTAGGAGGAGACGACCTCGTCGATGGGCGCCTTCTCGCGCACCTCGGCGATGTCTTCCTCGCGAATCCGGCCGGCCACGGGGCGGAGTCTACGGCGGGGGCGGGCGCCCGGACCCGGGCCTCCACAACCGGCCGATTCCGGTCCGTCCCGCCGTCTGTCTCGCCCATTCCCCTGGTCCAGACCACCGTGTTGTAATGCGGGTCACAGTCTGTGTCTCGGGAGGACGCATGCCAATCATCGCTCGCCCGCTCCGCGCTGCCCTGGCCATCGCCGTCGCCGCGCTCACCGCCGCCGCCCTCGACGGGCGCCAACGCCTCGGGCGAGCCCCCGGGCGCGGCCGCCGCGGATCCCTCGACGCCGGAGCTGAGCGAGACCAGCCGCCTGCCCGACCGGCGTTCGCTCGTGGTCGGCGACCGCGCCTACGCGATGAGCACCGCCGACGGCCTCTACCCGGCGGCCGGGTGGCACATCCGCGGCGAGATGGGCGGGATGTGGACCCCGCCGATCAAGCTCGTCGACGGTGTCTGGCTTCGCCTGGCCGACCAGTGGCTGGGAGACCCCGACGGGGCGGCGGCCACCCGCACCACGGCCGGCTGGGGCTACACCCGCACGTCCTACGAGCCCGTGGGCAACGTGGCCGTCGCAGCGGACCGACTTCGTCCCGGACGGCGTCCGGGCGACGCTGGTCGGGCTCACCCTCACGTCCACGCAGGCGCGGACCCTGCCGGTCGCGCTCGACGCCCACTCCGAGCTGATGAGCGCCTACCCGTGGGGCTGGACCACCCCGAACGCCGGCACCTTCAACCTGCCCGACACCGGCTCGTTCAGCCGGCGATGCCCTGCTGTTCCGGGAGAACGGGACCCCGCCCGTCCCCAACGCCTCGCCCCACGACTGGGCGGCGCTGGTCGCGGGCCAGACCCCGCCGACCGCCCACGAGCTCGGGCCGGACCACCGCGGGCCGCAGGACCCGGCCGTGGTGTGCCCGGCGGACGGCCCCGCGCCCGACACGTGCGACGACGGCGCCTTCGGCAAGGGCACCGGCGGCCAGCTGCGCTGGCAGGTCCGGCTGCAGGCGAACCGTCCCACGACCCTGTGGTTCGCGGTGGCCGGCTCGGACAAGGGCGTGCCGGCGGCCCGCGCCGAGCTGACCAGGGCACTCGCCGACCCCGCCGGAGCCCTCGCCGACAAGGTCGCCGCCCGCAAGGCGTGGGACGCCCACACGCAGGTGGACCTCCCCGGCGACCCGCTGCTGGAGCGCAGCATCGCCTGGAGCAAGCAGAACCTCGCCGACTCGGTGCAGGAGGTGCACGACCTGCAGCTCCGACCCGTCAAGGAGGGCCGCGAGTACCCACCCGCCCAGGGCACGCTGCCGCGGGCGCGCTGGCTGGGCGCCGGCTGGCCGGACTACCCCTGGCTGTTCGGCACCGACGGCGAGTACACCGCCTTCGCCAGCGTGGCCATGGGCCAGTTCGACGACATCAAGGCCCACCTGCGGGCGCTGCGCGACGTGAGCGTCGTGGTGAACGGGAGCAGCGGCAAGGTGGTGCACGAGGTCATGCCGGACGGGTCGATCTACTACGGCACCCTCGACTCGGCGGGCAACACCGACGAGACCTCCAAGTTCCCCAGCGCCGTAGCGCTCGTGTGGCGGTGGACCGGTGACGACGCGTTCCGTGACGACCTCTACCCGTTCGCGGTGCGCAACATGAGGTACGTCGTGGAGCAGCTCGACGCCGACGGCGACGGCTGGCCGGAAGGGCTGGGCAACGTCGAGCGCCCGGGCATGGGCGAGGAGAAGCTCGACAACACCGTCTACACGATCCGCGGCCTGCGCGACCTCGCCGACCTCGCGCGCAGCAAGGGCGACACGGGCACCGCGACCTGGGCGTCGCAGCGAGCCGCAGCGTTGGAGGCGGCGTTCGAGCAGTCGTGGTGGTACGGCGGCGACACCGACCAGTACGCCGACTCGATCGACCTGCCGGACAACGGCGCCAACGACAACACGCGAATCCTTCAGCGGCACTGGATCGGGGTGACCCCGATGGACGCCGAGCTGGTGCGTGAGGGCCAGGTGACGCGCCCGCTGGCCGGCGACGACCACGGGCAGCGCAGCCCTCGCGAAGCGGCAGGAGCCCTGCTACTCCGGAGTCTTCGGGCTGTTCCACACCGGCACCGGCCCGACCAGCGCCGAGGGTGGCAACAAGGGACCGTCCTGCGACTCGGCAGTCTCCTCCGTGCAGAGCGAGCGGTCCGTGTTCTCCCTCAACACCGGGATCATGGCCGTCGCCGAAGGAAACTTCGGCCGGCTCGGCGCCGGCGAGCAGCAGCGCTACACGACCGGCAACGCGCGGATCCAGCTCGACCCCGAGGTGTGGGAGATGCCCGGCGCGATGCCCGAGATCGCCCCCAGCCCCGACTTCAAGGCCAACATCGACCGTCCGCTGTACGACCGGTCGATGGTGCTGCAGGCCTGGGGCACCTACGGCACCCTGTGGCCGGTGGTGCACCACCAGCTCGGCATCAGCCCCGACCTCGGGCGCGACGCACTCGCGGTGGTGCCGCAGATCCCCGACGGCCAGAGCAGGGTCGCGGCCACCAACGTCCGGCTCGGGCCCGGCTCGGTCGACGTGACGGCGCTGCGGAGCCGGTCCACCCTCACCACCACCGTCAACCGTCACCTGGCCGCCGACCTGCTGATCGGGCACGTGCTGCCCGACGGGGCAAGGGTCACCAGGGTGACCCTGGACGGCAAGGTCACCAAGTACGACGTGCGGCACACGGCGCGCGGCGAGGAGGTCGTCGTACAGGCACCGGCCGGCAGCGGCACCAGCACGCTCGTGGTGACCTACCGCTGAACCGGGGTTTGCCCACACCCTGACGGGGCACGGGACCGTCGTGATGGACTTGATGGAGGTCGGCCTGCCCCCTGGCCGGCCGGAGGAGGAGACACGATGAGGAAGCTGACGGTCCTCGTGGCCGGCGGAATCGGCTACGTCCTGGGCGCCAGGGCGGGCCGCGAGCGCTATGACCAGATCCGCGGGCTGGCGGAGCAGGTGAAGAACAACCCAAAAGTCCAGGCGAAGGCCCACCAGGCGGCCGACGCCGCGCGTGAGCACGCACCCGTGGTGAAGGACAAGCTCACCGACGCAGCAGGCACGGCGGCGAGCAAGGTGAAGCCGTCGAGCGGCTCCGGCGCCGCGGACCAGCTGAACCCCGACAGCACGGCCCTGCAGGACGACCCCTACCCACAGGGCAACCTGCCCTGATCGGCCTGCCTGATCAGCCGGTCGCGGCGCGGTCAGGCCCCGTCAGCGCGGCATGGCGGGCCACCGCGCTGGCGTCGGTGAGCGACGCGACCTGGTCGACCACGACCCGACGCCGCGCCGCGTCGTCGGGCGCGGCCCGCCAGTCGTCGGCGAACAACGGGTCCAGCGCGTCGGGCCCCCGCGCGGCCAGCCCGGCCACCAGCTCGGCGATGAGCTCGCGCTGCCGGGACATCACCGCCACCCGGTCGTCGGCACGCATGACGTAGTGGGCCGCCACGCCCTTGAGCACCGCCATCTCCAGGCGCGTCTCATCAGGGACCACCAGGTCGGCGGAGTGCCGGACGAACGGTTCGCCACCGGAGGCGAACGTCGCCGCCTGCACCGCCCCGCAGAACCGGCCGATCAGATCGCTGGTGAGGTTCTTCAGGGCGGCCAGGCTGCGCCTGGTGGCGTCGTACGGCGCCCGCGGCCAGCTCGCCTGCTGCTGCAGGCCGGCCAGCACCTGGTCCAGGAGATCGTCGCTGGCATCTGGGAGGTACCAGTCGCGAACCGTCTCCCAGACCTCCGGTGGGTCCAGCCGGGTCAGCTCGATCCGGCCGGCCACGATGCCGTCCTCGATGTCGTGGACGGAGTAGGCCACGTCGTCGGCCAGGTCCATGACCTGTGCCTCCACGCAACGGCGCCGGCCGTCGATGTCCCGGCGCAGCCAGCTGAAGACCGGCAGGTCGTCGTCGTAGACCCCGAACTTCTGCACCACCCGGGGTGAGCCGTCGGCGTGCACGCCCTCCGGAGCCTCGCCCTCGGAGCGGGTCCAGGGGTACTTCGTGCAGGCGTCGAGCGTGGCCCGGGTCAGGTTGAGCCCGACCGACCGGCCCGACGGGTCGAAGGTCTTGGCCTCCAGCCGGGTCAGCAGGCGCAGGGTCTGGGCGTTGCCCTCGAAGCCACCGCAGTCCTCGCTGAGCTCGGCCAGGACCCGTTCGCCGTTGTGCCCGAACGGCGGGTGGCCGAGGTCGTGGGCGAGCGCGGCCGTCTCGGCGATGTCGGGGTGGCAGCCCAGCGCGCGGGCGAGGTCTCGGGCCACCTGGGCGACCTCGAGGCTGTGGGTGAGCCGGTTGCGCACGAAGTCGTCGGTCTGCGGACCGACCACCTGGGTCTTGG
This sequence comes from uncultured Actinomycetota bacterium, assembly GCA_963812345.1. Classification (GTDB taxonomy): domain Bacteria; phylum Actinomycetota; class Actinomycetes; order Propionibacteriales; family Nocardioidaceae; genus Nocardioides. The sequence continues at coordinate 32,737 of CAWEVA010000010.1, forward strand.
CGGCGAGCCGCCGGGACGCAGCCGCGTGGACGACGCGGGCCCGGTCGCGTTCGAACGGGGTGCGCTCGGGGGCGGCCACCCGCTTGGGCGGCTCGTCGACGAGGCGCTCGCGGGACGCGGCGTCGTACTGCTCGAGCGAGTCATCCATCGGAGGTGACTCTAGGGGGCAGTGCCCACACCCAGAAATGCGCTGACCCGCCCGAAAGTTTCGGGCGGGTCAGCGAGGTTCGACGTCAGTAGGTCGTGACGTGGACGTGGTCGTAGTGGTTGGCGGTGGTGGACCCGCGGTCCTCCACGTAGCGCCATCCCTCGCTGGACCGGTCGACCGACCAGATCCTCTGCGAGTACATGATGTAGTTGACGCCGAGCTCGGAGTAGTGGGCGCGGACGAACTCCGCGACCTGCCAGCCCCGGTCGCCGCTGACCATGATGTCGACGGCCAGGCCCTCGGCGTGCTCCCCGTCACCACGGAAGGTGCCGTAGGTGGTGATCTCGGGGAAGTTGGCGCAGACCGCCTCGTGGACCGCCACGATGTTCGGGCTGACCCCGCTCGGGACGGAGGAGCCGTTGGTGCAGGTGGCGTTCACGTCCCCGCCGGAGCCGTCCGAGGCGACTTCCTCGACGGGCTTCTCGTCGGACAGGTAGCCGGAGGTCACCCACGCGGACCTGCCCTTCCACACCACCTCGATGCGACCGTCGTGCTGGCGACCGGTCACCAGGACCTTCTTCTCCTCCTGGAGCAGCCCGATCTTCTTGGCGCCCTTCCCGGGCTCCGTCCAGAGGTTCAGGTCCGTCGTGGCCCACAGCTTGGTGTCAGCATTGCGGACCGCGCGGAGCGTCGCGACCTTGGAGAGGTTCGCGTTGTAGGCCTTCTGCAGGTTGTCGAAGTCATCGCGCGAGTCGCACCGCGAGACCACCACCTGGCGGTCTGAGCCGGCGTTGCCGATGCTCGCCCCGCTGCTCGTGACGAGCAGGTCACGGGTCTCCGGGGTCGTTGCGAGGACACCCATCCCCACGGTGGCGGCGGTCGCGACGAGCGCGAGCGGTCCAGCGATGAGATGAGCCTTGGGCATACGGCGGGCATTGGTTTCCCGCTTGTGGCGATGGTCTGCCACAGCGCTGATCCTTTGCTGTTGCTTTCGGGGGAACGACCGGCAGTCGCTTGTGGCAACGACCGGCGCGATCCATGACTAAAGCACATCGGCGAAACGGCACCCCAATCAGGGGCAGGCGTTTCCCGTGGTGTTTCCCGTCACCCGCCGGAGATAAACCTGTTATCCGCCCGTGACCTCGGTTGCGTCCTCCTGGACGTGCGCACCACTGCCGTCGGTGTCGTCGAGCCACCCCTCCGGCAGCGCGAGCCGGTGCCGCGGGGGCCCCTGCCGCCCGCGTGGGGTGCCGAGCTCCCGCTCGGGGAAGGGCTCGTCCGGATCGAGCCGGGCCAGCAGCGCGTCGAGCGCCGCGAGCGAGTCCACGAGCGCCAGCGAGTGCCGCAGGGTGCCGCCGGCCCGGAAGCCCTTGAGGTACCACGACACGTGCTTGCGGAACTCCTTGCAGCCGCGCTCCTCCCCCAGGTGCTCGGCGAGCAGCTCGGCGTGCCGACGCATCATCTCGCGCACCTCGCCGAGGGTGGGCAGGGTGCTGACCGTGCGACCGGCGAACGCCTCGGCGAGATCGCGGAACAGCCAGGGACGGCCCAGGCAACCCCGCCCGACCACAACCCCGGACACCCCGGTCTGCTCGACCATGCGCACCGCGTCCGCGGCCTCCCAGATGTCGCCGTTGCCGAGCACCGGGATGTCGACGTGGTCGACGAGCGCGGCGATCGCCTCCCAGTCGGCGACCCCGGAGTAGGACTGGGCAACGGTGCGGCCGTGCAGGGCGATCGCGGCACAGCCAGACTCCTGCGCGATCCGGCCGGCGTCGAGGTAGGTGAGGTGGTCGTCGTCGAGTCCCTTGCGGGTCTTCATCGTGACGGGGACGTCGTACGACGCCGTCGCGCGCACCGCCGACTCCAGAATCTGCGCAAGCAGCCCCCGCTTCCACGGGAGGGCACCCCCACCACCCTTGCGCGTGACCTTGGGGACCGGGCACCCGAAGTTGAGGTCGACGTGTGCGACGCCGTACTCGCCGCAGAGGATCTCGGCGGCCTTGCCGACGTAGACCGGGTCGGTGCCGTAGAGCTGCACCGACCGCACGGACTCCCGCTCGTCGAACACCAGCATCGACCGGGTGACGGCGTCGCCCTCGACCAGCCCGCGCGAGGTGATCATCTCGCTCACGTAGAGCCCGGCGCCCTGTTCGGCGCACAGGCGGCGGTAGGCGGCGTTGGTGATGCCCGCCATCGGCGCGAGCACGACCGGGGTCGCGACGCTCAGCGACCCGAGCGTGAGCGAGGTGGGCAGGGCGGTCATGGGCGACATTGTCCCGGCCCGGCCGGATGCCCCCAAACCGCGGAGGGCTCAGCCCCTAGTTGCCGCCGCCGCCGTTCCCGCCGCCACCGTTCCCGCCGCCACCGTTCTGGTTGCCGCCCTGCTTGCCGCCGCCCTTCTTGCCGCCGGCTCCGGCCTTCTCGAGCTTGCCGGTCCAGGTGATCGGGTCGAACTCCTCGACCGGGCGGAAGCTCACGGCGGTGAGGTCGCCCTTGTCGGGGGCGAGGTAGACGAGGCAGAACTTCCCCTTGTCACCGCTCTTGAAGGGCTTGGGGAAGGACCCGGGCGAACACGGCTTGAAGGTGCTCTGGAAGGTCGAGGCCTCGATCAGCTTGTTGTTGCCGTCCACGGCGTACAGCGGCACTCCCTGGCCCCCGAGGTTGGTGTCACCCACGTTCTTCACCGACGCCTCGACGAAGTACGGACTGGTCTTGCGGGTCTCGGGAGTGAGCTTCCAGCCCACGAAGTCGCCGAAGTCGGCGTCCTGGAGCGAGGTCACCGTGATCTTCAACGCGCCGACCTCGTCCTGGCGCGGCTCGTAGGCGACCACGGCCGCTTCACCGACCTCCAGCGGGCTGCCCTGCGCGGTCAGCTCCACGCCATCTGGCACCGGGAGGTAGGGCTCCGCCTCGGTGGACGGCTCCCCCGCGGTCTCTCCGTTGCCGGAGTCGGGCTCGCCGGACTCACTCGAGCTGTTCGCTCCGGGCTCGCCGTCACCCCCGCACGCGGACAGGGCCAGTAGGAGCGCGATGAGCACGGCGGCCAGCGGCCGGAGCCCGGGTCGGAGAAGGGGGTTCGGGCGATGCATGGGGAGATTGTGCATGAAGGGCCTTTCAGCAGCCGACGAAACGCTCGGCGAAGTACGACGTGATCCGGTCGATCCCGATCCGCTCCTGGCTCATGGAGTCTCGCTCCCGCACCGTGACGGCGCCGTCGTCGAGGGTCTCGAAGTCAACGGTGACGCAGTAGGGCGTCCCGATCTCGTCCTGTCGACGGTAGCGCCGACCGATGGCGCCGGAGTCGTCGAAGTCGACATTCCAGTTGCGACGCAGGTCGGCGGCGAGCGCCTTCGCCTTCGGCGAGAGCTCCGGGTTGCGGCTCAGCGGCAGGACGGCCGCCTTGACCGGCGCGATCCGTGGGTCGAGGCGCAGGACCGTGCGCTTGTCGACGCCGCCCTTGGTGTTGGGCGCCTCGTCCTCGTGGTAGGCGTCGACCAGGAACGCCATCAGGCTGCGGGTGAGGCCGGCTGCCGGCTCGATGACGTAGGGCGTGTAGCGCTCACCGGTCGCCTGGTCGAAGTAGGACAGGTCCTGGCCCGAGAACTCGCTGTGCTGGCTCAGGTCGAAGTCGGTGCGGTTGGCGATGCCCTCGAGCTCCTCGAAGTCGCGGGCGGAGAAGCCGAAGCGGTACTCGATGTCCACGGTCCGCTTCGAGTAGTGGCTGAGCTTCTCCTTCGGGTGCTCGTAGTGCCGCAGGTTGGCCGGGTCGATGCCGAGGTCGACGTACCACTCGGTGCGGGTGTCGATCCAGTACTGGTGCAGCTCCTCGTCCTCGCCCGGCTTGACGAAGTACTCCATCTCCATCTGTTCGAACTCGCGGGTGCGGAAGATGAAGTTGCCCGGCGTGATCTCGTTGCGGAACGCCTTGCCGATCTGGGCGATGCCGAACGGCGGCTTCTTCCGGCTGGAGGTGACCACGTTGGCGAAGTTGAGGAAGATGCCCTGGGCGGTCTCGGGGCGCAGGTAGTGGAGGCCGGACTCGTCCTCGATCACGCCGAGGTAGGTCTTCAGCATCATGTTGAAGTTGCGGGGCTCGGTCCACGCGCCGCGGGTGCCGCAGTTGGGGCAGGCCAGCTCGCGGAGGTTGACGGAGTCGGGGTCCTCGATCCCCTTCTTCTCCGCGTAGTCCTCCTGCATGTGGTCGGCGCGGAAACGCTTGTGGCAGGACTGGCACTCGGTCAGCGGGTCGGTGAAGGTGCTCAGGTGGCCGCTGGCCTCCCAGGTGCGCGTCGGGAGGATGACGCTGGAGTCGAGGCCCACGATGTCCTCGCGCGCGGTCACCATCGCCTTCCACCACTGGCGCTTGATGTTCTCCTTCAGCTCCACGCCGAGCGGGCCGTAGTCCCAGGCCGAGCGGGTGCCGCCGTAGATCTCGCCGCACGGGTAGACGAATCCCCGGCGCTTGCAGAGGGAGACGACGTTGTCGAGGGCGGTCGCGGGGGCCTTGGCCACGAGTGGCTCCTTCGGTCGGCCGGCTGGCTGCCGGTCTGGAAGGAGTCAGCCTAACGACCCCTTCGACACGGCTCGTACCTCGCCTACTCAGGACAGGCGGCTGGAGGCGACGTTGAGGACGGTGTCCGGATCGACGATCTCGTAGGCGCCGGGCTCATCGACCGCGCGGCCCAGCACGGGAACGGCGTGCAGCTTCACGTCGTACGACGACAGCGCGCGGCGGTAGGCGCCGGGCCCCTCCCAGGTGGTCACCAGCACCCACAGGGTGGGCTCGTCCACGTTGCGGCCGATCCGGCCGTCGAGGTAGCCGGGACACCCGGCGAGGGTCGCGAGCGCCCGATCCAGGTCGGATCGGAACGCCTCCGCGGCCTCGTCCGGGACACGGAACCTGTTGACCACCAGCACGTCGCGCAATCTAGCCGACCGCGACTTGACAATGGTTCTCAACAGATCTGAGAATGGTTCTCATGCGCCTGGTCCCTGCCCTCCTCCTGGTCTGGACCCTGACCGGGTGCGGGGCGCTGGCCGACACGGGCACCGGCGTCGAGGTCGCGGCGGGCTTCTACCCCCTGCAGTACGTCGCCGAGCGGGTCGCCGGCGACCACGCCCAGGTCGAGGTCCTGACCCAGCCCGGGAGCGAACCCCACGACACGACCCTGTCGGTCAGGGAGACCGCCCTGGTGGCCGAGGCCGACGTGCTGGTCGTGGCCGGCGGGGTCCAGCCGGCGGTGGACGACGCCGTCTCGACCTCGGCCGAGGGCGGCACGGTCGTCGACACCTCCAGCCCCGACTTCGAGACCAGCAGCAAGCCTGCGATCCGGCCCGACGACCCGCACTTCTGGCTCGACCCGTTGCTGATGGCCGACCTGGGTGACGAGGTGGCCGAAGCCCTGGTCGACGACCGATCCCGACCACGCCGACGCCTACCGCGCCAACGCCGCCGACCTGCGCGCGGACCTCCAGCGGCTGGACCGCGCGTACGAGGAAGGACTGGCGGACTGCGAGCGCAGCACCGTCGTCGTGAGCCACGACGCCTTCGGCTACCTCGACCGCTACGGGCTGGAGTTCGCCCCGATCGCCGGCCTCTCCCCCGGCGCCGAGCCGACCCCAGCCGACCTGTCCCGGCTCCAGGACCTGATCCGCGCCGAGGGCATCACCACCGTCTTCTCCGAGCGCCTGGTGAGTCCGCGGGTGTCCGAGACCCTGGCCGACGACCTCGACATCCGGACCGCGGTCCTCGACCCGGTCGAGGGACTCAGCGACGAGACCGGGGACGAGGACTACCTGTCCCTCATGCGCGCGAACCTCGCGGCGCTCCAGGAAGCGAACGGCTGCTGATGGCCACGGCGAGCGCGACCGGAGAGACCGTCGTCGACCTGCGCGGCGGCGCGATCGCGATCGCCGGTCGCCCGGTGGTGCGCGGGGTCGACCTCGTCGTCGGCTCCGGCGAGTTCGTGGCGCTGATGGGCGCCAACGGCTCCGGGAAATCCACGCTGGTCCGCGGGCTGACCGGGCTCCGCCCCCTGACCACCGGGGCGCTCCGGCTGTTCGACACACCATTCGACGACTTCCGGGACTGGCACCGCGTGGGCTTCGTCCCCCAGCGGACCGGGGCCTCCTCCGGCGTCCCCTCCTCGGTGTGGGAGGTGGTCGCCTCCGGCCGACTGACCCGTCGACGACTGCTCCGCCCGCTGTCGCGCGCCGACCGCGCCGCCATCGACGAGGCCATCAGCGTGGTCGGCCTCGAGCCCGAGACGAAGCAGGGCGTCTCCCAGCTCTCCGGCGGACAGCAGCAACGCGCCCTCATCGCCCGGGCCCTGGCCGGCCAGCCGGACCTCTTCTTCCTCGACGAGCCGACGGCCGGTGTGGACCTGCCCAACCAGCAGGCCCTGGCCGAGGCGCTCGGCACCCTCAAGGCTCGCGGCAGCACGATCGTGCTGGTCGCCCACGAGCTCGGCGCGATGGCGCCGCTGGTCGACCGGTCGGTGGTGATGCGCGACGGCCGGATCGCCTACGACGGCGAGCCGCTGGCCGACCACGAGGTGCACCACCCCGACTTCGGCGAGGCCCACACCCACCACCATCCCGAGCCCGGTCGGCGTGACCACTCACCGCACGTCGGCTCACCTCTGGACAGGGGCTGACCCGTGGACCTGCTCACCCTCGAGTTCATGCAGCGGGCACTCCTGGCCGCCCTGCTCACCGGCCTCGCCGCCCCGGCGGTCGGCACCTACCTGGTGCAGCGACGCCTGGCCCTGATGGGCGACGGGATCGGTCACGTCGCCGTCACCGGCGTCGCCCTCGGCCTGCTCACCGGAACCTCTCCACTCTGGGCCGCCGCCGTCGTGGCGGTGCTCGGAGCCGTCCTGATCGAGGTGATCCGCGAACGCGGGCACACCAACGGCGACGTCGCCCTGGCGCTGCTGTTCTACGGCGGGCTGGCGGGCGGAGTCCTCGTGACCGGCCTGGCCGGGCAGAACGCGGCCGAGCTGCAGGTGTACCTGTTCGGCTCGATCACCACCATGTCGAGCGCCGACGTGTGGGTGACGCTCGCGCTCGCCGCGGTCGTGGTGCTGGTCTGCGTGGGGCTGTCGCCGCAGCTCTTCGCCGTCGCGCAGGACGCCGAGTTCGCCAGGGTGGCGGGGCTGAACGTCCGTGCCTACAACGTGCTGGTCGCGGTCCTCGCGGCCGTCAGCGTCGCCGTGGCGATGCGCACCGTGGGACTCCTGCTGGTCTCGGCGCTGATGGTGGTCCCGGTCGCGACCGCCCAGCAGCTGACCCGGTCGTTCCGCACCACGCTGCTCGCAGCGATGGCCATCGGCACGCTCGCCTCGGTCGGCGGCCTGCTGATCTCGGCGTTCGCGTCCTTCCACGCGCGGGTGGCGCCAGGGCCGACCATCGTCCTGCTGGCCCTCGCCGGGTTCGCCGTCACCTGGCCGCTCGGCGTCGCCCTGCGGGCACGTCGCCGGATGCGGACGCCGTTCCCCGAGCTGGAGCCGGACCGCCACGAGATGACCGACGAGCACCCGCACGTCCACGGCCCGGAGTGCGGCCACGTCGCCGTACCGCACGGCGACCACGTCGACTACGTCCACGACGGGCACCGGCACGCGGCACACGGGAGGCACTATGACGAGCACTGACGGGCCCGCCCCGGCCGCGGTCCCCGGCGGTCGCCCCACCCGGCAACGGCGCGCGGTCGCGGAGGTGCTCGGGACCTTCTCCGACTTCCGCTCGGCCCAGGAGATCCACGAGCTGCTGGCCCAACGCGGCGAGGCCGTCGGTCTCGCGACCGTCTACCGCACCCTGCAGCGGCTCGCGGAGGCCGGCGAGGTCGACGTGCTGCGCACCGAGGACGGCGAGGCGATCTACCGGCGCTGCTCCCCCGCCCACCACCATCACCTGGTCTGCCGCGCCTGCGGAGCGACCGTGGAGGTCGAGGGGCCGGCGGTCGAACGGTGGACCCGGGCCATCGCCGAGGAGCACGGGTACGCCGACGTCAGCCACACCCTCGAGATCTTCGGGGTCTGCGACTCCTGCCGCTGACGCCAGCGCTCAGGAAGGGCCGCCCTGGATGACGGGTCCCCGCCTCGCTCCCCGGGGGGAGCCGGATCCGGAAGACGCTGCCGTGGCCGACCTCGCTCTCGACGTCGATCCGTCCTCCGTGGCTCTCCACGATCGACTTGGCGATGCCCAGGCCCAGGCCCAGCCCCTGGACCGACTGCTCCTCGGCGTCCTGCGCCCGGAAGAACCGGGTGAACAGCCGGTCCCGGTCGGACGCCTGGATGCCGATGCCGGAGTCGGCCACGCAGATCTCGATCCGCCCTCCGTCCAGCGCGAGCCGGACCTCCACGTGGCCGCCGCGGGGGGTGTACTTGACCGCGTTGGAGACGAGGTTGTCGATGGCCTGGGCGATGCGCTGCCCGTCGACCAGGGTGACCAGCGTCGAGGGGGCGTCCAGCCGCAGCTCGACCCCGGCGGCCCGCGCGGCCGGGGCGGCGGCGTCGACCGAGGCCCGCACGATCTCACCGAGATCCTGCCGCGTGCGCACGACCGCCAACGGTCCCTCGTCGACCCGGGCCGTGTGCAGGAGATCGGCCACCAGCCTGTTCAGCCGCTCTCCGTTGCGGGCCACGACCTCGAGCTGGGCCCGCTGCTCGGCCGGCAGGTCGTCGCGCTCGAGCAGGATGTCGACGTACCCCCGGATCGACGTGAGCGGCGTGCGCAGCTCGTGCGAGACCGACGCCAGGAACTCGTCCTTGACCCGCAGTGCGCGCATGAAGTCGGTGACGTCCTTGTAGGCCAGCGCGGCGCCCGCGAACCGCCCCTGCTCGTCGCGGACGCTCCGGGCCGACACCGACAGGGCGCGCCAGGTCAGCGGGTCGTCACCCACCCACATCCGGCAGTCGTCGAACTCCTCGCCCTGGCTCGCGCGGTACGACGGCATCTGCTCCCGGGTCAGCCGGGTCGAGCCGTCCTCGCAGTAGACCAGCCCCAGCTGGCCCGCGTACCCGTCGTGGCCGTCGGGGAAGGCCAGGCGCATGAAGTCGCCGTGCCGCCGGTTCATGCTCTGGTATGCGCCATCGCGGTCGAGCAGGACCAGTCCGACATCGACGGTGTCGAGGATCGCGTCGGCGAAGCGCTGCTGACGGTCGATGGTCTCCCGGGCTCCGGAGAGCCGGCGTCGCTCGAGCTCGACCGCGTCGAGGACGGAGGCGAAGGCGAGACTGAGCCCGGCGGCGCCCAACGGCACGAGCAGCGACCAGGCCAGGCTGGCGCCCCGCGGTGCCTGGTGGACGAGACCCGGCAGCCCGTAGAGCAGCAGGGTCGCGACGGTGGCGATGACGGCGCCACGGAGGCGGAGCTCCACGGCGCACCAGAGCAGGGGCAGCACCATCAGCGGGGCAGAGGGCCCAGCCCGAGGCGTCCATCCCGGCGACCCCCAGGGTGGCGATGTCCAGCACCGGGACGACGCAGACCGCGGCGGGCGGGAGCCGGGTCCACGGGACCAACGGGGTGAGCACAGTGGCCACGGCGCCCATCAGCGCAGCGAGTCCGAGCCAGGAGCGAGGCGTCGTGAACGCGCCGCCGGCGGCGAGCAGGAGGAGCGCCACCACGAGGGCGGCGGCGAAAACGCCCTGCCAGGCCCAGGGCGCCGGCCGAGCGGTGAGCAGCCCGCGCGCAGGCCGTCGCTCGATGACGTCCCCCATCCGTGCCCTCCCCGGTCCCGGCGCAGCCGCGCCGTCAAGGATCCCAGAATCGGGGGTGAGCCGAGGGAGAACAGCGAGGTCTATCCTGCACCGGTGAAGCGATCCGCGCGCCCGCCCACGCCTCACCCGTCGGGTGCGCGGCCGCCGGACGTGCCCCGGCAGCTGGTGCCTCGGCACGTGGCCATCGTGATGGACGGCAACGGCCGCTGGGCGAAGGAGCGCGGACTACCGAGGACCGCCGGCCACGAGCAGGGAGAGCACTCCCTCTTCGACGTCGTCGAGGGCGCGATCGAGATCGGGGTCAAGGCGATCTCGGCCTACGCGTTCTCCACGGAGAACTGGTCACGCTCGGCCGACGAGGTCAAGTTCCTGATGGGGTTCAACCGTGACGTGATTCGCCGGCGCCGTGACGAGATGCACGAGCTCGGAGTGCGGGTCCGATGGGCCGGTCGCGCCCCGCGCCTCTGGAAGTCGGTGATCCGGGAGCTCCAGGTCGCCGAGGAGCTGACCCGCGACAACGACGTACTGACCCTGACGATGTGCGTCAACTACGGCGGCCGCGCGGAGCTGGCCGACACCGCACGGTCGATCGCTCGCGAGGTCGCCGCCGGGCGACTGAATCCGGACCGGGTCGACGAGCGGACCTTCGCCCGTCACCTCTACGTCCCGGAGGTCGCCGACGCCGACCTCGTGTGGCGCACCTCGGGCGAGCAGCGGCTCTCGAACTTCATGCTCTGGCAGGCGGCCTATGCGGAGTTCGTCTTCAGCGACGTGCTCTGGCCCGACGTCGACCGCCGCCACCTCTGGCAGGCCGTCGACACCTATGCGCGGCGTGACCGGAGGTACGGGTCTGTGTGACCCGTCAGCGCTCGAGGTAGGCCAGCGACCGGAGGCCGCGTTCGAGGTGCCACGCGAGGTACGCCGCCACGACACCGCTGGCCTCCCTGAGGTGGCGCGGATCGGCGGACTCCACCAGCTGCCAGTCGCCCGCGAGCAGCGCCCCGAGGACCGCGATCGTCCCGGCCGCCGGGGTGGCCGATCCCGGAACCCGGCACGCCGCGCAGAGCACGCCTCCGGCGGCCGGGTTGAACCACCGGTGCGGCCCCTCCTCGCCGCAGCGGGCACAGTGCTCGAACGACGGCGCCCAGCCGGCCACGGCCAGCGACCGCAGCAGGTAGGAGTCGAGCACCTGGCTCGGGGCCGGTCGCCCGCCGGCCATGGCGCGCAGGGCGCCCACGAGGAGCAGGAACTGCTGGGGGGACGGCTCGCGTTCCTCGGCCACCAGCCGGTCGGCGGTCTCGAGCATCACCGTGCCCGCGGTGTAGCGGTCGTAGTCGACCCCGATCTCGCCCCAGAACGGGGTCAGCGTCTCGGCCTGGGTGATCACGTCGAGGCTGCGACCCTCGGCCAGCTGCAGGTCGACGTGGGTGAACGGCTCGAGCCGGGATCCCCAGCGCGAGCTGGTGCGGCGTACTCCCTTGGCCACGGCACGCACCCGCCCGTGCTGACGGGTCAGCAGGGTGATGATGCGGTCGGCCTCGCCCAGCTTGTGGGTGCGCAGCACGATCGCCTCGTCGCGGTAGAGGGGCACCCGCACCATTCTGCCCCGCTCAGGAGCTGGTACGACGCCGCCGGCCCGGTGTTTTCCAGCAAGCGAGGGCGAAGTCGGCCGCCTCGCGGTTCAGCCGGTCCGGACGCGCTCGCCACTCGAGGATGCTGCGCGCCCGCACGAACGTGCCGTTGGGCATCTCCTCGGCGAGCATCGCGGCGTCCGCGGCCGGGTGGATCGGGTCCGCGGGATGCCCCACGATCAGAGCCGGCGCCTCGATGGCGCGCCGGTCGCGCGACGACGGGGCGACCCGCCCGAAGAAGAGCCCGTGCACGACCGCGGCCACCGAGTCGGCACGCTGGTCGCAGGTGTCGAGACCGATGCCCACCCAGAAGGGGACCAGCCCACGCGGGATCGGCCGGGTGAGCAGCCGGACAGCCGCTGACCGTGAAGGGCAGGAACCGGGCAGCGAACATCAGCGGTGCAAAGGCCAGGATCCCGGCCTCCACCGCGTTGTTGAGGACCGGCATCTCGATGATGAGGCCGCGCACCCGCTCGGGCGCGATGTCGGCAACCTCGAGCGAGACGTTGGCCCCCAGCGAGGTGCCGCCGACCACGGCCTGTGGAGCTCCCAGGTGGTCGAGCAGCGCGATCACCTGCCGGCCCCACGCCGTCATCGAGTAGGCGTGCGGGTCGGCCGGCCGGTCCGATCGGCCGTGGCCCAACAGGTCGAGCGTCACCACGTGCAGACCCTCGGCGGCCAGTGCCCGCGCCAGCGGCTGGTGCATCCGGCGCGGCATCAGCTGGCCGTGCAGCAACACCACCCACGACTCGCCGCCGCCGTACTCGGTGTATTCGAGACGGTCGCGAGAGGATTCGGTGTCGAGGAAGAACTGGCCGATCCGTTCGGAGACGAGCATGGTGCGCAATCTATCCGTGGCAGCGCGCTGCCGCGGATCGGTGCGCCCATTCGGGCACATTACGACGCCACTTGACCGACAATGGACGGCATGACCGGCTCGGGCCGTCCCCTGTACGTCGGCGCACTCTCTGCGCTCGGCGCGCTGGTCGCCATCTTCGTCGCGGGCACGCAGGCGATCCACTTCGCCCCGGAAGGGGCTCACGTCGCCACCTGGTGGCCGGCCGCGGGCATTGCGGTGAGCCTCCTGGCCCTGGCGCCACGGGCCTGGTGGCCCGCACTGGCCGCCGGTGTCGTGCTGTCGAGCGGCGCGGCGAACATGGCCGGCGGTCGGGCATTCGACATCTCGCTCTGCTTCGGCCTGGCGAACGCAGCCGAGGCGGTGGTGGCGGCCCTGGTGCTGAGGCGCGGCATGGCAGTCGGCGCCCGGCTCGAGTCGCTCGACGACTTCCTGCGTCTGTTGCGCGCCGCCATCGCGGGTGCGCTCGTGTTCGCAACCGGCGCCGCGCTCAGCGTCGCAGCGCTCGACGAGGGTGGGCTCATCGACACCTGGCGCTACGTGCTGGCCTCCCACACAGCGTCCACTCTGGTGATCGTGCCGGTCGCCCTCACACTCCGGCAGCGGCCGCTCGACCGGCGCGTGGCCGAGCTGGCGATCCAGTCCACTGCCCTGCTCGCCGTGACGCTCCTCGTGTTCGCGCCGGACCAGCCGCTCGCCATCGCCTTCGCGCCCCTGCCTCTCCTGGTCTGGGCCTCGCTCCGGCTCGGGGTCCGAACTCTGGCCTGGCAGCTGTTCGGGACCAGCGTGCTCGCGACGGTGCTGACGGCAGAGGGGCACGGCCCGTTCGCGGCCAGCGTCGAGGCCGGGGCGAGCTCGGGCGCCGGAGCGGGCGCGATCGTCCAGCTGTGGCTGCTCAGCGCCGCACTGATGTCGCTCCCGCTCACCGTCACGGTCGAGCAGCGCCGCCACCTCCTCGACGAGGTCACGGCACGAGAGGAGCTGTTCCGGCGCAACTTCACCGAGTCGCTGACGGGGATGCTGCTGCTGAAGCCACAGCGTGAGCGGCTCGAGATCGTCGACGCGAACGACGCCGCCCTCCGCCTGCTCGGCGAGGAGGCCGGGCCGGTCGTCGGACGCTATCTCGACCGGGTGGTCGACCAGCCCGCTGTGGTGCGGGCCGCCGCGCAGCAGATGCTCGATGGCGGCCGGGACGGCTGGACCGCGCAGCTCGGGCTGGTCGGCCGTCCACGAACCCGCATCGACGTCTCCGTCTCCCTCATCTCCGGCGGGGAGGAGCCGGTCCTCGCGGCCCAGCTGCTCGACGTCACGGCCGAGCACAACGCGCGGGCCCGGATCGAGGCAGCGGAGAAGCTGACGAGTGCCACCCTGGACACCGCGGCCTGCATCGTGATGGTCGCCGACATGACAGGCACGGTCGTGCGTGTCAACGCGGCCACCTACGGCCTGACCGGCTTCCGTGAGGACCAGATCCTCGGTCGACCCGTCTGGGAGTCGATCGTGCCGGCGTACCGCGTGCCCCTCGTGAAGGAGATCTTCTCCTCCCCCGACGGCGCCGCCGTCCCGGGGACCCGCGAAGCAGACGTGGCGAGGGCGGACGGGGGGCTGCTGCGGGTGGTGTGGAACAACAACATCGTCTTCGACGAGGACGGCCACGCGGCGTACGTCGTGATGACGGGCATCGACGTCACCGCCGAACGCACCGCCGCCGGACTGGTCGACCACCTCCTGAGGGCGTCGAACACGACGGCGTTGATCGGCATCGACCTCCGCGGCCGGATCTCGCTCTTCAACTCCGGCGCCAGCGGCCTGCTCGGCTACGAGACCGACGAGGTGATCGGCATGCCGTTCACCGACCTGTTCGACCCCTACGAGCTCGCGATCCGCACCAAGGACAGCACCACCCCCGGCACCTTCGCGGCGCTGGTCGAGAGCATCGGCGACCATGGCGAGACGCCGCCGCAGGACTGGACGTGGGTGGCTGCCAACGGCACGCGGCCGACGGTGTCGATGACCCTGAGCGTGGCCGCGGACGCTCCGGCGGCCAGCAACGGGTTCCTCTGCGTGGGACGTGACGTCACCGAGCAGCGGCACAGCCAGGCCATGCTGGTCACCGCGCTGGAGACCGAGCGGAGGGCCGTCGAACGGCTCCGCCGGCTCGATGCGGCCAAGAGCGAGTTCGTGTCCACGGTCAGCCACGAGCTCCGCACGCCGGTCACCAGCATCATCGGCTACACCGAGCTGCTGACCGACGGGTCCCTGGTGAAGCCGGACGCGGCCCAGCTCCCGCTCCTCGACACCATCGCCCGCAACGGCGAGCGCCTGATCACGATCTGCAACGACCTGCTCCTGATCGGGGAGCTCGAGTCCGGCTCCGCCGAGATCGCGCGGGAGGAGGTCGACATGGTCGTGCTGATGAAGTACGCCGAGGCGTCACTCGGACACCTCGCACGAGGACGGGACCTCCGCCTCGGCTTCGAGTGCCCGGACGAGACGACCGTGGTGCTGGGCGACCGGGTTCAGCTCGAGCGGGCCATGGACAACCTGCTCAGCAACGCCGTCAAGTTCACCGAGGACGGCGGCGAGATCACGGTGCGCCTGGAGCGGGACGACGCCGAGGCCAGGCTGGTGGTGCGCGACACCGGCATCGGTATCCCCGAGGAGGAGCAGGCCAACCTGTTCCAGAAGTTCTTCCGCTCCTCGACCGCCCAGGCCAAGGCGATCCAGGGTGCCGGGCTCGGGCTCTCGATCGTGGCCGGGATCGTCGCCTCGCACGGCGGCCGGGTCGGCGTGCGGTCCGCGCACCTCCGCGGGACGGAGATCACCGTCCTGCTCCCGCTGCACCGGGCGGGTCTAGGGCTTCGCCCCCCGGTTCACCGCCGAGATGACCGCCTTGAGCGAGGCGGTGACGATGTTGGGGTCCAGACCGACGCCCCACAGGACCTGGTCGCCGACCGCGCACTCGACGTACGCCGCCGCGATGGCGTCACCTCCCGACGACAGGGCGTGCTCGTGGTAGTCGAGCACGCGAACGTCGAAGTCCTGGGGCAGGTCGTTGATGGCATTGACGAAGGCCGCGATCGGGCCGTTGCCCTCACCTGTGAAGCGACACGGGCGAACCGTCGACGTAGACGTTGACCGAGAGCTGGTCCTTCTCCCCGGCCGCCGAGGACGTGTGCACGGAGTTCAGACGCAGCGGCCGCTCACGGTCGAGGTACTCGGCGGAGAACACGCCCCAGATCTGGTCGGCCGTCATCTCGCCGCCCTCGGTGTCGGTGCGCTCCTGGATGACGCGGCTGAACTCGATCTGCGCGCGTCGCGGCAGGTCCAGGTTGTGCTCGGACTTGAGGAGGTAGGCGACCCCGCCCTTGCCCGACTGGCTGTTGACGCGGATCACGGCCTCGTAGGTGCGGCCCACGTCCTTCGGGTCGATCGGGAGGTACGGCGCCTCCCACTCGATGTCGGCGACGTCGATCCCGTCGTCGGTGGCCCGCCGGTCGAGGTCCTCGAGGCCCTTCTTGATGGCGTCCTGGTGGCTGCCCGAGAACGCGGTGTAGACGAGGTCGCCGGCGTACGGGTGTCGCGGGTGGACCGGCAGCTGGGTGCAGTACTCGACCGTCCGGCGGATCTCGTCGATGTCGGAGAAGTCGATCTGCGGGTCGATGCCCTGGCTGAAGAGGTTCATGCCGAGGGTGACCAGGCAGACGTTGCCGGTGCGCTCGCCGTGGCCGAAGAGACAGCCCTCGACGCGATCGGCACCCGCCATCATGGCCAGCTCGGTCGCCGCGACCGCGGTGCCCCGGTCGTTGTGGGGGTGCAGGCTGATCGTCGTGTGCTCCCGCCTGGTGAGCTGGCGGGAGAACCACTCGATCTGGTCGGCGTAGATGTTCGGCGTGGCCATCTCGACCGTGGCCGGCAGGTTCAGGATGATCTCGCGCCCGTCGTCGGGCTGCCACACGTCGGAGACCGCCTCGCACACCTCGACCGAGAACGGCAGCTCGGTCCCGGTGAAGATCTCCGGGCTGTACTCGTAGCCGATGACGGTGCGGTCGAGGTAGCTCTCGGCGTGCTTCATGACGAGCTGGGTGCCACGGACCGCGATGTCCTTGATCTCGTCGCGGCCGGCGTGGAAGACCACTCGCCGGAACAGCGGCGCCAGGGCGTTGTAGAGGTGGATGTTGGCGTGGTGCACGCCGACCAGGGACTGCACGGTGCGCTCGATCAGGTCCTCGCGCGCCTGCGTGAGCACCGAGATCGTCACGTCCTCGGGGATCCGGTCCTGCTCGATCAGCTGGCGGACGAAGCTGAAGTCGGTCTCGCTGGCCGAGGGGAAGCCGACCTCGATCTCCTTGTAGCCCATCCGGACCAGGAGGTCGAACATCGTGTGCTTCCGGGCCGGCGTCATCGGGTCGATCAGCGCCTGGTTGCCGTCGCGCAGGTCCGTGCTCAGCCAGCGCGGCGCCTGGGTCACCGTCCTGGTCGGCCAGGTCCGGTCGGGGAGCTCCACCGGCGGGAAGGGGCGGTACCGGTGGACCGGCATGCCGCTGGCCCGCTGGGTGTTGCCGGATGGTCCGGTTGTGAATGTCATGGATTCCTCGCTTGGTTCGCCTGGAGTGCCGGTGGCGCGTCCTCCGCAGCGAGGGGCCCGGCTGAGCTCAGACCTCGCTGCGGCGGCGAAGAAGCAGGTGCGTCATGACGGGCCCACGATAACCCACCGGATCCCGAGAAGGGGCGGTGCGGCCCTTACCGCGAGACGTCCCGACCCTCGCATGCGCCCGTACGACGCGGGGTACGTTCCGCCCGTGAGCACCAACAGCCGATTCGTCCACGCCGACCCGGACCAGGTCTGGGCCGTTCTCGCCGACGGGTGGCTCTACCCGCTCTGGGTCGTGGGCGCCTCCCGCATGCGGGACGTCGACGACCGTTGGCCGGAGCCCGGCTCCCGGCTGCACCACTCCGTCGGCGCCTGGCCGTTGCTGCTCGACGACACCACGGAAGTGGTCGAATCGACCCCCGGCTCCCGGCTCAGGCTCCGGGCGCGCGCCTGGCCGAGCGGCGAGGCGGGTGTGACCATCCACCTCCGCCCTGACGGCGGCGGCACCGAAGTGGTGATCGAGGAGGACGCCGAGAGCGGACCGGCGTCGCTCGTGCCCAAACCGTTGCGGGACCCCCCGCTCGGATGGCGCAACGTCGAGACCCTGCGCCGCCTGTCCTACCTGGCCGAGCGCCGCTTGTGACCTACGACGCCGTGGTGGTCGGTGGCGGCCCCAACGGCCTGGTGGCCGCCAATTTCCTCGCGGACCGTGGCTGGTCGGTCGTCGTGCTGGAGGCACAGTCCGAGGTCGGAGGCGCCGTACGCAGCGCCGAGGACGTCCATCCCGGTTTCGTGCACGACACGTTCAGCGCGTTCTACCCCCTGGGCGCGGCGTCGCCCGCCATCCGGGAGCTGGGGCTCGAGCGGCACGGGCTGCGGTGGCGGCACGCCCCCGCGGTCCTCGGGCACCCGCTCCCCGGGGAGGGCTGGGCCCTTCTGCACCGGGACCGGGAGGTCACCGCCGACCTGATGGACGCGGCGTACGCCGGCGACGGGCAGGCCTGGCTCGACCTCTGCGAGGAGTGGGACCGGATCGGGGACCACCTCGTCGACGGTCTGCTCACCCCCTTCCCGCCGGTCCGCCCCGCACTGGCCGGACTGGCCCGGCTCCGCGGGGTCGGCGGCCTGGGCTTCGTCCGGACCCTGCTCACCCCCGCGGCCGAGCTGGGCGCGTCCCGCTTCGGCGGCGTCGCACCCCGCATCCTGCTGGCGGGCAACGCCGGGCACAGCGACATCCCCCTCGACGCCCCGGGCTCGGGACTGATGGCGCTGATGATGACGATGCTGGGCCAGACGGTCGGGTTCCCGGTCCCGGAGGGGGGCGCCGGCGAGCTCAGCGCGGCGCTGGCCCGGCGGTTCACCGCGCTGGGGGGCGAGATCCGCTGCGACGCGGAGGTGAACCGGGTGCTGACGTCTCGAGGTCGCGCCTGCGGCGTCGGGCTGGTCGACGGGGAACGGGTCGCCGCCCGCCGGGCTGTGGTCGCCGACGTGGCCGCGCCCCACCTCTTCGGCCGCCTCCTGGACCCGGCGGACCTGCCGGCCCGCGTGGCCCGCGGGATGCGTGGCTTCCGGATGGACCCGAGCACCGTCAAGGTCGACTGGGCGCTGGACGGGCCCGTGCCCTGGGAGCAGCAGCCGGCGTACCCGCCGGGCACGGTGCACGTCGCCGACTCGACTGCCCAGCTGACCGAGTCGCTGGGGCAGGTGGCGGCCGGCGCGGTGCCGGCCGAGCCGTTCCTGCTGGCCGGCCTGATGACCACCACCGATCCGACCCGCTCGCCCGCCGGCACCGAGTCCATGTGGGCCTACACCCACGTGCCGCAGGAGACCGCGCACGACGCGGGCGACGGGGGCATCCGCGGAACGTGGGACCGCGACGACTGCGAGCGGTTCGCGGACCGGATGCAGGGCCGGATCGAACGACTGGCGCCCGGCTTCGGGAGTCGGGTGCTTGCCCGGCGGATCCTGGGGCCGCGCGAGCTCGAAGCCCGGAACGCCAACCTCATCGGCGGCGCGGTCGGCGGCGGAACCGCCCAGCTGCACCAGCAGCTGGTGTTCCGCCCGGTCCCGGGCCTCGGCCGGGCCGAGACCGGGGTGCCCGGCCTCTACCTCGGCTCGGCCTCGGCGCACCCGGGCGGAGGCGTCCACGGTGCTTGCGGCCGGAACGCGGCTCGCGCGGCGCTGCTGCACGACCGGGCCCGGCGACTGATGCCCTGGAGTCGGGCGTAACCGGGGTCTCGACCTGCATGATCCCCGGGTTCCCGGGCACGGGTCAGCATGTCCTTGGCCGACCAGCGGGAGACGCGCCTCGACGCCGAGCCCGATGCCGGCAAGCTCAAATCCCCCACCCAGCTCGAATCGCGCTCGTGGCGCTACGTCGTGCGCCGGACGTGGCGGGAGTTCATGCTCTGACCAGTGCACCGACCTGGCCGCCGCGCTGACCTACTACGCCGTCCTCGCGCTGTTCCCCGCCGCGATCGCACTCATCTCGCTGCTCGGCCTCGTCGGCCAGGGTGACGACGCGGTCGACGAGGTGCTCTCGATCGTCGACGACCTGGGCGGGGCCTCGATCGTGGGCACCATCGGACCTACCCTGACCGACCTGAGCCAGTCGCAGTCCGCCGGGCTGGCGCTGGTCCTCGGTCTCGCGGGGGCGCTGTGGTCGGCCAGCGGGTACGTCGGTGCGTTCGGTCGCGCCATGAACCGGATCTACGAGATCGGCGAGGGCCGGCCGATCTGGAAGCTGCGCCCGGCGATGCTGCTCCTGACCGTGGTCCTCGTCGTGCTCGCCGCGGCCGTGCTGCTCGCCCTCGTCCTGACCGGCCCGGTCGCGCTGGCCGTCGGCAATGCGCTGGGGCTCGGGTCCACCGGGGTGCTGCTCTGGGAGATCGCCAAGTGGCCGGTGCTGCTGGCGGTCGTCGTCGCGATCGTGGCCCTGCTCTACTACGCCACCCCCAACATCCGGCAGCCCCGGTTCCGCTGGGTCAGTGTCGGGGCCGTCCTGGCGATCGTCATCTGGGGGCTGCTGTCGGCGGCGTTCGGCTTCTACGTCGCCAACTTCGGCTCCTACGACAAGACGTACGGCGCCCTCGGCGGCATGATCGTCTTCCTGCTGTGGCTGTGGCTGACCAACCTGGCCCTGCTGTTCGGCGCCGAGCTCGACTCCGAGCTCGAGCGCGGGAGGGAGCTGCAGTCCGGGCAGGCGGCCGAGGAGATCCTCCAGCTGCCCCCGCGCGACACCCGCAAGATCGAGAAGGACCGGGCCACCGAGGAGAAGGACCTCCGGCGCGGGCGCGAGCTGCGCCGCACGCATCGCAAGCACCGTCGCCGGCGCAAGGACAGCTGATCGCCGCTACCGTCGTGCCGTGGCCCGCCTGCTGATCGTCCACCACTCCCCCACCGAGCTCGTGCAGTCCCTGACCGACGCGGTGGTGGCCGGCGCGAACGACGACGAGATCGACGGCGTCGACGTGGTCGTGAAGCGGGCCCTCGAGGCCGACGCGGACGACGTGCTCGCGGCCGACGGATACCTGCTCGGGACGACGGCGAACTTCGGCTACATGAGCGGGGCGCTCAAGCACTTCTTCGACACGATCTTCCTCCAGGCCGGTGGTGCGCTGTCGGACGACGGGTCCGCCGCCGCCGGCAGCGGGGGCAAGAAGCCGTTCGGGCTGTGGGTCCACGGCCGCTACGACACCACCGGTGCGGTCAGGTCGGTGCTGTCCATCGTCGGCGCCCTGCCGTGGAACCAGGCGGCGGAGGTGCTGGAGGTCCTCGGCGACGTGGGCGAGGACGAGCGCGCGGCGGCGTACGAGCTCGGCGGGACGCTGGCTGCGCTGCTCATGGACTGACGCTGGTCTGAGCGGCACGGCGGTACCATCGCGCCCATCCCGCTCCATCGCCGACCCGTCTGGAGGAGCCGCGTTGTCGCACGTCGTACGCGGTCTCGTCCTGCTCCTGGTCCTCCTGGTGACCGCGTGTGGCGAGGACGGACAGGGCAGCAACGTCGACCCGGACCTGGTCGACGCGGTCGAGACGCCCGAGCTCGGGGCCTGCCGGGTGCTGACGCCCGACGACGTCGCGCTGCCGACCAACGCCACCAAGACCGTCGACTGCGCCGAGCGCCACAACGCCGAGACCTACGCCGTCGGAGGGCTGCCGGCCGCGCTCGACGACGCGGCGTACGACGACCGCGAGGTGGGCGCCTTTGCGTATGACCGGTGCAGCAAGAAGTTCATGACGTTCCTCGGTGCCGACGAGAGCGTCGTGATGCGGACCGTCGTCAGCTGGGCATGGTTCCGGCCCTCGGAGGCGGCGTGGGACAAGGGAGCGCGGTGGTACCGCTGCGACATCGTCGGCGGCGGTGACCAGAGCGAGTCGTACGTCGACCTGCCCGAGACCGCCGAGGGCCTCCTGCTCCGGCAGGCGGACAAGTGGATGGTCTGCGTCAACGGACCCTCGGTCGCGGAGGCGCCCAAGATCCCCTGCTCGGAGGAGCACAACTGGCGCGCGGTGACCACGATCAAGCTGGGCGAGCCCGGCGACGAGTACCCCGGCGACCGGGTGGTCGAGGTGAAGACCCGCGACTTCTGCTCCGACTCCGTCGGCGCGTGGCTCAGCTACCCCGTCGACTACGACTTCGGCTACACGTGGTTCCACGAGGCCGAGTGGGAGGCCGGCAACCGGCGGTCCGATCTGCTGGGCCCTGACCGACCGGTAGCGCTGCTCAGAACCCCAGCCGGCGCAGCTGGCGGGGGTCCTTCTGCCAGTCCTTGGCGACCTTGACGTGCAGGTCGAGGTAGACCGGTGTGCCGAGCATCGCCTCGATCTGGTGCCGGGCGGCGGTGCCGACCGCGCGCAGGCGGGAGCCGCGGTGGCCGATCACGATCCCCTTCTGCGAGGACCGCTCGACGAAGAGGTTGGCGTGGATGTCGAGCAGCGGCTTGTCCTCGGGCCGGCCCTCGCGCAGGCCCATCTCCTCGACCACCACGGCGATCGAGTGGGGCAGCTCGTCGCGGACGCCTTCGAGGGCGGCTTCACGGATCAGCTCCGCGACGATCGTCTCCTCCGGCGCATCGCTGAGGTCACCGTCCGGGTAGAGCTGTGGACCCTCGGGCAGCAGGCCGACCAGCAGGTCCTCCAGCAGCTTCACCTGGTCCCCGGCTCTTCGCGGACACGGGGACGATCTCCGCCCAGTCCGTGCCGGTCTCGACGCCGAGCCGCTGGATGTCCAGCAGGTGCTGGCCGATCTGCTCGGACGTCGCGAGGTCGGTCTTGGAGGCGATGGCGACCTTGGTCGTGCGCTTGACCTTCGCCATCTCGTTGACGATGAACCGGTCGCCGGGGCCGATCTTCTCGTTCGCCGGGAAGCAGACGGCCACCACGTCGACCTCGGCCAGCGTCGTCTTGACCAGGTCGTTGAGGCGTTCGCCCAGCAGCGTGCGCGGCCGGTGCAGGCCGGGGGTGTCGACCAGGATCAGCTGGGCGTCCTCGCGATGCACGATGCCGCGGACGACCGTCCGTGTGGTCTGCGGCTTGGAGCTGGTGATGACGACCTTGCTGCCGACCAGGGCATTCGTCAGGGTCGACTTGCCCGCGTTGGGCCGGCCGACGAACGAGGCGAACCCGCTGCGGTGTTCCGGGGTGGAGCTGCTCATGACTCCCTCGCCTCGTCGTACTCCGCCCAGATCTGCTCGTCGGACTTGCCGGCGGCCTTGCCGGCGCGCCAGATCGGCCCGGGGTCCACGGCCCGGGGCTGGCGCCGGGTCACGCCGCGCCAGTAGCCCATCACGTCGTACGCCGCGCTCGGCAGCCGCCGCTCGCGCATCAGGTGCTTGCGGATCGCCCGCATCTGGGCGGACTCCCCGGCCATCCAGAAGTAGCCGTCGCCGGCGGGCCAGTCGATCGACTCGACGACCGCCGCAAGGCCGCTCTGCCCGGGGCCGGGCGGCTCGAGCCAGGTCACGTCGGGGCCGTCCGGGAGGTAGCCGGCCAGGTCGTCTGGGACCTCGGCCCAGATCCTGGTCTCGACCGGCTCCGCGCCAGGCGAGCGTCGTCTCGGCGATCCGCGCCATCGCCGGCATCGCCGTCAGGTCACCGACGAGCAGGAGCCACTCGGCGTCGCCCGGTATCGCGAACGAGCCGCGCGGCTCGGTGACGGTGACCCGGTCGCCGACGCAGTCGCGCGGTCGCCCACTCGGTGACCAGCCCGACCTCGTGGACGACGACGTCGAGGACCAGCTCGCTTCCGTCCCACGAGCGCACGGTGTAGTAGCGGCTCTGGAACTGACCGGGCACGATCAGCCCGACCCACTCGTCGGGGATGCCGGTCGACTCGAACCCGGCGAGGCCGTCGCCGGCCAGGGTGAGACGGAGCAGGTGCGGGGAGAGCACGTCACGGCGCAGCAGCTGCGCGTCGTACCGCCGGGCCCGGGTGCTCACTCCCCAAGGCTAGGCGCTGACCCGCCCGAAACTTTCGGGCGGGTCAGCGGGGAACCGGTCAGTTTCTGGCGGGTCACCAGGTGGGGCGGAGGGGGAAGCCGTCGTCGCCGGACTCGGTGGTGCGCACGGCCAGGACGTGGTCGAGCTGGATCTCGTTGCGCTCGAACGCCAGCCGCGAGCCGGCCATGTAGAGGCCCCACACCCGGGCGGTGCCCTCGCCCACCTCGGCGACGCACGCCGTCCCAGTTCTCCTGCAGGTTGCGGCACCAGGCGGCCAGCGTGAGGGCGTAGTGGCGCCGGAAGTTCTCGGCGTGCATGACCTCGAGGCCGGCGTTCTGCGCCTCGGTGATGATCCGTCCGGCGCCGATCAGCTCCCCGTCGGGGAAGACGTACCGGTCGAGGAACGCGCCGATGTCCTGGCGGTGGTTGTGCGGCCGGGTGATGCAGTGGTTGAGCAGCCGTCCCTCGGGACGGAGCCGGTCGCGCAGGTGCGCGAAGTACGCCGGGTAGTTGCGGACGCCGATGTGCTCGGTGAGGCCGATGGAGCTGACCGCGTCGAAGTCGGACTCCATCACGTCGCGGTAGTCGAGGTGACGCACCTCGGCGAGGTCGCCGAGCCCATCGCGGTCGATCGCCTCCTTCGCCCAGGACGCCTGCTGCCGCGAGAGGGTCACGCCGAGGGCCCGGACGCCGTACTCCCGCGCGGCGTGGCGGACCATCCCGCCCCAGCCGCAGCCGACGTCGAGCAGGCGCTGCCCGGGCTTCAGGTCGAGCTTGCGGGCGACCAGGTCGTACTTCTCGAACTGTGCCTCCTCGAGCGTCGCCTCGGCCTTCGGGTAGACCGCGCAGGTGTAGGTCATCGAGGGCCCGAGCACGTGCTCGTAGAACTTGTTGGACACGTCGTAGTGGTGGGAGATGACCGCGGCGTCGCGGCTCATCGAGTGCCGCAGGCCCTCCATCGCGCGCCGCCAGCGCGGCAGCGCCTCCCCGGGCGGGGGCGGGGGTGGCCGGAGGGTGCCCAGGCCGAGGCTGCGGACGAGCTCCAGCGCCTCCGACGGTGAGGGAGTCCGGAAGCGCAGGTTGTTCTGCAGCAGGACCAGCGCGTCGTAGGGGTCCCCGGGATGCACGCCGTGCAGGAGGAGGTCACCGGCCACGTAGGCGCGGGCCATGCCGAGGTCGCCGGGGGCGGTCAGCAGGTAGGCCAGGCCGCGCGGGCTGACCAGCTCCAGGGTGATGTCCGCGTCCTGCGGGCCGGCCGAGCTGCCGTCGTACGCCGTGAAGCGCACGGGCAGCCCGCCGCGCAGGAGGGACTCGATGGCCTCGCCGATCTTCTTGGTCACTGTCGTCGAACCGCCTTGTCGTAGAGCGTCGTCAGTCGGTCATCGGGGTCGTAGGTCGCCTTCACCCGGGCAAGGTTCGGGCCGTCGTAGAGCCGGTCGAAGGTGTCGCGGTCGTAGAACGCCTCGGAGTAGAGCGACTTGTGGCCGCCGAGCTCGAGCATCTTGTCCTCGATGGCGCGGTTCAGCGGCGCGTCCGCGGCCTCCGGGCCGACGTGGACCGTGCCCCAGAAGCCGATGTTGACGTAGGTGACGCCCGGCTCGAGCGGATACGAGCGCCAGGCGCGCTTCGCGACCACCGGGCACAGCCAGACCGGCCGCATGCCGACCCGCTCGTCGAACCACGCCAGGAACTCGGGCAACCGTTCGACCGGGACCTCCACGTCCTGGATCACGGCCTCCCGCTGCGGCCGTCCGGCCCGACGGTCCAGCCGGTCGGCGATCCCGAAGCGCTGGTCCAGCCGGACCAGCCGGTGGTAGACGTCCGAGCGGCGCCAGCGGCGCGGCCAGAGGCGGCGCACGAAGGGGTGCTGGACGCCGAAGGCGCGCGAGCACCAGAACCAGTCGGTGTCCCAGCGCCACAGGTAGTCGTACGTCGTCAGCCGGTCGGTCTCGCGCTGCTGGAGCGACCGGTAGTAAATGGCGGTGCCCGTGTAGTCACTGTGGCCGGCCCCGGCGGTGTCGTCCCAGCGGGCGAGGGTCAGGTAGAGCTCGTCGGGGGCGAACCCGACGCCGTCGAGGGCGTCCACCGGGGACCCGTCGTACCTCCCGGTCTCGACGATCTCCGCGACGGTCTTGGCCAGCATCCCCGGGTCGTCGAACCGGAGGTGCCGCAAGGCGACGTGGCCCGGCACCTCCTCGAGGCGGATCCGCAGCCGGGTCGCGTAGCCCAGCGAGCCGTAGGAGTTGGGGAACGCGTCGAAGAGGTCCTCGCCGGGCCGGGTCGTGACGACCTCGCCGGCGCCGGTGAGCACGTCCATCTCGAGGACCGACTCGTGCGGGAAGCCGCTCCGGAAGCTCGTCGACTCGATCCCGAGGCCGGTGACGGCGCCACCCAGGGTGATCGTGCGCAGCTGGGGCACGACCAGCGGGATCAGTCCGTGCGGCAGGGTGGCGTCGACCAGGTGCTCGTAGGTGCACATCCCCTGCACGTCCGCGGTCCGCGCGGCCGGGTCGACGTCGATGACGCCGGTCAGCCCGGAGACGTCGAGACCGGCAGCCGACCTCGCCCGCGGCCGGAAGAGATTCGAGGTGGGCTTGGCCAGCCGGACCGGTGCGTCGTCCGGCAAGGCAGCGAAGGAGGCGCACAACCGGTCGACGGCTGCGCGATGCTGGTCCCACCCACGCCGGAGAGGCACGGCCCAAACCTAGCCGAAACGACGGTTCAGGGGTGCTGGATCGTCTCCAGGGCGCGGCCCGCCGGGTCGCCCCGGTGTACGACGACGCCCGGGCCGCCGAGGTCGGCCAGCACCGCGAGGTCCCCGGAAGCCACCGCCTCGGCCTCGGTCAGGACGACGGCGGCCTCCAGCCCCCGCGAGCCCGAGGCGACCGCCATCGCGACGCAGACCTGGATCGCGGAGAGCCGCAGCGAGGGCAGGTCGACGGTCGCGGCGGCGTAGGTGCGGCCGTCGCTGTCGCGGCAGGCCGCGCCCTCGGCTGCCCGGACCCGGGCCCGGGTCGCGCGCGCCAGGGTGACCAGCTTGGCGTCCTCGGCGGACAGCTCACCCATCGGCGGCCTCCCGGTGGGCCTCGGTCTCCCGGGCCGGTGCCGCCACGCTGATCAGGACCGTGCCGATCCTGTTGCGACGCCCGGTCGCCTGCTCCGCCTCGAAGCGCAGGCCGTGCGCCTCGACGTGCGAGCCGGGGATCGGGACCCGGCCGAGGTGCTTGGCCATCAGGCCGCCGACGCTGTCGACGTCCTCCTCGTCGACCTCGAAGCCGAACAGCTCGTGGAGGTCGTCGACGGGGAAGCGTGAGGAGACCCGGGCGGCACCCTCGTCGAGGACCTCGACCTCGATCTCGTCCTCGTCGAACTCGTCGGTGATCTCGCCGACGATCTCCTCCAGCAGGTCCTCGATCGTGATCAGCCCGGCCGTGCCGCCGTACTCGTCGACGACGACGGCGATGTGCTGGCGATCGGCCTGCATCTCCGCGAGCAGCGCGTCGACCGGCTTGGAGTCGGGCACGAAGTGGGCCGTGCGCATCACCTCCTCCACCCGCTGGGTGAACTCCACGTCGGGCGCCTCGAAGTCGCGGCGCACGAGATCCTTGAGGTAGGCGAACCCGCGGATGTCGTCGAGGTTCTCGCCGATGACCGGCACCCGGGAGAAGCCGCTGCGCAGGAACAGCGACATCGTCTGGCGCAGGTTCTTGTAGCGCTCGATGTAGACCACGTCCGTGCGCGGCACCATCACCTCGCGGGCGATGGTGTCGCCGAACTCGAAGACCGAGTGGATCATCTTCCGCTCGCCGGACTCGATGACCGCCGACGCCTCCGCGAAGTCGACGAGCTCACGCAGCTCGGTCTCCGTCGAGAACGGTCCCTCGCGGAAGCCGCGGCCCGGGGTGATCGCGTTGCCGATCAGGATCAGCAGCCGCGGGAGCGGCCCGAGGACGGTCGTGACGACGTACAGCGGCGTCGCGGAGGCGAGCGCGACGCGCTCCGGGTGCTGGCGGCCCAGGGTGCGCGGGGCGACCCCGATCACCACGAACGAGACGACCAGCATGATCCCGATCGAGGTGGCGGCGGCGGCCCAGAACGCGCCGTCCCAGGCGTTGCGGACCAGCTGGGTGACGATCACCGTCGCCGCGATCTCGCAGAGCAGCCGGAGGAAGAGCGCGGTGTTGAGGTAGCGGACCGGGTCCGCCAGCAGCACCGTCAGCCGGCGCGCTCCGGCCCGCCCCTCGGCCAGCAGCTCGTCGGCGCGCGCCCGGGAGGCCGAGGACAGGGCGGCGTCAGCCGCCGAGAAGAGCCCGGCGAGGACGACCAGGGCGGCGGCCGCGACGACCAGCCACACGTCGGCAGGGGTCATTGTGGGTCGAGGGCCCGCCACTCGGCGAGCAGCCGGTCCTGCAGGCCGAACATCTCCGCGTGGTCGTCGGGCTCGGCGTGGTCGTAGCCCAGCAGGTGGAGGATCCCGTGGACGGTCAGCAGCTCGACCTCGGCAGGGTGCCGTGGCCGGCAGTCTCGCCCTGGCGCTCGGCCACCGCCGGACACAGCACCAGGTCACCGAGCACGCCCTCCTCGGGCTCCTCGTTGACCAGCCCGGGGCGGAGCTCGTCCATCGGGAAGGCGAGGACGTCGGTGACGCCCTCCTTGTCCATCCACTGCGCGTTGAGCCCGGCGATCGTCTCCTCGTCGACCGCCTTGATGCACAGCTCGGCCAGCGGGTGCACCCGCATCCGGTCCAGCACGAACCGGCTCAGGGACGCCAGGTGCCGGACGTCGAGGTCGTGGCCCGACTCGTCGAGCACCTCGATGCTCACGGACGGTTCCCGGGCTTCGATGCCTTCTGTGCGGAGAAGTCGGTGGGGCGTCGAAGTCCTCGTAGGCGGCCACGATCCTTCCGACCAGCCTGTGCCGGACGACGTCGTGGCTGGTGAGCCGGTTGAAGGAGACGTCCTCGACGCCTTCGAGGATGGTCTCCACCACCTTGAGCCCGGAGCGGGTCCCGCCGGGCAGGTCGATCTGGGTGACGTCGCCGGTGACCACCATCCTCGACCCGAAGCCGAGGCGGGTGAGGAACATCTTCATCTGCTCGGGCGAGGTGTTCTGGGCCTCGTCGAGGATGATGTAGGAGTCGTTCAGCGACCGACCGCGCATGAACGCCAGGGGCGCGACCTCGATCGTCCCGGCGGCGAGCAGCTTCGGGATGGAGTCGGGGTCGATCATGTCGTGCAGGGCGTCGTACAACGGCCGCAGGTAGGGGTCGATCTTCTCGCTGAGCGTGCCCGGCAGGTAGCCGAGCCGCTCGCCGGCCTCGACCGCGGGACGGGTCAGGATGATCCGGTTGACGTTCTTGGACTGCAGCGCCTGGACCGCCTTGGCGACGGCCAGGTAGGTCTTGCCGGTGCCGGCCGGGCCGATCGCGAAGGTGATCGTGTGCTTGTCGATGGAGTCGACGTAGCGCTTCTGGTTCAGCGTCTTGGGCCGGATGGAGCGGCCCCGGTTGGACAGGATGTTGAGGGAGAGTACGTCGGCGGGGCGCTCGCTCGTCTCGGCCCGGAGCATGTGGAGGACCCGCTCGACGGTCTCGACGGTGACGCCCTGACCGGTCCGGATGATCGCCACCAGCTCGTCGAGGAGTCGTTCGGCGAGGGCCACCTCGCCGGGATCGCCGGTCATGGTGATCTGGTTGCCGCGGACGTGGATGTCGGCCGCGAAGGCCTTCTCGATCAGGCCGAGGTGCTCATCGCCGGGCCCGAGAAGGCTGACCATGTTGATGCTGTTCGGAACCTCCACCGTGTGGCGGGTGCCGGGGGTTCCCTCGCGATGTTGCGTGTCAGTCATGGATGCCCGGTGGGGCGGTCCTTCCGGTCGGCGGTGTGAGCACATCCATGCTACGGGAGCGAGCGCGCTGCGCCCACCGGAAACCGCTCAGGACCCGGTGACCTGCAGGATGCCCAGGCACATCTCGTCGGTCGTGCCCTCGCCCCACACGACGTACCGGTCGGGCTGGCCCTCGAACGCCGGCAGCTCGTCACGCAGCCACTGCACGTGCCGGCAGGTGACCTTGACGGTGTCGCCGGCACGCAGCCGGTAGGGCGACACCGGCTTGGCGGCCTGGTTGTCGAAGTCCCAGACCGGGATGTCCAGGACGGTCCTCGCCCGGTCCGTGCCCGGGTTCACCTCGATCCTGATCGAGCGACCCAGCAGGTGCAT
This sequence comes from uncultured Actinomycetota bacterium, assembly GCA_963812345.1. Classification (GTDB taxonomy): domain Bacteria; phylum Actinomycetota; class Actinomycetes; order Propionibacteriales; family Nocardioidaceae; genus Nocardioides. The sequence goes on from CAWEVA010000010.1 coordinate 62,351, forward strand.
GTGGCCGGCCGCGCCGCGCAGGGTCGCCGGCTCGGAAAGGGTCCGGGTGCACGACTGGACGTTGCCTGGCCGGGGCCGGCCGCCGCACAGGAAGTAGAGGCCGTCGGCCGTGGAGCCCGCCTGACCGAAGCGCTCCTTGACGTCGGCGACCGCCGCGTCGCGGTCGCACAGCGCCCCGTCGTCGTGCGCGGGCCGGCAGGGCAGCTCGACCGGGGCGGGCAGCAGCATGGTCCGCACCTCGGTGAGCCGCTGGTCGACCGGGGCGAGACGCAGCTGCGTGGCGGAGACGTCCTCGTCGGTGCCGGCGAGCAGGTTGTAGTGGACCTGCATCACGATCCGTGAGCCCTTGTCGAGGCGGACGCCGTACCCGGCCTGGTTCACCGTCTCAGCGCCACCGGGAGCCCAGGCGCCCAGCCACGGCGCGTCGTCGAGGCTCTCGACCGGGTCCAGCCCGGTGCCTCCGAAGCAGGTCCAGCCCTGTCCGGTCGTCGCGGCGTCCATGCTCTCGGCCCGGGCGACCTGGTCCGGCGGGACACGGAACAGGATGACGTGGTGGACGAGGTCGGGGTTGCCCGGAAGAACATTCGTGCCAGTCAGGTAGGCGTCGTGCTCGAGCCGCGGATCCAGCAGGAAGCAGCGATAGTCGTCGGTGCCGACCCCGGTCGGGGCGGAGGGCTCGTAGGGCTCGGGCATCCGCAGGGTGACCCGTCGTTCGCCGGCCCGCAACGGCTTCGGCGCGGAGGCCGCTCCCTGGGTGTCGTGACCGTCGTGCGACCCGGCGGAGGCCGTGGCGTCCGGCCGGCTCGAGGAGCTGTCCTGCTCACCGGCCACGCTGCACGCCGACAGCGCGAGGAGCAAGACCCCCGCTGCCGCGAGTCGCCGCCGTGGCCAGGAGTCACCCTCACATGCTGTCACGGCGCCGGTGACCGCCGTACGCTTTGAGGACGACACTCCTCAGGACGAAGAAGGGTGCGAGATGTCCGATCGCAGGCTCGACGCCTCGGGCGACCCGGGGCACGGTCCGGTCGGGCACGACATCTGGCAGCCACCGGAGATGCCCGACGACCTGCGCCGGATGGGCCTGACCCGCAACACCGAGGAAGGCGCCTGGATCGAGTTCGCCTCGATGCTCGACCGCTCGAGGCCCTCCCACGTCGCGGTCGCCTGGCTGATCCTGCTGATGCTGTTCGGGATCCCGCTGCTGATGACCGTGTCGGACCTGCTCAACCTGTGATCAGCCCCGTGATCAGCCCCCTTGATCAGCCGGGTGGCCAGCTCATCCCCCGGCCGCCGAGCAGGTGCAGATGGGTGTGGAAGACCGACTGGCCCGCACTCTCCCCCGTGTTGAACACCAACCGGTAGTCGCGGATGCCGTCCTCCTCCGCCACCTTGGCGGCCACGTCCACCAGGTGCGCCAGGGTCGACGGCTCCTCGGCCGCGAGGGCGGCGGCGTCGGCGTGGTGGCTTCGCGGGATGACCAGCACGTGCGTCGGGGCCTGGGGGTTGATGTCGCGGAAGGCGACGGCGTGACCCGTGGTCAGCACGACGTCCGCGGGGATGTCGCCGGCCACGATCTTGCAGAACAGGCAGTCCTCGGAGCTCATCTCGTCACCTTCGCACATTCGCGCGCGGCCACGCCGACGTAAACCGCGGGGCAGGGTCGCGCGTGGAAGTAGCGTGATGACCCATGCGATGGCGGTGCCCGGGGCCGGTGCGGTGAGCCCGCCCGAGTCCACCTGGGATGCCGACACCGCGCTGACGAACCTGTACGCCGCCCACTGGCGGCAGCTGGTCCGGCTCTCGGTGCTCCTCGTGCGGGACGTGGCCACGGCCGAGGAGGTGGTGCAGGACGCCTTCGTCGCCGTGCACGACCGCTGGTCGCGACTGCGGGACACCGACAAGGCGCTCGCCTACCTGCGCCAGACCGTGGTGAACCGGTCCCGTTCGGCGCTCCGCCACCGCACGGTCGTCGCACGCCACGCCGCCCGCGAGACGGTGGTGGCCAACGGTGCCCCCGCGGACGCGCCGGTGCTCGCCGCCGCGCGACGGGCCGCCGTACTCGACGCCATGAAGGCACTGCCCGAGCGACAGCGTGAGGTGCTGGCCCTGCGCTACTACCTCGACCTCTCCGAGGCCGAGATCGCCGACGCCCTCGGCATCAGCCGGGGTGCGGTCAAGAGCCACGCCTCGCGCGGGTCCGCCACGTTGCGGACCCTGCTCAGCGAATACCTGGAGGACCGGTCATGAACGACATCCATGACGAACGGGACCCTCGACTGTCCCACCTGCTCTCGGACGCCGTCTCCGACGTCGAGCCGCAGGACGCACTTGCCGAGATCCGCAACCGAACGAAAGTGACGCCCATGAGTGCTCGACGTCCCTGGCTCTTCGCGGTCGGTGGTGCCGTGGTGGCCACCGCCGCCACTGTCGCCGTCGTGGCCGCCGTCGGTGGCAGTCCGCAGAACAACGCCCAGGACCCCGGTCCCGCGACGTCGCAGACGCCGACGGAGGAGCCCGCCCCCACCGAGGACACGCGAACCGACCGAGCCGGCCACGCCGACGCCCAGGAGAACGAGCCGCAGGTCCCCGGCGGTAGCACGGTGGTGCCGGTCGTACTTCGTGCGCGACACGCCCCAGGGCCTGCGGCTGTACCCGCGAGTTCGTCCGCGATCCGGCGACTGTCGACCCCGTCCCGACGGGGCGGACAGCTCGTGTCCGCGGCGCGCGCGCTCGACCCCGACTACCGCACCCTCTGGCCCGCCGGAAGCGCGTCCGTCACGCGTGCAGGCCTCCGAGGACGACCTGATCACGGTCGACCTCGCCGGCGACCGGCACGACCGCCCGGCAGGCATGTCGCAGGAGGAGGCCGAAACTGGCCGTCCAGCAGGTCGTCTACAGCGCCCAAGCGGCCGTCGGGCAGGGCCGAGTCCCGGTTGAGTTCACGCGTCGACGGTGCCGTCAACCGACCAGGTGCTGGGCGTCCCGGCCTCCGAGCCGTTCTCCAACGCGTCGGAGAACGAGACCCTCGCCCTGGTCTCGGTCAGCAGCCTCTCCGAGGGCGAGACCGTGGACGACAGGTTTGTCGTCTCGGGCATCGCCAACTCGTTCGAGGCCACCGTCCCGTGGGAGGTCCGCCAGGGCAACCAGGTCGTGGTCCAGGGCTTCGCCACGGCGGACGGCTGGATGGACAAGCTCTACCCCTGGACGACGCAGGTCAACGTCTCGAAGCTCGCCCCCGGCACCTACACCTTCGCCGCGATGACCGACGACCCCTCCGGGGGTGCCGAGGGCGCCGGGCCGACCGAGGACACCAAGACGATCGTGGTGGAGTAGCGGCCTCCGGGTCCTAGGTTGGCCGGTGTGCGCCTCACCCGCCGCCGGCTCAACCGGACCCTGCTCGACCGGCAGCACCTCCTCGCCCGGACCGACGCGGCCGTTCCGGAGATGGTCACCCACCTGGTCGGGCTGCAGGCACAGGAGAACCTGCCGCCGTACCTGAGCCTGGCCGCCCGGCTGACCGACCTCGACCCGGAGGACGTGTCCCGGGCGCTCGAGGACCGGTCGCTGGTCAGGCTGCTGACGATGCGGGGCACGATCCACCTGCTCACCGCGGAGGACGCGCTCACGCTGCGGCAGTGGACCCAGCCGTGCCAGGACCGGGAACGCAGGTCGAGCCAGAACACCAAGGCCGGGCTGCACCTGGACACCGACACGTTCAACCGGGCGGTGCTCAGCGCCCTGGCCGACGGGCCGCTGCCGGTGAAGGCGCTGGGCGAGGCTCTCGCCGCCACCTTCCCCGACGTCCCCGCCAACGCGCTCTCCCAGCTGGCCAGGGTCAACCAGCCGCTGGCCCAGCTGCCGCCGCGCGGCGCCTGGAAGCAATCGGGCGGCGTCGTCTACCAGTACGTCGACCGCTGGGTCGGCCGTCCGCTGTCCGAGCCGGACCCGCCCACCATCGTCCGCCGCTACCTGCGCGCCTTCGGGCCCGCCTCCGCGGCCGATGTCACCGCCTGGTCGGGCCTGACCGGGATGGCCGGCTTGCTGAAGGCGATGGACGACCTGGAGGAGCACGAGGACCCGGCCGGTCGCAGGCTGTTCGACGTGGCCGGCGGGTCGCTGGCCGACGAGGAGGTGCCGGCGCCCGTGCGGCTGCTCGGCACCTACGACAACGTCTGGCTCTCCCACGCCGGTCGCGACCGGGTGACCGAACCGGAGAAGCGCAAGCGGTGGATGGGCGTCAACGGCGGGGTGGGCAGTGCCCTCTTCGTCGACGGCATGCTGGAGGGACTCTGGCGTGCCGTGGACGGCCGCGTCGAGGTCCTGGAGCTCTTCCGCACGCTCACCCGGCTGGAGCGGGCCGAGCTGGACGAGGAGACCGCCCGGGTCGAGGCCCTGCTGGCGTCCTGATCACGGCTGACTGGCCGCTGTTAGTTTCGACGGGCCGAGGTCGTCCAGGAGGTCCGATGCCGTACTCGTTCCTGTCCCATCTCGAGTGTTCTCGCACCGGGGACCTGTACGACGCCGACGAGGTACAGGGCGTGAGCGAGGCTGGAGCGCCGCTGCTTGCGCGCTACGACCTCGAACAGGTGCGGACGAGTGTCACGCGCGCGGAGGTCGCGGGGCGGCCGCACGACCTGTGGCGCTACCACGAGCTGCTCCCGGTCCGGGATCCCGCGCACGTCACGACGCTGGGCGAGGGGATGACCCCGTTGCTCCCGTTGCCGACGTACGGCTCGGCGATCGGCGTACCCGGTCTCCTGATGAAGGACGAGGGCCTGATCCCGACCGGGACGTTCAAGGCGCGCGGCGCCGCGGTCGGAGTGTCGCGGGCGCGGGAGCTCGGCGTGAAGGTCGTGGCGATGCCGACGAACGGCAACGCCGGCGCCGCGTGGTCGATGTACGCCGCGCGTGCCGGCATCGGCAGCCTCATCGTGATGCCGGTCGACGCCCCGGAGATCACCCGGCGCGAATGCGTCGTGTCGGGTGCCGAGCTGTACCTGGTGGACGGGCTGATCAACCACGCCGGCGCGTTGGTCAAGGCTGCCGTCGAGGAGAGGCCCGGCTACCAGGAGGTGTCGACGCTCAAGGAGCCGTACCGCATCGAGGGCAAGAAGACGATGGGGTACGAGATCGCCGAGCAGCTCGGCTGGCAGGTGCCCGACGTGATCCTCTACCCGGCTGGGGGCGGGGTGGGCCTGATCGGGATCCACAAGGCGATGCAGGAGATGCAGGAGCTCGGCTGGATCGGCGACAGGCTGCCCCGGCTGGTCGCCGTACAGGCCGAGGGTTGCCCGCCGATCGTGGATGCGTTCGAGGCCGGACTCGAGGAGAGCACGCTGGTGGAGGGAACGCACACCCTCGCGTTCGGCATCAACGTGCCCAAGGCGCTCGGCGACTTCCTCGTGCTCCGGGGTGTGCGGGAATCCGAGGGGACGGCCATCGCGGTCAGCGACCAGGCGATCCTCGAGGAGCTCCGGAACCTTGCCGCGGCCGAGGGCTCGTGGATCTGCCCCGAGGGTGCGGCGTGCATGGCTGCGGCTCGCGAGCTCCGCGAGAGCGGCTGGATCGGCGAGCACGAGCAGGTGGTGGTGCTCAACACCGGGAGCGGCCTGAAGTACCCCGAGACCGTGGGTGTCGACGTACCGGTGCTGGCCTCCGACGGCGCAGTGCCCAGCCCGGGTCAGCCACCGGAGTGAGCAGCCGTGTACGTCCGGGTGTGGGAATACGAGGTCGCTGCAGACCAGATCGACGCCTTCCTCGCAGCCTATGGCGCGGAGGGCGACTGGGCGCGGCTGTTCCGAACTGGCCGTGGGTTCCTCGGCACCGAGCTCTACCGACGTACGGATGACGAGGCGCGGTTCGTCACCGTGGATCGATGGCGAGACCACGAGGCCTGGCGCGACTTCCTCGAGGAATCCCGGGAGACGTATGACCGACTCGACAAGACGCTGACCCATCTGACTTCGTTGCAGCGTTGTCTGCTCGAGGGTTCTGACTGAGCGACAGGTCCCGTCTGACGGGGTACCGAGGGCCTAAGGTGCACCATGGCCAGTCTGACGGGCGAAGAATTCGCTGTCGTGGCGCTGGGTGCGGATACCTGGAGCCTGTTCGAAGACCTGGCAGGTCGTCACAACGGCGTCTTCGGCGGCTGCTGGTGCATCTACTTCCATCCCGATGGCCCTGAAAGGGGACAAGGCGCTGACGCCAACCGCGAGTTGAAGAAGCGGTACGTCGAACAGGGCAGGGCACATGCCGCGCTCGTGGTCCACAGCGACGAGGCGATCGCCTGGTGCGAGTACGGCACTCCTGAGGAGCTGCCGACGATCCATCACCGCAAGCAGTACGAGGCCGAGTGCGACGTCCTGCCGGACTACCGGCTCACGTGCATCTTCGTCGACCGCCGGTATCGGCGACGCGGACTGGCTGAGGTCGCCCTGCGCGGTGCGCTGGAGCTGATCGCGCGTGCGGGAGGCGGAGTCGTGGAGGGCTATCCGCACGAGGTCGGCGAGAAGAAGATGTCCTCGTCCTTCCTCTACAACGGCACTCGTGGCTTGTATGAACGAGCCGGCTTCGAGTACGTGCGCCCGAAGGGCCTACGGAACTGCGTCATGCGACGAGCGGTCAACCCTGCTCCAACTCCGACCACTTGACGGACCTTGAGCAGGGCGACGGCGATTCGATAAGTGTTGGAGCGCCGTGAGAGTGGTCAACCTCCCTGGAGCGCGGATTGTCTCCCCACGACCACGGGGACGGACATGACGAGAGGGGCGGTGGGGGCCTGTGCCACCGCCCCTCTCGTTCGGCCTCGCTCTAGGGACGGTTAGGCGAGGCGGCCTGGAGAAGATCTGGTGCTATCCCGAGCTACCGCTCGATCCGGCGGCACCGAGGGCGACGTGGCCCCGGCAGACCTCGCCCGTCCTGGCGTTGGTCGCACGACCGACGAAACGGTCCGTTCCGGCCCGGTTCGCCGGACGACGGTCAGCCGAGAAGCGTTCGAACCGGTTCGTGACCTTGTTGCCGGAGAACACGAGCACACCGTTGTCCGTGACCCGGACCGCCCAGGTCTGGCCGGCGCGGTTGCTTTGCACCTCGAACTCGAGCTCGATCCTGCCGGTGTCGTGCTTGGCCTTCATGAGCCAGGTGGAGTTTCCCGAGCAGGCGCCTTCCTCCTCGGTGAAGTCGCCGCCACCCGCGTGCGCGGGAACCGCGGCGAAAACCCCTCCGACCAGTGCGGCCACGCCGATCGCGGCAGCGGGGTAGGTCCTCTTCGTCCTCATCATTTCCTCCGACGATCCTGGGCACAACGCCCGGGTTCCTACGGACCAATGTCTGGCCGCGGGGGCATACCCCGCAATCGGACGATGGGACTAGTTCCTGCCGCTCGGGATGCGCAGGACCTGGGGTCGTCGCGACCATGATGCCCGGTTCTGTGTCCCCGGGCGTGCCGGTGCCCCCGCCCGCTGGTGCTTTCGGGCGGGGTGCGGGGCGGGGTGGCTACTCGTCGGGTGCTGGGGCCGGTGAGCGTCGGTGACGGGTGACGTCGAGGGTGCCGGTGTGGTCGCGGAGGTACTGGTGGCGGTGCGGGCTCGACCACAGGTAGCTGCCGGGTTCGAGGATCGTGTAGGTCCAGGCGCCGTGGGTCTTGAGCCGATGATGGCGTCGGCACAGCGGTGCGATGTTGCACGAGCAGGTCGGTCCTTCCCGGGTGTGGGGGACGACGTGGTCGCAGTCGCAGGGGTGCTGATCGGGGTGGCAGCGCCGGGCGGGTCGGGTGCACCAGGGGAACACGCAGGCGTGGTCGCGCAGGGCGACGGCCTCGGCGATCCGGTCCGGCACCTCGTAGGCCCCGACGTGGACGTGGTCGGCCAGGTCGATCACCGGCTTGACCACCACCCGGGCGTCGGGGTGGCCGCACCAGGCGCGGATCTGCTCGACCGTGACCGGGCTGCGGGTGTTCTCCACCCGGCCCACCCGGTTGCCCGCGCCCTCGATCGCCGACTGGTGCAGGTGGAGGTGGAGCACCACCGACCGCCGCGGCTTCCGCGCCGCTGGAGTCCTGACGGGTCGGTCGCGTGCATCGCCGTCCTCGGTGGTGAGGTCGAGGGCGGGCTGGCGGCGGGCCAGCTCGCCGGCCGCGACCGAGCGGCGTACGTCGAGGCAGTCGGTGGAACCGAGCGCCTCGAGCTGGTCGGCGATGCCACGGATCGCGTCGTCGAGGTCGAGGGCGTCGGCGAGGTCGAGCTCGCCGTGCAGGTAGCTGGTGCCGGCGAAGGAGACCTGGTCGTGGTCGATCGTGAAGTGCCGCCCGTCGGCGGCCCGGCGACGCGTCTCCTCGGCGGTCTCGGGCATGAACCGGGCGATCGCCTCCTCCACCAGCCGCTCGGTCTGCACCGGCCCGATCTTGTGCGCCACCGGGCCGACGTGCCGGTCGACATAGGCTGCGGCGTCGGTCGACAGGCAGATGGTCTCCCGGGCGATCCGGCGGGCCCGCCACGCCGGCAGCTCACCGGTCGTGACCCGGCGCCAGACCCGAGGAAGGCGGTAGCGCAGCTCCAGCGCCTCACCCAGGAACAGCCGGCCGACCTCGGTGGGCATCCCGATCGCCGCGGCGAACTCGGCCACACAGAACTCCGCCACCAACGGCGCACCCGGCCCGGCCACCGGGACCGCGTCCTCCTCGAAGCCCAACCTGGGCGCCCACAACGTGGCCGCGTCGTGGATCGAGTCGACCGAGTGCATCGCCGCCCAGTCCACCGCCAGCTCCAGCTGACGGGCAGCTTCGAGGTTCTCCGCCACCCGGGACGCCCGGACCGCGCCCAGCACCTCAGCAGGGGTGTCGACCTCGGCCCTGGCGGCGGTTGCTGTCATGGGTCAACCCAAGCACCGACCACCGACACTGCGAGGCGCCCAAAGCCGCCTCTCCACAGGACCAAAAACGGCCCGCGCTCAGCCCCAGCGCTGGGTCCGCGACAGCAGTGCGGACACGGCGGCAACGCCGGCGGTCGACGTACGCAACACCTCCGGGCCCAACCGCACCGGCTGCGCGCCCGCGCCGGCGAACGCCGCGACCTCCTCGTCGGTGAGGCCCCCTTCCGGCCCGACGACCACCGCGACCAGACCGGCATCGGGGACCTCCAGCGAGGCCAGGGGCACCGACGCCTCCTCGTGGAGTACGACGGCCAGGTCGGCCGAGCCGAGCAGCGCGGCGACGTCTGAGGTCGAGGCGAGCTCCTCCACGGCGGGGAACCACGACAGGCGGGCCTGCTTGGCCGCCTCCCGGGCCGTCGACCGCCAGCGGGCAAGCGACTTCGCGGCCCGCTCGCCACGCCAGGTCGCCACGGACCGCGCGGCCGACCAGGGGACGATGGACGACACCCCCACCTCGGTGAGCACTTCGACGGCCAGCTCGCCGCGGTCGCCCTTGGGCAGCGCCTGCACCACGACCACGGACGGGCTTGGTCCGGGCGTGGTCGAGACGGCCGAGACCGTCACCTCGAACACCCGGCGGCCCGTCGAGGACACCACACCCCGGGCCGACGTACCGACTCCGTCGGTGAGGACCACCGACTCCCCCACCCGAAGCCTTCGCACGGTGACGGCGTGGTGAGCCTCGGCCCCTTCGACGGTGACGGGTGAACCCTCGGTCACGTCGCCCAGTGACGGCACGAGGTGGACCGGCAGCGACATCAGTGGGGGTTGAACGCGTCGCGCAGCCGGCCGAACACCGACTTGGAGGCGGGCCGCACCTGGCCGGTCGGCTCCTCCTCGCCGCGGATCGCGGCCAGCTCGCGGAGCAGCTCCTCCTGCCGGGGGTCGAGCACCGTCGGGGTGTCCACGACCACGGAGACGATCAGGTCGCCGCGGCCGCCGCGCAGGCCGGGCACGCCCCGGCCCTTGAGCACCCGCTCGGCGCCGGACTGGGTGCCGGGGCGGATGTCGAGCTCGAAGGTGGTCTCGACCCCGCTGTCACCGCCCTGCTCGACGTCGGCCTCGAGGGTCGGGAGGGTCAGGGTCGTGCCGAGCGCGGCCGCGGTCATCGGCACCGTGACCGTGCAGTGCAGGTCGTTGCCGTGCCGGGTGAAGGTGGCGTGCGGGGCGACGGTGACCTCGACGTACAGGTCGCCGGCGGGCCCGCCGCCCGGGCCCACCTCGCCCTGCTCGGTGAGCTGGATCCGGGTGCCGGTGTCGACCCCGGCCGGGATCTTGACGGTGAGGGTGCGCCGCGAGCGGACCCGGCCGTCGCCGGAGCACTCCCGGCACGGCTCGGGGATGATCGACCCGAACCCGCGGCAGGCGGCGCAGGGGCGGAGGGTGCGGACCTCGCCGAGGAACGACCGCTGGACGTGGGCGACCTCGCCGGCGCCCCGGCAGGTCTCGCAGGGGATCGGTCGGCTGCCCGGGGCGGCGCCGTCGCCGTGGCAGGTCGTGCAGACGACGGCGGTGTCGACCTTGAGCTCCCGGGCGACGCCGAACGCCGCCTCGGCGAGGTCCACCTCGACCCGGATCAGGGCGTCCTGGCCCCGGCGGACGCGCGGCCGCGGTCCGCGGCCGGCGGAGGCTGCCGCACCGCCGAAGAACGCGTCCATGATGTCGGTGAAGGAGAATCCGGCACCCTGCCCGAAGCCGCCGACGCCGCCGAAGGGGTCGCCGCCGCGGTCGTACGCCGCGCGCTTCTGCGGGTCCGACAGCACCTCGTAGGCGCGGGAGATCTCCTTGAACTGCTCCTGCGTCGCCGGGTCGGGGTTCACGTCGGGGTGCAGCCGCCGGGCCATCCGCCGGTAGGCCTTCTTGATGGTGTCGGCGTCCGCGTCGCGGGACACACCCAGGAGGTCGTAGAGGTCCTGACTCAAGTTCGGTCCTTCTTCGTCGTCGTGGGGCTCAGGGCGCTGCGCAGTTGAGGTCCGGGGGCGGGTGGTCTGGTCATGCCTGGTCGAGGATCCGGGACACGTAGCGGGCCACGGCGCGCACGGCGGCCATCGACCCGGGGTAGTCCATCCGGGTCGGACCCACGATGCCGAGGGTGGCCAGGGCGTCGTCACCCGGGCCGTAGCCGGTCGCGACCACGCTCGTCGCCGAGAGCTCCCGGTAGGGCCCCTCGGCGCCGATCCGGACGGTGACCGCGCCGCCGGTGTGGGCCTCGCCGAGCAGCTTGAGCAGCACGACGTGCTCCTCCAGCGCCTCCAGCAGCGGGCGGACGGCGGTGTCGAAGCTCTCGCCGAACCGGGCCAGGTTGGCCGCGCCGCCGACGGCGATCCGCTCGTCGGAGCGGTGGTCGGAGAACGCCTCCACCAGCGTGTCGACGACCGCGGACATGGCCGCTCCTTCGCGTTCGGGTACGGCGGCCGGCAGGGCGGCAGCCGCCTCGGCGATCACCTTGCCGGCGGCCGCAACGTTCAGCCGGGACCGCAGCTCGCCGAGCTCGGCCTCGTCGAGGGTCGTGTCGAGCTCGACCATGCGCTGCTCGACGCGCCCCGTGCTGAGGATCAGGATCACGAGCAGGCGGCTGGGCGTGAGGGCCACGAGCTCGATGTGGCGGACCGTGGAGCGGGACAGCGTGGGGTACTGCACGACGGCCACCTGGCGGGTCAGCTGCGAGAGCAGCCGCACGGACCGCTGTACGACGTCGTCGAGGTCGACGGCGCCGTCCAGGATGGTGGCGATGGCCCGCCTCTCGGCGGCACTCATCGGCTTCAGGCTGGTGAGGCGGTCGACGAACAGGCGGTAGCCCTTGTCGGTGGGCACCCTCCCGGCGCTGGTGTGGGGCTGGGTGATGAACCCCTCCTCCTCCAGCGCGGCCATGTCGTTGCGCACGGTCGCCGGCGAGACGCCGAGGCCGTGCCGCTCGACGAGGGCCTTCGACCCGACGGGCTCCTCCGTGGCGACGTAGTCCTCCACGATCGCTCGGAGCACGGCGATCTTGCGGTCGTCGTGCATCGCCCCGCCACCTCCTCGCGCTTCGCCGGTCGGACCCCCTGACAGGTCGGGCCCGGTCGAGGCCCTTGGCACTCGACTGATCTGAGTGCCAAGGGTACTAGGGTCGCCGCCATGGCCGACTTCGCCGAGGTAGCAGAGCGGATCTGGGTCGCGCGCTACCCATGGTTCGACGTCAACGTGACCGTGATCGGCGGCGAGCGCGGGCTGCTGGTGGTCGACACGTACGGCTCGGCCGCCGCTGCGCGGGAGGTGGTCGACGACGTACGCCGCCTCGGTGCCGGCGAGGTCGTCGCCATCGTCAACACCCACTGGCACTTCGACCACACCTTCGGCAACGGCACCTTCCGCTCCACCTACGGACGGGTCCCGATCCACGCCCACGAGAACGCCGCGTCGGAGCTCGCCGAGGGGGCCGGGCGGCTCAAGCAGCGCTACGTCGACGACCCGGACGACCCCCACGCCACGGACGTGATCGGCACCGAGGTGGTCCTGCCGGACCACACGTTCTCCTCGGCCCGGGTCCTCGACCTCGGCGACCGCGCGGTCGAGCTCGTCCATCCCGGGCGCGGCCACACCTCCGGCGACCTCGTGGTGCGGGTCCCGGACGCCGACGCCCTGCTCGCCGGGGACCTGGTCGAGGAGTCCGCCCCGCCGTACTTCGGTGACGACTCCTGGCCGATGGACTGGCCGCTCAGCCTCGACATCGTGCTCGGGCTGACCACGCCGGCGAGCGTCGTCGTACCCGGTCACGGCGCGCCGGTCGACCGCGAGTTCGTCGAGACCCAGCGCAACGAGATCGGCATCGTCGCCGAGACGATCCGTGACCTGGCCGGCCGGGGCGTCCCCCTCGACCAGGCGCTCGACGCGGGCGAGTGGCCCTACCCGAGCGAGCGGCTCGCCGCAGCGGTCGCCCGGGGCTACGAGCAGCTCCCCCGCAGCCAGAAGCGCCTGCCTCTGCTCTGAGCGCAGGCGCGTCAGCGGCTGCGCTGATGGTGGTCGAGCAAGCCGCGCGACCGAGCCTGCGAGGTCGCGACCGGCGTGTCGAGACCGTCGAGTGACCGTTAGGTTCAGGGCATGAGCGAATCGAGCAACGAGCAGACCGAGGACGAGGCCGGCATCAGCGACGAGCAGCTCCCCGAGGACCTCCAGCCCTCCGAGGACAACCCGCTCGCCGAGCCCCTCACGGAGGAGGAGGCGCCCGACGACATGGACGACCTCGACATGATGGGCGGCGGGTCCTCCGAATGAGTCCGACGACGAGGGCTCCGACGAGTCTGGTGACGAGCAGGCCACGGACGGCGAGTCCGCCGAGGACGACGGCGAGGACTGACTAGCGTTGCGCGGGTGACGCACCCTTCCCCAGGCACGCCGCGCTACGGCTCCGACGTACTCTCCACCGACTGGCGAGCTGCCGAGGCGCGGGCGCGCCGTCGACCATCCAGCGGAGCTCGGCGCGGTCGTCGAGGAGGTCATGACCGACTTCTGCGGCGAGATCGTGGCCGTCGACCGGGATCTGCACACGGTCACGCTGGAGGACCGCCGCAACCGGCGCCGCACCTTCCCGCTCGGACCGGGCTTCCTCCTCGAGGGGCGGCCCGTGGTGCTGACCGCGCCGGTCCGGATGCAGGCTCCCCCGCCGCCGAGGCGTACGGCGTCCGGGTCGGTCGCCGTGACCGGCGCCAGGGCCCGGGTGGCACGGGAGAGCCGGATCTACGTCGAGGGCCGGCACGACGCCGAGCTGGTCGAGAAGGTGTGGGGCGACGACCTGCGGATCGAGGGCGTGGTCGTGGAGTACCTCGGCGGCGTCGACGACCTCGCCGCCCACCTCCGCGAGTTCGGGCCCGGTCCGGGCCGACGGGTCGGGGTGCTGGTCGACCACCTCGTCCCGGGCTCGAAGGAGAGCCGGATCGCCGAGGACATCGCGCGGTCCCCGATCGGGCGACACGTGTTGATCACGGGGCACCCGTTCGTCGACGTCTGGGCCGCGGTGAAGCCCGCCCGGCTCGGCCTGGCTCAGTGGCCCGACGTGCCGCGCGAGATCGAGTGGAAGTACGGCGTCTGCCGGGAGCTCGGCTGGCCGCACCGTTCGCAGGCCGACATCGCCCGGGCGTGGCAGCACATCCTGTCCCGGGTGGCCTCGTACCACGACCTCGAGCCTGCCCTGCTGGGGCGGGTCGAGGAGCTGATCGACTTCGTGTCGACCGCGCCCTGAGCGGTCACCACGCGAGTACGCTCGACGACATGAGCGATCCCTACGGCCCCCCTCCTTCGGAACAGCCCGAGCCCGAGGGCCAGACGCCCGGTCAGCAGCCTCCCGGTCAGCAGCCTCCCGGTCAGCAGCCTCCCGGCCAGCCGTCGTACGGCCAGCCGCCGGAGACGCAGCACCCCTACGGCCAGCAGCCGTACGCCCAGCAACCGGGCGCAGGCGGGCTGACACCCGACGAGCGCACCTGGGGCGGTGCCGCGCACTGGAGCGCGCTCATCGCCGCGCTGTTCGCGCTGTCCTTCCTCGGGCCGCTGCTCGTGCTCCTGTTCAAGGGCAACGACTCGCCGTGGATCCGCCGGCAGTCCGTGGAGTCCCTCAACTTCCAGCTGTCGATCCTGATCTACGGCATCGTCTCGGCCGTGCTCCTGCTGGTGCTGGTCGGCTTCATCCTGCTGCCGCTCGTCGGCCTCTTCTGGCTGATCTTCACGATCATCGGCTCGGTCAAGGCCGGGAACGGCGAGGACTACCGCTACCCGCTGACGATCCGGATGGTGTCCTGACCCTGGCCCGGTTCAGGGCAGCAGGTCGCGGAGCACGGCGTCGGCGAGCAGCCGGCCGGTCCGGGTGAGCACCACCCTCCGGCCCGACCCGGCTGCCGCTCCGGTGGGCGCGAGCAGTCCGCGCAGGACCAGGTCCGGCACCGCCTTGCGGCCGACGTCGTCGAGCACGTCGAGGGCCAGGCCGTCGCTCAGTCGCAGCTCGAGCAGCATCCGCTCGACGCGCCGCGTCTCGTGGTCGAGCACCTCCCGCGCGTGCGCCGGGCTCAGGCCTGCGCGAGCCGGTCGGCGTACGCCGCCGGGTGCTTGACGTTCCACCATCGGACGCCGCCGACGTGCGAGTGCGCGCCCGGGCCGATCCCCCACCAGTCGCCGCCGGTCCAGTAGAGGAGGTTGTGCCGGCACCGGGCGGCCTCGTCCCGGGCCCAGTTCGACACCTCGTACCAGGACAGCCCGGCCGCCTCCAGCCGCTCGTCGGCCAGCTCGTACTTGTCGGCCAGATCGTCGTCGTCGGTCATCGCCAGCTCACCGTTGCGGACCCGCCGGGCCAGGGCGGTGCCCTCCTCGACGATCAGGGAGTACGCCGACAGGTGGTCCGGGCCGCAGGCGAGGGCCGCGTCGAGCGAGGTCTCCCAGTCGGCCATCGTCTCCCCCGGGGTGCCGTAGATCAGGTCCAGGCTGACCTGCTCGAAGCCGGCGGCCCGCGCCCAGTCGACCACCGCGGGCACCCGGAGCGGGTCATGCGTGCGGTCGAGCGTGGCCAGCACGTGCGGCACGGCGGACTGCATGCCGAAGGAGATCCGGTTGAAGCCGACCGAGCGCAGCTCCTCGAGGTCCCACTGGGCCACGCTGTCGGGGTTGGACTCGGTGGTGATCTCCGCACCGTGCTCGAGCCCGAACTCCGAGGCGACGGCCGCGAGGATCGCGCCGAGGTCGATCGCCTTCAGCAGGGTCGGCGTACCGCCACCGAGGAACACCGTCGACACCCGGACGTCGCGGTCCCCCAGGACCCGGCGGGCCTGCCGGATCTCGTTGATCGCGGCTCCCGCGTAGGTCCACCTCGAGGCGCCCGGGGCGTCCCCCAGCTCCTCGGCCGTGTAGGTGTTGAAGTCGCAGTAGCCGCACCGCACCGTGCAGAACGGCACGTGGATGTAGACCCCGAACGGCCGTCGGCCCACGCCGTCCAGCGCGCTGTCCGGCAGGGAACCGTCGGCGGGTGCGGGGTCACCCGGGGGCAGGGCGGACGGCATCCCCCATCAAACCAGCCGGTGCTGGATTTCGACACGCTGCCGCGAGTTCGCAAGCTCACTCGCGCCGCTCGCTCAATCCCTTCGCTGACGGACCACGCACTTCGTGCGCGGTCCGGCTCAGGCGTAGAACGCGTCGATCTTCTCCTTGTAGTTGTCCTCGACGACGTTGCGCTTGACCTTCATCGACGGGGTGAGCTCGCCGGACTCGACCGACAGGTCGTGGTCGAGCAGCTCCCACTTCTTGATCGTCTCCCACCGGTTGAGCCGGCTGTTGAGCTCCTCGACGTAGCCGCCCACCATCGCCAGGACGGCGTCGGAGCTCACGATGTCGGAGTACGACGCGCCCGCCATGCCGTTCTCCTCGGCCCAGCCGGCCATCGCGTCGGGGTCGAGGGTGATCAGCGCGACGCAGAAGTTGCGCTCGTTGCCGAACACGACGAACTGGCTGGCGTAGGGGCAGATCGCCTTGAACTTCGACTCGATCGCCGGCGGCGCGATGTACTTGCCGCCGGAGGTCTTGAACAGCTCCTTGATCCGGCCGGTGATGGTGAGGTAGCCCTCGTCGTCGAGGCTGCCCTTGTCGCCGGTGTGCAGCCAGCCGTCGGCGTCAGCGTGCCTCGCGGTCTCCTCGGGGAGGTTGTGGTAGCCGTCCATGATGTGGGGGCCCCGGAGCAGGACCTCGTCGCCCTCGCCGATCTTGATCTCGGCCCCGGGCAGCGCGCGGCCGACGGTGCCGATCTTGTTGTCGTCCGGGTGGTTGACGGCCGCACCGGCGGAGTTCTCGGTCATGCCGTAGCCCTCGAGGATCACGATGCCGGCGGCGTTGAACCACTCGGCGATCTCCCGGTTGAGGGCGGCGGCGCCGGAGATGAAGAACCGCACCCGGCCGCCGAAGCGCTCGCGCACCTTGCTGAAGACCAGCTTGTCGAAGAGGCCGTGCTGGAGCTTCAGCGGCAGCGGGACGGACTTGCCTTCGCGCTTGAGCTGCTCGACCTTGAGGCCGACCTCGAACGCCTTGTTGAAGATCTTCTCCTTGGCGCCGCCCTCGGCGGCCTGCATCGTCTGGATCCGGCCGTAGGCCTTCTCGAAGATGCGCGGCGCGGCGCCCATGAACGTCGGCTTCACGGCGGCGCAGTTGTCGACGATCTTCTCCACCCGGCCGTCGACGGCGGTGGCGAAGCCGCAGGCGAGCTGCGCGGAGAGCAGCACCTTGCCGAACGAGTGGGCCATCGGCAGCCACAGGAACTGCAGGTCGCTCTCGTCGAGGATGTCCTGCGCCTGGATCGCGGTGCCCTCGTAGACCCATGACCGGTGCCGCAGCCGCACGCCCTTGGGGCGTCCGGTGGTGCCGGAGGTGTAGATCAGCGTGGCGAGCTGGTCGGGGCGGATCGCCTCGGCCTTCTCCCTGATCACGTCGGGGTGCTCGGCGAGGTACTCCTCCCCCAGCTTGGCCAGGTCGTCCATCCCGATGATCCAGTCGCCGTCGGCGGCGCCGTCGAACGTCACGACCTTCACCAGGTGCGGCAGCTCGGCCTTGCGCTCCTGCAGCTTGCCGATCTGCTCGTCGTCCTCGGCGAAGACGACCCGGCACTCGGAGTCGCTGAGGATGTACGCCGTGTCCTCGGCGTTCGTGGACGGGTAGACGGTGGTCGTCGCGGCGCCCGCGCACATGATCGCGAGGTCGGCCAGGATCCACTCGTAGCGCGTGTTGGACGCGATGCCGACCCGCTGCTCCATCTCGATCCCGAGGGCGAGCAACCCGGCCGCCAGGCGGGACACCTCCGCGCCGGTCTCCTGCCAGGTCACCGACTCCCAGGACTCGCCCCGGGGGAAGCGGTAGGCCTCGGCGTCGGGGCTCTTCTCCACCCGGTCGAGGAACTGGATCGCGACGTTCGGGGTCAGGTTGTCGACGAAGCTGGTGTCGATGGTTCTCGGGCTGGTACTGGGCATGACACTCCTGCTTTGCGTCTCGGGAACGGCCGCATCGCGGTCGTGGGACCGCAACGTCTTGCGCGCAGTAACCTAGATCACCCGGTTACGGACCGGTAGCACGACCCGCACTTTGGTCATCCTCTTCCCGGTCGGGTCGCGTCCGCGGGGCGACGTACTTCTCGGCCGCCTGCCTCGCCTCCGCGACGAGTCCGTCGATCTGGAGCAGCTCCGGCAGCAACGACCGGTCCGTGGTCAGGGCCCGGAACATGGTCGACACGGTGACGCCGTGGCCGGGCCGGTGCTCGACGACCAGCGCGTCGCCGGCCTGGAGAGTGCCTTCCTCCAGGACCCGCAGGTAGGGCCCCGGCCGGCCCGTCGAGGCGAACCGCTTCACCCAGCCGGCGTTGTCGAAACCCGACTCGCCCATCCAGCCCTTGAAGTCGTTGCAGGGGATGCGCACGGACGCCACCTCGAACAGCGCGCTGCCGACCCGCCAGCGCTCGCCCACCTCGGCCTCGTTCACGTCGATCCCCGACGTCGTGAGGTTCTCACCGAACATGCCGTCGGCGAGCGGTGCACCGAGGCGTTCGACCCAGCGGTCGAGATCCTCGCGAGCGAAGGCGTAGACGGCCTGGTCGATCCCGCCGTGGTGAACGGTGTCGGCGACCTGGTCGCCCTCCAGGCCGAGGGCCGTGACTCGCACCGGCCCGGTGACCGCGTGCTTCTCGATCGCGCTCCGGCCGATGTCGGCCCACTCGCGGGGGCGCGGAGTCCCGACGTTGACGGAGCGGATGATCGCGGTCATGGCAGCGATGTTCTCAGTCCTGGACCGCCTTGACGATCGCAATACAGCTGGTGATCCAGTCCCGCTCGTCCGCGGTGAGGTCGCGCTCCCCCCGCTGGGCGTCCTCCACCGCCCAGTGGGCGTTGAGCACCATCCGGACGATGACCCAGTCGCGGGCCCGTGCCTCGTCCAGCCCGGCGGCGTCGACGAGGGTGTGGAAGCGCCGTCGTACCCCTGCCCGGACGGCGTCGCCCAGCTCGTCCATCCGGTTCCAGAGCATCGGGGCGGGCTCGAAGTGCGGGTCGCCGGACATCGGCTTGGGGTCGATCACGAGCCAGGGCTCACGGTCGGCCGCGAGCACGTTCAGGTAGTGCAGGTCGCCGTGCACGATGACGCCCGTGCTGGCGGGATCCGCGACCAGGTCCCGCGCCAGCGACAGGGCCTGCTCCACCATCCGCCGCGGGATCGGGGCGCTGCGGGGCATGGTCGCGAGAGCGGCCGACCATCGCTCGACGTACGACGTGACCGTGCGCAGCTGGGGCAGCGCGGGCAGGTGCAGCCGCGGGTAGAGCGCGGCGACCACCTCGCACGCCTCGAGGTCGGGCAGCCCGGTCAGGTCCTCGTGGTGCAGTCGCTCGAGCAGCATCGCCCGCCGATGAGGGTCCGCGCGCAGGAGGCGTACGGCGCCGCGTCCGCCCCAGTGCCGCAGGACGAGGTGCTCGTGCTCGGACTCCTCGTCGACGTCGAACGCCACCTTGAGGACCGCGGTCTCCCCGTCACTGGTCCGTACCGGCACGACGATCGAGCAGTAACCGTGCATCGACCAGCCGTCGGGGGTCAGCTCCCACTCCGCGAGCAGCGCGGCCAGACGCCCGGGCAGGCGTTCGACCCAGCTCGCCCAGTCGGGGCCGCGCCCCGCCATGCCGAGGACGCCGTCGGGAAGTCTCATCGCTGACCAGTGGTCCATTGCATCCGGCACACCATTTCACGCCTCCGTGACGGCCGAGGCGAAGCATGCAGACCAGGCCCCGGATAACCGCTGGTAGCGCAACGTAGGAGGCGCATCCCATGAACGAGCCCTCAGAGTCCCGTCGCACGCGGCAGGACCAGACGGGTCAAGGCAGCAGTGGCGCTCGGGGTGGCGGCGCTGGTCCCGACCATGCTCAGCATCACGCCCGCCGAGGGGACCGTGGTGAATGTCGGCGCGGGCCACAACATCACCGTCTTCCACAACATCGACTTCGTCGCCGTCTTCGGCTACGAGCTCGGCGAAGTGCTCACCGTCCAAGTCATCCGGAACGGCACCGTGATCGGCACAGCCACCGGCGCCGCGGCAGGCGAGGCTCCCGAGATCGGGCTCGAGGTCAACCACGGTCCCGAGGGTGAACCCGTCGCCGGCGACTGCTGGGAGGGCCCTTCGGCACGCCGAACATCGGTCCCGGTGACCGCATCCGGGTCACCTCGGCCACCAGCGACGTCGTCGACGAGGTGATCGTCGACAGGATCAGGTTCGGGCGGGCGGCCCGAGCGAGCTCGCGCAACGGCGACATCGTCGTCCCGTTCGTCGCTTTCCGTGCCGGGGCCAACGGCGCCGCGATCCCGCCGGGGTTCATCGACTCCGCCGAGTTCCGGGCCGCGAGCAACAACCAGGTCCGCTTCGAGGGCAACGTGATCGTCGAGCGCCGGCCGGGCGCGCTGCCGGGCCAGCTGCGGATGCGCTACAGGTCGCCGTTCCGCCCGGCCCGCAACCGGCCCGGGTGGAACCAGGCTCAGCTCCGTCGGGCACTGCTGGGTGACGGCCACGCCACGGGCTTCGGCCACGTCGAGGTCCTGCCCGCTGAGGGCATGCTCGTCGACGGCCTGGCCGACACCCCGGGTCCTGCCCTGGGCTGCTAAGCGCCGTCGGCACGGTGCGGCGTGCAGGCGCGAACCGTAGGCGACGCCGGGTTCCGGACGCCCCCTCCGGAACCCGGCGTCCGGCGTGCCCGGACTCCGCGGCCGTGGGTGGCTACTTGCGGCCCGTCTTCTCCCCGGCCGGGGCGTTGGAGAGCGCGGCGATGAAGGCCTCCTGGGGGACCTCGACCCGGCCGACCATCTTCATCCGCTTCTTGCCCTCCTTCTGCTTCTCCAGCAGCTTGCGCTTGCGGGTGATGTCACCGCCGTAGCACTTGGCGAGCACGTCCTTGCGGATGGCGCGGATGTTCTCCCGCGCGATCACCCGGGATCCGATCGCGGCCTGGATCGGCACCTCGAACTGCTGGCGCGGGATCAGGTCCTTGAGCTTGCCGGCCAGCATCACGCCGTAGGAGTAGGCCGCGTCCTTGTGCACGATCGCGCTGAAGGCGTCCACGGTCTCGCCCTGCAGCAGGATGTCGACCTTGACCAGGTCGGCCACCTGGTCGCCGGTGGGCTCGTAGTCCAGCGAGGCGTAGCCCTTGGTGCGCGACTTGAGCTGGTCGAAGAAGTCGAAGACGATCTCGGCCATCGGCAGCGTGTAGCGCATCTCCACCCGGTCCTCGGAGAGGTAGTCCATGCCGAGGAGGCTGCCGCGCCGGGCCTGGCAGAGCTCCATGATCGTGCCGATGTAGTCGGCCGGGGTGAGGATCGTGGCCCGGACCACCGGCTCGTGGACCTCGTCGACCTTGCCTGAGGGGTACTCGCTCGGGTTGGTCACCGTCGTGCTCGGCGCCGTCCTCCATGGTGACCTGGTAGACCACGTTGGGGGCGGTCGAGATCAGGTCGAGGTCGAACTCCCGCTCGAGCCGCTCGCGCACGATCTCCATGTGCAGCAGCCCGAGGAAGCCGCACCGGAAGCCGAAGCCGAGCGCGCCCGAGGTCTCGGGCTCGTAGGCCAGCGCGGCGTCGTTGAGCTGCAGCTTGTCCAGCGCGTCGCGCAGCGTCGGGTAGTCGTCGCCGTCGATCGGGTAGAGCCCGGCGAACACCATCGGGTTGGGGTGCTTGTAGCCGCCCAGCGGGGTGTCGGCGCCGCCGTGCTGGGAGGTGACGGTGTCACCGACCCGCGACTGCCGGACGTCCTTCACGCCGGTGATCAGGTAGCCGACCTCGCCGACCCCGATCTCCCCGGCCTTGCACCGGCTCGGGGCTGATCACGCCGACCTCGAGCATCTCGTGGACGGCGCCGGTGGACATCATCCTGATCCGGTCGCGGTGGCTGAGCTTGCCGTCGACCACCCGGACGTAGGTGACCACGCCGCGGTAGGTGTCGTAGACCGAGTCGAAGATCAGGGCCCGCGCCGGGGCGTCGGCGACGCCGACCGGGGGCGGGGTCTGCTTGACGATCTCGTTGAGGACCGCCTCGACGCCCTCGCCGGTCTTGGCCGAGACGCGGAGCACGTCGTCCACCTCGCAGCCGATGATGTGCGCGAGCTCCTCGGCGTACTTCTCGGGGTTGGCCGAGGGCAGGTCGATCTTGTTCAGGACCGGGATGACGTGCAGGTCCGCGCCGAGGGCGAGGTAGAGGTTCGCCAGGGTCTGCGCCTCGATCCCCTGCGCCGCGTCGACCAGCAGGATCGCCGCCTCGCACGCCTCGAGCGACCGGGACACCTCGTAGGTGAAGTCCACGTGGCCGGGGGTGTCGATCATGTTCAGCACGTAGCTGCCCGGCTCCGCGCCCTCCGCGTTGCCGTCGGGGACCGTCCACGGCATCCGGACGGCCTGGCTCTTGATGGTGATCCCGCGCTCGCGCTCGATGTCCATCCGGTCGAGGTACTGCGCCCGTGCGCTCCGCTCGTCGACCACCCCGGTGAGCTGCAGCATGCGGTCGGCCAGGGTCGACTTGCCGTGGTCGATGTGCGCGATGATGCAGAAGTTCCGGATGATCGCCGGATCGGTGCGGCCGGGTGGCGGCGGCGCGGTCTTGGAGGACACAGAAGGCTTTCGAGGACGACGTCGAGTGGTCGCGTCATTCTTCCACGCGGCCCTGAACCCGGCGGATTCGGCGACGCCTTGGCCCTACGCTGACGCCATGGCCACCATCACCGTGTCGGACCACCCGGGCGAGCACCCGGGTGACGGTTCAAGGCCTGACGCACCCGAGCTCGCCGACCTGATGCGGTATGGCCGCCGCCTCGTCCGGAGGTTCGTCGCGCAGGCGCGGGCCGACGAGCAGCCGACCTTCGCCGGCCTGGTGACCGAGCACCTCGGCGTGCCCACCCACGATCTCCCGTTGGTCGAGGAGCGCTGGGCGGCGTACGAGCACGTCAACGTCCAGGCGGCGCTCGATGCCTGGCTGGCCGAGCCAGGACGTAGGGCCGACGTCGTGGGCATGACCAACTATCGACACCACGGCCCGTTCGGCCTCGGCGACCTGATCCGGCCGGACAGCGAATACGCGCGCCACGGGCCGCGACCGGGCAACTTGTCCCGGGTCAGCCTTCCCATCGGGCCGGACGGGGAGAAGCTGCAGTGCCTCCGGGCAGCGGTGCTGCTGGTCACCGAGGGGGGAGACAACCGGATCGCCCTTCTGTACCGCGGCTCTGATCGCGAGAGCGACATGTACGGCGTCACCGTCGAGGTGATCGCCAGCCGCCCAGGCTTGGCTGAGCGGACCACAGAGCACCTCCGCGAGCTGGCCGACGAGCACAACGTCTTCCGCGGCCAGGTCCTGTCGTTCGGGCAGGACATGTTCGGGGAGCACGGGTCGGTCCTGCGGTTCCACAAGCGTCGACCCATGCCCAAGAGCGATCTGATCCTGCCCGACGCCACGTTCGCGGACCTCCGGCGGCAAGTCATCGGAGTCGCCCTGAACCGGGAGCGGCTGCGGGCCTCTGGGCAGCACCTCAAGCGCGGACTGCTCCTGCACGGTCCACCGGGCGTCGGCAAGACGCACACGGTTCGCTACCTCATCGGTGAGCTCGACGACACCACCGTCGTGGAGCTCACCGGGGACACCCTGCCCGCGATCAAGCAGGCGTGCTCGATTGCAAGGTCCCTGGAGCCCGCCATGATCGTGGTGGAGGACGTCGACCTGATCGCCGAGCAGCGGGACCGGTACGACGGCGAGTCCCCGTTGCTGTTCACGTTGCTGAACGAGATGGACGGGCTGGCCGAGGACTCGGACGTGGTGTTCCTGTTGACCACCAACCGCGCCGACCTCCTCGAGCCCGCCCTCGCCGCCCGGCCAGGACGCGTCGACCAGGCCGTCCACATCGACCTGCCCGATCGCGACGCACGACTGCGACTGGTGCGGCTCTACCGCCGGGGGCTGAAGCTCGACACGAGCCGTCTCGACCATGTGCTCGATCGCACCGAAGGTGTGACCGCGTCGTTCCTCAAGGAGCTGCTGCGCCGCAGCGCAGTGGTCGCCGGCGACCGGGACGAGCCACTGGGGTCCACCGACGCCTTGAGCGTGACGGCCGACGACCTCGACGAGGCGCTCGACGACCTGCTGGACACCCGCAACCAGATGACGCGGGCCGTCCTTGGCTTCCAGACCGACGACCCCGACTGAAACCGACTCGGCTCGGCGTCCCATCTGGGGCAGGATGGCTGGCCATGACGACGTACCCCGCACCGTCGGGGCGAACCGCCCGCCGGCTGGAGTGGCCGTTCCTGCCGCCCAACCTGCGTGCCTACATCGAGCGCAAGTGCGGTTCGCCCGTGGTCGACGCGGTGTCCCAGGGTGCCGGATTCACCCCGGGCTTCGCCTCCGTCCTGACCTGCGAGGACGGCTCCCGTCACTTCGTGAAGGCCGCCTCGATGAAGGCGCAGAAGGTGTTCGCGGTCTCCTACCGTGAGGAGGCCCGCAAGCTGGCCGCGCTGCCGGAGTCGGTGCCCGCGCCGCGGCTGCGCTGGCTGCTGGACGACGACTGGGTCGTGCTCGGGATGGAGTACGTCGACGGGCGGAACCCCGGGCGGCCCTGGCGGCAGTCCGACCTCGACGCCTGCCTGGACGCGTGTGAGGTGGTGGCCGCCGAGCTGACACCACCGCCGGACGGGCTGGCCCTCGACTCCATCGCCGACGAGTTCGCCGACATGGTCGGCTTCTGGGACCACATCCGGGCCACCCAGCCGGGCCTGCCCCACCTGGAGGAGGCCGCGGCCCTGGCCGGGGCCTTCGTCGACGTCGCCACCGGCGACACCGTGGTGCACACGGACCTGCGCGACGACAACTTCCTGATCGGATCCGACGGCACCGTGTGGATGTGCGACTGGAACTGGCCGGTCCTGGGCGCCGACTGGGTCGACTCGCTGTTCACGCTGGTCGGGCCGCGCGGCGACGGCCTGGACGTCGAGCCGGTGATCGCCACCCGCCCGCTGCTGCGCGACGTACCCCCGGAGCACATCGACAGTCATGCTGGCGCTCCTGGTGGGCTACTTCTTCCGGCAGCGCGACGAGCCGGTCCCGCCGAACTCCCCCCACATCCGCGACCACCAGTCCTGGCAGGGCGAGGTCTGCTGGGCCTGGCTCTGCGAGCGCCGCGGCTGGTCATGACGGATTTGGGCGGTCTGACGGCCCGCTGTTAGTCTTGCTCGTCGGTCTGGCGCCACCTGCGCCGACCACCTGAACTTCAAGTCCCGACACCTACCACGAAGGCTCATGCAGTGGCGAACATCAAGTCCCAGATCAAGCGGAACCGGCAGACCCTCGTCCGGCACGAGCGCAACAAGTCCGTGAAGACGAGCCTGAAGACCGCCGTACGCAAGTTCCGCGAGGCCGCGGCGGCCGGCGACAAGGACGCCGCGATCACCGCCGCCCGCGACGCCGCCCGCAAGCTCGACAAGGCCGCCTCGAAGGGTGTCATCCACAAGAACCAGGCCGCGAACCGCAAGTCGGCCATCGCGAAGAAGGCCTCCTCGCTCTGACCCACGCACCTCAACGCTGACCCGCCCGAAACTTTCGGGCGGGTCAGCGTCGTTTCGGGTCAGTTTTGGGCGGGTCAGCGCGGGGTGCGCAGGGCGGTGATGGTGAGGACCAGCCGCTCAAGCGTGTACGACGCGTCGTGGGCGGCGCCCTTGATGTCGGCGTCGGCGCGGGCGACGGCCCGGATCGCGTGGGCGATGCCGCCGTCCGACCAGCTGCGGGACTGGTCGCGGACCGTGCGCACCTTCCACGGCGGCACCCCGATCTCGCGCGCGAGATCCGCCTCCCCCATCCCGCGCGAGGCGCCCTTGTAGCGGGCGAGACCGCGTGCGCTGCCGGCGAAGGCGCTGGTCACGAGGACCGGCGGGGTGCCGGTGTCGAGCGCCCAGCGCAGCTCCTCGAGCGCGGCCTGGCGGCGCCCGTTGAAGGCAGCGTCCGCCACCGCGAAGGACTTGGCCTCGGCCCGGCCACCGAAGTACTGCTTGACCTTGTCGACCGACAGCGGCTCTCCGGGGAAGTCGCTGGTCAGCTGGTCGGCCGCGGCCGACAGCGAGCGCAGGTCCTGACCCACGGCCTGGACCAGGAAGCCCGCGGCCTCCTGGTCGATCGTGCCGCCGTGGGAGCGGACCTCGGCGGCGACGAACGAGGGGTACTCCGACGCCTTCAGCTCTCCAGAGCTCGACTCCGTCACGGGACCGAGCTTGCGGAGCTTGGTGAGCACCCCGGACCCCTTCTGTCCGCCTCCGTGGACGAGCACCAGGGCGACGTCCTCGACGGGCGCCGCGGCGTAGCCCAGCAGGCCGTCGACCGACTCGTCGGGCAGGTCTTCAAGGCCCCGCACCACGACACACCGGGTGGTGGAGAACAACGACGGGGCCGCGAGCTCGCCGAGCGAGGCCAGCGTGAGATCGGCGCCGCGGGTCTCGGACAGCTCGGCCTCGGGGTCGTGCCGACGGACGGTGTCGCGCACGAACCCGACGGTGCGCTCGTTGAGGAACTCCTCCTTGCCGGTCACGAGCGTGACCCGGCCGAGGACGTCTGCGGGTGAGGGGCCTGCCATGGTGGGGCCACCTTCCCACAGCCCACCCCCGGGCCTGCGCGAGGCGGGAGTCACGGCCCGGACGCGGCGTACAGCTCTCCGTCGCGGACCGAAACCGCGACGTCGCCCTCGACGTCGGTGCGCAGGACCTCGGCGCCGCTCGCGGCCAGCGGCCCCAGCGTTGTGGCGGCCGGGTGACCGTAGTCGTTGTCCTCCCCCACGCTCACCACCGCCACCCGTGCCCCGAGACCGAGCAGGAAGGGCAGGTCCTGGTAGCGACTGCCGTGGTGGGGCACCTTGAGGACGTCCACGCTGAGTTCAGGCCAGGTCCGGGCGAGGGCGGCCTGGGCCGCGGGCTCGATGTCCCCGCACAGCAGCAGCCGCACCCCGGCGACCTCGACGAGGAGCACGACGCTCGCGTCGTTGGCGGTGCTTCCGTCGCCCGGTCCGGTCGTGGGCGAGGTGGGCGGCGGCCACAGCACCTGGAACCGGACGTCGCCGACCGTGCGGGTTGCGGCGTACGGCGCGGGCGCGGGCCGCAGCCCAGCCTCCCGGGCAGCTTCCGAGACCAGCGAGACGCCACCGGGCGGGTCCGACAGGCGGGTGACCTCCACCGCATCGACGCGACGACCGTCGAGCACGCCGGCCAACCCGTCCACGTGGTCGGCGTGGAAGTGGGTGAGCAGCACGAGCGGGATGGTCGACACGTCGAGCCGGTGCAGGCAGTCGTCCACCGCCGCCGGGTCGGGTCCGGCGTCGACGACGACGGCCGCGCCGGGCGCCGCGTGCAGCACCAGGGCGTCGCCCTGGCCCACGTCGCAGGCGACCAGCACCCACCCGGGAGGCGGCCAGCCCGGCGTGGGTGGTCGGACCAGGACGGCGACGACGAGCAGGCAGCAGCAGGCCAGACCGGTGATCCGGCGACGGAGCAGGTACGGCGCGACGAGGGCGGCCAGCACGGCCAGCGCGGTGAGCACGGCCAGTGCCCCGAAGCCGGTGCCCCAGTCCACGGCCGGGGTGGGCAGCTGCGCGCCGTGCCGGGCGACCGCGACGATCCAGGCCACGCAGACGGCCGCCAACGTGCCGACGAAGGCCCCCGCCGCCGGCCAGGCCAGGCCGAACAGCCCGCCGGCCAGCCCCAGGACCGTGGCCGGGCCGACCGCGGGCGCCGCGGCCAGGTTGGCGACCACGGCGACGATGCTGACCTGGCCCGAGATCGCGGCCACGAGCGGAGTACAGGCCAGCTGGGCGGTCGCCGGGATCGCGATCGCCTCGGCGAGCCACCGGGGCAGCCAGACCCGCAGGGCATCGCGCCAGCCGGGCGCGAGCAGCAGGATGCCGGCGGTGGCCGTCACCGAGAGCGCGAAGCCGATGCTCACGGCCAGCAGCGGGTCGAGCAGGAGCAGCGCCACCACGGCGGCACCCGAGCGCGCGGGCACCGCGACGCCGGCCGTCGGTGCCCATCGCGAGGAGCGCCACGGTCCCCATCGCGGCGGCGCGCACGACGCTGGGCTCGGCGCGGGCCAGGAGCACGAACCCGGCGATGCCCACCGCCCCGACGAGGTACATCCACCGGCCGCGGACCCCGCACCACCGCGCGAGCACCAGCAGGAACCCGACGACCAGGGTGAGGTTGGTCCCCGAGACGGCGAGCAGGTGGGTCAGCCCGGTCTCGCGGAAGTCGTCGGCGAGGTGCGGGTCGAGCCCCGAGTCGTCGCCGTCCACCAGGGCCGGGACCAGCGCACGCTGGCTGGGGGTCGGTGCGCGACCGAGTCGCGAAGCGACTCGCGTACGGCGTCCGCGCCGCGCCACCACACTCCGGGCCGGCCGATCAGCTCGGGGCCTCCGTGGACGGACACGACCGCCGCGACTCCCTGGCCGTCCGCCGGCGACAGCCGCCCGACGGTGCGCACCCGGCTCCCCAGCTCCACCCCGGCCCACCCGCCGTCGGCGAGGACCACCACGGGGGTGCCGAGGGCATGCACCCGCCCGCGCCCGGCGACCTGGGTGACCCGGGCGCGGAGCAGCACCTGCTCGGCGTACCTCCCCTCCACGACCCGCGGGTCGGCGGTCACGGTGAGCTCGAGGGTCGCGACCGCGTGCTCGTCGGCGAGAGCGGCGACCGGGTTGTGCTCGACCTGTTCCTGACGCAGCACGGCGCTCGCGGCCACCGCGGCGAAGACCAGCAGCAGGCCGCAGAGCGTGAGCGCCCGACCGGCGGGCACCCGGGTGCGGACGACGAGCAGGCCCACGACCGCACCGGCCGCCAACGCCACCGTGATGCCCGCCGGCAGCAGGTGACCGACCAGCCCACCAGCCCAGGCCGCCACCCCCAGCAGGGGCAGGCGGAGGTCGGGTACGTCGCGGTCCTCCGCGTCACCACTCACACCGTCACGTGCGGAGTGAGTGTCGCGAGCGTGGCGTCACCGATGCCGTCCACCTCGAGCAGCTCGTCGACCGCGGTGAATCCGCCGTGCTCGGTGCGCCAGGCGATGATCGCCTCCGCGGTGACCGGCCCCACGTCGGGCAGGGTCTCGAGCAGCGTCTGGTCGGCGGTGTTGATGTTGACGAGAGGGCCGGTGGTCGCGCCCGGGGGAACTGGCACCGCCGTCGCACCGGGCAAGCCGGTCGGCGCGGCCACCCCGACAACGATCTGCTCGCCGTCGACGAGCAGCCGGGCAAGGTTGAGCGAGGTGAGGTCGACCCCCGGCCGGGCCCCGCCGGCTGCCTTGAGCGCGTCGATCACCCGGGCGCCGGCGTCGAGCACCGCGATGCCAGGGCGCCGCACCTTGCCGGTGACGTCGACGGTGACCGTGCCGTCGGTCTCTCCTGCCTCCGCGGTGGCCGACGCCGGACGCCACCGGAACGGCCGGGGTCGCGAGGCCGCCGGCAGGGCTGCTCACCGCGGGCGCCGCCAGCTGCCGCGCGTCGCCCCGGATGACCCACCAGCAGGTGACCGCAAGACCGACCGCGACGAGGCCGGTGACGAAGGCGAGCTGGGCCGGCCCCAGGGCCACGCGACCCCGCAGCGTGGGTGGCAGGGTCTCGGCGAAGCTCCGGCCCGGCCGACGCGAGGCGTGGCGCCCCGGCTGCGCGACGAGCGGCGCGGGCCCCGGATCGGGCTCCGGGGTCGGCTCGGAGTGCCGGAGGCGGTGCGGCTCGCGCCCGGACCCGCGTGTGGGTGAGCGGCATCGCGAACTCGTCGGCCTGCGGTGCCCGCCGGACCTCGGTCGGGTCGTCGAGCCGCCGGCCGCGGACACCATCGAGCTCGGCGCTCAGCTGCGCGAGTCGCCGGGAGACGGCTTCCTGGTGCTCCTGGCTCGGCCGACGGTTCCCCATGGCGCCGAAGGTAGGAACGACCCGGCCGTCCGGGAAGTCCGAAATCGTCGCCTGTGGAGAACCAGCGAGGTCACGCCTGAAGCGGCAGGTCGCGCCTCGACCGCTGCGTGCGGCTCACCCCCAGCTGACGGGCGCCACGCAGACCGCGAGCATTCCGGGGCCGACGTGCGCGCCCAGTACGGCGCCCAGCTCCCCGCACCAGACCTCACGGCCGGAGAGGTTGTCCGCGAGCCGTTCTGCCAGCCGCTCGGTGAGCTGGCCCGCGCGGTCGGGACTGGCCAGGTGGGCGACACACACGTCCACCTGCTGGTCGTCCGCGGCCGACACCGCCAGCTCCTCCAGCCGGCTGAGCGCCCGCGCCGCGGTCCGGACCTTCTCGTGGGTGGCGACCACGCCGTCCTCGATCGTCAGCAGGGGCTTCACGGCGAGGGCACCGCCGAAGAGGGCGGCGGCGGCCCCGATCCGGCCGCCGCGGCGGAGGTACTCCAGGGTGTCGACGTAGAACAGCGAGGACGACGCGGCGGCCCGAGTCCCGCGCGGCCTCGGCCGCCTCCGCAGCCGAACCGCCCTCGTCGAGCACGTCGGCGGCTGCGAGGACGGCGTACCCGGTCGCGATCCCCACCTGGCGGGTGTCCACGGCGGTCACCGGGATCGAGGCCTCGCGGGCCGCGAGCTGGGCGGACTCGAACGTGCCGCTCATGTCACCGGACAGGTGGATCGACACCACCGCGGTGGCGCCCTCCCGGGCGGCCTGCTCGTAGACCTCGCGCATCACCTCGGGTGAGGGACGGGACGTGCTCACCGGACGGAACTCCCGCAGCGCCTCCGCCACCATCTCGGGCGTGGCGCCCTCGGACCCCTCGTCGAGCACGTCGGCACCGATCACCACCTGGAGGGGTACGACGACGATGCCGCGCTCGGCGACCACCTTCGCGGGGAGCGAGGCGGTCGAGTCGGTGACGACGACGATCCGGGGCACATCGGCAGGCTAGCGAAGCCGGGCGCGCGTGCGCTCACCTGCCGCCACCCTTGCGACCGGACACCGGTCGGGATTCAATGTCGCGCGTGGCCGATGCGTCCGGGAGCTTCGCCGAGGTGTTGCGCACCGCGATCGACGTGCGCGGCCTGGGACTGGAGCGGATCAGGGAGCGGCTCGATGCCAAGGGCATCTCCGTCAGCGTGGCGACCCTGAGCTACTGGCAGTCCGGCCGGAGCGAGCCGGGCCGCAAGCAGTCCCTGGCCGCGCTCCCCCATCTCGAGGAGCTCCTCGACCTCGACCAGGGCAGCCTCCAACGTGCGTTGACCCCGCCCCGCGAGCGCGGCCGCCGCTGCCGGGTCGTGGACCTCGACGCCGTCTGGCCGGAGCCGCCGCAGACCAGGGTGCTGCGCAGCCTCGACACCCGGTGGGACACCGAGCTGGAGCGGATCAGCCTCCACGACGTCGTGACCATGGGGCCCGACCGCTCCCAGGTGTCGCTGCAGGTGCGTCAGGTGCTGCGGGCCAGGTGCGACGGGCCCGACCGCCGGGTGGTCATGCACTGCCTCGAGGACCCGCAGGCGGGGCCACCGGAGATCCACGCCCTGCGCGGCTGCCGTCTCGGGGCGATCTCCCGCGACGTCGCCTCGGGCATCCTCGGCTGCGAGCTGGTCTTTCTCGAGCCGCTGCGCCGGGGACAGACCGTCGTGGTCGACTACGAGGTGCTGAGCGGGCCGCCGCGCCCCTACGAGCTGCGGCACACGCGCCGGCTCCGGTTGCCGATGCGGCAGTACCTCCTGGAGGTCAGGTTCGACCCGGGCGCACTGCCAGCCGCGGCGTACCACGTCCAGGACGGAGAGGACGGCCAGCCCCTCGAGCTCGACGCCGAGCACAGCCTGCACGTCGTCGACACCGACTGCACTGCGGGGATCAGCCGGGGTTCGGTGGGTCTGGCCGAAGACCGAGCCGGCGTCCGCGAGCCGCCCGAGTTAACTGTTAACGGGCGGCCAGCCCTTGTGACCCAGCCCACACGCGGTCAGTCTCTCCGGGTCACTCTCTCTCGGAAGGATCACCCATGTCCGCACGACACCCCCGCCTCGCGGCCGCACTCCTGGCCGCGACGACGAGCGCCGCCCTGGTGCTCGCACCGACGTCAGCCACCGCTGACAGACCGGCGAAGGACAAGCACACCCCGGCCGACGCCGGCCCGGCACCCGTCCACGGCACGTCCGCCAGCGACCGCTACATCGTGGTCTTCGACAAGGGCTCGTCCAGGGCCAGCGTGAGGGAGGCGAAGGACAAGGCCAAGGACAAGGGCGCCAAGGTGCACCACACCTACAGCAACGCGCTGGACGGCTTCGCCGCCACCCTGTCGGAGTCCGCACTCGGCGAGCTGCGCAACAACAAGCAAGTCTCGTTCATCGAGGCGGACCGCCAGGTCACCGTCAGCGACACCCAGTCGCCGGCCACGTGGGGCATCGACCGGATCGACCAGCGCAGCCTTCCGCTCAACAACACCTACACCTACCAGCGCTCCGGCGCCGGGGTGAAGGCCTACATCATCGACACCGGCATGCGCCTTTCGCACGCGGAGTTCAGCGGCCGGGCCACCTCCGGCTTCAGCGCGATCAACGACGGTCGCGGCACGGACGACTGCCACGGCCACGGCACCCACGTCGCCGGCACCGTCGGCGGCGAGACGTACGGCGTCGCCCAGGACGTCAGCCTGGTGGCGGTCCGGGTGCTCGACTGCACCGGCAACGGCACCGATTCGGGCGTCATCGCGGGCATCGACTGGGTGACCGGCAACCACACCGCCGGCAGCCCGGCCGTGGCGAACATGAGCCTCGGCGGCGGGGTCTCCTCCGCGCTGGACACCGCGGTCAACAACTCGATCAACGACGGCAGTCACCTACGCCCTCGCGGCGGGCAACGACAACGGCGCGAACGCCTGCAACAGCTCGCCCAGCCGGGTCGCCGCCGGACTCACGGTCGGCTCCACGACGAGCACCGACGCCCGCTCGAGCTTCTCCAACATCGGCAGCTGCCTGGACCTGTTCGCGCCCGGCTCGAGCATCACGTCCTCCTGGATCGGCAGCAACTCCGCCACCAACACGATCAGCGGCACGTCGATGGCGACCCCGCACGTCGCCGGAGCGGCCGCGGTCTACCTGCAGGGCAACCCGGGCGCCTCGCCGGCGACGGTGAACAACGCGATCGTCTCGAGCGCCACGACCGGCAAGGTGACGAACCCCGGCACGGGCTCGCCGAACCGGCTGCTCTACAGCGACCCGGGCGGCACCCCGCCGCCCCCGCCGCCGACCGGCTGCAGCAGCCTGCCGGAGACGGCCGCCGGCTCGCTGAGCGGCGCCGGTGACCTCGACTACTACCCGACGCCCGACGGCTACTTCTACTCGTCGGTCTCGGGCACGCACGTCGGGTGCCTGGACGGACCCTCCGGCGTCGACTTCGACCTCTACCTGGAGAAGTGGAACGGCTCCTCGTGGGTGGTCGTGGCCCAGGGCATCACCTCCGCCGCGGACGAGCAGATCAGCTACTCCGGGACGGCGGGCTACTACTCGTGGCGCGTGGAGTCCTACACCGGGTCCGGCAGCTACACGTTCGGCTTCGACCGACCC
>CAWEVA010000011.1:0-224027 GCA_963812345.1 uncultured Actinomycetota bacterium
TAAAGCGGCACGCGAGCTGGGTTTAGAACGTCGTGAGACAGTTCGGTCCCTATCCGCCGCGCGCGCAGGAAACTTGAGAAAGGCTGTCCCTAGTACGAGAGGACCGGGATGGACGAACCTCTGGTGTGCCAGTTGTCCCGCCAGGGGCACGGCTGGTTGGCTACGTTCGGGAGTGATAACCGCTGAATGCATCTAAGCGGGAAGCACGTTTCAAGATGAGGTTTCCCACCCACACGATGGGGTAAGGCCCCCCACAGAACATGGGGTTGATAGGCCGGAGGTGTACAGCAGCAATGCCCAGCCGACCGGTACTAATAGGCCGAGGGCTTGTCCCACAAACCCTCAACCAAAACCACAAACACACACACTGTGTGCATCGTGCCCGCGTCCACTAAAACCACCACCCACACCCCCCGAACCCGAGGGCCGTGTGCGGTACACCCCCCCAAAACAAAACACCCACCCCCACACAAACAAGCGGGGGCGGGGTGTTTCATAGAGTTACGGCGGCCATAGCGACAGGGAAACACCCGGACCCATACCGAACCCGGAAGTTAAGCCTGCCAGCGCCGATGGTACTGCAACCGAGAGGCTGTGGGAGAGTAGGACGCCGCCGGACATACACTGCGTGGAGGCCACCCAGCTGGGTGGCCTCCACGTCATTTCGCGCCACGTGCGCATGCAGGATCCAGCCGAAGGAGTGAGCACAGTCGTGGCCGAGGACCGTCGCAGCCAGCGTCCGTCGCGACCCTCCGGCCGTCGACCGGCCGGTCAAGGGCAGCGCCAGGACCCGAGGTCCGAGAAGCGTCCCCGAGGCGGCGGCCGCGATCGGAGCGCCGGCCGTGAGCGAACCTCGAGCCAGGACCGGACCGCCAGCCAGGCACAGTACGACGGTCCTGAGCTGCCCGAGGAGATCACCGGGCGCGAGCTCGACCGGTCCGTGACCGCCCAGCTCAAGGGCCTGCCGGAGAAGCTCGCAGCTCGCGTCGCCCGGCACCTGGCCGCGGCGGGAGCACTGATCGACGAGGACCCGGAGACGGCCTACCAGCACACCCTGGCCGCCCGTGCCCGGGCCGCGCGGCTGGCGGTCGTCCGTGAGGCGACCGGCGAGGCGGCCTACGCCGCGGGTCACTACGCGGAGGCCCTGGCCGAGCTCAGGGCCGCGAAGCGGATGAACGGCGCGACCGCCTACCTCCCCATCATGGCTGACTGCCACCGGGCGCTGGGCCATCCCGACCAGGCCCTGAAGCTGGCGAAGAGCCCCGCGGTCGCCAACTTCGCCCCTGAGGCCAAGGCCGAGATGACCCTGGTCGAGGCCGGCGCCAGGCGTGACCTCGGCCAGTTCGACGCTGCGCTCCGCACGCTCGAGACGGCACCGCTGAACTCCAAGAGCCGTGCCGCCTGGGTGGTCCGGCTGCGCTATGCCTACGCAGACACCTTGCTCGCGGCCGGGCGGGAGACCGACGCGCTCGCGTGGTTCCACCGGACCCAGGCGATCGACGGGGATCAGATCACCGATGCCGAGGAGCGGGCCGACGAGCTGGAGCGCCGGCTCAACGGCTGACGAAGGTGGCCTCCACCGTCGGGCCGACCGGCTGGGTCCCCCAGCGCAGTCCGTCCCGGTAGGAGATCTCCACCGGCTCGATGGTCGCCTCTCCCGCCTGGTCCTCGAGGACCTCGAGCACGAGCCCGTCGCCCGGCTCGAGCGTCGCACCCTCGGCATCGACCAGGCTCGTGCAGAACGTCTCCGGCTCGTTGGTCTCGGACACCGTGCCGTCCTTGCACACCAACGCGGCGACTGTCGCCTCGCCGTCGACGTCGATGGTGACCTCGCTGATGTGCAGCGTGCGGTCGTCGTCCGCAGCGGGGTCGTAGATGCCGACGTACTCTGCCTCGCCGAGGGGTATCTGGACCTCGGCCGGCTCCTCGGGCAGCGGAAGCGCAGGGGGGTGGGTCACGAACCATGCGCCGAACGCGACTGCGACGGCAACCGCGACGATCCAGAGCAGGACCAGCCCGCGCCGTGAGCGCTCGACCTGGAGGCTCCGCGGCGTCCGGGCGTCGGTCATGGGGCAAGCGTAGGGGAGGCGACTGCCAGACTTCGGGCATGAGCAACGTCAAGCGTCCGGCCCTCGAGGGCACGGTGGCCGTGCGCGACGACCGGCGGCTCAGCTTCGCGGAGTACGGCTCGACGCGGGGTTCCGCGATCGTGTGGATGCACGGAACGCCAGGGGCTCGGCGGCAGATCCCGCTCGAGGCGAGGGCGTACGCCGAACAGCACGGCCTGCGCATCGTCGGCATCGACCGACCGGGCATCGGTTCGTCGACCCCGCATCTGTACGCCAACGTCCTGGACTGGGCCCGGGACCTCGAGATCCTGCTCGACACCCTGGGGATCGACACGCTACGGCTGATCGGCCTGTCGGGAGGCGGCCCGTACGCGCTGGCGGCCGGCGTGGCGATGCCCGACCGGGTGCACGGGGTCGGGGTCCTGGGCGGGGTCGCGCCGACCACCGGTGAGGATGCCGTCGACGGGGGCCTGCTGCAGCTGGCGGTGCGGCTCGCCCCGCTGCTGTCCTTTGCGCGGGTGCCACTGGGCGTCGCCCTGACCGGTGCCATCCGGCTGGTGCGGCCGCTGGCGGGTCCGGCGCTCGACCTGTACGCCGCCGTGCAGCCGCCGGGTGACCGGAACCTGCTCGCCCGGCCGGAGTTCAAGGCCATGTTCCTCGACGACCTGCTCAACGGCAGCCGCTTCCAGACCTCGGCACCGCTCACCGACCTGGTCCTGTTCACCCGCGACTGGGGCTTCACGGCCGCTGACGTGTCGGTGCCCGTGCGCTGGTGGCACGGCGACGACGACCACATCGTGCCGCTGGCGCACGGTCAGCACCTGGTCGAGCGCCTGCCCGACGCGACCCTGAAGGTGATCGACGGGGAGAGTCACCTCGGCGGGCTCGGCATCGCCCAGGAGGTGCTCGGCACGCTGATGGAGCTCGGCCCACGTCGCGCGACCTCCCGACCCGCGACCTGACGCCACGCGGCCGCGAACACCCGTTTCACTGGTATTCAGCCGCCCCATGGGCCACAATGGTGGCCACAACTACACACGTGTGACTCTCGTGCACCCGAACATTTCCGTCGCCAGACCGCTGGGGAAGGCGTATCTCGACGCCGGAGATGAAGGAGGTCACGGTGACCGCACGCACCGCCAGCCGCCCCGAGGGCGCGGGGACGAGGGGCATCCTGTACGTGCACTCGGCCCCTTCCGCGCTCTGCCCGCACATCGAGTGGGCCGTCGGAGGCGTACTCGGCCTTGCCGTGAACCTGGACTGGACGCCACAGCCGGCCCAGTCCGGGACCTACCGCGCCGAGCTGTCGTGGACCGGAGCCGCGGGTTCCGCGGCGGAGGTCGCCTCTGCGCTGCGCGGCTGGAGCCACCTCCGGTTCGAGATCACCGAGGAGCCGACGGCCTCCTCCGAGGGCGTGCGCTACTCCTACACCCCCGAGCTCGGCGTCTTCCACGCCGTGACCGGCCTGCACGGGGACATCATGATCCCCGAGGACCGGCTCAAGGCTGCGGTGGTGAAGTCGGCGCTGGGGGACACCACCCTCGAGATCGAGATCGACAAGCTGCTCGGCAAGCCCTGGGACGACGAGCTCGAGACCTTCCGGCATGCCGGCGAGGGCGCTCCGGTGCGCTGGCTGCACCAGGTCGTCTAGCGGTCAGGGGCGCCGCATCCGGAAGTAGCCCCGGCTTGACCCAGCGGACGTGCTTCTTGCACTCGTGGAGGGGGCCAGGCAGGTCGTTGCACGAGCGCCAGGTCAGCTTCCCCGTGATCGTGAACCGACCGGGACGGGTGACGTCGTTGCAGAACCGGAAGTGATTCGCGCCGCGCTTCGGGTTGGCCGAAGCGGATCCATCGTGTTCGACGCGATCGTCCGGCCGGACGGCGCGTGCAGGAACGTCTCGAACAGCCAGTCGTTGGTCCGCGGCCTGACGACGTACTGGTAGCGGTAGTTGTGGCAGCCCTCGCGCAGGACCTTGTCGGCGGCCCACAGGCGGCCGTACCTGATGTGGCCCGCGTTGGCAGGGGCGACCAGGGCGCCCACCAGAAGGGCGCCCACCGCGAGTATCAATGCGATGTGTTTCATCGGCTTCCTTCACCTCTCGCCCTGTTCAACGGGAGAGTGTGAGGAGCGTTACGCCGGCGCCTTCCGGGTTGTTCTCAGAGTGGGATGTTGCCGTGCGCTCCGCGGCGTACGCCGTCGGCCTGGACTGCGGCGTCGATCGCCCGGGCCAGGGCCGTGCGGGTGGCCTGCGGCTCGACGACCTCGTCGACGACGCCGATCTCCACCGCCTTGTCCACCCCGCCGGCGAGGCGCTCGTGCTCGGCTGCGAGCTCGGCCTCCACCTGGGGCCGGATGTCGGGCGAGACCTCCGCAAGCCGCCGTCGGTGCAGGATCCGGATGGCCGCGACCGCTCCCATGACCGCCACCTCCGCGCCGGGCCACGCGAACACGCGGGTGGCGCCCAGCGAACGGGCGTTCATGGCGATGTACGCGCCGCCGTAGGTCTTGCGGGTCACCAGGGTCACCCGCGGCACCACGCACTCGCCGAAGGCGTGGAGCAGCTTCGCGCCGCGGCGCACCACGCCGTCCCACTCCTGGCCGACCCCGGGCAGGTAGCCGGGGACGTCGACCAGCACGATCAACGGGACTCCCAGGGCATCACAGAGGCGCACGAAGCGGGAGGCCTTCTCGGCCGAGAGGGAGTCGAGGCAGCCGCCGAGCCGCAGCGGGTTGTTCGCCACCACGCCGACGGTGCGACCGCCGAGCCGACCGAGGGCGGTGACGATGTTCGGCGCCCAGCGGGCGTGCAGCTCCGAGATCGTGCCCTCGTCGAGGATCGCCTCGACCAGCGGGTGCACGTCGTAGGCCCGCTTGCGCGACTCCGGCAGGAGCTCGGACAGGTCGCGGTCCTCGACGTCCTCGACCTTGAGGCTGCCCTGGGAGCCGAGCAGGGTCGCGACCCCGCGAGCCCGGTCGAGGGCCTCGCGCTCGGACTCGGTGAGGATGTGGACCACGCCGGAGCGGCGGCCGTGCGGCTCGGGCCCGCCGAGGCGCAGCATGTCGACGTCCTCGCCGGTGACCGAGCGGACCACGTCGGGGCCGGTCACGAAGATCCGGCCCTCCGGGCCCAGGATCACGACGTCGGTCAGGGCGGGTCCGTAGGCGGCGCCGCCCGCGGCGGGGCCGAGCACCACGGAGATCTGCGGGATCTTGCCGGAGGCCTGGGTCATCACCTGGAAGATCCGGCCGACCGCGTGCAGCGACAGCACGCCCTCGGCCAGTCGGGCGCCACCCGAGTGCCACAGGCCGATGATCGGGACGCCGTCGGTCATCGCCCGGTGGTAGGCGTCGACCACGACCCGACAACCCTGGTCGCCCATCGCGCCACCCATGACCGTGGCGTCGGAGCAGAAGGCCACCACGCGGGTGCCGTCGACCAGGCCGACCGCGGCCAGCATGCCGGAGTCGTCGTCCGGGGTGATGAGCTCCAGCGAGCCGTCGTCGAGCAGGGCCGTCAGCCGGTGAACCGGGTTGCGCGGGTCCTGGTCGCGCGGCAGCTTCTGCTTCTTGGCCGGCGGCTGGGGCCGCGGGCGCGGCGGTCGCGGCCATCACACGCTCCGGAACGCGAGGGCCACGTTGTGCCCACCGAAGCCGAAGGAGTTGTTGAGGGCCGCGACGTCGCCCGCAGGCAGGTCGCGCTTCTTGTCGGCGAGGTCGAGCCCGGTGTCCTCGGGGTCGTCGAGGTTGATCGTCGGCGGGACCGTGCGCTGGTGGATCGCGAGGATCGTCGCCACGGACTCCAGCGCGCCGGCCGCCCCGAGAAGGTGGCCGGTCATCGACTTGGTCGAGGTGACCACCGCGCCGTCGGCGTGCGTCACCGAGCGCCGCACGAATGGCTCCGGCCTCGGCCAGGTCCCCCTGCGGTGTCGAGGTGGCGTGAGCGTTGATGTGCCGCACGTCGCCGGCGTCGAGGTCGGCCTCGCGCAGGCACAGCTTCATCGCACGGGTCGCGCCGAGACCGGACGGGTCCGGCTGGGCGATGTCGTGGGAGTCGGCAGTGATGCCCGCGCCGGCGGCCTCGGCGTACACCTTGGCCCCGCGGGCCTCGGCGTGCTCCGCGGACTCCAGCACCACGACCGCCGCCCCCTCTCCGAGCACGAACCCGTCGCGGCCCTTGTCCCACGGACGGGACGCGGCCTCGGGGTCGTCGTTGCGCCGGGAGAGCGCCATCATCTGGCCGAAGGCCGCCATCGGCAGCGGGTGTACGGCGGCCTCGGTGCCACCGCACACGACCACGTCGGCCCGGCCGAGCCGGATCAGGTCGATCCCCATGGCGATCGCCTCGTTGCCGGACGCGCATGCCGAGACGGGCGTGTGCACGCCCGCCTTGGCGCCGAGCGCGAGGCCGATGTTGGCGGCGGGGGAGTTCGGCATCAGCATCGGGATCGCCAGCGGCGAGACCCGACGCGGCCCCTTCTCCTTGAGCGAGTCGTAGTTGGACAGCAGCGTCTGCACGCCGCCGATCCCGGAGGCCATCGCGACCGCGAGCCGCTCCGGGTCCACCCCGGCGTCAGCCAGTCCGGCATCGGCCCACGCCTCGTTGGCGGCGATCAGCGCGAACTGGCCGGAACGGTCCAGCCGCCGGGCCTTGACCCGGTCGAGGACCTCGATGGGCTCGACCGCGGCCTCGGCCGCGATCCGGGCGCCGAGCTGCTCGGCCCAGTCCTGGGTGAGTGCAGCGACGCCGGACCGACCCTCGAGGAGGGCGGACCAGGTGGTGGGCACGTCTCCGCCGACCGGGGACGTGGCCCCCAGGCCGGTCACGACGACTCGCTTGGCAGACATGAGGTTCCTTTGCTGGGTGGTGGTCTCGGCTGGCGCCGCCGACTGGGGCCGGCGGGCCGAGGGCGGTCAGCCCTGGGCGCGCTCGATGAACGCGACCGCGTCGCCGACGGTCTTGAGGTTCTTCACCTCGTCGTCGGGGATGGAGACACCGAACTTCTCCTCCGCCGCGACGACGACCTCGACCATCGAGAGCGAGTCCACGTCGAGGTCGTCCACGAAGGACTTGTCGAGCTGGACGTCGTCGGCGTCGATGCCGGCGACCTCGTTGACGATCTCGGCCAGGTCGGTGCGGATCTCTTCGGTGGTGGCCATCTGCGGCTTCCCTTCTGTTGTGCGTTCTGTTGGCGTCGTGCGTTCTGGTGTTGCGGTGGTTGGCGGCGCGGGACCTGCTAGGGCACGGTGACGACCTGGGCGGCGTACGCCAGGCCGGCACCGAATGCCACGAGGAGCGCCGTGTCCCCGCTGCGTGCCTCACCGTCGTCGATCATGCGCTCGAGGGCGAGGGGAATGGAGGCCGCCGAGGTGTTGCCCTGCTCGGCGATGTCGCGGGCGATCTTGACCCGCTCGGGCAGCTTCATCGAGCGTGCCATCGCATCGATGATCCGCATGTTGGCCTGGTGGGGCACGAAGACGTCGAGGTCGTCGATGGAGACCCCGGCCCGGTCGAGTGCCTGCTGGCCGATCTTGGCCATCGCGAACGACGCCCACCGGAAGACCGGGTTGCCCTGCATCATCAGGTGGGGCATGACGCCGGTGCCGGGCTGGTCGGGAGTGCCGACGACGTCGCGCCAGTCCTCCTTCTGCCGGATCAGGTCGAACTGCTCCCCGTCGGAGCCCCACACCACGGGGCCGATGCCGGGCTGGTCGGACGGGCCGACCACTGCCGCACCTGCACCGTCGGCGAAGATGAACGCGGTCCCACGGTCGTGCAGGTCGGTGAGGTCGCTGAGGCGTTCCACGCCGATGACCAGGGCATGGCCCACGCTGCCGCCGCGGACCATGTCGGAGGCCAGCGCGACGCCGTAGCAGAAGCCCGCGCAGGCGGCCGAGATGTCGAACGCGGAGGCCTTGTTGGTGCCGAGCTCGTGCGCGATCGCGGTGGCGATGGCCGGGGTCTGCAGCATGTGGCTGACCGTGGCGACGATGACGCAGTCGACCTGCTCGGCGGAGATCCCGGCCTGATCGATCGCCTTGCGCGCGGCGGCCACGCTCATGACCTGGACGGTCTCCTCGGGGGTGGCCCAGCGACGCTGCCGGATGCCCGACCGCTGCTGGATCCACTCGTCGCTGGAGTCGATCGCCGCGATGACCTCGGAGTTGGGGATCACCCGGGACGGCCGGTAGCCGCCGATCCCGAGGATCGCGGCGTGCGAGCCGGCGGAGCTGTCGAGGGGGCTCATCAGGCAACTCCCTCGGGGTGCAGGCGCAGGAGCGGCTGGCCGGGGGAGACCAGGTCGCCGTCCTCGACGAGCCACTCGACGACCTGCCCGCCGTGCGGGGCGACGACGTGGATCCGGTCGCGCGAGCTGGCGACGTCGCCGACCGGGGTCCCCGGAGCGAGGCGCTCGAGATCGGCGGCCTCACTCGCAAGGTGGAAGGTGCCCTTCGCGGGAGAGACGATCATCCGCCAGGTCGGCGTGGTCTCGATCTGGGAGGCCTCGCCGTGCTTCTCGACGAAGGCCCGGGCGTCGTCGAGCTGGTCAGGGGTCTTCAGCGCGAAGGTCTCGACGCCCTTCATGGCCCGCTTGGCGATCCCGGACAGGGTCCCCGCCGGCGGCATCTCGAGCATCCCGGTGACGCCGAGGTCGAGCATCGTCTCCATGCAGAGGTCCCAGCGGACCGGGTTTGCGATCTGGCCGACGATCCGGGCCAGCACCTCTTGACCGTCGTGGATCACCTGGCCGTCCTTGTTGGAGATCAGGGGAGTGCGCGGGTCGTGGACCGAGACGGAGCGGGCCAGGCCGGCAAGGTGGCCGACGGCCGGGGACATGTGCTCGGTGTGGAAGGCGCCGGCGACGCTGAGCGGCGTCAGGCGGGCCTTGGTCGGCGGGTCGGCCGCGAGTGCCTCGAGCTGCTCGAGCGTGCCGGCGGCCACGACCTGGCCGGGCCCGTTGTCGTTGGCCGCGGTGAGTCCGTGCTTGTCCAGCGCGGCCAGGACGTCGTCGCGGTCGCCGCCGAGCACCGCGGTCATCCCGGTCGGCGTCCTGGCGGAGGCCTCGGCCATCGCCCGACCCCGCTCGCGGACCAGGACCATGGCCTGCTCGGCGGTGATCACCCGCGCGCCGGCGGCGGCGGCGATCTCCCCGACGCTGTGCCCGGTGACGGCGCCGATCATGGAGAAGGCGTCCGCGGGATGCGGGAACAGCTCCAGGGCCGCGACGAGTCCGGTGGCGACCAGCAGCGGCTGGGCCACCTGGGTGTCGCGGATCGTCTCGGCGTCGGACTCGGTCCCGTGATGGGCGAGGTCGATGCCGGAGACGGTCGAGAGCCAGTCGAAGCGGGAGGCGAAGGTGCGGTCCTCCAGCCAGGGCTTGAGGAAGCCGGGGGACTGGGCCCCCTGGCCGGGGGCGACGATGACGAGCACGACATCAACTGTGCCGGGTGAAGGGGGTCCGCCTCGCCTCCGGCGTGCACGAAACCTGCCCGGCGATCTTTGTAGGGTTCCTACAAACGCCTGCGCTGACCCGCCCGAAACTTTCGGGCGGGTCAGTCGTCGGTGCGCCCTGACTGCCGGCCGAGCACGAGGGCGATCTCGAGGGTGAAGGCGTGTCGCGGCATGGTCGGGGTGTAGCCGGTCAGGTCGGCGACCTGCCGGAGCCGGTAGCGCACGGTGTTCGGGTGGACGAAGAGCGCCCGGGCGGCCCCCTCGAGGTTGGAGCCGTGCTGGAAGTACGCGGCCAGGGTCTCGATCAGGGTGCCCTTTGCCCGCAGCAGCGGCAGGTAGATCTCCTCGACCAGATGGCGCCGCGCGTGGCCGTCGCCGGCCAGCGCCCGCTCGGGGAGCAGCTCACCGCTGCTCACCGGCCGGGGCGCCTCGGGCCAGCCGGCCGCCGATCGGTAGGCCGACAGCGCCGCGCGGGCCGAGAGGTGGGCCAGGCTGAGGCCCTCCTGGACCGGGCCGACGACCACCGGTCCTTCGCCGAAGAGCTCGACGACCGTCTTCGCCGCCTTGGGGGCGTCACCGACGCCACCGAGCACCACGACGAGACGCTCGCCCTGGGTGGCGCACAGGGCGTCCATCCCCGCGGCGCGGGCCAGGCGTCGTACCTCGTCGAAGACGTCGGTGTGCGTTCGCTCGGCCGGTACGGCGCCCAGCACGACCGCGACATCGCCCGGCGCCGACCAGCCGAGGGCGCTCGCACGCGAGAGGACCGCCTCGTCGGTCTCGGCGCGCAGGATCGCGTCGACCACCAGCGCCTCCAGGCGGGCGTCCCAGGCGCCGCGGACCTCGGCCGCGCGGGCGTAGACCTCGGCGGTGGCGAAGGCGACCTCGCGGGCGTACCGAAGCACCGCGGCGTGGACGTCGGGTGCGTCCTCGGGCGCCACGATGTCGTCGATCTTGCTCTCCATGACCTCGATGGACAGCCGGACCAGGTCGACGGTCTGCTGCAGGTTGATGACGCCGGCCAGCGCACGGGGGGCGGCCCCGAACACCGAGGAGGCGAGCACGGTGCCGCCGGGGACGGGCTCGCCGGTGTGGCGGTACCAGTCCACGAAGCCGCGGATGCCGGCCTGGACGATCAGCCCCACCCACGAGCGGTCCTCGGCGCTGAGGTCGCCGAACCACGGGAGGTCGGTCTCCATCCGGGCCGTGGCGGCGGTGCTCAGGGTCCCGGTGGATCGCTGGAGGGCGGTGGCCGCGCGGTTGGGCGGCCGGGATGCCGAAGGTGTCACATTTTGAGGTTAGATCCACTCCCAGTTTGGGTATCAGTTCTGCACAGAGGGGCCCCGGTCCCATGTGACACTTGGTTCTGCTTGAATCTCGAACCACCCGACCGATCTGGGAGGCCCCGGTGCCCGATGTCCCGCACGACCTTCAGTACGTCACGATCCACGGCCACCGCCGCGCGTTCGTGAAGACGGGACACGGTCCGGCGCTCCTCCTCCTCCACGGTCTCGGCTGCGACCACACCACGTGGCAGCCCGTGATCGACTCCCTCGCCCGCCGCTACACCGTCATCGCGCCGGACCTGCTCGGCCACGGTCGCTCCGACAAGCCCCGGGCCGACTACAGCGTGGGCGGCTACGCCAACGGGATGCGTGACCTGCTGACGGTCCTCGGGATCGACAAGGTGACCGTGGTCGGGCACAGCTTCGGCGGTGGCATCGCCATGCAGTTCGCCTACCAGTTCCCGGAGCGGACCGAGCGGATGGTGCTGATCGCCCCTGGTGGCCTCGGTCCCGAGGTCAACCCCGCGATCC
This sequence comes from uncultured Actinomycetota bacterium, assembly GCA_963812345.1. Lineage (GTDB taxonomy): Bacteria > Actinomycetota > Actinomycetes > Propionibacteriales > Nocardioidaceae > Nocardioides. The sequence continues at coordinate 11,338 of CAWEVA010000011.1, forward strand.
GCGCGGTCACGACCCCCGGCTTCCACCAGGTCATGGCGGGGCTGACGCTGCCGGGTGTCCGCCACGTCGGGAAGGTGGGGCTGCACGCCCTGTCCCGGACGCCGTGGAAGCACACCCGCGACCTCGACGAGGTGGCGGAGATCTACGACTCGTTCAAGGACCCCCGCGCCCGGCACGCCATCCGCCACGTGGTGAAGGCCGTCGTCGACTGGCGTGGGCAGATCGTCACCATGGCCGACCGCGCCTACCTGACCGAGGCGATGCCGATGTGCGTGGTCTGGGGCCGCGACGACAAGGTCATCCCGGTCCGGCACGCCAGCAACGCCGCCATGCTGGCGCCGAAGGCGCAGGTCGAGGTGATCCCCAACGCCGGCCACTTCCCGCACAAGGACCACCCGCAGCGGTTCGTGAAGATCGTCAACGAGTTCATCCGGTCCACCCAGCCGGCGACGTACTCCCGCGCCCGGTGGCGCCACCTGCTGCGCAACGGGCAGGTCGACGCCACTCAGGTCGCGGCCGTGACGGACATCAGCACGGCGTAGCGCTGACCCGCCCAAAACTGACCCGAAAAGACGCTGACCCGCCCGAAAGTTTCGGGCGGGTCAGCGTTATTTCGGAGTGATCAGGCGTCGCCGCCCTCTTGCTTGACGTCGGCGACGGCGGTCGGGTCGTCGATGCGGTACTTGTCGAACGCCTCCTGGACCTTCGACCGGTCGATCTCGCCGGCGTCGGCGAGCGCCTGGAGGGCCTGGACGACCACTGACTGGGCATCCACGTGGAAGAACCGTCGGGCAGCCGGACGCGTGTCGGCGAACCCGAAGCCGTCCGTGCCGAGCACCCGGTAGTCACCGGGCACCCAGCGCGCGATCTGGAGGGGTACGGCGGCCATGTAGTCGGAGACCGCGACCACCGGGCCCCTGGAGTCGGCGAGCTTGTCGGAGACGTACGCCGTCCGCGGGGTCTCGCCGGGGTTGAGCAGGTTCCACTCCTCGGCGGAGATCGCGTCGCGGGCCAGCTCGTTCCAGGAGGTGACCGACCAGGTGTCGGCCGCGACCCCCCAGTCCTCGCGCAGGATCCGGGCGGCGTCGGCGGCCCAGGGGAAGCCGACGCCGGAGCCGAGCAGCTGCACGCGGGGGCCGTCGCCCTCGCCCTTCGACACGGAGTAGATGCCGCGCAGGATGCCCTCGGCGTCGACGTTCTCGGGCTCCTTGGGCTGCACGATCGGCTCGTTGTAGACGGTGATGTAGAAGATGACGTCCTCGCCCGAGGAGTCCGTGTCGCCGCCGTACATCCGCTCGAGGCCGGACTTCATGATGTGGCTGACCTCGTAGGCGAAGGCCGGGTCGTAGTGGACGACCGCCGGGTTGGTGGTGGCCAGCAGAGGCGAGTGGCCGTCGGCGTGCTGTAGCCCCTCGCCGGTGAGGGTCGTCCGGCCGGCGGTGGCGCCGATCAGGAAGCCGCGCGAGAGCTGGTCGGCCATCGCCCAGATCGAGTCGCCGGTGCGCTGGAAGCCGAACATCGAGTAGAAGATGTAGAAGGGGATCATGTGCTCCCCGTGGGTGGAGTACGACGACCCGGCGGCCGTCGCGGACGCCATCGCCCCCGCCTCCGAGATCCCCTCGTGCAGCATCTGCCCCTGCGCCGACTCCTTGTAGGACAGCAACAACTTCCGGTCGACCGATTCGTACTGCTGGCCACCCGGGTTGTAGACCTTGGCGCTCGGGAACATCGAGTCCATGCCGAAGGTGCGGTACTCGTCGGGCGCGATCGGCACGATCCGCTTGCCGATCTCGGGGTCCTTCATCCAGTCCTTGAGCAGCCGGACCAGGGCCATGGTGGTGGCGATGGCGTTCTTGCCGGACCCCTGCTTGAGCTCGTCGTACATCTCGTCGCCGGGCAGCTTCAGCGGCGCGGCCCGCACCACCCGCTTGGGCAGCGAGCCGCCGAGGGCCTTGCGGCGCTCCATCATGTACTCGATCTCGGGGGCGTCCTTGCCAGGGTGGAAGAACGGCGCGGCGCCGGTCTCGTCGTAGGACCGCTCGAGGTCGCGGTCGGAGATCGGCAGGTAGAGCCGGTCGCGGTACTTCTTGAGGTCGCCCGGCGTCAGCTTCTTCATCTGGTGGGTGGCGTTCTTGCCCTCCAGCGCGTCGATCGTCCAGCCCTTGATCGTCTTGGCGAGGATCACGGTGGGCTGGCCGACGTGCCGCGTGGCCGCGTCGAACGCGGCGTACACCTTGCGGTAGTCGTGACCTCCTCGCGGCAGCTTCACGATCTGGTCGTCGGTCATGTGCTCGACCATCTTCCGCAGCCGCGGGTCGACCCCGAAGAAGTGCTCACGGATGTAGTCGCCGGTCTCGGTGGAGTAGGTCTGGTACTGGCCGTCGGGGGTGTTGTTCATCCGGTTCACCAGGACGCCGTCGACGTCGCGGGCGAGCAGCTGGTCCCACTCGCGGCCCCACACGACCTTGATGACGTTCCACCCGGCACCACGGAAGAACGACTCGAGCTCCTGGATGATCTTGCCGTTGCCGCGGACCGGGCCGTCGAGCTGCTGCAGGTTGCAGTTGACGACGAAGGTCAGGTTGTCGAGCTCCTCCCGCGCGGCCAGGCCGATCGCGCCGAGCGACTCGGGCTCGCCCATCTCGCCGTCGCCGAGGAACGCCCAGACCCGCTGGTCTCCGGTCTCCTTGATCCCGCGGTTGTCGAGGTAGCGGTTGAACCTGGCCTGGTAGATCGCGTTGAGAGCGGTCAGGCCCATCGAGACGGTCGGGAACTCCCAGAAGTCCGACATCAGCCGCGGGTGGGGGTACGACGGCAGGCCGGCGCCCTTGCCGTGCTGGACCTCCTGCCGGAACCGGTAGAGCTGCTCCTCGGTGAGCCGGCCCTCGAGGAACGCGCGGGCGTAGATGCCGGGGGAGCCGTGCCCCTGGATGTAGATCTGGTCGCCGCCGCCGGGATGGTCCTTGCCGCGGAAGAAGTGGTTGAAGCCGACCTCGTAGAGGCTCGCCGCCGACTGGTACGTCGCGATGTGGCCGCCGACCTCGAGGCCCTTGCGGTTGGCGCTGGACACCATGACGGCGGCGTTCCAGCGGATGAACGCGCGGATCCGGCGCTCGATCTCCTCGTCGCCGGGGAACCACGGCTCCCGCTCGGGTGGGATGGTGTTGATGTAGTCGGTGCTGCGCAGGGCCGGCACGCCGACGGCCTTCTCGCGGGCGCGCTCGAGCAGACGCAGCATGACGTAGCGGGCCCGTTCCCGGCCGCGCTCCTCGACCAGTCCGTCGAACGAGGCGAGCCAGTCGCTGGTCTCCTCGGGATCGATGTCCGGGAGCTGGGTGGGCAGACCCTCGTGGATGACCGACGGGATCGGGCTCGACCGCGTGGTCTCCGCGTCACTGCCCTGGGTGCTGGTGGATGTGTCAGCGCTCACCCCGCCATCGTCGCACGCCACCGATCGTCAGCGAAGCCCGCTGGTGCGGCGGCTGGCCGGTCGCGTCCGCGCACCGGACCGAGGGGTGTCGGGGTTGCGCCGGTGCCCCATCTCCGCTGGACTACTCCCCACCGTGCCGCCCGGCGTGTCGGGCAGCCATCGAGAACCTGGAGGAGTCAGTGAGCGCGACCGCGGGTGGCGGGTCCACCCAGACAGACGGACCTGCGACCGGGCCGGCCGACCGGCTGGGCTTCAAGCGCGGAATGGTGATCCAGGAGCTCGGCTGGGACTCCGACACCGACGACCAGCTCCGGATCGCCATCGAGGACGCCATCGACGCCGACATGGTCGACTCCGACTACGGCAACGTCGTCGACGCGGTGCTCCTGTGGTGGCGCGACGAGGACGGCGACCTGGTCGACGGCCTCGTGGACTCCCTGACAGACCTCGTCGGCGGCGGTGCGATCTGGCTGCTGACGCCGAAGATCGGCCGTCCCAACGCGGTGGACGCGGCCGACATCGCCGAGGCGGCTCCGATCGCCGGTCTCTCCCAGACCACGACCGCCGCGGTGAGCAAGGACTGGTCCGCCACCCGACTGATCGCCCCCAAGACGCCTGCCTGACCCCCGCCGAGGAGACCCCGTTGATCGAGACCACAGCGTGAGCGAGACCATCCTGGGCCGGGCCACGGCCGCCGGAACCAGCCTCAAGGTGCTCGCCCGGGCCGGGATCATCCGCCCCTACTCCCCGCTCACGCTCGGGCGGATCGTCAAGACACTGACGCAGTGGGGCACCGGCCCAGCGGGCGGATTCATCGCCCTGGCGGCGCGCGCCCCCGACCAGGTCGGACTGGTCGACGAGCTGGGCTCCCTGACCTTCGGCGAGATGCACGAGCGCTCCAACGCGCTGGCCCACGCGCTGGCCGAGCGCGGCGTCGACGAGGGCGACTCGGTGGCCCTGATGTGTCGCAACCACCGCGGTTTCGTCGACGCCACGATCGCTGTGTCGAAGCTCGGAGCCGACCTGCTCTACCTCAACACTGCCTTCGCGGGACCACAGCTCGTGGACGTGCTCGAGCGCGAGAAGCCCACCGTGGTGATCCACGACGAGGAGTTCACCGACCTCCTCGCCGAGGCGTCCGTGGAGAGCCGGCTGGTTGCGTGGGCGGACTCCGACGACCACGACGAGACCGTCGAGTCGCTCATCTCGTCGTACCCCACCGACGACCTCAGCCCCCCTGACCACCACACCCGGGTCGTGATCCTCACCTCCGGCACGACCGGGACTCCCAAGGGCGCGCCCCGCAACGAGGCCGGCATCGAGGCCGCCGTGTCGATGCTGTCGCGGCTGCCGCTCCGCTACGGCTGGCGCACCCACATCGCGGCGCCGCTTTTCCACACGTGGGGGTTCGCCCACCTCGCGATGGGCATGCTGCTCGGCTCGACCGTGGTGCTGCGCCGCAAGTTCGACCCGGAGGGCTGCCTGCAGGCGATCGAGGACGAGAAGTGCGACTCGCTGGTCGTGATCCCGGTGATGCTCCAGCGGATCATGCAGCTGCCCGAGGAGGTCCTCGACAAGCACGACCTCGCGTCGATCAAGTGCGTGGCCGCGTCGGGATCGGCCCTGTCGGGTGACCTGGCCACCCACTGGATGGACGCCTTCGGTGACAACCTCTACAACATCTACGGCTCGACGGAGGTGGCCTACGCGTCGATCGCGGACCCGGTCGACCTCCGTGAGGCGCCAGACTCGGCCGGCAAGCCGCCGTACGGCACCGAGGTGAAGATCCTCGACGATGACGGCAAGCCCGTGCCCGACGGCGAGTCGGGCCGCATCTTCGTCGGCAACAGCCTGTTGTTCGAGGGCTACACCGGCGGCGGCCACAAGGAGGTCGTCGACGGGCTGATGTCCTCCGGGGACGTCGGCAAGTTCGGTGAGGACGGGCGCCTGTACGTCGAGGGGCGCGACGACGAGATGATCGTGTCCGGCGGGGAGAACGTCTTCCCGAAGGAGGTCGAGGACTGCCTGGCACGCCACGACTCTGTGGTCGAGGTCGCGGCGATCGGGGTGGACGACGACGAGTTCGGCAAGCGGCTCAAGGCGTTCGTGGTCGTCGGCAACGGTGCGCGAGGGTTCCGAGGACGACCTGAAGGACTGGGTCAAGCAGAACCTCGCCCGCTACAAGGTGCCGCGCGAGATCGTGTTCCTCGACGAGCTCCCTCGCAACTCGACCGGCAAGATCCTCAAGCGCGAGCTCGCCGAAAAGGACTCATGAGCGATCCGGGTCTGGCGGTGGGCGGCCCCGCCCCCGACTTCACGCTGCGCGACCAGTTCGGGCAGGACGTGACGCTGTCGTCGTTCCGCGGGTCGAAGGCCGTCGCCCTGGTCTTCTACCCCTATGCCTTCTCCGGGGTGTGCACCGGAGAGATGGCCGGCATCCGCGACCGGCTGGAGGAGTTCCTCACCTTCGACACCGAGGTCCTCGCCATCTCCTGCGACCCGGTCTACGCCCTGCGGGCGTTCGCCGACTCCGACGGGCTCAACTTCCCGCTGCTCTCGGACTTCTGGCCGCACGGCGAGGTGACCCGCGCGTACGCCGTCTTCGACGAGTCCAGGGGGTGTCCGCTGCGGTCGTCGTACGTCATCGACAAGGACGGCGTCGTGCGCTGGGCGGTGCACAACGAGGGCTCCCTGGAGCGGGACCTGGGGGAGCATCTGGCCCAGCTGGAGGCCCTGGCCTAGACGTTTTTCCTAAGGTTTTCTCAAGAAGGTTCCGTGGGGGCGAGAGAGTTGTCTATGGTTCATATGTCGAGCCGCTGGTGACCCGAGACGCCAGCGGCTCGACTTTTGCATTTGCACCCGAGGTGCGCCGGGACCTGCGGCAGTCACCCCCGGTCGCCGGCTCCCGCTCGCGTAGTCTGTGGCCCGCCATTTCTCGCCGATACGGCGGCGGGCGCATAGCTCAGCGGTAGAGCGCTTCCCTTACAAGGAAGATGTCACAGGTTCGATCCCTGTTGCGCCCACGGGGGACCGCTGCGCTGCCCTTGCCAACCACCGTGCAGAATCGCCAAGGTGGGGCACCGACCGGGAGGACACCACATGGCGGACGGCGTCAGCATCGCCCAACGGCTGGACGGGCAGCGGATCCTGCTCACGGGAGCCACGGGTTTCGTCGGCGAGGCGCTGCTGCACCTGCTGCTCGGTGAGGTGCCCGGCACCCACGTCACGCTGCTGGTGCGGGCCAAGGGGTCCACGTCAGCCGAGCAGCGCGTCCGCACGTTGCTCGCGAAGCCGGTCTTCACCGGAGCTCGTCGAGGCCGGTGGCGGGCTCGACGAGCTGATGGACACCCGGGTGCGGGTGCTCGAGGGCGACCTCGCCGGCCCACCGGCCCTTCCCCACGACCTGGACGCGGTCGTGCACTGCGCGGGTGACGTCAGCTTCGACCCGCCCGTCGACGAAGGGTTCCGCACCAACGTCGTCGGCACCCGCGAGCTGCTGGCGCGGGTCCGCGAGGTCGGTCCGCACGTCCACTACGTCCACATCTCCACCGCGTACGTCGCCGGGCGCCGCCGGGGCAGCATCCCCGAGGGTCCGGTGCCGCACGACGCCGACCTCGAGGCCGAGCTGCGCTGGGGACTGGCCCAGCGCGAGGTGGTCGAGCACCGGTCCCGCAGCGCCGACGTACTCGTCCCCGAGCGCAAGCGTGCCGAGAAGCAGCACGGCCGCGCCGGTCTGCTGACCGCGGCCGCGGCAACGGAGGCCGCCCGCAAGGAGTGGGTGAAGGACGAGCTGGTGCGGATCGGCACCGAGCGGGCGCGCAGCCTCGGCTGGACCGACTGCTACACGTTCACCAAGGCGATGGGCGAGCGGGTCGTCGAGCAGCATGCCCGCGACAACCCCGTGTCCATCGTGCGGCCGAGCATCATCGAGTCCGCCCTCGAGCGCCCCCACGTGGGCTGGATCGAGGGCTTCAAGATGGCCGAGCCGCTGATCCTGGCCTACGGCCGCGGCGAGCTGCCCGAGTTCCCGGCGGCCGCGGACACGATCGTCGACATCGTGCCGGTCGACCAGGTCGTGTCCGCGATCGTGGCGGTCCTCGCCAGCCCGCCGGCGGTCGGCGAACCGGCGTACTTCCACGTCTCCTCGGGCGACCGCAACCCGCTCACCTTCCGCGTGCTCTACGACAGCGTGCGCGGCTACTTCGACGAGCACCCCTTCGTGGCCGGCGAGCGCGGGGCGGCCCGGCTCCCGGACTGGCGGTTCCCGGGCGCGCAGGCGGTCGAACGGCTGCTCACCACGAGCGAGCGGGCGCACAAGGTGGCCGACTACCTCGTCGGTCACGCGCCCCGGAGCGACCGGACCCGCGACCTGGCGCGCAAGCTCGACCAGCAGGGGCGGCGCCTGGAGTTTCTCCGCCGCTACCTCGACCTCTACCAGGAGTACGCCCAGGCTGAGCTGCGGTTCTCCGACGCCAACACGCTCGCGCTGTTCGAGCTCCCTCGACGCCGACGACCGGGAGCGGTTCGCCTTCGACACCGCCGTCATCGACTGGGTCCACTACCTGCAGGAGGTGCACTGCCCCGCGGTGACCGAACCGATCCGCCAGATGGATGAGCTCCGGCGTGCCCGGAAGCGGCCGCCGGCGGGGGTGCTGAAGCAGGTCGAGCCTGCGGAGGGCGGGGTCGCGGCCTTCTTCGACATGGACGGGACCCTGCTGTCGTCCAACGTCATCGAGACCTACCTCTGGATGCGGCTGCGCGAGCTCTCCGGCGGGCAGCGGTTCGCCGAGCTCGGGCGGATCGCGGCCCGGGTGCCGGGCCTGGTGCGCGCCGAGCGGAAGGAGCGCAGCGCGTTCCTGCGCTCCGTCTACCGCGAGTACGCCGGCGCCCGGCTCGCCGACCTGGACGCCGTCGCGGATGCCGAGCTCACCGACCACGTGCTCTCGCGCCTCGCGCCGGCCGCCGTACGCCGGATCCGGGAGCACCGCTCCGCCGGGCACCGGACGGTCCTGATCACCGGCGCGATCCGTCCGCTGACGAGGCCGCTGCTCCCGCTCTTCGACCACATCGAGGCGGCCGACCTGGCCGTCGACGACCGCGGCGTGTGCACCGGCCACCTCGAGGCCTCGCCACTGGTGGGGGAGTCCCGCGCGGCGTGGATGCGGCAGTGGGCGGCCGACAACGGCATCGACCTGGCGAGGTCCTACGGGTACGCCGACTCGCACTCCGACCTGCCCCTGCTGGAGGCGGTCGGGCAGCCGGTGTCGGTGAGGCCGGACGTGTCGCTGTTCCGCCACGCCCGTCGGCACCGCTGGCCGATCGTCGACTGGACCAGCTCTGGTGCCACCGCCCGCACCCTCAACCCGGCAGGGAGCGTGCGATGATGCTCGCCCTCGAGATGTTCCGCTCGCTTCCGCGGCACGCGGCCGGACGGGTGGTCGGCGGCCGGATGCCCGGCGTCCTGTCCGGCTTCGCGGCGCCGCTCCGGCTGGTGACGATCGACGAGCCGCGGGTCGACCGGCCCGGCTGGGCGCGGTTGCGGACCAGGCTGTCGGGCATCTGCGGCTCGGACCTGGGGGCGTTGTCGGGACGCACGAGCCTCTACTTCTCCGCGGTCGTCTCGATGCCGTTCGTCCCCGGCCACGAGGTGGTCGCCGAGCTGGTCGACGACTGCGAGGACCTGCCGGCGGGCACCCGCGTCACCGTCGACCCGGTGCTCACCTGCGCCGCCCGGGGCGTCGACCCCTGCGAGGCGTGTGCGGCGGGTGCCACCAACCGGTGCAGCCGGATCACCGTCGGCCACCTCGCCCCGGGCCTCCAGACCGGCTTCTGCAAGGACACCGGCGGCGGCTGGGGCCAGCAGCTGGTCGCCCATCGCAGCCAGCTCCACGTCGTGCCGGAGGGCTACTCCGACGAGCAGGCGATCCTGATCGAGCCCGTGGCCTGTGCCGTGCACACGGCACTGGCCGCCAAGGTCGGGGACAACGACCGGGTCCTGGTGAGCGGAGCCGGGTCGGTCGGACTGTTCACCACCCTCGCCCTGCGCAACCTGACCCCCGCCGGCGAGATCACCGTGGTGGCCAAGCACAACCACCAGCGCGAGCTCGCGCTCGAGCTCGGCGCCACCGAGGTGGTCGCACCCGGCGAGGTGCTGCGGCGGGTACGCCGGACCACCGGTGCGTTCCAGGTGAAGCCGGAGTTCGGCTCGCCCTACCTGCTGGGCGGTGTCGACGTGTCCGTCGACGCGGTCGGGAGCAAGCAGTCACTGGAGACCGCGCTGCACGCCACCCGCGCCGGCGGGCGCGTCGTACTCTCCGGGATGCCGGCCGGCGCAGACCTCTCCGCGGCGTGGTTCCGTGAGCTCGAGGTCGTCGGCTCCTACGCCTCGGCCCAGCGCGAGCCGCGCGCCGAGGGCCGGAGCGCGTTCGACCTGGCGACCGAGCTGGTCGCCGGAGATCCCGTTGCCCAGCTGGCGAAGACCGTGGCCAGCTATCCGTTGCACCGCTGGCGGGAGGCGTTGGACCACGCGCACTCCGCCGGCCGGCTCGGCACGGTCAAGGTGGCCTTCGACCCAAGGAGTTCAAGATGAGCAGGCCCGGATTCGTCCTCGAGGTCGACGACCGCACCCCGCCCCTCGTAGTCCACGAGGGACAGGGGTTCCGGCTCGAGGAGTTCCCGCTCGGGACCCGCGTGATCTACCCGCCGGAGTCGCTGCCGACCGTGCCCGACGTCGAGGAAGCGATCCGCGAGGCACTGCTCCACCCCGTCGACTCCGAGCCGCTGCCGGCCCTGTTGCGGCCGGGCATGCGGCTGACCATCGCGTTCGACGACCTGTCGCTGCCGCTGCCGAGCATGCGCAAGCCCGACATCCGCCAGCGAATCATCGAGCAGGTGCTGACCTTGGCCGCCGAGGCCGGCGTCGACGACGTCGAGCTGATCGCCGCGAACGCGCTGCACCGCCGGATGACCGACGCCGAGCTCAAGCACATCGTCGGTGAGCGGGTGTTCCGCTCGTTCCACCCGCAGGGGCTGCTCACCAACCACGACGCCGAGGACCACGACAACCTGCTCCACGTCGGGCTGACCGACCGCGGCGAGGACGTCGAGATCAACCGGCGGGCCGCCGAGTCCGACCTGCTGGTCTACGTGAACGTCAACCTCGTGTCCATGGACGGCGGGCACAAGTCGGTGCCGATCGGGCTGGCGTCGTACAAGTCGCTGCGCCATCACCACAACGCGCGGACCATGGTGAGGTCCCACTCGTTCATGGACCACAAGGCGTCCCACCTGCACCACTCGGCATGGCGGATGGGCCGGCTGCTCAAGGACCACCTCAAGATCTTCCAGATCGAGACCACCCTCGACAACAACGTGTTCCCGGCGCCGTACGACTTCCTGATGAAGCGCGAGTGGGAGTGGTCGGTCAAGGACCAGGCGTCGATGCTGGCCGCACGGCGCGGCCTCGCGATGGCCCCGGGCCGGCTTCGGCACAAGATGTTCCACGACCTGCGGGCGCCCTACGGCCTGACCGGGATCAACGCCGGCGACACCGAGGCGGTCCACGAGCGGACCATCGCCGCGGTGCACGAGCAGCAGCTGGTCGAGGTGCAGGGCCAGTCCGACGTGCTGGTGATGGGGGTGCCCTACCTCGGGCCCTACAACGTCAGCTCGACGATGAACCCGATCCTCGCGACCTGCATGGGGCTGGGCTACCTCTTCAACTCCTACCGCGGCCAGCCCGTCGTCCGCCGTGGGGGAGCGGTGATCCTCTACCACCCGCTCAACGAGGGGTTCAACCAGCTCCACCACCCGTCGTACGTCGACTTCTACGAGGAGGTCCTCGCGGAGTCGACCGATCCGGCGGTCGTGGGGGAGAAGTACGAGCAGCAGTTCGCCACCGACCCGTGGTACATCCACCTCTACCGGACCTCGCACGCCTACCACGGCGTCCACCCGTTCTACATGTGGTACTGGGCCGCCCACGCCATGGACCACGTCGACGAGGTGATCTGGGTGGGTGGCGACCGGCGGGTCGCGTCCCGGCTCGGGTTCCGGGCGGCGACGACGCTGGCCGACGCGCTCGAGATGGCGTCGGGGACGGTGGGCAGCAGCCCGTCGATCACCTATCTGCACAACCCGCCGCACCTGCTCGCCGACGTGCGAGGCGGTGACTGAGCGTGGCCATCGTCAAGGACGGGGTCCAGGACCTCCGCAAGGTGGCCCGGGGCTGGCGCTGGGGTCGCCGGCCGCAGGTCCCGCGCTCGGCCGAGCCGTGGGTCCCGCCGGCGAAGTCGACGGTGTTCCCGACCGACTGGTCGCGACGCCGTCCCGCGCAGCTGGCGCGCGAGGTGGCGCAGAAGGCCGGCCTGGAGCCGGTGTTCCGCTCGCAGGTGCGCACCCGGGTGGAGGGACTCGACGTCCTCTCCCGCATCGAGGGCCCGGTGATCTTCGTGGCCAACCACGCCTCCCACCTCGACACCCCGCTGATCCTGCTGTCGCTGCCCGACGAGTGGCGGCGCCGTACCGCCGTGGCCGCGGCGGCCGACTACTTCTTCGACACCTGGTGGCGGGCGGTCGGATCGGTCCTGCTGTTCAACACCTTCCCCATCGACCGCAGGGGCGGCTCCATGTCGGCCACCCCCGGTGAGGTCCTGGCCGACGGCTGGAGCCTGGTGATCTTCCCCGAGGGCACCAGATCGAAGGACGGTTGGGTCGGCCGGTTCCGGATGGGTGCGGCCTTCCTCGCCTGCGAGTACGGCGTGCCCGTCGTCCCCATCGCCCACCGCGGCACCTTCGCCGCAATGCCGCGCGGGCAGGGCTGGCCGAGCCCGGGCCGGCGGCAGCTGACGGTGCGGTTCGGTGAGCCCCTGCAGCCGGCGGAGGGGGAGTCGGCGCGGAGCTTCGCGCCACGGGTCAAGGACGCCGTGGCCGCGCTCCTCGACGAGGACCGCTCCACCTGGTGGGAAGCCCGTCGGCGGGCCGCCTCGGGCGAGACGCCCGACCCGTCCGGCCCGCCCGTCGCGCAGTGGCGGCGCGTGTGGGCCCAGACCGAGTCGCCCGATCCCGACCCCACGTCGTCGCGGCTCGCCGCCTGGCGCCGCTGATCCGGGTCCGGCATGGCGATGGACAAGTTCCGGGTCGTGCGCTTCACCCAGCGCCGGCTGATGAACCCGGTGGTGCGGGCCACGCTGGTCCGGGGCTGGCGGATCCCCGGCTACGCCCTGCTCGAGACCACCGGACGCACCAGCGGCCAGCCGCGGCGTACGCCGGTCGGTGACGGCCTGGACGGCGACACGTTCTGGATCGTGGCGGAGCACGGCCGGCGCGCGGACTACGTCCGCAACATCGAGGCCGACCGCAGGGTGCGGGTGCTGGTGCGCGGCCGGTGGCGGTCGGGGACGGCGGTGCCGTTGCCCGACGACGACCCCCGCGAGCGGCAGCGGATCCTCGGTCGCCACCGGCTGGGCCGGCGCCTCAACGACCTCGCGGTGCGCTCCTTCGGGACCGACCTGCTCACGGTGCGGATCGACCTGGATCCCGGCGTAGCATCAGCGGTCCAGACAGGTGTGTGTTTGGACGTGATCGGGTAGACATTCCCGGTCGGCTTCGGAGCCGATCACCCCGGCACACGCGACGGGCGCGTCGTGCCAAGGAGGAGGGTGAGCGTTGAACGAGGAGCGACCGGACGTGGCGCCGGAACTCGCAGCTGACTTCGAGGGCACCGACCGGGACCTGTTCCGACTCGTGCTGACCGTGGTCGACCTGTCGCGGCAGCTGATGGAGAAGCAGGTCGCGCGCGATTCGGGCGAGCTCACCGAGCCCCAGAGCGAGGCGTTGGCCCTGGCCCTGGAGCGGCTCGAGGAAGCCATGGAGGGGTTCCGGCGTCACTACGGCCTGCCCATCAGCGACCTCGAGATCGACCTCGACACCCTGGCTCGACAGCAGCTCCCGGAGCGCGGTCCCCACAAGGGCCACAGAGGGTTGATGAGAGCTCTCTCATCCGGCACTCATGGGTGCCTCACGCAGCGCTGACAACGTCTCTTCTCGAGAAGCCCCTTCGTGAGGAGAAAGCCATGAGCCCCAACATCTTGCAGATCGGAACGCTGAGCCTCGCGGGGATGGTGACCACGGCCCTGTTCGTGGTCCCCTTGGTGGGAGACAACGTCGCCGAGAAGGCCGTCAAGCGGGACGATGACGCTGGCGCGGTCGTCCTGGCCTCGGACGGCGACGACAACGACGACGACGCCGATGACCGCTTCGGCGCCAGGACCGCCGGACGACCGGCACACCGCCGGGACCAACACCGGCGGCGCCACCACCGGCCCCGGCACCGACACCGGCACCGGCGGCGCCACCACCGGCCCCGGCACCAACAGCGGCGGCCACGACGGCGTCGACAACTCCGGGCCCGGCAACGCCTTCCACGACAACGCCGGCCCCAGCGCCCGGTCCGGCCACGATGGGCCGACAACTCGGGTCCGGGGAGCGCCGACGACCCGACGATGGACGACAACTCCGGCAGCGGCAGCTCGGGCGGCGACGACTCCGGTGGCGGTGGAAACTCCGGCCCGGGCTGAGCCCACCCGTGAGTTCGCCGGGCTGATCCACCTCACCGTTTCGGACCTTCGACCGTCCCCCGAGCAGGCCGATCGGAACGAGTGGGTCAGCCCGGTCCCTCGCCTTCACACCAGCAATCCCAGCCGGGCTGACCGGCGGACCACCGGAGGTCGACCATGAGCAGCAGGCACGACAGCTGGCACCTCGCCGAGGGCGACCAGCTCACCCCGGAGCTGACCGCGATGCGGTTGCTGGGTGGTGGCACGGCGTACGAGGCGTACCTGGCCTTCGACGAGATCACCTTCTCGCCGGTGGTGGTGAAGGTGATCCGGCCCGGTCGGGTCAACGAGCCCAACCTTCGCGGCCTGCGCCGCGAGGTGGCAGCACTGGCCGCCGTCAACCACCCGGTCGTGGTCCGCGGCCTGCGGCACGAGCTCGACGGGGAGCGGCCCCACATCGTGCTCGAGCACATCGACGGCCCCCGGCTGTCGTCCCTGATCCGGCGGCACGGGCCGCTCCAGGAGCAGCAGTACCTGCCGCTCGCGATCGACGTCGCCGCGGCGCTGCACTACCTCCGCCGCGTCGGCTACGTGCACCTGGACATCAAGCCCAGCAACATCATCATGGGTGCGCCGGCGCGGCTGATCGACCTCTCCGTGGCCCGCGCGGCGAGCGAGGCTGCGGAGCTCACGCGCCACATCGGGACCGACCAGTACATGAGCCCCGAGCAGGCCGCTCCGCAGCGCGTCGGCCGCCCCGGCGTCGAGAGCGACGTGTGGGGCCTGGGCGCGACGCTCTTCGAGGCCGTCGCCGGCTACCGCCCCTTCGACGAAGGCGATCCGCACGCCGACGACCCGCGGGGGCGTTTCCCCCAGCTCGTCGAACCGCCGTACGAGCTGCCCGACCGCGTCCCCGCCGAGGTCGCCAAGGTCGTGTACGGCGCCCTCGAGGCCGACCCCGCCGACCGGCCGCTCCCGCACGAGATCGCCACCGCGCTCGAGCCCGTGCTGGCCAGCCAGCCCCGCGGCAAGCTCACGTTCAAGGTCCGGGGCTGAGGCGCGGCCTTCGCCACTCACCGATCGCGTCCAGGCGGCGCCGTTGCTG
Source organism: uncultured Actinomycetota bacterium (assembly GCA_963812345.1). Taxonomy (GTDB): domain Bacteria; phylum Actinomycetota; class Actinomycetes; order Propionibacteriales; family Nocardioidaceae; genus Nocardioides. The sequence goes on from CAWEVA010000011.1 coordinate 26,429, forward strand.
CGCGGCGGCCCCGGTGTCGAGGCCGTGGCCGCGCTCCTCGAGGTTGCCGATGACGCGCTCGCGGTGCTCGACGGGGTTGTGGTCGTCGTACTTGAACTTGGCGTCCACCCGCAGCACGGCCAGCCGGATGCCGCGGATGCCGGGCAGCATCCGCCCGTAGGGCGGCGCGTCGACGGCGACGGTGGCGTGGCGGCCTTCGGGTTGGAAGTCGGCGAGCTGGGCGGTCGAGGATGTCGACCTTGCCCTCGGGGTCGTCGACGACCGTGGGTCGGCAGACGAACTGCACGGTGCGTGTAGTAGCTGGTCGGCACGCCGTCCTCGTCGGGCCCGCCGGCCTTGGCCCGCCAGTACGTCGGGATGTAGGCGTAGTCGCCGATCACGGCCAGCCGCACCTCGGCGGCTGCCTCCAGGTGCGGCCAGACCGGGTTCGGCCGGGCCAGGTGGACGCAGCAGCTCGTCGCCAGCGACGGTGAAGTGGGTGGGCACCACCAGCGGGGCCTGGGCCGGGTCGAGGTTGTTGACCGCGAGCATCCCGAACCGGTCGGTGGAGGCCAGCCAGTCCTGCCACTCGGCGGCGTCGAGCGCGGCGTCCCAGGGGTGGATCAGCATGTCAGTCTCCTTCAGCGGGTGGTCGGTGCGCTGCGGTGATCAGGCGGCGGGCGACGTGGACGTCGGGTCCGAGCGGGTCAGGTGGGCGATGAGGTCGTCGGCGGCGGCGTGCAGCTCCTCGTCGGTCATCGGGTCGAGGGCGTCGAGGATGAACAGCGCCGTGGTGGTGTCGTCGCTGCAGCTGGGTGCGGCGCGCCTGGCGCCAGTTCCAGCGCCGGCAGGTCACGCCGGCGTCGTCGCACCACACCACCTCGCCGGGGTCGGGGTGCTCGATCACCGCGGTGCCGTCGGCGACGGTGTCGAACGGCTCGTTGCCGGTGGCGCGGACCAGCCGCGGCGCACCGGTGTAGCGGGTCAGGTCCTCCCCGCCGAGCGGGATCTGGTGCAGCACCGAGACCGCGTTGTAGATGTCGGTGAGCCGGTTCACCCGCGGCAGCCCGGACGCCGCACGGCGCAGCAGCGCCTCCAGGCTGTTGCGGGTGCGCTGCGGCTTGGCCCCGAACGCCCGGTAGGCCTCCCGCCACGCCGCCACGTGCGGGAGCTGCTCGACCGGCTGGTCGCGGAGCGCCTGGCCGCGCTGCGGCCTCCGCCGCCTGAGCAGCGCGTCGCTGGCCTGGTCGCTCGGGCCGGGCACGAGCCCGTCGACGGCCAGCAGCAGGGCGCGGTAGTCCGGCCGCAGCGCGAACACCGCGGCGTCGACGTGGCGCGCCGGCCAGGAACTCCTCGAGCACGTCCGTGGTCAGGCATCGGCGACCTCCGACCGGGTGCCCGGTCCCGACGCCCGGCTCGAAGACGGCCAGGGAGAACCTCGCCGGCTGCGTGCCCGGGTTGGCGTAGGAGTGCGCCACGTCGCCGGGGAACGCGACCGCGTCGCCGGCGTCGAGGGTGACCGACTGGTCCGCGACCTCGACGCGTGATCGTGCCCTCCTGGACCTGCAGCGAGCTCCTTGGTGCCCGGTGCGTGTGCGCCTCGCTCACGTGCTGGTCGCCCGGGCCCAGGGTCCAGTCCCACAGCTCGACCACGTCCGGCGGCTCGGTGCCGGCCACCAGCACCCCGCGTCCACCGGCTCGCCGGTCCACAGCACGGCGCCATCACCGCGGCGGGTGACCTTCACCGGCTTGGGCTGCGGGCGGCTCGACCAGCGCCGGCAGCCCGACACCGAGCGCGTCGCTGATCCGCAGCAGCGTCCCCACGCTCGGGTTCGCGGCGCCCTGCTCGACGTTGACCACCATCCGCCGGCTCACCCCGGCGGCCTCCGCCAGCTGATCCAGCGTCCAGCGCCGCGACTGCCGCTCCTGCCTGACCCGGGCGCCGATCGCCGACGCCAGGGCTGCGGTTCCCTCATCCATGAGTGCAGCATAATGCACTCATGGTGCATCGCGCAGTCCCATGGCCCGGGGGTCACCTCCTTGCTCGATCGGGCCATGGCCACTCGAGGCTCAGGGAGTCGCCCACCGGTAGGGCGTCAGTCGAGCGGCTCGTCCAACGCCGGAAGCAGGGCATCGACCTCGGCCATGGTAGCCAGCGTGAACGTCGGCAGGGCCGGTGCCAGCGGCGCGAGACTTCCAGGTGACGAGAGCGGCAACCGCAAGGTCCTCCGAGCGGACGAAGTCGCGACTCGTGGTGCGATGCGGCGTTCGGTACGTCGCGCCCACCGCCTGGTGCGCTGTTGCTCTGTGGGCACGAACGTGTGGGCGTCACCGCCGGCTGCCAGCTGCCCGAAGATGCCGTCCTTGAGGCCAGCTTCTCGCTCCACCAGGAAGTGGACCATGTCGTGGGGGAGCGACTCGTCGTATCCGGGTGCGGGGTGAAGCTGCAGGTCTGTCGCGTTGTAGCGCTCGAAGTGGACGCCGTACCTGGTGCACGCCCGAGCTGATGAATCTGACCTTCACTCGCGCAGGGTAGGTCGTGGCCTGGTCGTGGGGCGATCGAATTCCGCATCGACTCAGGACGTGAAGCGGTAGCCCATTCCGCGCACGGTGGCGATCTTGCCTGCCCCGAACTTGCGGCGCAGGTAGCCGACGTACACGTCGACCACATTGGAGCCGGGATCGAAGTCGAAGCCCCAGACCTGGTCGAGGAGCTGTTCCCGCGAGAGCACCTGGCCCGCGTTGAGCAGGAACATCTCGGCCAGCGCGAACTCCCTGGCCGAGAGCTCGACCTCGCGGCCCTGCACGGTGGCCCGGCGGGTCCGCAGGTCGAGCCGGACGTCTCCGGCTTCGAGGACGTCGTCCTGGTGTGGCAGACTGGTCGCCCCCCTGACGCAGCCGCAACCGCACCCGGGCCAGCAGCTCGGCGAACCGGAACGGCTTGGGCATGTAGTCGTCGGCGCCGCCCTCGAGCGCTGAGACGGTGTCGGCCACCGAGTCGCGGGCCGTCAGCACGATCACCGGGATCCGGGATCCCTGCGCGCGCAGCGCGGTCAGCAGCTCGAACCCGTCGAGCCTCGGCAGCCCGATGTCGAGCACCACCAGGTCGAAGGCTCCACTGAGGGCGTGGTCGAGCCCCTCGGCCCCGTCGGAGGCGATCGTGGTCCGGTGTCCCTCGGCCTTCAGCCCCTTGGCCACGAACGACGCGATGCGGGCCTCGTCCTCGATGATCAGGATGCTCGCCATGGACCCTCCGTGGTCGTCGTCCCGTTCGTCAGGTCCGGTTCGAGCGGCAGGCTGATCACGAAGCACGCTCCGGTGCGGTACGGCGTCCTCGACGGTGACCGTCCCGGCATGCGCCTCCGCGATCGCGCTGACGATCGAGAGCCCGAGGCCGAAGCCCTCGTCCTCGGCGGCGACCCGGCTCCGGGCGAAGCGATCGAAGATCCGCTCGTGGTCCTCCAGGGGCACCCCGGGACCGGTGTCGCGGACCCAGATCCTGGCCCAACCGTCGGCGACGCTCGAGCCGATCGCGACCACGTCGCCGGGCTCGGTGTGCTTGACAGCGTTGTCCGCCAGCTGGAGGACCGCCTGGGTGATCCGCTGCTCGTCCATGGGAACGAGCGCCTCACCGGCGCCGTCCAGCTCCAGGCCCGGTCACCCAGCCCCCGCGCCTTGGCCAGGACGGTGTGGGTGAGGCGTTCCAGGCTCACGGGCCGGACGTCGAGGAAGTCCGGCCGTCCGGTCTTGGCGAGCAGGATCAGGTCACCCACCAACCGGGACATCCGGTCGAGCTCGTCGAGCAGCAGCGCCCGGGTCTCGGCAACGTCGTGCGGATCGCCCTGGTCGAGCACCTCGAGGTGACCGCGCAGGACGGTCAGTGGGGTCCGCAGCTCGTGTCCGGCGTCGTCGAGGAACTGGCGCTGTCCGACGAAGGCGTCCTCGAGCCGGACCAGCATGCCGTTCACCGTGCGGGTCAGCGCGGTGATGTCGTCGTTCCCCGTCTCCGGGAGGCGACGAGACAGGTCGGTGGCGGTGATCTCCTCGGCCGTGTCCGAGAGGCGTCCCAGTGGGGCGAGCAGGCGGCCGGCCTGCCAGGCCGCGAGCCCGGTGATCACGATCAGGGAGAGCAGGGCGGTGATCGCGTAGGTGCGGATCAGTCGCGTTCAGACCCTTCTGGGCGTCGTCGAGGAACGTGACGACGACGAGCGCGCCGGAGGAGACGCTGCCCTGCACCGGCTGGATCGTGACCAGCAGGTCGCCGACCGCGGAGTCGGCGCGGACGGTGCCGCCATCCTCGACGTTCTGGTTGACCATGGCCACGAAGGCCGGGTCCTCGCCAACTCCTGGTGGCGGACACGGACCGGAGCGCGCCTCGCCGTTGACCCACGCCACGATGAGCTCGTCGTCGCTGGCGACGTTGCGTTCGAGGAACACCGTCAGCAACCGGTTGACCGAGGCGAAGGGCCGGCCCGTGCCGGGGTCGGGGCCCTGTGCGGAGCTCGCGGAACTCCGCGATCTGCTGGTCGGCCCGCGCCTGGGCCTCGCTCTCGATCCCGGCGGTACCCAGGGCGTAGATGATCAGCCCGGCCCCGGTGAGCGCGAGGGCGACGAGCAGGGCGACGACGACCGTGATCCGGGTACGCACAGAGACGCCCGACCGGCGGGGTCGGGCGTCCTGGTCGGTCGTGGGCTCAGTCGTCGCCGCTCCCCTTGCCGCTGTTGTCGTCGTCGCCGTCGTCGCCGCCACCGCCGGGACCGCTGTTGTCGTCGTCGTCGTCATCGTCGTCGTCGAAAGTCGTTCGGCGAGGGCGTGATGACCTCGGGGTCGTCGTCATCTCCACCACCGCCGCTGTCGCCGTGGTCGTCCCCACGGTCGGTCTTGTCGTCGCTCGGCTTCTTCGTGGGCTTGTCCGACGGGGACATTGCCCGGCTTGTCCGGGGACTGCGTCCGCTCCTCGACGATGATCGGCTGGTGCTGCGGAGGCTCGTCGGCGGCCGCGACGAGCGACCCGACGACGTACGCCGTCATCGGGAGCAGCAGGACGAGGCCGACCAGGACCTTCCACGCGATACCCATGCCCCCATGATCCTCCTAGGGTGGGAATGCGGTGAGAGTTTGATGAGAGGTCTCTCATCAGGCGTCGTGGCGTTACTACAGTGGCGAGCGAGTCACGAGGAGGCACGCATGATCGTTCCGTTCAGCGTCTCCGACTTCATCGACCGCGCCGTCGCGGTCTACGGCGAGCGCACCGGCGTCGTCGACGAGCCCGACCAGCCGGCCCCGTCGCTGGGCGAGCTGACGTACGCCGAGGTCGGCGCGCTGGCCCGCGGCAGGCCGCGAAGCTCGACGAGCTCGGCATCGGCGTCGGCGAGCGGGTCGCGGTCGTCACCCACAACAGCGCCCGGCTGCTCACGTCGTTCTTCGGGGTCGCCGGGTCCGGCCGGGTGCTGGTGCCGGTCAACTTCCGGCTCCGGCCCGACGAGGTGGCCTACATCGTCGAGCACTCCGGGGCCAGGGTGCTGCTACGTCGACCCCGAGCTCGACGAGGCGCTGGCGGCCGTCAAGGCGGAGCACGGTTCGTCCTCGGCGACGACGACGACCTGTTCGCGCCCGAGGGCGCCGAGCCGAAGCACTGGGAGCCGGACGAGAACGCCACCGCGTGCATCAACTACACCTCCGGCACGACCGCCCGGCCCAAGGGCGTGCAGATCACCCACCGCAACATCTGGGTCAACGCGGTGACCTTCGGCGCTGCACACCGGCGTCAGCGACCGCGACGTCTACCTGCACACGCTGCCGATGTTCCACGCCAACGGCTGGGGGATGCCGTTCGCGATGACCGGCCTGGGCGTGCCGCAGGTCGTGCTCCGCAAGGTCGACGGCGCCGAGATCCTGCGCCGGGTCGAGAAGTACGGCGTCACCGTGATGTGCGCGGCGCCGGCCGTCGTCGCCGCCGTGCTCGAGGCCGCGCAGGACTGGGAGGGCGAGATCCCCGGCCGCGGCCGGGTCCGGATCATCGTGGCCGGCGCCCCGCCGCCGACCAAGACGGTCGGCCCGGGTCGAGGAGGAGCTCGGCTGGGAGTTCATCCAGATCTACGGCCTCACCGAGACCTCGCCGCTGCTGACCATCAACCGCACCCGCGCCGAGTGGGACGACCTGTCGGCCGCAGGAGCGCGCCGAGAAGCTGGTCCGCGCCGGTGCGCCGGCGCTCGGCGTCGGCTCTGAGGTCGACGAGGAGGGCGAGGTGCTGGCCCGCTCCAACGTCGTGCTCGAGGGCTACTGGGAGCAGCCGGAGGAGTCCGAGAAGGCGCTCGCCGGACGGCTGGTTCCACACCGGCGACGGCGGCGTGATCGGCGACGACGGCTACCTCACGATCAGCGACCGCAAGAAGGACGTGATCATCACCGGCGGCGAGAACGTCTCGTCGATCGAGGTCGAGGACGTGCTCTTCTCCCACCCGGCCGTCGCCGAGGTGGCGGTGATCGGCGTCCCCGAGCGAGAAGTGGGGCGAGACGATCAAGGCGCTCGTCGTGCTCGCCGAGGGCGAGTCGGCCACCGAGGAGGAGCTGATCGCGCTGGTGCAAGGACAAGGCCGCCGGCTTCAAGGCGCCGACGTCGGTCGAGTTCCGCGACGAGCTGGCCCGGACCGCGACCGGCAAGCTGCAGAAGTTCAAGCTGCGCGAGCCGTACTGGGAGGGCCGCGAGCGCCAGGTCAACTGAGCCCGTCGCGGCGTCGGATAGCCTCTCGGCCATGCCGACGCTGCGCGAGGTCGTCGACCTGGTCCACGGGTGGTACCCGCCCGACACGGCCGACTCCTGGGACGCGGTCGGCCTGGTGTACGGCGACCCGGCGGCCGACGTCGGGAAGGTGCTGCTCGCCGTCGACCCGGCGCCCGCGGTGGCCGAGGAGGCGGCCGAGTGGGGCGCCGACCTGCTGGTGGTCCACCACCCGCTGTTCCTGAAGGCGGTGCACGGCGTCGCCGCCACCACGCCGAAGGGCCGGACCCTCACACCCTCGCCGGGGCCGGCTGCGCGCTGCTGACCGCCCACACCAACGCCGACCGGCCGCCGGCGGGGTCTCCGAGGCGATGGCGACCGCGCTCGGCCTCACCGACCTGGCGCCGCTCACCGGCGCCCGGCCCGGCATGGACAAGCTGGTCGTGTTCGTGCCGGCGGAGAAGGCGGACCACGTCCGCGACGCCATCGCCGGGGCCGGCGCCGGTCGGATCGGCGACTACGACCACGGCACGTTCTCCACGGCCGGGGAGGGCCGGTTCCGCCCGCTCGAGGGCGCCAACCCGACCATCGGCGTAGGTCGGCAGCGTCGAGGTGGTCGACGAGGTGCGGATCGAGTCGGTGCTGCCGCGCAGCCGTCGTACCGCCGTCGTGACCGCGATGCTGGCCGCCCATCCCTACGAGGAGCCGGCCTACGACGTCCTCGAGCTCGGCCGACCCCGGCGTCGCCGAGGCCGGCATCGGCCGGATCGGCGTCGTCGCGACGATGACGCTCCAGCACTTCGCCGAGGCCGTGGCCGCCGCCCTGCCCGCGACCGCCCACGGGGTGCGCGTCGCCGGCGACCCGGACCACGTCGTACGCCGGGTCGCGCTGTGCGGGGGAGCGGGCGACTTCCTGCTCGACACCGTGCGCGGAACCGACGCCGACGTCTACGTCACCAGCGACCTGCGCCACCACCCCGCGTCCGAGTTCCGGGAGCACGACGGGCCGGCCCTGGTCGACGTCGCCCACTGGGCGGCGGAGTGGACCTGGCTGCCGGTGCTGCGGGCGAGCTGGTGGACGCGCTGGGCGATACGGTGGAGACCCGGGTGAGCACGATCCGCACCGACCCCTGGAACTTCCGCATCTGAGAGGAGCCGACCCTGAAAGCCGACCCGTTCGCCCAGCTCAAGCTGCTCGACGTCCAGGAGCTCGACTCCCGAACCGACCAGCTGCGCCACCAGCTGGCGCACCTGCCGGAGCTCGCCGAGATCGCGAGCTGGGCCCGACCCGGGCCGACGCTCGAGGGCCGGAGCCGCGACGCCCGGATCGTCGTCGACGACCTCACCGCCGAGCAGAAGAAGGTCGACAGCGACGTCGAGCAGGTCAAGGCCCGGCGCGCGCGCGACCGCGACCGGATGGACCAGGGGCTGGTCAACAACCCCAAGGACCTCGAGCGGATGCAGCACGAGCTGGAGTCCCTCGAGCGCCGGATCACCGCGCTGGAGGACGAGGAGCTCGAGGTGATGGAGCGGCTGGAGGAGGCCCAGAAGGCACTCGACTCCCTGCTCGAGCAGCTCCGCGCGGCCGACGAGCGGCTGGTGGCGCTCGGCGAGGCCCGCGACCGGCAGGTCCTGGAGATCGAGGACCGAGCTGGCCAGGGTCCAGGCCGAGCGGGAGCCTGCGGCGGCCGGCATGCCGGCCGACCTGATGGCCCTCTACGACCGGCTCCGCCAGCACAAGGGTGGGGTCGGCGCGGCCGCGCTGCGCGCCCGGGAGTGCGGCGGCTGCCGGCTCTCCCTCGACAACGCCGAGCTGGCGGTCATCCGCAAGGCGCCCAGCGACGAGGTCATCCGGTGCGAGGAGTGCCAGCGGATCCTGGTCCGCACCTTCGAGAGCGGCCTCTGAGTGGCCGACCACAAGCGCGTCGTCATCGAGGCCGACGGCGGCTCCCGCGGCAACCCCGGTCCCGCGGCCTACGGCGCCGTGCTCAAGGACGCCGAGACCGGCGAGGTCATCGCCGAGGACGCCGCGACGATCGGGATCGCCTCCAACAACGTCGCGGAGTACTCCGGCCTGATCGCCGGGCTCAGGCTGGCCGAGGAGTTCGCGCCCGGGGCCGACATCGAGGTCCGGATGGACTCCAAGCTCGTGGTCGAGCAGATGTCGGGTCGCTGGAAGATCAAGCACGCCAGCATGAAGCCGCTCGCGCTGGAGGCCAATCGCCTGGCGCCGCCCGGGACGACGTACACCTGGATGCCGCGGGAGCAGAACACGCACGCCGACCGCCTCGCCAACGAGGCCCTCGACGGCAAGCGGGCCGGCGTGACCGTCCCCGGGCCGGAGGCGAGGCCGAGTCCCTGATCGAGGAGATCGAGAGCCCCTCGGAGCAGGCCCAGGGCGAGCCTCGCAGCCCGCGGCTGGTCTCCGTCGTCGGGGCCCCCGACGACGCTGGTCCTGGTCCGGCACGGCGTCACCGCCCACACCACCGAGAAGCGGTTCTCCGGCGGCCTCGCGAGCGCCAACCCCGGGCTCAGCGACGAGGGACGTGATCAGATCCGGTCGGTCGCCTCGTGGCTCTCGCCGCTGGCGGACCGCGTGGACGCGGTGGTCACCTCACCGGTACGCCGCACCCGGGAGTCCGCGGAGATCCTCGCCGAGGCGCTGGGTCACCCGCTCGAGGAGGAGCCGGGCATCGCCGAGATGGAGTTCGGGGCCTGGGACGGGCTGACCTTCGTCGAGGTCGCCGAGAAGCACCAGGCCGACCTCGACGCCTGGCTGGGCTCCCTCGACACCGCCCCGGGCGGCCGGGGGAGTCCTTCCGCTCGGTCGAGGAGCGGGTGCTGGCCGGGCTTGCAGCGCCTCCTGGACGACGCACGCCGGCCGGACGGTGGTGGTGGTCAGCCACGTCACCCCGATCAAGACCCTCGTCGCCCACGCGGTCGACGCCCCGCTGACGTCGGTGTTCCGGATGGAGCTGAGCCCGGGCTCGGTCACGGTGCTGTCGTTCTTCACCGGCGGCAGCGACGGCGACGAACCGCGGGCGTCGCTGCGGATGTACAACGCCCTGCCGCCCGGCAACGACGTGTTCGCGGCCGGCACCCGCTGGTAGGTCGCGCCCTCAGACCTCGTCGACGACCACGTCGAGCCGGGTACCCCCGCGGCCGGGCTCGGCCTCCTCGACCTTCCAGCCGAGGTCGCGCAGCAGGTCGGCCAGGGCGGCGGGGGTGCGGGGGTTGGCGCCGTCCTCGAGCACCGCGCGGACGATCCGGCCCTTGGTGGCCTTGTTGAAGTGGCTGACCACCTGCCGCCCGCCGCCGGTCTCGTGCAGCACCCGGACCGTCGCGACCCGCGGCCCGAGGGAGGCCGGCGGCCGCCAGAACGCGGCGTACGTCGTCGACCGGAGGTCGACCAGCAGCCCGTCGCCGACCGCGTCCTCGACGGCCGGACCCAGGACGGGCGCCACGCCGCGGCGACCGGCCCGAGGCCGGGCAGGGTGGTGTCACCGGAGAGCCGGTAGGCCGGGATCCGGTCGCCGGGCCGGACGAGCCCGAAGAGCGCGGACGTGACCGCGAGCCGGGTGCCGGCCCGTCGCTTGGCCGCGGGCGAGAGCGAGGCGGCGTCGAGGGCGTCGTACAGCACGCCGGTGTAGACCCGGTCGGCCCGGGCGGTGGGAGAGCTGGCGAGCCGGCTGTTGAGGTCGAGCAGGTCCCGCTGGGTGTGCCCGATCCCCAGGGTCTGGGCCGCGAGGTCGGCGAGCACCTCGTTCTGCACCGGGAGCGCGGGGTCGTGGTCCCCCGAGCACAGGTCGACCAGCGCCGCGAGGACCCGCTCGCGGGTCGGGCCGAGCCCGGGGAAGGCGAGGGCGTCGAGGTGCAGCGGCTTGCCCCGACGCGGGGCCGCCTTGCCCTCGCTCGGCGGAAGCAGGATCAGCACGGGGCAAGGCTAGGGTGAATCGCATGTCGACCGAGCGTGTGGTCAGGGTCCGGAAGGCCGACGAGGGCGTCGCCGCGGCGACACTGCGAAACGGCGTGGCAGCGATCCAGGCGGAGATGGAGGTGACTCCGGACTTCCCGCCCGAGGTGGAGGAGGCTGCGGCGAAGGCCGCGGCGGACCCCCGGCTGCCGGACCTCGACCGCACCGACCTGCCGTTCGTCACCATCGACCCGGCTTCCTCGATGGACCTCGACCAGGCCCTGCACATCGAGCGCGACGGGGATGGCTACGTCGTCCACTACGCGATCGCCGACCTCGCCGCCTTCGTCACTCCCGGCGACCCGATCGACGTCGAGGCCAACCGGCGTGGCGAGACCCTCTACGGCGCCGACTCCAAGGTGCCGCTGCACCCGAAGGTGATCTCGGAGGACGCCGGGTCCCTGCTGCCCGACCAGGTGCGGCCCGCGCTGCTGTGGACGATCAAGGTCGACGAGGTCGGTGAGGGCACCGACGTCACCGTCGAGCGCGCCCGGGTGAGGTCGACGGCCAGGCTCGACTACGCCGGGCCCAGAAGTCGATCGACGACGGCAACGCCGAGGAGACCCTGGTCCTGCTGAAGGAGGTCGGCGAGCTCCGCCTCCACCGCGAGGCCGCTCGCGGCGGGGTCTCCCTGCCCCTGCCCGAGCAGGAGGTCGTGATCGAGGGCGATCGCTGGAGCCTGGCGTTCCGCGCGCTCCTCCCCGTCGAGCAGTGGAACGCGCAGATCTCGCTGCTGACCGGCTTCGCCGCCGCCTCGCTCATGGTCTACGCCCGGGTCGGGCTGCTGCGCACCCTGCCCGAGCCGGACCCTCGCGACGTACGACGCCTCCACCGCACCGCCAAGGCACTGGGCATCGACTGGCCCGCCGAGCAGCTGTACCCCGACTTCATCCGGTCGCTCGACCCGACCCGGCCCGCCCACGCCGCGATGGTCGCCGCCTGCACGCGCCTGCTCCGCGGCAGCGGGTACGTCGGCTTCGACGGCGAGGTGCCCGCCGAGCCGCAGCACTCCGCACTCGCCTCCGAGTACGCCCACGTGACCGCGCCCCTGCGCCGGCTCGGCGACCGCTACGCCGGCGAGATCTGCCTGGCCCTGTGCGCGGGGTCCGAGGTGCCGGACTGGGTGACCGAGAAGCTCCACGAGCTGCCCGCGACCCTCCAGGCCTCGGGCCAGCGGGCCAACCGCTACGAACGCTCGATCCTGGACCTCGTCGAGGCGGGCGTTCTCGCCAACCGGGTCGGCGACACGTTCGACGCCGTCGTCGTCGAGGTGGAGGAGGACGATCCGACGCGGGCGAGCTCACCGTCCCGGATCCGGCCGTCGAGGCCGGGGTGGTCGGCTCCTCCGACCTGCCGCTGGGACGGGCCGTGAAGGTGCGGCTGGCTGAGGCCGACGTGCAGTCGCGCAGCGGTGGAGTTCGAGCTGGAGTGATCTCGCCCGTCAGGTCGGCCGCGCCAACAGGTCCTGGTGGTGCACGGTGACCGACAGCCGACCGTCGGCCAGCTCGGCCAGGCGGCGCCGGGCGTAGGAGGGGCGCAGGTCCTCCAGCTCGGGTCGTTGCTCGCACGCGGGGCCCACCCAGCCGTCGAACCACTCCGTCGTCAGCGCGCTCTCGTCGGGTCCGAGGCGCCACGGGCTCGGTCGCACCACGACCTCGAGCCCCAGCCGGGTGAAGCCGTCCACGGCCGCATCGAGCGCGTCGGGGCCGAGGCGCCTCCCGGCCGGCGAGGCCCGCCGTTGGTGTTCGTTGAACGCCTCTGCGAACAGCTGGTCCGAGGGATCGGCCGGCGTGAGGTCGACGCGGCCGGTGACGGTGAGGGTGATCAGCACGGGGCAGCCCGGCTCCGCACAGGTGGCCACCAGGCGCCGGAGCTCCTCCGCGGTCATCATGTCGAGCAGTGCGGACGCGGTGACGAGCGAGGCGCCCGCCAGCGCTCCCGGGTCCAGGCGGGTGATGTCGCGCTGCTCGGTCTCGACGCTCACCGGGGCGCCGTCGGAGGCCTCGCGCGGGGCGTCCGCGGCGGCGAGGGGGAGGAGCTCGGCATCCCGGTCGTACAACACCCAGTGCTGGGGTCCGGGCAACCGCGGAGCGAGCCAGCGGGCCATCGACCCGGTGCCGCAGCCGAGGTCGTGCACCTACGTGACGCGGTCGTGCGCGAGGTGGGGGCGGAGCTCCTCGACGAGCTCGGTCGCCCGCGCTGCCGCGTCGGCCGGCTCCCGCAGCGCCAACCAACCAGCGCTGGCGCGGACCGGTTCGGTCGTCATGCCGGTCGATGCTGCCAGAATACGCGCCGGCAAGGCCGTCCCACCTGCCGATGAACCGAAGATCGGCAACACTCGTAGAAGGCGTGTACGCGGAGATGTCGGAGGCGCGGTGGTCACGGTTCGGAGGGGCCTGGTGGTCGGGTCGGCCGTGCTCGTCGCGCTGCTCGCCGCCCTCGCGACCACGGTCGGCCTCGGCTCCGTCGGCTGGGGCGTCGGGCTGGCGTGCGGCGTGGTCACCTGCGTGGCGGTGGCGCGGGGTGGCGCCGGTGCGCTGGGACCGGCCGACCTGGTGACGCTCTCCCGTGCCGTGCTCACCTGCGCACTTGCGGCGCTGGTCGCGGACTCGTTCTTCCACGACCGCGGCCGTCGCCGCCCTCGTCGCGCTCGCGGTCGTCGCCCTCGTCTCGGACGCGGTCGACGGCTGGGTTGCGAGGCGCACCCGGACGGTCGTCGACGTTCGGTGCCCGGTTCGACGGCGAGGTCGACGCGTTCCTGATCCTGGTCCTCAGCGTCTACGTCGCGGAGCGGTCCATGGCTGGGTGCTGGCGATCGGCGTGGCCCGCTACGCGTTCGCCGCGGCCGGCTGGGTGCTGCCCTGGATGCGCGGGCAGCTTCCGCCGCGCTACTGGCGCAAGGTGGTGACCGCCACCCAGGGCATCGTCCTGACCGTGGCCGCTGCTGCCGTCGCGCCGCTGTGGCTGACGACGCCGCACTGGTGGTCGCGCTGGCGCTGCTGACCGAGTCGTTCGGGCGGGATGTGCTGTGGCTGTGGCATCACCGGTCCCCGGGGCGCGAACGGCTCACCGGCCCGGCCGGACGCTTCCACTGCCGCGGCCATGAAGCAGGACGAGCGCGTCTCCTTCGACCGGGCGCTGGGCCGGGCGCGCCGGTCGGCGTACCCCCCGGGTGAGTTCGTCGAGCAGGAGAGCTTCATGCGGGCCGGGGAGATCCGCGCGCTGGCCGTGCGGGCCGGGATCGGGCCGGGGGTCTCGGTGCTGGACCTGTGCTGCGGCGTGGCCGGGCCCGGCCGCTTCGTCACCGCGGAGCTCGGGTGCAGCTACCTCGGCGTGGACTCGAGCGCCAGCGCGATCGCCATCGCGCGAGAGCGCGCCGCCGGCCTTCCGTGTCGCTTCGAGGTCGGCCGGGTCCCGCCGGTGCCGCCCGGGCCGTTCGACGTGGTGCTGCTGCTGGAGACGATGCTCGCCTTCGCCGACAAGGAGACGCTGCTGCGCGAGATCTCGTCGGCGCTGCCGGTGGGCGGGCGGTTCGCGTTCACCGTCGAGGAGGGCCAGCCGCTGACGGAGGCGGAGCGGCAGGTGATGCCCGACGCCGACACCGTGTGGCTGCTCCCGCTGCCGGACCTGCGTCTCCTGCCTGGAGCAGGTCGGGCTGCGGGTCGGCTGGGTGGAGGAGTGCAGCGGAGCCCACCGCGAGATGGCCGACGCCCTGATCGACGCGTTCGCCGCCGACCGGTCTGCGATCGCGGCCGAGGTCGGAGACCGCGCCCTCGACGAGCTGCTGGCCGCCCATCGGCTCTGGAGCGACTGGTTGCGGGACGGGCGGGTGCGCAAGTTCGCGGTCGTCGCCGAGAAGATCGGTCAGCCGGGGAGCTTCAGCACCACCCGACCGTCGGGCGCTCGCACCTCGACCCACGAGATGTCCTCGCGCCTCGCGGCGGTCGCGCCCGAGATCTGCATCTCCTGCCGCTGACCGACCTCCAGCTGCCGACCTTCTCGGGGCGCCCGTCGCGGGTGCGCACGCACAGCGTGTAGTCCATCGACGGCGGCAGCTGGTACTCCACCGAGTTCCGGTCGTAGGTGCACGTGAGGCCCAGCCGGGTGCCCCAGGTGACCTACTCCAGGGTCACGCTGGCCTTCACGGGAACGTCGCCGACCGGGTGCATGGTCTCGGCCGCGACGGTGGAGGGCTCGGTGCTGGCGCCGGGGCGTCCGGTCGCGACCCGTCATCGGCTCCGACCTGCGACACGGCCACCGGCACCAGCACCGCCACCGCGGCAGCGGCCACCCCCGCGGCGATCAGGGTCCGTCGACGTCGGGCGCCTCGCACCTGGCGCGACAGGGTGGGCAGGAGCGTGTCCGGCACCGGCTCGTCCACGACCGGGTGCTCCAGCACGCTCGGCTCGACCCGGCCGAGCAGGCCGGGGAGGCCGGCGAGCTCGCGGATGGCGCGGGTGCAGTCGTCGCACCCGCCCAGGTGCCGCTCGAACTCGAGCCGCTCGGCCGGGGACAGGGCGCCGAGGACGTAGGCGGCGGCGTCGTGGGCGAACGGGCAGGTCATGGGGCGTTCATGCCGTCACCCCCATCTCCTCCAGCGCCAGCTTCAGCGCCCGCAACGCGTAGTGGGTGCGCGACTTGACCGTGCCCTCCGGCACCCCGAGGCGCCGGGCGGCCTCGGCCACCGGTCGCCCCCGGTAGTAGCACTCGAGGAGCACGGCCCGGTGGTCGGCCGAGAGCCGGGTGATCGCCTCGGCGACGACCCAGGAGAGCAGCATCTGGTCGACCGCGTCGTCGCCGGTGCCGCGCTCCGGGGCCTCGGCGACGGGTGTCTCGCGGTGGGTGCGCTGTCGGCGCCACTCGTCGGTCACGATGTTGCGGGCGACGGTGTACAACCAGGCACGCAGCGCCGGCGGCGAGCTCTCGAGGACGGCGCGGTGCCGCCAGGCACGCAGCATCGTCTCCTGGACGACGTCCTCGGCCCGCGCTTGGTCGTTGCCCACCAGGCGAAGGCAGAAGCGCCACAGGGCGACCGCGTGCTCGTCGTGCAGCTGCTGCATGAGCGCGACCTCGTCGTCAGGCATCTCCACCCTCCTCCTCGGGATACGAGCCGAGAGCCGCGCGGGTTCAACGGCCGCTGGCCGCGTCGGATCCAGTCTCCTCGCTCGAGCCGTACGCCGCGAGGAAACGGTCGCGGAAGGCGTCCATCCTCCAGACGGGTGCGTCGGGCTCCGGGCGAAGCCCCTCGTCCCATCCCCAGCCGGAGATCGCGTCGAGGACGTCGGGGTCGCGCGAGATGACGGAGATCGGCACGTCGCGTCCGGCGTCCTCGCCCGACACGATGGTCGCCGGCTGGTGGTCGCCGAGCATGACGACGACCAGGTCGTCGTCGCCGTACGTCGTCATGAACGTGAACAGCGCCTCGAGGGAGTACTCGATCGACTGGCCGTAGGCCGCCCGGATCCGCGTGGGGTCGGGCCAGATGTCGCCCGCCGAAGGCAGCTCCTCGGGCATGCCGTCGAAGACCGAGCCGTCCCCGACCGCTGACTGGTCGATCATCCGCGGGATCCGCGACCAGGGTGCGTGGCTGGTGATCAGGTCGATCTCGGCCATCACCGGTCGACGCTGCTCCTTGGCGAGCTCGAGGCGCTGGAACGCGTCGAGCGTGAACTGGTCGGGCATCGTGGGATAGCCGAACCGCGGGCCCTCGTAGCCGATGTTCCGCGAGTCGTAGATCTGGTCGTAGTCGTAGAACTCACCCTGCGGCCAGTCCCGCGTGTTGGCCGGTACGACGCCCACCGTGCGCCACCCCGCCCGGCCGAAGGCCTGGCTCAGCGTCAGCCGGGAGCCGGTCACCAGCAGGTCGTACCGCTGCTGGCTGTCGACCCACAGGCCCGACTGGAGCGTCGCGTGTGCCAGCCAGCTGAGCGCGCCGAACGTGGAGGAGGTGAGGTAGGCGCTCCGGCTGGAGAAGCCCGCCTTCTCCAGCTCCCGGTTCCCCGAGGCGAGCACCGCGTTGACGCCCGGCGAGAAGGAGGCCCCCTCGACCGCGACCCGGCCGTAGCTCTCGACGAACACGAACAGGACGTCCTTGCCGCGCAGCCCGGTCAGCAGCTGGTGCGGAGGAACGTCCCGGAGCGGGTCGTTCTCCGCCGCCTCCGCGAAGCGTCGCTGGTCGCGCAGCTCGGAGGGGATCCGGCTGACCTGGCCGTAGACGTACCGAGCGGTGTCGCTGGAGGCCAGCTCTCGCGTGTCACCTCGCACGTCCAGCAGGGCCAGGACCAGCCAGAGCGAGACGAGCGCGGCCAGCGTCTGCCAGGCCCGCCGACGATGCCGTACGGCGAGGCGGGTGAGCCGAAGCAAGGCGAGGGGCAACAAGACGAGCAGCGCGACGGCGAGCAGCGCACCCAGCACGAGGAGCACGGTGCCGGGCCCGTCGCCGAACGAGTCACGCAGGAGCTCGACGAGCGAGCCCGCGTACGTCCAGTCGATCAGCGGGTCGAAGGGTCGGTTCAGCGCCTGGCCGAAGCCGATGTCGAGGATCTTGGAGATCGACGAGAGGCCGAGCACGATCCCGGCGACGATCGCCAACGCGGTCCGGACCCGGCCGAGCCTCGCCGGCAGCGCCAGGACGACGACGAAGAACACCAGCGCCTCGAGAGGCAGTCGCACGAACGAATTGAGGGGGAGTGGCACGAACGTGTCGCGGTCGACCTCCTCCGGAATGACCTGGATCGGGATGTTCAGCGCGAGCAGCACCAGCAGCGCAGCGAGCACGGTGAGGACCCCCGCGGCGACGCTCCGCCACCTCGATCCAAGCCATCCGGGTAAAGGAAAGCGTTGAACCGGGCGCACGCGTCCTCCGTTCATAGTCCAATAGGGGGCTACACGTCTGGAACGAGCAAGTCGCGGCTCCGGTTCACCCGGAGCCGGGTGAGGTGGGCATGGAGAGGGAGGCCCTGGCGTTCTGGCTGCGCGAGCCCGGCGCCGGCGAGATCCGTCCGGTGGCGCTCGCGGCCCCCGGGCCCGACGAGGTCGTGGTCCGGACCCTGCGGTCGGCGGTGAGCAGGGGCACCGAGGCCCTGGTCTTCGACGGGCGGGTCCCGCCCAGCCAGTACGACGCGATGCGGGCGCCCTTCCAGGACGGTGTCTTCCCCGGGCCGGTCAAGTACGGCTATCTCAACGTGGGCGTCGTGGAGGACGGCCCCGCTGCCTTGCGGGGTCGCACCGTGTTCTGCCTGCACCCCCACCAGACGGCGTACGTCGTGCCCGCCTCCGCCGTGACCGTCGTACCCGAGGAGGTGCCGGTGGCGCGGGCCGTGCTCACCGGCATCGTCGAGACGGCCGTCAACGCGCTGTGGGACGCCGCGCCGCTGATCGGGGACCGGGTGGCGGTCGTCGGTGCCGGGACGCTGGGCTGCTGCGTGGCCCGGCTGCTGGCCCGCTTCCCCGGCGTCTCCGTCACGTTGGTCGATATCGACCCGCAACGCGCCGACGTCGCGTCATCATTGGACGTGGACTTCGCCCTTGCCGACCAGGCGCCCGATGGGCAGGACCTGGTCGTGCACACCAGCGCCACCTCCGCAGGTCTCCAGCTCTCGCTCGAGCTGCTCGCACCGGAGGGCACGGTCACCGAGCTGAGCTGGTACGGCGACGACGTGACCAGCCTGTCCCTCGGCGGGGCGTTCCACTCGGGCCGCCTCACGGTCCGGGCCAGCCAGGTCGGCACGGTGTCCCCGGCGCGCAGGGACCGCCGCACCACGGCGGACCGGCTCGCTCTGGCCCTCGACCTGCTGCGCGACCCGGCCTTCGACGTGCTGCTGACGGGCGAGTCGCCGCTTCGAGGATCTTCCCGACGTGATGCCCAGGCTCGCCGACGGGCGAGCTGCCGGCGCTCTGCCACGCGCTGACCTACGACGGGCGGGGGACGCCGTGTTCAGCGTGACCGTCCGGGACCACATGCTGGTCGCGCACAGCCTCCAGGGTGAGGTCTTCGGACCGGCCCAGCGGCTGCACGGCGCGACGTACGTCGTGGACGCGACCTTCCGCGGCGACTCCCTGGACGACGACGGCATCCTGGTCGACATCGGTCGGGCCACCGAGGAGCTGCACCGCGTCGTGGCCGACCTGAGCTACCGCAACCTCGACGACGAGACGGCGTTCAAGGGCACCAACTCCACCACCGAGGTGCTCGCGAAACACGTGGCCGACCGGCTCGCGGAGCAGGTGCGCGCCGGTGCTCTCGGACCCGTCCGAACGCGTGAGCGGCATCCTCGTGACGCTGCACGAGTCCCACGTGGCGTGGGCGAGCTACGAGCGGGCGACGTGAACCCGGGACGCACCGTGCACGTGGTGGTCCCGGACGGGATCGAGGACCCCGCGCGGCCGAGTGGCGGCAACACCTACGACCGGCGGCTGTGTGACCACCTGGCGGCCGACGGTTGGTCGGTGTGCGTGCGAGGTGTGGCCGGTGACTGGCCCTGGGCGGAGGAGGCGGCCCGCCGGGCGCTGGAGGAGGCGCTCGGATGCGATCCCCGACGGCTCCGTGGTGCTGGTCGACGGCCTGGTTGCCTCGGCCGTGCCGGAGGTGATCGTGCCTGCCTCACGGCGGCTGCGGCTGGTGGTGCTGATGCACATGCCGATCGGCTGCCGGGACGCCGACGACGGCTCGCTCGAGCAGGAGGGTGCCGTCCTGTGTGCGGCCGCAGCCGTGGTCACCACGAGCGACTGGTCCCGCACGCGGCTGCTCGAGGCCTACGGCCTCGACCCGGCGCGGGTCCACGTCGCCCACCCCGGCGTCGACCCCGCCGCACGCGCGGAGGGCAGCGACAGCGGCCGGCACCTGCTCTGCGTCGGGGCGGTGACACCCGGGAAGGGGCACGACGTGCTCCTGGCCGCCCTGACCCGGATCGCCGACCTGGACTGGCGATGCGTCTGCGTCGGGGCCCTGACGAAGGCGCCGGAGTTCGTCGACGACCTCTGCCGGGACATCCGCTCCGCCGGCCTCGACGACCGGCTGGTGCTGGCCGGGCCCCGCACGGGACGCGAGCTCGAAGCGTCGTACGCCGACGCCGACGTGCTCGTGCTCGCCAGCCGCGCCGAGACCTACGGGATGGTCGTGACCGAGGCGTTGGCGCGGGCGCTGCCGGTGCTGGCCCCCCGCGTGGGCGGGCTCCCCGAGGCGCTCGGCGCGACTCCCGACGGTCGGCGGCCCGGGCTGCTCCTGCCGCCCGGCTGACGTCGCCGCGCTGGCGGACTCGTTGAGGCAATGGTTGTGCGACCCGGGCCTGCGCCGGGGGCTCCGCGATGCGGCAGACCGCCGTCGAGCCGAGCTGCGCGGGTGGTCGGAGACCGCAGACCGGGTGGCCGGCGTCCTCGTGGAGGTGGCGCGAATGAGCGCGGCCGCCGTGGGGGCTTCTGGGCGTCGTCGCCGGCGCCGCGATCCTCGGCGCGGTGCTCTGGCAGACCGGGATCGATCCGGTCGTCACCGGTCTGACCTCGCTCGACCCGTGGACGCTTGCGCTGGGCACGGCTCTCGCCGTTCCGTCGACCGTCGCGTGCGCGTGGCGCTGGCACATCATCTCGAGGGAGCTCGGCGTCAAGGTCGACCTGAGCCCGGCGGTGGCCTCCTGCTACCGCGCCCAGTTCCTCAACTGCACGTTGCCTGGAGGGGTGCTGGGGGACGTGCACCGTGGTGTCCACCACGGCCGGCACGCCGGCGATGCGGGGCGGGGCATGCGCGCCGTCGCCTGGGAACGCCTCGCCGGGCAGGTCGTACAGGCAGCGATCGTGATCGTGGTCCTCCTGCTCGTCCCGTCCCCGGTGCGTTCGGTCATGCCGGCGGTGGTCGGAGTGCTGATCCTGGTGTTTCTCGGCGGCGTCCTGGTTGTCCGGCACGTGCCGTCTCCCGAACCCCCCTCACTGGTGGGGCGGATGCTGTTTGCAATCCGGGACGACGTGTGGAGGCTCTTCATGGTCCGGCACGCGTGGCCGGGCGTGGTGCTCGCCTCGACGGTGGCCGTGGGGTTCTACCTCTCGACGTACCTCCTCGCGGCCCGCGCTGTCGGCGTCACGGCCTCTGCCGTGACCATGCTCCCCGTGGTGCTGCTCGTCTTCCTCGCCGCGGGGTTGCCACTGAGCCTTGCCGGCTGGGGACCGCGGGAGGGCATGGCCGCATGGAGCTTCGGCGCCGCCGGACTCGGTGCCGAGCAGGGTGTGGCCACCGCCGTGGCGTTCGCCGCCATCGTGCTCGTCGCGAACCTTCCCGGTGCGGCCGTCATGGTGGTGGCGTCGGCTCGCCGTGGCCGAGCCCGCCCGGTGGACACGCACCCGGGGCAGCATCGTCTCGTCGAGGGAGGCGCGGCCCATGGGTGAGCGGCCATACACGATCCTGAGCTGCGGCATGTCGCTCGACGGCTATCTCGATGCCGCCAACGGGCGACTGGTCCTGTCGAACGAGGCCGACCTCCAGCGGGTCGATGCGGTGCGAGCGGAGTGCGACGCGATCATGGTCGGCGCCGCGACCGTGCGCAACGACAACCCGCGCCTGCTCGTCCGCAGCCGGGAGCTGCGTCAGCAGCGCAGGGCGCGCGGACTCGGCGAGACCCCGATGAAGGTCACCATCACCGAGCGGGCGGACCTGGACGCGTGCAGCAGCTTCTTCGCGACCGGGGACAGCGAGAAGCTCGTGTACTGCGCCAGCCGCGCCGTCCCGGGCGCACGCCGGCGGCTCGGCACCGTGGCGACGGTGGTCGACGGCGGCCAGCCGGTGGACCTCTCGCGGTTGGTGCAGGACCTGTTCGACCGCGGCGTCCGACGGCTGATGGTCGAGGGCGGCGGACGCGTCCACACCCAGTTCCTGACCGCCGACCTCGCCGACGAGCTGCACCTGGTGATCGCGCCGTTCTTCGTCGGGAACTCACGCGCCCACCGGTTCGTCGGTGACGGCGCCTTCCCCTGGAACCCCGGTCGCCGCGCGAACCTCGCGGAGACCCGACAGATCGGCGACGTGGTCCTGCTGCGCTACGCCTTGTCCTCGCGGTTCGCCGCGACAACCTGAGAGGGACGACCACATGCTGTCACCCGTCACACCCGCCACCGTCCGAGGTCAGGTCCCGCTCCCGCTGCGCCTCGAGGACGGCAGCCTCACCGAGGCCCAGGTGCTCAGCTTCGACGGCCTGTGCGACGGGCGCGAGCACGTGGCGATCGCACTGGGGGACCGAGCGGAGGACGGCTTCAGCGAAGCGGGCGACGTCCCGCTCGTTCGGGTGCACAGCGAGTGCCTCACCGGGGACGTCCTCGGCAGCCAGCGCTGCGACTGCGGTCCGCAGCTGCGGGAGGCGGTCGAGCGCATCTCCGACGCCGGGGGCTACCTGCTGTACCTCCGGCAGGAGGGGCGAGGCATCGGCCTCTACAACAAGCTCGACGCCTACGCCCTGCAGGACGCGGGGCTGGACACCTACGAGGCGAACCTGGCGCTCGGCTTCGAGAAGGACGAGCGCGACTACACCGTCGCCGCCCAGATGCTGCTGGCGCTGGGGATCAACCACATCGACCTGCTGACCAACAACCCCGACAAGGCGACCCAGCTGCAGTCCGCGGGCATCCGGGTCGACAGCCAGGTGCCCACCCGGCTGCACCTCTCGTCCGGCAACGGGCGGTACCTCGCGGCCAAGGCGTGGCGTGGGCACACCTTCCGGACGTCGTACGACGACGGCGTGGCCGGCCTCTGAGGGCCGATGGCCGATGAGTCCCGGTGGTCTCCCGGGTCGCAACGCTGGGCAACGGAAGGAGATCATCATGGGCAGACTGGTGAACCACACCAGCATGACCGTCGACGGACTGTGCGACGTCGGCGCCTGGTTCGTCGCCGAGGGTGACCACGACGCAGCGGGGGTCGAGCAGCTGTCTGCTTCAGCCGGGTTCGTGACCGGACGCAAGTGCTACGAGGGCTTCCTGGGCTACTGGCCGTCGGCGTCAGGTCCCTGGGCCGACGTCCTCAACCCGATGCCGAAGTACATCGCCTCGCGCACGCTCGCTGGAGGGCTCGACTGGAACTCGCAGGTCATCGAGGGCGACGCGGTTGACGGGATCCGCCGGCTCAAGGAGGACATCGCCGGTGACCTCTTCCTCTCCGGCTGCGGCGAGCTCGCGTGCGGCCTGCTCGAGGGCGGCGTCGTCGATGAGCTGAACCTGTGGATTCACCCGGCGATCGGTGGTAGCGGAACGCGGCCGTTCGAAGGGACGACGCTGAGCCTGACGCTCGTCGACGTGACGGGATATGACTCCGGGGTGGTGCGCCAGCGCTACCGGCCCCGGATCTAGTGCGTCGCGGCGACGAGTAACCGGCCGCGGGTGGCGGTACAGCCACTCGCCCGGAACGGGTGAAGGAAAGGCGACCCCGCCGGACCTACGGTCTGCCCCGTGAGTGACGTCGCCGTGCAGCCGTCCCAGCGGACCGGAGGGGTGTTGGCAGCGACCTGCATCTCGACCCTGGTCGTCAACGCCAACACGTCGGCGGTGAGCATCCTGCTCCCGGCGATCAGCGAGGACACCGGGATGTCGCTGGAGACCCTCCAGTGGGCGGTGACCGGCTACTCGCTCGTGGGCGCGGCGGTGATCATCACCGCCGGCTCGTTGGGCGACGTCTTCGGCCGCAAGCGCATCTTCCAGCTCGGGCTGCTGCTGTTCGTGGTGTCGTGCGTGATGATCGCGCTCGCCGGGTCCGGCGAGATGGTCATCGCCGGGCGGCTCATCCAGGGCGCCAGCCGGGGCGACGATCCTGGCCTGCGGGCTGAGCCTGCTGTCGGTGGCGACGACGGGTGACGCGAACCTGCGCGCGGTCTCGCTCTGGGGCGCCGCGGCCGCCGTAGGGGCGGCGGCCGGACCTCTGCTCGGGGGCGTACTGGTCGATGTCGACCGGGTGGCAGGGCCTGTTCTGGATCGACGCCGGTGTCGCCGTGCTGTGCATGGTGCTGACGTTCGCGACCGTCTCGGAGTCCCGCGATCCCGATGCACCGCGCTCGATCGACTACGCCGGCACCGTCCTGATCGCGATGACGCTGATGCCACTGATCCTGGGCGTCAGCAAGAGCGGCGACTGGGGCTGGTTCTCCGTGGAGACCATCCGTGTGCTTCGGCATCGCGATCGTGGCCGGGTTCGGGTTCGTGACCGTCGAGCGCCGGGTCAAGGCGCCCCTGCTGGACCTGGGCCTGCTCCGCAACCGGATCCTGGTCGGGGCCACCATCGCGATCCTGATCGGCGCCGGCACCATCAATGCCCTGATGTACCTGCTCAGCCTGTACTTCCAGGACCCGGCCAGCCTGGGGTTCTCCCCGCTCGAGGCCGGTCTGGCGACGCTGCCGGCCACCGTGGGTCTGGTGCTGGTCGCGCCGCTGGTGCCCAGGCTGGCGAAGAAGTTCGGTGGCCGGCAGGTCATCGGCGTTGGCTTCGTGATCACGACTGCCGGGTTTGTCGCGATCGGCTTGGCCGACGCGTCCTGGGTGTACGCCACGTTCCTGCTGCCGCTGGTCGCGATCGCGGTGGGCATGGGGCTGTCCAACGGCCCGTCGTCCTCGGCTGCGACCGCCGCCGTCCCGACTGAGCAGGTCGGCGAGGCGTCAGGCGTCTCCAACATGGCGAGGTACGTCGGGGCCGCGGTCGCCACCGCCCTGGCAGCGACCATCTACGGCAGCGTGAACGCCAACCAGCGTGGGGACGGCGCGTCCGCCGCTGACGCCCTGGCCTCCGGGCTGGCCGCCGCCTCGTGGGCGATGGCGGTGTTCAGCGCGTTCGGCATCCTGCTTGCCCTCGTCGCCATCCGACGGTTCCGCGCCGCGCAGGGCACCATGCAGGACGCGGCGGCATCGGCCGCAGCCCACCTCCACACGCTGCCGACGACGGCCGCCGGCGCCCCTTCACCAGGTCCGGGTAGCCAAGGCCCGTCCGAGGGAGCCTCGCCGTGACCGACTTGCGGCGTGCACCGGGACGACCATCGGATACCGGAAACCGGCGGGGTGTGGGGGTTCACGGCCCCGAATCGGGGTTAAGGTAAAGGCAGGGGTGGGGTCGGCGCGGTTCCGCGCCCCCGTTCGGTGCCCGCCGACCCGACTCATCAAGCGAAGCGCCAGCGTGTCCGCTGGCCAGCCCAAGACACACCTGTTCGCTCCGGGGGCCCCAGCTCGGGCGTTCACATGGGCGGAAAACCGGCGTACGGTCGGCCATCTGAGCCGGGTCGGCGCGACCCAGACCCCGTCCCCCAGTCGAAGAGCGGCTCACGGGTCGGCCCGGCGCACGCAACCGCCCTCGTAACCGCGCCGGGCCGACCTTCGTCCCCCGGCAGGTCAGAGTGGGTGAGGCGGATGGGCTGGCCTGTAGGCCGGGTTCTGTACGACGCCCGGGGGCGTCGCGGCGACCATCCATCTACGACGACCGTTGCCGGCCGCCTCCAGCGGTCTACCCACGCACTCGGGCGGGCCGCCCTCAACGTGCGCGCGCCCGGAGCCCGAAGGCACCGGACTTCTTGACCTTGCTCCAGGTGGGGTTTACCTAGCTACGCCGGTCGCCCGGCGCACTGGTGGTCTCTTGCACCACCGTTTCACCCTTACCCCGCAAGCGGGGCGGTCTGTTTTCTGTGGCACTGTCCCGCGGGTTTCCCCGGGTGGCTGTTAGCCACCACCTTGCCCTGTGGAGCCCGGACCTTCCTCGGCGCACCCCGTGAGGAGTACGACGCGGTCGCCCGGCCAGCCCATCCGCACCCCAAGGCTACCGGGATTCGGGCTCCTCGTCCGGATCGGCGTCGTCCGACCGTCCGGAAACTCGGACGGTTCAGGGCAGGGTGAGCACCTCGGCGCCGTCGGGGTTGACCAGGAGCGTGTGCTCGAACTGGGCGCTGCGCCGGCCGTCCTTGGTGACCACGGTCCAGTTGTCGTCCCACATCTCCCACTCCTGGGTGCCGAGGTTCAGCATCGGCTCGATGGTGAAGGTCATGCCGACCTCGATCACGTCGTCGTACATCGCATCGTCGTAGTGCGGGACGATCAGCCCGCTGTGGAACGCGCTCCCGATCCCGTGGCCGGTGAACTCGCGGACCACGCCGTACCCGAAGCGCTTGGCGTAGGACTCGATCACCCGGCCGATGACGTTGATCCGTCGTCCGGGCTTGACTGCGCGGATGCCGCGCTCGAGCGCCTCGCGGGTGCGCTCGACGAGCAGCCGTGACTCCTCGTCGACGTCACCGGCCAGGAAGGTGGCGTTGGTGTCGCCGTGGACCCCGTCGAGGAAGGCGGTGATGTCGATGTTGACGATGTCGCCGTCCTCGATCCGGCGACTGTCGGGGATGCCGTGGCAGACGACCTCGTTGACGCTGGAGCACAGCGACTTGGGGAAGCCGCGGTAACCAAGGGTCGAGGGGTAGGCCCCGTGGTCGCACAGGAACTCGTGGCCGATCCGGTCCAGCTCGTCGGTGGTCACGCCAGGCTCGACGTGGGAGCCGACCAGGTCACGGGCCTGCGCCGCCAGCCGCCCGGCGACCCTCATCTTCGCGATGGTCTCGGCGTCCTTGACCTCGCTGCCGGTGAAGCGCGCCGGCGCCGGCTTGTCGACGTACTCCGGACGGGGGACGTGGGCGGGCACCTCGCGGCGCGCGGAGACGGTGGCGGCGGCTACGACGGAGGTCACGTCAACGAGTGTAGTTTCATCGGATATGAGCGGTTACTGGTACTGCGTCAAGCACAAGACCGTCGAGCACGGTGTGAACATCTGCCCGCCCATCGACCGGCTGGGCCCGTTCGACACCCAGGAGGATGCCGAGCACGCGCTGGAGAAGGCGCAGGAGCGCAACGAGGAGTGGGACAACGATCCCAACTGGAACGACGAGCAGTTCGAGGACTGACGCGTGGCGCGTCGACCACGGGGCCCGAACGCGACCTCCCCGTGGCCGTTCGTCGGTATGGCCGGGATGGCCTGTGTGTTCTTCCTGTACGCCGCCAGCGGGCTGCTGGCCCCGTGGTGGGCCGTGGTCCTGCTGCTGGTCATCTGGGGCCTCGCCCTGTTCGTCGCCACCGCCTGGTGGTCACTGCACCCGACGTGGGTGCCGTGGATTCCGATCGCCCTCGCGGTGCTCTGGTTCGTCGCGCTGAACGCCGGCGGGGCCTGGCTCGGGTGGACCGCCTAGCCAGTCACGCGCCTAGCCTGGGCTCACCCTGATGATCGCGTCGCCGGTGTCGTTGTCGCTGGTGATGAGCAGGTCGTTGTTGGGTGCGAGGGTGACCGAACGCAGCCGGCCGAACCCCCGCAACGCGTCGGGAGTCCGGGTCCACCGCAGCGTGCCCGAGGCATCGAACTTCATGAAGATGACCCGGTTCCCCTGCAGACAGGCGACAGCCAGCGCGCCCTCGTAGGCGCCCCACTTGTTCCCTCTGACGAACGCCGCACCGGAGGTGGCCGGCGTCGGACCCGAGGTCCAGCGCGCGCCGAACTGGCGGCCGGGCAGCGACCGGTCGGTCATCGGCACGCTCTCGTTGTAGCCCGGCACCGGATGCCAGCCGTAGTCGCCACCGTTGCGCAGGCGGTTGACCTCGTCCTCGATCCCGGGCCCGTGCTCGGCGTTCCACAGCGATCCGTCCCGCCGCTGTGCCAGACCCTGGATGTTGCGGTGACCGTAGGTGTGGATGTAGCGCTTGAGCCGGTTGTCGGAGTTGACGAAGGGGTTACCGGGCCACGGTCGTCCGGTCATCCGGTTCATCCGCAGCGTCTTGCCGCCCAGCGACCTGAGGTTGCGCGGGTTGGTGCCGATCGCCGCGTCGCCGGTGCCGACCAGCAGTGCCCCGGTGCGCAGGATCAGCAGCCGGCAGCCGCCGTGCCGACCCGTCGAGGTGGGGAACCCGGCAAGCAGTGTCTCCACCCGCCGGGCGACGGTGCCGGCGTCGTTCAACCGCCAGGCGATCACGCGGATGTCGTGCCCTCCGCCGGCCTTGAGCCAGCCCTGGCAGGTGTAGAAGCGGCCGGTCCTCCCGAACCGGGGGTCCACCTCCATCGACATCAGGCCGGTCTCGCCGGAGACCCACACCCGGTCGCTGGGGAACTGGACCTGTCTGGTGTTGCCGTCCTCCCGGAGCAGGAGCTGGCCGGTGTCGCGCTCGGTGATCAGGAGCCGGCCACGCCCGAGCGCCTGGACGTCCCACGGGTTCGACAGGCCGGTCACCTGGCGCGTCGCCTGCAGGGCGGGCACCCGTTGCGCGGCGTTGGCGGCGGCCGGGGGAGAGGTGGCCTGGACGGTGGCGGATCCTGGCGCGAGCGGCGCCAGCAGGACGAGGCAGAGGGCACAGAGGGCTCCGAGCAGCGGTATGCGCATGGCGGCCACGGTAACCCCGGGATGGGCGGCTCGTTGTCCACCGTGGACGGCAAATTTTCTCTCGGTGGAGGCAACTTCGATGGTGATCAGGAACCTGATGCGCACGATGGCCGGCTCGGCGGTGCTGGCGCTCGCGCTGGCCGGCCTTGCCCCGGCCACCGCCCACGAGGGCAAGGGCGACACTGCCACCAACGACCGCGGGGTGCGCGTGGAGACCTCCGGCGACGGCAAGCGGATGAGCTTCGTCGCGAACCTGCAGTACAACAAGACCGGCGAGGCGCAGAACGGGTCCGACATCGAGTTCGTCCGGCTCGGCGACCGTGACTACGCGCTCGCGGGGACCCTCCGCGGAGGCATGCAGATCATCGACATCACCCGTCCGCGCTCACCGCGCCGGGTCGCGGTCTACGACTGCAAGGTCACCCAGGGCGACATCCAGGTCTGGCGCAACAACGGCCGGGTGCTGGCCAGCTACACCGCGGACAGCACCTTCGGGGAGGCCGGCGCGACCTCACGGTGCGCCCGCGACCTCGACCTCGATGCCACGGCCTCCGGGACGGTGATCGTCGACATCACCTCGCCCCGCAGCCCGCAGACGGTGAGCTTCCTCCCGGTACCGCGCGGCTCGCACAACATGACGATCCACCCGAGTGGTGACTACCTCTACAACTCCAACTCCGACCTCATCTCGAGCACGTCGCCCACGATCACGATCTACGACATCTCGCGACCGGCCGCGCCGAAGAAGGTGCAGGACTACCCGATCCCGTTCGTCCCCGCCTCGCTGGGCTCGGAGTCGCACGACATCACCTTCAACAATTCGGGCTCTCGCGCGTACGTCGCCGCCCTCTCGCAGACCCTGATCCTGAACACCACGAAGCCCGCAGCCCCACGGCAGATCAGCCAGATCATCGACCCGACGATCAACGTGGCTCACCAGTCCGACCCGGTGACGCTGGAGCGGCCCAACGGCACGAAGCGGAAGGTCCTGATCATCACCGACGAGCGGGCGGGCGCCGCGGCCAGTGCCGAGTGCCCGGGTGGCGGTCTGCACGTCTACGACATCACCCGTGAGCGGGAACCCGAGAAGATCGGGACCTGGTTCATCCCCGCCACGACGGTCCAGGACGGCGCGACCTGCACCTCGCACGTCCTGCGGATCTACCCACGCCAGAAGATGATGACGATCGCCTGGTACGCCCAAGGCGTACGGGTCATCGACCTCAAGGGCTTGGCCACCGCGGAGCCCTCGACGGTGCCGGCCATGGGCCAGGGCATCGGGATGCGGGAGGTCGGCCACTACGTGCTCCCCGACTCCGACACGTGGTCGTTCAAGACCAACCGGATCCGGCGCGACGGCTCGTTCTTCGGCTACGGCAACGACCTGGTGCGCGGCTTCGACGTCTACCACTTCAAGGGCCTGAAGCGTGAGGTTCCGGCACTGACGCCGAAGGACCTCTCGCCCCGCGCCGAGTCGGCCAGCGAGCGGATGCTCCTCCCGGTGGCAGTGCTGCTGCCGGCGATCATGCTGGCGGCGTTCCTGCGCCGTCGTACCCGCCGCACCTGATTCCGGTCGTGTGCTGAAGTGGTCGCCAGCACAGCCACTTCAGCACACGAGGCACCTAGCGGGTTCGAGGCACTCCCAGTGCGATCAGGTCCTCCATGACGCATTCGGGTTCGTGCCGCAGCTCGTACGACGAGCAACTGACGACGATGCGTCGGCGTGACGACAACTTCCGATGCCGGGACTTGTCCGCGGCTGCCTGGAGGACGTCGTCGTGGTACACGCCGTCCACCTCGAGCACCAGCACGGACCCGTCCGGAAGGTCCCACTCGGCATCGGTCCATCGACGCCGACCCTTTCGATCCCGCCGACCCTTCTGGCTTCGGGGGGCGGCTACCCCGAACTGTTCGCACGCGCGACGCAGGTCGATCTCCGACAGCGAGTGAGCTCCGCCGGCGATGTCGTGCAACAAGGCCCGGAACTCGGGCGCCCGCCGCAGAGGGGTCATCCGCGCAAGCCAGCTGCTCAGCCGATCCGGCGTGGTGAGCCGTTGCTGGACGGTGGCCGTGACCGCGCCATGCGCGGTCCGAGACCGCCGATCAGGGCGGTTGGCCCGGCATGGAGAACCGCCTGCCACAAGCGTTGCTGCTGGGAAAGCGGACCGGTGGTGGTGCTGAGCACCGACGACGTGCGTTGAACCCACCGGCGCGCGCGTAGCTGGTTGCGGACGAAGGAGCGCGATACACGGAGCTCGGTGAGCTGACGCTGCGACAACATCCCGGCCTGGGCGTTCGCCAACCGACTCCACGACTCTGGCCGCCAGGACAGCCACTTGAGCACACGACCCCTGAGGCGTCAGAAGGTGTGCTCCGGGCCCGGGAAGGTCCCGGAGCGCACCTCGTCGGCATACGCGCGCGCAGCGTCCAGCAGTACGCCGTGCACGTCGGCGTACTGCTTGACGAACTTCGCCATCCGGCCGGTCCTCAGCCCGAAGGCGTCCTGCCAGACCAGCACCTGGCCGTCGCAGTCGGGACCGGCGCCGATGCCGATGGTGGGGATCGAGAGCTGGCTGGTGACCTGGCCGGCCACGTCGCCGGGGACCATCTCCATCACGACCGCGAACGCACCGGCGGCCTCGACCGCCTTCGCGTCATCGAGGATCCGCTGGGCGGTCTCACCGCGGCCCTGGACCCGGTAGCCGCCGAGGGCGTGCTCGGACTGCGGCGTGAACCCGATGTGGGCCATGACCGGGACCCCGCCGCGGGCAAGGAGCTCGATCTGGGGCGTCATCTCCCGGCCGCCCTCGAGCTTCACGCAGTGCGCGCCGCCCTCCTTCATGAACCGTACTGCGGTGGCGTAGGCCTGCTCGGGTGAGCCCTGGTAGGAGCCGAACGGCAGGTCGCCGACCACGAGCGCGCGGTGGACCGAGCGGGAGACGGCCCGGGTGAGGGGGAGCAGCTCGTCGACCGTGACCGGGAGCGAGGTCTCGTTCCCGTAGACGTTGTTGGAGGCGCTGTCACCGACGAGGAGCACCTCGATACCGGCCTCGTCGAAGGTCTGCGCGGCGTACTGCTCGTAGGCGGTGAGCATCGTGAACTTCTCGCCGCGCTCCTTCATCTCGCGCAGGTGCTGGGTGCGGACCCGCTTGATCGGCTTCGCGGCGCCGGCCTTCGACGGTCCGGCCCCGTAGGGGGCGGTCTCCTCGCTCATGTCGAGCTCCTTCGTGCGTGTTCTCGAGGCTCCCTGATGGAGTCCCCGGACCGCTCCTCAGGCTAGCCCCGGAGCCGCGCGGCGGCGGTGTGGTGCCGCTCACCCCGGGAGGCGGGGCCGCTACCCGGTCGGCTTGCCGTAGTCGCGGGCCACGGTGGCGACCCGCACCCGGTAGTCGTCGTACCAGACCTGCTTCCCGCGCTCCTGCGCCACGAGGTGCTCGGCCACCTGCTTCCAGGCCGCCGCGTCGGACTCCTCGCGCCAGTAGGACACGGTGATCCCTGCGAGTCCGTCCTTCACGGACTCGATGCCGAGGTAGCCCGGCTGCTCGGCGGCCAGGGCTTCCATCCGTTGCAGCATCCTGGAGTAGCCGTTGTCCCCGGCCGTCCGGGTCGAGCTGAAGATCACCGCGGTGTACGGCGGTTCCGGGGTCGCGGCGATCGGCATGGATCGGGTCTATCACGCCCCGTCTCCATCAAGCCCTGTCGGCGGCAGCCTCCAGGTCGGCGATCACGATCTTGCGCATCCCGAGCATGGCCTCGGTGGCCGCCTTGGCCCGCGCGGGGTCGGGATCGGACACCAGCTCGTAGAGGCGGTCAGGGACGATCTGCCACGACAGGCCGAACCGGTCCTTCAACCAGCCGCACATCGACTCCTCGCCGCCGTCGGCAGTCAGGGCGTCCCAGTAGTGGTCGACCTCGGCCTGGTCGCGGCAGGCGACCGAGAAGGAGATCGACTCGGAGAAGCCGGCGTGGGCCGGGCCGCCGTTGATGCCGCGGAACTTCAACCCGTCCAGGTCGAACTCCCCGGCCATCGCCGTCCCGGGCTCGCCGGGACCCGCGTCGGTGTAGCGGGCGATGTGGCCCACCGAGGAGTTCGGGAAGATCCTGGTGTAGAACTCGGCGGCTTCCTCAAGGTTGTCGTCGAACCACAGGCAGGGGCTGATCGAGGGCATGGGTCTCCTCCTCCGGTAGCGGCGGTCTCCTTCGTGCAGACCGTCCTCGGGACGTGAACTCATCGGTCGCCGCGTGCGAGACTCGGAGCGTGGAGTTCTACTCGGCGTACGCCCAAGGATTCGCCAGGATCGCCGCCTGCACCATCCCCGTGGCGATCGCGGATCCCGCCGCGAACGCCCGCACCGTCCTCGACCAGGCTCGCGAGTGCCACGAGGAGGGTGTCGCGGTCGCCATCTTCCCGGAGCTCGCGCTCTCCGGGTATGCCGTCGACGACCTGTTCCTGCAGGACACCCTGCTGGCCGGCGTGCACGAGGCCGTGGCCGACATCGTCGAGGGGTCGACCGATCTGCTCCCGGTCCTGGTCGTCGGCGCCCCGCTCGTGCACGGCACCCGCGTGCTCAACTGTGCGGTCGTCATCCATCGCGGCCGGGTGCTGGGCGTCGCGCCCAAGTCCTACCTCCCGACCTACCGCGAGTTCTACGAGCGGCGCTGGTTCGCGCCCGGCGACGACCGCAGGGGTACGACGATCCGCGTGGCGGGCGCCGACGTACCCCTCGGGCCGGACCTGATCTTCGACGCCACCGACGTTCCCGGGCTGCGGCTGCACGTGGAGATCTGCGAGGACATGTGGGTCCCGATCCCGCCGAGCGCCGAGGCCGCCCTGGCCGGGGCGACGGTGCTGGCGAACCTCTCGGGCAGCCCGATCACCGTGGCCCGCGCCGAGGACCGACGGCTGCTGGTCCGCAGCGCCAGCGCGCGCTGCTCGGCGGCGTACGCCTTCGCCGCCGCCGGCCAGGGCGAGTCGACGACCGACCTGTCCTGGGACGGCCAGACGATGCTCTACGAGTGTGGCGAGCTGCTCGCCGAGACCGAGCGGTTCCCCGAGGGCCCGCGCCGCAGCGTTGCGGACGTCGACCTGGACCGGATCAGGCAGGAGCGGCTGCGGCAGGGCACGTTCGACGACAACCGGAGAACGCACGAGATCGGCATGGACGCGGGTCTCGACACGCTCGCTGGCGCTCGCTACTCGACCACCGAAGGACGACAGTTCCGGACCGTTGCCTTCGAGCTCCGGCCGCCCACCGGCGACATCGGGCTGCGACGCAAGGTGGACCGGTTCCCGTTCGTCCCCGACGACCCGGAGCGGCTGGCCCTCGACTGCTACGAGGCCTACAACATCCAGGTCTCCGGGCTGGAGCAGCGGCTGCACGCCATCGGACAGCCCAAGGTCGTCATCGGGGTCAGCGGCGGGCTCGACTCCACCCATGCCCTGATCGTGGCGGCGAACGCGATGGACCGCCTCGGTCGCCCCCGCAGCGACATCCATGCCTTCACCATGCCCGGCTTCGCCACCGGTGAGGCGACGAAGTCCTACGCGACCCGGCTGTCCAAGAGCCTCGGGGTGACCTTCGAGGAGCTCGACATCACCGCCGCGGCCCGGCAGATGCTCGCCGACATCGACCACCCGTTCGCGGATGGCGAGGAGGTCTACGACGTCACCTTCGAGAACGTCCAGGCCGGGCTGCGCACCGACTACCTGTTCCGGATCGCCAACCACCGCGGGGGCATCGTCCTCGGCACCGGCGACCTCAGCGAGCTGGCCCTCGGCTGGTGCACCTACGGCGTCGGCGACCAGATGTCGCACTACGCCGTCAACACCGGAGTGCCCAAGACGCTCATCCAGCACCTGATCCGGTGGGTGATCGACAGCGGGGAGTTCGACCCGGACACCAACGAGGTCCTGCAGGAGATCCTCGACCAGGAGATCACCCCCGAGCTGATCCCGAGCCGGGCAGGGCAGCAAGCCGCAGGCCACCGAGGACTCCGTGGGTCCCTACGCGCTGCAGGACTTCACGCTCTTCCACGTGATCCGGCGCGGCCACCGCCCCGGCAGGATCGCGTTCCTGGCCTGGCACGCGTGGCGCGAAGCGAACGCGGGGGAGTGGCCTCCGGGGTTCCCCGACGAGCGCCGCGTCGGCCTACGACCTGGCGGACATCCGGCACTGGCTGGAGGTCTTCGTGAAGCGGTTCTTCGCGAGCCAGTTCAAGCGCTCGGCGCTGCCCAACGGCCCCAAGGTGAGCGCAGGCGGGACCATGTCGCCGCGCGGGGACTGGCGGATGCCGTCGCGACGCCAGCGCGGCGGCATGGTTGGCCGACCTCGAGGCCACGGTGCCTCGCACCGAGGCCTCAGGCTGAGCTCCGCAGCGACTATCCGGCGCCGATCTCCTTGCCGTGGTAGGTCATGGCGAGACGGGCCAGCGCGAGCGCGCCGACCAGCAGGCCGAGGTCACGCAGCACGATGTCGGCGTAGCCGCCGACGCTGATCAGGCTGACGATGATGCCCGCCAGCCACGCGGCGATGACGTACCCGCCGATCCGCGGTGCGACTGCGACCAGCACGAATGCGGCGAGCTCGACGATCCCGACCATCATCATCGCGTCGGCCGCCGAGCCGGGCACGATGTCGTTCATCCAGGGGGCGAGGTAGCCCTCCCAGTTGACGTTCATGAAGCCGATCAGCTTGTCGAGGCCGACCAGCAGGGGCAGGACCATGTAGGCGACCCAGAGGCCGAGGAAGGCCTGATGGGCCGGTTCGGCCCGGGTGATCGCCGCGACGTCGCGCATGTCGTGGCTCATCCCGTCCCAGGCGTGGGTTGTGGCCATTGCGGAACTCCTTCACTGTAAGAGATAACAACATTGACGGTAGACCTGTTCAGGGGTTTTCGGCAAGCAATCCATCTGATAGAAACTTCCACATGGCAGGTGGCGCGGAGGAGGGCTTCGCCCGTCGGGTGACGACGCTCGGAGCGCTCGCCGACCCGGTACGCCGCGCGCTCTACCGATTCGTCTCCGACCAGGAGGGGGCGGTGAGTCGCGAGCAGGCGGCCGAGGGCGTCGAGGTCCCCCGGCACACCGCGAAGTTCCACCTCGACCGGCTCGTGGACGAGGGGCTGCTGGTCACCGAGTTCCGCCGGCTCACCGGGCGCACCGGCCCAGGTGCCGGGCGTCCCGCCAAGCTCTACCGCCGCTCGGCCCGCGAGGTCTCCGTGAGCCTCCCGAACCGCCGCTACGACCTCGCCGCGGAGGTGCTGGCCGATGCCATCGAGCGCTCGCTGGACGGCACGCCGATGGACGAGGCGATCACCGCGGCGGCCGACGCGGCCGCCCGGCTGGCCGTCGACGCGGCTCCCGACCGGTCGCGCAACCGTCGCGCGGGTGAGCTCGACCGGGTTGCCGGCGCGCTCGCGCCCTTCGGGTACGAGCCGAAGGTCGACGACGACCTGGTCCTCGCCAACTGCCCGTTCGACCGGCTCGCGGCCGATCACCGCGACCTGGTCTGCGGCATGAACCTCGCGTTCGTGGGCTCGGTCGCCCACCGGCTCGGCTGCGCAGGGGTCCGGGCCGAGCAGGTCCCCGGGGAGGACGGCTGCTGCGTGCGCGTCGTACCGGACGACTGAGCCCGGCGAGCGCCGGCGGACGGGCTCCCGCGTGTTGCGGGACACGGGACATCCCGTCGTAACACCGGTGCGACATAGTGGGCACATGGGCAAGCAGGAAGACTTCGTGCTCCGGGCTCTCGAGGAGCGAGACGTGCGGTTCGTCCGGCTCTGGTTCACCGACGTGCTGGGCTTCCTGAAGTCCGTGGCGGTCGCCCCGGCCGAGCTCGACAACGCCTTCGAGGAGGGGATCGGTTTCGACGGATCCGCGATCGAGGGCTTCGCGCGGGTCTACGAGGCCGACATGCTGGCCAAGCCGGACGCGTCGACGTTCCAGATCCTGCCGTGGCGCGGAGAAGGTCCCTCCACGGCCCGGATGTTCTGCGACATCGTGATGCCCGACGGATCCGCGTCGTACGCCGACCCGCGCTACGTGCTCAAGCGCACGCTCGAGCGTCGCGGCCGACAAGGGCTTCACCTTCTACACCCACCCCGAGATCGAGTTCTACCTCTTCAAGAACGCCCCCGTCCCCGGCGAGGACCCGGTGCCGGTGGACCGCAGCGGGTTCTTCGACCACACCGCGCAGTCGATGGGCGCCGACTTCCGCCGCGAGGCGATCACGATGCTGGAGTCGATGGGGATCTCGGTCGAGTTCAGCCACCACGAGGGCGGTCCCGGCCAGCAGGAGATCGACCTCCGGTACGCCGACGCACTGTCGACGGCC
Organism: uncultured Actinomycetota bacterium; assembly: GCA_963812345.1. GTDB lineage: Bacteria > Actinomycetota > Actinomycetes > Propionibacteriales > Nocardioidaceae > Nocardioides. The sequence goes on from CAWEVA010000011.1 coordinate 62,791, forward strand.
GACAACATCATGACCTTCCGCACGGTGATCCGCGAGGTGGCGCTCAGCCAGGGGATCTGGGCCACCTTCATGCCCAAGCCGTTCACCAGCCATCCCGGCTCCGGCATGCACACCCACGTCTCCCTGTTCGAGGGTGACCGGAACGCCTTCTTCGAGGCCGGCGCCGAGTACCAGCTCTCGAAGGTCGGCCGGCAGTTCATCGCCGGGGTCCTCCACCACGCCAGCGAGATCAGCGTGGTGACCAACCAGTGGGTCAACAGCTACAAGCGGCTGCTCGGCGGCGGCGAGGCACCGCCGTACATCTGCTGGGGCCACAACAACCGCTCCGCCCTGATCCGGGTGCCGATGTACAAGCCCAACAAGGGCCAGTCGACCCGGATCGAGCTTCGCACCATCGACGCCGCCTGCAACCCCTATCTCGCGTTCGCCGTCGTGCTCGCGGCCGGGATGAAGGGCATCGAGGAGGACTACGAGCTGCCGCGCGAGGCCGAGGACGACATGTGGTCGCTCACCGAGCGCGAACGCAAGAGTCTCGGCATCGAGCCCCTGCCCAAGACGCTCTACGAGGCGATCGGCATCGCCGAGCGTTCCGAGCTGCTCGCCGAGACCCTCGGCGAGCACGTCTTCGACTTCTTCCTCCGCAACAAGCACGCGGAGTGGGAGGACTACCGCGGGCAGGTCTCCGCGTTCGAGCGCGACCGGATGCTGCCGGTGGTCTGACGGGGGCGACATGAGCGACCTGTCCTACTACAGCCCGGGCCGCGCCAAGCAGCTCGGCATCCTGCTGTGGGCGGCCATCGTGCTGGCCGGACTCGCGGCCGGCCTCGCCGGGTGGCTCGTCGGCACCGGCTTCGGCCGGCCCGCGATCGTCATCGCGGTACCTGCCCTCCTGATCCTGGGAACCTCCGGGATGGCCCTGCGCGAGCTGCGGGTGGGCACGTTCGCCGCCAAGCCCTGGTCGATCGCCGCCGGGGTGGTGCTGATCCTCACCGGCCTGTTCTTCGCCCAGACCCCCGTCAGCATCCTGCCCTCGATCGTGGGAACGCTGCTCGTCCTCCTGGCCCTCATCGCCGACCGCGGCGAACGCTGAGGTCCGGCCGGTGTCCCCCCGCTTCCTGGTCGTCGAGCACGAACCCGCCTGCCCGCCCGCGCACCTCGGCACCTGGCTCGACGACGCCGGCGCCGACCTCCAGGTCTGCCGGCCCTGGGCGGGCGACGACGTTCCCCGGCCTCGCGGAGTTACGACGCCTTCGTGATCCTGGGCGGCTCGATGAGCGCCCACGACGACGCCACCCACCCCTGGCTGACGACCGTCAAGGAACGGGTCCGGGAGGCCGTCGACACGGGCGTGCCCACCCTCGGCGTCTGCCTCGGCCACCAGCTGGTCGCGGTCGCCCTCGGCGGCACGGTCGAGGTCAACCCCCGTGGCCAGCAGGTCGGCCTGTACGACGTGGGGTGGCGGCCGGAGGCGAAGGACGACGACCTGGTTTCGGGCCTCCCGCCGACCATGCGCGGGATCCAGTGGAACACCGATCTCGTCACCGCCCTGCCCGACGGAGCCGTCGTGCTCTGGCCGCCACCGCCGAGGGTGAGCTGCAGGTCGCCCGGTTCGCGCCGACGGTGTGGGGGGTCCAGCTGCACCCCGAGGCGGACGAGCCCGTGGTGCGGTCGTGGGCCGCCGGCGACCGCGACGACCACCTCGAGCGCGGGATCGACCAGGCCGCCGTACTGGCCGGGATCGACGCGGCCCGCACCGAGCTCGACGAGGCCTGGCGCCCGCTGGCCACCGGTCTCGTCGCGCGTGGTCGGGGCGCAGCGGTGAACCAGGAGGACCACCAGCAAGGGCAGCCTGGTCCGGATGGGCTTCGTGGACGCCGAGCGTTCGCTGGCCAACCTCGATCGGCTCGGCGAGGCAGCCGACCCGCTGCTGGCGGTCCTCGCCCGGACCGGCGACCCCGACCAGGCCCTGCTCGGTCTGGTCCGGCTCGCGGAGGCGGCCGACGACGGTGACGCGTTGCTGTCCGCGGTCGCCGAGGACGAGGGCACCGCGATGCGGCTGCTGTCGGTGCTCGGCGCCAGCACGGCCTGGCCGACCACCTGGTCCGCCACCCCGAGCAGTGGAAGGAGCTCGCCGACCCGACGCTCGGCTCCACCCGGGCGGCGGCCTTCGCGGTCCGCGCCGAGCTGCTCCGTGCGGTCGGCGCCGACCCGGGCGACGCGGCACCGGTCGCGACGCTCGCGGACACCGAGGCGGTGGACGCATTGCGCGTGGAGTACCGCCGCATCCTGCTGCGCCTCGCGGCCCGCGACCTCGCGCACGACGAGGGCGTCGACGATGTCGCGGCGGAGCTCTCCGACCTCGCGGCCGGGACGCTCGAGGCGGCCCTCGCCGTGGCCCGCGCCCGCGTGGGCGAGCCGGCCGCGAGCACCCGCCTTGCCGTGATCGCGATGGGCAAGTGCGGGGGACACGAGCTCAACTACGTCTCCGACGTGGACGTCGTCTACGTCTTCGAGCCCGCCGGACGACGCGGACGAGGCCGCCGCCGCCCGGGTGGCCGCCCAGCTGGCCGGGCACCTGATGCAGGTGTGCTCCGAGCACACGCGAGAGGGCACGATCTGGCCGGTCGACGCCGCCCTCCGGCCCGAGGGGAAGGCGGGGCCGCTGGTCCGCACGCTGGCCAGCCACCAGGGCTACTACGAACGATGGGCCAAGACCTGGGAGTTCCAGGCACTGCTCAAGGCACGTCCGGTGGCCGGCGACCTGGCCCTCGGGCGTGAGTACGTCGACATGATCGGCCCGATGGTGTGGCGGGCCGCCGAGCGCGACGGGTTCGTCGAGGACGTCCAGGCCATGCGCCGCAAGGTCGTCGAGCAGACTGCCCGCCCGGGAGGCCGAGCGACAGCTCAAGCTGGGCCCCGGTGGCCTGCGCGACGTCGAGTTCGCCGTCCAGCTGCTGCAGCTCGTGCACGGCCGGGCAGACGAGCGGATCCGGGCACCCGCCACGCTCAGCGCGCTGGCCGAGCTGACCGAGGGCGGCTACGTCGGCCGGGAGGACGGGGAGGCCCTGCACGACGCCTACTCGTTCCTCCGCCAGCTCGAGCACCGCATCCAGCTGCACCAGCTGCGACGTACCCACGTCGTACCCGAGGACGAGGCCGCCCTGCGCCGGCTCGGCCGCTCGATGGGGCTCATCCGCGACCCGGTCGAGGCGCTGGACAAGGCCTGGCAGCACCACCGGCGCGAGGTCCGCCGCCTGCACGAGAAGCTCTTCTACCGGCCGCTGCTCGGCGCGGTCGCCCGGATCGCCGGCACCGAGACCCGGCTCACGCCCGAGGCAGCCGGTGACCGCCTCGCCGCGCTCGGGTTCGCCGACCCGAAGGGCGCGCTGCGCCACCTCGAGGCGCTCACCAGCGGGGTCACCCGGTCCAGCAACATCCAGCGCACCCTGCTGCCGGTGATGCTCGAATGGTTCGCCGACGCCCCCGACCCCGACGCCGGCCTGTTCGGGTTCCGCCGGATCAGTGAGTCTCTGGGCGGCACGCCGTGGTACCTCAAGACGCTGCGCGACGAGGGCCAGGTGGCCGAGCGGCTGGCCCGCCTGCTGGCGACCTCCCGCTACGCCACCGATCTGCTGGAGCGTGAGCCGCAAGGTGTGCGGATGCTGGGGGAGGACCTCACCCCCCTCGACTCCGAGTCGCTCGCCACCGAGATGGTGGCCACGGCCGGTCGTCAGGACGATCCGGGCGACGCGGTGCGGGCCATCCGGGCCATCCGGCGCCGCGAGCTGTTCCGGATCGCGGTCGGCGACCAGTTCGGGGAGACCGAGGTCGACGACGTCGGAGCCGGGCTGTCGCGGCTCACCGACGCCACGTTGGAGGCGACCCTCGAGGTGGCCGGCCGGGCGGTCCGGGAGCAGCGCGGGCTGGACGCGGCGCCGACCCGGATGGCGATCGTCGCGATGGGCAGGTACGGCGGGTTCGAGCTGTCCTACGGCAGCGACGCCGACGTGCTGTTCGTCCACGACCCGCAGCCGGACGCCGACCCGCAGGAGGCGTCGACGTACGCCCACGCCGTCGCCAACGAGCTGCGTCGTCTCCTGCTGCTGCCGGGCGACGACCCGGCGCTGCAGGTGGACGCCGACCTGCGGCCCGAGGGCAAGCAGGGGCCGCTGGCCCGCACCCTCGACTCCTACGCCTCCTACTACGCCAAGTGGTCGAAGGTGTGGGAGGCGCAGGCGCTGCTCCGCGCGGAGGCCGTGGTGGGCGACGAGGAGCTGCGGGGACGCTTCACCGAGCTGATCGACCCGCTGCGCTACCCCGCCGAGGGCCTCACGAGGGACGACGTCGTGGAGATCCGCAGGATCAAGGCCCGGGTCGACGAGGAGCGGCTGCCCCGCGGAGCCGACCGAAACACCCATCTCAAGCTGGGTCGGGGCGGCCTGGCGGACATCGAGTGGACGGTGCAGCTGCTGCAGCTCCAGCACGCCGGCGAGGTGCCAGGGTTGCGGACGCCCCGCACCCTCGCGGCACTGGCGGCCGCCGCCGAGTCCGGGCTGCTCGAGGAGGAGGACGCCGAGTGGCTCTCCCACGGCTGGCGCACGGTCAGCCGCGTGCGCAATGCGGTGACGCTGGTACGAGGCCGGCCCGGCGACCACCTGCCCCGCGACACCCGCGAGAAGGCGGCCGTCGCCAGCGTCATGGGATACCCGCCCGGCGCCTCGGCCGAGCTGGTCAACGACTACCTCCGCCACACCCGGCGGACGCGTGCGGTGGTGGACCGGGTCTTCTGGGAGTGAGCCGTGAGTAACACTTAATTATGGCAGTGAATTAAGCTATACTCTTCGGAACTGGTCTTCCCGTCTCCCTGAAATGAAAGTCTGTGACTTCACTATGGCTGAGATGAAGGAATCTGCTTCAGCGACGTTGATCGGGGACCTGATCGGCTCCCGTGTCGCCGCCGACCGCAGCGCGCTCCATGCGCGGCTCGCCCGGGCTCTGGCCGAGATCAACGATACGTTCGCGCCGACCACGCCGCTGCGGATCACCGTCGGTGACGAGTTCCAGGGAGCCTTCGCCACCGTGGGCGCCGCACTCTGCGCCTCGCTGCGGCTCCGGCTGGCCCTGCTCCCGGAGCACGACCTCCGACAGGGCCTGGGGTGGGGTCCGGTGCGGGTCCTCGAGCCGGAGCCCCGGGTCGAGGACGGCCCGGGCTGGTGGGCCGCACGCGACGGGGTCTCCGCGGTCGAGGCTGCCGAGGGCCGACCCAGCAGCCGGGACCGGCGTACCGCCTACGTGCGCGCGGAGGGCGCCGGCGGGCCGGATCCCGCCGCGATCGAGGCGCTGCTGGTGCTGCTCGACAACGCCGTCGCCCGACTGTCCGGACGCTCCCTGTCCGTGCTGCGTGATCTGATGGCCGGGACCAGCCAGCGGGAGATCGCCGAGCGGCTCGGCATCAGCCCCTCGGCGGTGTCCCAGCGGGTCCGGAGCGACGGGCTGGCCGCGATCGTGTCCGCCGACGAGACGATGGGAGGCATTGAATGAGCTGGATCGCCGTGCTCCTCATCGGCGTGGGCATCGCCGACCTCGTGCAGTCGGTTCGACCGGTCCGGACCCTCCCGGAGTGCGTCGGCGCGGTGGCCGCGGTCCTGATCGGGCTGCTGGCCGGGCTCACAGACGTGGCCGACGTGGTGGCCCTGATCCTGATCGCGGGGGTGGTCGTGCTGTGGGGGCAGACGGTGACCCGTGGGTTCGCGGGCCGGCGGCCGGGGCTGCCCCTGGTCGTGCTGGGGGTGGCGCTCGGGGCGGCCGTGGTGGTCTCCGGCCAGGCCGGACCGGTGGATGGAATGTTCGCGGCCTGGGTCGAGGGCGTCCCGCTGGCCGTCCTGGCCGACCTCGGTCCGGAGCGGGCCCTGCTGCTGCTCGGCGTCATCCTGGTGCAGCTCAGCACCGGCAACGTCGTCGTACGCCTCGTGCTGACGGTGACGAAGACGGTCAACCCCGCCCGCCACGGCGGGGAGGGCGACCCGGAGACCCAGCTCAAGGGTGGCCGGTTGCTCGGACCGATGGAGCGGGTGGTGATCGTCGGCCTGGGTGTGGCCGGCCAGCTCACCGCCGCCAGCATCGTGATCGCTGCCAAGGGTTTGCTCCGGTTCCCCGAGCTGTCCTCGGACCGGGAGCAGGAGCGGATCCACCGGCTCACCGAGTACTTCCTCGTCGGCAGCTTCGTCAGCTGGCTGCTTGCCCTCTCCTCACTCGTGCTGTTGACGCCCTGACCGTGGTCGAATGAGCCCATGACCCAGGCTCCCGACCAGTCCGTCACCGCCGATCGTGCCGCCGAGCTGCTGCGGCTCCACCGGGATCCCGAGCTGCTGACCGTGGTCAATGTCTGGGACGTCGCCAGCGCCCGGGTCGTCGCCGCTACGCCCGGCACCAAGGCACTGGCCACCGCCAGCCACTCGATCGCCGCGACGTTCGGCTACGACGACGGCGAGCAGATCCCGGTCGACCTCATGCTGGAGATGGTCGGTCGGATCGTCGCCGACAGCGACCTGCCGGTCACCGCCGACCTCGAGGCCGGGTACGGCGACGCGGTCGAGACCGTCCGCCGGGCCATCGGACTCGGCGTGGTCGGCGCCAACATCGAGGACCAGATGAAGCCGCTGACCGAGGCGGCCGGCCAGGTCGAGGCGATCATGCGCGTCGCCGCCGAGGAGGGCGTCGACTTCGTCCTCAACGCCCGCACCGACGCGTTCGTGCTCGGCCGCGACCGCGACCCGGCCGACGTGCTCGCGGACGCCGTGGAGCGGGGCCGGGCCTTCCTCGACGCCGGAGCTCCGGTCGTGTTCGTGCCCGCGATGCTGAACGAGGAGCAAGTCGCAACGCTGGTGGACGCCTTCGGGCCGCAGCGCCTGACCTGCATCGGCATCCCCGGCCTGCCTTCGCTGGCCCGACTCGAGGAGCTCGGCGTGGCTCGCGTGTCCTACGGCCCGATGCCGCAGCGGGTCGCCCTCACCGCCCTGCAGGAGCTGGTCGAGGAGATCCATCGCGGCGGCGAAGTGCCGTCGACGATGCGCACCCTGAACTGACGCCGGCGGCATTTCCGTCAGCCGCGGGCTTCCGGCCGCCTCAGTACATCACTCCAGAGATGCTGGACCCGCGGACGTGGTGCTCGGCCCGGTGCGGTTCCGGGGTCAGGTACACGGGGCAGTCGCTGTGCGCCAGGATCGAGCGGGCCACCGGACCGAGGTGGCTCCCCAGCGGGAGCAGGTGGTGGCGCCGGCCGAGGACCAGCAGCTCCGACTCGCGTGCCGCGTCCATCAGCGCATCGGCGGGTGGGGCGTTCCAGACCTCGAGGCTCGCCTTCACGCTCGGGAACTGGATCGCGATGGCGTCGAGGATGGGTCCCAGCTCACGACGGGTCGAGGAGTCCCGGTCGGCCCGGTACTCCTGGTCGAGGGCCGACGGCTCCCAGTCGGTGTCCAGCCACCAGGTGTGGATCGCGGCCAGCCGTGCATGACGCAGCCTGGCCTCCTCGAAGCCGGCTCGCAGGAGGCCGGGGGCCTCTTGGCCGTCCTGGATGCCCACCGTGACCACCGGCTCCCGGTCGGTACGGGTCCACCCTTCCGGTACCGAGACGACGGGGACGGTCGTCCGGGCCGCCACGGCGTTCACCGTCGACCCGGTCACCATCCGCCGGGCGCGGCTGAGGCGGCGGTGCTGAAGGACCACGAGGCGGCCGTGGTTCGCGCGGTGCACGAGGTGGCTGATCAGCGCGCCGTCGTCCACCCGCTCGGCCGTGATCCGGATCCGGTCGTCGGTGATGGTGCGAGCGCGTTCGACCGCCTCGTTGATCGTGGTGTCGGCTTCCTCGAGCACCCCGCCGTACACGCCGGCGTAGGCGTCGACGGCCGGCATTCTGAGGACGTGGATGATGTGGAGCGGTGCGTCGGCGAGGAATGCTTCACGGGCGGCGTACTCGATGGCTGACGGTGCGCCGTCGAGGCTGAGGCAGGCGATTACTGCAGGGGAATGGTCGTTCATGGGTGGTCACCTCTCTCGTCCCCTGCCAACAAGTATGAGCCGCTCCGGTGACCGGTATGGACAGCTTGAAAGTGCAATCATGGGCGGGTGATGCGGGCCTGGCGGACCGACGGCGACGGGCACCGCGCACTCCGCCTCCACGAGGTTCCGGTGCCGGCCCCGGGTCCCCGCGACGTACTGGTGCGGGTCCGGGCCTGTGGGGTCTGCCGCACCGACCTGCACGTCTCCGACGGCGACCTCCCGCAACACCGGAGTCCGGTCGTCCCGGGCCACGAGGTCGTGGGCGACGTGGTCGAGCTGGGCACCGAGGTGCGCGACCTGCGGAGTGGGGAACGGGTCGGGATCGCCTGGCTGCGGCAGACCTGCGGATCCTGCCGCTGGTGCCGCCGCGGGCGCGGAGAACCTCTGCCCGGCGTCGCGCTACACCGGCTGGGACGAGGACGGAGGATTTGCCGAGTACGCCGTCGTGCCCGCCGCGTACGCGTACCGGCTGCCCCCAGGGGTCCCCGACGTCCAGCTGGCGCCGCTGCTGTGCGCCGGCATCATCGGATATCGCGCCCTGCGCCGGGCCGAGGTCCCGCCGGGTGGCCGGCTGGGCATCTACGGGTTCGGGGCGAGCGCCCACCTCACGGCCCAGATCGCGCTCGCCCAGGGCGCCGAGGTGCACGTGCTCACCCGGGACCCGGCCGCGCGCCGGCTCGCCCTCGAGCTGGGAGCGACCTCGGCGGGAGCGGCCGACGACGAGCCCCCGGAGCGGCTGGACTCCGCGATCTTGTTCGCCCCGGCCGGAGAGCTGGTCCCGGTGGCGCTGGCGGCGCTCGACCAGGGCGGCACGCTGGCTGTGGCCGGCATCCACCTGAGCGACATCCCCGGGCTCGACTACCAGCGCCACCTGTTCCGGGAGCGGACGCTGACGAGCGTCACGTCGAACACCCGCGCGGACGGAGAGGAGCTGCTGGCGCTGGCCGGCCGCATCGGCCTCCGCGCGACCGTCACGCCGTACCCCTTCGAGCGCGCGGCCGAGGCCCTCCGCGACCTGGCGGAGGACAGGGTGTCCGGAGCCGCTGTGCTGACCTTGTGACGCGGACCCCGGCTAGCTCTTGCTGGCCTTGCCGCCCTTGCGACCCGCCTTCTTCTTCTGCGCGGTCGTGCCGCCTTGTGAGCTGTCGCCGCCGGAACCGCTCTTCTTGCCTCCGCGGGACGACGCCCCGGGGGAGTTCGCGATCCTGGCCGCGCGCTCCTTCGACATTCCCTTGTCCTTCAGGGCTTCGTACTGGTCCTCGTTCTTCACGTTCGCCGAACGTCCACCAGGCATTGCGCACCTCCTGCGATCTGCGGTCACCGGCGACGTACCCAATCCCGATCGGCCACATGCCAACTGCCGGCGCGGTCGGTTGCATGCCCCGGTGGACCTCGGGGTAACGGGGTGCTCCACGACCACGGACCAGGAGGACACATGCGCGTCGGCTATTTCCTCTCCTGCGAGGAGTACCCGCCCGAGCAGCTCGTCGAGCAGGCCGTGGCCGCCGAGGCCGCGGGCTTCGAGGCGCTCTGGATCAGCGACCACTTCCACCCCTGGAACGACGAGCAGGGGCAGAGTCCCTTCGTCTGGTCGGTGATCGGCGCCATCTCTCAGGCGTGCTCCCTGCCGGTCACCACGGCCGTCACCTGCCCCACGGTTCGCACGCATCCGGCCGTCATCGCCCAGGCGGCCGCGACCTCGGCACGGATGCTCGGGGGCAAGTTCGTCCTCGGGGTCGGCACGGGGGAGGCGCTCAACGAGCACATCCTCGGCGGCCCGTGGCCGTCGCTGGACGTTCGCCTGGAGATGCTCGAGGAGGCGATCTCGTTGATCCGGGAGCTCTGGACCGGCGAGGTGGTCACGCGCCAGGGCAAGCACTACCAGGTGGACACCGCGCGCATCTACACCCTGCCGGACCAGCCGCCGCCGATCTACATGTCCGCCTTCGGCCCCAAGGCACTGGAGGTCGCCGGCCCGGATCGCCGACGGCTTCATCTGCACGCAGGACGACGAGGACATGGTGTCGTCGTTCAAGGAGAAGTCCGGTGGCAAGCCCGCCCAGGGCGGCTACAAGGTCGCGTGGGCGAAGACCGCCGACGAGGGCGTGGACCACGCACACCGGCTGTGGGCCAACGCCGGGGTGCCGGGTGAGCTGGCGCAGGTCCTGCCGTCGCCGCAGCACTTCGAACAGGCTTCCCAGCTCGTGACCCGCTCCTCCACGGCGGACAGCGTCGTGGCGGGGCCCAAGATCGAGGAGCACGTCGACCAGATGCGTTCCTTCGCATCGGCGGGCTATGACGAGGTGTACGTCGCGAACATGGGGCCGCACTACCGGGAGATGATCGAGGCCTACGGCCGCGACGTGCTGCCGGCGGTGCGCGACGAGGGCCAGCACGCGTGAACCGGGCCTGATCGCCACCCGAATCCCGGACGAGGGATGGGGTACCGCTCGGGGACGAAGGCCGCATGCCGCGGTTTGCGTCCTTCCAGGTCCCCGTCGTCCAGCAAGTGGCGCCGGGGACTGCCCATGCGGGGCCGTAGGTCTCGGGGTGACCAGCGTGCGGGTCGGGCTACCCTCGTCGGGTGAGCGTCTCGCCTCAGGCTCCCGGTGCCGTCGGAAGTTGCTGCGGTTCGACCCGGCGGGACTGCTGTACGGCGCGGTCGTCTCGGCGGCCACCCTGGGGGTTCTGGCTGGTTCCCACGAGTCGACGCGCGTGGCCGTCGCCACCCTGGGCGTCCTCCTGGTCTACTGGTCGGCGCACGTCTACATCCACTCGTTCTCGAAGCAGCTCAAGGGCGTGCAGCCCGGGCTCTTCGTCCAGCGCACGACCGAGTCGGCACGCGAGGAGGTCGGCGTGCTCATCGGTGGACTGCCGGCACTCGTGCTCTACGTGGTTCTCGTGGCGGCCGGTGTCGAGCCTCCGACCGCCGGCTACATCTCCCTCTTCTTCGTGGTCGCGCTGCTGTTCACCGTGGGCTACCTGGGCGCACTGCGTGCCGGCCTCAGCCCACCGGATCGCCCTGGTGGAGGCAGCGGGTGCCGGCAGCTTCGGCGTGGTGATCGTCCTCATGAAGGCGCTCCTCCACTAGGCGATCCAGCCCCGGACCGGGCCAGCCCGTTCGGGCCATGTGGATCAGTGAGGCCCGGTAATAGCGTCGAATGGTCCCCCTCGGGCCCTGCTTCAGGCCGCCCGCGCTCGCGGCCGCACAGACGAGAAAGGTCGAGACGATGGCATCAGGTTTCGTTCCCTACACGCCGGACATCGAGGTGGCTGAGCCGCAGTTCGACGAGCACATGAAGATCGTCATCGACAAGGCGGAGGACTACATCGCCAGGTCGGTCACGACCGAAGGGCCCGGCGGTGCCGTCCGCGACGCACATGCCAAGGGGTACGGCGTCGTCCGGGGCGAGGTCGAGATCCTGGACGGGCTCCCGGCCGAGTACGCGCAGGGCATCTACGCCACACCCGGGAGGCATGGCGCGCTGATCCGCTTCTCCAACGGCTCGCCCCACGCCGGAGCCGACGTACGGCTCGGCACGTCCGTCGGAATGGCGCTCAAGATGTTCGACGTCGAGGGCCCCACCCTGCTGGAGGACGAGCCCGACACCCACACGTTCGACTACACCAACATCAACGGGCCGATCTTCTTCTGCAACACCCTGGAGCACTACCTGTTCTTCCAGGACCTGTTCCTCCAGGCGTCCACCTACTTCGCCCAGGGCCGACCCGGCACCCACCGCTTCCTCACCGACTTCGTGACCGGGAAGGGAACGTTCGAGCAGGAGGACTGGGCGTGGGACGAGCTCCTGGCCATGCTCAGGCTGCAGCAGACTCCGTCGGTCAACGCGCTGCTGTCGTGCTACTGGACGATGGGCGCGGTGCGACACGGCGACTGCATCGCCAAGGTGCGGATCGCCCCCGACCCGCACTGTGCCGAGGCCGTCGTCCGGCGCGACATCGAACCAGGTCTGGCGTCGGAGGTGACCCGGCCGGCTCTCGTTGCCGAGCTGAAGGAGCGCCCCTACGCGTTCGACATCCAGGTCCAGCTGTGCACGGACCTGCAGCGGATGCCGGTCGAGGACCTCACCGTGGAGTGGCCCGAGGCGCTCTCGCCGTACGTCACCGTGGCCAGGCTCCGGATCCCGCAGCAGGACATCTCGGGCCCGGGCAACCTCGAGCAGATGGATGCCCTCTCGTTCACGCCGTGGCGGGTCACGGCTGAGCACGCCCCGCTCGGCAGCCTCATGCGGGCCCGCAAGCAGGTCTACCGCCACTCGTCGCTCCTGCGCCACGCGCTCAACCACCAGAAGCGCGCCGAGCCCCGCAGCGCGGACGAGGTACTGCCCCTGACCCAGCACCACGACTGGTAGGTCCACGCGCTAAGGCCGGAACTCGGTGTCGATCACGTCGGTCCGGCCGGCGAGGTCGACCAGGTCCGCGATCGAGCCGACCGTCCAGGTGGGGCGGTAGGGGTACTCCCGGACCTGGTCGGGGCGGGTGGACCCGGTGCCGACGTGGATCGTCCGCATGCCCGCCTCGAGACCGCTGATGATGTCGGTGTCCATGCGGTCGCCGATCATCACGGCGGTCTCCGAGTGGGCGCCGAGCCGGTTGAGGGCGCTGCGCATCATCAGCGGATTCGGCTTGCCGATGTAGTAGGGCTGCCGCCCGGTCGCCGTGCTGATCAACGCCGCCACCGATCCGGTCGCGGGCAGCTTGCCCTGCTGGCTCGGTCCGCTGGTGTCCGGGTTGGTGGCGAGGAACCGGGCTCCGCCGTCGATCAGCCGGATGGCCCGGGTGATCGCCTCGAACGAGTAGGTGCGGGTCTCGCCGAGCACCACGTAGTCGGGGTCGCGGTCGGTCATCACGTAGCCGATGTCGTGCAGGGCCGTGGTCAGGCCGGCCTCACCGACGACGTACGCCGTACCGTCCGGGCGCTGGTCGAAGAGGAACTGTGCCGTGGCCAGGGCGGAGGTCCAGATCGACTCCTCCGGCACGTCGATCCCGCTGCCGAGCAGGCGCGAGCGCAGGTCACGGGGCGTGTAGATGGAGTTGTTGGTCAGGACGAGGAAGGGCCGGCCGGAACCCTTGAGGGCGTCGACGAACTCCTGGGCGCCGGTGATCGGCACGTCCTCGTGCACGAGCACGCCGTCCATGTCGGTGAGCCAGTAGTCGAAGGGCTTGCCTGAGGTCACTGCGCCTCCCGGTCGGTTGGAGGACACCACGCTACGGGCCCGCCGCCGGCCGTCGCCGCTAGCCTGCGGGTGTCAGAGGGAGGTGCAGGATGCAGGAGCCGGTCGACGAGCACTTCGTCGAGCAGGTACGCCGGCTGGCGCCCGGGGCGCGGAGCCACCGTCGACCCCGGCCTCCTGCTCGCCCTGTTCGATGCGCAGGCGCAGAGCCGCCACCTCGACCTGGCGGCACGACGGCTGCAGGAGCAGGGCGAGGGCTTCTACACGATCGGCTCCGCCGGCCACGAGGCCAACGCGGCCGTCGGGTTGCTGACCCGGGTCGAGGACCCGGCGCTGCTGCACTACCGGTCCGGTGGCTTCTACGCCGCCCGGGCCGCGCGGCACGCGCGCGAGCACCCCGACGCCGCGACCAACCCGGTCCGCGACGTGCTGCTCGGGCTGACCGCCTCGGCCGCGGACCCGATCTCCGGCGGACGGCACAAGGTGTTCGGCCATCCGGCGCTGCACGTCGTGCCGCAGACCTCGACCGTCGGCTCGCACCTGCCGCGTGCGGTCGGTCTCGCCTACGCGCTGGACAACCTGGCCGACCTGGCTCGCGCGACGGTGGCCGGAGGACGCCATTGTCGTCGGCTCGATCGGCGACGCCTCGGTCAACCACTCGACGGTGCAGGGCGCGCTGAACGCCGCGGCGTACCTCACCCATCGCGGCCTGCCGGTCCCGCTGCTGCTGGTCTGCGAGGACAACGGCACTCGGCATCTCCACCCGTACCCCGGCGGGCTGGGTGGAGGCGGCGCTGCGGCGGCTGCCGGGGTTCGGGTACGTCGCGGCCGCCCGATCCGCGCCCCGACCTGCTGCTGGCGGACGTCGGCACCGCCGTCGACCGAGTCCGGGAGCCCGCCGGCCGGTGGTGCTGCACCTGAGCACCGTCAGGTTCCTCGGCCACGCCGGCTCCGACGTCGAGCTCGGCTACCGCACCCAGGCGGAGATCACCGCCGACCACGCGCGCGACCCGCTGCTCGCCACCGCGGGCTTCCTCGTCGAGCACGGCGTTCTCACGCCCCGGACGTGCTCGACCGATACGACGCGACCCGCGCCCGGGTCGCGGACGAGGCGAAGGCCGTGGTCGGCGAGCCCCGCCTGGCCGGCCGGGCATCGGTGATGCGGCCGCTGGTCGCGCCTGGCTCGAGCCCCGCAGCGAAGCCCCGGCGGCCGAGCCCGATCACCCGACGGGGAGCCTCACCCTGGCGCAGGCGATCAACGGTGCGCTCGCCGAGACCCTGGCCGCCCACCCGCACGCTCTCGTCCTCGGCGAGGACGTCGCCGTCAAGGGCGGGGTGTACGGCGTGACCCGCGGCCTGCGCAAGCGCTTCGGCGGCAGGCGGGTCTTCGACACGCTGCTCGACGAGCAGACCATCCTCGGCACGGCCCTCGGCGCGGCCCTGGCCGGGCTGCTGCCGATCCCGGAGATCCAGTACCTCGCCTACCTCCACAACGCCGAGGACCAGCTGCGCGGCGAGGCGGCGTCGCTCGCGTTCTTCTCCGACGGGCAGTACCGCAACCCGATGGTGGTCCGGATCCCCGGCCTCGCCTACCAGAAGGGTTTCGGCGGCCACTTCCACAACGACAACTCGCTGGCGGTGCTGCGCGACATGCCCGGGCTGGTGCTGTGCGTGCCGAGCCACCCGGCCGACGCGCCGCTGCTCCTGCGCGAGTGCGTGGGCCTCGCCGAGCGCGAGGGCCGGGTCTGCGTGGTCGTGGAGCCGATCGCGCTCTACCACTCGCGCGACCTGCACGAGCCGGGCGACGGCCTCTGGACGGCGCCGTACGCCGACGAGGGATCGGCGCGCGGCCCGCGCCTCCACCGCGACGGCGCCGACCTGCTGATGGTCACGTTCGGCAACGGCGTCCCGATGTCGCTGCGCGCGGCGCGCGCGCTGGCCGGGACGGCGTCCACAGCACGGTGCTCGACCTGCGGTGGCTCTCGCCGTTGCCGATGACGGAGGTCGCCGCCCTGGCCGCCGCTTCGACCGGGTGCTCGTCGTCGACGAGACCCGGGCCTCCGGCGGCGTCGGCGAGGGCGTCGTGGCCGGTCTGGTCGACCGCGGCTACGCCGGTGCCCTGGCCCGGGTGGCGAGCGCCGACTCGTACGTCCCGCTCGGCCCGGCCGGCGCGCACGTGCTGCTGGCCGAGAGGGAGATCGTGTCCGCGGCCAGGCGGCTGACCGGGATCGGGGCCGGCGATGGCCGCTGAGCTCCCGACCCAGGCCTCGGTCGTCGTCATCGGAGGCGGCGTGATCGGGCTGAGCACGGCGTATCACCTGGCCGCCGCCGGCGTCCCCGACGTACTCCTGCTCGAGCGCGACACCCTCGGCTCCGGCTCGACTGCAAGGCCGCCGGCGGCGTGCGCGCGCAGTTCTCCGACGCGACCAACATCCAGCTCGGGCTGCGCAGCCTGCGGGTCTTCGAGCGGTTCGCGGAGGACTTCGGGCAGGAGATCGACCTGCACCAGGTCGGCTACCTCTTCCTCCTCGACCGGCCCGAGGACGTCGACGCGTTCACCGCGAACGTCGCGCTCCAGAACGAGCTGGGCGTGCCGAGCCGGATGATCGAGCCGGCCGAGGCGAGGCGGCTGTCCCCGCTGATCGACCTCGACGGGGTCCTCGCGGCGTCGTGGTCGCCCGACGACGGCCACTGCACCCCGGAGTCCGTGGTGCTCGGGTACGCCGGCGCGGCACGTCGGGCAGGCGCGAGGATCCTCACCCACTGCGCCGTCACGGGCATCGAGGTCGGTGACGGCGAGGTCCGGGCCGTGCTCACCGAGGCCGGGCGGTTCGCACCGAAGCGGTCGTGTGTGCGGCCGGTGCCTGGTCGCAGGCTCTCGGGGAGATGGCCGGGGTCGACCTCCCGGTCGAGCCGCTGCGCCGCCAGATCCTCACCACCGGCCCCGTGCCCGGTGCCGACGCGGACACCCCGTTCACCATCGACTTCTCGACCAGCTTCTACTTCCACAGCGAAGGTCCTGGGCTCCTCCTCGGCATGTCCGACCCCGACGAGAAGCCGGGATTCGAGCTCGGCCGCTCCGACGACTGGCTGCCGCGCCTGGGCGAAGCCGTCGAGCGACGGGTGCCCGCGCTCGCCGACGCCGGCATCGTCTCGGGGTGGGCCGGGCTCTACGAGATGACGCCCGACCACAACGCGCTGGTGGGGGAGGACCCGTCCGTGTCCCGGTTCCTCTACGCCACCGGCTTCTCCGGCCACGGCTTCCTGATGGGGCCGGCGATGGGCGAGGTGATGCGCGACCTCTACCTCGGCCGGCCGCCCGTCGTGGACGTCAGCGGCCTCGACGCCGGGCGGTTCTCGGACCGGGGGAGCCGACCGGAGCTCAACATCGTCTAGTCTCCGGCGGGCTGCCGCTCGCACAGGATCAGCGACGGCTTCGTCGCAGCACTGTTCCTGCTCTCGCTCGCCAGCGCCCGGCCGATGGTGGCGCGGCTCGCCGGTGACTTCTACCCGATGGACCACGAGCTGGCCATGCGCCCGCGGGTCCGGCGCCTGTTCTGGCACCTGACGGCCCTCGTCGCACGCCGGGAGGGGCCGATGGGTAAGGCCCACCGGGTCCCGGTCGAGGTCCGCGACTGAACAAGACGGCGGCGCAAAGTAAAAAGTTCTCCGTTTCGCATCCGCGAGTGGCTACGAGGTGCTAGTCAATCTGTGTCACCCGGTCCCGGGGTGACAGGGCACCACGAGGGGGTCCCATGTCTCTGGATTCACGACCACGCGTCCGGTCGATCCGTCGGCAACGCAGCAACCTCGTGTCAGCGCTGGTCCTGGCGATGCTCGTCGGTGCCGCCCTGGTGGGCGGCACGCTCACGGGCGCGCAGGCGGCACCGGCCGAATTCAAGTACAAGACGTACAAGATTCCGAGCGCCGGCAGCGAAGCCAGGTACATCACCGTCGGCTCCGACGGGAATCTCTGGTTCACCGAGGGCCGAGCCTTCTTCACGCCCAACCCCGACCCCGACACCGGAGGAACCTTCCACAGCAACATCGGAAGGATCACGCCGGCGGGCAACATCACTGAGTTCCGCTTCGAGTGCGGCGGATGCACCCCCGACGACATTGTGTCAGGGCCTGACGGCGCCTTGTACTTCACGACCAACGACTTCGGCAGCCTGGTCGCATCACCACCGCGGAGAGACCAGCTTCGTCTTCCCCGAGGACGCGGAAGGCAACCCGGTCAACTACATCCTCGGCGGCGCCATCGCGAGCCACGGCAACGACCTGTGGGGTGCGAGTTCCTTCCCCAGCGACCTCTGTGGCGCTACAACGTGGTCACCGGTGCGTTCACGGAGTTTCCTGCTGTCGGCCTCGACCCAGGCGACGTATCCGTCGACGGCGACGGCATCGTCTGGTTCACGGCGCCCAGCGCCGTCGGCAGACTCGACCCGTCGACCGGGAACATCACCACGACAGAGGTTCCCGACACGAGCCTCAACAGCATCGCCGTCGCCTCGGACGGCAAGGTGTGGTTCACCGACCGGTTCAACGACACCGTCGGATACCTGGACCCGGACAGCGGCAACCAGGTCAGTCAGTTCGACCGCCCGGCGCCGGCCCGCAGGACATCGCCGCCGCGACGGACGGAAGCATGTGGTTCACCCAGGCCAACATCGGGAACGCCGCACGGATCACCGCCGACGGGGTTATCACCGAAGCGGGCAAGGCCGTTGGCGACGACCCCAACAGCGGACTCGAGAACGCCTTTGGGTTTGCCGTTCTCCCCACCCAGATCGACCCGCGGGCCGGAACGTGAGTCGGTGTGGTTCGTCATGTCAGCCGCCAACAAGATCGCATCTCTGAAGTAAGCGGGCAGTCTCGCCGCTGAGGGGCAACTAGACGTAGCTCCTCAGCGGCCGCAGCGGTTGCGAGTGCGTTCCGTCTGGGTGGTCCCGTCGTGATAGGCGAAACGGACTTGGGTGACCCAGGAGCCCCTGGGCGGGCACTGCCGCGGAGTCGTGACATAAGCCGACGGTGCCCGTCTCGCATCCGAACCAGCTTCGGAAAGTTGCCCCGGACGAAGTCGATCGCAGTGCCGTCGGTCCCGGCACCCGGCAGCAAGGGCGACTCCGTGATCACGCGACCACCACGGACCCGGGCACGAACCACAGTTCGGGCACCGGTCGCCCGGTCCTTGGTGAGGTAGATCAGCTGGTTCGTGTTGTTCAGAAAAGTGACATCTTCCTTTAGATATCGACCCGGCCCGGGCATGCCCGTATCGAGCTTGATGAAGCCGTTGCCGACGATGCTCCCTCGCGGACAGGCGGAGCGACCGGCGAGCATGAGCTCGGCATCAGTTGCTGCGCACCGAGCGGGGGCACTCGTATCGATCCGCGTCCCGCGCGCAAACACCTCGACAACCCTCCGCACCGAGGGAGGTTTGGCCTCGGGGTCATCGGGGTTCGTGTAGTCGATCCGCACCCGATACCCGCTCGCGCGACCCGGCGCTGACTCGATGAACCTCAGCGATGCCGTCTGGTAGTCGCTCTTGCTCGACTCCGCCGCGACTCCACCCATGGCTGCGACCCCACCCCCCACCGGGCTCTGCGCGGCGAGGGCACCGGTGGCGACGAGGCAAAGCGCGAGAACACGCGGTGAGCTGGTGAGGCGGACTTGCACGGGGCTTCCTCCACGGCTGCGAGCAGTTCCACTCGCTTGGGGACCTCAACCTGTAGAACGATCGTCGGTAGAACGTGTTACGGCCACGCCGTAGTGGCCGCGCTTCAGGCGGCAGCTGCCACTTCAGCCGGGTGTCGGTGCGGTAGATCTCGACGGTGATCGGCGGACGCGAGGAGGGCGGTCACGCGTCCGTGCCGGTGTGGTCGACGAGGTACGTCGCGCCGTGAGGGTCGCGCCACAGGTAGATGCCTGGGAAGGGCTGCCGGACCTGCCAGTTCCCGAACGTCTTGATCCGGTGGTGGCTCTGGGCCATCGGCCCGTAGTTGCCGATCCTCGACTGCCCGGCTCCCCGGGCGGCGGCACCGTGGACGTAGTCCTCGGTGTGGTCGATCGGCGGGAGCGGGAAGTGCCGCTGGAGTAGGGGAAGGTGTCGGCCGGCGTCATCAGATGCACGGCCTTTCTATGTCGGTCCGGGATCTCGTAGCCGGCCACGGGCGCCAGGCCGCGATGTCGAGCACAGGCTGCACCCGAACCTTCGCGTGCGGGCTGAGGTGTTCGGTGACCCAGGCCTCGGTGAGGGCTCCGACGCCTTCGACCCGGACGATGCCGTCGGAGACGTCACCCGCGTCCTCGCGGCGCCCGGCATAGACATGCACGAACACCTCGACCACGGGCAGTAGCCGCGACCAGTCGATCGCCGGCATTTCACTGCCCGAACCGTCGCGCCAACGCTGGTAGGCGGCGAGCAGCTCCACCGCCTGGGCGGGGTTGGACAGGATCAGGACCGCCTTGACCCGACGGGCGTCGCGGTCGTCGTCGTCACCCAGGGCGGCCAGCGCGTCGGCAAAGAACTCCACCGTCGCGTCCAGACGGGCAATGACCGGGAAGGCGCAACGGATGTAGAACCCGCGCATGCCGTCCTCGGTCGAGCGGGTCGGCTCGGCGAACTGACGCTCGGCAGCGGCCCGCTCCCGCTCCTCCGCGGCGACCGGGTCAGCGGCCTTGATGGCGGCCTCGACCAGCTCCTCGAGACGGCTCCACGGGATCCGCCCGTCCGCGGACTGGGCGACCCGGGCGTCGACGTACGCCGCCTGCTCCACGTCCAGGTCGCGCGTGCGGCGCGCGACGAACCGGGCGTAGGAGGCCCTGACCTCCAGCGCCTCCACCCTGCGCCACAGCTGGGGCAGGCGGATGACCAGATCGAGCGCCTCGGCCATCAAGGAACGCGCCGACCACGAGCTGATCCGGAGCCGGGCACCCAGCTCTGCCGCGGCGAACTCGGCGACCTCGGGTGTCCCGATCCCGCCGAACCGTCGTGCGCGCTCCCGTCCGGGCAGCTTTGTCAGCTCTGGATCCAAAGTGTCGGGGTTGTTGAGAACAGCGTGCTGCACCGCAACCTGCAGAATCTCCGCCTCACAGCGACGCTGCTGGCTGGCCAGCGCGTCGACGTGGTCGAGGAGCTCGCTCCCCGACATCTCGTCGATCGGCTGGTCCACCACCTGCATGTGACAAGTCAAACAGGGTCCACCGACAGTCCGGCGCGTACAGTGGAAGGGCCGAGGAACCCGTAGACGTCGAGTCCACGACGTCATTTCGCGGCGAACCACACTCACGCCCGGCCGTACGACGGCCGGCAGGCCGGCTCCTTTGGCTTCTACCGACACCCGGACCATGGCCACGCCCTCGACACCCGAGGCTCCACCCGCCCCAGCCTGATGACCGTGATCCGGCGCGTCTCGCTGAGCCTCCTGATCGCGGTGGTGATCCCGGCGGTGCTCTTCTACGGCTTCTTCGTGCTCGCCGGGGTGTGGACCGCGATCGTCGCCGCGCTCGTGTGGTCCTACGGCGCGATCGCGTGGCGTGCGGTGACCGGGCGGCGTACGTCGGGCCTGCTGATCCTCGCCGCGATCCTGTTGACGGGCCGGACCGCGCTCGTCGCTCGTCGCGGACAGCACGTGGCTGTACTTCCTCCAGCCGATCATCAGCGACGGCGTCGTCGCCGTGCTGTTCCTGCTGTCGCTCGCCACCGCCCGGCCGATGGTGGCCCGGCTGGCCGGTGACTTCTACCCGATGGACCACGAGCTGGCATGCGCCCGCGGATCCGGCGGCTCTTCAGCCACCTGACGGTGTTCTGGGCCGCGCTCTGCCTCGGCAAGGCGGCGCTGACGCTGTGGCTGCTGGAGTCCCAGTCGCTCGAGACGTTCGTGCTGGTCAAGAGCTCTCGGGGTGTCGATAAACGTGCTTGCCGCTGTCGCGACCATCGGGCTGGCGGCCCTCGTGGCCCGCAAGGAAGGGCTGATGGGTCCGGCCCGCCCGGTCGCGGTCGGCGCGCGCGCCTGACCACGTCCGGCTCAGGCCTGGACGCGCAGCTGCCGGGGGATGCCGGCGTTCGCCGGCGCGCCTCCTCCAGACGCACCTTGACGTCGACGAGGACGACGTCCGAGGGCGTGCACATGACCGGGTTGAAGTCGAGCTCGGCGACCTCGGGTACGTCGATCGCGAGCTCGCCGAGCGTGACCAGCAGCTGCTCGAGGCGGTCGGTGTCGGTCCGGGGCGCGCCGCGATAGCCGTCGAGGAGCGGCCAGATCCGCAGCGACCGGATCGCGCGCGCTGCGTCCCGCTCCGTGAACGGCGGCAGCAGGAAGGCACGGTCGTCGAGGATCCCGGTGGCGATGCCTCCGGCCGCCACCATGACGAGCGGCCCGAACCCGGGATCGCGGACCACGCCCAGCGCGACCTCGACACCGTCGACGACCGGCTGGATGAGCACGGGCACGTCCTCGCGGCCGAGCTCGCGCGCGAACGCGCGGGTGGCGGCGATGACCTCCGCGGGGGACTCGAGACCGACCCGGACCAGGCCGCGGTCGGTCTTGTGCACGATGTTGCGGTCGGCGACCTTGACGGCGACCGGGAACCCGAGCTTGTCCGCCAGCTGTGCGGCCTCCAGGGGATTCTCGGCGAGCCACCCACGGGCATCAGGCCGTAGGGGTCCGAGCAGCCTCGTGGCGTCCTCGGCGCCGCCCATCCGGCGGCCCCGGTCGTGACCAGGTCCCGTGCGACGGCGCGCGCACCGGCGGCACGTCGGGGTCGTGTGCGCTGCGCATCGGCATGAGGCGTGCGCCGCCACTCGGCGTAGTCGGCCGCATGACCGATCGCCTCGATCGCATGGTCGACGGCGTGGTAGACGGTGACGCCGGGCACGCGACCCCGAGCCCGCCCAGGCCGACCAGGACGACGGGCTTGTCGGGGTGGGCGGCACGGGCCCGTGCGGTCGCCTCGACCAGCGGCTCCGCGGGCGCGACGCTGGTCGGCACCAGCACCACGAGCAGGGTGTCGACTTCGGGGGAGTCCAGCAGCGGCTCGATCACGCCCGCCAGGTTGTCGGCGGTGGCTCCGGCGCCCAGGTCGATCGGGTTGCTCGTCCCGGTCGTGCCGGACACGTGCCCGTCGAGTCGGGCCCGCAGCCCGGCGGGAGCTCCGGGACGACGAGGCCCTGGCGTCGGCCGCGTCGGCCGCGAGCACGCCCAGGCCGCCGGCGTTGCTGACGATGGCGACGTGCCGGCCGGAGGGGAGCGGTTGCTCGGCCAGGAGCAGCGCGGTCCTGCCCATCGCCTCGGCGCTCCGGCACGCGATGACGCCGGCCTGCGCGAAGAGCGCGTCGACGCCGACGGCGGGTGTGGCGGCGGCGGCCGTGTGCGAGGCCCCGGCCCGCTGACCGCCGGCGGATCGGCCGCCGACCACGGCCAGCAGCGGCTTGCGCTCGGCGAAGCGTCGGGCCATCCTGGCGAACTTCGCCGCGTTGCCGAAGGACTCCAGGTAGAGCGCCGCGGCCGTGACCTTCGGGTCGTCGATCCAGGCGGCCAGCAGGTCGTTGCCCGACACGTCCGCCTTGTTGCCCAGCGAGATGAACGTGTGGACGCCCAGCCCGAGCTCGCGCGCCACGTCGAGCAGCGCGATCCCGACCCCGCCCGACTGGGAGGCGACGGCCAGGCCGCCCGGCGGTGGGTCGCTGCGCGAGAAGGTCGCGTTGAGGCGGACGCCGGGGTCGTTGGACATGACGCCCAGGCAGTTCGGGCCGACCAGCCGGATGTTGTTCTTGCGCGCCACGCGGAGCATCTGGCGCTGCATCTCGGCGCCCTCCGGGCCGAGCTCTCCGAGTCCGGAGGAGATGACGACGACCGCGGAGACCCCGGCGTCGGCGGCGTCCTCGACGGCCGCGAGCACGCGGGCGGCGGGGACGGCGATGATCGCCAGGTCGACGTGCTCGGGGACGTCGACCAGCCGGGGAAAGGCGGGCACGCCGTCGATGGAGGGGACCTCGGGATGGACGACGAACACCCGTCCCCGGAAGCCGCCCTCGAGGATCGAGGCGAGCACGGCGTGTCCCAGGCCCGCGCCCTGGCGGCGTACCCCGACCACGGCAACGGTCTCGGGGTAGAGCAGGGGAGCCAGCGAGCTTCGCCTCCGAGACCGCACTCGCGCAGGTCGGCGGCCGCGATCGCGTTCGCCGAGGCCTCCGTGCTCATCTCCACCAAGACGACGCCGGACTCGGTCCTGCGGGAGACGTCGAACCCCGCGTCGCGGAAGACGCGGATCATCGCGGCGTTCTCGGGGAGAACCTCGGCGACGAAGCGACGAACGCCGATGTCGCGGCAGGCGGCAGCGAGGTGCTCGAGCAGCAGGCTGCCGAGCCCGTGGCCGTGCTCGCTCGTCCGCGACCAGGAAGGCCACCTCGGCCGAGTCGGGACCAACCCGTTCGGCGGTGGCGACGGCGACGATGCGGTTGCGGACCGTCGCGACGAGGGTGGCCACCGTGCTGCCGGTTGCCTGGACCAGGTGCTCGACGTACCGGTGAGCCGACTCGCGGTTCAGGGCGAAGAACCTCAGCCGGAGGTTGTCGTCGCCCACCTCGTCATGCAGGGCGATAAGCTCCGCCTCGTCCTCGCCGACCATCGGGCGGATCGACGCGATCCTCCCGTCGGCCAGCAGCACATCGGCTGCCCGCGCGACGCTTCCCTGGGTCATGGCTCACCTCCAACCCCCATCCTGCGGCTGTCCGACCGTACGGCGCAGGGCCGTTGGGCCCCCGTCGACGGCACCAAGGGCCCTGTCTGCGGGGCCCTGCAGGCGAAGACTGAGGGGACAAGGGAGACGGACGCCCGGGGCTCGTTCCGGCGTCGAGACGAAGGAGTGGTTCGGATGTTGGTACGCGAGGTCATGACCAGTCCGGCCATCACCGTGCACGAGACCGCGACGGTCAAGGACGCGATCGCGCTGCTCGAGCGGCACTCGATCGCGGCGATGCCGGTGCTCGACGCGGACGGCGACATCGTCGGCGTGGTCAGCGAGGCCGACGTCATCCGCGAGATGGTCGTCCCGGACCAGCGGGCCCACGAGGTCCCGGTGCGGCTGACAGCACCCCCGTTCCACTCCCGGGTCGCCGACGTCATGAGCAACCACGCGCTCACGGTCACCAGCGACACCGAGCTGGCGAAGGCGGCGGACCTGATGACCAGCACCGCCGTCAAGAGCCTCCCGGTCGTCGACCGCGGCCGAGTCGTCGGCGTCATCAGCCGCCGCGACATCATCCGGGTGCTGTCTCGCGAGGACCCGCGGATCGAGGCGGAGATCGACGAGCTGCTCCGCCAGGCCGGACAGGACTGGCTGGTCGACGTCACCGACGGCATCGCCGTCGTGGACGGCCCATCGGACGAGAAGCAGCGAGAGCTGGCCCGCGTTCTGGTCTGCACGGTTCCCGGCGTCATCGGCGTCCACTTCGCATCCACTGGGGATGAATCCAGAGGAGTGAATTTCAAGAAGAGCGTTGTAAGCGCGCCGAGGCAACTTGCCCGAAACGGGGGACCCGGCGAAGCCCTCGGGGTGCGAGGGTCGTTGCTAGCCAGACCGGCACGGAGGGAATCGTCATGGGCAGCAACAACGCCGGAACCGCTGCTGGCAGTGGCGCGATCTACGGGCTCGGCATCTTCGGTGCGTGGGTGTACTACTGGCAGGAGGCGGAGGGGTTCTGGGAGCACATGTACGCCATTTTCCAGGGCCTGCTCTGGCCGGCGTACATGGTCTACGAGGCGTTCTCGAAGCTTGCTGCCTAAGGCGGGCGAGCGTCGATCCTCAACCGAGGTCCCGCCGCTGGGTCTGTGCGGGGGAGTTCTCGGTCGCGCAGAACAGCAGGCCGGCGGGATCGCGCAGGGCGTGCCAGCCACGGCCGGGGTGGACGTCTTCGGCGCCGGCGTCCCGAAGCCGGCCGGTCTCGGCCGCGAGGTCGTCCGTGCCGAGATCGAGGTGGGCCCGGACGGGCCCGCTCGGTTCGTCGAGCCGCTGAAAGAGGAGCTGGATGGGCGAGCCCGCGTCGTCGTGCCACTTGCCGGCGAACTCCCCGGGCGGGTGATTCGACCCATCGTCCGGGCAGGAGGGCGCGCCAGAACGTCACCTCGCGATCGTGGGCGGCCACCGGCGAGTCGACGCAGACCTGGACCAACCGGGTCTGGTGCCCCTGCGGCCACGCAGTCGGCTCAGGCGGTTCGTGGTCGCCAGCCGTGAGCACGCAGAACGGCAGCCCTCCGGGGGACGCCAGAGTCCGCCATCGCTCGCGCTCGGCGACAAGCTTCGCGCCGAGCTCCACGGCCCGGCTCGCGGTCTCCTCGGGGTCGGGACTCTCGATGTGGACGTGGATGCGTGGCGATCCGTCGATCTCATGAAGATGGACATACGACGTCCCTCGCGGCGGCTCGAAGCTTCGCAGCTCGGGATGCCCCGGCCACGGGGAACCCGGCGGCCATCCCAGCGCCTCGGCCCAGAACTTCGCCTGTGCGCTGTGGTGGGCGGCGGGAACGTCGATCACGGCGTGGAGCCAGGACATGCGGCAAGGCTATGGCCGGATGCGACTAGTTGTACCCGGCAGTGACGTTGGTGACGCGTCCGGGTCTTGTGAACAAGGAGAACCTCCCGGCTTAGTGGAGATGTCTGACGTCTTCACCAACCAGGAGGTCCTCGTGGCCCACGCTAATGCTCGTCTGAATGTGCATGGTCGTCGTCTGCTCGTAGAACGGGTGATCGGACAGGGACGACCTGTCGCGCACGTCGCCAAGGAATCGGCGTCTCGCGACAGTGCGCGCACCGCTGGATCAACCGGTTCCGGGACGCCGGCGAGGCTGGCTGGTCGACCGGTCCTCGCGACCACATCGAAGTCCACGACGCACCCCGCTCGAGGTGGAGCAGCGAGTGCTGCAGCTGCGCCGGGTCGAGCGACGTGGGCAGGACTGGCTCGGTCCCGAGCTCGGTATCCCGGCCCGGACAGTCGGCGCGATCCTGCGTCGACACCAGGTCCCACTGCTGCGTGAATGCGATCCGTTGACCGGTGAGGTCATCCGGGCGTCGAAGGTGACCGCGCTTCGCTACGAGCGGGCGACGCCAGGCGACCTGGTCCACATCGACGTCAAGAAGGTCGGCCGCATCGGCGACGGCGGCGGCTGGAAGGCCCACGGTCGAGCCGCAACGGCCCGGACATCACCGCCGGCTGGGCTATGACTACGTTCACGCCGCGGTCGACGACCACACCCGACTGACCTACGCCGAGATCCTCGACGACGAGAAGGGGACCACCTGCGCCGGGTTCCTGCTTCGGGCCGCCGGCTTCTTCGCCGGCCACGGCATCACCGTCCGCGAGGTCATCACCGACAACGCCAAGAACTACGTCCGTCCCGCGACTTTCAGGGCGGCGATCGCCACCATCGGCGCCAGACACCTGCGCATCAAGCCGCACTGTCCGTGGCAGAACGGCAAGGTCGAACGGTTCAACCGCACCGTCCAGGTCGAATGGGCCTACCGGCAGGTCTTCAACAGCAACGACGAACGCCGCGCAGCCCTTGCTCCCTGGCTCGACTACTACAACACTCGACGTCGCCACTCAGCCATCGGAGGCCAACCCCCGATCAGCCGACTGTCACCAACGTCCTAGCCGGGTACACCTGTCGGCATCCTCGTCAGCGGCCGCCTCGTCCGTGCGCGGACCAGTCTCCGACGTCTCGGGCGGCCCCTCGGTCTCGGCTTCTTCCTCGTCGGTGACGGCCATGATGCGCGTGATCTCGTCGCGATCTTGTGCGGAGGGGAAGCCCCAGCCGGCTTCGTAGCCGTAGAGCTGGTCGAGGAGCCTGCCTTCGCTGAGTGTGTCCAGCACCTCGACGGAGTCGGGGCCGATGAGGGCGGGATGTTCGACACCGCAGGTCTCGGCGACCTTGAGGAGGTCCCTGCGCAGCGTCTTGACGTAGTTGGCGACGCGATCTGCCTTGCCGATGGGGTCCAGCCCGTGGGCGAGCCACGGGTTCTGGGTGGCGACTCCGGTGGGGCACTCGCCGGTGTGGCACTTCTGTGCCTGGACGCACCCGACCGCGAGCATGGCTTCGCGAGCGACATTGACCAGGTCTGCTCCGAGCGCGAACGCGACGATCGCGTTGTCGGGGAGACCGAGCTTGCCGGCGCCGATGAACGTCACGTCCTCGTGGAGGCCGCGGCGAGCGAACTCGGCGTACACACGGGCGAACCCGAGCCGGAACGGCAGGGAGACGGCGTCGGAGAAGATGAGCGGAGATGCGCCGGTACCTCCTTCGCCACCGTCGATGGAGATGAAGTCGACACCGCGGTCCTCGCGCTCCATCGTGGCGGCGAGGTCGCGCCAGAACGCCATGTCGCCGACGGCTGACTTGATGCCGATAGGCAGACCGGTCTCGTCGGCGAGCAGCTCCACGAAGTCGAGCAGGGAGTCGACGTCATCGAACTCCGAGTGGCGGGCGGGACTGATGCAGTCGACGCCCTGGGGGACGCCGCGGGTCTCGGCGATCTCGCGGGAGACCTTCGGACCGGGAAGCACGCCGCCCAGCCCGGGCTTGGCGCCCTGACTGATCTTGATCTCGATCGCCTTGACCGGGGCGCTCTGAACGAGGTCCTTGAGCTTGGGCAGGTTGAACCGCCCCTCGTCGTCGCGGCAGCCGAAGTAGGCAGTTCCGATCTGGAAGATCAGGTGCGCGCCGTTGCGGTGGTACGACGAGATGGCGCCCTCCCCGGTGTTGTGCAGGCATCCAGCCTGGGCAGCACCCCGGTTGATGGCCTCGATGGCATTGCCGGACAGGGAGCCGAAGCTCATGCCGGACACGTTGACGACGGACTCGGGGCGGAAGGCGCCTCGCCGGCCGCGCGCGGCGCCGAGGACCTTCGCCGACGGAAGCCGCGCCTCCTGGCCCAGGGAACCGTGAGTGGGGTGGGCGCGCCCGAAGGTGCGGTGATGGACGATGACGTTGCCGGCCGAGTGCTCGAGATCGTTGTCGGTCCCGAACCCGAAGTAGTTGTTCTGCAGCTTCGAAGAGGCGTACACCCAGCGCCGCTGGTCGCGGCTGAACGGGCGCTCCTCGTCGTTGCCGGCAACGATGTACTGACGCAGCTCGGGACCGATGCTCTCCAGCCAGAAACGCGCGTGGCCGATGACCGGGAAGTTGCGCAGGATGGCATGCCTGCGTTGCACGAGGTCGTGGGCGGCCACTGCGCCCAGAGCTGCTGCTGCGGCCAGTCTCTTCTTCATGGGGTGGCCCGTACCCATCTGGCAGGCGAGTAACTGAGGGGCCTCTGCGTAACCAATCCGGCCAGACGCGTCGTCCTACCCCGGTCGCAGGAAGGGCGGCAGCACGCCCTAGCCTCCAACCCCCGCGGCGAGGGAGCGTGCTTGAGCAGGTCGCCGATCTTTCAGCACGTGCTCCTGACGGCATCGTCAAGGGCTCTCAGGGAGGTGCCCAGTGACCTGACGGCCACTCCGACGGCCGTCACCGTCTGCGCCGAGGGCGCGGCGGTTGCCGCGTCCAGGCTCGAACGGACCGACGAGGCAGCCTGGTCGAGGGCGTCGACCTCGGTGGCGTACTCGTCCGAGGCGTCGCTCTTGACCTTGTTCAAGTCGGACTGGACCTGGGTGAAGCTGTCCTGCAGCGTCGTCAGTGCGTTCTTGTCAATCTTCACGTTCCTGAGGTCCTCGATCGACGTCTTGAGCGAGTCGACGGATGAGCAGACCGCCGGGGTCTGATCCTCACTGCTGCAGCTCACCAGAGTGAGCGCAGCGATCAGGATGGTCGAACCGGCCAGGGAGAGTGTGCGGAGTCGGCGCGTCATGCTCCGACACTCGGCCGAGGGACTGGCCCGGGTCTTCGTCCGGAACGGGTGATGAGATGCCCCGGTCTGGTTGCCATGCTGGTCGGGTGGACGAGAATCGCAAGCTCGGTGGTGGGGCCATCGCCTCGCTCTCCGGCCTGGGCGTTCTCCTGATCTTCGTCTTCCAGAACACGCAGGACGTCCAGTTCAAGTTCCTCTTCCTGGAGTTCACCTGGCCCATGTGGCTGTACACGATCGTGGTGGCACTCTTCGGAGCGTTGGTGTGGTTCGGTCTCGGCGTGATGCGTCGTCACCGCCGCCGCAAGGAGCGGCGGGCGGAGCGACGCGGATGAGCTGAGCCCTGACCGGACGAGATCAGGGGTCTGGCCTCTGTCACACGGCTGGCCAGCCAGCATCGGGCGGCCCAAGGAACACGTGCACGTGGCACGAGGAACCGGGCCGACGTGGCGCCGTCATGGGGTACGGGCCGCGCCGACCCGGCCCAAATCTTTACTTACCCGGTATCGGTGCCCGTGAACCCCACGGCACCGCGGGGGAGCGGAGTAGGTAACCGAACCCGTAGGTCGGCGGATGTCCCCGCACCGTTCATCGGCGAACCTAGACAAGGGATCAACGCAGCCCCTCACACACGCACCTCGATGTCGGGCGGGGTTCGTGTTCTCGGACGAGGGCACCCAAAGCGCCGGCGCTCCTCCTGCTCCCCCGTGGGAGGGGCGTCGGTTATCCAAGGGGTTGATGAGTCGGGTCGGGCCCCTTGACAAGTTTTCTTGTCAAGGGCACGGTGGCGTCATGCAGGACGTCGAGGTCATCGAGAGCGCGGAGGCAGCCGCCGCCGCGCTGGATCCGGTCCGGGCCCGGCTGCTCGGCGAGCTGGCCGTCCCGGCCTCCGCCGCCGGGCTCGCCGCCCGGGTCGGCATCGCGCGCCAGAAGGTCAACTACCACCTCAAGGCGCTCGAGGCGCACGGCCTGGTGGAGCTGTCCGAGGAGCGCCGGCACGGGGGCATCACCGAGCGGGTGCTGCAGGCGTCGGCGGCGTCGTACGTCGTGTCGCCGGCGGCCGTCAGCGCGTCCGCGGCCGACCCGGACGCCAACGCCGACCACCTGTCGGCGGGCTACCTCGTCGCGCTGGCCGGCCGGCTGGTGCGCGAGGTCGGCGCCCTGGCGCGCCGGGCCGGCGCGTCCGGCAAGCGCCTGCCGACGCTGACCATCGACACGCAGATCGGCTTCCGGTCGGCCGCCGACCGGGCTGCCTTCGCGGACGACCTGACCGCCGCGGTGCTCGACCTGGCCGCTCGCTACCACCACGACGACGGGCGCCCGCACCGGCTCGTCGTCGCCGCCCACCCCCTTCCTGAGGAGAGCGCATGAGCACGACCCCGAACGTCCCGTACCGCCTGGAGTTCAGCGTCGAGGTTCCGGGCACCCCGGAGCAGGTCTGGCAGGCCATCGCCACCGCCAAGGGCATGAGCGCCTGGTTCCTGCCGACCGAGATGGAGGAGCGCGAGGGCGGCTCCCTGCACTTCACCATGGGCCCCGAGATGGGCTCGGACGGCCAGGTCACCGGCTGGGACCCGCCGCGCCGCATCGTCTACGAGGAGGACTGGGCCGCCCTCATGGGCAAGGACCCGGATGCGCTCAGCCCGCTGACGTCGGAGTTCCTCGTCGAGGCGCAGTCCGGCGGCACCTGCGTCGTGCGCGTCACCAGCAGCGGCTTCGGGACCGGCGCCGACTGGGAGTCGGAGTTCTGGGACGACATGGGCGCCAACTGGATGCCGTTCTTCGACAACCTGCGCCTCTACCTGTCGCACTTCCCCGGCCAGGAGGCCACGCAGCTCGAGGTCACCGCCTCCCACCCCGGCGACGCGGAGGCGCTCTGGTCGACCCTGCACGACGCGCTCGGGCTGGGCGACGAGGGCGCGACGGTCGAGGTGCGCGGCGCCACCGGCACGGTCGAGCGCGTCGGCGAGCGGCAGACGCTGGTCCGGCTCACCGCGCCGGTGCCCGGGATGCTCAGCGTCTTCGCGTACGGCGAGGGCGACGGCAAGGCGACGGCGGGCGTGCGGGCGTACCTGTTCTCCGCCGACGCGGCGGACTACGTGCGGCGCGAGGAGCCGGCCTGGCAGGCCTGGCTGCAGGGGCTCTCCGTCCCGGCCTGATCTTCTGCGCGGAACCGCCTCCGCGGCCGGGCGCTCCGCCCGAGGACCCCAGCCCCATGACCGCCGACACCGCAGCCCCCGCCCTGGCCGCGACCGCCCGCAAGGACCGTCACGTGCCAGTCAACGCAGCCCGTACGCCAGTTGGCGAATGATGGAGGAACGACATGAACAGCATGAATGACACCGGGGTCGTCGCAGGCCCGGCATCGGGCCAGACCAGCCACACCCACCGACTCCGCGGGCTCGCCGGCACCGGCTTCATTGCCACGCTCGCGGCGATGGTGGCCACCACCCTGGCCGCTGCGCTTGCCCAGGCCGTTGGCGTCGACTTCGAGGTCCCCGATGGTGGCGAGACGATCCCGTTGTCCGGGTTCGCCGTGGTGACCGGCTTCTTCTCGGTCGTGGGCATCGTCATGGCCGCCGCTCTTCTTCGTTGGAGCGCTCGCCCCGCCGAGCGATTCGTGCGGACGGCAGTGTCGCTGACCGCGATCTCGTTGGTCCCGCCCCTCCTCTCCGGGGCAAACCCCGCCACCACCACCGCCCTCCTCGGGCTACACCTCGTCGCTGCGACGGTGATGATCCCCACCCTGGCGCGGAGCCTCCGCACCCGGACCGATTGACGAACCTCCTGCGCGACCCGTTGCAGGTCAGGTGCGGTGTTTACGGATCCGCCGGATCAGATGTCGAAGTACAGCTCGAACTCGTGCGGGTGCGGCCGCAGCGCGACGGGTGCGATCTCCTCGGTGCGCTTGTAGTCGATCCAGGTCTCGATCAGGTCGGGGGTGAACACGCCGCCCTCGAGCAGGAAGTCGTGGTCGGCCTCCAGCGAGTCGAGGACCCCGTCCAGCGAGGAGGGCACGGTCGGGATGTCGGCGTGCTCGTCGGGCGGGAGCTCGTAGAGGTCCTTGTCGACCGGCTCGTGGGGCTCGATCTTGTTCTTGATGCCGTCGATCCCGGCCAGCAGCATCGCGGAGAACGCGAGGTAGGGGTTGGCCGACGGGTCGGGGCAGCGGAACTCCACCCGCTTGGCCTTCGGGTTGGAGCCGGTGATCGGGATCCGGATGCAGGCGGACCGGTTGCGCTGGCTGTAGACCAGGTTCACCGGGGCCTCGAAGCCGGGCACCAGGCGGTGGTAGGAGTTCACGGTCGGGTTGGTGAACGCCAGCAGCGACGGGGCGTGCTTGAGCAGGCCGCCGATGTAGTAGCGCGCGGTGTCGGAGAGGCCGGCGTACCCGGTCTCGTCGTAGAACAGCGGCTCGCCGCCGTCCCAGATCGACTGGTGGCAGTGCATGCCCGAGCCGTTGTCGCCGAAGATCGGCTTCGGCATGAACGTCGCGGTCTTGCCGTTGCGCCAGGCGACGTTCTTGACGAGGTACTTGAACTTCATGACGTTGTCGGCGGTCACGAGCAGCTCGTCGAAGCGGAAGTTGATCTCCGCCTGCCCGGCGGTGCCGACCTCGTGGTGGGCACGCTCGACGACGAGGCCGCTCTTCTCGATCTCGGTGACGATCTCGTCGCGGAGGTCGCCGAAGTGGTCGTACGGCGCGACGGGGAAGTACCCGCCCTTGTACTTCACCTTGTAGCCCCGGTTGTTGTCCTCGGAGCCGGTGTTCCAGGCGCCGGCCTCGGAGTCGATGTGGTAGAAACCGGCGTTCTGCTTGGTCTCGAAGCGGACCGAGTCGAAGACGTAGAACTCCGCCTCGGGCGCGAAGTAGGCGGTGTCACCGATGCCGGTGCTGGCGAGGTAGGCCTGCGCCTTGCGCGCGATGTTGCGCGGGTCGCGGGAGTAGGCCTCGCCGGTGAGCGGGTCGTGGATGAAGAAGTTCACGACCAGGGTCTTCGCGTCGCGGAACGGGTCGAGGTACGCCGTCGTCGGGTCCGGGAACAGCGACATGTCGGACTCGTGGATGGCCTGGAAGCCGCGCACCGAGGAGCCGTCGAAGTTCAACCCGTCGTCGAAGACGGCCTGGTCGAACGAGGAGACCGGCACCGTGAAGTGCTGCATGATCCCGGGCAGGTCACAGAACCGGACGTCGACCATCTCGACACCTTCGTCCGAGATGAACTTCAGCAACTCGTCGCTGTTTGCGAACATTCGTCCTCCTCGGCCGCATCCGGGGCGACCAGCAAAGTCGGGCTAACGAAAAAGTGGGTGCGACACTGCACCGCACCTGCCCGCAACCTAGGCAGGGGCAGTTTCTTGACCGTATCCGGTTTGTTTCGCCGATGTAACAGGGTCCGGAGACCGGGAGATGCAGACGCCGTCGGTAGCCTGTCGCGGTGCCCACGCCGCCGATCGAGACCGCGTCCTGGGGCCGTCGCATCCTCGCCCTGTTCGTCGACTGGTTCGCCTCCACCCTGGTCGTGGTGGTCGTGCTCGGGCCTGCCGGCTGGAGCGAGAGCCGGTTCTCCAGCGCCTACACACTCATCGTCTTCGCGCTCGAGTCGAGCGTGCTGACCGCGGTGGCCGGCGGGTCGTTCGGCAAGCTCGCGACCCGGCTCCGCGTCGTACGCAACGACGGCAGCGGCCGGACCGGTCGACCTCCTGCGCTCGTTGCTGCGTCAGGTGATGGTCTGCCTGGTGATCCCGCCGCTCGTGTTCCGTCCGGACGGGCGGGGCCTGCACGACCTGGCGGCAGGATCGGTGACGGTCACGATCCGGCCGTCAACCTGACGAAACCGGCTTCGGCGGTTTCGGCCCGCGGTTATCGTGGGGAGATCCATCGCGACTCGACCTCGGAGACCTCATGCGCCGTTCCCTGACCCTGCGCCGGAGCCTGGCGGCCCTGGCACTCCCGCTGATGCTGGGCGGGCTGGCCGCCTGCGGATCCGACGACGAGGGGGCCGATCCCGCGGCCTCGTCGAGCTCCGCCACCGAGTCCGAGGAGTCCTCGGAGACCGAGGCGGGCGGTGAGGTCGACAAGGCGGCGTTCGTCGACGACCTGAAGGCGGGCCTCAAGGCCTCCACGACGGCGAAGATGACCATGCACATGGACATGGGTGGCCAGGCGATCCACGCCGACGGCGCCGTCGACTACACCACCAGCCCGCCGCAGATGGCCATGACCATGGAGTCGCCGGCCGCGGCCGGTCAGTCGATCGAGATGCGTCTCGTCGACAAGATCCTGTACATGAACATGGGTCAGATGACGGGCGACAAGTTCGTCAAGTACGACCTCTCCGACCCGAACAACCTGCCGCCCGGCATGGACCAGCTCACGGCCACCATGAACCCGCTCGCGGCGTTCGACTCCTTCGAGGAGGGCGTCCAGTCGGTCGTCTTCGTGGGCGACGAGGACGTGGACGGCGAGCAGCTCGGACACTACGAGGTCAAGGTCGACACCACGAAGATCGAGCAGTTCAAGGAGCTCCAGACCCAGGCCGAGCTGCCCGAGACCGTCTCCTACGACCTGTGGCTCGACGACGAGAACCGCATGCGGAAGATGACCATGGAGATGGACATGGGCGCCGCGCCGGTCCAGATGGAGGTCGAGTTCGCCGACTGGGGCGAGTCGGTCGACATCGCCGCGCCTCCGGCCAGCGAGATCGTGGAGCAGCCGCAGCCGCAGGGCTGATCAGCGGCTGGCCGCGCATCTGGCCGCGCAGCCCCTTCATGCTGGTCGGGACGGGCCCCTTCGGCAGCGGGATGTTCGACCGGCTTGCGTCGAGCGCCTTGAGCCGGTTCAGCACGTCGGTGAGGTCGGCGGGCTTGACGTTCTTGCCGAGCTTGGTGACGTGCTTGACCAGCCGGGGCAGGGGCACCTCGCCCTCGCCGTTTCCGCAGACCACCTCGTGGATGGGGATCTCCGCCGCGACCCGCTCGTGCTTGCGACGCTCGTTGGTCAGGAGCCCGCGGAGCCGGTTGGGGTTGCCCTCGCCGACCAGGACGATCCCGGGCGGTCCGACGACGCGGTGGACGACGTCCTGCTGCTTGTTGAAGGCGATCATGGGGTCGGTCTTCCAGCCACGGCGCAGCATGCCCAGCGCCTGGCCGGCCGCGCCCGGTCGGCCCTCCATCTGCCGGTACGCCGACTTCTGGGCCCGGCGTCCGAACACCACCACGGCGGCCAGCAGGCCCATCAGCAGGCCGCCGGCCACGGCGATGGCCAGTCCGATCGGCCCGCCTCCGGGGAAGAACCAGAACAGGCCGAAGCCGATCGCCGCGCCGACCACGAACGCGCCGAGCACCCACAGGCCCAGCCAGCGGTCGCTCTGCTTGGCCATCTTGTAGGTGGCGACGAACTGCTGGCGCCGGTTCATCTTGTCCGGCTCTACGTCCTTGGGCATGGCGGTGCGGCCTGGCTTTCTTCGAGTCGTGGATCAGGCGGGGGAGGCGGTCCGGGCCTCCATGGCCTGACGGTACAGGCGCCCGGCGCGGTACGACGAGCGCACGAGCGGGCCGGACATCACGCCCGAGAAGCCGATCTGGTCGGCCTCGTCCTTCAGCTCGACGAACTCCTCGGGCTTGACCCACCGCTCGACGGGGTGGTGCCGCGCGGACGGGCGGAGGTACTGGGTGATCGTGACCAGCTCGCAGCCGGCGTCGTACAGGTCCTGCAGCGCCTGGCTGACCTCCTGGCGGGTCTCGCCCATGCCGAGGATCAGGTTCGACTTGGTGACCAGGCCGAAGTCACGCGCCGCGGTGAGGACCCCGAGCGAGCGGTCGTAGCGGAAGGCCGGCCGGATCCGCTTGAAGATCCGCGGCACGGTCTCGACGTTGTGGGCGAGCACCTCGGGCCGGGACTCGAAGACCTCGCGGAGCAGGTCGGGCTTGGCGTTGAAGTCGGGGATGAGGTTCTCGACGCCGGTCTCGGGGTTGAGCTCGTGGATGGCGCGCACGGTCTCGGCGTACAGCCAGGCGCCACCGTCGGGCAGGTCGTCGCGGGCGACGCCGGTGATCGTGGCGTACCGCAGCCCCATCGTCCGCACCGACTCCGCCACCCGGCGGGGCTCGTCGCGGTCCAGCGGCTCGGGCTTCCCGGTGTCGATCTGGCAGAAGTCGCACCGGCGGGTGCACTGGTCGCCGCCGATGAGGAAGGTGGCCTCGCGGTCCTCCCAGCACTCGAAGATGTTGGGGCAGCCGGCCTCCTGGCACACCGTGTGGAGGCCCTCTGCCTTCACCAGCGCCTGGAGCTGCTTGTACTCCGGACCCATCTTCGCCCGGGTCTTGATCCACTCCGGCTTGCGCTCGATCGGGGTCTCTGCGTTGCGGACCTCGAGGCGCAGGAGCTTGCGGCCTTCGGGTGCTGGGGCGTGCGTCACGTCGGCCAACTCTACGCCGGGAGCCCAACGCGTCGGGCATCGGCGGACTCGCGTACGGTTCGGCACCATGACCGCCTCGCTCCTCCGCCGGACCAGGCTCGGACGAGCCCTGGCCGGCCTGCTTCTCGTCCTCACCTGCGCGCCGTTGGCGGCCTGCGCGTCGCCCACGGGGGAGCCGTCGGAACCTCAGACCAGCGAGGCGCCCGACGAACCGACGTACCCCGTTCGCCGTGAAGCTCGAGGGTCCGGACACCGCAGGGGTCGGCGACGAGGTCACCGTGACCCTCACCAACGTAGGGCGGCTCCCGGACGCGTATCAGCTGACCGCCGAGCCCCTGGGCGGGGCGAAGCTCGACCAGCCGAACGTCCACGCCTCGCCGGGGGAGTCGGTCGAGGTGAAGGTCACGATCAAGCGGACGCCGGTGTCGATCGTGGTGGAGAGCGTCAGTGCCGGGGCCGGCCGGCCGATCGGCCAGCTGACCATCAACTGACCGCGGCTACGGGGTCACCAGCTCGATGCGAGGAGCGCGCCCGGGCTCGGGCCGCGGCTCGTAGTCGCGGCGTGGGGGCGTACGGCGCCCACGCGAGGTACTCCGTCAGGTGCCGCTCGACGCTCGGCAGCACGTCGGAGACGGTGACCGGGCGACCGAGCTCGTTGCTGAGCGAGGTGACGCCGGCGTCGGCGATCCCGCAGGGGACGAACCGGTCGTACCAGCTCAAGGAGACGTCGCAGTTCAGGGCGAAGCCGTGCATCGTCACCCCGCGGCTGACGCGGATCCCGATCGCGGCGACCTTGCGCTCGGGCCCGCGGTCGTCCGCGCGCAGCCACACCCCGCTGCGGCCGGGAATCCGGGCGGTGGTCACGCCGAAGTCGCGGCAGACACCGATCAACGCCTCCTCGACCCGGCGCACGTAGTCGACGACCTTGACGTGGTCGGGCAGGGTCACGATCGGGTAGCCGACGAGCTGCCCGGGTCCGTGGAAGGTGATCTTGCCGCCGCGGTCCACGTCGATCACGGGGGCGCCGCCGGGGTCGGCGGGACGCTCGTGCGGCTCGGTCCGCTTGCCGGCGGTGAAGACGGGCGGGTGCTCGAGCAGCAGCACCGTGTCGGGGGACTCGCCGGCGACCACCGCGGCGTGGACCTCCCGCTGGAGGTCCCAGGCAGCGACGTACTCGACGGCGTCGGAGCCGAGGCCGGCGATGCGGAAGTCGGGAGACACGCCCGCAGCCTACCCCTGTGGATGAACACCGGGCGCGGGGCCGGGAAGTGGGTAGGGGAGCGGGGTGAAGCCGCACTTCCTCGCACTCCTGGTCGTCCTGATGGTGGCCACCGCGTGCGGGCACGCCGACGCCGAAGACGCCGGACGAGTCGACACCCGGCGCACCGCGGACGCCCTCGCGCTGCTCCGCGAGTGGGACCACCGCCGTTCGCGGGCCTGGGCCGACGGCGACGCCGCGGCGCTGGCCGACCTCTACACCCGCGCTTCGCGCACCGGGCGCCACGACCGCGCAATGCTCGCGGCGTACGCCGCCCGGGGGCTGCGGGTGACCGGCCTGCGGACGCAGGTGCTCACCGCCTCGCTGCGGTCCTGGGCGCCGAGCCGGGTCACGCTCGAGGTCACCGACCGGGTGGTCGGCGCCCATGCGGTGGGCCGCGGCGTCCGGATCCGCCTGCCCCTGGACCGGCCGTCCACGCGGGTGATCTCGCTGCGCCAGGTGTCCGGCGCGTGGCTGGTCGAGGAGGTCACCGATGCAGTCGCGGCGGCCACGACCTGGTCCACGGTCCGGTCCCGGAACCGGTAGCCAGCCTCCTCGAGTGCCGCCGGGCGGAGGTTGATCGAGTTGAGCATCTCCGGCGCCATCGGCCCCGCCGCCGCCTTGAGCAGCGGCTTCGGCGCGACCAGGAACGCCGGACGCGAGACCGCATGGGCGAACGCCCGGGTGTACTCCGCGTTGGTCGGCGTGTCCGGGGCGCACATGTTGAACACGCCGGAGGCCGACGGATGCTCGAGCAGGTGGACGGCCGCCCCGATCCAGTCGTGCAGCGAGATGACGGGGAAGTACTGCCGGCCGTCGCCGAGGCGGGCGCCCAGGAAGGCCTTGAAGACCGGGACCTGCAGCTTCAGGAGCGGGTTGGCGCGGTCGGTGACCGGCGCCGTCCGCATCACGCACACGCGGGCACCCGCTTCCACGGCCGGGTCCGCGGCAGCCTGCCAGTCCCGCGTCAGGACCGTGAGGAACGCGTCGCCCCGGCTGTCGGACTCCTCGGTGACCACTTCTCGTCGCCGTGGTCGCCGTAGAACGAGCTGCCGTTCTGGGCCAGGAAGGCGGGCGGCCGCTCGGCCCGCGCGATCGCCTCGGCCAGCACCCGCGTGCTGCTGATCCGGCTCTCCCGCATCCCGCCCTGCCAGCGGGGGGAGTGCGGGACGCCGGCCATCCGGGCGCCGGCGAGGTTGACGACGACGTCCGCGGCGGCGATCGCCGCATCGTCGACCGCGCCGGCCTGCGGGTCCCAGGACGACTCGTCCGGCGCCGACGTCGGCCGCCGGACCAGCGCGACCACCGCGTGCCCCCGGTGCACCAGCTCGTCGGACAGGTGACGACCCAGCAGGCCGGAGGCTCCCGCGATGACGACGCGCATGGGTCAGACCTCGAACTGACCCGCCTCGAGCCGCTGCTTGACCTCGGAGAGGTAGCGGGCGGCATCCGCGCCGTCCACCAGCCGGTGGTCGTAGGTCAGGGCGAGGAAGACCATCGAGCGCACCGCGATCGTCTCGCCGAGGTTCGGGTCGTCGATCACGACCGGCCGCTTCACGATCGAGCCGGTGCCCAGGATCGCGACCTGGGGCTGGTTGATGATCGGGGTGTCGAACAGCGCGCCGCGGCTGCCGGTGTTGGTGAGCGTGAAGGTCCCCCCGGACAGCTCGTCGGGCGTGATCTTGTTGGTGCGCGTGCGGTCGGCGACGTCGGCGATCTTGCGGGCCAGGCCGGCGATCGACAGGTCGCCCGCCTCCTTGATCACCGGGGTCAGCAGGCCCTTCTCGGTGTCGACCGCGATCGCGAGGTTCTCCTTGTCGAAGTAGGTCACCTCGCCCTTCTCGGTGTCGATCGCGGCGTTGAGCGACGGGTGCTGCTTGAGCGCGTCGATCGCCGCCTTGGCGAAGAAGGGCATGAACGAGAGCTTCACGCCCTCGCGCGCCGCGAAGTCGGCCTTCACCGAGTCGCGGAGCCGTGCGATCGGGGTGACGTCGACCTCGACCACCGTGGTCAGCTGCGCGCTGACCTGCAGCGACTCGACCATCCGCTTGGCGATCACCTTGCGCAGGCGTGAGAGCGGCTCGGTCTTGCCGCGGAGCGGCGAGGGCTCGGCCGCAGCGGGCGCGGACGCGGCGGGGCGCCGGCCTTCTCCGCCGGCGGCTGCTCCGTGCCCTTGGCGGCGTCGAGGACGTCCTGCTTGCGGATCCGTCCGCCGACGCCCGTTCCGGTGATGGAGGACAGGTCCACGTCGTGCTGCGCGGCCATCTTGCGGACCAGCGGGGTGACGTACGTCGACGGCTCGCTGCGGTCGGGCTTCTCCGCGGCGGGGGCCGGCTCCTCCTTCTTCTCCGGCTCGGGCTCGGGCTCGGAGGGCTCCTCGGCCTGGGCCGGCTCCTCCTCCTGCTCCGGCTCGGGCTCCTCCTCGGGCTCGGGCTCCTCGGCTTCGGCCTCGGGCTCCTGCCTCGGGCTCAGGCTCCTCGGCCTGGTCCTCCGACTTGTCCTCGCCGGAGTCCGACGGGGCGGCCTCGCCGGAGCCGACGATCGCCAGCTCGGCGCCCACCTCGACCGTCTCGTCCTCCTCGACCTTGATCTCCAGCAGGGTGCCGGCGACCGGGGAGGGGATCTCGGTGTCGACCTTGTCGGTGGAGACCTCGAGCAGCGGTTCGTCGACCTCCACCTCGTCGCCGACCTGCTTGAGCCAGCGGGTGACGGTGCCTTCGGTGACGGACTCGCCGAGCGCCGGCAGCGTGACCGGTGTGCCGGACCCGCCGCCTTCGGACTTGCCGCCGGACGGCTTGCTCTCCGCGGCCGGCTCCTCCTGCTGCTCGGACTCGGACTCCTCGTCCTCCTCGGCCGCGGGCTCCTGTTCCGAGGGCGCTTCGCCACCGGAGTCGCGCTCCTCGGAGTCCGCCTCGGCCCGCTCCTGCTCGACGTCCTCACCGCCGCCCGCGCTGTCGTCGGACTCCCCGGAGTCTTCGGACTGGCCCGAGTCGTCCGAGCCACCGCCCTCACCCTCGTCGCCGATCATGGCCAGCACCGCACCGACCTCGACGGTGTCGTCCTCCTCCGCCTTGATCTCCAGCAGGGTGCCGGCGACCGGGGAGGGGATCTCGGTGTCGACCTTGTCGGTGGAGACCTCGAGGAGCGGTTCGTCGACCTTCACCTCGTCTCCGACCTGCTTGAGCCAGCGGGTGACGGTGCCTTCGGTGACGGACTCGCCGAGGGCGGGGAGGTTGACTTCGGTCGCCATGGAGTTCCTTCGCTAGCGCTGGACGGGTTCAGTTGTGGGCGTGCAGGGGCTTGCCGGCGAGCGCCAGGTGCGCCTCACCGAGGGCTTCGTTCTGGGTGGGGTGCGCGTGCACCAGGGGGGCGACGTCCTCGGCGTGCGCCTCCCAGTTGTAGATGAGCTGGGCCTCGCCGATCAGCTCGCCCACGCGGTCGCCGACCAGGTGGACCCCGAGGACGGGGCCGTCCTTGCGGCGGACCAGCTTGACGAAGCCCTGGGTTCGCAGGATCTGGCTCTTGCCGTTGCCGCCGAGGTCGTAGGTGAGCGTCTCGATCGCGTCGGCGCCGTACTGCTCGGTGGCGGTCTTCTCGTCGAGGCCCACCGACGCGACCTCCGGGTGGGAGTAGGTGACGCGTGGGATGCCGGCCTCGTCGATCGGACGGGGATCGAGGCCGGCGATCTCCTCGGCCACGAAGATGCCCTGCTGGAACCCGCGGTGGGCCAGCTGCAGGCCGGGGACGATGTCGCCGACCGCGAAGACGCCGTCGAGGTTGGTGCGGCACCGCTCGTCGGTGATGACGAAGCCGCGGTCCATCTCGACTCCCTGGGCGTCGTAGCCGAGCCCGTCGGTGGCCGGGCCGCGGCCGACGGCCACCAGCAGCAGCTCGGCCTCGATCACGTCACCGCCCTCGACGGTCACGGCCACGCCGGTCTCGGTCGTCTTCACGCTCTGGAACGGCGTGCCGGTGCGGAAGTCGATCTTGCGCTTGCGGAAGGCCCGCTCCAGCGCCTTCGAGGAGGCCTCGTCCTCGGACGGGACCAGCCGGGGGAGCGCCTCGACGATGGTCACGTCGGCGCCGAAGCTCCGCCA
This sequence comes from uncultured Actinomycetota bacterium, assembly GCA_963812345.1. Lineage (GTDB taxonomy): Bacteria > Actinomycetota > Actinomycetes > Propionibacteriales > Nocardioidaceae > Nocardioides. The sequence continues at coordinate 104,663 of CAWEVA010000011.1, forward strand.
GACGCTGGCGAACTCACAGCCGATGACGCCGCCGCCGAGGACGATCACCGAGGAAGGCACCCGGTCCAGCCGCACGGCGTGGTCGGAGCTGATCACCCGCTCGCCGTCGATGTCGAGTCCGGGCAGGGACTTGGGGTAGGAGCCGGAGGCGAGAACGATGTGCTGGCCGGTCCAGGTCTTCTCGCCGACGCTCACCTCGCGGGGACCCGTGAGCCGCCCCTCGCCCTCGATGACGGTGATCCCGCGGCCCTTGATCAGCCCGGAGAGGCCCTTGAAGAGCCGGGACACCACGCCGTCCTTGTAGCTGTTGACCCCGTCCATGTCGATGCCCTCGAGGGTCGCCTGCACGCCGAACTGGGCCGAGTCGCGGGCCTGGTCGGCGATCTCGGCCGCGTGCAGGAGGGCCTTGGTGGGGATGCAGCCGACGTGGAGGCAGGTGCCGCCGAGGTTGCCCTTCTCGACCAGCCCGACCGTCAACCCGAGCTGGGCGGCGCGCAGGGCACAGGCGTAGCCGCCGGATCCTGCCCCGAGCACGAGTACGTCGAAGTCGGCTTCGGCCACGCCCTGTTCCTTCCCTCCGGCGAACGTCTGGCCCATCCTTGCACTCTTTGCGCACCTGTCCACACGTGGACCGGGCACACTATGGCCATGGGTTTGTTCGACCGTTTCCGCGGCCAGGGGCGCATGCGCCGCCCGGCCCGCGACGCCGCACGCACCGGCTCGACCAGCGTGCGGGCCTCCGACCGCACCGACGAGAAGCACCTGCACGAATTCGTGCAGACCCGACGCGGTGTCGAGGGGTTCGTCGAGCCCCGGACCGCGGTCAGCGACGTGACCCTGCTCCTCGTCGCCCACGACGGCGAGTGGACCCGGCGCCGGGTGCCGTCGGTGCAGTGGGCGCACGCGTTCTGCAACAAGCACCAGGTGCCGTCGTACGACGCCGCGGTGGTGGGCATCCCGCAGCGGATGCGGGACTACAACCGGCGCAAGAAGCTCGAGGGCGGCTAGGGGTGCCGGACGAACCTGGCCTGACCGTGGCCGTCACCGGCCCCACCGGGACCTTCGGGCTGGCGCTGATGCCCCTGCTCCAGGACGACGACCGGGTCGAGCGCGTGATCGGCATCGCCCGTCGTCCCTTCGACCCGGCAGCGCGCGGCTGGACGAAGATGGAGTACCGCCGCGGTGACGTGCGCGACGTCGACGCGCTGCGAACGGCGTTCCAGGACGCGGACGTGGTCGTTCATCTCGCATTCCTGATCCTGAGCGGCGGCAAGGAGAAGACCCACGCGATCAACGTCGAGGGCACGGTGAACGCCTTTCGTGCGGCGGCGGAAGGGGGCGCGCAGCGGTTCGTCTACGCCTCGTCGATCGCGGCGTACGGCTTCCATCCCGACAACCCGATCGGCATCACCGAGGACTGGGCGACACGCCCCGCCGGGCGACTCTTCTACGCACAGGAGAAGGCGGAGCTGGAGCACCTGCTGGAGGAGGAGGCCGTCTCCCACCCGCAGACCGCGCTCTACCTGCTGCGACCTCCGGTAGTCCTCGGCCCCGACGCGGTCGGCGCCAAGGTGAGCATCCCGACGCTGCTCGAGCCGCTGGTCCGGGGCCTCGGTGCCGGGCTGCGCCGCCTGCCCCGCTTGCCTGCCCTCGTCCCGGACCTGCCCTTCCAGCTCATCCACCAGGACGACGTCGCCGAGGCCTTGCGCCTGTGCGTCGTGGGTGCCGGCCCGCCCGGCGCCTACAACATCGCGGCGGACGATGTGGTCACCGGTGTCGAGGTCGCCCGCGAGCTCGGGCTGCGGGCCGTCCGGGTGCCTGGCCGGCCGGTGGCTGCGGCGGCCCGAGCCGTGTCGAACCTCCCGTTCCTACCCTCGGGGGCCCAATGGGTCGAGGCCATCAGCCACCCGGCGATCATGGACACGACCAAGGCGAAGACGCGGCTCGGATGGGCCCCGCAGCACAGCGCGATCGATTCGCTCAGGGCGACCGTCCACTGAGCCGGGGCTGCTCAGGCCAGGCTGCGGGCGTAGTCGACGAGCGTCGCCACGGCGAAGCCGGTCCCGCCCGGGGTGATGTGGCCGTAGGCGGAGCCGGAGTTGAACCCTGGTCCGGCGATGTCGAGGTGGGCCCACGGCTTTCCGCCGGTGAACTCGCGCAGGAACGCCGCGGCGAAGAGGCCGCCGCCCCAGCGGATCCAGTCGTGCTGCGCGAGGTCGGCGACCTTGCTGCTGTGGATGCGCTCCTCCATCGCCTCGGGGATCGGCATCGGCCACTGGGACTCGCCTGCGGTCTCGGCCGCCGCCAGGACGGACTCGACGACGTCCTCGGAGCCCATGACGCCGGCAACCCGCTCGCCCAGGGCGAGCACCATGTGGCCGGTCAGGGTGGCCACGTCGATGAGCACGTCGGGCTTCCGCTCCGTCGCCATGACGAGCGCGTCGGCCAGGATCAACCGGCCTTCGGCGTCGGTGTTGAGGACCTCGACGGTGGTGCCGCCGTACATCGTGAGCACGTCGCCGGGCCGGATCGAGGAACCGGACACCATGTTCTCGGCCATCGGCACCAGGGTCGTCACCTTGACCGGAAGCTTGAGCGCGGCGATGGCCAGGGTGGCCTGGACGACGGCCGCACCTCCGGCCATGTCGCTCTTCATCTCCTGCATGCCCTGGGCCGGCTTGATGGTCAGGCCGCCGGAGTCGAACGTGATGCCCTTCCCGACCAGCGCGAGGTGCGTCTTGGCGCCCCGCGGCGAGTAGGTGATCTCGACCAGCCTGGGCCCGGCCGCCGATCCCGCACCGACGCCCAGGATGCCGCCGCACCCGAGCTCGGCGAGCCGCTTCTCGTCAAGGACCTTCACCCCCACCTTGGGAGCGCCGCGGCCCTTGGTCGCCTGCGCCACCGCGTCGCTGACCGCATCGGCGAACGCCGGGGGCGTCAGGTCGGCGGGGGGCATGTTCACCCAGTCGCGGGTCGCAGTCACGGCACCCGCCAGCAGCTGAGCCTCCTCGAAGGCAGTGACCACGTCCTTCTTGCGGGCGGCGGGGCTCAGGACGGTGACCGTCCCGGCGGCGTTGTCGGTCTTCGGCTCCTTCTTGTACGCCGTGAAGGTGTAGCCACCGAGGGCGTAGCCCTCGGTCACGGCGCGCACCAGCTCGGGGCCGTCGGCCGGCAGCGCGACGGCCACCGAGGCGACGTTCGTGGCCGCCCGGGCCGCGACACCGGCCGCCCGGCGGCAGGCCTTCGCGTCGGGCTCGGACCCGAGGCCGGTGAGGATCAGCAGCGGTGACGAGATCGCCCCGGCGGTGGGCACCTTCGTGACCTCGCCGGTCTTGCCGGTGACGTCAAGGGTGGCCAGCAGCGGCCGGAGCTTGCGGCCGTAGGCCTTCGCGACGTCCTCCGCCCCCGGCGCCAGCTCGACACCCTTCTCGGCTTTCAGCACGCCGACGACCACCGCGTCGGCATGGGTCTTGGCGGGGCTGGCGCTGCGCAGGTTGTAGGTCGTCACCGAGGCAGGATAGCCACCGGATCGCAGGGAGGCCCTGCGGTAGGTTCCGTGGCATGAGCGACCCAGGCACGGACTCCGCGTCCCTTCTCCAGTCGCCCCTCCACGATCGTCACGCCGATCTGGGCGCGAAGTTCGCGGAGTTCGGCGGCTGGTCGATGCCGCTGGAGTACCCCTCAGGCGTGGTCAAGGAGCACACCGCGGTGCGGGAGGCGGTCGGGATCTTCGACGTCAGCCACCTCGGCAAGGCGCTGGTCAGCGGACCCGGTGCCGCGGCGTACGTCAACTCCACCCTGAGCAACGACCTGCGCAAGATCCGACCGGGCAAGGCGCAGTACACACTCTGCTGCGACGACGCGACCGGCGGCATCGTCGACGACCTGATCGTCTACTACCACGACGACGAGCACGTGCTGCTGGTCCCCAACGCGGCCAACACCGCCGAGGTCGTACGACGCCTCGCCGCGACCGCGCCCGAGGGAGTCGAGGTCGTCGACCACCACCGCGACTACGCCGTCCTGGCCGTCCAGGGCACCAGGTCCGACGAGGTCCTCGACACGGTCGGCCTGCCCACCGGGCACGAGTACATGTCCTTCGTCGAAGCCCCCCTCTCCGACTCCGTGGGCGGGAGCGACGGCGCCGCGGTGGTGGTCTGCCGCACCGGTTACACGGGCGAGCGCGGCTACGAGCTGATCGCCCGCAACGACGTCGCCGGTCCGCTGTGGGACGCGTTGCTGGACGCCGGCCGCGAGCACGGCATGCTCCCGTGCGGGCTCGGCTCGCGCGACACGCTCCGCACCGAGATGGGCTACCCGCTGCACGGCCAGGACATCACCCTCGACGTCACGCCCAACCAGGCCCGGCTCGGCTGGGCGGTCGGCTGGAAGAAGGACGCCTTCTGGGGCCGCGACGCCCTGCTCGCCGAGAAGGAGGCGGGCCCCGCGCGCCGGCTGCGTGGCCTGGTCGCCGTCGACCGCGGCATCCCGCGACCCGGCATGAGCGTCACCCTCACCCAGGACGTGCCGCTCTGCGACATCACGTCGGGCACGTTCTCACCCACCCTCAAGAAGGGCATCGGCCTGGCACTGGTGCCGACGATGGTCGCCCCCGACGCGCAGGTGGGGGTGGACATCCGGGGCCGACGCGAGATCTTCCAGCTCGTGGATCCGCCGTTCGTGGACCCGTCCGTGCGAGAGTCGTGACCTGTGGTGAACCTTCCCGACCAGCCGCCGTCCTTCCGCCCGCCCAGCCCGGCCGAGCGGCCGTGGTGGTGGCGCCTGGAGAACGCCGCCGGCGAGGAGGTCGAGGTCGACGACGAGCACGCCGGCCAGCGCTTCGCCAGCCAGGCCGACGCCGAGTCGTGGGTGGGCGAGATCTGGTCCGACCTGGCCGCGGTCGGGGTCGACGCCGTCACCCTCTTCGAGCACGAGCGCCAGGTCTACGGCCCCATGTCCCTGCACGCGTGAGCCTCCTCCCTGCGTAGGACGTTGGACGAGCGGGGGAGGCTGGAAGTGTGAGCGACGGTTCCGACTTCGCGTCCTTCGCGGTGGCGAGGTGGCCCGCCCTCGTCCGTTCGCTGGTGCTCCTCGGGCACGATCCCGAACCGGCCGAGGAGGCAGCCGTCGCCGGGCTGGCCCGCTGCCAGCCCTCGTGGGACCGGGTCCGGGAAGACGGTGACGTCGACGTCCACGTCTACCGCGTCGTGCTCGACCAGGTCGAACGCGGCGCCCCGGGGCACGGCCGCGACCACGAGGCGGACCCGCCGCCGTTGCTCGACACGCTGCTGTCCGACCGCTCCGAACGGGTGGAGCTGCTCGCCGAGCTGGAGACGGCACTGACGAGGCTCCCGGAGGAGGTGCGGACGGTGCTCGTGCTGCGGTTCGCCGCCGGCCTCGAACCCGACCAGGTCGCCGTCGTGGTCGCCCAGCCGATCGTCGTCGTGGAGGAGCAGGAGCACCGGGGGGTGCGGCAGCTCGCGGTGGGTGCGGACTGGGCGCGCCTGCGTCCCGGCGGCTTCGAACCGACCGCGGTCTTCCTCGACGCCGGAGAGGTGATCCCGGTGCGGAACCCGCCGCTCGACGCCGTGCTCGGACGCGCCGCGGCCACCCGGAAGCGCCGGCGGCGGTGGGCTGCGGGGGTCGCTGCCGCCGCGGTCGTGGTCATTGCGGTGTCGACCTGGCTCGGCACCCGGCCGTCCGGGCCGCAGCTCCCCGACTCGGTGGTGACCGAGGCGCAGAACCCGGCGAACATCGAGTGGTACGCCAACCGCGTGCTGCACCTCGACGACGTCACCGTCGAGCTGCCGCAGATCAGCGACATGGTGCAGGTGGCCGACGGCGTCGTGTACGGCGACGCGGAAGGGCTGGTCGTCCAGGTGCGCGGAGACGGGTCGCTGGTGAAGCTCGGCGAGACGGCTCCCGACATGCCGGTCGTGGGCTCGGCCGAGCGCGGCTGGGTCGCGTGGGCGCAGCCGGGCGAGACCGTGGACCGGCTTGTCGTCCGCGATGTCGTCCGGGACGAGCTGGTGGCGAGCCGGTCGGTGGCGAAGGGCGCGACGCCGGTCGCCCTCGACCGGGACACGGTCCTCTACACGACCCCCGGCCGGGACTGGACCTGGCAACCGCTCGAGGGCGAACCGACCTGGACCCGTGGCGGCGACCTCATCGACGTCGCCTCCGGCGTGCGGGTCAGCCAGGTCGAGGAGGGTCGTCTCCGGATCACCCAGCCGCTCTTCGACGTCGAGGTGACCGTCCCGGGGGACGGCGCGATCCTGTCCGATGACGGTGACTACCTGCTGACCCGGGTCGACGAGCCCGACCCGCAGACGGTCGTGCTGTACGAGGCGGCCTCCGGTGACGTCGTCGACGTCGGCCTCTCGCGCGAGGAGGTCGCCGTTCAGTCGGCCTTCGACGCCGACGATGACGCCGTCTTCCTCGTGGAGCACCGCGCCAACGAACCGGAGCCCGGCCAGGACCTGCGGCTGTCCACCACCGGGCCCACGATCATGCGGAGCTGCGAGTTCAGGTTCTTCGAGCCGGAGTGCCGGACGGTGACCCAGTTCGCCAGCAACGCCGGGGAACCCCTGCTGCCACACTGACCCGCATGCACGCTTTCAGCCAGGTCGACGTGTTCTCGTCCGACCCCTTCCTCGGAAACCCGGTCGCCGTCGTCCACGATGCCGCGGATGTGACCGATGACGAGATGGCCCGGTTCGCCCACTGGACGAACCTCTCGGAGACGACGTACCTCCTGCCGCCGACGGAACCGGCCGCCGACTACCGGCTCCGGATCTGGACGCCCGACCGCGAGCTGCCGTTCGCCGGCCACCCCACGCTGGGCTCCGCGCACGCGTGGCTGGAAGCCGGCGGACGTGCCACACAACGACGCCGAGCTCGTCCAGGAGTGCGGGGCAGGCCTGGTCCGGATCCGGCGGGACCAGCGACTGGCCTTCGCGGCGCCCCCGCTGCTGCGTTCCGGCCCGGTCGACGCCGCCGACCGGGCGCGGATCGCCACGGCGCTGCGCCTCACCGACGCAGACCTCGTCGACCTGGCGTGGGTCGACAACGGCCCCGGGTGGGTCGCCTGCCTCCTCGAGTCGGCCGAGGCGGTGCTGGACTGCCGGCCCGACCTGGGCGCCTTCGCCGACCTCGAGGTCGGCATCGTCGGGCCGTACGCCGACCCCGCCTCGGCGGGAGCCGACGTCGAGGTGCGGGCGTTCGTGCCGTCCATGGGCATCGGCGAGGACCCCGTGACCGGCAGCCTCAACGCAGGCATCGCGCAGTGGCTGGCCGGAGACCGCCTCCCGACGTCGTACGTCGCCTCGCAGGGGACCGTCCTCGGGCGACGCGGCCGGGTCCACGTCGAGCGGTCGGGGGACACGGTGTGGGTCGGTGGCGACGCGCTCACCACCATCACCGGTCAGGTCCGGCTCTGAGCCGGCGGGCGAGCGTAGGATCCCGCAGCGTGCGGCAGTACCTCGACCTCCTCCAGCGGATCCTCGACACCGGCGTGGAGAAGGGCGACCGCACCGGCACCGGCACCCGCAGCGTGTTCGGCCACCAGATGCGGTTCGACCTGGCCGATGGATTCCCGCTGGTCACGACCAAGAAGATCCACACCAGGTCGGTCTTCGCCGAGCTGTTGTGGTTCCTCCGCGGCGACACCAACGTGAAGTGGCTGCAGGACCGGGGCGTCTCGATCTGGGACGAGTGGGCCGACGAGAACGGCGACCTCGGGCCGGTCTACGGCTACCAGTGGCGGTCCTGGCCGGCGCCGGACGGTCGCCACGTCGACCAGGTCCAGCTCGTGCTCGACCAGATCCGGCGCGATCCCGACAGCCGGCGCCACATCGTGAGCGCCTGGAACGTCGCGGACATCCCGGACATGGCGCTGGCGCCGTGTCACACGATGTTCCAGTTCTACGTCGCCGACGGCCGGCTGAGCTGCCAGCTCTACCAGCGCAGCGCCGACGCCTTCCTCGGCGTCCCGTTCAACATCGCGTCGTACGCCCTGCTCACGCACATGGTCGCCCAGGTGACGGGGCTCGCGGTCGGCGACTTCGTGCACACGCTGGGCGACGCCCACCTCTACACCAACCACCTCGAGCAGACCCGGCTGCAGCTCACCCGTGAGCCCCGGCCGCTGCCGACGCTGCGCCTGGACGAGTCCGTCACCGAGATCGACGGCTTCGACCTCGAGCACATCTCGGTCGAGGGCTACGACCCGCACCCCGGCATCAAGGCACCCATTGCGGTCTGACGGTCTCGACACGGTTGCTGCGCAACCTGCTCGACCACCGAAGAGGGTGGTGCTGATCGCAGCCGTGGCGCGCAACGGCGTCATCGGTCACCGCGGCGGCATCCCGTGGCACCTCCCCGAGGACTTCGCCCACTTCAAGGCCACCACCCTCGGCCACACGCTGGTCATGGGGCGGGCGACGTACGACTCGATCGGCCGCCCGCTGCCCGGCCGCACCACGATCGTGCTGACCCGCGACCCGGACTGGTACGCCGACGGGGTGATCGTCGCCCACGACCTCGACTCCGCCCTGGCCCTCGCCGCAGACCTGCCGGGCGACGTCTACGTCGCGGGCGGCGCGCACGTGTACGCCGCGGCGATGCAGCGCGCCGACGAGCAGATCCTCACCGAGGTCCACCAGTCGCCCGAGGGCGACACGTTCTACCCGGCCTTCGACCCGGAGCTGTGGGTCGAGAAGCGGCGCGAGACCCGCGACGGGTTCGACCACGTCTGGCTCGTCCGCACCTGACGAGGACCCGAGACCGTCAGAAGGGGTCGGAGATGGTCAGGCGGGCGGGGCCGGAGACCCGGTCGCGGCGCCAGACCCGGGACGTGGCGTCGAGCTCGGTGCAGGCCACCCGCCGGGCCCTGGCCGGGGAAGTGAGGCTGCGGCAGTAGGACAGGCCATCAGCGCCCGCGGGAACGAAGGTGCCGGAGTCGCCCCAGGTCGTGTTCCGGCCCAGTCGGGCGACGGCCCAGCCGCGCGGGGTCAGCACCGTGCAGGCGAGGCGCTGGTTCGTCTCGTTCCCGGCGCGGCCGCACAGCGCGGGGCCGGAGGGGGTCTCCTGCCAGGTCCGGCTGTCGTCGAGGGTGACTTCCAGGGCCCCGGCGACCCGGTTCCCGCCCCAGGTGCTCCGCGCGGAGTCGAAGCTGGTGCAGGCGGCACGGTCGCCGGCCGGACCGGCGAGGGTCCGGCAGTAGGAGACGCCGTTTGCGCCGGAGCGGACGAAGGCACGACTGGCCGGCTCGCCCCAGGCGAGGTCGCGACGACCCGTGAAGGTCCAGCCCGCGTCGGTCAGCACGCTGCAGCCCAGGCCCTGGTCACGCTCGGTGCCGGTGCGCCCGCACAGGGCCGGGCCGGCGCCGGTGGTCACCCAGGTGCGGTTGACGTCCACGGTCGGGTCGGGCGTCTGCGAAATGCGGTCGTAGCCCCAGACGAGAGTGGCGGGGTCGAACGGCGTGCAGGAGGGCAGCAGGCGGTTGCCCGCGCCGATGCTCCGGCGGCAGTAGTGGACGGTGCCGTCGTCGCCGCTCAGGAACGCCCGCGACCCGGGTTCGCCCCAGCTCGTGTCGCGGTCGAGACCGACGAACGTCCAGCCGGCGTCGGTCAGGACGGTGCAGCCGACGCGCTGGTGGGCCGGGGAGCCGGTGCGTCCGCACAGCGCGGGGCCTTCGCCGGTCGAGACCCAGGTGCGGTCTTCCTCGAGAGTCCGGTCCAGGGGGCCGGCGATCCGGTCGTAGCCCCAGGTCAGGGTGTCGGAGTCCAGGGCCGTGCAGGCGACGCCGCGTCGCGCCGTACCGACGCCGACGTTTCGGCAGTAGGCCACGCCGCCGTCCTCGGAGGCGACGAAGGAGCGGGTGCCGGGGCGTCCCCAGTTGGTGTCTCGACCCAGCCCCGCGAAGCGCCAGCCCTTCCTGGTCAGGACCGTGCAGCCGAGCCGCTCCTCGCCGTGCGCGCGGGTGCGTCCGCAGAGTGCTGGTCCTGCGTCGGTCGGCACCCACGCCCGGTCGGCAGCCTCCGCGGGTTGTCCCACGTCGACGGTCGCCGGCTCCGAGACGTTGCCCGCGTCGTCGTACGCCACCACGGTGTAGGAGTAGGCCTGACCGGGGGAGACCTGGTGGTCCCAGTACGCCGTCGAGTCGGCCGGGACGGTCTCCAGCGGGGCGCCGGAGCGCGAAATGCGGTAGCCGGCCACGCCCCACTCGTCGGAGGACGGCTGCCAGTCGACCCCGATCCGTCCGCGGTGGCTGACCACCTGGAGCCCGGTCGGCGCGGACGGTGCCGTGGTGTCGACGGGGACGACGGTGGACGCGCCGGGGACCATGTCGGCGAGGTGGATGAACTTGTCCGGCCAGCTCGACCCGGGGTAGACGGTGATCATCCGGAAGCCGTTGTGGCCGTCGTAGTTCATCTCCGAGATCATGATGCTGCCGTCCGCATTGACCGACTCGACGTACGCGACGTGACCGCGCGCGTACCACGCTACGTCGCCGGGGGACGGCGTCTCGTCGGGCTTGATCTTGATGCTCTTCGCGACCTCGGCCCACTGGTCCGCGTCGCCCCAGTGCCGGCCTTCGTACCAGTTGGTGAAGCTGATGCCGTTCAGCTGGCTCAACCGGTGTGCGACCCAGGAGGTGCACTGGCCCTGGAAGAAGCCGCGGCCGTCGTCCACGCAGCCGCCGTTGGTGGCCGGAGACTCGTCACAGTCCGGGGCGAGCGGCCAGGCGTAGCCGTAGCTCGCGTTCGCCGCGATGGTCCCCGGCGAGCCGAGCGGCTCCTCGGGTTCCTCGGCCTCGTCCGCCGGGTCGCCACTCTCGCCCGCCTGCCCGGGCTTGACGCCCGGCTGGCCTGGTCCCGCGGCAGCCCCCGGCTTGCCCTTGCCCTGGCCGGGCTCCGCATCAGCGGAGGAGAGGCCCAGAGTCAGGGCAATGGCGAGGCTCAGGACGAGCACGACGCCGCGTCGGGCGGCGCGCGGCCGCGTCGGCGCCCGGTGCCTGCCGTGCTGCATCCCTACCTCCCGAGAACGAAAAGCCCTCCCCACGGGCGAATGACGAGTTTCCTTGAAGTCAAGAGGGCTCGCTGAGGAACGAAAGAAAATGGCGCGAGTGGTCTATCCCGCGATGGTCGGTCGGTCGGACCCCGGCATCCCACGGGCGAGCCGATAGCCTGACCCCATGACCAGCGCACCAGCGGATCGGGCACCCGCGCCGTTCGGTCGCGTGCTCACCGCGATGGCGACCGCGTTCCACGACGACGGGTCGGTCGACCTCGAGGGGACCGCCAGGATCGCGACCTACCTGGTCGACCACGGGCACGACGGCGTCGTGGTCTCCGGCACGACGGGGGAGTCACCGACCACCTCGGTCTCCGAGAACGAGCAGATCCTGGCCGCCGTCAAGGACGCGGTGGGCGACCGGGCGACGGTGGTCGCCGGAGTCGGCACCAACGCGACCGCCCACTCGGTCGCGCTGGCCCAGCAGGCGGAGAAGATCGGCGCCGACGGACTGCTGCTGGTGGCGCCGTACTACAACAAGCCCGGGCAGGCCGGCTGCGTCCACCACTTCCGGACCGTCGCCGACGCGACGAATGTGCCGGTCATGCTCTACGACGTGCCGGCCCGCACCGGCACCACCATCTCCCTGGAGACCTACGAGACCGTGATCGGCTGCGAGACGGTCGTCGCGGTCAAGGACGCGGTCGGCGACTTCGCCCGCGGCGTCCGGCTGACGGAGATGGGCTACGCCGTCTACTCCGGCGACGACGTCGCCAACCTCGGCTGGCTGGCCCACGGGGGGTGCGGGTTCGTCTCGGTCGTCGGCCACGCCGCGGGCGACCAGCTCAAGGCGATGGCCGACGCGTTCTTCGCGGGAGATCCGGCCCGCGCCCTCGAGCTCTACCGCAGCCTGCTGCCCGCGATCGATGCCATGATGGGCGTCGCCAACTACGGCGCCACCACCGCCAAGGCCGCACTGCAGCTGCTCGGCGTCCTCGACAACCGCAACGTCCGCGGACCGCTGGTCCCGCTGGACGACGACGAAGTAGCCGCCCTGCGCGCGGGACTCTCCGCGGCCGGCCTGCTCTAGGAGTCTGATGTCCCACCCCCACCCCGAACTCTCGACACCGCAGCAGCTGCCGGAGGGGGGTTTGCGGATCACCCCGCTCGGCGGACTCGGCGAGATCGGTCGGAACATGACCGTCTTCGAGTACGACGGACGCTTGCTCATCGTCGACTGCGGCGTGCTCTTCCCCGAGGACCACCATCCGGGCGTCGACCTGATCCTCCCGGACTTCGACCCGATCCGGGACCGGCTCGACCAGGTGGAGGCTGTGGTCCTCACCCACGGCCACGAGGACCACATCGGTGCCGTGCCCTTTCTCCTCCGCGAGCGTGGGGACCTCCCACTGGTCGGGTCCGAGCTGACGCTGGCCCTCCTCGGCAGCAAGCTGCGCGAGCACCGGCTCAAGGAGACCGTGCACCACAAGGTCGGCGAGGGCGACCGGATCAGCTTCGGCCCCTTCGACCTGGAGTTCATCGCGGTCAACCACTCGATCCCCGACGCGCTCGCGGTCGCGATCCGCACCGGCGCCGGGCTGGTCCTGCACACCGGCGACTTCAAGATGGACCAGCTCCCGCTGGACTCGCGGATCACCGACCTGCGGGCCTTCGCCCGGCTCGGCGAGGAGGGCGTGGACCTGTTCATGACCGACTCGACCAACGCCGAGATGCCCGGCTTCACCACGGGTGAGAAGAGCATCGGCCCGGTCCTCGACGGCGTCTTCTACCAGAGCAAGCAGCGGATCATCGTGGCCTGCTTCGCCTCGCACGTGCACCGGGTCCAGCAGGTGCTGGACGCCGCGGTCACCCACGGACGCAAGTGCGCGTACGTCGGCCGCTCGATGGTGCGCAACATGGCGATCGCGCGCGACCTGGGCTACCTGCAGGTGCCCCCGGGCGTCCTGGTCGACGCGAAGGACCTGGCCGACCTCGCGCCGGAGCGCCAGGTACTGATCTCGACCGGGTCGCAGGGCGAGCCGCTCAGTGCCCTGAGCCGGATCGCGCAGCGCAACCACCACTTCGTGCACATCGAGGAGGGGGACACCGTGATCCTCGCCTCGAGCCTGATCCCCGGCAACGAGAACGCCGTCTACCGCGTCATCAACGGGCTCTCGCGCTGGGGCGCCAACGTAGTGCACAAGGGCAACGCGCTGGTCCACGTCAGCGGGCACGCCAGCGCCGGTGAGCTCCTCTACTGCTACAACATCGTCCGCCCGCGCAACGTCCTGCCGATCCACGGCGAGATCCGGCACATGCGCGCCAACGCCGAGCTGGCCCGGTCCACGGGCGTCCCTCACGAGAGCGTCGTCATCGCCGAGGACGGCGTCGTCGTCGACCTCGTCGACGGCGTGGCCCGGGTGGCCGGCAAGGTCGACTGCGGGTACGTCTTCGTGGACGGCTCCTCGATCGGCGACGTCACCGAGGCGTCCCTGAAGGACCGCCGGATCCTGGGCGAGGAGGGCTTCATCTCGGTGATCGTGGTCGTCGACTCGGTCAGCGGGAAGGTCTCCGGCGGCCCGGAGATCCATGCCCGGGGCTTCGCCGAGGACGACTCGACCTTCGACGAGATCAAGCAGCCGATCATCGACGCCCTCGACGCGGCGGTCCGCGAGGGCGTGGGCGACTCCTACCAGCTCCAGCAGACGGTACGACGCGTCGTGGGCCGCTGGGTCAACAGCACCCACCGGCGCCGCCCGATGATCATCCCGGTCGTGCTCGAGGCCTGAGAGGTGACCCGCCCGAAACTTTCGGGCGGGTCAGCGCGTCAGGCGGTGAGCACGCCGGCGACGATCAGCGCCTGCCCGACGTGGTAGGTCACCATCAGGACCAGCCGGGCGTGCGGGATCGGCCGCACGAACCGATCCACTCGACAGGGTCGCGTCGCTGACGACGAAGACGGTGGCTCCCAGCGCCACCAGGGGAACGCCCGTGAACCAGGCGCACAGCAGCATCGCCCCGATCACCGCCGAGTAGACCGCGACCGGCACCGAGAGCGCCCGTCCGCCGAGCCGGTGGGTCGCCGGGACCACTCCACGGGTGGCGAACAGGGCCACACCCAGGACGGCCAGCCCGATCCACGACCAGGCCGGCATGGTCAGCCCGAGAGAGGCGAAGCAGACGAGATAGGCGAGGTGGCCGACGAGGAAGGCCCACACGCCCGCGCGGAAGCGGGGGAGTGAGTCCGAGAGCAGCGCGACGTCTCCGAGCAGCCCGAACACCAGCGCCACGAGCAGCCAGACTCCGGCCGCGGTCTCCGTCGCGCCGAGGACGACGGCGGCGACGATGAGCGACGCCAGGACGAGCGGCTTGGCCCAGACCTCCGTACGGCGGTCGTCGCGCGCGACGGCGTACCAGTCGACGAGCGCGAAGCAGGCGGGCAGGACCCAGATCGCCTCGGCTCGCACCGGGCGATCATCGCAGCAGGCGTCGGGGTCAGTTCCTCCGACCCGCCGCGGCGCCGGCCGGCCGCCCGGCCGCCGCCGATGCAGGCCGTGACCCTGACGTTGTCGACGTACCATCCGTCGATCCCGCCGCAGCCGTCGCGCCCCATGTCGAACCGCAGCTGGAGCCGGTCGCCCTTGACCCCGGCCCTGGCCAGGCTGACCTGTGACTGCCCCCAGGACCCCGTGACCTCGCCGCCGTCGGTGCCGGTGAAGCCGGACTCTCCGGCCATCGGGTTCGTGTTGCCCTCGGCGACGGTCGCGAGCCGGTCTGGCTTGTTGAAGGTGAACGCCGAGCGCGGGATGAGCCGCCACCTCTGCGACGGGTTGGTCCGGAACTTGACGTTGCCGCCGTCGAAGCCGAGCTCTGTCGCCGCGTAGTGCATGAACGACAGCTTCAGGCCAGGTTGCTGGCCGTTGGGCAACGTGATCACCGGGCTGGTGATCGAGTCGCGCGAGGAGAAGTCCTGCGCGCTGCCGTCACACTGGCCCCGGTCGGGTGCGGGGGCGAACGCCGCGGTGCCCCGACGCCGCTTCGGAAGCGTGGAGTCCGCCCGCCAGCGGGCTCCGTTGGCGCCGGGGAACACGACGACCCCCGAACGGCTCCACGGGGCGAGACCATTCTCGAACCCCTCCGAGAAGAACGTCCGCGTCCTGGTGCCCGGGCCGCACAGCGCCGGCGGATTCTTCCGGAACATCGGTCTGAAGTTGCACTGGGTCGGCTCGCGACGCAGCTGCACGGCCGCCGCACTCCGCCTCACCGACGTGCAGTCGTCGAGCGTGACCGGAGCGACGACGTCGCCGCGGGTCCCGGGTTCCGTCGACATCGCGGTGATCCGGTCGCCGACCTTGTCGCGGCACGCGGCGTCGAGGGAGTCGGCGAAGTCGGCGAAGTCCGAGGTCGGCGTGAGGTAGGCGCTCTGGGCCCGCCAGTAGATGTGCGCAGCCTTGTCCAGGCCGATGGCCCGTACGCGAGACGCCGTTGAACGTGCCGCCGTCGACCAGGAGGCTGAACGCGTGGTTCGGGACGCCCGAGTTGGTGTGCACCCCGCCGCTGTCGTCCGTGGAGCAGTGGTACTCCGCATCCGAGACCTTGGCCGGGTCGCCGTAACACCTTGGGCTCCACATGTCGCGGATCGCACCACCGAAGGCGGGGTCGCCTTCGCCGGAGAGCCACCGGAAGGAGTCGACCCGCTCGGCGGTCCCGATGCCCCTGATCGTGACGTTGACCGTCCCGGGTGGTGCCGACTTGATCTTCTCGCCGTTGCGGAGGCCGATCATGACGCCGTAGATGTCGGCCGTGGCAGTCATCTGGAACGGCGGCTCTCCGGGGACGTTGTTGCCCACGATGATGCCCCGCGCGTCCGCTGCCGTGGCGTTGTCCGCCTTGGTCTGGAAGGTGCAGAAGCCGCGGTCGACGTAGACGAAGCCACCTGCGATGTCGTTCGCGTTGTTGAACGGGTCGCAACCGTTCGTGGCGGTGTCGTCCGGGCCGCGGGCGTCCCGGCCGACGACCACGTCGTCGGTCACGCCGTTCCGGTCGATGATGGGTCCGAACGCAGCCGGCGCCGCGTTGCACGGTCCTGCGATCTCGGCGGGGGAGTTGATGACCAGCCGGACGTCGCCGCGGGTCTGCGTGGAGCACAGGCCCACCGGGCGCCTCGTGGTGTCGTCACCCTGGTCCTGCCGACCGTTGACCATGTCGACGGTCTCGCCCCAGATGTCGGAGTAGGACTCGTTGAGAGCGCCGGACTGGAACTGGTAGATCAGGTTCGACGTGTGCTCGGTGTAGGCGTGGGCCCATTCGTGGGCGACGGTGTCGTCGGAGGTGACGCCGTTGCAGTAGTTGGTGGTCGTGCCGTTCCAGTTCGCGTTCGGGCAGGCGATGGTCGGGTCGTTGTTGACCGTGTTCATCCGGTGACCCTGGCCGTCGTAGGAGTCGCGGCCGAAGGCGTTGCGGAAGAGCCAGTACGCCTCGCCGGAGCCGAGCACGATGTTCTGCTGGTCCTCGTTGAGGTCGCCGGGGAAGGGGTCGCCCTCTCTCCAGACTTCCGCAGCCGGGGTGAACTGCTGCTCGAAGACGCGCCGGTTGAGGGCGTGGTCCATGATCGAGTAGCGGTTGAGGAGCTTGCCGGCGTTCGCGTCGACGAAGACCATGTCGCGGATGTTGCTCCGGTTGGTGACCTCGACGGCGTAGGTCAGGGCGCTGCTCCCTGCCACGCCCCGGATCGCGCCGGTCCGGTAGATCACGAGGTCGGTGGAGGCCGCGCGGAGGCCCGTCGTGTCGGCCTTGCCGCCGTTGTGCGATGGCGGGTCGGCTCGCACCGCGCGCACGGCGCGCGCCGCGGCCTGGCCGGCCGACAGGCGTGGGGTCACCGAGATGTCCACGTCGGGGGCGGCGTAGCCGTTGACCGACGTGAGGTCGCCCTGGGTGTCGAGGTGGGCGCGCAGCATGGAGCCGAAGACCGGGACGCCGCGGTGGACCTGCTCGAAGGTGACGGTGGTGCCGTCGCTGCTGGATCGCACGCTCGTCTCGTGCAGCTGGTCCGGCGTGGCGCCGAACGCGGTGGCGTACTCGGAGAGGTAGTCGCCGGCCTTGTCGGCGGCACCCAGGGCGGTCCGCGCCGTGTCGGAGGGGCTGAGGTCGCCGGTCCGGGCGACCCGGACGAACCCGACCTTGCCGGTCGCGGGCTCGGGGGAGATGGCGACCGGGCCCTGGGCCTGGGTCTTCATCTGCTGGACCAGGCTCTCGCCGGGTGCGGCGGGAGCGGTGCGAGCGGCGACCGCCTGGGTCACAGGCACCGCCGCGAGGCCGGCGCCGAGGAGTGCGAGACAACTTGCCTGGCTGAGGATCTTCACCTGCTGAGCCTTCCGGAGACGTACTCATCACAGGTGGCCAGCGCGGTGGACCACCTGATCCGTCTCCCTCGTCCACGGTAGACCCGGGAGAACCCGCGGAGAAGTACGAATTTCAACCAATCCGGCGAACCCGGCGTCCGGGTCAGTTCCTCCGACCCGCCGCGGTGCCTGCCGACCTCGGCCGCCCGCCGACCGAGCACGCAGACCGTGACCGTGACGTCGTCGACGTACCAGCCGTCGATGCCGCCGCAGCCGTCGCGGCCGATGTCGAAGCGGAGCCTCAGGTCCTGGCCAGCCCTGATCGTCAGGGCCGACAGGTCGACCTGCGACGTGCCCCAGGAGCCGGTGACCTCGCCACCGTCGGTGCCGGTGAAGCCCGGCCTCGCCAGCCATCGGGTTGGTGTTGCCGTCGGCGGCGTCGAGATCTGGCCGGGCGCGTTGAACGTGTACGCCGCAGCCGGGATGACCCGCCACTGGCCGCCGGTCCGGAACTTGACGTTGCCGCCGTCGAAGCCGAACTCGGTCGCCACGTAGTGGTCGAACGACAGCTTCCGCGCCGCGGCATTGCCTCTCGGGATGCTGATCACCGGGCTGATGATCGAGTCCCGGCGAGGAGAAGTCCGCCGCGCTGCCGTCGCACTGGCCACGGTCGGGCGCCGGTCCGTAGGCCGCGGTCCCGGCTCGGCCCTTCGGCAGGGTGTAGTCGGCGACCCAGGGCGATGCCGCTGGCGCCGGGGAAGACGACCTGCTGCTCGGCGGTCCCAACCGCTCAGGCCGTCCTCGAAGTCCTCCGAGAACACGTTCTGGGTGTCGGTGCCACCGGCACCGCAGAGGGCTGGCGGGTTCTGGTCGAACAGCGGCTGGAAGTTGCACTGCGTCGGCTCCCGCCGCAGCTCCACCGCGGCGGCCACGGTGTCGAAGGTCGCGCAGTCGGCCGGCGTGATCGACGCTGCGGCGGACACGGACTAGCTGTCGTCGGGCGGTGCTCAGGTTGTTGATCGGCTGGCCGACGAGGTCCGCGCACGCCGCCTCGAGCGCATCGGCGTGGTCGGCGAAGTCAGTGGTCGGGGTCTGGTAGTCCGTCATCGCCCGGAAGTACACCGCCGCCGCCTTGTGAGGCCGATGCCGGTGACGGTGACTGCCCGTTGTACGTGCCGCCGTCGACGGTGCAGCGCGTAGGCGTGGTTCGGCACGCCGGAGTTGCTGTGCACGCCGCCGCCGTCGTCGGTGTCGCAGTAGTACTCGGCGTCCGAGACCTTGCCCGGGTCGCCGTGGCAGGTCGGGCGTCCACATGTCGCGGATCGCGCCGCCGAAGGCGGTGGCGTCCTCGCCCATCAGCCAGCGGTAGGAGTCGTCGCCGGGCGCCGGTCGGCGTCCTGATCGTGACGTTGACGGGCCGTTGGGCAGTTCGCCTTGATCAGGTCGCCGTCCGCCAGGCGTGATCATCGCACCGAGGGGATGGTGATGGTCGGGTCGACGCCGGACATCCGGCGGGCGCCGCCGGCGACGTTGTCGCCCACGAGCACGGCGGTCGCCCCGGCGGCCTGGGCGTTCTTCGACCTTGATGGTGAAGGCGCAGGTGCCGCGGTCGACGAGCGCGACCTTGCCGGTGATCGCCGCACCGTTGCTCAGTGCGCGTGCAGGCGTCGGTCGTGCGTGTCGGCGTCCGTCGGGGGCGGCGCGTCCGTTGCCGACGCGACGCACGTCACCGGTGACGCCAGTTCTGGTCAAGACTGCGGGCCGAACGAGGCCGGCCCGGCCTCGCAGGTCTTGGCGATGCTGGCCGGGGAGTTGATCATGACCACCGGGCGGGCCGCGGGTGAGCTGGCCGAGCAGAGGCCGACCGACCGCTTGGCCGTGATGTTGCCCTCGTCGGCGTCCATGCGGCCGTTGATCAGGTCGACGGTCTCGCCCCAGATGTCGGAGTAGGACTCGTTGAGTGCACCGGACTGCCACTGGTAGATCAGGCCGTGGGTGTACTCGGTGTAGGCGTGGCCCCACTCGTGTGCGACGACGTCGTCGGAGGAGACGCCGTTGCAGTAGTTGGTCGTCACGCCGTTCCAGTTGGCGTTGGGGCAGGAGATGCGCGGGTCGTTGTTGACCGTGATCATCTTGTGGCCGGCGCCGTCGTAGGAGTCGCGGCCGAAGCCGTTCTTGAAGAACCAGTAGGCCTCGCCGGTGCCGAGCACATCGTTCTGCTGGTCGACGTTGAGCCGGCGCCGGGAAGGCGTCGCCCTCGACCCGACTTCAAGCCGCTGCGGTGGTACTTCTCCTCGTAGAGCTCGCGGTAGAGCCGTCGTGGATGAGGGAGTAGCGGTTGACGAGCTTGCCGGTGGAGGCGTCGAGGAACACCATGTCGCGGACGTTCGCGGCGTTGGTGACCTCCACGCCCAGGCGAGGATCGCCTTGCCGGTCTCGCCCTTGGAGGCACCGAGCCGGTAGACGACCAGCTTGGTCGAGGCGGCCTGGATGCCAGTGGTGTCTCCATCACCCTCGTGGCCGGGCGGGTTGGCCCGCACCGTGCCGACCGCTGCCTGGCCCGCCGCGGCGGCGCCGACCCGCGGCGTCGTGGACAGCGACAGGTCGGGAGCGGCATAGCCGTTGACCGAGGTCAGGTCCCCCTGCTTGTCGACGTGGGCGCGCAGGATCGCGCCGAAGACGTCGACACCCCTGTAGGACTGGGAGTAGGTGACGGTCCAACCAACGCCGTTCGCCTTCACGCTGTCGCGCTGGAGCTCGGTAGGACGCGCACCGAAGTTGGCGGCGTACTTGTCGAGGTAGTCGTCGGCCTTGGCCGCCGCGGCGGCGCGCGAGTCGCCGGCCTCCGACGGCATCAGGTCGCCGTCCGACTCCTTCACCCGAATGAAGCCGACCCGACGGGTCGCGCTCTCGCCCGAGAGCGCGATGAGGCCCTTGGCCTCCTCCTTCATGGCCTGCACTCCGTTGTCGCCCGTTCGGGGCGCGGGTCCGGCTGCCGTGGCCTGCAGTCCTGGAGCGGCGACGAGGCCGGCTCCGAGGAGAGCAAGGCAAAGTCCTTGCTTGACGAAATTCACGGGGTGTTTCCCTCCGAGGTGGTGTGAATGTGCGGGCGGTGTGATGTGGCCCACACGGGAGGCACCCTAGGGCGCCGGGTCCACAAGGTCTAGTCATGCCGGGCCAGAATCTCTTTGGGTCGTCGGACCGGGCCGACACGCACCCCTGTGATCCCTGTGACTGGTGTGACTGTGGCCTAAGTTGATCACCATGGCGACCCGTACGTCTTCCCCGCCGGGGTCGCGGAGCAAGAGCACGTCCTCGTCCAGGACCAGCAAGAGCGGTCGAGGCGGCTCGAGCACCCGATCCCGGAGTACCCGCAAGGGTTCCAGCACGACCCGCAAGAGCCCCCGCAAGACCACCTCGCGCAGCCGTCGGCCGGCACCGCGAGCGGTCCGCAACGGCCCCGGGCCGGTCTCGCGCGCCTTCGGCGCGCTCGGTCACGCGCTGGTCGCGGCGTGGATGGGGATCGCTCACGCACTCGGCGCCACCGCCCGCAGCATCGGCCGCACCGCCCGCGACCTCGACCCCGAGCACCGCCGCGACGGAGTCGGCCTGGTGCTGGTCGCCCTCGCGGTCGTGACCGCCGCCGCCGTGTGGTGGCAGCTGCCCGGCGCGATCATGGAGGTCGCCCGGACCATCGTCTCCGGCTCTGTCGGCAAGGTCGGCTGGCTGGTCCCGCTGATGCTGGTGCTGATCGGCTGGCGCAACATGCGCGACCCCGAGCACAACGGACCCGCCGGACGCCAGGTCGTCGGCTGGGCGTCCCTCGCCTTCGGAGTGCTCGGCATCGTGCACATCGCCGCCGGCAACCCGCAGCCCACCCTCGGCGACACCAGTGCCCTGCGCACCGCAGGCGGAGCGGTCGGGTACGTCGTGTCCAGCCTGCTGCTCGACCTGCTCCGCACGTCGTACGTCGTCATGCCGCTGCTCGGACTGCTCGCGCTGTTCGGGGTGCTCGTCATCACCGCGACGCCCGTCTACCAGGTCCCGACCAGGCTGGCCGAGGCGCGGGACCGGCTGCTCGGCCGCCCGCCCGTGAGCGAGGACGGCGAGCTGACCCAGCCGATCCGCAGCCGTCGGGGAGCCGACGACCTGGACCCGGAGGGTGACCCGGCCTACGACTCCCCGGTCCTGGAGGACCGCGAGGTGAAGAAGCGGCGTGGTCGCAAGGCCGCGCCCGACGCCGAAACCGAGCTCACGCCGGCCGTGGGCGACACCACCGGTGACCTCGAGCCGCCACCCCACACTCCGATCCCGCAGCGGGTCGAGCAGCTCGCGCTCTCCGGCGACATCGCCTACTCACTCCCGGCCAACGACGTGCTCAAGCCGGGGTCACCCCACAAGGCCCGCTCACGCGCCAGCGACGCGGTGGTCGACCGGCTCACCCAGGTGCTCGAGGAGTTCGGCATCGACGCGCAGGTCACCGGCTACACCCGCGGCCCGACCGTCACCCGCTACGAGGTCGAGGTCGGCCCCGCGGTCAAGGTGGAGAAGGTCACCGCACTCTCCAAGAACATCGCGTACGCGGTGGCCTCGGCCGACGTGCGGATCCTCAGCCCGATCCCCGGCAAGTCCGCCATCGGCATCGAGATCCCCAACGTCGACAAGGAGATCGTGTCGCTCGGCGACGTGCTGCGGTCGGGCACGGCGCGCGCCGACCACCACCCGATGGTCTGCGGGCTCGGCAAGGACGTCGAGGGCGGCTTCGTCGTGGCCAACCTCGCCAAGATGCCGCACCTGCTCGTGGCCGGCGCCACCGGCTCCGGAAAGTCGAGCTTCATCAACTCGATGATCACCTCGATCCTGATGCGGTCCACGCCGGACGAAGTGCGGATGATCATGGTCGACCCCAAGCGCGTCGAGCTGAACGCCTACGAAGGCATCCCGCACCTGATCACCCCGATCATCACCAACCCCAAGAAGGCCGCCGAGGCCCTGGCGTGGGTGGTGCGGGAGATGGACCTGCGCTACGACGACCTGGCCAACTTCGGCTTCCGCCACATCGACGACTTCAACAAGGCGGTGCGGGCCGGGAAGGTCGAGGTGCCCGCCGGCAGCGAGCGCCAGCTGGCGCCGTACCCCTACCTGCTGGTCGTGGTCGACGAGCTCGCCGACCTGATGATGGTCGCGCCGCGCGACGTCGAGGACGCGGTCGTGCGGATCACCCAGCTCGCGCGGGCAGCCGGCATCCACCTGGTGCTCGCCACCCAGCGCCCGTCGGTGGACGTGGTCACCGGGCTGATCAAGGCCAACGTGCCCTCCCGGCTGGCGTTCGCGACGTCGTCGCTGGCCGACAGCCGGGTCATCCTCGACACCCCGGGTGCCGAGAAGCTGGTCGGCCAGGGTGACGGGCTGTTCCTGCCGATGGGCGCGTCCAAGCCGGTGCGGGTCCAGGGATCCTGGGTCACCGAGGCCGAGATCCACCAGGTGGTGAGGCACTGCAAGGAGCAGCTCGCGCCGACCTACCGCGAGGACGTGACGGCGCCCCAGCAGAGCAAGCGGGAGCTCGACGACGACATCGGCGACGACATGGACCTCGTCGTCCAGGCCATCGAGCTGGTGGTGTCGACGCAGTTCGGCTCCACCTCGATGCTCCAGCGCAAGCTCCGGGTCGGCTTCGCCAAGGCCGGCCGATTGATGGACATCCTCGAGAGCCGCGGCGTCGTCGGGCCGAGCGAGGGATCGAAGGCACGCGACGTACTGGTCAAACCGGACGAGATCGACGGTGTGATCGCAACCATCCAGGGGGAGGGCCCGTGATGAGTGCTGCAGAGTTCCGCGACCACGCCGACGTCGAGGTGGAGGAGAAGCCGACCACAGAGCCGCTCGGACTCGCCCCCGACGCGGTGGAGGTACGCCGCAACGCCGGGCTGGCCGCCTTCGTCGGCGCGGTCGCCTCCGGCGTGGCCATCGCCTACCTGGCCCGGGCGACGGACACCGGCGCCCCGCTCGACTGGATGCTCGCCGCGGTCATGGGCGTTCTCGGCATCGCTCACCTCGCGGCGTTCGTCGACGCGCGCACACCGCTGCTGGTCGCGGACACCCAGGGCGTGCGGATCCGCCTCGGCAACACCTGGAGGGGTCTTCCGTGGGGTGCGCTGTCCCGGGTCGAGCACCAGCCGCGTCGCGGCCCCTTCCGGGACGGTCGCCTGGTCCTGGTGGTGCGGCACCCCGCCCGCCTGATCGAGGAGCTGGACCGCCGCGGTCGCCGCCAGTCCCGGCTGTCCCAGAAGCTCTACGGCGCCCCGTTCGCCGTGCCGCTGGCCCTCTCGACCCGGGTCAGCGGTGCGGGCGACGACCTCACCGCCGCCCTCACCGCGCTGGCGGGCGCGGAGGCACGCATCCTCGTGGTCCAGCCCGAGCCAGAGACCGAGCCCGACATCGATCCCGAGGCCGAGCTCGACCCCGACCCCGGGCCCGCGCCCGAGCCGGAGGGCGACGAGCCACCCCGTCGCCTGCGGCGCGATCCGCGCCCGGCCATCGCCCACGCGATCGGCGTGGTGGCGGGGCTGCTGTCCCGCCGGGGCGACGACGAGGGGGACCAGGACGCGAGTGATCCCGACGAGGAGCCTGTGGTCGCCAGCGCGACGCCCAGCCCGCTGCGCGAGCCGGTCGCTGCCCAGAGGGCCGAGGTACGGCGCGAGGGAGTGACCGAGGAGGAGCAGGACACCGAGGGTGGTCGCGAGCTGCGCCGGCCCGGCAGCGTGAACCTCGTCGAGGACACCCAGGTGTGGGGCGAGCGGGTGAGCCCGATCGCCCGCCCCGGCCACGCGGTGGAGCCCCTGCTGGTCGACGACTACGTCGTCGAGCCGGCCGAGGACCCGGTCGTCGGGCCTCAGCTGGTCGCCGCCCGCACCCGGCTCGGCCTCACCGTCGACCGGCTGGCCGAGCGGACCCGGATCCGGCCCCACGTCATCGAGTCGATCGAGGTCGACGACTTCGCACCGTGCGGCGGCGACTTCTACGCCCGCGGACACCTGCGCACCCTCGCCCGGGTGCTGGGCATCGACGTGACGCCGCTGCTGACGGCGTACGACGCGCGCTACGCCGACGCGCCGATCAACCCGCGCCGGGTCTTCGAGGCCGAGCTCGCCACCGGAACCCACGGCTCCATCCGCGGCACCCGGGGCGGCCCCAACTGGTCGGTCCTGATCGCGGCGGTGATGGCGCTGGTCCTGGCCTGGTCGGTCGCCCGGCTGGTCATGGACAGCCCGGTCGACCTGAGTGGTGCCGCGCCGGTGCTCAACGGATCGGCCGGGGTGGACAACACTGCACCGCAGGCCTCCGCCCCGGTCCCGGTGGTCCTCACCGCCGCCGGCGGCGGCGCCCGGGTCCTGGTGCGTGACGGGACCGGGAAGCTGGTCTTCACCGGCAACCTCACGTTCGGCGAGACCAAGAAGTTCCAGGCGGCTCCGCCGGTGCGGGTGCAGTCCTCCGACGGGTCCCTCGAGATCAGCATCGCGGGGGAGCCCCGCGGCGCCCTCGGCGCCACGGGCGAACGGGCGCAGAACACCTTCACGGTGCGCTAGCCCGGAACCGGCGTTTCGGCTTCCCGGAGCCGGAGGCGGCATACTCGGGGGCGATCATGACCTCCTCTTCCCCCGCCCTCAAGCAGCCTGCCCTCGAGCAGCCGATGTCGGTCGCGCTGGTGACCCTGGGCTGCGCCCGGAACGAGGTCGACTCCGAGGAGCTGGCCGGGCGGCTCGCGGCCGACGGGTTCACGCTGGTCCCGACGCCGCCGACGCCGACACCGTCCTGGTCAACACCTGTGGGTTCGTCGACGCGGCCAAGAAGGACTCGGTGGACACGCTGCTGGCCGCCGCGGACCTCAAGGAGTCCGGGCGGACCCAGGCCGTCGTGGCGGTGGGATGCCTGGCCGAGCGGTACGGCGACGAGCTCGCCCGGTCGCTCCCCGAGGCCGACGCGGTCCTCGGGTTCGACGACTACCCCGACATCAGCGCCCGGCTGCGCTCGATCGTGGCGGGTGAGCAGCACCAGGCGCACGTCCCCCGTGACCGGCGCGCGCTGCTGCCACTCGCACCGGCCGATCGTGCTGCCGCTGCCTCGGCCGGATCGACCGTCGACGTGCCGCGGCGTCGTCTCGAGTCGGGCCCGATGGCGCCGCTGAAGCTGGCGAGCGGCTGCGACCGGCGGTGCTCCTTCTGCGCGATCCCGCGCTTCCGCGGCTCGTTCGTGAGCCGCCGGCCGAGCGACCTGCTGGCCGAGGCCCGGTGGCTCGCGGGGGAGGGCGTGCGCGAGCTGTTCCTGGTCAGTGAGAACTCCACGTCGTACGGCAAGGACCTCGGCGACCTCCGGCTGCTGGAGACGATGCTGCCCGAGCTCGCGGCCGTCGACGGGATCGACCGGGTGCGGGTGTCCTACCTGCAGCCGGCCGAGATCCGCCCGGGACTGGTCGAGACGATCGCCGCGACCCCCGGGGTGGCGTCCTACTACGACCTCTCCTTCCAGCACGCCAGCGCCACGGTGCTGCGCCGGATGCGCCGGTTCGGCGACCCCGACAGCTTCCTCGGCCTGCTCGCGCAGATCCGGGAGCACGCCCCCGAGGCCGGCATCCGCTCGAACGTGATCGTCGGCTTCCCCGGCGAGACCGAGGATGACCTGGAGACCCTGTGCGAGTTCCTCGTGGCCGCCCGGATGGACGTCACCGGCGTCTTCGGCTACTCCGACGAGGACGGCACCGAGGCGGCGTCGTACGACCGGAAGCTGGACGACGAGGAGATCCGTGCCCGGGTCGAGCACGTCTCCGGCCTGGTCGAGGAGCTCACCTCCCAACGTGCCGAGGAGCGCCTCGGCGAGACCGTGGAGGTCCTGGTCGAGGACCTCTCCGGACCGCTTCCCGTCGGCCGCGCGGCGTTGCAGGGTCCGGAGGTGGACGGCACCACCAGCCTGGAGGGTGCGCCCTCGAGCGTGTCCGTCGGCGACCTCGTCGAGGCGGTGGTGGTCGCGAGCGACGGCGTCGACCTGGTCGCCCGACCGACCGGAGGCGAGCCCACGTGACGGAGACCGGGGCGCCGATCAGCAACCTGAACCTGCCCAACGTGCTGACCACCCTGCGCATCGTGATGGTCCCGTTCTTCGGCTGGGCGCTGCTGCACGACGGCGGTGACTCGGTGACGTGGCGGCTGGTCGCCTTCGCGCTGTTCGTGCTCGCGATGATCACCGACAAGATCGACGGCGACATCGCCCGGGCCCGCGGCCTGGTGACCAACTTCGGCAAGATCGCCGACCCGATCGCCGACAAGGCGATCACCGGGATGGCCTTCATCGGGCTGTCCGATCGTCGGCGACATCTGGTGGTGGGTCACGATCGTCGTCCTGGTGCGCGAGTGGAGCGTCACCGTGCTCCGCCTCTCGGTGCTCAAGCACGTCGTCATCGCGGCCTCGGCGAGCGGCAAGCTCAAGACCGTGTTGCAGGCGGTGGCCCTGTCGGTGCTCCTGCTGCCCCTGCCGCACGGGGACGCCCACGGCGGGGCGTTCGACCAGTTCGGCGTCGCCGGGTGAGGTGCTCTTCTACGTCGGCCAGGTCTGCCTGGCCGGGGCGGTGGCGATGACCCTGTGGTCCGGCTACGAGTTCTTCCGCGACGTGTGGCGCCAGCGGCACGCGATGCGTGGCAACTGATCACAAATCGTTGCTCCGACTTCATCAATTCTGGTCGCTGCGCTGACGGCTGCCGGGGTTAGGGTGTAGCCGCTCTCTTCCCCGCCGCTGCTCTCGGGCCTCGGGCTCAGCGGCCACCAGGTTCTAGTTCGCTCGGAGTTCCTTCATGCCCTCACGCAGGAGCGTGGCCGTTGCCCTCGGGCTCGGCCTGGCCGCCTCCACGCTTGCTCTCACGAGCACGTCGCCCGCGCACGCCGCCGACCCGGTCGAGATCCAGATCGTCGGCACCAACGACTTCCACGGCCGGCTCCTGCCCGACCGCGACAACCCGGGTGCGGCCAAGTACGCCGGCGCGGTCGACGCGCTCCGGGCCGAGAACCCCAACACGGTCTTCGCGGCGGCCGGTGACCTGATCGGCGCGTCGACCTTCGAGTCGTTCATCACCAGACGACAAGCCGACCATCGACGTGCTCAACGAGGCGGGCCTCGACGTCTCCGCCGTCGGCAACCACGAGCTCGACCAGGGCTACGACGACCTCGTCAACCGCGTGATGGCGCCCTCGACGCCGACGGCGAACCCCGCAGCGGCGGCGCCGCGTGGCAGTACATCGCCGCCAACATCGACGGAGCCGGGCGGCGCCGACGACATCGCCGAGTCCTGGACCACCGAGGTCGACGGCGTCACGGTCGGCTTCGTCGGCGCCGTGACCGAGGACCTGCCGAGCCTGGTGTCGCCCGGACGGCATCGAGGGCCTCACGGTCGACCGACATCGTCGACGCGACCAACGCCGAGGCCGCGACCCTGACCGCCGCCGGAGCCGACGTCGTCGTGCTGCTGGTCCACGAAGGTGCCGCCGACACCGACTCGCGTCGATGCGACCGACCCGGCTCCGCCTTCGGGCGGATCGTCAACGGCGTCAACGCCGACGTCGACGCCATCGTGTCGGGCCACACCCACCTGGCCTACAACTGCTCAGTACCCGGTGGCCGAGTGGCGGACGCGCGCACGCCGCCGGTCGTCTCCGCCGGCCAGTACGGCACGAACCTCAACCAGCTGACTTCACGCGTCGACCCGACACCGGCACGTCCTCGACCGTCGCCAACCAGAACCTGCACACTCAGACCGCCGACCGGCGCCAACTACCCGGCCGACCCGGCGGTCGCCGCGATCGTCGCAGGAGGCCGAGGCCGACGGCCGAAGTGCTCGGGCTCGGTCGAGCTCGGTCAGATCGCCGCGGCCGTTCAACCGGGCCGGCCCGCATCGTCCGGCGGCACCGACGAGAACCGCGGCGGCGAGTCGACGCTCGGCAACTTCGTGGCCGAGGTCCAGCGCTGGGCGACCGAGTCCGACGACCGCCGGTGGCGCCCAGATCGCGTTCATGAACCCGGGCGGCCTGCGCGCCGACCTGACGGCACCGCCGGCGACGGCTACCCCGAGGCGCTGACCTACAAGCAGGCGGCCGACGTCCAGCCGTTCGCCAACACGCTGGTCAACATGCGGCTGACCGGGGCGCAGATCAAGACGGTCCTCGAGCAGCAGTGGCAGCGCGACGCGACGGCAACGTCCCGACGCGTCCGTTCCTGCGGCTCGGGCACGTCGAAGGGCTTCAACTACACCTACGACCCCGCCGCGGCCCGAGGGCGACCGGATCACCGGCATGTGGCTCGAACGGCGACGGCGCTCGATGCCGACCGAGTCCTACTCGGTGACGGCCAACTCGTTCCTGGCCTCCGGCGGCGACAACTTCCGCGGCTTCGCCGACGGCACCGACAAGCGCGACACCGGCAAGGTCGACCTGCAGGCGATGGTCGACTACATGGCCGAGTTCGCCGCCGACGCGCCGCTCGCGCCCGAGCTACGCCCAGCACGCCGTCGGCGTCCACCTGCCCAACGGCGACACCGTCGCTCGCGGTGGCACCCTGACGCTGGAGCTGTCGTCGCTGGTCATGACCGGTGCCGGGGACGTGCAGGACACGGCGGTCCGGATCCTGCTCGGTGACAAGAACCGCGGCACGGCGCCGGTCGATGCCACGCCGCTGGCCGGTGCCCTTCGACGAAGCCGGGACGGCCACCGCCGTGGTGGACATCCCGGGCCGGGCGGAGACCGGGCAGCAGTTCCTCTGGATCGTCGGCGAGCAGACCGGCACCCGGGTCAAGGTCCCGATCCGCATCACCAACCGGGGCTGATGCCGGCGTCACGTTCCTCCGAACCACCCGTCTCAACTGTGGCTGCCCAGCGGGCACCGCATCTCAGCACCACCCCGGACCTCCATCACGGCTCGCCGAGCCGGAGTCCGTTCAAGCGAAAGGCTCGTGCGTTGTTCAGTTCGTCGCTCCCGGCCCACAGGGGAGGCCGTCGTCGCCAGGCAGGCGTCGCCGCGGCTCTGGTCGGTCTCGTCAGCACCACTTCTCGCGCTGGGGTTCAGCGCGCCTGCGCAGGCAGTGCCCAGCACCGGTCTCATGATCACCGAGGTCTACGGTGGGGGCGGCAATTCCGGTGCGACTTACAACGCCGACTTCGTCGAGCTGTACAACGCGTCTAACGCGCCGATCTCGCTCGGTGGCAGGAGCCTTCAATACCGCGCGTCGGGTACGACGAGTGTGCCGACCAACATCTTCGCCCTGCCGTCCGTCACCGTCCCGGCGCAGTCCCATTTCCTTGTTCAGGGAGCGGGAGGGACTACCGGCGTAGCCATTCCCAAGACGCCTGACGCTGTCATGGCGATCAACATGAGTGGTACGGCAGGCCAGATCTTCCTGGCCGACTCAGCCACCGGGATCCAGCCGGTCACCAACGGCAGTCTCGATTACTCCGCCGGCAAGGTGATCGACTTCTTCGGCTACGGTTCAGCCGCGGTCTCGGAGACAGCACCCAAGTCGGGCTCGATCACGGCAAGCCAGTCCTACAAGAGGTCAAGCCCGCCAGTCGACAGCGACAACAACAACAACGACTTCACGATCAGCCCCGTCGCGCCAGGGCCCGAGAACTGCGCCTGCGCGGTCGCGACAGCCCCCGACCTCGTGATCTCCGAAGTCTTCAGCCACGGCACTGTGGGTGGCCCGCACGGCGCCGACTTCGTCGAGCTCCACAACGCCGGTACCACCTCCGCCGACCTCGCCCAGGTGACCGTCGGCATCGCCGGCGCCACCTCGGTCCCGTTGAGCGGCTCGCTGGCCGCCGGCGGCCGCCAGGTCGTCGACGTAGACCTGGCTGACGACGCCGGCAGCACCTCGCTGGTGTGGGAGAACGACGGCTCCATCATCGATCTGGTCGGCTGGGGCACCGGCGTCCACGAGGGCGCCGAGGCGGCTCCGGCCGGTTCGGCGACCGAGAGCGCGCAGCGCGACGAGGACGACACCGACACCGACCAGAACGGCGCCGACTTCCGCGCCGCCACCCCTACCCGCGGTGCGGCCTACGTGCCGCCGCCGGCCCCGCTGTTCACCATCGCCGAGATCCAGGGCACCGGACCTGCCAGCGAGATGGACGGCGACCGGGTCCGGACACGTGGTGTCGTCACCGCCCGTTACCCCAACGACACCGGCAACCTGGCCGGCTTCTACCTCCAGACCGGCGGCCGGGACGGCGTCGACTACAACACGCCCGGCGCTTCCGACGCGCTGTTCGTGTTCAGCGGGTCCAAGACCCCGCCGGCGATCGGCGCCTCCGTCGAGGTGACCGGCGACGTCGAGGAGCGGTTCACCTCGACGCAGGTCTCGGCCGCAGCCGCGGAGGACGTGATCGAGGTCCTCCCCACGGCACTGTCCGCCGTGGTGCCCGGCGACACGCTCCCCGGCACCGACTGCGCCCTGCCCGGCACCGACTGCCTGACCGGCGACCGCCCTCGAGGCCGCCCGAGAGGAGCACGAGGGGGAGGCCTTCCTGCCCACCGGTGACTACACCGTCACCGACTCCTACGACGGCACGCCGTTCACCCAGGCCAGCTTCCGCGGCTTCCAGATGCAGGGCGAGTTCGGCCTGGCGGCCAACAGCACCCAGCCACTGATGATCCCGACCGAGCTCTACGACCAGACCGACTCCGAGTCGATCGCGGCCCGCCGCGCCTGGAACGACGCGCACGCCGTGATCCTGGACGACGGAGCCGACTCGACTACACCAGCTCCACCGTCGAGGACGTCGCCGGCTTCCCGTGGCTGACCCCGTCCCACACCGTCCGCGTCGGCGCCTCGGTCGACTTCGTCAAGCCGGTCATCCTCGAGTACCGCCGCGACCTGTGGCGCGTCCAGCCCCAGTCCAAGATCGCCCCCGGGTCGACCGGTTCCTCGCAGGTGACCTTCGAGCAGGACCGACCGGCCCAGCCCGAGGACGTCGGGTGGCGACCTCAAGATCGCCACCTTCAACATGCTCAACTACTTCAACACCACCGGCGAGGCGTGGGCCAACTCCGACGGCGCTGGTGGCGCCCGGACCTGCTACCTACCACGCGCGACCGCGCCACCCCGTCGAACCGGATCACCAACGACACCTGCGAGCAGGACGCGGTCGACCCCATCACCGGGCTCGACATCCTGCTGCCCGGCCCGCGCGGTGCGGCCAACCAGGTCAGCTTCGAGCGGCAGGAGGCCAAGGAGCTCGAGGCGATCAACACCATGGACGCCGACGTGATGTCGCTGGAGGAGGTCGAGAACTCCGTCAAGCTCTACGACCCGGCGATCGACGGTCCCGGCCACCCGGACGCCAACCGCGACGACGCGCTGATCCGGCTGGTCGAGCAGCTCAACCTGCACTGGGCGGCCGCGCACCCGTCGTACGACGGTGACCGCTGGGCCTACGTCCCCTCGCCGCGCCCCGAGGCGCTGCCGACCCTGCAGGAGCAGGACGCAATCCGTTCGGCGTTCATCTACAACCCGAGCAAGGTCGAGACCGTCGGGCCGCTCGCGGATCCTGGTCAACTCGGCGCCCTTCCGCAACGCACGCGAGCCGCTCGCCCAGGCCTTCAAGCCCTTGGGCTCGGGCCGCGCCAACGCCTTCGGCGTGGTCGTGAACCACTTCAAGTCCAAGGGCGGCCCGGTCGCTCCGGCCACCGTCAACGGCGACAACGAGGACTCGGGTGACGGCGCCGGCTTCTACAACGGTGACCGCAAGCGCCAGGCGGCTGCCCTCGTGGCCTTCTCGGACCAGTTCGCGGCGGACAAGAACATCGAGGCGATGTTCCTGACCGGTGACTACAACGCGTACGCGATGGAGGACCCGGTCCAGGTGATCACCGGCGCGGGCTACCACGACCTGCACCCGGCCGACGGCGCGAAGACCTACAGCTTCGGCGGCCTCGCCGGCTCGCTGGACCACGTCTTCGCCAACGGCCCGGCCCACGAGATGGTGACCGGTGTCGACGTCTGGGAGATCAACTCCAACGAGACGGTCTACAACGAGTACAGCCGCTACAACTGCGAACCTGACCGACCTGTACGCCGTCAACGCGTTCCGCAGCTCCGACCACAACCCGGAGATCATCGGCATCAACTCGGGCGGGATCGTCCCGGACCCCGACGTCGAGACCGTCCGGGTGCTGGCCACGAACGACTTCCACGGCCGGATCGTCGACGACCCGGGTAGCGCAGCCGCCGGTGCGGCCTCGCTCGCAGGAGCCGTCAAGACCCTGCGTGCCGAGGACGAGGACCTGGTCTTCGCCGCCGCCGGTGACCTGATCGGTGCCTCGACGTTCGAGTCGTTCGTCGCCAACGACAAGCCCACCATCGACGCCCTCAACGAGGCCGGCCTCGAGGTGTCCGCTGCGGGCAACCACGAGTTCGACCAGGGCTACCGCGACCTGGTGGACCGGGTGATGGCTCCCTACGACGCCGACACGAACCCCGAGGGTGGCGCCCTCTGGGAGTACATCGCCGGCAACGTCCGGTTCAAGAACACCGAGGACGGCCACACGGCCGGCGAGCCCGCGCTGCCGGAGACCTGGTTCCGCGAGCTCCCGAACGGCAAGACGGTGGGCTTCGTGGGCGCCGTGACCGAGGACCTCCCGGCCCTCGTCGCGGGCGACGGCATCTCCGAGATCGAGGTCACCGACATCGTGGACTCGGTCAACACCAACGCCGACGAGCTCAAGGCTCCCGGTGGGTGCGAGGACCTCGAGGGTTGCGACCTGGTGGTCATGCTGGTCCACGAGGGTGCGGCCACGACGTCGTACTCCGCGGTGACCGACGACTCGACGTTCGCCCACATCGTCAGCGGTGCCGACGAGAACATCGACGCCATCGTGTCCGGCCACACCCACCTGGCCTACAACCACAAGGTTCCGGTCCAGGAGTGGATCGACGAGGGGCGCGCGGTCACCAAGCGTCCGGTGGTCTCCGCCGGCCAGTACGGCGCGAACCTCAACAGCCTGGAGTTCGAGTACCTCCCGGGCACCGACGAGCTGGTCAACATCCGCCAGACGGTGCTCGCGCTGAAGGACTACGACGCCGACCCGGCCACCCAGGCCATCGTCGACGACGCGGTCGACGCCAGCTGCCGAGGTGGGCAACCGTGCCCTGGGCGACATCGAGGGTCCGTTCCAGCGGGCGCGCCGCAACGACCCGGTCGCCCAGAGCGTCGTGGAGAACCGTGGTGGCGAGTCCACCCTGGGCAACCTCGTCGCCGAGATCCAGCGCTGGAAGACCGACGCCGACATCGCCTTCATGAACCCGGGCGGTCTCCGCGCGGACATGCTCGGCGAGCTCGGCAGACCCGCGCGTCCTGACCTACCGTCAGGCCGCCGACGTCCAGCCGTTCGCCAACACCCTGGTGACGATGGACCTCACGGGTGCCGAGATCAAGACGATCCTCGAGCAGCAGTGGCAGCGCGACGCCGACGGCAACATCCCGTCACGCCCGTTCCTGCGGCTCGGCACCTCCAAGGGCTTCACGTCGACGTACGACGCGTCCCGCGCGGAGGGTGACCGGATCACCGGCATGTGGCTCGACGGTGAGGCGCTCGACCTCGACGGGGTCTACCGCGTCGCGGCGACGTCGTTCCTGGCGTCCGGCACCGGCGACAACTTCTGGGGCTTCGACGCCGCGGAGAACAAGCAGGACACCGGCAAGACCGACCTGCAGGCCGTCGTCGACTACATGGCCGACAACGCGACCCACGGCGTGGAAACGCTTCCGGTCGACTACCGCCAGCACGCGGTGGGCGTGCAGCTTCCCCGCCGGTGCGCCGGCGACCTACGTCGCGGGCGACCGGGTCAGCCTTCGACGTCTCGTCGCTGGCCATGACCGGTGCCGGAGACGAACAGGACAGCCAGGTGGAGGTGCTGCTGGGTGACACGCGTTCTCGGGACCTTCCCGGTGACGAACAACCTGGCCGACCTGCCCTTCGACGAGGCCGGCACGGCGTCGGTCGCGGTGGACCTGCCCGAGGGCGTCGAGGACGGCACCACGGAGCTCACGCTTCGCGGCGACACGACCAACACCATGGTGACGGTGCCCGTCGCCACCGAGGACGGCCTCGCTGACACCACCACCGAGGCGACTGCCGACCCGATGGTCTACGGCACGCCCGGCCAGGTGGAGGTGGCGGTGACGTCGGCGGGTCCGGTCACGGGTGACGGTCGAGCTGCTCGACGGCGACGCAGGTCGATCGACACCGCAACGCTCGCCGAGGACGGCACCGCCACCCTCGAGGTGCCTGGCACTGCGCTCCCGCCGGCCATCCACCGAGCTGACCGTCCGATACCTCGGTGACGCGACCAACGAGCCGTCGCAGACCGCGGTGACGGTCGAGGTGAGCCCGGCCGTCTCGACCACCTCCGCCACGGCCTCGCAGGACCGGGTGAAGGTCAAGAAGGGCACGACCGACATCGAGGCCGTCGTGGAGGCCGGCGGAGTGCCGCCGACCGGGGAGGTCGTGGTGCTCAACGGCACGACCGAGCTCGGTCGGGCCACCCTCAGCGACGGGCGGGCGACGGTGACCGTCGGTCCGTTCGGCCAGGTGGGCACCAAGACCCTCACCGTCCGGTACCTGGGCGACGACCGGGTGGACGGGTCCAGGACCACGCTCCGCATCGAGGTCGTCAAGCGGAACCCGAGGGACTAGTGACGGCCTGGTCGGCGGCGGCCTGAGGGTCAGCCGCCGGCCAGGCTGAACGCCGCCTGCACCAGCGCCAGGTGGCTGAACGCCTGCGGGAAGTTGCCGACCATCCGCGCCGCGTGACACGGGTCGTACTCCTCCGAGAGCAGGCCGACGTCGTTGACCAGCCCGACGAGCCGGTCGAACAGCGCGTGGGCGTCGTCGGTGCGACCGGCCGCGGCGTACGCCGAGACCAGCCAGAACGAGCAGGCCAGGAACGGGTGCTCGTCGCCCGCCGAGCCCGTCGACGCCGGTCTCGGTCCGGTAGCGCAGCAGCAGGCCGTTGCGCATCAGGTCCTGCTCGATGGCCTCGATGGTGCCGAGCATCCGCGGGTCGTCGCCGTCGATGAAGCCGATCGCCGGGAGCACCAGCAGCGAGGCGTCGACCTCGGTGGTGTCGTAGTGCTGGGTGAAGGTGTTGCGCTCCGCGTCGAAGCCGCGCGTCGAGGACCTCCTCGCGGACAGCGGTCGCGCATCCGCCGCCACTCGTCGACCGGCCCGGTCAGGCCGTGCTCCTCGACGGCGCGCACCGCCCGGTCGAACGCCGCCCACGACCATCGCCCGCGAGTGGGTGAAGTGCCGCTGCGGTCGCCGCGGATCTCCCAGAGGCCGTGGTCGGGCTCCTGCCAGGTCTCGGCCAGGTTCTCGATCAGCACGCGCTGGAGCGCCCACGCGTTGTCGTCGTGCCCGACGCCGGCCTCGCGGGCGGTGTCGAGCGCGATCATCACCTCGCCGAGCACGTCGGTCTGGCGCTGCTCGACCGCGCCGTTGCCGATCCGGACCGGGCGGCGAGCCGGCGTAGCCCGGCAGGTGGTCGAGCGTCGCGCTCGGGCAGCCGCCGGGCGCCGTCGACGGCGTACATGATCTGGAGGTCCTCGGGGTCGCCGGCGACCGCCCGGAGCAGCCAGTCCCGCCACAGCCGCGGCCTCGTCGGTGTAGCCGGCCGCGATCAGGGCCTCGAGGGTCAGGGCGGCGTCGCGCAGCCAGCAGTAGCGGTAGTCCCAGTTGCGCTCGCCGCCGAAGTCCTCGGGCAGCGAGGTGGTGGGGGCGGCGACGATGCCGCCGGTCTCGCTCGTGGGTGAGCAGCCGCAGCGTCAGCAGCGAGCGGCGTACGACGTCGGCGTGCGGGACGTCGTACCTGGCAGCCGGCGATCCACTCGGCCTCGCTCGTCGCAGGGTCGACTCGATCCGGTCGTCGACGTCGACGCAGCTCGGGGTCGTCGGCGTACGACGGGAGCCAGGTGGTGGCGAAGGTCAGCTCGTCGCCCTCGCGCGACGTCGAACTCGTCGGCGTGCCGGCCGTCGGCGGCCGTCGGCAGCCGGGGACCGCGGAGCACGAGCTGGTCGGGCCCGGCGACCGCGGTGATGACCTCCTCGCCGTCGATCGCTCCGCCGGCGCACCCACGGCCGGATCTCGCCGTAGTCGGTGCGGACCACCCACTCGTGCCGCATCCGCACGGTGCCCGCGCACGCCGGTCGACCCGGCGGACCAGGTCGGCCCGGCCGTCGCCGGTCGGCATCAGGTCGACCAGCGTGACCTCGCCGGTGGCGGTCGTGAACGTCGTCTCGAGGACCGTGGAGTCGTCGAGGTAGCGCCGGGTGACGTCGTACTCGCCGACCGGGCAGAGCTGCCAGCGGCCGTGCTCCTCGGTGCCCAGCAGGGCCGCGAAGCAGGCGGGGGAGTCGAACCGCGGCAGGCACAGCCAGTCGACCGAGCCGTTGCTGCCCGACCAGGGCCGCGGTGTGCCGGTCGCCGATCAGCGGCGTAGTCCTCGATGGGCAGGGCCATGGCGGCGAGGCTAGCCGTCACGTCCCGGCGCTGACTAGCATCGCCGGCATGACGACCGCGGCTCGCGTGCTCGAGCTCCTCGGGCAGCGGGGAGCCACCCTGGCGACCGCGGAGTCGCTGACCGGTGGCCGTGTGGCGGCCGCGCTGACCGCGGTGCCGGGCTCCTCGGCCTGCTTCGTCGGCGGGGTGGTGGCCTACGCGACCACGGTGAAGGAGTCGGTGCTGGGGGTCCCTCCGACACTGATCGAGGAGCACGGCGTGGTCTCGTCCGCGTGCGCCCGGGCGATGGCGAGCGGGGCGCGGGCACTGACCGGGGCGACGTACGCCGTCAGCACCACGGGGGTCGCCGGGCCCGGGGAGCAGGACGGGGTCCGGCCCGGGACGGTGTACGTCGGCGTGGCCGGTCCCGGCTCTCCCACCGCTGTGGCGCTGGAGCTGGCCGGTGACCGCTCGGCCGTCCAGGAGCACGCGACCAGGGAGGCGTTGTCGGCGGTCGCCGCGATCCTCGACGTGGAAGAAACCGGACTCGGGTAGCGTTGACCCCGGACCCACGGAAGGACTCAGGCATGGTGCTGTTTCGTCGACTGCTCGGCGAGGTGCTCCGCGACCGGCGGATGCAGCGTGGCCTGACCCTGCGCGAGGTGTCCGCGGAGGCCAGGGTCAGCCTGGGCTACATCTCCGAGATCGAGCGCGGCCAGAAGGAAGCCTCCTCCGAGCTGTTGTCCTCGCTGTGCCACGCGCTCGACATGCCGCTCTCCGACGTGCTCCGCAACGTGTCCGACGCGGTGGCGCTCGAGGAGGCGGCCGTGCGGGCCACCCCGATCCCGGTGGTGTCGCGGCCGGACGCCGGCGACGTCGTCGCCTCCGCGGCCTAGCCGCTCGCTCGCCGGCTGGCACGACGGGCACCAGTACGTCGCCCGCCCGTCGGTGCCCTCACCGACCTCGATGCTGGTCTGGCAGCGCAGGCAGGGCTGCCGGTCGCGCCGGTAGACCCAGTGCCGCTCGCCCCGGCGCAGGTTGCCGGTCGTGGTCTGCTCCGAACGATCCTTGTTCTGGTCGAGCATCTGGTGCGCCCGGCGGACCAACCGGCCCAGCTCGGCCACGTCGCCGATGGGGGCGAGCGGGTGGACCCCGCTGGTGAAGCAGAGCTCGGCGGCGTACATGTTGCCGATCCCGGCCAGGCAGGTCTGGTCGAGCAGGGCTTCGTGGACGGGGCGATCCGGATCGGCGCTGCAGGCGCTTCAGCGCCTCGTGCTCGTCCCAGTCGGGCCCGAGCAGGTCGGGACCGAGATGACCGACCACGTCGCCCTCGCGGTGGCGGGGGAGCAGCTCGACGATCCCGAGCGCGAAGCCGACCGCCTGCCGGGCGTCGCTGGACAGCACGACGCGGACCTCGTGCGAGGGCCGGCGCCACTTCTGCCCGTGCTGGTAGATGTGCCAGGACCCTTCCATCTTCAGGTGGGTGTGCAGCGTCCAGGCCTCGCGCGCCTCGATCCGGGTCAGCAGGTGCTTGCCCCGCGAGAGGGTCCGGAGCACCTTGCCGCCGGAGAGGTCGACGGTGGCCAGCTGGGGCACCCGGAAGTCGGTGCGAGGTCAGGATCTGCCCCGCCAGCGCCCGGTCGAGGGACCGGGCGGCGCGCCAGACGGTGTCTCCCTCAGGCACGGAGCCGCAACCCCTTCGGGGTGGCGACGAAGCCGGCGTCCTGCAGGGCCTCGCGCAGCGGTGTGGAGCCCGAGCGGAGCAGCTGTGTCCCGTCGGCCTTCTCGACCGTCAGCCGGCCGAGCGAGCCGCGGCGGACGGCGGTCGACAGCGTCTCGACCGCCGGGCGCAGCAGCTCGGGGTCGTCGGACCAGGTGAGCAGGGTGCGCCCGCCGCGCTCGACGTAGAGGGTGAGCTGGCCGTCGACGAGGACGACCAGGGCGCCGGCCTTGCGTCCCGGCCGGTGGCGCTCCGCTCCTCGTCCTCGCCGGTGGGCCAGGGCAGGGCCGCGCCGTAGGGGTTGGCCGGGTCGGTGGCCGCCAGCGCGACCGCCGCCGGCTTGGTCGCACCGTCGGCCCTCGCGCCCTCGGCGAACGTGCGCAGCCGGTCGATCGCGCCCGCGGTGCCGAACTGGGCGGCGCCGAGCCCGGCCACGAAGTACCCGCGACGGCACCGTCCGGACTCCTCGAAGGCCGAGAGCACGCGGTAGGTGGCGGCGAAGCCGCCGGGAGTGCGCTCGCCGACGACGGCCCCGCGGGTCACCACGCCGTGCCGGTCGAGCAGCGCCTCGGCGGCGGCGTGGGCACGCCGCGTGGGGTCGGTGTCGAGCTGCGGGAGCAGGGCCCAGCGTCCGGCCGTCTCCGGCGGACCGGTGCGGGTGGGCATCCGGGGCCGGGCCACGGGACTGGTCCGGGTGCGCGGTGGCGGCCGGCGGCTGCGGTGGGACGGGGTGCCCGACCGGGTGAGCGCGCGGAGCGGGGCGAGCGTGTCGTTGCCGACCCGGCCGGCCCAGACGAGCTCCCAGAGGGCGGCCGAGAGGGCGCGGTCGTCGGTGGATCCGACGGCGTCGGCGAGCTGGCGGAAGAACCACGCTCCGCCCGGTGACGAGCGCTTCGAGCATGGCCTCGTGCAGCTCGGAGTGCTCGAAGGGCTGGTGGCCCGGCAGCGTGAGCGGCGCCTGGTCGGCGAGGTGGAGCGAGATCCAGCCGTCGGACCCGGGCAGCGCGCCGTGGCCGGCCCAGACGACCTCGCCGGAGCTGGTCAGCTCGTCGAGGTACGACGGCTCGTAGTCGCGCACCCGCGACGGCAGCACCAGCGACTCCAGCGCGGAGGCGGGCAGGGCGCAGCCGGCGAGCTGGTCGATGGCCGTGAGCACGCCGTCGATGCCGCGCAGCCCCTTCGAGTCCGCAGAGACCCGCTGCCAGGCGCCGAGGAACCGGGCCAGCGCCTCGGGCTCGACCGGCTCGACCTCGTGCCGCAGCTTCGCGAGCGAGCGACGGCGCAGGCGGCGCAGGACCTCGGCGTCGCACCACTCGGGGCCGGCGCCGGCCGGGCGGAACTCGCCGTCGAGGACCCGGCCCTGCGCGGTCAGCCGCTGCAGGGTGTGGCGGACGACGGCGGCGCCGAGGCCGAGCCGCTCGGCGACCTGGTCGGTGGTGAACGGCCCGTGGGTGCGGGCGAACCTCGCCACGAGGTCGCCCACGGGGTCGTCCACCGGCTCGGCGAAGGCGTCGGGTGTGCCCGGTGGGACCGGGACCCCGAGCCCGTCCCGCAGTCGGCCGACGTCCTCGATCGCGGCCCAGCGCTCCTCGCCGGCCATCCGGACCACGACCACCCGTCGGGCGGCGGCGAGGGAGAGCGAGCACGTCTCCGACGTCCAGCCCGTCGACCGTCCGCGCGTCGACCTCCGCGGCCGACAACGGCCCGAGCAGCCGCAGCAGGTCGGCCACCCCCTCGGCGTCGCGCGCCCGGCGATCGGGGGCGAGCCGCTGCAGCTCGGCCTCCACCTCGGCGAGCACCTCGGGGTCGAGCAGCTCGCGCAGCTCGGCCCGGCCGAGCAGCTCGGCCAGCAGCCCCTGGTCGAGGGACAGGGCGGCGGCCCGGCGCTCGGCGATGGGGGAGTCGCCCTCGTAGACGAACTGGGCGACGTAGCCGAACAGCAGGCTGCGGGCGTACGGCGACGGCTGCTGGGTCGCGACGTCGACGACCTCGACCTCGCGCCGCTCCACGCGGCGCATCAGGTCGACCAGGCTGGGCAGGTCGTAGACGTCCTGGAGGC
This sequence comes from uncultured Actinomycetota bacterium, assembly GCA_963812345.1. Taxonomy (GTDB): domain Bacteria; phylum Actinomycetota; class Actinomycetes; order Propionibacteriales; family Nocardioidaceae; genus Nocardioides. The sequence continues at coordinate 145,331 of CAWEVA010000011.1, forward strand.
ACTCGCGCACGGCCTCGAGGACGATCGGGAACGAGGGGTACTTCGCGGCCACCTCGAGCAGCTGGGCGGAGCGCTGGCGCTGCTGCCACAGCGGCGAGCGGCGACCGGGGTCGCGGCGGGGGAGCAGCAGCGCACGGGCGGCGCACTCGCGGAAGCGCGAGGCGAACAGCGCCGACCCGCCGACCTCGCTGGTGACCAGGTCGTCGATCTCGTCGGGCTCGAAGACGATGATCTCGCCGGTGGGTGGCTCGGCGTCGGTCTCGGGGATCCGGATCACGATGCCGTCGTCGGAGGCGATCGCCTGCCCGTCGACGCCGTACCGCTCGCGAAGGCGCGCGTTGATCGCCAGGGCCAGCGGGGCGTGGACGGGGGTGCCGTACGGCGAGTGGACGACCAGGCGCCAGTCGCCGAGCTCGTCGCGGAACCGCTCCACCAGGAGGGTGCGGTCGCTGGGCAGCACGTTGGTGGCCTCGACCTGCTCGGAGAGGTAGCCGACCAGGTTGGCCGCGGCGTACTCGTCGAGGCCGTTGGCCTGGGCGCGCTGCGTCGCCTTCTTCTCCGGCAGGGCGGCGAGCTCTCGGGTGAACTCCCCGATCGCGGCGCCGAGCTCGGCCGGGCGACCGAGGGTGTCGCCCTTCCAGAACGGCAGCCGTCCGGGCACGCCGGGGGCGGGGGAGACCAGGACCCGGTCGTGGGTGATGTCCTCGATCCGCCAGGACGTGGCGCCGAGGGCGAACACGTCGCCGACCCGGGACTCGTAGACCATCTCCTCGTCGAGCTCGCCGACCCGGCGACCCGGCCCCTCGGCGCCGACGAGGAACACGCCGAACAGCCCGCGGTCGGGGATGGTGCCGCCGCTGGTGACGGCGAGCCGCTGGGCGCCGGGGCGGCCCGTGATCGTGCCGGCGACGCGGTCCCACACGATCCGCGGGCGCAGCTCGGCGAACTCGTCGGAGGGGTAGCGGCCGCTGAGCAGGTCGAGGGTGGCGTCGAACGCGCTGCGGGGCAGCTGGGTGAACGGCGCGGACCGTTTCACCAGGGAGTAGAGGTCGTCGACGTCCCACGCATCCAGCGCGCTCGACGCGACCACCTGCTGGGCGAGGACGTCGAGCGGGTTGGCCGGCACCCGCATCGACTCGATCGCGCCGGTCTGCATGCGCTCGACGGCCACAGCGGTCTGGGCGAGGTCGCCGCGGTGCTTGGGGAACAGCACCCCGCGGCTGGTCTCGCCCACCTGGTGGCCGGCGCGGCCGACCCGTTGCAGCGCGCTGGCCACGCTCGGCGGCGACTCGATCTGGATCACCAGGTCGACCGCGCCCATGTCGATGCCGAGCTCGAGGCTGCTGGTGGCGACCACGCAGGGGAGCCGTCCGCGCTTGAGGTCGTCCTCGATCAGCGCCCGCTGCTCCTTGGACACCGACCCGTGGTGCGCCTTCGCGATGACCGGGCTCGCGCCGTGAGAGGCGCCGGACTGCGCCATGATCTGCGCCGGCGGCTCGTGGTCGGTGTCCAATCGCTCGCTCGCGATCTCGTTCAGCCGGGCCGTGAGTCGCTCCGCGAGCCGGCGGGAGTTGGCGAACACGATCGTGGAGCGGTGCTGTCCGATCAGGTCGGCGACGTGCTCCTCGACGTGGGGCCAGATCGACTGGCTGCGGGTCGGGTCGCCCTCCGCTGCGTCGTCGTACTCCTCCGGCGCGGTCATGTCCTCGACGGGTACGACGACCTTGAGGTCCCACCGCTTCTCCGAGGCCGGCGCCACGATGTCGACCGGTGCCTGGCCGCCGAGGAACCTCGCCACCTCCTCCAGCGGTCGCACCGTGGCGCTGAGCCCGATCCGCTGGGCCGGCTTCTCGAGCATGGCGTCGAGTCGCTCGAGGCTGACCGCGAGGTGGGCGCCGCGCTTGGTGCCGGCGACGGCGTGCACCTCGTCGACGATCACGGTCTCGATCCCGCGCAGCGACTCGCGGGCCTGGCTGGTCAGCATCAGGAACAGCGACTCGGGAGTGGTGATCAGGATGTCGGGAGGCGTCGTGACCAGCTTGCGCCGGTCGGAGGCGCTGGTGTCCCCGGACCGCACCCCGACCCTCAGATCCGGCACGCTCGCGCCGAGCCGCTGGGCGGTCTGCCGGATCCCGGTCAGCGGCGCACGCAGGTTGCGCTCCACGTCGACGGCGAGCGCCTTGAGCGGGGAGACGTAGAGGACCCGGCAGCGCTTCGCCTTCTCCGGCAGCTCGCGGGTGAGCAGCCGGTCGATCGACCACAGGAAGGCGCTCAGAGTCTTGCCGGACCCGGTCGGCGCCACCACCAGCGCGTGCCGCCCGGCGCCGATCGCCTGCCACGCCCCGGTCTGGGCGGCGGTGGGCTCCGCGAACGCGGCGCCGAACCAGGTGCGGGTCGGTTCGCTGAACGCATCGAGCGGGGCCACCTGCCCATCCTGCCTCACGACGCCGACACGCATTCGGCGCGTAGCGCCACCGGCGACCCTCGTCGATGCTTGACTCTGCCCGTGCGCAGGCGCCGCGACTGGCAACTCGTCGACAACGACGTCACGTTCGTCGACGACCTCGTGCTACGACCGGTCCGGCCGTGGACCGCCACGATCCACGCGCTCCTCGAGCACCTCCGGCGAGAGGGACTGACCTCGGTTCCCGAGCCGGTCGGGATCGAGGGAGACGTCGAGGCGGTGCGCTTCATCCCCGGTGACTCCGGCGTCGACGCCTGGCAGCACCAGGTCGACGAGGAAGGGGTGCGCTCAGCCGCCCGCCTGCTCCGCGAGATCCACGATGCTTCACGCGGTTTCGCCGCGCTCCGACCACGCGACGTGGGCCATCCCGCCCCAACCCGGATCCGACGTGGTCTGCCACGGCGACCCGGGGCCGTGGAACATGGTCTGGGACGGGCCGCGCGCGATCGGCCTGATCGACTGGGACCTCGCGCATCCGGCTCCGGCGATGGGGGACGTCGCCTACGCGCTGGAGCACTTCACGCCGTTCCGCAGCGACGAGGTCGCGTGCGACACCGTCGACGGCCACCACTTCCCTGCGCCTCCCGACCGCCGCGCCCGGCTCTCGGCGTTCGCGTCGGCCTACGGCCTGGACAGCACGGCGGGCCTCGTCGACCGCGTCATCGACCGCCAGGCTGCCACGATCACCCACGTCCAGGACCTGGCCGAGCGCCAGTCCAGCCGCAGCGTCGTGGGTCGAGGAGGGCTATCTCGACGACCTGCGCGGCGCGGGTGCGGTGGTCACGGGAGCACCGGCACCTGTTCGAGTAGGTCCCGGTGCGCCGACGAAGGCGTCACAGCCGTGCGCGGGCCTGCTGCACGGTGAGCGCGAGGCAGAGCAGGGCGAGGACGGCGAGCCAGACGGCGACGGGGACCGCCAGGGACAGCGAGGCCAGCAGGAGCGGGAAGCCGAACCCGACGTACGCCGTCGCGTAGAACGCGGCCGACACGGTGCCGAGCCGGCCGTCGGAGGCGACCAGCGGGAGCCGGGACAGCCCACTCGCGAGGGCGAGCCCGCCGCCGGCGCCGAGGACGACAGCCGCGGGAACGGCCAGCAGCAGCAGAGCGGGTACGGCGGCCGCAAGCGCCGTCATGCGCGAAGCCGGCCGCTCCGCAGGCCGCGGCGACGGGCGCCGTCCGGGTGCCGAGCCGGGCCTGCAGTGGCGCCGCGAGAGCGCCAGCGCCGAGCGTGGCGCCGGCGAGCAGCCCGGTCAGCGCGACCTCGGCGACCGGGAACCCGATCAGGACCGGCATCCCGCCGACGGCGCTGGCCGGGAAGGCGTAGACGCAGACCGCGAGCGGCGCGATCACCAGTACGGCGGTGCGCCGACCACCGGACCGGAACGCCCCGGGACGATGCTCAGGGTGCTCTCTCCGCCGCTCACCCAGGGTCTCGGGAACCGACCACGCCGCCGCGACCGCGATCGCCAGTCCGACCACGTGCAGGAGGTAGGGAAGGGCGAGCGGCCACGGACCCCACTCACCGATCAGGCCGGCCACGGTCGGGCCGATCGCGAAGCCACCGGTCATCGTGACCGCCGCCGTGCGCGGCCCCGACGTACCTCCGCGGAGCGCGGCGGTCTCCACGAGCCATGCGCTGCCGACGCTGAACACCGTCCCCGAGACGGCGCCCTGGAGGAACCGCGCGAGGTAGAGCAGCGCCTCGCCGTCCTGCGCGAGGACGAAGAAGAGCGAGGCGACGCCGGAGCCGATGGCCGCCGGCAGGGCCACCCGGCGCCGGCCCCAGCGGTCCGCGGCCTGCCCGGCGACCGCGAGGGCGAGCATCAGGCCCAGCGCGTAGACGCCGAAGATGGCGGTCAGCGAGGCGTCGGACAGGTCCAGCTCGCCGCGGTAGACGAGCAGGAGGGGAGTCGGGACATTGGTGCCGGCGGCCGCCGCGAGGAGGAGCACGCCGAGGCGGCGGTCGGGGCTCCAGGTCACCCGCCGCACCCTACGGACTCGAGGACCTCTTCCCCAGCCGCCGGGAACGGGAGCAGACTGGAGGTCTCACCCGTGCAGGAGGACCGATGACCACCAAGGACTGGACCATCCAGGTACGCCTCGACGAGCAGGGCGACGACACCTTCGCCGACGCGATCCTGAGCATCGAGAACAAGACCGAGATCCGGGGCTCCGGCCACAGCCGGAGAAACCCCAGCGACGAGTCGGCGCCGCAGATCGGCGACGAGCTGGCCTGCGCGCGGGCGCTGTCGGACCTCGCCCATCAGCTGCTCGCGGTGGCGGCGAGCGAGATCGAGTCGCGCACGCACGTCCCGGCGACGTCACTCGACCTCTGAGGGACGACGGGTCGCCGAAGGCGGCTCAGGCGTTCGCCGACCCCTGGGCCGCAACCGGTGGCTTCGCGTACGACGGCGACGCGCCGAAGTCGACCACGGTGCACGGCTCGTCGCCGACGACCCAGGCGTCGTGACCCGGCTCGATGCGGGCGACGTCGTTCGGTCCGACCTCGCCCTCGGTGCCGTCGTCCATCCGCACGTGCATCCGGCCGGACAGGACGTAGAGCAGGTGCGGCGACTGGCAGGAGTCGGTGCCGACGATCGGGCCGAGGTGCTCGGACCAGACCCAGCCGGGCTCGAACCGGGCCTTCATCACCGAGCCGTCGCCCAGCGCCACCACCTCCGCGGCCCCCTTGTCGGCGAACGGCCGAGTCTCGTCCGGTGCGTTGAAGCTCTTGTTCTCCAGTCCAGCCATGACGTCTCCCTCTCCTCGTCGGACCCACCTGCCAACGTAGAAGTACGGGAAGGAGGCGGACAATGGCCCGAACGGGTCCCCGCGAGCCGGAGTCGCCAAACTCGGGTGAGGACTGTCGGCGCCGTGATCTAGGGTCCTTCCACGTGAGCGATTCGATGATCCGGGCCAGCGGCCTGCGCAAGTCGTTCGGTGACTTCGAGGCGGTCAAGGGCATCGACGTCGAGGTCCGGCGCGGTGAGGCGTTCGGGTTCCTCGGGCCCAACGGGGCCGGCAAGTCCTCGACCATGCGGATGATCGCGGCGGTGTCGCCGGTGAGCGGCGGCGAGCTGGAGATCCTCGGCATGGATCCCGCCGTCGACGGTCCCGCCATCCGGGGCCGGCTGGGTGTCTGCCCGCAGGAGGACACCCTCGACAACGAGCTCAACGTCCGCGACAACCTGTTCATCTACGGCCGCTACTTCGGGATCCCGCGGGCCGAGGTCAACGACCGCGTCGACGAGCTGCTCGACTTCGTCCAGCTCACCGAGAAGGCGAAGTCCACCGTCGAGGACCTCTCCGGCGGCATGAAGCGCCGGCTCACGATCGCCCGCAGCCTGATCAACCGGCCCGACCTGCTGCTCCTCGACGAGCCCACCACCGGCCTGGACCCCCAGGCCCGCCACGTGCTCTGGGACCGCCTGTTCCGGCTCAAGCAGTCCGGCGTGACCCTGGTGATCACCACCCACTACATGGACGAGGCCGAGCAGCTCTGCGACCGGCTGGTGGTGATGGACAAGGGGCTGATCGTCGCCGAGGGCAGCCCACTCGACCTGATCAGGCAGCACTCCACGCGCGAGGTGGCCGAGCTCCGGTTCGGGGTCGCCGAGGAGGGCACCAGCCACGAGGCGCTGGCCGAGAAGGTCGCCGACCTCGGCCACCGCGTCGAGGCGCTGCCCGACCGGCTGCTGGTCTACAGCGACGACGGCGAGGAGGTCATCGCCAAGGTCCACGAGCGCGGCCTCGAGCCGATCGCGGTTCTCGTCCGCCGCTCCACGCTGGAGGACGTCTTCCTCCGGCTCACCGGCCGGACGCTGGTGGACTGATGGCCACGACCACCACCCCGATGACGAGCCCCACGTCGCCCGCCCGCGTCCTGGGCCTCGCCGACGGCGTCGCCCGCCAGGTCGACTACTGGTCCACGGTCTACCGCCGCACCTGGCGCGGCACCGTCATCTCCTCGTTCGTCACCCCGGTCTTCTACGTCCTGGCGATGGGGGTGCTCCTGGGCGGGTTCATCGAGGCCGACCCGGCGCAGCTCGAGGGCGCCACGTCGTACCTCGCGTTCGTGGTCCCCGGCCTGGTCGCCGCCCACGCGATGCAGACGGGGGTGGGGGAGACCACCTGGCCGGTGATGGCGATGATCAAGTGGCAGCGGGTCTACGACTCAATGCTCGCCACGCCGCTCCAGATCCGGCACGTGGTCGCCGCCCACCTCGGCTTCGTGATCTTCCGGCTGGTCACCACCTGCGCGGTGTTCATGGCGACGCTTGCGCCGTTCGGGGTGTTCGAGACCTGGTGGGGCCCGGTCCTGGCGTTCGGTTCCCAGGTGCTGGTCGGTCTCGCCTTCGCGACCGTGGTCTACGGCCTGGCCACGCGGATGAAGTCCGAAGACGGGTTCGGCGTGCTCTTCCGGCTCGGGGTCGTGCCGCTCTTCCTCTTCTCCGGCGCGTTCTTCCCCATCGCCAACCTCGGCGAGCTCGGCGCCTGGGCCGCCCGGCTGACTCCGCTGTGGCACGGCGTGAACCTCTCCCGCATGTTCTGCCTCGACACCGTCGACTGGTCGCTCGCCGCGATCAACGTGGCCGTGCTGGTGACCATGACGGCCTTCGGCTGGTGGTGGTCGGTGACCGGCCTGACGAAGCGGTTGGTGAAGTGATGGCCGCAACCAGCGAGCTGACCACGACCACCTTCCCGCCGCTGACCCCGCCGCAGGCGCTGCGCCTGCTGGTGCTGCGCAACTACCTCGTCTACCGCCGCTACTGGAAGCTCTTCCTCACCGGGTTCCTCGAGCCGGTCTTCTACCTCTTCTCGATCGGCATCGGCGTCGGCCAGCTGATCCAGTCCTTCGAGTTCAACGGCGAGACCATCCCCTACGCCGCGTTCGTCGCCCCCGGAATGCTGGCGGCCTCGGCGTTCAACGGCGCCCTGATGGACTCCACGTTCAGCGTCTTCTTCAAGCTGAAGTACGACAAGCTCTACGACCAGATCCTCGCCACCCCGCTCACCACGAGCGACATCGCCCGCGGCGAGATCGCCTGGGGACAGCTGCGCGGCGCCAGCTACTCCGCGGCCTTCCTGCTCGTGATGGTGGCGATGGGCCTCGTCGACTCCTGGTGGGCGGTCCTCGCCCTGCCGGCGACGTTGCTGATCGGGTTCGCGTTCAGCGCGGTCTGCATGGCGGTGACGACCTACATGAAGTCGTGGCAGGACTTCGACAAGGTCACGCTCGTCCAGATCCCGATGTTCCTGTTCTCGGCGACGTTCTTCCCGGTGACGGCGTTCGAGGGCGTGCTGCGCTGGGTGGTGGAGGCGACCCCGCTCTACCGCGGGGTCGTGCTGTGCCGCGAGCTGACGACCGGCGCGCTGTCCTGGGCGTCGGCCGTCTCCGTGGTCTACCTCGTGGTGATGGGGCTGATCGGGATCGCGATGGTCCGCCGTCGGCTCGACAAGCTGCTGCTCACGTGAGCGCTCGCTGAACCCACAGCACGTCGATCCAGCGGTCGAACTTCCGGCCGACCTCCCGCATCACGCCGACCTCCTCGAAGCCGCAGGCCGGTGCAGGGCCAGGCTCGCCGGGTTGGGCAGCGCGACCGCCGCCACCACCGTGCGGATCCCGTCGGCGACCAGCCAGCCGAGCAGGTCGTCGTACATCTGCCGGCCCAACCCCTGCCCCTGCGCGTCGGGGGTCAGGTAGATCGACGTCTCCCGGGTCGCGGCGTAGCACGGCTTCGGGCGGTACGCCGACGAGTGGGCGTAGCCGAGGATCGTCTCGTCGCTGGTGGCGACCAGCAGGTGGTCGCCGGGCGTCGTGCTCTCGAGGCGCTCCCGCCACTGGTCGATGGAGCGCGGCTCGGTGTCGAAGGTGGCGATGCCGGTGCGCGCCTCGTGACCGTAGATCGCGGCGATGCCGGTGAGGTCGGCCTCCCCGGCCGCGCGGATCGTCATGGCGGTCATCCTGACGCAGTTCGGCAGGATCCCGTACGCCGGGCGTCGGCAGCGGCTGAGAGGATGGCCGAATGATCGAGCCTGACACCAAGGACTGGACCTGGGTCCTCGAGCGACCCTGCCCCGAGTGCGGGTTCGACGCCCCCGGGCTGGCCCGCGAGCGGGTGCCCGACGCGATCCGCGACAACGCCACCCTCTGGGAGGTGGTGCTCGGCACCGACGACGCCGCCGTGCGGCCGGCGCCCCACCTGTGGTCCCCGCTCGAGTACGCCTGCCACGTCCGCGACGTCAACCGGATCTTCGACGAGCGGGTCCGCCTGATGCTCGACGAGGACGCCCCCACCTTCGACAGCTGGGACCAGGACCGGACCGCCGTCGACCAGGACTACGGCAGCCAGGACCCGGCCAAGGTCGCCGACGAGGTCGGTGAGGCGGCCGAGGCGGTGGCGGCCACCTACGAGTCCGTGCCCGGCGACGCGTGGCAACGCACCGGCACCCGCAGCAACGGCGACACGTTCACCGTCGACACCCTCGCCCGCTACCACCTCCACGACCTGGTCCACCACGCCCACGACGTCTCCCACGTCACCAAGCGGGTCACCGTCGCGTCCTACGACGCCTTCGCGGCCGACTACCGCGCCGGGACGCAGGAGATGCCCGACGAGGTGCGGGCGTCGATCGAGCGGTTCGTCGCGGCTCTCGACGCGGGTGCGCGGGTCCTCGAGGTCGGCAGCGGCCCCGGGCGGGACGCCCGCGCCCTGGAGGAGGCCGGGCTGTCGGTGCGCCGCACCGACATCACCCCCGCCTTCGTCCGGATGCTGCGCGCCGACGGGTTCGCGGCCGACGTGCTCGACCCGCTCGCCGACGACCTCGACGACCCCGAGCGCGACGCGCCGTACGACGGCGTGTGGGCCTCGGCGTCCCTCGTCCACGCCCGGCGCGAGGACCTGCCGACCGTCCTGACCCGGCTCGCCGACGCCACCCGGCCGGGTGGCGCGCTCCACCTCGCCGTGAAGGAGGGCGACGGCGCCCGGTTCTCCACCCACGGCCACGTCGGCGGGCCGCGCCACTTCACGTTCTGGCGCGAGGAGCAGCTGCGCGCGGTGCTCGAGGACGCGGGCTGGGTGGTCGACGAGGTGCGCCGGTCCCCGGGGCTGCGCAACGAGACCTGGCTCGACGTGCAGGCGAGCCGCAGGTGAGGGGGCACGGGTGAGGCACACCGAGTTCTGGGCCCGGATGGAGGAGGCGCTCGGGGCGGCGTACGCCCGGCACTGGGCGGGCTACTACGTCATCCGTGACCTCGGCGGCCGGACGGCGCGACGAGGCCCTCGAGGCCGGGGTGCCTCCGAAGGAGGTCTGGCGAGCCGTGTGGGCAGCGCTCGAGCTCCCTGCCCGCGACCGATGACGACGATCGACGCCCGGGTCGACGTCGCGACGGTCCAGCGGCGCACGATCGGCACGCTCGTCACGGCCCAGGCCGTCGGTGCGGTCGGCATCACCATCGGCATCGCCACCGCGTCCCTGCTGGCCGAGGAGGTCTCCGGATCGGAGCGGCAGGCGGGCCTGGCCCAGACGTTCCAGGTGCTCGGCGCCGCTGTGATGGCCTACATCCTGGCCCGGATCATGTCCCGCCGCGGCCGTCGCGTCGGACTGGTCACCGGCTACGTCACCGGCTCGGCGGGTGCGGTGCTGGTCGTCGTCGCCGGGGTGGTCGACTCCATGACGCTGCTGCTCGTCGGCGCGGCGATGCTGGGCTCCAGCACCGCCGCCAACAGCGCCGCCCGCTACGCCGCCACCGACCTGGCGCCGGCGGCGACCCGGGCGCGGGCGCTGTCCGTCGTGGTGTGGGCGACCACGATCGGCGCCGTGGCGGGCCCCAACCTCACCGGGCTGTCGGCCTCCGTCGCCGATCGGCTGGGGATCCCGGAGCTGACGGGGCCGTTCGCGCTCGCCAGTGTGGGGATGCTCGCCGCCGCCCTCGTCATCGGCGTCCTGCTGCGCCCCGACCCGCTGCTGACCGCGCGAGCCGTCGCTGCGGAGGCGGCGCCCGTGCTCGACCCGGACGGGTCCGCGTCGTCGCCCCCGACTCCTCCTGGCGCCGGGTCGCTGCCGCCGTCCGCGAGCACCCGGTGCTCGGCGCCGCGACCGGTGGCCTCGCCGCCGCGCACGCGGCGATGGTGTCGGTCATGGTGATGACCCCGCTGCACATGGAGCACGGTGGCGCCGAGCTGCGGGTGATCGGGATCGTGATCAGCGTCCATGTGCTCGGGATGTTCGCGTTCTCGCCGGCCGTCGGCTGGCTCGCCGACAAGGCCGGCCGGGCTCCCGTCCTGTTCGCCGGGGGAGCGGTGCTGCTGGTGTCCCTGGTGCTGTGCGGCCGGGCGCCCGAGGGCAGCTCCTGGCAGATCTTCGCCGGGCTGTTCCTGCTCGGCCTCGGCTGGTCGTTCGCGACCGTCGCGGCCTCCACGATGATCGCCGACCAGGCGCCGCTCGACGTGCGCACCGAGGTGCAGGGCGCCGCCGACCTGGTGATGGGCCTCACCGCCGCGGCCGCCGGGGGCGTCGCCGGGCTCATCGTCGGAGTCTGGGGCTACCCGACGCTCGCCGCCACGACGGCCGCGCTCGCGGTCGGCGTACTCCTCGCGGCGTGCGTACGCCGGCCGGCACTCCGGAGCGGCCGCCGACGGGTGCTGCCATGAGCGAGGCCCGTGGCCGACGTCGCCGTCATCGGCGGCTCGGGCTTCTACTCCTTCCTCGACGATCCCGAGCAGCACCCCGTCGAGACGCCGTACGGCGCCCCGTCGGCTCCGGTCGCCGTCGGCACCGTCGCGGGCCGGCGGGTCGCGTTCCTGCCCCGGCACGGCCCGCACCACGAGCACCCACCGCACCGCATCAACTACCGGGCCAACGCCTGGGCGCTGCGGTCCCTCGGCGTGCGCCAGGTGCTCGCGCCGTGCGCGGTCGGGAGCCTGCGGCCGGAGGTCGGGCCCGGGGCCGTCGTCGTGCCCGACCAGCTCGTCGACCGCACCCTGGGCCGCGCCCAGACGTTCGTGGAGACCGGCGCCGTGCACGTGCCGTTCGCCGACCCCTACTGCGACCGCCTGTCGGCCGCGGTCGCGTCGGTCGACGAGACGGTCCGCACCGGCGGCACGATGGTCGTGATCGAGGGGCCGCGGTTCTCGACGCGTGCCGAGTCGCAGCACTACGCCGCCCAGGGCTGGTCGCTGATCAACATGACCGGCCACCCCGAGGCGATCCTGGCCCGGGAGATGCGGCAGTGCTACGCCGCGATCGCGCTGGTGACCGACCTGGATGCCGGCGTCGATGCCGGGTCCGGGGTGAGCCAGGAGGAGGTCTTCGCGACCTTCGCGCAGAACCTCGAGCGGCTCCGCGGCCTGCTCTCCGACACCATCGCCGCCCTGCCCGACCCCGACGGCTGCACGTGCGCGACCTGGGCCGACGGGATCGACCTGACCTACGACATCCCGTCCTGACCGACACGCCGGACGAGGTCTCGGCTCGAACACGTGTTCGGGCTAGGTTGTGTCCACAGGTACGACGCGGAACGAGGTTGTCCACAGGCGTCGACATCGCTGACCAGGCATGTCGGTGGCTCGTCCTAGCGTCGCCGACGTACCTGCATCCGACGAGACAGATGGGACACACGACATGGCTGGTGGAGACCGCGAGAAGGCCCTGGACGCCGCGCTCGCCAACATCGAGCGGCAGTTCGGCAAGGGCTCGGTCATGCGGCTGGGCGACGAGACCCGGGCGCCGCTCGAGGTGATCCCGACCGGGTCCATCGCGCTCGACGTGGCGCTGGGCCTCGGTGGCCTGCCGCGCGGTCGCGTGGTGGAGATCTACGGCCCGGAGTCCTCCGGAAAGACCACGGTCGCCCTGCACGCGGTGGCCAACGCGCAGAGGGCCGGCGGCATCGTCGCCTTCATCGACGCCGAGCACGCCCTCGACCCCGACTACGCCCGCGCCCTCGGTGTCGACACCGACGCGCTGCTGGTCTCCCAGCCCGACTCCGGCGAGCAGGCGCTGGAGATCGCCGACATGCTGATCCGCTCCGGCGCCCTCGACCTGATCGTGATCGACTCCGTCGCCGCGCTGGTGCCCCGGGCCGAGATCGAGGGCGAGATGGGCGACAGCCACGTCGGCCTCCAGGCCCGCCTGATGAGCCAGGCGCTGCGCAAGATGACCGGCGCGCTCAACAACTCCAAGACCACGATGATCTTCATCAACCAGCTGCGCGAGAAGATCGGGGTCATGTTCGGGTCGCCCGAGACCACCACCGGCGGCCGGGCCCTGAAGTTCTACTCCTCGGTGCGCCTCGACGTCCGCCGGATCGAGACGCTCAAGGACGGCACCGACATGGTCGGCAACCGCACCCGCGTCAAGGTCGTCAAGAACAAGGTGGCCCCGCCGTTCAAGCAGGCCGAGTTCGACATCATGTACGGCAAGGGCATCTCCCGCGAGGGCGGCCTGATCGACGTCGGCGTCGAGGCGGGCCTCGTCCGCAAGGCCGGCGCCTGGTACACCTACGAGGGCGACCAGCTCGGCCAGGGCAAGGAGAACGCCCGGGCCTTCCTCAAGGACAACCCCGACCTGGCCAACGAGCTGGAGAAGCGGATCCTGGAGAAGCTCGGCGTCGGTCCCACGGTCGACGCCGAGGCGGAGGCTCCGGCCGACCCGACGGGCATCGATGACTTCTGAGTCGTCGGAGGAGGCGGTCGACGCGCCGGCCGACGGCCCGGACGCCGATCCGGAGTCGGTGGCCCGCAAGATCCTGCTCGACCAGCTGACCGGTCAGGCCCGCAGTCGCAGCGAGCTGGCCGGGAAGCTGGCCGCGAAGAACGTGCCCGACGACGTCGCCACCCGCCTCCTCGACCGGTTCGAGGAGGTCGGGCTGGTCGACGACGAGGCCTTCGCGAAGGCCTGGGTCTCGAGCCGCGGCCCCGGCAAGGGCCTGGCCAGGCGGGCGCTCGCGCAGGAGCTGCGGCGCAAGGGGGTGGCCGACGACGTGGCGCGCGAGGCGCTCGACGAGATCGACCCGGCCGACGAGGAGGAGACGGCGCGGGCGCTGGTCCGCAAGAAGCTGCGCTCGATGCAGGGCCTCGACCGCGACAAGGCGACCCGGCGGCTGGTCGGCGCGCTCGCCCGGAAGGGCTACCCGCCCGGCCTCGCGTTCAGCGTCGTCAAGGACGAGCTCGCTTCAGCAGGTCGTCCAGATCCGTCGTGATCGCGGCGGGGCTCTCGCGGACGTCGAGCGCGCCGGCCTCCCGGAGCTCGGCGTCGGACACCCCGCCGGTGAGCACGGTGACGCACGGGAAGCCGCACCTCTGGGCCGACTCCACGTCCCAGACGGTGTCGCCGATCACGAGCGCCGCGTCGCCGGAGACCTTGTCCATGGCCAGTCGCAGCAGGTCCGCATCAGGCTTGGACCTCTCGGCCTGATCTCCCGAGACCCAGGCGTGCAGTGCCTCGGCGGCGCCCAGCACCGAGAGCAGTCGTTCGGTGACCACGCGCTCGCCCGAGCTGGCGACCACCACCTTCAGGTCGCGGTTGCGCAGCGCCTCGAGCAGCTCCGGGGCGCCGTCGGTCGGCGTCACGTGCGGCAGCTGGTCCTCGAAGCGCAGCCCGTGCAGCTTCCGCACCTCGTCGCCGACCGCGTTCTCGACTGCCCGTCCCGCCAGCTCTTCCACCAGGCGGTCGCCACCGATCCCGATCGCCCGGTGGATCCGCCAGGCCGGGATGTCCACGCCGACACTCAGGAAGGCCGATCGCCACGCCAGGACGTGCTGGTAGACCGTGTCCACGAGGGTGCCGTCCAGGTCGAGGATCACGGTGTCGAGCGTGGCGTCGGGTGCGGCGGTGTTCATTCGCATCCGGTGCCCGGACCGCGCGGCCTCAAACGTGCGACTGGCGATCCGACATGATGTGGCCATGAGGCCGCACCTGCACCGACTGCCGCCCGGTCCGGTCGACCTCACGACCATCGCGACCGACGCCACGCCCGGGTTCGACGGAGGGAAGCGCGACGGCAAGAACGCGCTGTTCGCCATGGGCGACGAGCTGTCCGATCTTCAGGAGCAGCTCTTCGCCGAAGGCGTCACCGGATCGCGACGCCGGGTGCTGCTGGTCCTGCAGGGGATGGACACCTCCGGCAAGGGCGGCGTCCTGCGGCACACCGTCGGCCTGGTCGACCCGCAGGGAGTGAAGATCACCAGCTTCAAGGCGCCGACCGAGGCCGAGCGCCGCCACCACTTCCTCTGGCGGGTGCGGCAGGCGCTCCCGCAGCCCGGCTACATCGGGGTGTTCGACCGCTCGCACTACGAAGACGTGCTGATCGCCCGGGTCAAGGGCATCGTGGAGCCGCGCACGGTGGAGAGCCGCTACCGGCAGATCAACGAGTTCGAGGCCGAGCTGGCCCAGGACGGCGTCACGATCGTGAAGTGCATGCTGCACATCTCCGCCGACGAGCAGAAGGCACGGTTGCTGGCGCGCCTCGACAACCCGACCAAGCACTGGAAGTTCAACCCGGCCGACGTGGACGAGCGTGGCAGGTGGCCCGCCTACCGCGAGGCCTACGAGCTCGCCCTCGAGCACACCAACACCGAGATCGCGCCGTGGCAGGTGATCCCGTCCGACAAGAAGTGGTACCGCAACCTGGCGATCGGCCACCTGCTCCTCGAGGCGCTGCGCGGCATGGCGCTGCGCTGGCCGGAGGCCGACTTCGACGTGGCCGAGCAGAAGCAACGACTCCTCGACGAGGACCCGGTCCGGTGATCCCCACCGTCTCGGTCACCCGCTACGTCACCCCGCTGCGCGAGGGAGGCAGCCTGCCCGGCATCGTCGAGGCCGACGACCTCGGCACCTACGTCTGCAAGTTCCGCGGCGCCGGGCAGGGGGTGCGCGTCCTGGTGGCCGAGGTGGTCGTCGGCGAGCTGGCCCGGCGGATCGGGCTGTCCACCCCGCGCCTCGTCGGCCTCGACCTGGACCCTCAGATCGCGCGCTACGAGGCCGATGAGGAGGTTCAGGACCTCCTGGGTGCCAGTGTCGGCCTCAACCTCGGCATCGACTTCCTGCCCGGGGCGTTCGGGTACGACGGCACCGTGCACGACGGCTCGGACGTTGCCGCGAAGGTCCTGTGGCTCGACGCCTTCACCGCCAACGTCGACCGCAGCTGGCGCAACCCCAACCTGCTGGTCTGGCACGGTCGGCTGTGGGTGATCGACCACGGGGCCGCGCTCTACTTCCACCACGGCTGGTCCGGCGGCGTCACCGACCCGGCGCGGTTCGCCGGCCAACCGTGGGACATCGACGACCACGTCCTGCGGGCGCACACCGGCGGGCTGGCGACGGCGGACGAAGAGATCACCGGCCTGCTCGACGAGCAGGTCTTCACCGAGGTGCTGGCCGGCGTACCCGATCCCTGGCTGGAGCCGGTGCCCGGCGCGGACACGCCGGACGCCGTGCGCGAGGCCTACGTCTCGTTCCTGGTCGCGCGGCTGTCGACCCGGCAGTGGCTTCCCGCGGCGGAGGCGGCATGAGCCTCGCCTACCAGTACGTCGTCCTGCGCTGCGTCCCCCGCGTGGAGCGCGAGGAGTTCGTCAACGTCGGCGTGGTGCTCTACTGCCAGGCCTCCGACTACCTCGACGTCCGCTGGAGCGTCGACCGGGAACGGCTGCGCGTCCTCGACCCGCAGGTCGACCTCGACCAGGTGTGTGAGGCGCTGACGTTCGTCGCCGGGGTGTGTGCGGGTGACCAGCGTGGCGGAACCGCCGCGGAACAACCCATCGGCACCCGCTTCGGCTTCCTGATGGCACCCCGAAGCACCGTGCTCCAGCCGGGGCCGGTGCACGGCGGGGTGACGACCGATCCCGCCGAGGAGCTCGAGCGCCTGCTCGGCCGGCTCGTGACCAGCGAGCGCTGACCCGCCCGAAAGTTTCGGGCGGGTCACCTCAGACGGGGACCAGCTCGACCGCGCCGACGGCGTAGCGGGCCAGCACCGCGCGGGCGAGCTCCTGGTGGGCGCCCAGCGGCTGGGAGACCGCCACGGCGCCGGCCTCGAGGGCCAGCTCCGCGGCCCGGTCGGGCAGGAAGCCGGGCGCGAGGAACATCGAGGCGACGGCGATGTGGCGCCGTCCTTCCCTGCGGAAGGCGCGGACGGCTTCGCCGGTGGCCGGGGGAGCGGCCGAGGCGTACGCCGCGGTCACCGGCAGCTTGTGGCGGGTGCCCCAGACCCGCGCCAGCCGGGCGACGGCCTGGTTGGCGAGCGCGTCGGAGGACCCGGCGGCGGCCAGCACGAGGGCGTCGAGCTCGCGGACCCGGGACGCCTTGAGCGCCTCACGCATCCGCAGGTCGAGCACCTCGAGGAAGCTCGGCTCCATGCCGAGGATCGAGCTGGTCCGGATCTTGAGCCCTTCGTGGCGTGCGGTAGCGGCGGCCACGGCCTCCGGGACGTCGACCTTCGCGTGGTAGGCCTCGCTGAGCAGCAGGGGCACGACCACGATCTCGTCGTACTTGGCGCGCACGAGCTTGTTGACGACCGTCTGGAACGACGGCTTCGACAACTCCAGGAACGCGGGCTCGATCCTCAGGTCCGGGCGCAGCGCGCGGACCTCGTTCGACGAGGGCGGTGATCGTCTCGGCGGACCGCGGGTCACGGCTTCCGTGAGCCAGGGCCACCAGTGCAGGAGCAGCCATCAGCGCGGCCTCCTCTCATTCCGTGTTGAACAACGACCGACCACGCTGTCGGTTTTGGGACCTTCGTCACAGTGCACGGGCATCAGTGGATCCCGCACTCGGTCTTGGTGGTGCCGGCCCAACGCCCGCTGCGCGGGTCGTCGCCGGGAGCGACCCGTCGGGTGCACGGCCAGCACCCGATGGACGGGTAGCCGTCGTAGACCAGCGGGTTGACCAGCACGTTGTGGTCGGCGATGTAGCGCTCGACCTGCTCGTCGGACCAGCGGGCGAGCGGCGAGACCTTCACCTTGCCCTTGCGGGCGTCCCAGCCGACCACCGGCGCGATGATCCGGTTGTGGGTCTCGGCGCGGCGCAGCCCGGTCGCCCAGGCGTCGTACTCCTCGAGCGCGTGGGCGAGGGGTGCCACCTTGCGCAGCTGGCAGCACAGGTCGGGGTTGGTCTTGTAGAGGTCCTTGCCGTGCGTCTCGTCCTGCTCGGCCACGGTCTGCTCGGGCGTGACGTTGA
Source organism: uncultured Actinomycetota bacterium (assembly GCA_963812345.1). GTDB lineage: Bacteria > Actinomycetota > Actinomycetes > Propionibacteriales > Nocardioidaceae > Nocardioides. The sequence goes on from CAWEVA010000011.1 coordinate 162,966, forward strand.
CCAGGTTGACCGGCAGCGTCGCCTCGACCGCGTCGCGGGTGCCGATGGTCTCGGCGAAGTGGTAGCCGGTGTCGAGGAAGACCACGTCCACGCCCGGAGCGACCCGGGAGGCGAGGTGCGCGAGGACGGCGTCGCCCATCGAGGACGTCACGCAGAACCGGTCGCCGAACGTGGCGACGGCCCACTCGATGATGTGCTCGGCCGGGGCCAGCTCGAGCTCGGCCCCGACGTGGGACACCAGCTCGCGCAGCTCCTCGGGGGTCCGGCCCTCGGTGTGGGTGCCCTTGAAGTCGCGCGCCGAACGCGTCGTCGCGGTGCTCATGACTGCGCCGCCGGACGGATCATCCCGAGCATCTTCACGCTGAAGGCGCGCAGGCAGGACCGGCACTCCCACCCGGGGGTCTCGCCCTCGTGGGGCCAGAGGTTCTCGTCCCCGCAGTAGGGGCAGTGGAAGGGCTGGGCGCGCTCGCTCATGTCGAGACCAGCTCCCGCTCGCCGCGCAGCACCACGTCGTCGGCGCGGTCACCCAGGTGGCGAACGCCTCGTCCGGCTCACGCTCGGCGAGGAACGCGGAGACCACGTTGGTGATGTAGTCGTCGAGGTCCGCGCTGGTGACCTTGTGGGCGCGCAGCTTGCGGCCGAAGGCGGAGGTCAGGCCGAGCGCGCCGCCGAGGTGCACCTGGAACCCCTCGACCTGGTTGCCGTGACGGTCCATGACCAGCTGGCCCTTGAGGCCGATGTCGGCGACCTGGGTGCGGGCGCAGGCGTTGGGGCAGCCGTTGACGTTGACCGTGATCGGGGTGTCGAGATCGGGGAACCGATTCTCCAGCTCGGTGATCAGTGCCTTGGCGCGGTTCTTGGTGTCGACGATCGCGAGCTTGCAGAACTCGATGCCGGTGCAGGCCATGGTGTTGCGGCGCCAGTTGCTGGGGCGCGCGGTCAGGCCGACCTTCTCCACCTCGGCGGTGAAGGCCTCCACGTCCGCGGCGTCGACGCCGATCACCACGAGCTTCTGGTACGCCGTCAGCCGGGCGCCGCTGGCGCCGTACCGCTCGACGAGGTCGGCCAGGCCGGTGAGCGTCGTGCCGTCGATCCGGCCCACGACCGGCGCCAGCCCGACGTAGAACTTGCCGTCCTTCTGCTCGTGCACACCGATGTGGTCGCCCTGCGCAGCCGGGGACTCGGGGGAGGGGTTGTCGACGAGCTTCCGCTCGAGGTACTCGGTCTCCAGCACCTCGCGGAACTTCTCCTTGCCCCAGTCGGCGAGCAGGAACTTCAGCCTCGCCTTCGACCGGAGCCGCCGGTAGCCGTAGTCGCGGAAGATCGAGGTGACGCCTTCCCAGACGTCCGGGACCTCGTCGAGCGGGACCCAGACACCGAGCTTGTGCGCGAGCATCGGGTTCGTCGAGAGGCCACCGCCGACCCAGACGTCGAAGCCCGGGCCGTGCTCGGGGTGGACGGTGCCGACGAACGAGATGTCGTTGACCTCGGGCGCCACGTCGTGACTCGGGTGCCCGGTGAGCGCGGTCTTGTACTTGCGCGGCAGGTTGGAGAACTCCGGGTTGCCGATGGCGCGGCGCTTGATCTCCGCCAGCGCCTCGGAGCCGTCGATGATCTCGTCCTTGGCAATCCCGGCGACCGGGCTGCCCAGGAACGGCCGCGGCGAGTCACCGCAGGCCTCGATGGTGATCAGCCCGGCACCTTCGAGGCGTTCCCAGATCGCGGGGACGCTCTCGATCTCGATCCAGTGGTACTGGATGTTGTTGCGGTCGGTGACGTCGGCGGTGTTGCGGGCGTACGTCGTGGAGGTCTCGCCGAGAGCGCGGAGCTGGTCGACGCCGAGGATCTGGCCGTCGGTGCGGACCCGCATCATGAAGTAGCGGTCGTCGAGCTCCTCCTCCTCGAGCATCGCGGTCTTGCCGCCGTCGAAGCCGGGAGCGCGCTGGGTGTAGAGCCCCATCCAGCGGAATCGGCCGCGCAGGTCGGCCGGGTCGATCGAGTCGAAGCCGCGCTTGCTGTAGATGTGCTCGATCCGGGCACGGACGTTGAGCGGGTCGTCGTCCTTCTTGGACTGCTCGTTCTTGTTCAGCGGCTCGGTGTAACCGAGGGACCACTGACCCTCGGCGCGCTTGGGACGCGGAATCTCGGTGTGCTTCGCGGGCTGGGACTGGAAACGCAAGTCAGGCACGGGAATGGTCCTGTTCGCTGAGTGCCGCGCGCGACGATGGGCGCGGATTCGAGAGAATGGGCGGCGTGGTTCAGCGGGGCCAACACAACATGCTGCGGGTACGCCCGAGGTCCACGTGGCGTCGTACCACGAGGTGCGCGTGCGTCGCAGCGGTGATCATGACGAGGAGTCTCAACGTGCGGACGCCCTGCTCACAAGCCGGAATCTCATGTTGTGAGACGCGACTCCAGTATTTGAGACGGTGAGCGGCCGAGCCCCGCGTGAGGCGGCCGGGCGTGCGGCCCACGTCACACGACGGCCGGTCACTAGTCTGTCCCCATGACAGATGCCGTGATCAGCAGTGCGTACCGCCAGATCCTCGAGGTGATGGCCTCCGTCGAGCCCCGTATCGCGGAGGCGACCCGCCAGGAGCTGGTCGACCAGCGGGGATCCCTGAAGCTGATCGCGAGCGAGAACTACGCCTCGCCGGCGGTCCTGCTCACCATGGGCACGTGGCTGAGCGACAAGTACGCCGAGGGCACGGTCGGTCACCGCTTCTACGCCGGCTGCCAGAACGTCGACACCGTCGAGTCCGTGGCCGCCGAGCACGCCCGCGAGCTGTTCGGGGCGCCGTACGCCTATGTGCAGCCGCACTCCGGCATCGACGCGAACCTCGTCGCCTACTGGTCGATCCTGGCCCACCGGATCGAGGTGCCCGGGCTGGAGAAGCTCGGCGCGAAGAACGTCAACGAGCTGAGCGAGGAGGACTGGGAGTCACTGCGGCACGAGCTGGGCAACCAGCGACTCCTGGGCATGTCGCTCGACGCCGGTGGGCACCTCACCCACGGGTTCCGGCCCAACATCAGCGGCAAGATGTTCCACCAGAACCAGTACGGCACCGACCCCGAGACCGGACTGCTCGACTACGACGCCGTGGCGGCCAAGGCCCGTGAGTTCCGGCCGCTGGTGCTGGTCGCCGGCTACTCCGCCTACCCCCGGCGGGTGAACTTCGCCAAGATGCGCGAGATCGCCGACGAGGTGGGCGCCACGCTGATGGTCGACATGGCGCACTTCGCCGGACTGGTGGCGGGCAAGGTGTTCACCGGCGACGAGGACCCGGTGCCCCACGCGCACATCACGACCACCACGACGCACAAGTCGCTGCGCGGCCCGCGCGGAGGCCTGGTGCTGGCCCAGGAGGAGTTCGCCTCCTCGGTCGACCGCGGCTGCCCGATGGTCCTCGGTGGCCCGCTGTCGCAGATGATGGCGGCCAAGGCGGTGGCGCTGGCCGAGGCCCGGCAGGAGTCCTTCAAGACCTACGCGCAGAACGTTGCCGACAACGCGAAGTCGCTGGCCGAGGGCTTCCTCTCGCGCGGCGCCACGCTGGTCACCGGCGGCACCGACAACCACCTGGTGCTGCTCGACGTCTCGTCGTTCGGTCTGACCGGCCGCCAGGCCGAGTCGGCGCTCCTCGACGCCGGCGTGGTGACCAACCGCAACTCGGTGCCCAACGACCCCAATGGTGCGTGGTACACCTCCGGCATCCGGCTCGGTACGCCGGCGCTCACCACCCGCGGCTTCGGGCACGACGAGTTCGACCACGTGGCCGAGCTGATCGTCCACGTCCTCTCCAACACCGAGCCGGGGACGACCAAGAAGGGCACGCCGTCGAAGGCGTCGTACGCCCTGGCCGACGGCGTCGGCGACAAGGTCAAGGACGCCTCCGCGGAGATGCTGGAGAAGTACCCGCTCTACCCAGGCCTCGACCTGGCCTGATCGCTCAGTCGACCCGCGGGGTCGTCCGCTCCACGATCGCACGGAGGTCGCCGCCGGCGAGGGTGCCGAAGGTGCCGTCGTACGACGTGCCGAGGCGGGAGGCACAGAACGCGTCCGCCACCTCCGGGGGAGCGAAGCGAACCAGCAGCGACCCCTGGAGGCAGGCGGCCATCCGGCCGGCGAGGCGGCGGGCGGACTGCTCGAGCGTGGCCTCGTCGCCCAGGAGCGCGAGGGCGTCGTCGACCGCGCGGTCGAGCCGCGGGTCCGCGCCGCGGGCGAGCCCCACCTCGCTGATCCACGCCTCCAGGGCGGCTGGTTCCCGGGCCAGCGCCCGCAGCACGTCGAGGGCGTTGACGTTGCCGGAGCCCTCCCACACCGAGTTGAGCGGCGCCTCGCGGTAGAGCAGCGGCATCACCGACTCCTCGACGTACCCGTTCCCGCCCAGGCACTCCAGCGCCTCCGCCACCATCGCGGGGGTCCGCTTGCAGACCCAGAACTTCGCGAGCGGCAGCGCGATCCGGCGCAGGGCGGCCTCGTGGGGGTCGGCGAGGTCGTCGACCGCGGCCGCGAGCCGCACGGCGAGTGCCGTGGCGGCCTCGGACTCGACGGCGAGGTCGGCGACGACGTTCTGCATCAGCGGCTTGTCGGCGAGCAGGCCACCGAAGGCTGAGCGATGGGCCACGTGCCACGAGGCCTCGGAGACCGCGCGCCGCATCAGCCCGGCGGATCCGAGCACGCAGTCGAGCCGGGTCGCGTTGACCATCTCGATGATGGTGCGGACCCCGCGGCCCTCGTCACCGAGACGGTGCGCGACGGTGCCGTCGAACTCCAGCTCGCTGGACGCGTTGGAGCGGTTGCCGAGCTTGTCCTTGAGCCGGACCACGTCGAGCTGGTTGCGGGTCCCGTCGGGCAGCACCCGAGGTACGACGAAGCAGGTGACCCCACCCTCGGCCTGGGCGAGCACGAGGAACACGTCGTTCATCGGGGCCGAGGTGAACCACTTGTGGCCGTGCAGGGTGTACTCGCCGTCGACCGAGGTCGGGCGGGCCACGGTCACGTTGACACGGACGTCGGAGCCGCCCTGCTTCTCGGTCATCCCCATGCCGGCCAGGGCTCCGCGCTTCTCCGCCACCGGTCGGAGCCCCGGGTCGTAGCTGGTGGAGGCGAGCAGGGGGACCCATTCCTTGGCGACCGCGTCGTCGACGCGCAGCGCGGGCACTGCCGCGTAGGTCATCGAGATCGGGCAGCCGTGGCCGGGCTCGGTGTGCGACCAGGCGAGGAATCCGGCGGCGCGGCGGACGTGGGCGTGCGCCGACTCGGACTCCCAGGGCGCGGCGGCCAGCCCGTGGCCGACTGCGCGCTCCATCAGCCAGTGCCACGACGGGTGGAAGGCGACCTCGTCGATCCGGTTGCCGTAGCGGTCGTAGGGCCGCAGCGTCGGGTGGTTCTCGTTGGCGAGGATCCCGTGCTCGCGTGCCTCAGCGGTTCCTGCCTCGGCGCCGAGCGGCGCGAGGTCGTCCACGACCTCCGCGGAGGCGTGCCGGGTGACGGCCTCGACCAGGGCGGCGTCGGAGGTGACCACGTTGTGACCGACCAGTGGCGGTGACTGGTTGGTCGCGACCCGGATCTCGCCTCGCGTTTTGGGGCCTTCCATGTGGATACCGTAGGCCCATGGGCGCCACGGAGAGCCACTCCGGTCCCCGGGCCGGACGGCTGCCCGGGTGGGTGCCGGCGTGGGTGCACGCAGCTGGGCGAGGTGCTCTGGCGGCTGATCGTGTACCACCGTCGGCAGCTGCATGCGCTACCGCGTCACCGGGCTGGCCGGGGAGGCGGCCTTCTTCGCGGTGCTGTCGGTGCCCCCGCTGATCTTCATGCTGGCCGGCGGCATCGGGTTCGTCAGCGACCGGTTCACGCCGGCGCAGATCGCGGACGTGCGGACCGCGATCATCGACCTGTCGCAGCGGGCGCTGACCGACCGCGCCGTGGACCGGATCATCATTCCGACCATCGACGACGTTCTCGACGGCGCCGCGCTTCGACGTGATCTCGCTCGGCTTCGTCCTGGCGCTGTGGTCGGGGTCGCGGGCGCTGAACGTCTTCGTCGACACGATCACGGTCATGCACGGGCTGGGCGGCCACCGGGGCATCGTCAAGACCCGCGCCCTGTCGTTCCTGCTCTACGTGCTGGCCATGATCACCGGCGTCGTGACGGTCCCGCTCGTCGTGGCCGGCCCCACGCTCGTGCGACGCGTCCTGCCGGAGCGGTCCGAGTTCCTGATGACGTTCTACTGGCCGGCGATCATCGTGATCTGCATCTGCTTCCTGGCCACGCTCTACCACGTGTCCGTGCCGGTGCGGACGAACTGGAGCTTCAACCTCCCGGGCGCGACGTTCGCGCTGGGCGCCTGGGTCGCTGGGTCGGCCCTGCTGCGGTGGGTGCTGACGGTCACGGCCGCGGACTCCAGGTCGATCTTCGGACCGCTGGCGGCGCCGATCGCCGTACTGCTGTGGCTCTACCTGCTGGCGCTGGCCGTGCTGATCGGTGCCGCGGTCAACGCTGCCTTCGACACCGTCTTCCCGCAGAAGACGACCACCCGAGCCCGGCTCGAACTCGTGCATCGACTGCGGCATCGGATGACGACCCGGGACGAGTCGGTCGAGTAGGTTCGGGCCGTGGCTGCCAAGACGACCGACTCGATCGCGGAGATCTCCCGCGGTCGGGTCTCGTTGCCGGAGAAGGTGCGCTCACCGTGGTGGGAGCTCGGTCGCCGGATGCTGGCCGCGCTCGCGATCCTGGTCGGCACCGTGCTGCTGGTGTACTTCGACCGGCACGCCTACAACGACAACAACGACCCGCAACGGGACGGTCGGGCTGGTCGACGCGATCTACTACACGACCGTCACGCTCAGCACGACCGGGTACGGCGACATCGCGCCAGTCGAAGCGCACGCCCGGCTCCTCAACGCGTTCGTCGTCACGCCGCTGCGCATCGCGTTCCTGGTCCTGTTGATCGGCACCACCCTCGAGGTCCTCGCCTCGCAGGGTCGCGAGATTTTCCGGGTCGCCCGGTGGAGGAAGAGCATGGGACAGCACGTCGTCGTCATCGGCTACGGCACCAAGGGCCGCAGCGCCGTCGAGACCCTGGTCAACAACGGACAGGACCGCGAGGGCATCGTCGTGGTCGACACCGGGTCGGTGGCCCTGGAGGACGCCCACACCGACGGGCTGGCGGTCGTCACCGGCGACGCCACCCGGCGGGAGGTGCTCCGCCGCGCAGGGGTCGCCAACGCCAGCCACGTCATCATCACGACCGACCGGGACGACTCCAACGTGCTCGCCACCCTGACCGTGCGCCAGCTCAACCCGAAGGCCCTGATCGTCGCGGCCGTGCGGGAGCAGGAGAACGTCGCCTTGATGCGGCAGTCCGGCGCCGACTCGGTGATCACCTCCTCCGACGCCGTCGGCCGGCTGATCGGTCTCTCGTCGCTGTCGCCGACCCTGGGCTCGGTGATGGAGGACCTGCTCACCTACGGCGAGGGGCTCGAGGTGGCCGAGCGCGACCTGCTCGTGTCCGAGGTGGGCCAGCAGCCGCAGTCGCTGCCCGATCAGGTGATCGCGGTGGTGCGGGACGAGAAGGTCTACCGCTACTTCGACCCGGTCGTCACGCAGCTGGCGCGTGGTGACCGGCTGATCGTCGTACGCCCGGCCAAGGAGCTGCCGTGGGCTCCGCGCCCCGGTACCCACGACGAGGAGTTCGCCACGGAGGACACCTGACGGCTCGGGTGGTCTGCCGCTTACGCACCGCGGCGTGGACGAGTGAGGACCCCCGACTCCTCGTCCACGCCGCGGTGGTTGTCCCCGCCCTCAGCTCCTCCCGATGTCGCTACCGGAAGGGGTCTCGCGCGACGTTGACATGCCTGTTGGTCTGGTCTCGCAGGTGGTCGCTGAGGAACGCTTCGACGTCCTCGAGCTGGCGGCGGTCGTGGATCAGGCGGACGGAGGCCTGGGCCGCATTGGTGCGGGCGACCTCCTGGGAGACCAGTCGCTCGAGGAGCGTGAGCAGGGGCGCGGTCACGACGACATCCCTGGCCGGGAAGCGTGTCGCACCGTGCCGGCCCCAGCCTTCGTCGCTGGCGCCTGCCGCGGGATCGGCAGGAAGCTGCCGGGACAGCGGGGCCGGTCCGCGCGAGGAACGACGTACTCCGTGCTGCCCTCGTTGTGCACGTGCAGCCAGCGGTCGCGGACCAATGGAACTGATGCGCCGCAATGGGGACACACGGCCTGGCGTCTAACGCCGATGGCGGGCATGGCGAACCTCGCTTCGGGGAAGGGGCGAGGTCTGGGCCCGTAGTTGCGCCCCCGGCTGCGTCCAGCCGGGACCTCGCTTACCTAACCACACGCGTCAAGCTTTGGCCACCCCCTGCGGGCGCATGTGAGGGTGCTGTCATGGACACCGAGAAGCTGGCGAACGTCTTCGTCAGTGTCGCCGACACCCTGGTCGACGACTTCGATGTCGTGGACCTGCTGTACATCCTCGTGACCCGCTCAGTTGACCTGTTCGGCGCGACTGCGGCAGGGCTGTTGCTTTCTGACGAGGAAGGCACCTTGCGGGTCGCGTCCGCCTCCAGTGAGGGAGCCCGGTTGCTCGAGCTGTTCCAGATCCAGCACCAGGAGGGGCCGTGCCTGGACTGCTTCCGTAGCGGTCAGCCCGTCCGGACAGATCGGCTGGACACCGAGGTGTCTCGCTGGCCCACATTTGCCTCCGCGGCCACGGACCAGGGATTCGTCGGAGTGCTTGCCCTGCCGATGCGACTGCGCGGTCGGGTCATCGGTGCATTGAGCCTGCTCAGCGAGCACAGCGCCCTGCCCATCGCTCACGAGGAGATTCCGCTGGCCCAAGCGCTGGCGGACGTGGCGACGATCGCGATCATGCAAGACCGCCTGGCCCGCGGCCGCGAAGTGTTGGCAGAGCAGCTCCAGGCCGCGCTGAACAGCCGCGTGGTGATCGAGCAGGCCAAGGGAGCGTTGGCCACCCGCCTCGACGTCGATCACAACGAGGCCTTCGCCTTGATCCGCGCGCGTGCCCGCGGCAATCGCTCCCTGCTCGTCGAGGCCGCGGAGGAAGTGATCAACACCGACCCCGACGGGGACTGGGACCGATTCCGGAACCAGGGCTGACAGCTGGCCGCAGTCTTTCCTTTCATCGACCCCGGAGCCACGTAGAGTGGTCGTTGGAGCGTCGCCCCAGACCCTGACGATGCCGTTTGGGCCGAGCCAGGGAGGCGTTCATCGTGCGGATCCAGGTAGTGATGACCCTGCCCCGCGAGGCGCGCAGCGTTCCAGTCGTCCGCCACACGGTGGCGACAGCGTTGTCGAGCGCAGGCGTGACTCACGAGTGCGTGGGCGAGGTGGAGGTTGCACTCTCGGAGGCCTGCACCAACGTGTTCCAGCATGCGGGGCCAGGTGCGTCGTACGAAGTCGTGATCAACATCGGGGATGAACAGCTGACCATGGACGTGCTGGACTCCGGGGCCGGTTTCGGGAACCTCGAAACCGCACCGGCCGCGACTGAGCCGGATGCCGAAGGAGGCAGGGGCATCGCCCTCATGCGTGCGCTCAGCGATCGTGCGGTGTTCGACACGGTCACTGGTGGCGGCGGCTCCGTGCACCTGATGAAGCACCTGCGCTGGACCGACGATGGCGTCGGCTGGCGCGTTACAGCGGACGCCGCCGTTGACGGCGTACCGGATCCGTCGGGCTCCGCGTGAACTAGCCCGTACGGGCGAGCACAAGTGGACGGCGCACACCGCGGAGCGCGGTCAATCATGACGTGGCGAAGATGGCCACAGATGGTCATGGGCGCGGCCTCACCGCCGACCTAGTGTCGAACTCGCGAACGTTGCGCACCGTGGCGTGCAGCGATGTTCGCAGGGGCAACAGGAAGCCGGTCATGGAACTGTCACGTCGGGACGTCTTGAAGGTTGCCGGGCTCGGGGTCGTTGGAACCGCAGGAGCAAGTGCGCTTCCCTGGGATGGCCTCCTGAATGCGCAGGCCCGGAGCTTGTTGGCTCCAGGCGACATGCCGCAGCCGTTCCAGATGCGGTTCAGGACGCCCCCGGTGCTGAGGCCGATCGCGACGACGATGGACCCCGACGGTGTCCCGGTCCATCTGTACAGCGTCACCGAGCGTCCCGGCGTGGCCCGGATCCTCCCGAACGGGTTGACGACCACGATCTGGGGCTACAACGGAATCACCCCGGGGCCGACCATCCATGCGACCACCGGCCACCGGTCGGTGCTTCGCGTGCGCAACCACCTGCCACCGACCAACCCGCTGCTCGGGTACGAGTCGACGACGTCGACGCACCTGCACGGATCGCCGTCCCTCCCGCAGTACGACGGCTACGCCAGTGACGTGACGCCTCCCGGCTTCTACAAGAACTACCAGTACCCGAACACCGATCGGGCTGTGACGTTGTGGTACCACGACCACGGCGTCCATCACACCGCGGAGAACGCGTACTTCGGACTGGCCGCCCAGTACCACATCCACGACGACTTCGAGCGGCGCGTGCTGCCGCAGGGCGAGTTCGACGTTCCGCTGACGGTGCGCGACGTGATCTTCGGCCCGGACGGCGAACTGGGCTTCAACAGCAACTCCGAGTCGGGACTCTGGGGGGACGTCATCCTCGCCAGCGGCGTTCCCTGGCCGGTGATGCGGGTGAAGCGGCGGATCTACCGGTTCCGGGTGCTGGCGGCGGCGATCTCGCGGTCCTGGAGGTTTCAGCTCAACGACGGGGACCCCATGGTGATCGTGGGCACCGACGGGGGACTGGTGCCGAGGCCGCAGACCGTCTCCGGGTGGCGCCAGGGTGTCGCGGAGAGGTGCGAGGTCCTGATCGACTTCGCCCGGTACCAGCCCGGCGAACGGGTGATCCTGCGCAACCTGTCCAATCCGAACAACATCGACTTCGCCGACACCGACCTGGTGATGGCCTTCGACGTCACCGACGAGCCGTTCGACCACGGCGACCCCACCTGGAACACCATCCCCGACAGGCTGGCGACCGACCCGTGCATGCTCCTGAAGCCCTCCGACGCGGTGCGCACACGCAGGTTCCACTTCTCGCACGACGGCGGGCAGTGGCGGATCAACGGGAGGACCTGGGAGGACGTCATAGCCAGCGACTTCCAGTTCTGCCTCGCCCGCCCGGGGCTGAACGACATCGAGATCTGGGAGCTGTCCAACCCTAGCGGCGGCTGGTTCCACCCCGTGCACATCCACCTGCTCGAGTTCAAGATCCTCGAGCGCAACGGCCGGCCACCGTTCGACTGGGAGCGCGGGCCCAAGGATGTCGCCTACATCGGCGAGAACGAGTCCGTGAAGCTGATCATGAAGTTCGCTCCCCACAGGGGCCGGTACATGATCCACTGCCACAACCTGGTCCACGAGGACCACGACATGATGGGCCAGTTCGGCGTCGGCTTCAGGCCCGGTGAAAGGGACCCCAACGACCCGATGACGGCGGCGCCCCCGCAGGTCGACGACCTGCCTCCCGACCCCTGACCTGTGCAAGTGCTGGTGGGCGATATTGGGTGGACCGATGGCTGGGTCGCACCTCTAGGGTGGACCGATGCCGTCGGTCAAGCAGTTCCAGGTCACCTTCGACTGCGCAGAACCTGAGCGCGTCGCTCGTTTCTGGTGCGAGGTGTTGGGGTACGTCGTACCACCTCCACCGGAGGGGTTTGCCAGCTGGGACGATTTCGATCGCGCGCTGCCGCCTGACCAACAGGGTTCAGCGTTCGCATGCGTTGATCCCTCAGGTGTGGGCCCGCGACTGTTCTTCCAGCGCGTTCCCGAAGGCAAGGTCGTCAAGAACCGGCTGCATCTCGATGTGCGGGTCGGCACCGGGCTCGTGGGTGAGGAGCGCGTGGCCGCACTCGAGGCCGAATGCGCACGACTGGTCCCGCTCGGCGCGGAACGCGTGCGACTACTGCTTGCCGACGAAGAGAACGAGTCGTGCCTCGTGATGCAGGACGTCGAGGGCAACGAGTTCTGTCTCGACTGAGCGGACCGTGGGCTGGCGGGCACAAAGAAGCCGGCAGGTCTCGGAACTAGCCTCTGACCTGCCGGTTCGCTGGTGGGCGATACTGGGTTTGAACCAGTGACCTCTTCCGTGTCAAGGAAGCGCGCTACCGCTGCGCCAATCGCCCTTTGGTGCTCACCACGATCCCATACGGAACCATCGGTGTTCGAGGTGGAGACGGGATTTGAACCCGTGTAGACGGATTTGCAGTCCGTTGCCTCGCCTCTCGGCCACTCCACCGTGGAGGCGCCTCTCCGAGCGGACGACGAGGCTCGAACTCGCGACCTCAACCTTGGCAAGGTTGCGCTCTACCAACTGAGCTACGTCCGCCTGCGACGCGACCCCGAGGGGCCAGGTGCGTGAGAACAGTAGCCGATGCCCGAATGGTCGCAAAATCCAACACCCGCAGGAGTGTTGGGCATCCGGTCGCACCCCGGTCGGCCTCCTAGAGTGGGCCCATGCGCGCCTGGATGAACGGTGAACTCCTGCCCGACCCGGGAGCCCCTGCGGTGCTGCTGACAGACCACGGACTCACCGTCGGCGACGGCGTCTTCGAGGCGATCAAGGTGGTGGGCGGGCAGCCGTTCGCGCTCACCCCCCACCTCGAACGGCTCGCCAGGTCCGCGGCCGGGATGGGTCTCCCCGAGGTCGACGACGACGCCTGCCGCGCCGGCGTGGCTGCGGTGCTGGACGGGCAGGAGCTCTCGCTGGGACGGATCCGGATCACCTACACCGGCGGGCCCGCGCCGCTCGGCTCCGGCCGGGGTGACGAACCACCGACCCTGGTCGTGGTCGCCGACCGCATGGACCCGTGGCCCGCGACGACGGCCGTCGCCACGGTGCCCTGGCCCCGCAACGAGCGGGGGGCGCTCGCCGGGCTGAAGACCACGTCGTACGGCGAGAACGTCGTGGCGCTCGCCCACGCGGCGTCGCGCGGGGCGAGCGAGGCGATCTTCGCCAACCTCGCGGGCAGCCTGTGCGAGGGCACGGGCTCCAACGTCTTCTACGTCGTCGACGGCGAGCTGCGCACCCCCACCCTCGAGAGCGGCTGCCTGGCCGGGATCACGCGGGCACTGGTCCTGGAGTGGTACGGCGGCGTCGAGGTGGACGAGCCCCTGGAGGTCGTGGACCGGGCCAGCGAAGTGTTCCTGGCATCGACGACCCGGGACGTCCAGGGTGTGTCCCGCTGGGACGACCGCGAGCTGACCGCACCCGGCCCGGTGACGCAGAAGATCCGGGCGATGTGGAACGAGCGGGAGCCCGAGCTACTCGGACTCTGAGAGCCGCATCAGGTCGGAGATGATCGCATCGACGTCGAAGTGGGCGGACTCGCTGCCGAACGGCACCATGGCGAGGGTCCGGGTCAGGAAGCGGTAGAGCTCGCGGGTGGAGGCCTGGGCCACGAACCGGCCGTCGGGGGAGTGGAACTCGAACACCACGACCCCACTGCCGTCCTGGTCGAGACTGGGCCGGAGCCGCAGGTCGCCTTCGCCGGCCGGGTCGGTCAGACCCTGCGCGAGGAGCGACCGGCTCATGGCCCACCGGATGCTGGCCGCGCCGGCGCCGAAGGTGATCCACACGGCGAACGGGTCACGGCTGTCGTACTCGAAGACGGCGTCGAGCTCGACGCTGCCCGGTCCGCTGAGGGGCGCGCGCAGCGTCACGTGCTGAGCCAGCACTGGTGTGATCGGCTGCGACGTCAACGTGAGCTCCGAGGGTCGTGGTTGTCACGATTGTGACGGCCGATCAGCCCCCGTGTGACGCAAATCGGGAAACTTGCTGAAAGGCGGGGAAGGGGGTCGTGACCACGAGCAGCGGAATGTGAGTCGAGGCCGGACGTGCGCTAGGGTTTCGCACCGCACAGCAGGGGCGATTGGCGCAGTGGTAGCGCGCTTCGTTCACACCGAAGAGGTCACTGGTTCGAACCCAGTATCGCCCACCGAATCGCCGGAGTCGGAGGCCCCAAGGGGCCTCCGACTGCATTCGAAGCCGACAGGTCCTACTGGTCACCGCCGGCGGATGAACCTCTTGCCCGTGATGGCGAACCTGTTGGTCGTTCCGATGACGTCGCCACCTGCAGTCCGCACCACCAGGGAGTTCCGTTCGGTGCCTCCCTTGACCAACGTCCGGCGCCCACCGAAGCCGACGTATCCCTTGGGGGGGTTCTTGGCCCGCAGGAAGTTGGTGATCCTTCCGTTGCAGGTGCCCCCGCGTTCCAGGGAGCAGGGCCGGTCAACGGTGAAGTCCACGTTGCGCTCTTCCCGGGGTGTGATCGCCCGGAATCGCGAGCGGCCGTAGGGGTGGTCGAGGATGTACCGGCCGGCCTGACGGAGGTGGCCCCGGATCCGGATCCGGTCGAAGACGATGGGCTTGAGCCCGCGTGCGCCGCCGAACGCTGCCTCGAGAGCGAACTCGATATCGAGCGGCCCGCGCTGGGTGCGGACGACGGCGGTGGCCATCCAGTAGAAGTTCTCACCCTCGGGCGGAACCAGGTCCCCCCGGTCCGCTCCCTGGCACTGCCTTGTCCCGGTTTCGCACAACCTCAGGTGCAGGCCTCTGTCGTCGGTGTAGAACAGCGGGAACCCGCGCCCGTCTTGCCGGCCGGTTTGGCGAGTGTTGATGCTGTAGGTGGGCACGGCCGCCGCGAGAACGGCGGCAAGAACGGTCCCTGCCACGAGGAGCATGAGTGGGGTACGGCTTCTTCTCGACGTTGATCTGAGGTACACGGCTCTCCCTTCAGAACCGTCGGGGCCCCACCCCGGTCGAATGCGGCTCCCGACAGCCGATGTCCACCGTGTACGCCGCCCGTCAACTAGGTAAAAAACATCCGGGAAACAGGTGTGCCACCATCGCCGGGTGGCGATCCGGGCGGTGGTGTTCGACATCGGGAGCGTCCTCGAGGTCATCGACGACGCAGTGTTCCCGGGCGCCTGGCCGACCCGGCTCGGCCTCGGTTCGGATGACTTCGCGCTGCGCCTCGACGGGTTGGCGGGCGACCCCGTCATTGGCGAGGTGACCGAGGCCGAGGTCCGCAACCATTGGCAGCGGTCCCTCGATCTGAGCGACGCGGCGGCCGACGAGCTGATGGACGACTTCTGGCGGTGGTACGTCGGCGCGCTCGACGAGCCGCTCTTCGACTGGTTCGCGGCCCGACGCCCCGCGCAGCTCACCGGCATCCTCAGCAACTCGGGCCCCGGCGCGCGGGAGCGGGAGGCCTGCTGGCGCTTCGCCGAGGTCACCGACGACATCGTCTACTCCCACGAGGTGGGGCTGAAGAAGCCCGACCCGGCGATCTATGCGCTCGCCGAAAGCCGGCTCGGCGTGGAGCCGGAGGAGGTGGTGTTCCTCGACGACGCCACTCCCAACGTCGAGGCCGCGCGGGCGGCCGGGTGGCACGCCGTACTCCATGAGTCCACGCCCGGGTCCATCGCGGAGCTCGAGCGGATCATCGCCACCGAGGGGCGCTGAGGCCGCGCGGCGGAAACTGCCGCGAACTCCACCGGGGTCGGCCGATACGATCGACCGGGTTCGACCACAACCCTCCGCCCGACAGCTGCAAGGAGTCGCTCCGTGCCCGACATCAAGGTCGCCCTCGTCCACGCCGGTGAGCGTGAGGAGCGGACCGTGACGACGGGCACCAAGGCCTGGGAGCTGTTCCAGGACGACGCCTCGATCGTGGCCGCGCGCGTCGCGGGCGAGCTGCGCGACCTCGCCCATGAGCTCGCCGACGGCGACGACGTCGAGGGCGTGGCCATCGACAGCCCGGACGGCCGCGACATCCTGCGCCACTCGACCGCGCACGTGCTGGCCCAGGCGGTGCAGGACCTCTACCCGGACGCGAAGCTGGGCATCGGGCCGCCGATCGAGAACGGCTTCTACTACGACTTCGACGTCGAGGTGCCCTTCCACCCGGAGGACCTCGAGAAGATCGAGACCCGGATGCGCAAGATCGTCAAGGAGAACCAGCGCTTCTCGCGCCGCCCGGTCTCCGACGCCGAGGCGATCGACGAGCTCCAGCACGAGCCCTACAAGGTCGAGCTGATCGGCCTGAAGGGCTCGGGCCAGGCCGAGGACGCGGCCGAGGGGGCGAGCGTCGAGGTGGGCGCCGGCGAGCTCACCATCTACGACAACATCAACCGCAAGGGCGAGGTGGCGTGGAGCGACCTGTGCCGCGGCCCGCACCTGCCGACCACGAAGCGGATCCCCGCTTTCAAGCTGATGCGCAGCGCGGCGGCGTACTGGCGCGGAGACGAGAAGAACCGGCAGCTCCAGCGGATCTACGGCACCGCGTGGGAGACGAAGGAGGCGCTCGAGGAGCACCTCCACCACCTCGAGGAGGCCGAGCGGCGCGACCACCGCCGGCTCGGCCGCGAGCTCGACCTCTTCAGCTTCCCCGACGAGATCGGCTCCGGCCTGGCGGTCTTCCACCCCAAGGGCGGCGTGCTCCGCAAGGAGATGGAGGACTACTCGCGGCGCCGGCACGTCGAGGAGGGCTACGAGTTCGTCAACAGCCCGCACATCACCAAGGCGCAGCTGTTCGAGGTCTCCGGGCACCTGGACTGGTACGCCGACGGCATGTACCCGCCCATGCACCTCGACGAGGTGGCCGACGACCGCGGCAACGTGACCAAGGCCGGCCAGGACTACTACCTCAAGCCGATGAACTGCCCCTTCCACTGCCTGATCTTCCGCGCCCGGGGGCGGTCCTACCGGGAGCTGCCGCTGCGGCTCTTCGAGTTCGGCGCGGTCTACCGCTACGAGAAGTCCGGCGTCGTCCACGGCCTGACCCGGGTGCGCGGTCTGACCATGGACGACGCCCACATCTACGTCACCCGCGACCAGATGCATGCCGAGCTGACCCGCACGCCTGCGGTTCGTCCTCGACCTGCTCAAGGACTACGGCCTCGACGACTTCTACCTCGAGCTGTCCACGAAGGACCCCGAGAAGTTCGTCGGCTCCGACGCGCTCGTGGGACGAGGCGACCGCGACCCTGCAGCAGGTGGCCGACGACTCCGGCCTCGAGCTGGTGCCGGACCCGGGCGGGGCGGCGTTCTACGGCCCCAAGATCTCGGTGCAGGCCAAGGACGCGATCGGACGCACCTGGCAGATGTCCACCGTGCAGCTCGACTTCAACCTGCCCGAGCGGTTCGGCCTCGAGTACACCGCCTCCGACGGGTCGCGCCAGCGGCCGGTCATGATCCACCGCGCCCTGTTCGGCTCGATCGAGCGGTTCGTCGGCGTGCTGACCGAGCACTACGCCGGTGCGTTCCCGCCCTGGCTGGCGCCGGTCCAGGTCCAGGCCATCCCGATCGCCGAGCGCCACAACGACTACCTGACCGAGGTCGCGCAGCAGATGAGGGCGCGCGGGCTGCGGGTCGAGGTCGACGACTCCGACGACCGGATGCAGAAGAAGATCCGCAACGCCCAGCTGCAGAAGGTGCCGTTCATGGTGATCGCCGGCGACCAGGACATGGAGGCCGGAGCGGTGTCCTTCCGCTACCGCGACGGCCACCAGGACAACGGCGTTCCGATCGCCGAGGCGATCGACCGGGTGGCCGAGGCGGTCGAGTCCCGGGTCCAGGTCTGAGCGTCGGTTCAGCCCACCAGGTGCGGGTGGACGGCTGAGCGCCCCTGGAAGGCGAGGATGTCCGGGTTGACCACCCGACCGCTACGGATCTCGGTCGCCCGACGCAGGGTCTCATCGCTGTCCCACGACGCCGGCCCCTCCAGGACCGCCGCAGGAACGGGATCAGCGCCTGGCTGTTCTCCCAGGTCGCGGAGTTCCACAGGTACGACGGGCTGTGATCGACGGCGTAGTAGCCGATCCGGTTGCCGACCTGGAACATCGGCTCGTCGAAGGTCGTGGGGCGGGCCCAGCTGAAGCCCATCGCTTCGTCGCACGACACGTCCACGATCAGGCTTCCGGGACGGAAGGCCGGCAGGTCTTCGGTCGTCAGGTAGGTCAGCGGAGCGGCGGTGTCCTGGAAAGTGCAGTTGACCACGATGTCGTTCTCCGCCAGGAACGACGCCACCGGGACGCGCCCGCGCTCGGTGATCACCTGACTCATGTGCGGCTCCTCGGGGTCGTGGTCGAACTGGAGGATCCGGACCGAGTGGATGGGGGAGCCCACCGCAGCGACCCCGCGCGTGGTCAGCACGCGTACGTCGTGCACGCCGTGCGCGTTGAGAGCGGTGACCGCTCCACGGGCGGTCGCCCCGAACCCCATCACCACGGCCCTCAATCGGCGGCCGTAGTCGCCCGTCGATCCCGGTCAGCTGCAGCGCCTGCAGCACCGAGCAGTAGCCGGCAAGCTCGTTGTTCTTGTGGAACACGTGGAGGCCGACGTTGCCGTCTCGGGTCCAGTGGTTCATCGCCTCGAACGCGATCAGGGTCAGCCCGCCGTCGATCGCGATCTGGGTGAGCACCGGGTCCTGGACGCAGTGCGGCCATCCCCACAGCACCTGGCCGGGACCCATCGCGGCGACGTCGGCGTGCTGCGGCTTCGGTAGCAGGACCACGTCCGATCCGGCGAGGATCTCCTCACGGGAGGCAAACCCGGACACCAACGGGGAAAGCTCGTCGTCGGGCACGCCGAACTTCTGGCCGTAGCCGTGCTCGAGCGTGATCTGCCCACGGATGTCGGGCTCGAGGAGTGCCAGGTGGTCCGGATGTAGCGGCAACCGGTGTTCGTTCTCCTTGGCCGAGGTGCCGATGACCCCGAGGCCGAGGAGAGTCACTTCTTGCCGGGATCGAGCTTGTCGGAGAACGTCTGCTGGTGCGCCTTGTCGCGCTTCTCGGCCCGCTTCTCCTTGATCGACTTCGCGGACTTCTTGGACATGGCCTGCCGTGGCGACTTGTCGCTCATCGTGGCTCCCTGATCGAGAGCCTGGATGGCTCCGTTCCATGACCTTACGCCGCTCGCCGGCCGTTGCACCCATCTCGGCCGGGGGCGACCTCTAAGATCGGGCGCCATGGGCGACCCGGGCGAGACCGCGCGGCAGGACGGGGCCGGCGAGGCCGACGGGCTGGACCGGCTCTGGACCCCGCACCGGCTGGCCTACATCCGGGGCGAGAACAAGCCCGCCGACGCGACGTCCGGGGAGTGCCCCTTCTGCCGGATCCCGAGGCTCCACGACGCCGAGGGGCTCGTCGTACGCCGAGGCGAGGTCGTGTACGCCGTCCTGAACCTCTACCCCTACTCGCCGGGCCACCTGATGGTCTGCCCCTACCGGCACATCGCCGACTACACCGAGACGACCTCAGACGAGGCCGAGGAGATGAGCCTCCTGACCCGGCAGGCGATGTCGGTGATCCGGTCGGTGTCGGCGGCCGGGGGGTTCAACATCGGCATGAACCAGGGAGCGGTCGCGGGTGCCGGGATCTCGGCCCACCTGCACCAGCACGTCGTGCCGCGCTGGCCGGGTGACCAGAACTTCATGCCGATCATCGGCCGCACCAAGACCCTGCCCGAGCTCCTGGCCGACACCCGCGACCTTCTGGCCGAGGCCTGGCCGGACTGAGACGACCGCGCCATTGTTCCCCGGGTTCGCGGCGAGGATAGTGAGAGGGAGCGGCGGCGCCGGACGGGCGCTGCCTCGAGCACGGGGGTTTGCATGTATGCGCGCTCGACCATGATCAGGGGCCGGCCCGAAGCGGTCGACGAATGCATCGACTTCGTCCGCGACGAGGTCCAGCCGGTCGCCACGGGAATGGACGGATGTCTGGGGTTGTCGCTGGTGGTGGACCGGGTTTCCGGTCGCTGCATCGCCACCAGCGCCTGGGAGACCCCGGAGTTGATGGCCGTCGCCGAGGACGAGCTGGCGCCTCTTCGCATCCGTGCTGGAGAGATCCTGGGCGGCGAGCCCGTGGTCGACCGGTGGGAGATCGGCCTCATGCGCCGCCTGCAACCCGCGGGCGAAGGCGCGTGGTGCCGGATCGTCTGGTGCCGGCCCCAGGACCTCCACATCCACGTGACCGTCGAGCGGGTCCGCCACCCCCTGCTCACGGAGTTCGAGTCGGCCGAGGGTTTCTGCAGTGCCAGCTTGTTCGTCGACCGACTGGAGCGCGTCATCTGCAGCACGGCGACGTTCGAGTCGCGTGCCGCGCTCGATGCCAGCCGAGAGGCCGGCGCCGCGGGGCGCGAGCGCGCCGTCCGTGAGACCGGGATCGAGTTCCTCGAGATCGCGGAGTTCGAGCTCGCCCTGGCGCACCTGAGGGTGCCCGAGCTCGTCTGACGCGATCGCGCCATTGTCCCCCGGGGTCGGACGCGGGGATAGTGAGACGCGAGCGGCGGCGCCGCCTGGGCGCTGCCTCGACCCACGGGGGTTGCGATGCACGCGCGCTCGACCACGATCACGGGTAGGCCCGAAGCGATTGACGACTGGCATTGCCTTCGTCCGCGACGAGGTCCAGCCCGTCATCACGGAGATGGATGGCTGCCTGGGGCTGTCGCTGGTGGTCGACCGGGTGAGCGGGCGCTGCATCGCCACCAGTGCCTGGGAGACCGAGGACGCGATGGTCGCTCGCCGGCGACGAGCTGACCCCCATGCGGGTCCGGGCGGCGGTGATCCTGGGCGGCGAGCCCGAGGTGGACCGCTGGGAGATCGCTGCCATGCACCGGGTGCAGCCCGCGGGCGAGGGTGCGTTTTGCCGGATCATCTGGGCCCGGCCCCAGGACGTCTACATCCACGTCATGCTGGAGCGGTTCCGGAACCCCCTGCTCCGGCAGATCGAGGCGTTGGACGGGTTCTGCAGCATCAGCTTGTTCATCGACCGGCTCGAGCGCCGGATCTGCACCACGACGACGTTCGACTCGCGGGCCGCGCTCGAGGGCAGCCGGGAGTCCGCGGAGGCCTTGCGCGAGCGCGTTGCCCGCGACACCGGCATCGAGTACCTCGAGATCGCGGAGTTCGAGCTCGCGCTGTCCCAGCTGAGGGTGCCCGAACTCGCCTGACCGAATCGGCGTCCCGGTAGCCTGCGGCCACCATGTTGGATCGCTTCAAGACCTTCTGGCACGAAGGCGCTCGCCCCGTTCGTCCAGCTGTTCCTGCGGCTCGGGATCAGCCCGGACGCGGTGACGCTCGTGGGCACCCTCGGGGTCTCGCCGGCGCGCTCGTGTTCTTCCCCCGGGGATGATCTGGCAGGGCGTGCCTGGTCATCACCGCGTTCGTCTTCAGCGACCTGATCGACGGCTAGATGGCCCGGCACCCGGGGCGGAAGACAAGTTCGGTGCGTTCCTGGACTCGACCCTCGACCGGATCGGCGACGGCGCGATCTTCGGGGGCATCGCGCTGTACTTCGCGGGCCACGGAGGACGAGCTGTACCTCGTCCTGAGCCTGGTGGTGCTGGCCATGGGCGCGGTCACCTCGTATGCACGGGCCAGGGCCGAGCGGCTCGGGTACGACGCCAAGGTCGGCGTCGCCGAGCGGGCCGACCGGCTGGTCGGCGATCCTGGTGCCTGCCTTCTTCGCGGACCTGCTCGACCTGCCGGTGCTCCTGCAGATCTCGCTGTGGGTCCTGGCGATCGCGAGCACGGTCACGGTGGTGCAGCGAATCTGGGTCGTCCGCCGGCAGGCGCTGGCCGAGAAGGGGGCCGAGCCCGGCCCGAGGACCGGCTCCCCGAATGGGTGAGCGCCCGGCGTGTCGCCGTACGATTGCGGCATGGCTGAAACCACCCCCGCGGAGGGGACGACCACGGGCACCACCCGCGTGAAGCGGGGCATGGCCGAGATGCTCAAGGGCGGCGTGATCATGGACGTGGTCACCGCCGACCAGGCCAAGATCGCCGAGGACGCCGGCGCGGTCGCCGTGATGGCGCTGGAACGCGTGCCCGCGGACATCCGGGCCCAGGGCGGCGTGTCGCGGATGAGCGACCCGGACATGATCGACGGGATCATCGAGGCGGTCTCGATCCCGGTGATGGCCAAGGCCCGGATCGGCCACTTCGCCGAGGCGCAGGTGCTGCAGAGCCTCGGTGTCGACTACGTCGACGAGTCCGAGGTGCTCACCCCGGCCGACTACGCCAACCACATCGACAAGTGGGCCTTCACCGTGCCGTTCGTGTGCGGCGCGACCAACCTCGGTGAGGCGCTGCGCCGGATCACCGAGGGCGCCGCGATGATCCGCTCCAAGGGCGAGGCCGGCACCGGCGACGTCTCGAACGCCGTCACCCACATGCGCACGATCCGGTGCCGAGATGCGGCGACTGCAGCGGCATGGAGGGCGACGAGCTCTACGTCGCGGCCAAGGAGCTGCAGGCGCCGTACGACCTGGTCAAGGAGGTCGCCGGAGGCGGGCAAGCTCCCCGTGGTGCTCTTCACCGCCGGCGGCATCGCCACTCCCGCCGACGCGGCGATGATGATGCAGCTCGGCGCGGAGGGCGTCTTCGTCGGCTCGGGCATCTTCAAGTCCGGCAACCCCGCCCAGCGCGCCGAGGCGATCGTCAAGGCCACCACCTTCTACGACGACCCCGACGTGGTCGCCAAGGTCTCCCGCGGCCTCGGCGAGGCCATGGTCGGCCTCAACGTCGACGAGATCCCGCAGCCGCACCGGCTGTCCGAACGCGGCTGGTGACTGCGCCGACCATCGGCGTCTTCGCGCTGCAGGGAGACGTCCGCGAACACCTGCGGATGTTGACCGACCTCGGGGTCCGCGCCACGGCGGTACGCCGGCCGGCCGAGCTGGACGCCTGCGACGGCCTGGTCATCCCCGGCGGCGAGTCCACCACGATGGCCAAGCTGGCCCGCACCTTCGACCTCTTCGAGCCACTGCGGCAGCGGATCAAGGACGGCCTGCCCGCGTTCGGCACCTGCGCGGGGATGATCATGCTCGCCGACCGGATCGAGGACGGGGCCCCGGGCCAGGAGACCCTCGGCGGTCTCGACGTCACGGTCCGGCGCAACGCGTTCGGACGCCAGGTCGACTCCTTCGAGGGCGACCTGGACTTCGACGGGGTCGAGGGGCCGGTGCACGCCGTGTTCATCCGCGCCCCGTGGGTGGAGGAGTCCGGTCCCGGGGTGGACGTCCTCGCGCGCGTGGAGGAGGGCCCGGCGATGGGTAGGATCGTCGCGGTCCGGCAGGGAGCGCTGATGGCGACGTCGTTCCATCCGGAGTGGGGCGGCGACGCCCGGATCCACCAGCTCTTCGTCGACCTGGTGCACGACCACCGACAACTGAGAAGGAACGCATGTCCGGCCACTCGAAATGGGCGACCACCAAGCACAAGAAGGCGGTCATCGACGCCCGGCGCGGCAAGATGTTCGCGAAGCTGATCAAGAACGTCGAGGTCGCGGCGCGGATGGGTGGCGGCGACCCGGCCGGCAACCCGACGCTCTACGACGCCATCCAGAAGGCCAAGAAGTCCTCGGTCCCCAACGACAACATCGACCGCGCGGTCAAGCGCGGCTCCGGCGCCGAGGCGGGCGGCGCGGACTACTCCACGATCATGTACGAGGGCTACGGCCCCTCCGGGGTCGCCATGCTCGTCGAGTGCCTGACCGACAACCGCAACCGCGCCGCGATGGAGGTCCGGACCGCGATGACCCGCAACGGCGGCTCGCTGGCCGACCCCGGCTCGGTGTCCTTCCTGTTCAACCGCAAGGGCGTCGTGATCGTGCCGGTCGACCAGGACGGCAAGGCGGTGTCCGAGGACGACGTCCTCGAGGCGGCGCTCGAAGCAGGGGCCGAGGAGGTCAACGACCTGGGGGAGGCCTTCGAGGTGATCTCCGAGGCGACCGACCTGGTCGGCGTCAGGAGCGCGCTCCAGGCCGCGGGGATCGACTACGACTCCGCCGAGGCGCAGTTCGTGCCCGACATGCAGGTCGAGCTCGACAAGGAGGGGGCCGCGAAGGTCTTCCGGCTGATCGAGGCGCTCGAGGACAGCGACGACGTACAGAACGTCTTCGCCAACTTCGACGTCAGCGACGAGGTGATGGCCCAGCTCGACGCGTGAGTGTCGAGACCGGGTCAGGCTGCCGTCATCGAGCTAACCCCTCGTTGAGTAGGGGAAAAGTGACACGCGAGTGGGGGTTTCCTGACCTTCGAGTGGGGGATTTGCGTCGCGCTGCCGACAGGAATCCCCTTCTCAAGGCTCAGAAATCCCCCGCTCGACGAACCGGGCCGGTCCCCGGCGCGTCGCGCCCATCCATGGGGGATGCCTCGGGTTAGCGTGGCTCCGAACAGGTGTTCGGACCAGGAAGGAGCGGCCATGCGGGTGCTCGGCATCGACCCGGGCCTCACGCGCTGCGGCATGGGCGTGGTGGAGGGGTCGGTCGGCCGACCGCTGACGCTGGTCGACGTCAACGTGCTGCGCACCGGGGCCGACGAGCCCGTGGCCCAGCGGCTGGTCACGATCGAGCGGGGGATCGACGCCTGGCTCGACGAGTACGCCCCCGACGCCGTGGCCGTGGAGCGGGTCTTCGCCCGGTCCGACTCCAGCACGATCATGGGCACCGCCCAGGCCAGCGGCATCGCCCTGGTCGCCGCCGCCCGCCGCGGGCTGCCGGTCGCCCTGCACACGCCCAGCGAGGTCAAGGCAGCAGTGTCCGGCAGCGGCCGGGCCGACAAGGCGCAGGTGGGGGCGATGGTGGCCCGGATCCTTCGCCTCGACGCACCACCCAAGCCGGCGGACGCCGCCGATGCGCTGGCCCTGGCGATCACCCACGTCTGGCGCGGCGGCGCCCAGGCCCGCATCGATGCCGCCCTGGCCCGGGCCTCGACAGCTCGACCAACGGGAGGCAGCAATGATCGCGTTCGTGCGCGGCGAGGTCGCCGCGGTGTCGGTGACCGGCGCCGTCCTCGAGGTCGGCGGGGTCGGGCTCGAGCTGATGTGCACCCCGGGCACCCTCGCCACGCTCCGCCCCGGGCACGTGGCCACCCTGCCGACCAGCATGGTGGTGCGCGAGGACTCCCTGACCCTCTTCGGGTTCCTCGACGACGACGAGAAGGCCACTTTCGAGCTCGTGCAGACCGCCTCCGGCGTCGGCCCCAAGCTGGCCCAGGCGATGCTCGCCTGCCTCTCACCCGACGATCTGCGGAGGGCCGTCGCGGGGGACGACGTCAAGACCCTCACCCGGGTCCCGGGCATCGGGCAGAAGGGTGCGCAGCGGATCATCCTCGAGCTCAAGGACCGGCTCGGCGCCCCGACCGGCGTCTCCGGCCGGGTGGCCCAGGCGCCCGTCGCCCCGTGGCGCGCTCAGGTCCACCAGGGCCTGGTCGGGCTCGGCTGGTCGGCCCGGGACGCCGACCAGGCGGTCGAGTCCGTGTCGCCCGACGCCGGAGACCAGCCCGACGTCGGTGCGCTGCTCCGCGCCGCCCTCCGCACCCTGAGCAAGGCGTGATCATGGACCACCTGGACGCCGCCGAGGAAGCACACCTGCGCAACCTGACCGCAGCCGAGGCCGAGGGCGACGAGCGCGCCGTCGAGGCGGCGCTGCGACCCCGCACCCTCGACGAGGTCGTCGGCCAGCAACGGGTCCGCGCCCAGCTGGGGCTGGTGCTCGAGGCGGCGCGCCAGCGCCAGCGACCCCCCGACCACGTGCTGCTCTCGGGCCACCCGGTCTCGGCAAGACCACGCTCGCGATGATCATCGCCGCCGAGATGTCCGCCCCGTTGCGGCTCACCAGCGGCCCGGCCATCACCCACGCCGGCGACCTCGCCGCCATCCTCTCCGGGATGAACGACGGCGACGTGCTGTTCGTCGACGAGATCCACCGGATGTCGCGACCGGCCGAGGAGATGCTCTACATGGCGATGGAGGACTTCCGGGTCGACGTCGTGATCGGCAAGGGGCCCGGGGCCACCGCGATCCCGCTGGAGATCCCGCCGTTCACCCTCGTCGGGGCCACCACCCGCGCCGGCCTGCTGCCCGGGCCGCTGCGCGACCGGTTCGGGTTCACCGCCCACCTGGAGTTCTACGCACCCGACGAGCTCGACCAGATCGTCCACCGATCGGCCGGGCTGCTGGACGTCGACGTCACCTCCGAAGGTGCCGCGGAGATCGCCTCCCGCTCCCGGGGCACCCCGCGGATCGCCAACCGGCTGCTCCGCCGCGTCCGCGACTACGCCCAGGTCCGGGCCGACGGCGTGGTGAGCCTCGACGTCGCCCGCCGGGCGCTCGAGCTCTACGAGGTCGACGAGTCGGGCCTCGACCGGCTCGACCTGGGCGTGCTCGACGCGCTGTGCCGGCGCTTCGGTGGTGGCCCGGTCGGGATCTCCACGCTCGCGGTGGCGGTCGGCGAGGAGCGAGAGACCGTCGAGGAGGTCGCCGAGCCGTTCCTGGTCCGCATGGGGCTGCTGGCCCGGACCCCCCGGGGCCGGGTCGCGACGCGCTGCCGCCTGGGCCCACCTCGGGCTGAGCGCTCCGGCCGGCCAGCCGGGCAACCCGTTCGGCGGCGACGCTGCCCTGTTCGAGGAGTGACTGTTCGAGATAGTTCTGACGCAAGCAGTGGCGCCGGTTACACTTCACCGTCGCCACCCCGTCTCGGGTCGGCATCCCCACGTCCACGCTCGAGAGGTTCAGTCGTGCCGGAGCTCGTCTCCCTGTTGCCCATCGTCGGGATCGCGTTCCTGTTCTGGTTCCTGATCATTCGGCCGGCCTCGAAGCGCCAGAGGGAACTCTCGCGCATGCAGGGCGCGTTGGAAATTGGTGACGACGTAATGCTGTCGTCCGGGATCTTCGGGACCCTGGCGGCGGTCGAGGGCGAGAACTTGCACGTTCTGGTGGCCGACGGCGTGACCATCAAGGTCGCGCGCGGCGCGATCGCGAACGTCGTACCGACCGAGCCTGCTGCCGACGAGCCCGAGGAAGGCTGAGATGGCCCGCAACCGATACCGCCCCGTGCGCACCGTGGTGCTGTTCTTCGTCGGGGCTGGCGATCGCCTTCGGCCTGGTCGCGCTCGCCGGCTCGTGGACGCCGCGGCTGGGTCTCGACCTGCAGGGCGGCACGCGGATCAGCCTCGTGGCCAGTGGCGACAACGTCACGCAGCAGAGCCTCGAGGAGGCCGCCGCCATCATCGACAGCCGGGTCAACGGATCCGGCGTCTCCGAGGCCGAGGTCACCACCCAGGGCGAGCGGACCGTGGTGGTGGAGATCCCGGGCGAGACCCGCCCCGAGCTGGAGGAGACCGTCAAGCGACAGGCCCAGCTGCGGTTCCGGGTGGTGGCCTGTACGTCGGTCGACCCCAGCGCCTGTGGCGGCGCCGGCGCGACTCCGCAGGCCCCCCAGCAGCCCCAGGCCCCCGGCTCCGGTGTCACCGTGCCGTCCGCGCCCGACCCCGACTCGGGGAACAGCAGCCCGAAGAGCCGGCCGCCGTTCCTCGCCAAGAGCAGCGGGCAGCAGACGGAGAGCCCGCAGGACGAGCAGTCGGAGTCGCCGAGTCCCACCGCGCCCGCCCAGCCAGACCCCCAGGGCGACCTCGTCGACCAGCCGCTGAAGTGGATGAACAACCCCGACCCGGCGTCGGTCAAGGCCTTCAACGAGTACGAGTGCCCGCCCCCGGGCCAGGCCGCGGTCGTCGAGGACGACCCCGACAAGCCCCTGGTGACCTGCGACGAGAACGGCGTCAAGTACCTCCTCTCGGTGGCGATGATCGAGGGCACCAACCTGGAGTCGGCCAGTGCCGGTATCCCCCAACCAGAGCGTCGACTGGGCCGTGGACCTCAAGTTCGACGGGGAGGGCACCGAGGACTTCACGCAGATCTCGCAAACCCTCTTCGGCACCGAGAAGCAGTTCGCGATCGTCCTGGACGGCCAGGTGATCTCGGCGCCGACGATGAATGGAGTCATCACCAACGGCGAGGCCCAGATCACCGGCGACTTCACCGAGGCGGAAGCCACCAGCCTGGCCACCAGCCTGAAGTTCGGTGCGCTTCCCATCCAGTTCTCCGACGACCTCATCGAGACCCAGACCGTCGGGACCGTCCCTTGCCGGAAACCAGCTCGCGGCCGGACTCGCGGCTGGAGCGCTCGGCCTCGGCCTGGTGATGCTCTACTGCCTGATCTACTACCGGGGGCTCGGCCTCGTCGTGCTGGCCTCGCTCTTCGTCGCGGGGGGCCTGACCTACGCACTGGTGCTGCTGCTGAGTGAGAGCGCGGGATTCGCGCTGTCGCTGCCGGGCGTCGCCGGGCTGATCGTCGGCGTCGGCATCACCGCCGACTCGTTCATCGTCTACTTCGAGCGGATCCGCGACGAGATGCGCGACGGGAAGTCGATGCGGGTCGCGGCGGAGAGCGGCTGGCAACGTGCCCGCAACACCTGTCTGGCTGCGGACGCCGTCTCGCTGCTGGCCGCGGTCGTCCTCTACATCTTCGCCACCGGCGTGGTGCGGGGCTTCGCGTTCGCGCTGGGCCTCTCCACACTGATCGACCTGGTGGTGTTCTTCTGGTTCACCCACCCGATGGTGTCCTGGCTGGCACGGTTCGACTTCTTCAACCAGGGCCACAAGCTCTCCGGCCTCGATGCGGAGAGCCTCGGCCTCGACCGACTTCCGATGGGGGCGAGGGCCTGATGGGCAAGTTCTCCAGGCTCGGCAACGACCTGTACTCCGGCCAGAAGTCGATCGACTTCGTCGGCCGGCGCTGGCTCTGGTACGCCATCTCCGCGGTGATCATCCTGGTGGCCGTGGGCGGCCTCGTCGGCAAGGGGATCAACTACGGCATCGAGTTCACCGGAGGCGCGGAGTACCGCGTCTCCCTCCCGGCCGACCAGGTCACCCAGGACACTGCCGACGAGCTGCGGGTGGCCGTGGCCGGCACCGGCATCGACAACGCCTCCTCGCCGGTGGTCACCACCAGCGGCAACGAGGCGATCCTGATCCAGACCGAGCCTCTCGCCGACGACGAGAGCGCCGAGGTCGCTCAGGTCATAGTCGAAACGACCGGGGCAACCAGCGACGACTTGTCACAGTCGGAGATCGGCGCCTCGTGGGGACAGGAGGTCGCCGAGCGCGCACTGCTGGGCCTCAGCGTCTTCCTGGTGCTGGTGGTGCTCTTCATCTGGGCCTACTTCCGCCAGTGGAAGATGTCGTTGGCCGCCCTCGTGGCGCTGGCCCACGACGTGATCATCACGATCGGGATCTACGCCCTGTCCGGCTTCGAGGTCAGCCCGGCCACGGTGACCGGCCTCCTCACGATCCTCGGGCTTCTCGCTCTACGACACGGTCGTGGTCTTCGACAAGGTCCGCGAGAACACCGCCGACCTGCGGAGCACGCCGCCAGACCTACGCGGAGGCCGCCAACCTGGCGGTGAACCAGACGCTGGTGCGCTCCATCAACACCTCGATCGTGGCGCTGATCCCGGTCGGATGCATCCTCTACGTCGGTGTCGTGCAGCTTGGCACGGGCTCGCTGAAGGACCTGGCGCTCGCGCTGTTCGTCGGCATGGCCGCCGGTGTCTACTCCTCGATCTTCATCGCCACCCCGCTGCTGGCACACCTGAAGTCGCGGGAGAGCGAGGTGGTGCTCGCCGAGAAGCGGGCCAAGGCGCGTCGCCGGGCGATGGCCGACCGCTACGCCGCGGTCCCCGCCTTCACCGAGGACATGCCGGTCGCCGACGAGCCGGAGGTCGACTCCGACCGGCCCGCCACGGTGCCGGGTGAGCCGACCCCCGCCCGGGCACCCGAAGCCTCGGGCCGGGGGCGCGTGGCACCGTCCGCGCAGCGGCCGGTGCAGAAGAGCGCCGCGTCGGGTCGGCAGCAACCCAGCCGGCAGCCACGCTCCAAGCGGGGCAGGAAGTAGCGGTGCCGACCTCGGTCGAGGCCGCCGAGGCACTCGAGCGGCTCGTCATCGACGTGCCTGACTTCCCCGAGCCGGGGATCGTCTTCAAGGACATCACGCCGCTGCTGGCGGACCACGACGCGCTGACCGCCGTGGTTGACGCACTCGCCGCCGAGGGACGCGATCAGGCCGGCCAGGTCGTGGTCGACAAGGTCGTCGGCATGGAGTCGCGTGGCTTCATCCTGGCCGCTCCGGTCGCGCTCGAGCTGGGCGCCGGGTTCATCCCGGTGCGGAAGGCGGGCAAGCTGCCGCGCGCGACGTACGCCGTCTCCTACGCGCTGGAGTACGGCGAGGCGACCCTGGAGCTCCATCGCGACGCGATCTCGCCCGGCGACCGGGTCCTGCTGGTCGACGACGTGCTGGCCACCGGCGGCACCCTCAAGGCGACCCGCGAGCTGGTCGAGAAGTGCGGTGGTGTGGTGGTGGCCGCTGCGGTGCTCATGGAGCTCGGGTTCCTGCCCGGTCGGGAGACCGTCGGTGACCTTCCGGTCACGGCGCTCACCACGATCAGGTCTGACTCCTAGACTGGAGAAGTGACCGAGGGGCAGACGGCGGGGAAGGCCGCACCCGAGACCGAGGAAGAGCGCGCCTCCGAGACGGTCACCTCGGGCCGTGGGATGCGTGCCCGACTCGCCCGGATGGGCACCAGGAGCCAGCCCGGCAACGCCGTGCTGGAGCCGCTCTTCCGCGCCGTGAAGGCGAGCCACCCGAAGGCAGACCTGGCGCTGCTCGAGCGTGCCTACGTGACCGCGGAGAAGATGCACGGCACGCAGGTGCGCAAGAGCGGTGACCCCTACATCACCCATCCGCTCGCGGTCACCACGATCCTCGCCGACATCGGCATGACCGAGCCCACCCTCGTGGCCGCCCTGCTGCACGACACGGTCGAGGACACGCCGTACACCCTCGACGAGCTCCGCGCCGACTTCGGCGACGAGGTCGCCCGGCTGGTCGACGGGGTCACCAAGCTCGACAAGGTCAAGTACGGCGACTCCGCGCAGGCCGAGACCATCCGCAAGATGATCGTCGCGATGTCGCGCGACATCCGGGTGCTGGTCGTGAAGCTCGCCGACCGGCTCCACAACATGCGGACCCTGCGCTATGTCTCCCAGGCGTCGCAGGAGCGGACCGCGCGGGAGACCCTCGACATCTACGCCCCGCTGGCCCACCGCCTGGGCATGAACACGCTGAAGTGGGAGCTGGAGGACCTCGCGTTCGCCACCCTTCACCCCAAGATCTACGACGAGATCGTGCGGCTGGTCGCCGAGCGCGCTCCGTCGCGCGGGCAGTTCCTGGCCGAGGTGATCCGGCAGGTCGAGCAGGACCTGAAGGAGGCCAAGGTCAAGGCGACGGTCACCGGCCGGCCCAAGCACTACTACTCGATCTACCAGAAGATGATCCTGGGCGGCCGGGAGTTCTCCGACATCTACGACCTGGTCGGCATCCGGATCCTGGTCGAGGAGGATCGCGACTGCTACTCCGCCCTCGGCGTCCTCCACTCGCGGTGGAACCCCGTCCTGGGCCGGTTCAAGGACTTCGTCGCGATGCCGAAGTTCAACATGTACCAGTCGCTGCACACCACGGTCATGGGCCCGCAGGGCAAGCCGGTGGAGATCCAGATCCGGACCTTCGGCATGCACCGGCGGGCGGAGTACGGCGTCGCCGCCCACTGGAAGTACAAGGAGGACGGCCGGGCCGGGGTCGACACCGAGCGCCGCGGGGACATCGACGACATGACCTGGGTGCGGCAGCTGCTCGACTGGCAGAGCGACGTCGAGGACCCGGGGGAGTTCCTGGAGTCGCTGCGCTTCGAGATCAACCGGGCCGAGGTCTACGTCTTCACCCCGCGCGGCGACGTGATCGCCCTGCCCACCGGGGCCACGCCCGTCGACTTCGCCTACGCCGTGCACACCGAGGTCGGGCACCACACCATCGGCGCGCGGGTCAACGGGCGGCTGGTCCCGCTCGAGTCCACCCTCGACAACAGCGACGTGGTGGAGATCTTCACCTCCAAGGCGCCGACGGCCAGCCCGTCACGAGACTGGCTGACGTTCGTGAAGTCGCCGCGCGCGCGGTCGAAGATCCGCCAGTGGTTCACCAAGGAGCGGCGCGAGGAGGCCATCGAGCAGGGCAAGGAACAGATCGCCAAGCTGATGCGCAAGCAGGGGCTGCCGCTCAAGCGGCTGCTCTCCCACGAGTCGCTGATGCTCGCCGCGGTGCACTTCAACCTGGCCGACGTCTCGGCCCTCTACGCCTCGGTCGGCGAGGGGAACCTCAGCGCCCAGGCCGTCGTACGCCGGGTCATCCACCTGCACGGTGGCGACGAGGGGGCGGCCGAGGACGCCTCCGAGGGCGTCACCATCACCGGCCGCCGTACCCGCTCGAAGGCCGGCGGGGCCGGCGACGCGGGAGTCATCGTCAAGGGCGCCCCCGACGTGTGGGCCAAGCTCGCGAAGTGCTGCACGCCGGTGCCACCCGACGACATCCTCGGCTTCGTCACCAAGGGCGGGGGAGTGTCGGTGCACCGCACCGACTGCACCAACGCCAGCAGCCTGCGCCTCCAGCCCGAGCGGCTCCTCGAGGTCGAGTGGGCGCCGACCGGCCAGTCGACGTTCCTCGTCAACATCCAGGTCGAGGCGCTCGACCGGGCCCGCCTGTTGTCCGACATCACCATGGTGCTCTCGGACGCACACGTGAACATCCTCAGCGCCAACCTGCAGACCACCCGCGACCGGGTCGCCAAGAGCCGCTTCACCTTCGAGATGGCCGAGGCCAAGCACCTCGACAACGTGCTGCGCGCCGTCCGCTCCGTGCCCGGCGTCTTCGACGCCTACCGCGTCACCCAGTAGCGTCGCCGCCCTGCCGCCACCGGGTTTCGACACGCTCGCGGCCCGGCTCGCAGGCCGCCGGACCGGGCTGCAACCTCCTTCGCCACGCAGATCGCTCGCACGCGAGCGACCTGCTGCTCAGGAGAAGTCGGCGGAGGCTCGCTTGGCCATGTCGAGGAAGGCCTGGCGGGAGGCGAGGTTCTCCTCGAGCTCGCGGACCTTCTTCTCGTCCCCGGCGCTGCGGGCGGCGTCGAGGTCGGCCTGGATCGCGGCGAGGGCCGCCTCGAGCTTGGAGACCATGTCGTCGGCCCGGGCAGACTTCTCCGGGTCGGTACGACGCCACTGCTCCTCCTCGACGCCCCGGATCTCCTGCTCGACCTTGCGGATCCGGCCCTCGAGCTCCTTCATCCGGTCCCGCGGCACCTTTCCGGCTGCCTCCCAGCGCTCGGCGATGTCGCGCATCGCCGCCTTCGCGGCGTCCAGGTCGGTCACCGGCACCAGCGCCTCCGCCTCGACGAGGAGCTTCTCCTTGACCTCGGCGTTCGCCGCGAACTCCTTCTCCTGCTCGGCGGTGGCTGCGTCACGGGCTCCGAAGAAGGTGTCCTGGGCGCCCCGGAACCGCTTCCACAGCGCCTCCTCGACGTCGCGCGGCGCCGGCCCGGCGGCCTTCCACTGCTTCATCAGGTCGCGGAACCGACCGGCCGTCGGCCCCCACTCGCGCGAGTCGGCCAGGCTCTCGGCTTCCTTCGCCAGCTTCTCCTTGACCACCCGGGAGGCGTCGCGCTTCTCGTGCTGCTCGGCGAAGTGCGACTTGCGGCGACGGGTGTAGGCGGTCCGCGCCGTCGAGAACCTGCGCCACAGGGCGTCGTCGGAGGCCCGGTCGATCCGGGGCAGCGCCTTCCACTGGTCGAGCAGGTCGCGCAACCGGTTGGCGCCACCGCGCCAGTCGTTGCCCTTGGCGATCTCCTCCGCCTCGGCCACCAGCGCTTCCTTGGCGGTCTTCGACTCGGCGGCACGTTGCGCCCGCTCGGCCTTGCGGGCCTCGCGCTGCTGCTCGATGACCGGCGCGAGCTCGTCGAGGCGGGTGACGAGCGAGGCGAGGTCACCGACCGCGTTGGCGTCCACGACCTGCTCGCGCACCGTGCGGATCGACGTGGCGGCCTCGTCGGGGGAGAGCTTGGCCGCCTTGACCCGCTGCTCGAGCAGGCCGACCTCGAACTCGAGGGCGTCGTACCGCTCGGTGAAGAACTTCAGGGCCTCGTCCGGGGTGCCCTCGGGGTACTGGCCCACCGAGCGTTCGCCGTCGGCGGTCTTGACGTAGACCGTCCCGTCGTCGGCGACGCGTCCCCATGGATGACTCGTCACTGGACTCCTCTTGTCTCGGTCGGCGCGGGCGCAGCCCACCCGGACGGGGCCATGCTAGTCACCCGGTGTTGGGCGGCTGCGTTCGCGGGCATGACTCTCGGTAGGGTCTACGGAGTGTTCATCGCCGGCTTTCCCGCAGGTCCCTGGGGTACCAACTGCTACGTCGTCGCCACCGCGGCGGGCAACGAGTGCGTCGTCATCGACCCCGGCAAGGACGCCGCCGAGGGAGTCGACCAGGTGGTCCGGGAGCACCGGCTCAAGCCGGTCTCGGTCCTGGTCACCCACGGCCACGTCGACCACATGTGGTGCGTGGCGCCGGTCGCCGGCACCTACGACTCCACCGCGTGGATCCACCCCGACGACCGGCACCTCCTCACCGACCCCATGGCGGGCATGAGCCGCGAGACGACCCAGATGCTGCTCGGCGGCAACTACGAGTGGGCGGAGCCCGACGACGTACGCGAGCTCGGCGACGGCCAGACGCTCGAGCTGGCCGGGCTGTCGTTCCTCGTCGACCACACCCCGGGTCACACCGAGGGGTCGGTCACCTTCCGCAGCGAGTACGGCGAGCAAGGGGTCTCCGAGGTGATGTTCTCCGGGGACCTGCTCTTCGCGGGGTCGATCGGTCGGACCGACCTGCCCGGCGGGGACCACCCGACGATGCTGCGCAGCCTGACCGAGAAGGTCCTGCCCCTGGCCGACGACATCGTCGTGCTGCCCGGCCACGGTGAGCAGACGTCCATCGGCCGCGAGCGTGCGACCAACCCCTTCCTCCTCGAGCTCCAGGACGGGCGCGAGGCCGGGCGAGTCACCCGGGGACTCTGAGGACATGCCCAAGCCCACCCCGCTCAGCGGGTTCCCCGAGCTGCTGCCCGCCCAGCGCTTCATCGAGGCGAAGATGGTCGACACCCTCCGGAGCACCTTCGAGCTGCACGGCTTCGCCGGGATCGAGACCCGGGTGGTCGAGCCGCTCGACCGGCTGGCGAAGGGCGGCGAGATCGACAAGGAGATCTACGTCCTCCGCAGGCTCCAGGCCGCCGATGGCGAGGGCGACTCCGGGCTGGGGTTGCGCTTCGATCTCACGGTCCCCTTCGCCAGGTACGTCCTCGAGAACGCCGGCAAGCTGGACTTCCCGTTCCGTCGCTACCAGATCCAGCCCGCGTGGCGCGGCGAGCGACCGCAGGAGGGTCGGTACCGCCAGTTCACGCAGGCCGACATCGACGTCGTGGGCCAGGGCGAGCTGCCCTTCCACCACGACATCGAGGTGATGCGGGTGATGGTGGAGGCGTTGAGCCGGCTGCCCCTGCCGCCACTCTCGTTCCAGCTGAACAACCGCAAGCTGATCCAGGGCTTCTACCGCGGCCTCGGGCTGACCGACCTGACGACCGCCATCCGGGTGATCGACAAGCTCGACAAGCTGGCCCCCGAGGCGGTCGCCGAGCAGCTGGTCGAGCTGGCCGGCGCGACTCCCGAGCAGGCCGCCCGCTGCCTGGAGCTGGCGACGATCCGGGTCGCCGACACATCGTTCGTGGAGCGCGTCCGCGACCTCGGGGTGGAGGACGAGCTGCTCGACGTCGGCCTCGCGGAGCTGGCCGCCGTGGTCGAGGGGTGCGCCGCCACTGCAGGTGAGCGGGTCACGGTCGAGGCGAACCTCCGGATCGCCCGCGGCCTCGACTACTACACCGGCACGGTCGTGGAGATCTTCATGAGCGGCTACGAGCGGCTGAAGTCGGTCGGCGGCGGGGGACGGTACGACGCCCTCGCCGACGACGGCCGTACGACCTACCCGGGGGTGGGCGTCTCGTTCGGCGTCTCCCGGACCCTGGTCCCGCTGATCGCCGACGGGGTCCTGTCGAGCAACCGGTCGGTGCCCAGCGCCGTCCTCGTCGCCCTCGTCGACGAGGAGTCGCGCGGGTCGAGCGACGCCGTCGCCGCCGCGTTGCGCGCCCGCGACGTTCCCTGCGAGGTGGCGCCGACCCCTCAGAAGTTCGGCAAGCAGATCCGCTACGCCGAACGCCGCGGGATCCCCTACGTGTGGTTCCCCGCGGAGGGCGAGCGCCGAGGGGCACGAGGTGAAGGACATCCGCACCGGCGAGCAGGTGAGCGCCGACCCCACCACCTGGACGCCACCCACCGAGGACCTGACGCCGAGCGTCATCACAAAGGAGCACCCGTGATCCGCACCCACGACGCCGGCGAGCTGCGCGCCGACCACGTCGGACAGTCCGTGACCCTCGCCGGATGGGTCGCACGCCGTCGCGACCACGGCGGCGTCGCCTTCCTCGACCTGCGCGAGGCCAGCGGGGTGGTGCAGGTGGTCGTGCGCGACGAGGCAGTCGCGCACAGCCTGCGCAGTGAGTACTGCCTGCGGGTCACCGGCGAGGTCGCGCTGCGGCCGGAGGGCAACGCCAACCCGAACCTGCCCAGCGGCGAGATCGAGGTCATCGCCGAGGACGTCGAGGTGCTCAGCGCCAGCGCCGCCCTTCCGTTCCCGATCGACGAGACAGCGTCGATCAAGGGGGGCGACGTGGGGGAGGAGGCGCGGCTGCGGCACCGCTACCTCGACCTGCGGAGGAGCGGGCCGAACGAGGCCCTCCGCCTGCGGAGCCGGGTGAACCGCGCCGCCCGCGACGTGCTGGACCGCCACGGGTTCGTCGAGATCGAGACACCCACGCTGACCCGCTCGACGCCGGAGGGGGCCCGCGACTTCCTGGTCCCGGCGCGGCTCCAGCCCGGCAGCTGGTACGCCCTGCCGCAGAGCCCCCAGCTGTTCAAGCAGCTGCTCATGGTCGCCGGGATGGAGCGGTACTACCAGATCGCCCGCTGCTACCGCGACGAGGACTTCCGGGCCGACCGGCAGCCGGAGTTCACCCAGCTCGACGTCGAGATGAGCTTCGTCGACCAGGACGACGTACTCAGCCCTGTCCGAGGAGGTCCTGGTCGCGCTGTGGGCGCTGGTCGGAGTGGAGCTCCCGACGCCGTTCCCACGGATGACCTACGCCGAGTCCATGGCTCGGTACGGCACCGACAAGCCGGACCTGCGCATGGGACAGGAGCTCGTCGACTGCACGGAGTACTTCGCGCGACACCTCCTTCCGCGTCTTCCAGGCGCCGTACGTCGGCGCCGTGGTCATGCCCGGCGGCGCCTCCCAGCCGCGCAAGCAGCTCGACGCCTGGCAGGAGTGGGCCAAGCAGCGCGGAGCCCGGGGGCTCGCCTACGTCCTGGTCCAGGAGGACGGCGAGCTCGGGGGACCGGTCGCCAAGAACCTCACCGACGGTGAGCGCGCGGGGATCGCCGCGCACGTCGGGGCGGAGCCGGGCGACTGCATCTTCTTCGCCGCCGGCCCGGTGAAGTCCAGCCGGGCGCTGCTCGGCGCCGCGCGCCTGGAGATCGGTCGCCGCGGCGGGCTGATCGACGAGGACGCGTGGGAGTTCGTCTGGGTGGTCGACGCCCCCTTGTTCGAGCCGGCCGACGAAGCGACCGCCGCCGGGGAGGTCGCGGTCGGCAGCGGGGCATGGACCGCCGTGCACCACGCCTTCACCTCGCCGCAGGACCTCGACGCCTTCGACGCCGACCCCGGCCGCGCCCTGGCCTGGGCCTACGACATCGTCTGCAACGGCAACGAGATCGGCGGCGGGTCGATCCGTATCCACCGCGCGGACGTGCAGAAACGGGTCTTCGAGGTGATGGGCCTCGGGGCCGAGGAGGCACAGGAGAAGTTCGGCTTCCTCCTCGACGCGTTCAGGTACGGCGCCCCGCCGCACGGTGGTATCGCCTTCGGCTGGGACCGGATCGTGGCCCTGCTCGCCGGCACCGAGTCCATCCGCGACGTCATCGCATTCCCCAAGTCCGGGGGCGGGTTCGATCCGCTCACCTCAGCCCCTGCACCCATCACCGCCGAGCAGCGCAAGGAAGCCGGAGTGGACGCGAAGCCGGTGAATGGCAAAGCCCCGCTCTGAGACCAGATCGTTACGCTCAGGTGATCGTCCGTGAGGTCCGTGTCACATAGAGTCACCTCTCGGCGCACACACAAGAGCAGGCGCGGGAGAACCCCGCCGTGAAGCAGATGGGGTGAGGCATGTCGGGATACGCCGGGCCCGAGACCATTGGGCACACGAGCGAAGGACCGTCAACCTCCGAGTACGAATCCCAGGCGCCAAGGAGATCGCCGGCAAGTCGCCGATGCGGATCGCCTTCGGTCGGCTGGTCCGCGACAAGATCGCCGTCGTCTGCGCCCTCGTGACCCTCTTCTTCATCCTGGTCGCCATGTTCGCCGGCACCATCTGCAACATCTTCAACGTCAGCACCGAAACCGTCCTGGCCAGCCAGTACCTCGACGTGCTCGGCGGTGGCCTGCCAAAGCCCGAGTACGGCCCGCCGAACGGCGGGTTCACCATCGAGCACCCGTTCGGCATCGCGCCCCGTACCGCTAACGACAACCTTGCCTGGTGGGTCTACGGCTGCCGCACCTCGCTGTCGATCGCGGGCCTGGCCACGCTCTTCGCCGCGGTCACCGGTGTGGTGCTCGGCCTGACGGCCGGCTTCCTCGGTGGCACGGTCGACCGGTTGATCTCCTTCCTGACCGACCTGTTCCTCACCATTCCCTTCCTGCTGGCGGCCCTGACCATCGCCCCGATCGTCAGTGAGCGGTTCCGCGAGAGCGAGAACTACGGCCAGATCCAGTTCTACAACCTCATCGTCGTGCTGGCGGTCTTCGGCTGGATGCCCATCGCCCGGCTGATCCGGGGCGAGGTCCTGTCCCTCCGCGAGCGCGAGTTCATCCAGTCCGCACGGGTGCTGGGCATGCCGACCTGGCGGATCCTCGTCAAGGAGCTACTGCCCAACCTGGCCGCCCCGATCGTGGTGGCGGTCTCGCTCATGCTGCCGGCGTTCGTGAGCGCTGAGGCCGGCCTGGCCTTCCTGGGCATCGGCGTCACCGAGAGCCCGTCGTGGGGCCAGACCATCACGCTGGCCGTCGACTTCTTCGAGACCTATCCGCTCTACCTCTACGAGCCGTTGCTCGGGGTGGTGGCCCTGGTCCTGTCCCTCAACCTGCTGGGCGACGCGATCCGCGACGCCCTCGATCCCAAGACCCGTCGCTGACGGGTCCCGCACAGACGTCGCCCACGAGCCTCCTCGGGGCGCGAACACAGATAAGAAAGGCTGGACAATGAGACGGAGCAAGCCACTGGCGGTAGTCGCCGGTGTCGCGATGTTCGCGCTCGCCGCATGCGGCGGGGGCGGAACTGAGACCGGTGGCGGCGGTGAGTCGCGCGAATTCGGCGCGGCCGACGAGATCACCAAGAACGCGGACATGGCGGCGCCCGCGGCGGAGATCGAGGGAGCCACGGAGGGCGGGACCATCACGGTCCACCTCCCCGGCGACCCCGGTCCGACCGACCTCGACCCGACCAACGGCTGGTCGGTGACCGGCAACTCGATCCAGCAGGCGCTGACGAGCCGGTCACTCACCCAGTACGCCAAGAACCCCGACACCGGCGCGATGGAGCTCGTCCCCGACCTCGCCACCGACCTCGGGACGCCCAACGAGGACTACACGGAGTGGACCTTCACCATCCGTGACGACGCCACGTGGGAGAACGGCGAGACCATCACGGCCGAGGAGGTTGCTTGGGGCCTCTGCCGGTCGATGGACTCCACCGAGTTCCCCTCCGGCCCGGGCACCGAGTACTCCCAGCAGTACTTCTTCGGCGCGGGCGAGTACGAAGGCCCCTACACCGGCAACGACCCCAACTGCGAGGACTGGGGCGGCACCGAGGTCAACGGCCAGGACATCACCATCAAGATGGCCAAGCCGTTCCCCGACATGGACTGGTGGGGCGCCTTCATGGCCATGGGCCCGGCTCCGCTGGGCAAGGCCAGCGACTCGCCTGAGTACGGCCAGAACATCCTGTCGAACGGTCCCTACAAGGTGGAGAGCTTCCGTTCCGGCGAGGAGCTCGTGCTGGTCAAGAACGACCAGTGGAACCCCGAGTCGGACCCGGCGCGACACCAGTACGCCGACAAGTTCATCTTCAAGTTCAACGCCGACCAGACCAAGGTCGACCAGATCATGCTCAGCGACAACACCGCGTCGCAGACGATCGATTCGACCGCGGCAGGGTCGAACAACTACGAGCGGATCAACAGTGAGCTCGGTGACCGCCTGGTCCAGCAGACCTCGCAGTGCACCAGCTTCCTGGCGCCGGACTACAACAAGATCACCGACATCAACGTCCGCAAGGCGATCGCGTGGGCCTACCCCTACGAGGACGTCTGGCTGGCCAGCGGTGAGGTTCCGGGCGTGACCCGGGTCCCGGCGAACTCCGTGATGCCTCCGGGCATGGCGGGCAAGCACGACTACTTCGCCGACGGTGAGCAGTTCACGTACAACCCGGAGAGGGCCAAGGAGCTCCTGGCCGAGGCGGGCTACGCGGACAAGCCGTACCCGATCAAGATGATCTACTACGAAGTCGACCCGCTCGCCGTGGCTGCCCAGAAGCAGCTCGTGAAGGGCATGGAAGAGGCCGGCTTCGAGGTCAACGACGTCGCGGTCCAGGACGACCCGTACAACATCTGGACGGACCCCGACAACAAGTTGAACAAGACGCTCAACCTGCGTGGCGTCAACTGGTGCTCGGACTGGCCGTCGGGTCTGACGATGGTTCCGCCGCTGGTGCGGACGGGTGCCACCTACAACACGGCGTTCTTCTCCGAGAAGTCGATCGACGACGAGATGGACTCGATCACCGAGCTGCCGCTCGAGGAGCAGGCCGACGCGTGGGGCGCGCTGGACGAGAAGATCGGGACCGAGTACTTCCCGATCATCCCGACCGCGTTCCGGAACGACCTGTTCATGTTCGGTTCGAGCATCGGCAACCGCGACCGGTGACGGTTCCATCGGAGCCCCCTACTACAAGGGGCTGTACGTCTCCGAGTGATCGGATCGTGGCCTAATCGCCTGATGCACAACTAGGGTGGGGGTTCCCGGGAGACCGGGAGCCCCCACCTGCAGGCCGCCCGGCGGTCTCCAACCTGGGAGAGGGATCTGATGTTCGCCTATGTCGTCAAGCGCGTGCTTGCCGGGATCGTGGTCCTGGTGCTGGTGTCGATGGCGATCTTCCTGCTGTTCTGGTACGGCCCCGAGAGCCCGGCCCAGCCGATCTGCGACCAGCAGACCAGCAACCGGTGCGGTGACCGGATCAAGGTCTACGAGGAGCGGCTCGGGTACAACAACCCCGTCTACGAGGAGTACGTCAAGTTCGTCAAGGGCATCTTCGTCGGGCGCGAGATCCAGATCGGATCGCAGCCCATCGACTGTCCTGCGCCGTGCATGGGGATCTCCTACCGCACCACCAACCTCGTGTCCGACGAGATGGCCGAGCGAATACCGGCCACTCTCTCCGTCGCCCTGGGCGGCGCCTTCTTCTACCTCCTCTTCGGCATCCCCATCGGGGTCGCCGCCGCGCGAAGACGCGGCAGCGTGGCCGACAAGGCCCTCGTCGCGAGCTTCCTGACCCTCAGCTCCATCCCCTACTACCTCTTCGCCCTGCTGACCTGGCTCTACCTCACAGTGATCTTCGAGATCCCGATCTTCAGCAACACCGGCTACATGCCGTTCACCGAGAACCCGCTGGACCTGGTTCACAGGGCTGTTCCTCGCCTGGATGGCGCTCGGAGTCTTCGGTTGCACCCAGTACACCCGGTACACCCGTGGGGCGATGGTCGAGGCGCTGAACGAGGACTACATCCGGACCGCAAGGCCAAGGGGCTGCCGACGCGGACCGTGGTCTACAGGCACGGGCTGCGGGCAGCCCTGGTGCCGGTCGTGACCATCTTCGGCATCGACTTCGGCATCCTGCTGTCGGGCACCATCTTCACCGAGCGGATCTTCGAGATCGACGGCATCGGGTTCTGGGGTCTCGAGGCAGTGCGGGCCCGAGACCTGCCGGTGGTGGCGGCCACCGCCCTGTTCGGAGCCACTATCATCATCATCAGCAACATCGTCGTCGACATGATCTACAGCATCCTGGATCCGAGAGTGAGGCTGTCGTGACCGACGACCGCAGGGACGAGAAGCGCCAGGTGGCGGACACCTCCGGTGACGAGGACTTCCTCGTCGTGGAGGACCTCACCGTGCGGTTCCCCACCGAGGACGGCCTGCTCACCGCCGTCAGCGACCTGAGCTACCGGGTCGGGATGGGCGAGACGCTCGGCATCGTGGGCGAGTCCGGCTCCGGGAAGTCGGTCTCCAGCCTCGCGGTGCTCGGTCTCCACGACGCGAAGTCCAGCCGGATCAGCGGATCCATCCGGGTGGGCGGCACCGAGGTGATCGGGCTGTCCGAGCCCCGCATGCGCAAGCTGCGTGGGAATGCGGTCTCGATGATCTTCCAGGACGCGCTGGCGGCGCTGCACCCGTTCTACAAGATCGGCGGCCAGCTGGCCGAGGCCTACCTCGTCCACCACCCGAAGGCGACCAAGCGCGACGCCCGGCGCAAGGCGATCGAAGCGCTCGACCGGGTCGGGATCCCGCAGCCCGACCGCCGCGTCGACGACTTCCCGCACCAGTTCTCCGGCGGCATGCGGCAGCGCGCGATGATCGCGATGGGGCTGATCAACGACCCGTCCCTGCTGATCGCCGACGAGCCGACAACCGCTCTCGACGTGACGGTCCAGGCCCAGATCCTGGACCTGCTGCAGGACCTCCAGCGCGAGTTCCACTCAGCCGTCATCATCATCACCCACGACCTGGGCGTCATCGCCGAGATGGCCGACGACGTCCTGGTGATGTACGCCGGCCGCGCAGTCGAGTACGGCCCCTGCAAGGAGATCCTGACGCACCCGGAGATGCCCTACACCTGGGGGCTGCTCTCGAGCGTGCCCGAGGTCGGTGCCGACACCGACGCCCGGCTCATCCCGATCCCCGGCAACCCGCCGAGCCTGTTGAGCCCTCCGTCCGGCTGTTCCTTCCACCCGCGCTGCGCCCACATGGGCAAGGTGCCGGGTAGCCTGTGCTCGACCGAGCTGCCCGAGCTGTCACCCGGCGGCCGCGGTGGTGGCCACCTCAAGCGCTGCCACCTCGCCGACGCCGACGCGGTGTTCGAGGCCGAGGTGCTGCCCGAGATCGCCCCCGAGCTGGTCGAGGAGAACTGATGTCCGACGTGAATGTTGACAAGCCGGACGCCTCCCCGGACCAGCCCGTCCCGGGCGAGGGCGCGGACGCCCCGGTCGTGGAGCAGCAGGTCGCGAGCTTCTCCGAGCTCGCCCAGCAGGGTCACACGGCCACCGACCTCGACGTCACGG
Organism: uncultured Actinomycetota bacterium; assembly: GCA_963812345.1. Classification (GTDB taxonomy): domain Bacteria; phylum Actinomycetota; class Actinomycetes; order Propionibacteriales; family Nocardioidaceae; genus Nocardioides. The sequence continues at coordinate 206,271 of CAWEVA010000011.1, forward strand.
CCCCGCCCGTGCTCGAGGTCGAGAACCTCAAGATGTACTTCCCGGTCAAGTCATCCGGCGTCATCCGCCGCACGATCGGGCACGTCCAGGCCGTCGACGGCATCAGCTTCCAGGTGCCGAAGGGAGGCTCGTTTGGGCCTCGTGGGTGAGTCGGGTTGTGGCAAGTCCACGACGGGCCGGCTGATCACCCGCCTCTACAACCCGACCGCGGGCTCGATGCGTTTCGCCGGCCAGGACCTCGCCCAGCTCTCGAACCGGCAGATGAAGCCACTGCGCAAGAACGTGCAGATGATCTTCCAGGACCCCTACACCTCGCTGAACCCGCGCCACACCGTGGGCTCGATCGTGGGCGCGCCACTGTCGATCCACAACGTGGTGCCGAGGAAGCAGATCCTGCCGAGGGTGCAGGAGCTGCTGGAGGTGGTGGGGCTCAACCCCGAGCACTACAACCGGTACCCCAACGAGTTCTCCGGAGGCCAGCGCCAGCGGATCGGCATCGCCCGCGCCCTGACCCTGAACCCCCAGCTGCTCGTCGCCGACGAGCCGGTCTCGGCCCTCGACGTCTCGATCCAGGCGCAGGTGATCAACCTGCTCCAGGACCTGCAGAAAGAGTTCGGGATCGCCTTCCTGTTCATCGCCCACGACCTCGCGGTCGTGCGTCACTTCTGCCCCGAGACGGCCGTGATGTACCTCGGCAAGATCGTCGAGATCGCCGACCGGGAGACGATCTACGGTCACGCACACCACCCCTACACGCAGGCGCTGCTCTCCGCCGTACCCGACGTCAAGCAGGCTGCCATCGGCGGCCGCCGCGAGCGGATCCGTCTCGAGGGCGACGTACCAGCCCGATCAACCCGCCGTCCGGCTGCCGGTTCCGCACCCGCTGCTCGTTCGCGCAGGAGATCTGCGCCAAGGTCGAGCCGCCGTTGCTGCAGATCGGCAAGCGGCACAAGGTCGCCTGCCACTTCGCCGGCGAGCTGGGGAACCACCCGAACACGCCGGTCACGGCCAATCTCCTCGGGGTCGACCACCAGGGCTCGCCGGCGTCCGGCACGACTCCGACGGAGCTGCCCATGGGCCCGGGGTACGAGGACGAGTGGTACGACGTCAAGTCCCAGAAGATGGTGCGGGCCTGACCGTCACCGATCACCTACGGTGACGGATGTGGAGGGACTCTTCGACGCCGGTGCCGTCCGGCCGGGGCGGCGGTGGCTCACTGTCGACCGCGCCGCACGCCTCGACGCCGCTCGCGGTGCGGATGCGGCCACGCTCGCTCGAGGAGCTGGTCGGGCAGCGGCAGCTGCGGGCGGAGGGCGCCCCTCTCCACCAGCTGATCGAGGGCGACCGGTCGATGTCCCTGCTGCTCTGGGGGCCGCCGGGGACCGGCAAGACGACCATCGCCGCGATCCTGAGCCAGCAGACCAACCGCCGGTTCGTGGAGGTCTCGGCCGTGGCCGCCGGGGTGAAGGAGGTACGGGCGGCCATCGACGCGGCCCGGGCCGAGCTCGTCGCCGGAGGGCGGGAGACGGTGCTGTTCGTCGACGAGGTGCACCGGTTCTCCAAGGCCCAGCAGGACGCCCTGCTGCCCGGCGTGGAGAACCGCTGGGTCACCCTCGTCGCCGCCACGACGGAGAACCCGTTCTTCTCGGTCATCTCGCCGCTGCTGTCCCGGAGTCTCCTGCTGCGGCTGGAGCCGCTGACCGACGACGACGTACGCACCGTGCTGGAGCAGGCGCTGGCCGACGAACGCGGCCTCGCCGGGTCGATCGCCCTGGACGAGGATGCGCGGGAGCACCTGGTGCGACTCGCGGGGGGTGACGCCCGCCGCTCGCTGACCTACCTCGAAGCATCGGCCGCCGCGGCCGCGGCCAAGGGGGCGGAGTCCATCGACCTGGCCACCGCGGAGACGGCGGTCGACCAGGCGGCGGTGCGCTACGACCGCCAGGGCGACCAGCACTACGACGTCACCAGTGCCTTCATCAAGTCGATCCGCGGCTCCGACGCCGACGCCGCCGTGCACTACCTGGCCCGGATGATCGAGGCCGGCGAGGACCCGCGCTTCATCGCCCGGCGACTGGTGATCCTCGCCAGCGAGGACATCGGCCTGGCCGACCCCACCGCGCTGCCGACGGCGGTGGCCGCCGCCCAAGCGGTGCAGCTGATCGGCCTGCCGGAGGCACGGCTCAACCTCGCGCAGGCGACCATCGCCCTGTCGGTCGCCCCCAAGTCCAACGCCGTGACCAGGGCCATCGACGCCGCCAGTGCCGATGTCCGCGCGGGGAAGATCGGGCCGGTCCCACCGCACCTGCGTGACGCCCACTACGGAGGGTCGAAGAAGCTCGGCCACGGCAAGGGGTACCGCTACAGCCACGACGAGCCCTACGGCATCGCGGAGCAGCAGTACGCCCCGGACGTGGTCGCCGACGCGACGTACTACCAGCCGACGGCGCTGGGCTCGGAAGCGGCCGTGAAGGAGCGCTGGGAGCGCATCCGGCGGTTGATCCGGGGGCGCTGACCCTTGGGCGACCGGATGTGTCGACAGACCTAGTGAATGGCGTGGATGACGTCGCGCACCTCCGCGAAGTGGCAGGCGCTCGGGTGGGCCGAGCGCTCCCGGTCCACCAGCGCGGGCTCCTCCTCGGCGCAGATCGTCCTGCGCCTTCCAGCAGCGGGTGCGGAACCGGCAGCCCGACGGCGGGTTGGCCGGCGACGGGCACGTCGCCCTCGAGCACGATCTGGTCGCGCGTGCCCGCGCAGCGTCGGGTCGGGCACCGGCACCGCCGACAGCAGCGCCTGGGTGTACGGGTGGGTCGGGCGCTCGTAGATCTCGTCGTCGGTGCCGATCTCGACGATCTTGCCGAGGTACATCACCGCGACCCGGTCGGAGATGTGCCGCACCACCGACAGGTCGTGCGCGATGAAGATGTACGACAGGCCGAGCTCGTTCTGCAGCTGCTCCAGCAGGTTGATGACCTGGGCCTGGATCGACACGTCGAGCGCGGAGACCGGCTCGTCGCAGACGATGATCTCCGGGCTGCAGGGCGAGCGCCCGGGCGATGCCGATGCGCTGGCGCTGGCCGCCGGAGAACTGGTGCGGGTAGCGGTTGATGTGCTCGGGGTTGAGGCCGACCAGCGTCGAGCAGCTCCTGCACCCGCGCCGCCGGTCGCCCTTGCGGCGCGACCTCGGGGTGGATCTCGAACGGCTCGCCGATGATGTCGCCGACGGTCATCCGCGGGTTCAGCGAGGTGTACGGGTCCTGCATCACCATCTGGATGTTGCGGCGCAGCGCGTCGCAGCTCGGCCGCCGTCGAGCCTGGACGATGTCCTCGCCCTCGCACGCATGATCGAGCCCGACGGTCGGCTGTCTCCAGGCCGCATCAGCAGCTTGGCCAGCGTGGACTTGCCGCAGCCGGACTCGCCGACGATGCCGAGCGTCTCGCCGCGGTGCAGGTCGAAGGTGACGCCGTCGACGGCCTTGACCGCGCCGATCTGTCTTCTTGAACAGGATGCCCTGGGTGAGCGGGAAGTGCTTGACCAGGTCGTCGGATCTCGCAGGATCGACGTCAGCTCATGCGCCGAGCACCTCCTTCCAGAAGTGGCAGGCGCTGGCGCGGCCGGCGCCGACGTCGTAGCAGCGGCGGCGGCGCGTCGGCCCGGCAGACGTCCTGGGCGTAGCGGCAGCGCGGGTGGAACGCGCAGCCCGGCGGGATGCCGCGTCAGGTTCGGCGGCAGGCCCTTGATGCGTTGAGCTCCTGGCCCTTCAGGTCGAGCCGCGGGATCGACTCCAGCAGCGCCTTGGTGTACGGGTGCGCCGGGCGTGGCGTAGATGTCGTAGACCGTCGGCCTCCTCGACGATCCGGCCGGCGTACATGACCGCGATCCGGTCGGCGACGTCGGCGACCACGCCCAGGTCGTGGGTGATCAGGATCAGGCCCATGTTGCGCTCGCGCTGCAGCTCGGCGAGCAGGTCCATGATCTGCGCCTGCACCGTCACGTCGAGCGCGGTGGTCGGCTCGTCGGCGATCAGCACCTCCGGGTCCAGCGCCAGCGCCATCGCGATCATCACGCGCTGGCGCATGCCGCCGGAGAACTGGTGCGGGTAGTCGCTCGACCCGCTGCTGCGCGGCCGGGATCCTGACCAGGTCCAGCAGCTCGATCGCCGCGCTGCTTGGCGTCCTGCCGGGACATGCCCGCGGTGCTTGCGGAACAGCTCGCCGATCTGGAAGCCGACGGTGAAGACCGGGTTCAGCGCGGACAGCGCGTCCTGGAAGATCATCGCGATCTCGTTGGCCGCGGACCTTGCGGCGCTGCTCCTCGGGCAGCTTGAGCAGGTCCACGCCGCGGTAGCGGATCTCGCCGCCGGTGATCGTACGCCGGCGGCGTGTCGAGGATGCCCATGATCGCCTGGGCGGTCACGCGACTTGCCGGAGCCGGACTCGCCGAGGACGGCCAGCGTCTCGCCCGGCGTCACGGTGAAGCTGACGCCGTTGACGGCCTGGGCGACGCCGTCGCGGGTGCGGAACTCGACGTGCAGGTCCTCGACCTCGAGCAGCGGCGCGCCGGTGGTCGAGCGTCCGGGCACGGCGTCGATCGCTGGCGGTCACTTCGGTCGTCGGTCATGGCACCTCACCGCAGCTTCGGGTCGAAGGCGTCGCGGAGCGCGTCGCCGAGCATGATGAAGGCCAGCACGGTGACGACCAGGACGGCGCACGGGAAGAGCAGCAGGTGCGGGCGCCTCGCGGATGTAGTCCTGGCGCTGCGGCGATCGTCGATGCCCCAGGAGATCGCCGGCGGCTGCAGCCCGACGCCGAGGAACGACAGCGTCGCCTCGGCGGCGATGAAGCGCGCCGAGCGCGATCGTGGCGACCACGATGACCGGCGCGAGCGCGTTGGGCAGGATGTGCCGGAACATGATCCGGCCGTTCGCCGCGCCCAGCACCCGCGCCGCCTGCACGTAGTCCTGGTTCTTCGCCGAGATCACGCTGACCGCATGATCCGGGCCATCGGCGGTCCAGCCGAGGACGACCAGCACGAGGATCACGCGCCCAGATGCTCTGCGGTCCTGGCAGCAGCGGCCAGGAAGACGATGCGCGCCGAGCAGGAACGGGAGCGCCGAAGAAGATGTCGATGACCCGGGAGAGAGCGCGTCGACCCAGCCGCCGAAGAAGCCGGCGAGCAGGCCGAGCAGCCCGCCGATCAGCGACGATCCCGAGCGTGGCGAGCGACCGCGATCAGCGAGCGACGGCCGGGCGCCGTAGATCGTGCGGGCGTAGACGTCGCAGCCCTGGAAGTCGAAGCCGAAGATGTGCTCCGCGCTGGGCGCGATCCGTGCTGGACGTCGCGTCGCAGGCAGTCCGGGGTCCGCGCTGGTCCACAGCCGCGGGAACGAGCGCCATCGACAGCCGACGACCAGCGAGCGATGCAGCGACCACGAAGACCAGCGAGCAGCGCGAGCGTCAGCCGGCGATCGGCAGCGTCGCTGCCCGGAGGCCGGCGCGTCGCGTCCACGGCTCGCCAGGCTGGCCGCTCGCCGGCGTGCGTGGCGCGACCGTCGCGGTCGGTCGCGGATCGTCGCGGCACGGTGTCACTCATAGCGGATCCTCGGGTCGAGCACGGCGTACAGCAGGTCGACGAGCAGGTTGGCGACCAGGAAGACCACACCAGCATGGTGACGAAGCCGACCACGACTGGCGTCTCCCGGTGCGGATGCGCCTGGAACGATCGAGCCGCCGACGCCGGGGATGTTGAAGATGCCCTCGGTGACGATCGCGCCGCCCATCAGCGCGCCGAGGTCGACGCCGAGGAAGGTGACCACCGGGATCAGCGAGTTGCGCAGCACGTGCACGCCGACGACCGCGCCTGGCTGCAGGCCCTTGGCCCTGGCGGTGCGCACGTAGTCGGCGCGCAGGTTCTCCATCAGGCTGGTCCGGGTCAGCCGGGCGATGGTCGCCAGCGACAGTGGCGCCAGCACCAAGCCGGGCATGATCAGGCTCGCCCAGGGATAGTCGGCCTTGAAGCGAGACGAGAACATCGCCTGGAGCCAGTCCGGCGCCCCAGCGATCCCGCAGCCAGTTGCCGACTGTAGACGCCGACGAAGATCTGCGACGAGCGACGCCGAGCACGAAGATCGGGACCGAGATCACGCAGCACGGTGCGAGATCCTCACGAGGTAGTCGGCGAAGCTGCCGCCGCGCAGGCCGGCGAGGACGCCGGCGGCGATGCCGACGACGACCTCGAAGATGAGCGCGATGAGCGCGAGTCGCAGCGTGAACGGGAGCGCGTCGGACGATCAGGTCCGGTGACCGGCTGCTGGCTGAAGTCGACCCCGAAGTCGAACTGCAGGTACAGATGCCGCAGCCGGTCGAAGAACAGCCCGACGCAGGGGTTGCCCGTCTGCGTCCAGGCAGGGGTCGTCGCAGCCCGAAGCGCCCGGCGTGATCGCCGTCGAGCGTCTCCGGCGGCGGTTGCCGGTCGCCGAACAGCGCGCGGACCGGGTTGCCGCTGAGCTGGAACGCCAGCGACGTGCAGGTAGTGCAGCAGGAAGCATCGTGCCCAGCACACTCGGGATGAACTGGAGCAGCCGTCGGATGACGTAGCGCCCCATGCGCCGTCCCTTCGACGCGAACGAGGCGTGCCTCACGGCCTCGGGGTGCTGGACCACGCACCGTGCTGCCGCCGCGTGCGGGCCCGACGGTACAGCCGGGCCTGCACGCGGTGCTGATCGTGCCTTCAGCTGGCGACCGTGATCTCGGTCAGTCAGCAGCTGCGTCGAGATCGGGTTGTACCGACGACGTTGTCTGCACGTTCTCGCTGGTACGATGACCGAACGTCTTGCCGAACCACAGCGGGATGACCGGCAGGTCCTCGAGCACGAGGTCCTCGGCCTGCTGGTAGATCGCGATCGCCTCCTCATGCGTCGGCGCGCGTCACCCTCCTTGATCAGCGTCGTCGAACTCCGGGGTTGCCGTAGCCGGAGTTCCGTAGCTCGAGCCGCCCGTGCCGTACAGCGGCTCGAGGTAGGTCTCGACGACCGGGTAGTCCGGGCACCCAGCCGAGGCGGAACGGGCCGGTCGACGTCCCTGCTTGCTCGAGCGGTCTCCAGGTACGGCGTGAACGGCTGCGACCTCGAGCTCGTAGTCGATGCCGAGGTCGGCCTTGAGCTGGTCGCCACGGCCTGTGAGCCACTCCTCGTGGCCACCGTCGTTGTTGAACCAGATGCTTGATCTTGTCGCCCGTCGAGCCACCGGCCTCGTCGTAGAGCGCCTTGGCCTGCTCCGGGTCGTAGCTTGCAGTACTCGCAGGCGTCGTCACGGTAGCCCGGACGAACGGCGAGATCACGTCGCTGCGCCGGGGTGAAGCGGCCGTTGAAGACCGCGTCGATGATCGCCTGGCGGTCGATCGCCATCGAGAGGGCCTGACGGATACGCATGTCCTTGAAGTCGTCCTGTCGTAGAACGGGAAGCCGACGTAGGTGAACGAACCGCTGTCCGACCTGGAGCAGCTGGTCGCCGTACTGCGCGCCTGGCGCCTGCGGGACCTGCGCCGGGTCGGGCTGGTCACGACGTCGAGCTCGCCGGCCTGGAAGTCCGGGTAGGCCGTGCTCAGGTCGGCGTAGATCTTGAACTCGATCTTGTCGGCGTTGCCGCGGTCGCCTCGTCCGGGTAGTCCGGCGTACTTCTCGACGCGTGATCGACTGTTGTGCTTCCACTGCTCGTCGATCTTGTAGGGGCCGTTGCCGATCGGCTGCTCGTTGCAGGCCTTGATGTCGTCCAGGCACGCCTTGGCCATCGGCGAAGAACGCCGGCGAGTAGCCGAGCGTGGGCGGGAACTGCGAGAACGGCTCGGTCAGCGTGACCGTGAAGGTGAGGTCGTCGACCATCTTCAGGCCGGACATCTCCTTGGCCTTCGGCTTCTCGCCCTGCAGGTCGTCGTAGCCCTCGACCTTGGCGAAGAAGAAGCCGAGCTGCGTGGCGTTCGGCGCGTACGCGGTGTAGTTCCACGCGTGATGTAGGACTGCGGCGTTGACCGGCTCACCGTTGTGGAAGGTGAAGCCGTCCTTGAGCTTGATCGTCCAGTTCTGGCCGTCCTCGGACTCGATCGACTCGGCCATCGTTGAAGCTGCTGCTCCTGGGTCTCCGGGTCGACGCTGCAGCAGGCTGGTCAAGACCTGGTTGATGATCTGCGAGCAGTCCGACGAGTAGCAGGCGCTCGTCGGGGCGAAGGCCTCAGGCTCGCTGCTGGAAACGCTGAAGCTACCGCCTTGCTGGTCGGCGGGTGGATCCCCCTCACTATCCCCGTCGCCACCGCCACAGCCCGCCACGACCAAAGCGAGTGAGACCGCTGTGATCGGGAGCCAACTCTTAGTTCGCCTCATGGATTTCCTCCAGTTGAATGGACACGCGGACGCAAACGCGGAAGAGCGCTGCCGTCCTCTTGGTGCACGCACCGCAGGACAACCTAGACCGGCGACGTGACGTTAGCCACTGTCGGGCCAGGTGAGAGCATGGGTCGTGAACTAATCGTTACCTCGCCGTTGCCCGGCGCTGATGAGCACCCCCGAGCCTGGATGGAGGCGCCGTTGACGGCGCCGTCGGCCCTGCCCGACCGCGGCGCAGGCGTCGGCGCCGCTCGCGGTGCGGATGCGGCATCGTTCCTCGAGGAGCTGGTCGTGCAGCGGCAGCTGCGGGCGGCCATCGACGCCGCCAGCGCCGATGGCCCGCGCGGGGAAGCGCGGACGGATCCCGCCGCACCGGAGATGGCTGCGGCCCCGCGTGACCATCCGTGGTGCCGGGGGACGGTCTCGGCGGGGTGCCGGGGGCGGGGTGGCTACTGGTCGGGTGGGTCGGGGTCGGCTGTCGTGCCGGTTTGGTCGCGGCGGAACCGGTAACCGTGGGTTGAGGTCCACTCGAAGACCCCGAGGCTGGTCATCCGGTAGCGCCATCGTCCGTGCGTCTTGAGCCGATGGTGCCTGCGACAGAGGGGAGCGAGGTTGTCGGACGCGGTCTGCCCGCCGGCAGCCGGGTCGGTGCGGTCGTAGGGGATGACATGGTCGATGTCGCAGCGTCGGGCTGACCTGGTGCATCGCGGGAACACGCAGGTCTTGTCCCTGAGGACGATCTGCTCGCGGAGTCGGTCGGGGATGTCGTAGCCGGGTGCCCAGATGCGCTCATCGAGGTCGATGACGGGCTTGACGGTGACGCGGGTGTGGGCGTCTGCGCACCAGGCCTTGATCTGGTCGAGGAGGGCGAGGTGGTGGCCGTTCTCGACCGTCGCGATGGGGTCCAGCGAGCCGGGTGCGAGCCCGTGGGCGTGGAGGGCAGCGTCGGCGAGGTGGACGTAGAGCACGACCTCCCGGGCCGCCGGGAGGGCCGGCGGCTGGTGGAGGTGGCTGGGCCGCGGTGGCCGGTGTCGTCGCCGGGGGCGAGGTCGAGCGCGAGCTGATGGCGGGCCATGTCGCCGACGGCCTTGGCCCGGCGGGCGTCCAGGGACTCCTCCGAGCCGAGCTGCTCGCGGAGCCTTGGCGCCGCGGGCAACCGCGTCGCGGAAGTCGAGGGCGTCGGCGAGGTCGAGCTCGGCCTCGATACGCATGGTGCCGTGGAAGGAGACCTGGTCGTCCTCGATGGTGACGTGCCGGGCGTCCTGGGCATCCCGGGCGGCGGCGGCCGCGCGGTCGGGGTGGAACCGGGCGATGGCCTCGTCGACGAGTCGGTCGACCGCGGCGGTGCCCATCCTGTGCGCGAACGGCGCGACGTGGCGGTCGACGTACGCGGCGGCCTCCGGGCGCGAGGTCAGCGTGGATGGTGGTCTCGGCGATCCGCCGGGCCTTCCACGCTGGGCAGTGGCCGGCCTGGACCCGGCGCCACAGCCGGGGCAGGCGATGCGCCAGCTCGAGGGCCTGGCCGAGGTAGTGCTTGGCCGAGACTGTGGACAGGCCGACCACGGCACCGAACTCGGCAATGCAGAACTCCGACACCGCCGGGCAGCCCTGGCCCGCGATGGGCTCGACGTGCTCGGAGCCCGGCAGCGTGAACCCCGCCTCGTCGCCCTCGCTACGCGCCGGGTGGAGCAGCGCCCACTCGACCGCGGCCTGGAGGAGGTCGGCCTCCATCCGGTCGGCGGCCTCGCGCCGGGACCGGGCGAACGCCAGCAGCCCGGCCGGAGTCTCCGGGAGCCCGGTGGCGGTCGCTGTGGTCATGGGTCAACTCAAGCAGTGGCCACCGACATTCCTACCACGAATCCACGCTCAGCAGCCCGGGCTGTGGACAACATCTCGAATGCGATCTCGCTTTCATCGGTCGTGCGCGGTTGATCCGACCGGCGCACTCATCTAGCCGATGAGCGTGCGCCCGAACCGCACCGCCCTTCGTCCGGGATCCGATTGGCTTCAAAGCGTCCGGCTGGCACCTAGGGTGGTCGCATGCCCGATTTCACCTGGCTCCCGGCCAACCAAGCAGCGAGAGAGGACGTCGAGGCGGTCTTCGCCACGGGGGCGCCCACAAGTGCCGTTGCCAAGCGCTGAAGGTGCCCGGCTGGATCTGGCGCGACACCACCCAGGAGCAGAGGGACGCCGCGCTGCTGGAGCAAACCGCCTGCGGCACCGCCGGACCGACGTCTGGGCTGATCGGGTACGTCGACGGCCAGGCGGCCGGCTGGGTCGCGGTCGAGCCGCGGGAGAATTACCCCAGGCTGTGGACCCGCAAGCAGGCGTGGATGCGGATGGACCCCGAGCTGGAGGGCGTCTGGTCTGTCACGTGTTTCGTCGTGCGCAAGGGCCGGCGCCAGTCGGGGCTGACCTACGAGCTCGCCGCCGCCACCGTCGAGTACGGCGAGCAGGTCGGCGCCCGCGTCCTGGAGGGCTACCCGATCGAGCCGCCGCCGGGCAAGACCGTGATCTGGGACGAGGCCTCGGTCGGGCTGGTGCAGGTCTTCCTCGAGGCCGGTTACGAGGTGGTGGCCTCGCCCACCCTGCGGCGGCGTGTGGTGCGGCGACGACTGGGCAACCACTCATGACTGCCGCCAAGCAGGGCGCCATTCAGTTACGGCACTAGGCCCACGCTCTAGAAACCCGTCAACGTAATCGTCACGCGGAGCGTGACCCGAACGTGGATCGGGCTTCCGGGACCCTCTGACGGCACAGCGTGACCGCTCATGCCGCTGTCAGTACGGCGTAGCTGACCGCTCATGCCGCAGCCAGCGCCTTGCACAAGCCGTTTGCCGCTGTCGCGGGGTGCGTGGGGGTTCACTCACGAAGGGCGTCGGCGTTCGTGGATCCGCAGGCCGGGCAGTCCCATACGGCGATGTCTGTGTCGGCGTATGTGATGGTGCCCGCGCTGCCCTGAGGGCCGTGTGTGGTGCGGTTGGGCAGATGTAGCCGCACGTTCCCTCCGCATGCTGCGCAGGCCGAGTCGACTGGTGCAGCCCCTGACCGGCTGCGCCCGCCGACGTCAGTGCCTTCGTCCATGCGGGTCCTCCTGACGTGAGATTAGTTCTCCGACCCGGCTGCCGCCTGCGGATCGGTCAGAGGCACTCGAATGGTGAGAGCGTTCAGCTGGTCGGGAGATACAGGCGCCTCGTCAACGAGCTGGCGGGGTCTGCTGAATGCGGGTTGTCGGTGATCTCCTGGAAGTCTGCCTCGGTCTTGCCGCGGAAAATGACGTTCGACATGTCGACTTGGACCCAGCTGGGTCGACCGAGGCAGCCGCGGGGGATCGTCATGGTGACCTGCTCGGCGTTGTAGTCGATGCGGTGGCTGAGCCTGGGGCACTTCACGTTGCCGAAGTTGCCGTTCACCAGTTGGTGGCGTCCGCCCCACCGTCACGGGCCGGCGGACACGAAGACCGCTCGCAGTTGACGGGGAGTGATGATCATGGCTGTGTAGTGCTGTGGTTCGACTCGGCGCAGGTTGGTGAAGGTCATCCTCACCACGACGTTGCGGCGACCGTGGCGGACCACTGCCCGGACGACGTCGGCGTTCGGGACGTCGCCGGCGGAGACCCACTCGGCGTTCTCGCCCTCTTCGATGGCCCACACATCTCCGGCGGGATCATCGAGCACGACACGTGAGACGGGCTGCGCAGTTGCGGAGGCTGCGGTCGGAACGGTCAGTGCGGAAAACGGCAGCGCAAGCGCTGCGGCGAGCAGCACAGATGAACGGCGTGACATGGCTTCCCCCTCATGGTGACGAACGCCTTCTTCGCCGGCAGGCTGGTGCCGGATGACGTCCTGGTTCCTCAACTGTGAGTGGGCTCCCGGCCGGCGTCGTGAGTAGGAAGACTCAACCTGCGGCCCGGATGTCAGCACATCGCCTGACGACGACAATCCGCTCAGGGCGCTGTCAGTACTGCAGACGTGACCGCTCATGCCGCGTTGAGGGCGGCTGCGCTCGCCCGACCATGCTGCGATCCGATCGGTCGTGCCATTGAGGGCATCGGGCAGTGGGCGCCAGCGCCGGTTCAAGTCGTCCTCGGTCTGCAGCCGCCATGCCGACGTCACTGCATCCTCGATGGCATCCTCGTCGCCGTTCGCCAAGTCAGCGACGACCATCATGTGCTTCTCGAACCGTCTCGGCACGGAAAACGTCTCAGGAAATTGGTGGAGCAGTACGTCGCGGGTGTCGAACGATGATCGGATCACGATCTGGTTGCCGTCGAGCTGTCGCGCGATGAGTCGCCCCTTGCACTGCCAGCGCAGAAGACCGCTGCCGCGAGCCTGCCGGACCAGGGGGAGCGACGACGCGATCTGGTCAAACTCGTTCATGTCCACGGCTCCAGCCTGACACGCGCGTTCCTGCCCCAGGACCGTGCCGATCGGCCTGCGGAGCGGCGGAATGGAGCCTCAGCGACTGTGGGCTGGCTACTCCTGACGGAGCCCGCACAGCCGTCCAGTCAGCGGGAAGTCGGGGGTTATAGGGTCGGGCAGGTGAGCTCCGAACAGGTCTGGGTGCTGGCAGGTGTGCGCCCTCGCGCTGGCGCTGCTGGTCCTCGTCCTGCTGGCGCGCCGCGCCGCAGCACGCTCCCGCACCGAGCTGGCCGCCGCGCGCGCCGAGGCCCAGGCTCTCGCCGATCGCCTCGCCCTCGTCGAGGAGTCGCTGGCGCGCGGCTCGACCGGGGCGATGACCCGCAGAGCTACGTGATCACCCACCTCGGCGATGACGAGCCGGACCCCGACCGCGATCCCGGTGGTCGGCCGGATCGACGGGAAGCTCTTCGCCGACATCGTCGCCCGCGAGTCCGCGATCAAGGCCGCGGGCCTGGCCCACGGCCTGCGCCGCGCGTTGGCGCCGGAGGCCCGCAACCGGATCCGTTTCGAGATCAAGCGCGAGGTCCAGCGCGCCCGCAAGCAGCGCCGAGCCGACCTCAAGGCGGCCCTGCGCGAGTTCCGTGCCCGCGAGCGGGCCGACCTCGCCGGGCACGAGGACCGAGCGCCCGGACGAGCGCCACGACGAGGGAGACGCCGCGTAGTGAACAGGTCCCTCTGGTTCGTGGCCGGAGCGGGTGCGGGCGTCTACGCGATGGTCCGTGGCCGCCGCGCCGCCGAGGCCTTCACCGCCGACGGGCTGCGCGACCGCCTCGGCGGCCTCGCGGTCGGTGCCCGGATGTTCCGCGACGAGGTCGCCGCGGGCCGGGTGGAGAAGGAAACCGAGTTGCGTCACCAGCTCGGCCTCGTGCCTCATGGAACCCCCGAGCTCGGCGCTGGCCGGCACCGACGAGAGGAAGGCAGCAGCTGATGGACACCGCGGAGATCCGCCGACGGTTCGTCGCGCACTTCGAGAACAGCTCGAAGTGGGGCGGCCACCAGGCGGTGCCCTCGGCCTCGTTGCTGCTCGACGACCCCAACCTGCTGTTCGTCAACGCCGGCATGGTGCCCTTCAAGCCGTACTTCCTCGGCCAGGAGAGCGCGCCGTACGACCGTGCGGTGAGTGTCCAGAAGTGCGTCCGCACGCCTGACATCGAGGACGTCGGCCGGACCACCCGGCACGGCACGTTCTTCGAGATGTGCGGCAACTTCTCCTTCGGTGACTACTTCAAGGAAGGCGCGATCGAGCTCGGCTGGGAGCTGGTCACCAAGCCGGTCGCCGACGGTGGCTTCGGCCTCGAGGAGAGCCGGCTGTGGCCGTCGATCCTGCACGGCGACGACGAGGCGCTGGAGCTGTGGAAGAAGGTCACCGGGCTGCCGGACGAGCGGATCATCCGGCTCGGCCCGAAGGAGAACTACTGGTCCATGGGCGTGCCCGGGCCCGGGGGACCCTGCTCGGAGATCCTCTACGACCGGGGGCCCGACTACGGCCCCGACGGCGAGTTCGAGACGACGACGCGCACCGACATGCCCCCCAAGCTCGAGGACCGCTACCTCGAGATCTGGAACCTCGTCTTCATGCAGGACGAGCTGAGCGCTGTCCGGTCCAAGTCGGACTTCGACATCGCCGGCTCGCTGCCGAAGAAGAACATCGACACCGGCATGGGCCTCGAGCGGGTCGCCTACCTCCTGCAGGGCAAGGCGAACATGTACGAGATCGACGTGATGTTCCCGGTCATCGAGAAGGCCCAGGAGCTCACCGGACGTCGGTACGGCGCCGACCACGAGGACGACATCCGGTTCCGGGTCGTGGCCGACCACATCCGCAGCTCGATGATGCTCATCGGCGACGGGGTCACCCCCGGCAACGAGAGCCGCGGCTACGTCCTGCGTCGCCTGCTGCGCCGCGCCGTACGCTCCATGCGGCTGCTCGGGTACGACGACCCGTCGCTGCCCGAGCTGTTCCCGATCAGCCGCGACCGGATGGGGGAGACCTACACCGAGCTGCACCGCGACTGGGAGCGGATCTCGAGCGTCGCCTATGCCGAGGAGGAGGCCTTCCGGCAGACGCTGCGGGCGGGCACGGCGATCTTCGACCTCGCGACCACCGAGGTGAAGCAGACCGGGGGCTCGGAGCTCTCGGGGGCCAAGGCCTTCTCGCTCCACGACACCTACGGCTTCCCGATCGACCTGACGCTGGAGATGGCCGCCGAGCAGGGTCTCTCCGTGGACGAGGTCGAGTTCCGCCGGCTGATGGCCGAGCAGCGGGACCGCGCCAAGGCGGACGCCGCGTCCAAGAAGGGCGCTCACCGCGATGCCACCGCCTACCGCGAGGTCGCCGACTCCCTCGACCGGCCGGTCGAGTTCACCGGCTACTCCGAGATCGTCACCGAGGGGGCCGTCCGCGGCATCGTCTCCGGCGGCGGCGTCGTCCAGTCCGCCCGGGAGGGCGACGAGGTCGAGCTCGTGCTCGACCGGACCCCGTTCTACGCGGAGGGCGGCGGCCAGCTCGCCGACCAGGGCGTGATCGAGCTCGAGAACGGCGCGCGGCTGGAGATCCGCGACGTCCAGTCGCCGGTCACCGGCCTGATCGTGCACCGGGCGCTGGTGGTGTCGGGCGAGGTCTCGGTCGGCGTCGGGGCGCACTCCGTGGTCGACGTCGAGCGGCGCAAGTCGATCTCGCGGTCGCACACCGCCACCCACATGGTGCACAAGGCGTTCCGCGAGGCCCTCGGCGACACCGCCACCCAGGCCGGCTCGGAGAACTCGCCCGGTCGGTTCCGGTTCGACTTCGCCGCGCTCGGCGCCGTGCCGGCCTCGGTCATGACCGACGTCGAGGCCCGGGTCAACGACCTGGTGCTGGCCGACCTCTCCGTGCACGCGGAGATCATGAGCCAGGACGAGGCGGTGAAGTCCGGTGCCATGGCCCTGTTCGGCGAGAAGTACGGCGACGAGGTCCGCGTCATCTCCGTCGGCGACTGGGCCCGTGAGCTGTGCGGCGGCACCCACGCCGGCCGCTCGGGCCAGCTCGGCGTGATCAAGCTCCTCGGTGAGTCGTCGATCGGGTCCGGCGTGCGCCGGGTGGAGGCCCTGGTCGGTGGCGACGCCTACCGCTTCCTGGCCCGGGAGCACGTGCTCGTCGCCCAGCTGTCCGAGGCGCTCAAGGTGCGGCCTGAGGAGCTGCCCGAGCGGGTCAACAGCATCGTCGAGAAGCTGCGTGCCGCCGAGAAGGAGATCGAGAAGGTCCGGGTGGGCCAGCTGCTGGCCGGCGGAGCCGCCCTGGCAGCCGAGGCGGAGAACGTCGGCGGGGTCCACCTCGTCGCCCACCGCGCCGACGGCGCCGGGGGAGGCGACGTACGCACCCTGGCGCTGGACGTGCGCGGACGGCTGCCTGCCGGGGAGCCCGGAGCCGTGGTCATCATCGGCCACGGAGTCCGGCAAGGTCTCGGTCGTGGCGGCGGTGAACGACGCGGCGCGCGACCGAGGCCTGAGCGCCAACGAGCTGGTCCGCGCCATCGGGCCGGTGGTCGGCGGCCGCGGCGGTGGCAAGGACGACCTCGCCCAGGGCGGCGGGAGCGACCCGTCGCGGATCGACGAGGCGCTGGGCCTGGTGCGCACCGAGGTCGCCCGGGCCACGGGCGGCTGATGCGCTCCGGCGTACGCCTCGGGCTCGATCCCGGGGACGCCCGGATCGGTGTCGCCCGCAGCGACCCGTCCGGGGTCCTGGCGACGCCGGTGGAGACCGTGCGTCGGGGCCGTGGCGACCTGGCCAGGATCGCGGCGCTGGCCGACGAGGAGGGCGCGATCGAGGTGATCGTCGGCCTGCCGCGGTCGCTGTCCGGCGGCGAGGGTCCGGCCGCGGCGAAGGTGCGTGAGTTCGCGGCCGCTCTGGTACGCCGGATCGCGCCGATCCCGGTGCGCCTGTACGACGAGCGGCTGACCACGATTTCCGCGGAGGCTATGCTGCGCGACCGGGGGCGCAAGGGGGGGAAGCGACGGGCGGTGGTCGACCAGGCCGCGGCCGTGCTGATCTTGCAGCAGGCACTGGACCGCGAGCGCACGACCGGGGATCCGCCCGGAGAGATCGTCGAGGAGACCGATGACTGACGACCCGATCGTCGGGTTTGACCACGACCACCCCGTCCCGCGTGGCCGCCGACGCCGCAAGCGAAGCCGCCTCCCGGGCTGCCTTGCGGTCCTCGTCTCGCTGATCGTGGTCGTGGGCGGGGTGTACTTCGTCGCGACCCGGGGCGTCGACGCCCTCGCGGACCGCTTCTCCGCCCCCGAGGACTTCGCGGGTCCCGGGCAGGGCGCCGTGGTCTTTCAGGTGCAGGAGGGCGACAGCGTGGCTGCCATGGGGCGCGGCCTCAAGGCGGACGGCGTGGTCGCGTCGGTCGAGGCGTTCACCGACGCGGCGGCCGGAGAGCCCAAGTCCACGAGCATCCAGGTCGGCGCCTACAAGATGAAGAAGCAGATGGCCGCCGAGGATGCCCTGGGGATCCTGATCGATCCCGACAACATCCTGAAGAACACCGTGACCATCCCCGAGGGCCTGCGGGTCGAGGACATCACCGCGATCCTGGCCGACCACACCGACTACGGGCAGGCGCAGTTCGAGAAGGTCCTCGACGATCCCGAGGCGCTGGGGCTGCCCGGCTACGCGGAGGGCAACCCCGAGGGCTATCTGTTCCCCTCCACCTACGACTTCGGCCCGAAGGAGACGCCGAAGAGCATCCTCACCATGATGGTCGACCGCTGGGAGCAGGCCGCGGCCGAGGCAGACCTCGAGTCGGCGGCCTCCGAGCTGGGCTACACACCGGCCGAGCTGATGACCGTGGCGAGCCTGGTCGAGTCGGAGGCTGCCCGCGACGAGGACCGCGCCAAGGTGGCCAGGGTGATCTACAACCGGCTCGAGGGTGAGGAGACCAACGGGCTGCTCCAGATCGACGCGACGGTCAACT